>NZ_NKEZ01000003.1:0-1908839 GCF_002223345.1 Burkholderia sp. AU16741
TGGGGACTAGATCCCCTTGAAGGGTCGTTCGAGACCAGGACGTTGATAGGTCAGGTGTGTAAGCGCAGTAATGCGTTCAGCTAACTGATACTAATTGCCCGTAAGGCTTGATCCTATAACAAGTCTGCCTTGTAGATCGGCGCCAGTGTGAAAGCACTGGCCGCGATCCAAAGCGACAAGTTGGATTCTCGTGTGTGATACACACAACTCAAAATTACTGCTTCTTCCAAGATTGGTTGCGCTGCGAAGCAACGCAACAACCCCCTTTGCCTGATGACCATAGCGAGTCGGTCCCACCCCTTCCCATCCCGAACAGGACCGTGAAACGACTCTACGCCGATGATAGTGCGGATTCCCGTGTGAAAGTAGGTAATCGTCAGGCTCCCTTAGCCAAGAACCCCCGCCCGACAAGGCGGGGGTTTTTGCATTTCAGCGTCCTAAAAAGCGCGCAGCGAAGCGTTACCGAGGCTACGTCCGTCGGCTTGCCCTGACGCAAGCCATCACAACATCAAACTCCCTCCCTCGCTTCCATCTCCGGCGATCCCGACGATTACTGCTCGTATCCTCGATCAAGACCGCACCTTTGCCTCCGCAACGTATCGACACGCGAAGGCGCGATCCGCTTCCGCTTCCTGGAGCCAGCCACTTTGCCCGTCTTCGATCAGATCATCCAAAATCGCCATGAAATGAACGCTTTATTCGGCGCGCCCACGTAAAATTTGCGAACCTCCATCCTCCCTGCATTCAAAACGATGAACGCCGCCACCCAGGTAGCCCGGGCCGTTTGCCCGCATGATTGTCCGGACACGTGCGCAATGCGGGTGACCGTCGAGAACGGCAAGGCAATCAAGGTCATCGGCGACCCCGACCATCCGCCGACGCAGGGTGTGTTGTGTACGAAAGTCAGCCGATACGCGGATCGTGTTCATCATCCCGATCGCCTCACCGTTCCGCTCAAGCGGGTCGGCGCGAAAGGGGAAGGGCGCTTCATGCCGATCAGCTGGGACGAGGCATTCGACGAGATCGGGCGTCGACTCGGTGAAATCGCCGAGCGCGCGCCGGAAGCAATCATGCCGTACAGCTATGCGGGAACGATGGGGCTCGTGCAAGGCGAGGGCATTGCCCAACGCTTCTTCCACAAGCTCGGCGCCTCGCGGCTCGAGCGCACGATTTGCTCGGCGGCCGGTGCAGCCGGGCTGCGCTACACGTACGGCGGTAGTGTCGGCATGCATCTCGAGTACTTCGAGGAAAGCGAACTGATCCTGATATGGGGCGCGAATCCGATTGCATCGAGCCTGCACTTCTGGACCCGCGCGCAGGAAGCGAAGCGCCGTGGCGCGCGTCTTGTCGCGATCGACCCGTATCGTTCGCTGACCGCGGAGAAATGCCATCAGCACATCGCACTGAAGCCCGGTACCGATGGCGCGTTTGCACTCGGCATGATGTACGTGCTGATTACCGAAAACCTGCTCGATCACGATTACATCGCGGACCATACGCTCGGCTTTGACGCGCTCAAGGCGCGCGCCTTGTCCTATCCGCCGGAACGCGTCGCGCAAATCTGCGGCATCGACGCATCGGAGCTGGTCGACCTTGCGCGTCGCTACGGTGCTACCCGCAAGGCGTCGATTCGCCTCAACTACGGCATGCAGCGCGTTCGCGGCGGCGGCAATGCCGTGCGCGCGATTGCAAGCCTGCCGGCGCTGACGGGGGCGTGGCGCGATCGGGCAGGGGGCCTGCTGCTCTCGTCGTCGGAATCCGCGCCCGTCAATCAGGCGGCGCTGCTGCGACCGGATCTGATGCCCGGTTGGCCGAACAAGCTGCCGCGCATCATCAACATGAACGCGATCGGCGACGCGCTGCTGCATCCGGGCGACGCGACGTTCGGGCCAAAGGTCGAAGCGGTGATCGTGTACAACTCGAATCCGGTGGCGGTTGCGCCGGACTCGTCGAAAGTTGCCGAGGGTTTCGCACGTGACGATTTGTTCACGGTCGTTCTCGAGCACTTCAAGACGGATACGGTCGATTTCGCCGACATTGTATTGCCGGCGACCACGCAGCTCGAACATCTGGATGTCCATAAGTCGTATGGTCATACCTACGTGATGGCGAATCTGCCGGCGATTCCGCCGGTGGGAGATGCGCGGCCGAACACGGAGATCTTTCGCGGCATTGCGCGCAGCATGGGGCTCGACGAGCCCGCGCTCTATCACAGCGACGAGGAGGTCGCGCGCGCGGCGCTTCGCTGGGACGATCCGGCGCTCGACAGCGACTGGGACACGTTGAAGCGCGCCGGCTGGCTGAAGCTCAAGCTGCCGGAAGCGCCGTTCGCGAACGGCGGTTTCCGCACACCCTCCGGCAAGTGCGAGTTCTACAGCCCGCGGCTCGAGCAGACGGGCATGGACCCCGTCCCCGACTACCTGCCGCCGTTCGAATCGGCCGAAGCCGCGCCCGAGCTTGCCGCACGCTATCCGCTGGCGATGATTTCGCCGCCGGCCCGGCACTTCCTGAACAGCACGTTCGTGAACGTCGACAGCCTGCGTTCGACGGAAGGCGAGCCGCACCTCGACATGCATCCGTCCGACGCCCGCGCGCGCGGGATCGCAGAGGGTGACGTCGTCCGGATCTTCAACGACCGCGGGTCGATGCAGGCGCACGCGCGCGTGACCGATCGCGCGCGTGCCGGGCTTGTCGTCGGGCTGTCGATATGGTGGAAGAAGCTGTCGCCGGACGGCAGGAACGCGAACGAGGTGACAAGCCAGGCGCTGACGGACCTGGGCAATTCGGCGACGTTTTACGATTGTCTTGTGGAAGTTGAGCGGATTTGATCGAATATCGACGTATGATCAGACGAAATTGACATGCAAGTTCGAAGTGGACATCTAACCCTGTTGTCTCGGGGCGGGGGAGCCGTTACGATGCGTTTTAGCACGACCATTCGAAAATCTGTGAGGAGACGCGCGGTATGGATAAAATTTGGCTGAAATCGTACCCACCCGGCGTTCCAGCCGAAATTGATTCCTCTCCTTATCCGTCCGTTCCGGACCTGCTCGACGAGAGCTTCCGGCAATACCGCGACCGTACCGCGTTCGTCTGCATGGGCAAGGGCATCACGTACGGCGAGCTCGACAAGCTGTCGCGCGAATTCGGCGCGTGGCTGCAATCCCGCGGCCTGGCTCGCGGGGCGCGTGTCGCGATCATGATGCCGAACGTGCTGCAATACCCGGTCACGATTGCCGCGGTCCTGCGTGCCGGCTACACCGTCGTCAACGTCAACCCCCTCTATACGCCGCGCGAGCTCGAGCATCAGCTGAAGGACAGCGGTGCGGAAGCGATCGTCATCCTCGAGAATTTCGCGTCGACGCTGCAGGCCGTCATCGCCAATACGGCCGTCAAGCACGTGGTCGTCGCGTCGATGGGCGACTTGCTCGGCATCAAGGGCTGGCTCGTCAATTACGTCGTGCGCAACGTGAAGAAGATGGTGCCTGCGTGGCAACTGCCGTCGTTCACGCGCTTCAAGGCCGCGCTGTCGGACGGCGCGCGGCTGGGTTTCAAATCGCAGAAAATCGGTCCCGACGACGTCGCGTTCCTGCAGTACACGGGCGGGACGACCGGCGTGGCGAAGGGCGCGACGCTGCTGCACCGGAACATCGTGTCGAACGTGCTGCAGGCCGGCGCCTGGCATCAGCCGGCTCACGACAAGTACCCGGACGTGAAGCAGTTCGTGACGGTGGTCGCGCTGCCGCTGTATCACGTGTTCGCGCTGACCGTCTGCGGTTTCCTGACGATGCGTACGGGCGGCATGGGCGTCCTGATCCCGAATCCGCGCGATATCGCCGGCATGATCAAGGAACTGAAGGGCTACCAGATCTCGACGATTCCGGCCGTCAACACGCTGTACAACGCGTTGCTGAACCATCCCGAATTCGGTCAGCTGGACCTGTCGAAGCTCGTGATCGCCAACGGCGGCGGCATGGCGATCCAGGAAGGCGTCGCGAAGCGCTGGTATGAAAAGACCGGTACCGCGATCATCGAGGGATGCGGGCTGTCCGAAACGTCGCCGGTGGCGACCTGCAACCCCGTGACGGCGACCGAATACAGCGGCACGATCGGTTTGCCGCTGCCGTCGACCGAAGTCGCGATCCGCGACGATGCCGGCAACGACGTCGCGCTCGGCGAGCCGGGCGAGATCTGCATCCGCGGGCCGCAGGTGATGGCCGGCTACTGGAACCGGCCGGACGAGACCGCGAAGGTCATGTTCGCGGACGGCTTCTTCAAGACGGGCGACGTCGGCGTGATGGATGCGCGCGGCTACGTGAAGATCGTCGATCGCAAGAAGGACATGATTCTCGTGTCCGGCTTCAACGTGTATCCGAACGAAGTCGAGGACGTTGTGGCGTCGCATCCGGGCGTGTTCGAGGTGGCGGCAGTCGGCGTGCCGGACGAGCATTCCGGCGAAGCCGTGAAGCTGTTCGTCGTCAAAAAGGATCCGGCGCTGACCGACAAGGACATCCTTGCCTACTGCAAGGAGCGGCTCACCGGATACAAGCGGCCGAAGCTCGTCGAGTTCCGCACGGAGTTGCCGAAGACGAACGTCGGCAAGATCCTGCGGCGCGAACTGCGAGACGGACGCGCGTAACGCACGCAACGACACGGTTGAACGAAAAGCCCGGCCTGTGCCGGGTTTTTCGTTTTCGGCTGCGGGTGAATGGCCGGACGCGCCTGTTTCGTGCGGGCGGCGGCGCAAGCGTCGCGCTTCGACCCGATGGCCGGGACGGCGCACCGCGATGCGCGTCTACCGCCCCCTGTGGACCGGTCGATTCACCAATCCGCCCCCACCGACATCCTCGCCGCGCCAGAAAAGAAAAAGGCGCCCGAAGGCGCCTTCAATATGCTGCGGCTTGTCAGGCAAGCTGATTAGAACTTGTGACGGATGCCGACGCGCGCCGCGACCTGGTTGCTCGTGCTCGAGCCGGCCAGACCGTTGATCGCTGCCGTTGCCTTCAGGACGTTCCCGTTCGAATCGAGCACGTTGCCCGATGCGTGCTGGTACACGCCGATCGCGTAGACATCGGTGCGCTTCGACAGGAAGTAGTCGACGCCCAGCGAGCCCTGGTGGTACTTGGCTGCCGAGTTGCCGTCGATCTTGCTGCCTTGCGTGTAGTCGTACGCCGCGCCGAGGATCAACGCCGGGGTCAACTGGTACTTGAAGTTGATTTCGCCGTTGTTGAACGTCGCGGTCTGGTTCACGAACGGGCCTGCCGAGAAGCCCTTGAACTTCGTGTTCGAGTACGTCGCGCCGATCGTTGCCGCGCCGAACGTGTACGCGCCGCCTGTACCGATGACCTGGTACGTGTTCGCGTTGTTCGCGTACGCGCCGTAGACCGGCGACGAGACGGACGACGACGTGGAACCGTTGTTGAACATGCCGCCGAACTGGTTCGGCGTACGTGCGTTCAAGTAACCGACGCCGAGGACCAGCGGGCCGTTGTTGTAGCCTGCGCCGAGCGACCAGACCTGGTTCTTCGAGAACTGGCCTGCCTGGCCGCCGAAGCTGTACAGGCCGCCGAACGTGAGGCCGCCGTAGTTCTGGCTCGTGAACTTGACCGCGTTGTTCACGCGATACGCGTTGTTGAAGTTGTCGAGGTCGCCCGGGTGAGCGGCGATGTAGCCGCCCCACTGGTCGCCTGCCTCGAGCGGGCCGACGAAGTCGACGACGGAGTCGTACTGACGACCCAGCGTGACCGTACCGTACGGGCTCGACAGGCCGACGTAAGCCTGGCGACCGAACATCAGGCTGCCCTGACCGAGCCTGCCGCTGTTCACGTCGAAACCGTTTTCGAGGGTGAAGATTGCCTTCAGGCCGCCACCGAGGTCTTCGGTGCCGCGCAGACCGAAGCGGCTGCCTTGCATCACGCCGCTGGCCAGGCCGTACAGGTGCTTGCCGCCTGCGTTGTTGTTGAAGAGGAAGCCTTCATCGATGATGCCGTAAAGCGTCACGCTGCTTTGCGCATGGGCAGCGCCAGCGAACGCGCCCAGCGCGACGAGCGCGAGAAGCGACTTTTTCATTAGCGGATCTCCAAGAATCACTGAATTTTTTTGGCGGGGCGGATAGTTATGTTCTGTCGACGAGCCCCATCAACTTCGCAAGAAGTCGCACGTAATGTAGCAAAGCCGGTTTTTGCCACAAAGCGAAATGCTGCAGCTCAACGCCACCATGTTTCCTTTATGCAACAATGGTTAAAATCACGGGTTAACCGCAATTTCCGCTGAATAATCAACTCGGTTACGCAGCGCACTCGTGCCCTTGCCGCGCGCAGCGGCACCTGCAGCCAGGAGAACAGGATGGTGTTGGATGAACTGATCAGCGAATTCGATCGCGGCCTGCGATCGCTGACCGGCATTAGCCGGATGAGTCGGCCGGTGCCCATGCCGGCCGATACGACGGACGTCGAACTGACACCCGCCGAGCGCACGCACGCGGCCGGCCTGATGCGCGTGAATCACGTCGGCGAGGTCTGCGCGCAGGCGCTCTACCAGGCGCAGAAGCTCACCGCGCGCACGGCGTCGGCGAAGGCGATGTTCGAGGAGGCCGCGCGCGAGGAGGAGGATCACCTCGCATGGACCGCGCACCGCCTGAAGGAACTCGATTCGCGCCCGAGCCTGCTGAACCCGCTGTGGTATGCCGGCGCGCTCGCGATCGGCGTGGCGGCCGGCACGCTTGGCGACAAGGTCAGCCTCGGCTTCATGGCCGAGACGGAGCGTCAGGTCGAGAGCCATCTCGAAGGTCATATGTCCGAGCTGCCGCCGACCGACACCGCGTCGCGCACGATCGTCGACCAGATGCGGATCGACGAGGTGAAGCACGGCAAGGCCGCGACCGACGCCGGCGGGATCGAGCTGCCGCTGCCCGCGCGGATGCTGATGCGCGCCGCATCGAAAGTCATGACGCGCACTGCGTACTATCTCTGAGATTAGCGCCGGGGTGGCGTGGGACGCCGCTCCGGTTCGCCGCCCCCATACCGCCCGCTCACTCCTCGTTTTCCCGCTCCCGAAAGCCCCATCCGCACGCCCGTCTGGCCCGTCTTTCTCACGTATCACCTTCACAAGTTGCACTAGCTCATTCATTTATAACGGTTTTTGGTATGAGGGGTCGCATGAGCATGTGCGCGTAAGTCCTTGTTCTAACTAACAAAATTCGTCAAAAAAGCGGGCCGCTCCCTTGACCGTGCCACACCCTTCCTCTAAAGTGGGAGACAGTGTGAGAAAGTGTATTTTTGTGTGATTTAGCGGGCTGTTCCGGCTAAATTCTCAGCATTGAGCGGGTGCTTCGGTGCCCTGAACGGGAGAGCGGAAAGTGTTCCAAGGGGCGTCGGCGCTGACGCTCGATGCGAAAGGGCGGATGTCGGTGCCGGCTCGCTATCGCGAAGCGCTGCAAGGACAGGCAGAAGGACGGGTGACTGTGACCAAGCACCCGGACGGCTGCCTGTTGCTGTTTCCGCGCCCCGAATGGGAAGTGTTCCGTGCCAAGATCGCCGCGCTGCCGATGGACGCGCACTGGTGGCGGCGAATTTTTCTCGGCAATGCGATGGATGTCGATCTCGACAGCGCGGGCCGGATTCTCGTATCGCCCGAGCTGCGCATGGCAGCCGGACTGGAAAAGGAAGTCATGTTGTTGGGAATGGGTAGTCACTTCGAGCTGTGGGATTCGCAGACCTACAACGCGAAGGAGCAGGCAGCGATGGCGCAGGGCATGCCCGACGCGCTGAAGAATTTCACGTTCTGATTGCGGTGACGGAGACGCCCGCGATGGGAAACGAATTGCAGCATCGGACCGTATTGCTGGACGAGGCGGTCGAGTCGCTCGTCACGCGGCCGGACGGCGTGTATGTCGACGGCACGTTCGGGCGTGGCGGCCATAGTCGCGCGGTGCTCGCGCGGCTGGCGCCGGCCGGGCGGCTGATCGCGTTCGACAAGGATCCGAGGGCGATCGAGACGGCGCAGGGCATCGAGGATGCGCGCTTCTCGATCGTGCATGACAGCTTTGCATCGATGCGCGACGCGCTTGCGGCGCGCGGCGTCGAGAAGGTGTCGGGGGTGTTGCTGGACCTGGGCGTGTCCTCGCCGCAGGTGGACGATCCGGCGCGCGGCTTCAGTTTCCGCGCCGATGGTCCGCTGGACATGCGAATGGATCCGACGCGCGGCGAGTCGGCGGCCGAATGGCTCGCGCGGGCATCGGTGCAGGAATTGACGGAGGTGATACGGGATTATGGGGAAGAACGGTTTGCTTTTCAGATTGCAAAGGCGCTTGTTGCTCGCCGGGCAGAGTCCGACCGTCTTGGGCCTCTCGACACCACGGGCGAGCTTGCCCAAATCGTGGGTCACGTCGTCAAAACCCGTGAGAAGGGCAAGGATCCGGCAACCCGCACCTTTCAGGCTATACGGATTCACGTCAATCAAGAGCTTGCGGACCTGCAAGTCGTACTAGACGCGGCACTGTCGTTGCTGGAGCAAGGGGGACGGCTGGTGGTCATCAGCTTTCATTCACTCGAGGACCGGATCGTCAAGCGATTCATGCAGGCGCACGCGAGCGCGCCTGCGGTCGATCGTCGCCTGCCGATCCGCGCCGTCGACCTCCCGAGCCCCCCGCTCAAGATCATCAGCCGCCAGTTTCCGAGCGAAGCGGAAGTCGCCGCGAATCCGCGCGCCCGCTCGGCCGTGATGCGCATTGCGGAGCGCGTCACGCCATGAGCCGTCTCAATATCTTCCTGCTGATCATCGTGATGGGTTGCGCGCTGTCGGTCGTCAACTCGACGAACCAGCAGCGCCAGATCTTCATCCAGTTGCAGCGCGCGCAGTCGCAGGAGCGTCAGCTTCAGCAGGACTACGCGCAGCTTCAATATCAGCAGAGCGCGCTGTCGAAGACGTCGCGCATCGAGCAGCTCGCGAACGATTCGCTGAAAATGCAGCCGATTTCGACCGGCCGCACGCAATACCTGACGCTGCCGCCGGGTGCGGCGAAGGCGATCGACGCGCCGGTCGCGGCATCGGCCGACACGGCCGGCAAGGGCAAGGGGGGCGCGCGATGAAGCCGTCCCCGAAGCGCCAGAACGTGAAGTTCTCGTCGAGCCCCGTGCTGGGCGTGCATTTGCCGATGTGGCGCTCGAAGCTCGTCGTGTTCCTGTTGTTCATGGCGTTCGTCGCGCTGGCCGCGCGGGCGTTCTGGATTCAGGGGCCCGGCAACGCGTTCTATCAGAAGCAGGGCGAAAGTCGCTACCAGCGCACGCTCGAGCTGCCGGCCACGCGCGGCAAGATCCTCGACCGTAACGGGCTCGTGCTCGCGACCAGCTTGCCGGTGCGCGCGATCTGGGCGATTCCGGACGCGGTGCCCGACGATCTCGACGCCGACAAGATCAACCAGCTCGGCAAGCTCCTCGGCATGACGTCGAAGGAACTGCGCGTGAAGCTGTCGGAAGACAAGGGTTTCGTCTACGTGAAGCGCCAGGTGCCGATCGACGTCGCGGACAAGGTCGCCGCGCTCGACATTCCCGGCATCTATCAGCGCAACGAATACAAGCGCTTCTACCCGGAAGGCGAGATCACCGCTCACCTGATCGGTTTCACGAACGTCGAGGACGAAGGGCAGGAAGGCGTCGAACTGGGCGACCAGAAGATGTTGGCCGGCACGTCGGGCATGCGTCGCGTGATCAAGGACCGGATGGGCCACATCGTCGAGGATGTCGCCGAGCAGATCCCGCCGCACAACGGCACCGACGTCGACCTGTCGATCGACAGCAAGATCCAGTACATCGCGTACGCGAACCTGAAAGCCGCCGTCGAGAAGTTCAAGGCGAAGGCTGGCGCGGCGATGGTCGTCGACGTGCGTACCGGCGAAGTGCTCGCGCTCGTCAACTACCCGACGTACAACCCGAACGACCGTTCGCGCATGACGGGCGAGCAGTTGCGCAACCGGATCATGACCGACGTGTTCGAACCGGGCTCGATCATGAAGCCGTTCACCGTGTCGCTCGCGCTCGACCTGCACCGCGTGACGCCGAACACGCTCGTCGAGACGGGCAACGGGCATTTCGTGCTCGACGGCGCGCCGATTACCGACGATGCGGGTTTCGGCACGCTGACGGTCGGCGGCGTGATCCAGAAGTCGAGCAACATCGGCGCGACGAAGATCGCGATGACGATGCGGCCCGAGGAAATGTGGAATATGTATACGAGCATCGGCCTCGGCCAGGCGCCGAAGGTCGGGTTCCCGGGCGCGGTGGCCGGCCGCCTGCGTCCGTGGAAGAGCTGGCGCCGCATCGAGCAGGCGACGATGTCGTACGGCTACGGCTTGTCGGTGTCGCTGTTCCAGCTCGCACGGGCTTACACGGCGATCGCGCACGATGGCGAGCTGATGCCCGTGACCATTTTCAAGCACGACCCCAATCAGCCGGTCGTGGGCACGCAGGTATTCACCCCGACCACCGCTCGCGAAGTGCGCGCGATGCTCGAGACGGTGGTCGCGCCGGGCGGCACGTCGCCGGATGCGGCCGTGCCGGGCTATCGCGTCGGCGGCAAGAGCGGGACCGCATACAAGCACGAAGGTCACGGCTACACGCGCAAGTACCGCGCGTCGTTCGTCGGGATGGCGCCGATGCCGAATCCGCGCGTCGTGATCGCGGTGTCGGTCGACGAGCCGACCGCCGGCAGCCACTTCGGCGGCCAGGTGTCGGGCCCCGTATTCTCGGCGATCGCCGGTGACACGATGCGTGCGCTGAACGTCCCGCCGAACATGCCGATCAAGCAGCTCGTCGTGTCCGACGATTCGCCGGAATCCCCTGCCGCAAAGGGCCCGCAAAAGGGCCCGCAAAAGCTGGCCGCGGGCGGCGGCGCGAAGCATATGATCGTATCCAGCACGACACGTAATTCACCAGGAGTGGTTCGATGAGCGCCGCCCGCAGTTCCCATCCGGCGCATCAGCAGATCGCAGCCGCGCTCGCGTGGCTGCGTCAGCATGTGGCCCCCGCGGCGCAACTGCATGCCGACACGCGCAGCCTCGAGGCTGGCGACGTGTTCGTCGCGTATGCGGTCGACGGGGCAGATAACCGTGCTTTCATGGCCGACGCCGTCGCGCGCGGTGCGGCTGCCGTGCTGTATCAGCCGGAAGGGCTGACCGACGCACCGGCAGCGCCGGCCGTCCCCGTCGCGCTCGCGGTGCCGGCGCTCGATCAGCTCGCCGGCGAGATCGCCAGCGGCTGGTACGGTGATCCGAGCGACAGCCTGCTCGCGATCGGCGTCACCGGCACGAACGGCAAGACGTCGTGCACGCAATGGATCGCCACCGCGCTGACGGCGCTGCACCAACCGTGCGCGGTGATCGGCACGCTCGGCACCGGGATGCCCGGCCAGCTCGTGCCGACCGGCTTCACGACGCCCGACGCGCCGCAACTTCAGCGCAGCCTTGCGAAATTGCGCGACGCGGGCGCGCAGGCGGTGGCGATGGAGGTCTCGTCGCACGCGCTGCACCAGGGGCGCGTGAACGGGACGGCGTTCGACATCGCGGTGTTCACGAACCTCACGCAGGATCACCTCGACTATCACGGTACGTTCGATGCGTACGAAGCCGCGAAGGCGAAGCTGTTCGCGTGGCGCGGCTTGCGCGCGGCGGTGATCAACCGCGACGACGCAGCGGGCCGCCGCCTGCTCGAGAAGCTGGCCGGCCGCGTGCGCACGATCGCGTACGGGATCGGCGACGCACCGACGCCCGACGCCGATCGCGGGCTGATCGCGCTCGACGTGCGCGCGACCGCGACGGGCACCGCATTCCGCCTGCGTTCGTCGTGGGGCGACGCGGACGTCGAGGTCGGCACGCTCGGCACGTTCAACGTCAGCAACCTGCTCGCCGTACTCGGCTCGCTGCTCGCGGCCGACGTGCCGTTCGACGCAGCGCTCGCCGAGATCGAGCGGCTCGAGTCGGTCAACGGCCGGATGCAGCGGCTCGGCGGCCGGCTGCAGAACGACGAACCGCTCGTCGTGATCGACTACGCGCATACGCCCGACGCGCTCGAAAAGACGCTCGACGCGCTGCGGCCGATCGCCGCGGCGCGCGGCGGCCGGCTCGTCTGCATGTTCGGCTGCGGCGGCGATCGCGATGCGACGAAGCGTCCATTGATGGGTGCGATCGCCGAGCGGCTCGCCGATGAAACCGTCGTCACGAGCGACAACCCGCGCAGCGAGGATCCGCAGCACATCATCGACCAGGTCGTCGCGGGCATGACCGCGCCCGATCGCGCGCGCCGTATCGAGGATCGCGCGAGCGCGATCCTGCAGGCCGTGCGCGGCGCCGCACGCGAGGATGTCGTCGTGCTGGCCGGCAAGGGCCACGAGGCCACGCAGGAAATCATGGGCAAGAAGCGTACGTTCTCCGACCAGGATCACGCGCGGCTCGCGCTCGCCGCGCGTGCGACGCACGGCAAGGGAGGCGCCGAATGACGATGCTCGGTCTCGGCGAAGCCGCCCGTCTGATTCCCGGCGCCACCGTCCACGGCGACGCGGGCGTGACGTTCGACCGCGTGTCGACCGATAGCCGCACGGTCGGCCCGGGCGACCTGTTCGTCGCGCTGAAGGGCGAGCGCTTCGACGCGCACGACTTCCTCGGCGACGTCGCCGCGCGCGGCGCGGCCGCGGCGCTGGTCGCGCACGCGCCGGCGGGCGTCGCGATGCCGATGATCGAAGGCGGCGAAACACGTGCCGCGCTCGGTGCGCTCGCGCATGGCTGGCGGATGCGATTCCCGCTGCCGCTCGTCGCGGTGACGGGCAGCAACGGCAAGACGACCGTCAAGGAAATGATCGCGTCGATCTTCGCGGCGGCGGTCGGCGCCGACGCACGGCTCGCGACGGCCGGCAACCTGAACAACGATGTCGGCCTGCCGCTGACGCTGCTGCGCCTGTCGGCCGCGCATCGTCTCGCGGTCATCGAGATCGGCATGAACCATCCGGGCGAAACCGAAGTCCTCGCGCGCCTCACCGCGCCGACGGTCGCGCTCGTCAACAACGCGCAGCGCGAGCA
Organism: Burkholderia sp. AU16741; assembly: GCF_002223345.1. Classification (NCBI taxonomy): domain Bacteria; kingdom Pseudomonadati; phylum Pseudomonadota; class Betaproteobacteria; order Burkholderiales; family Burkholderiaceae; genus Burkholderia; species Burkholderia sp. AU16741. The sequence continues at coordinate 13,067 of NZ_NKEZ01000003.1, forward strand.
CCAGGAATTCATGGCGACGGTCGAAGCCGTCGCGCTCGAACATGCGGCCGTGATCCACGCGCTGCCGCCGGACGGCGTCGCGGTGTTTCCGGCCGACGACGCGTACGCGGGCATCTGGCGCGTCGCGGCGACCGGCAACCGGATCCTCGATTTCGCGCTGCACGACGCCGAACGGCAGAACGACGCGCAGGTCGTCGGTCGCATGCACGGCGGCGAACTCGCGATCGACACGCCGGCGGGCGCCGTCACGGTGCGGCTGCGTGCGCTCGGCGAGCACAACGCGCGCAACGCGCTGGCCGCGACGGCCGCGGCGCTCGGCGCCGGCGTCGCGCTGTCGGCGATCCGGCAGGGGCTCGAATCGTTCGAACCGGTCAAGGGCCGGCTGCAGGTGAAGCAGGCGAGCGTCGGCAGCCTCGCGGGCGCGACGGTCGTCGACGATACGTACAACGCGAACCCCGATTCGATGCGTGCGGCGATCGACGTGCTCGCCGCGCATCCGGCGCCGCGCGTGCTGGTGATCGGCGACATGGGCGAAGTCGGCGACGAAGGGCCGGCATTCCACCGCGAGATCGGCGCGTACGCGCGCGAACGCGGGATCGACGCGCTGTTCGCGCTCGGCGACGCATCGCGCGACGCGTGCACCGCATACGGCGACACGGCACGTCATTTCGGCGACGTCGGCGCGCTCGTGTCGGCGCTGCTCGCGGCCGGTTACGGCGCGCAGGCGACGGTGCTCGTGAAGGGCTCGCGGTACATGAAGATGGAGCGCGTGGTCGACGCGCTGACGAACCAACCCGCAGCGGGCGCCGTGCCCGCCGCACACTGAGTAGAAGGAAGGAAGCATGCTGCTGGCGCTGGCGCAATGGCTGCAAGGAGACGCAAGCTTTTTGCGCTTGTTCACGTACCTCACGTTCCGGGCGGTGATGGCTACCATCACGGCGCTCGGGATCGGGCTCGTGTGCGGACCGTGGGTGATCCGCAAGCTGACGCAAATGAAGGTCGGGCAGGCCGTGCGCAAGGACGGCCCGCAGACCCACCTCGTCAAGTCAGGCACGCCGACGATGGGCGGCGTGCTGATCCTGATCGGCATCGCGGTCGCGACGCTGCTGTGGGGCGACCTGACGAACCGGTTCATCTGGATCGTGATGCTCGTCACGTTCGGCTTCGGCGTGATCGGCTGGGTCGACGACTACCGCAAGGTCGTCCACAAGGACCCGCGCGGGATGTCGTCGCGCGAGAAGTATTTCTGGCAGTCGGTGATCGGACTGTTCGCGGCCGTCTATCTCGCGTTCAGCGTGTCCGAGGCGAACAACGTGCGCGTGTTCGACCTGTTCATGGCGTGGGTGCGGAGCGGCCTGTCGATGGGGCTGCCGGCGCGCGCCGACCTGATGCTGCCGTTCCTGAAGTCGATCAGCTACCCGCTCGGCGTGTGGGGCTTCATCGTGCTGACCTACTTCGTGATCGTCGGTGCGAGCAACGCGGTGAACCTGACCGACGGCCTCGACGGCCTCGTGATCATGCCGGTCGTGCTGGTCGGCGCGTCGCTCGGTGTGTTCGCGTACGTGATGGGCAGCGCGGTCTATTCGAAATACCTGCTGTTCCCGCACATCCCGGGCGCGGGAGAACTGCTGATCTTCTGTTCCGCGATGGGCGGGGCCGGGCTCGCGTTCCTCTGGTACAACACGCACCCCGCGCAGGTGTTCATGGGCGACGTCGGCGCGCTGGCGCTGGGCGGCGCGCTCGGCACGGTCGCGGTGATCGTGCGTCAGGAAATCGTGCTGTTCATCATGGGCGGCATCTTCGTCGCGGAAACGCTGTCGGTGATGTTGCAGGTGTCGTGGTTCAAGTACACGAAGAAGCGTTACGGCGAAGGGCGGCGCCTGCTGAAGATGGCGCCGCTGCATCACCATTTCGAATTGTCCGGCTGGAAGGAAACGCAGGTGGTCGTGCGTTTCTGGATCATCACGCTGATGCTGTGCCTGTTCGGTCTGACCACCCTCAAGCTGCGGTAAAGGAAAGGTAACAAGGATGTCTGGCGAGATGTTTGGAGATCGGCAACGGCCGATGGTGCTCGTACTGGGGCTCGGGGAATCGGGTCTCGCGATCGCGCGATGGTGCGCGAGGCACGGGTGCCGGCTGCGCATCGCCGATACCCGCGAGGCGCCGCCGAACCTTGCCGCGCTGCAGGCCGAAGGCATCGATGCGGAATTCGTCGGCGGGGCGTTCACGCCCGCGCTGCTCGACGGCGGCGTCGAGATCGTCGGGCTGAGCCCTGGCCTGTCGCCGCTGGAGCCGGCGCTCGCGGGCCTGGTCGCGGCCGCGAACGAGCGCGGCATCGCGGTGTGGGGCGAGCTGGAATTCTTCGCGCAGGCGCTGCGCGCGCTCGGCACGAGCGGCTACCAGCCGAAGGTGCTCGCGATTACCGGCACCAACGGCAAGACCACGACGACGAGCCTCACGGGCCTGCTGTGCCAGCGCTCGGGCAAGAAGGTCGCGGTCGCGGGCAACATCAGCCCGGCGATGCTCGACCGGCTCGCGAACGCGATCGACGAAACCGCGCTGCCCGACGTCTGGGTGCTCGAACTGTCGAGCTTCCAGCTCGAGACCGCGCGCACGTTCGCGCCCGATGCGGCCGCGATCCTCAACATCACGCAGGACCACCTCGACTGGCACGGCAGCTTCGACGCGTACGCGCAGGCAAAGGGCCGGATCTTCGGCGCGACGACGACGCGCGTGCTGAACCGCGACGACGCGGCCGTGATGAAGTTCGCGCCGGCAGCCGGCGCGGCCGACGCGCCGCGCACGGTCACGTTCGGCCTGAACGAACCGACGCAGGACGGCGACTACGGGCTGTCGCGCGACAACGGCATCGCATGGCTGGTGGAAGCCGTGGATCGCGACGCGCCGGATGAAGCGACGACGACCCGCCGGCGCAAGCGCGACGCGCATACGCCCGACATTGCGCAGAAGCGCCTGATGCCGGCCGACGCGCTGCGCATCCGCGGGCTGCACAACGCGGCGAACGCACTGGCCGCGTTCGCGCTCGCGCGTGCGATCGATCTGCCGGCCGCGCCGCTGCTGCACGCGCTGCGCGAATACCGCGGCGAAGCGCATCGCGTCGAAGTGATCGCGACGATCGACGACGTCGACTATGTGGACGACAGCAAGGGCACGAACGTCGGCGCGACGGTGGCCGCGCTCGACGGGCTCGCGCAGAAGATCGTGCTGATCGCGGGCGGCGACGGCAAGGGGCAGGATTTCGCGCCGCTGGTCGCGCCGGTCGCGCGCTGGTGCCGCGCGGTGATGCTGATCGGTCGCGACGCGCCGGCGATCCGCGACACGCTCGCCGAAACGGCCGTGCCGCTGGCCGACCACGCGACGCTCGAAGCAGCGGTGCACGCGGCAGCGGAACTCGCCGAGCCGGGCGACGCGGTGCTGCTGTCGCCCGCGTGCGCGAGCCTCGACATGTTCAGGAACTACGCCCATCGCGCGGAAGTGTTCCGCGCGGCGGTGGATGAAGTCGCCATCGACAAAGGAGCGACGTCATGAGCTGGTCCGATCGCCTCGTCTCCCGTTTCAACGACCGGCGCGACACCGGCGGCAATGCCGCTGGCGGCCGCGTCGCGTCGGCCACGCGCGCCGCGACGGGTGGCCTCGCGAGCGTCGTCAACGGCGTGCGGCCGAGCCGCTCGCGGATGCTCGATTTCGACTATTCGCTGCTGTGGGTCGCGATCGCGCTGCTCGGGCTCGGCGTCGTGATGGTGTATTCGGCGTCGATCGCGATGCCCGATTCGCCGAAATACGCGTCGTATCACGATTACGCGTTCCTGATGCGCCACTGCGTGTCGCTCGGCGTCGCGTTCGTCGCGGCGGTGATCGCGTTTCGCGTGCCGGTGTCGACCTGGGATAAATACGCGCCGCATCTGTTCCTGATCGCGCTCGTCGGTCTCGTGATCGTGCTGATCCCGCACGTCGGCAAGGGCGTGAACGGTGCGCGCCGCTGGATTCCGCTCGGCATCACGAACATGCAGCCGTCGGAAATCATGAAGCTCGCGGTGACGATCTACGCGGCGAACTATACGGTGCGCAAGCAGGAATACATGCAGAGCTTCGCGAAGGGCTTCCTGCCGATGGCGTTCGCGGTCGGCCTGGTCGGCGCGCTGCTGCTGCTCGAGCCCGACATGGGCGCGTTCATGGTGGTCGCCGCGATCGCGATGGGCGTGCTGTTCCTCGGCGGCGTGAACGGCAAGCTGTTCGGCGGCCTCGTCGCGACGGCGGTCGGCACGTTCTCGATGCTCGTGTGGCTGTCGCCGTGGCGTCGCGAGCGGATCTTCGCGTATCTCGATCCGTGGGACGAGCGCTACGCGCAGGGCAAGGCTTATCAGCTCACCCACTCGTTGATCGCATTCGGCCGCGGCGAGTGGTTCGGCGTCGGCCTCGGCGGCAGCGTCGAGAAGCTGAACTACCTGCCCGAAGCGCATACCGACTTCATCCTCGCGGTGATCGGCGAGGAACTCGGCTTCGTCGGCGTGATGGTCGTGATCCTGCTGTTCTACTGGATCGTGCGCCGCGCGTTCGAGATCGGCCGCCAGGCGCTCGCGCTCGATCGCACGTTCGCGGGCCTGATGGCGAAGGGCATCGGCATCTGGTTCGGCGCGCAGACGTTCATCAACATGGGCGTGAACCTCGGGCTGCTGCCGACCAAGGGGCTGACGCTGCCGCTCGTGAGCTACGGCGGCTCGGGCATTTTGCTGAACTGCGTCGCGCTCGCGGTGCTGCTGCGGGTCGATTACGAGAACCGGGTGCTGATGCGCGGAGGGAAGGTATGACCGTGTCGCAACGCACGCTGATGGTGATGGCAGGCGGCACCGGGGGCCACGTGTTCCCGGGGCTCGCGGTCGCGCACCGGATGGAGGCGGCGGGCTGGCGCGTCGTATGGCTCGGCAATCCGGCCGGGATGGAAGCGACCCTCGTGCCGAAGCACGGCATTCCGATGGAATACGTGCGGTTCGGCGGGCTGCGCGGCAAGGGCCTGAAGACCAAGCTGACGCTGCCGGTCAACCTGCTGCGCGCATGCTGGCAGAGCCTCGGCGCGCTGCGCCGCGTGCGGCCTGACGTCGTGCTCGGGATGGGCGGCTACATCACGTTTCCCGCGGGCGTGATGACCGCGCTGTCGGGGCGGCCGCTCGTGCTGCACGAACAGAATTCGATCGCGGGCCTGACGAACAAGGTGCTCGCGAAACTCGCGAAGCGCGTGCTCGTCGCATTCCCCGGCGCGCTGCCGCACGCGGAATGGACGGGTAACCCGATTCGCGCGGAACTTGCGCACGCGGAACCGCCCCAAGCACGCTATGCGTCGCGCAGCGGCCCGCTGAACGTGCTGGTCGTCGGCGGCAGCCTGGGGGCGGCCGCGCTGAACGAAGTCGTGCCGCGCGCGCTGGCGCTGCTGGCGCCGGGCGAGCGCCCGCGCGTCGTGCACCAGGCCGGCGTGAAGCACATCGAAGCATTGAAGGCGAATTACGAAGCGGCCGGTTTCGCGGCCGGCGAAGACGTGCGGCTCGTGCCGTTCATCGACGACATGGCGGCCGCATATGCGGCGGCGGATCTGGTGATCTGCCGGTCGGGCGCGATGACGGTGTCGGAGATCGCGGCGGTGGGCGTGGCGGCGCTGTTCGTGCCGTTCCCGTACGCGGTCGACGATCACCAGACGACCAACGCCGCGTTCCTCGCCGATGCGGGCGCGGCCGTGCTGGTGCAACAACGCGACCTGTCGGCGGAACTGCTCGCCGACTGGCTGCGCAGCCAGTCGCGGGCATCGCTCGCGGAGATGGCGGAACGTTCGCGCTCGCTCGCGAAGCCCGAGGCCACCGACGAAGTCGCGCGCATCTGCGCGAAGGCCGCCGGCGCGAACCTGGAAATAGTGCAATGAAACACATCGTCAAACACATTCATTTCGTCGGGATCGGCGGCGCGGGCATGAGCGGCATCGCCGAAGTGCTCGTCAACCTCGGCTACGAGGTCAGCGGGTCCGACCTGTCGCGCAATGCGGTGACCGATCGCCTCCAGGCGCTGGGCGCGCGGATCGCGATCGGCCACGACGCGGCGAACATCGAGGGCGCGAACGCGGTCGTCGTGTCGACGGCCGTGCGCTCGGACAACCCGGAAGTGCTGGCCGCGCGCGCGAAGCGCGTGCCGATCGTGCAGCGCGCGGTGATGCTGGCCGAACTGATGCGCCTGAAGCAGGGCATCGCGATCGCCGGCACGCACGGCAAGACCACGACGACGAGCCTCGTCGCGAGCGTGCTCGCGGCGGGCGGGCTGGACCCGACCTTCGTGATCGGCGGCCGGCTGATCAGCGCCGGCGCGAACGCGCGGCTCGGCACGGGCGACTTCATCGTCGCCGAGGCCGACGAGTCGGATGCGTCGTTCCTGAACCTGTATCCGGTGATCGAAGTCATCACGAACATCGACGCCGACCACATGGACACCTACGGCCACGATTTCGCGCGGCTCAAGCAGGCGTTCATCGAATTCACGCAGCGCCTGCCGTTCTACGGCAGCGCGGTGGTGTGCGTCGACGATCCGAACGTGCGGCAGATCATCCCGTTCATCTCGAAGCCGGTCGTGCGCTACGGCCTGTCGCCGGACGCGCAGGTGCGCGCGGAAGACATCGACGCGCGCGACGGCCGGATGCATTTCACGGTGATCCGCGAAGGGCGTGCGCCGCTCGCGGTGGTGCTGAACATGCCGGGCCTGCACAACGTGCAGAACGCGCTCGCGGCGATCGCGATCGCGACCGATCTCGGCGTGTCGGACGACGCGATTCAGCTCGCGCTGGCGGAATTCAACGGCGTCGGCCGGCGCTTCCAGCGCTACGGCGACGTGCCGAGCGCGGACGGCGGCCAGTACACGCTGATCGACGATTACGGTCATCACCCCGTCGAGATGGCGGCGACGATCGCGGCCGCGCGCGGCGCGTTCCCGGGCCGCCGCCTCGTGCTGGCGTTCCAGCCGCACCGCTACACGCGCACGCGCGACTGCTTCGACGATTTCGTCAACGTGCTGTCGACGGTCGATGCGCTGGTGCTGACGGAAGTCTACGCGGCCGGCGAGGCTGCGATCCCGACGGCCAGCGGCGACGCGCTGTCGCGTGCGTTGCGCGCGGTGGGCAAGGTCGACCCGGTGTTCGTCGCGACGGTCGACGACGTGCCGGACGCATTGGCGAAGGTCGCACGAAACGGCGACGTGGTGATCACGATGGGCGCGGGTTCGATCGGCGGCGTGCCGGCGAAGGTCGTGCAGAACACGCAACAGAAGGGATGACATGAGCGGGATCGATCCGAAACGTTTCGGCAAGGTGGCGGTGTTGTTCGGCGGCGAATCCGCCGAGCGCGAGGTGTCGCTCACCTCGGGCCGCCTCGTGCTGCAGGGCTTGCGCGACGCAGGCGTCGACGCGCATCCGTTCGACCCGGCCGAGCGGCCGCTGTCGGCGCTGAAGGACGAAGGCTTCGTGCGCGCGTTCAATGCGCTGCACGGCGGTTACGGCGAGAACGGCCAGATCCAGGGCGCGCTCGATTTCTACGGCATTCGCTACACGGGCAGCGGCGTGCTCGGCTCGGCGCTCGGCCTCGACAAGTTCCGCACGAAGCTCGTGTGGCAGCAGACGGGTGTGCCGACGCCGCCGTTCGAGACGGTGATGCGCGGCGACGACCTGGCCGCGCGCGCGACCGACATCGTCGCGAAGCTCGGGCTGCCGCTGTTCGTGAAGCCGGCGAGCGAAGGCTCGAGCGTCGCGGTGCTGAAGGTGAAGACGGCCGACGCGCTGCCGGCCGCGCTCGCGGAAGCCGCGACGCACGACAAGATCGTGATCGTCGAGAAGAGCATCGAAGGCGGCGGCGAATACACCGCGTGCATCGCCGGCGATCTCGACCTGCCGCTGATCAAGATCGTGCCGGCGGGCGAGTTCTACGACTACCACGCGAAGTACGTCGCCGACGATACGCAGTACCTGATCCCGTGCGGCCTGCCGGCGGCACAGGAGGCGGAACTGAAGCGCATCGCGCGTCGCGCGTTCGACGTGCTCGGCTGCACCGACTGGGGCCGCGCGGATTTCATGGTCGACGCGGCCGGCAATGCGTATTTCCTGGAAGTGAACACGGCCCCCGGGATGACCGACCACTCGCTGCCGCCGAAGGCCGCGCGCGCGGTCGGCATCGGCTATTCGGAGCTGGTCGTGAAGGTGCTGTCGCTCACGCTCAACGACTGACCCAGGAACGGAACGACGTATGTGGAACAACGTTCGCCAACTCAACCTTGCCGCCAGCGCGCTGTACGCGCTGCTGCTGCTCGTGTTGGCGGCGGCCGGCTGCTACTGGCTGATCCAGCGCCCGACGTTCGCGCTGCGGGAGATCCGGATCGACGGCGACACCGAGCACATCAACTCGCCGACGGTGCGCGCGGGCGTGGTCGGCCGGCTGAAGGGCAATTTCTTCACGGTCGATCTCGATACGGCGCGCGCGGCGTTCGAGCAGATGCCGTGGGTGCGTCACGCGAGCGTGCGCCGGGTGTGGCCGAATGCGCTGGCTGTCACGCTGGAGGAGTACAAACCGCTCGGGACCTGGGGCAGCGATCAGCTGGTGAGCGTCGACGGCGAGCTGTTCACCGCGAACCAAGGCGAGCTGGAACAGGAACTGCCGGCGTTCGACGGCCCGGAAGGCAGTGCGAAGGAAGTCGTCACGCGGTATCGCGACTTCGGGAAATGGTTTGCGCCGCTGAAGGCGGCGCCGGAAGAAGTGACGCTGTCGGCGCGGTACGCGTGGACGGTGAAGCTGTCGAACGGCATGCAGGTCGAGCTGGGCAAGGAACGCAACAGCGACACGCTGCATGACCGGAGCCAGCGCCTGGTCGCCGCGTGGCCGGCCGTCACGGAGCGTTGGGGCAACGACATCGAGTACGCGGACCTGCGCTATCCGAACGGATTCGCGATTCGCGCGGCAGGCATGCGGTTCCTGACCGATACCGACAAGCGCAAGAAGTAACGAGAGATCACACGCAAGAGCACTTTATGAGCAAAGACTACAAGGATCTGCTGGTTTCCCTCGACATCGGCACGTCGAAGGTGGTGGCCATCGTCGCCGAGCTGAAGGGCGAGGGTCACTACGAGGTGATCGGTCTCGGCCAGAGCGAGTCGAAGGGTCTGAAGAAAGGTGTGGTGGTCAACATCGAGGCCACCGTGCAGTCGATCCAGCGCGCGCTCGAGGAAGCCGAGCTGATGGCCGACTGCAAGATCACCAACGTGTTCACGGGGATCGCGGGCAGCCACATCCGCAGCTTCAACTCGAGCGGGATGGTCGCGATCAAGGACAAGGAAGTCACGCAGACGGACGTCGCGCGCGTGATCGAGACCGCGAAGGCGATCAACATCCCGACCGACCAGCAGGTGCTGCACATCCTCACGCAGGAATTCATCATCGACGGCCAGGAAGACGTGCGCGAGCCGATCGGGATGAGCGGCATCCGGCTCGAAGTGAAGGTGCACATCGTGACGGGCGCGGTGAGCGCCGCGCAGAACATCGTCAAGTGCGTGCGCCGTTGCGGGCTGGAAGTGAACGACCTGATCCTGCAGCCGCTCGCATCGTCGCTGGCGGTGCTGACCGAAGACGAGAAGGATCTCGGCGTGGTGCTGGTCGACATCGGCGGCGGCACGACGGACATCGCGATCTTCGCGGAAGGCGCGATCCGCCACACGGCGGTGATCCCGATCGCCGGCGACCAGATCACGAGCGACATCGCGATGGCGCTGCGCACGCCGACGCCGGATGCGGAAGACATCAAGGTCGGCTACGGGATCGCGAAGCAGGCGCTCGCCGATCCGGACGAAATGGTGGAAGTGCCGGGCCTCGGCGAACGCGGCCCGCGCACGCTGTCGCGCCAGGCGCTGGCGGCCGTGATCGAGCCGCGCGTCGAGGAACTGTTCTCGCTCGTGCAGCAGGTCGTGCGCGAGTCGGGTTACGAAGAACTCCTGAGCTCCGGCGTGGTCATTACCGGCGGCGCGTCGATGATGCCCGGCATGGTCGAGCTCGGCGAAGACATTTTCCTGAAACCGGTGCGCATCGGCGCGCCGGAATATGCAGGCGGCCTCTCCGACGTCGTGCGCAACCCGCGCTACTCGACGGCGATGGGGCTGCTCGTCGAAGGCAGTGCGCAGCGCATGCGCGGCCGCAAGGTCGCCGTGCAGTCCGGCAACGCGGGACAGGTGTTCTCGCGGATGAAGGAATGGTTCCTGAGCAACTTCTGACGAATCGTATCGAATCGAAATTCGCGCTGGTGCCGGCGGCTGGCGCGCGACAGGGGGTTGCCCGATCTCCTGCCGAATAACGGCCGAGTAGCAGTCATTCTCTTGACGGAGGCAACATGGAATTCGAAATGCTGGAAACCGAAACCAACGGCACCATCATCAAGGTGGTCGGCGTTGGCGGCGCTGGCGGCAATGCCGTCCAGCACATGATCAACCGCGGCGTGCAGGGCGTCGACTTCATCGTGATGAACACGGACGCCCAGGCGCTGTCGCGTTCGCGCGCATCGTCGGTGATCCAGCTCGGCAACACGGGTCTGGGCGCCGGTGCGAAGCCGGAAATGGGTCGTGCGGCAGCGGAAGAAGCGCGCGAGCGCATCGCCGACGCACTGCGCGGCGCGCACATGGTGTTCATCACGGCCGGCATGGGTGGTGGCACGGGCACGGGCGCGGCGCCGGTGGTCGCGCAGATCGCGAAGGAGATGGGCATTCTGACGGTCGGTGTCGTCAGCAAGCCGTTCGAGTTCGAGGGCGGCAAGCGCATGCGCGTCGCCGAAGCTGGCTCGCAGCAACTGGAGGATCACGTCGACTCGCTGATCGTCGTCCTGAACGACAAGCTGTTCGACGTGATGGGCGATGACGCCGAGATGGACAAGTGCTTCCAGTGCGCGGACGACGTGTTGAACAACGCGGTGGCAGGCATCGCGGAAATCATCAACGTCGACGGCCTCGTGAACGTCGACTTCGAAGACGTGAAGACGGTGATGGGCGAGCAGGGCAAGGCGATGATGGGCACGGCGACGGTCGCCGGCGTCGATCGCGCACGCCTCGCGGCGGAACAGGCCGTGGCGAGCCCGCTGCTCGAAGGCGTCGATCTGTCGGGCGCGCGCGGCGTGCTGGTCAACATCACGTCGAGCCGTTCGCTGCGCCTGTCGGAAACGCGCGAAGTGATGAACACGATCAAGAGCTACGCGGCGGAAGATGCGACGGTGATCTTCGGGGCGGTGTACGACGACGCGATGGGCGATGCACTGCGCGTGACGGTCGTGGCGACGGGTCTGGGCCGTGCGGCGAAGAAGCAGCAGTCGGCACCGATGACGCTGCTGCGCACCGGTACGGACAACCAGCCGGTCAGCGCGGTGTCGCACGGCTATGCGCAGCCGCATCACGTCAGCACGGCCGACTACGGCGCGCTCGATACGCCGGCGGTGTGGCGCAATTCGCGCGAAACCGCGGCATCGCACGTGCAGGCGCTGCAGGAGAAGGGTGTCGACACGTACGACATCCCGGCTTTCCTGCGCAAGCAGGCTGACTGACGACGCACACAGGCGAAGCCGCGGCGAAGTTGCCGCGGTAACGCCGGCGTGACGGATGCCACGGACCACGACAGGCCGCGTCGGATGCGACGCCGGGCCGGGAAACGTGCCCTTTTCGCGTGAGCGAAGCGGGATGGGCCGTGCTGTCCGCGACACGCTGAAAAACCGTATCGCTATGAGGGACCAGCCATGATTCAAGTGGGCGACGCGCTGCCCGACGCGCAATTGTTCGAGTTCGTCGACGACGCGCGCGAAGGGTGCACGCTGGGGCCGAACGCCTACAGCGTGCGCGATCAGGTTGCGGGAAAGCGGGTGGTGATCTTCGGATTGCCGGGCGCGTTCACGCCGACCTGCTCGGCGCAGCATGTGCCGGGCTACGTCGAACACGCCGAGCAATTGCGCGCGGCGGGTGTCGATGAGATCTGGTGCGTGTCCGTCAACGACGCATTCGTGATGGGCGCATGGGGACGTGATCTGCACACCGCGGGCAAGGTGCGCATGATGGCGGACGGCAGCGCGGCTTTCACTCATGCGCTGGGGCTGACGCAGGATTTGTCCGCGCGTGGCATGGGAATGCGTTCCCTGCGCTACGCGATGGTGATCGACGGCGGTGTGGTCAAGACGCTGGCCGTCGAGGCGCCGGGCAAATTCGAAGTGAGCGATGCGGCGAGTGTTCTCGCGACGTTGACGCTCTGATCGTGCGGTGCGCCGTTGCCTTCCGGCAACGTTGCTCACCGGCCTCGGGGCAGTTGTAACACGGGCCGATGACCGGAAACGCCTCCGTTCCGGGCATCGGCCCGTCCCGTATCGGCACGGGTAAACTGTCGAAACAGATTGATACGCAGTTTCAAACAGCGTTGAATTGGGAATTACGCTATAATCCAGCCTATCGAATATAACTCCTGATTGATATCTTCAATCAAGACGAAGAAGACCATGTTGAAGCAGCGCACCATCAAATCCATCGTGAAGACCGTGGGTATCGGTCTCCACTCGGGCCGCAAGGTCGAACTGACGCTCCGTCCGGCTGCGCCGGGCACGGGTATCGTGTTCTCGCGCGTCGACTTGCCCACGCCCGTCGATATTCCGGCCTCCGCGATGTCGATCGGGGACACGCGGCTCGCGTCGGTGCTGCAGAAGGATGGCGCGCGCGTGTCGACGGTCGAGCACCTGATGTCGGCGTGCGCCGGCCTCGGCATCGACAACCTCTATGTCGACGTGACGGCCGAGGAAATCCCGATCATGGACGGCAGCGCGGCGTCCTTCGTGTTCCTGATCCAGTCCGCCGGCATCGAAGAGCAGAACGTGCCGAAGCGCTTCATCCAGGTGAAGAAGCCGGTCGAAATCCGCGAGGGCGACAAGTTCGCGCGTCTCGATCCGTATTTCGGCTTCAAGCTGAAGTTCACGATCGACTTCCGTCACCCGGCCGTCGACAAGACCGGCCAGGAATTGGAGGTCGACTTCGCGAATACGTCGTATGTGCGTGAGATCGCGCGCGCGCGCACGTTCGGTTTTGCCCATGAAGTCGAAATGATGCGCGAGCTGGGTCTCGCCCGCGGCGGCAGCATGGACAACGCGATCGTGCTCGACGAGTACCGGATCCTGAACAACGACGGCCTGCGCTACGACGACGAGTTCGTGAAGCACAAGATGCTCGACGCGATCGGCGACCTGTACGTGATCGGCCATCCGCTGCTGGCGTCGTACACCGCGTACAAGTCGGGTCACGGCCTGAACAACGCATTGCTGCGCGAGCTGCTCGCGCATGAAGACGCTTACGAGATCGTGACGTTCGACGATCCGCAGGCTGCGCCGAAGGGGTTCGCGTTCGACGCGCAGACCGCCTTCGCGTGATCGGCCCTCGTTACCGCAAGTGATAAAAAAGCGACCCTCGGGTCGCTTTTTTGTTGGCCGGCCGCCGGCGGCGACCTGTGCGGTCAGCGCGGCTTCGCGCCGTGCCGCGCCGCCATCCGTGCGAGCGCGGCCTGCAGCGGCGACGGTTCGAGATGGTCGGCGAGATCGCGCAGCGCGGCGGCGCCGACCGACGTCATCCGCGCCTGCTTCACGTGCGGCGGCTCCGGCGCGTCCTTCGGCCGCACGCGCACGCGCAGCGTCGTCACGGGCCAGCCGCGCTTCTGGAGATCGCCGAGCAGCCGCACTTCGACCTGTCGCAGCCGCGCGGCCAGCGCATTGTGCGCGGCAAAGAGGGTCAGGGTACCGTCCTTGACGAAGCCCGGTTCGACGTGATTCGCGAGATAGTCGGGCAGGCACTCGCCGAGGTCGCGCTGCAGCGACGCGATCTGCTCGACGCCGGCGCGCAGCACCGTGAATGCGTCGGTACGACCGAGCACTTCGGACACGGGTTGCGGGCGATAGGCGGCGAGCGGGCCGAAACGCTTGGAAAATCGGTTCATCGAGGCTTTCTTCGAGCGCACACGCGCGCGGACGGTGCGGCCGATTGTACCCGCGCCGGCCCGTGCACGGGCGGCTTTCGGCTCGGTCCGCCCGGCTCCGGCGCGCGATGGCCGTCCGGCCGGGACGCAGGCGCGCGCGTTCCCGCGTGCTAAAATTCGACGTTTGAGTCCACTAATTCGCTAAGCCGCCGAGGCTCGGGCGCCGGGGCGCGCAACACGCGCCGGGCGCCGGTGCTGCGACGCAGGGTCCGATCCGATGACAACCGGTTTTCTCCAGAAAATTTTTGGCAGCCGCAACCAGCGGCTCGTCAAGCAATACCAAAAGACCGTCGCGACGATCAATGCGCTCGAAACGCAGATCGAGAAGCTGACGGACGACCAGTTGCGCGGCAAGACGGACGAATTCCGCCAGCGGGTCGCGGGCGGCGAGTCGCTCGACAAGCTGTTGCCCGAGGCCTTCGCGGTCTGTCGCGAAGCGAGTCGCCGCGTGCTGAAGATGCGGCACTTCGACGTGCAGATGATCGGCGGCATGGTGCTCCACTACGGCAAGATCGCGGAAATGCGCACCGGCGAGGGCAAGACGCTCGTCGCGACGCTGCCCGTGTACCTGAATGCGCTGGCCGGCCGCGGCGTGCACGTCGTGACCGTCAACGATTACCTCGCGCAGCGCGACGCCGAATGGATGGCGCGCCTCTACAACTTCCTCGGTCTGTCGGTCGGCATCAACCTGTCCGGCATGGAGCACGACCAGAAGCAGCAGGCGTACGCGGCGGACATCACGTACGGCACGAACAACGAATTCGGCTTCGACTACCTGCGCGACAACATGGTCTACGAGACCGACGCGCGCGTGCAGCGGGCGCTGAACTTCGCGGTCGTCGACGAAGTGGACTCGATCCTGATCGACGAAGCGCGTACGCCGCTGATCATTTCGGGCCAGGCCGAGGATCACACCGAGCTGTACGTGCGGATGAACGCACTGCCGCCGCTGCTCGAGCGCCAGATCGGCGAAGAGAAGGCCGACGGTACGGGCGTCGAGAAGCCGGGCGACTACACGCTCGACGAGAAGGCGCGCCAGGTGTTCCTGACGGAATCGGGCCACGAGAAGGCCGAGCGCCTGCTCGCTGAATGGGGCCTGATCGGCGAGGGCGAAAGCCTGTACGCGCCGCAGAACATCACGCTGATGCACCACGTGTACGCGGCGCTGCGTGCCCACACGCTGTTCCACAAGGATCAGCACTACGTCGTGCAGAACGGCGAAGTGGTCATCGTCGACGAATTCACGGGCCGCCTGATGGCCGGCCGCCGCTGGTCCGACGGCTTGCACCAGGCGGTCGAGGCGAAGGAACACGTGAAGATCCAGAGCGAGAACCAGACGCTCGCGTCGATCACGTTCCAGAACTACTTCCGGATGTACGCGAAGCTGGCCGGCATGACCGGTACCGCGGACACGGAAGCGTACGAATTCAACGAGATCTACGGCCTCGAGACGGTCGTGATCCCGACCAATCGTCCGCCGAAGCGGATCGACAAGCAGGACCAGATCTACAAGACGGCCAAGGAGCGCTACGACGCGGTGATCCGCGACATCCGCGAGTGCTACGAGCGCGGTCAGCCGGTGCTGGTCGGCACGACGTCGATCGAGAACTCGGAACTGCTGTCGCACCTGCTGAAGCAGGCCGGGCTGCCGCACGAAGTGCTGAACGCGAAGCAGCACGAGCGTGAAGCGGCGATCGTCGCGGAAGCCGGCCGTCCGAAGCGCATCACGATCGCGACCAACATGGCCGGTCGCGGTACCGATATCGTGCTCGGCGGAAACGCCGAGAAGCAGGCCGCGTTCATCGACGCCGACGAAGCGATCCCGGCCGACGAAAAGGCACGCCGCATCAAGCAACTGCACGACGAGTGGGAAACGTTGCACGAGCAGGTGAAGGCCGCGGGCGGCCTGCACATCATCGGCACCGAGCGCCACGAATCGCGCCGGATCGACAATCAGCTGCGCGGCCGCGCGGGCCGCCAGGGCGATCCGGGTTCGTCGCGCTTCTACCTGTCGCTCGACGATCCGCTGCTGCGCATCTTCGCGGGCGACCGCGTGCGCTCGATCATGGATCGCCTGAAGATGCCGGAAGGCGAGGCGATCGAGGCGGGCATCGTCACGCGGTCGATCGAATCGGCGCAGCGCAAGGTCGAAGCGCGCAACTTCGACATCCGCAAGCAACTGCTCGAATACGACGACGTGTCGAACGACCAGCGCAAGGTGATCTACCAGCAGCGCAACGAACTGCTCGAGGCGCACGACATCACCGAGACGATCACCGCGATGCGTCACGGCGTGATCACCGAAGTCGTCCGCCAGTTCGTGCCGGAAGGCAGCATCGAAGAGCAGTGGGACGTGCCCGAGCTCGAGGAAGCATTGCGCAACGACTGGCAGCTCGACCTCGCGATCCAGGAAATGGTGAACGAGTCGTCGTCGATCACGGCCGACGAGATCCTCGACGCGGTGACGACGGCCGCCGACGAGCAGTACGAGGCGAAGGTCGCGATGGTCGGCCGCGAATCGTTCAGCGCGTTCGAGCGTTCGGTGATGCTGCAGACGGTCGACCGCCTGTGGCGCGAGCACCTCGCGGCGCTCGACCATCTGCGTCAGGGCATCCACCTGCGCGGCTATGCGCAGAAGAATCCGAAGCAGGAGTACAAGCGCGAGGCGTTCGAGCTGTTCGCCGCGATGCTCGACGCGATCAAGCAGGAAGTCACGCGCATCGTGATGAACGTGCAGATCCAGTCGCCGGAGCAGCTGGAAGAAGCGGCCGAGCAGATCGAGGAGCGCGGCGGTCATCTCGAGAACGTCGAATACCAGCACGCCGATTACGCGGACGCCGGTGCGCCGGTGGCGAACGTCACGGCCGCCGCGGCGGCCACGGCGACGGCCGACATGGTCGGCAGCGCGATGACGCACAGCGGGCCCGGCGGCGAAATGCCGAAGGTCGGCCGCAACGATCCGTGCCCGTGCGGCAGCGGCAAGAAGTACAAGCAATGTCACGGGAAGCTGTCATGATCGGCGGCGGCGCGCGTCACGCGTGCCGCGTCGTTCGCAGTTTCGAGTCAGTGATGTGAGTTGTGGCGGCCCGCGTGGGGCCGCCGGTTCTTCCAATCGATGCCGGCGCGTGCCGGCATTTTCCATCCGGCAGGTGTGCCCCATGGCTGTCAATTTTCCGTCGATCGATCCCGCCCAACTGCATCCCGTCGCCGGCGTCACGCTGGGCTGGGCGGAAGCGAACATCCGCAAGCCGAATCGCAAGGACGTGCTGGTCATCTCCGTCGACGAAGGCGCGACGGTCGCGGGCGTATTCACCGAAAACCGTTTCTGCGCAGCGCCGGTCACCGTGTGCCGCGAGCATCTGGCGAAGGTGCGTGCGGGCGGCGCGGGCATCCGCGCGCTGGTCGTGAATACGGGCAATGCGAACGCGGGCACCGGCGAGCCGGGCCTCGTGAACGCTCGCGAGACCTGCACGGAGCTCGCGCGCCTCGCGGGCATCGAGCCGGCGCAGGTGCTGCCGTTCTCGACCGGCGTGATCCTCGAGCCGTTGCCGATCGAGCGCCTGAAGGCCGGCCTGCCGGCCGCGCTCGCGAACCGCAAGGCCGCGAACTGGTTCGACGCCGCACACGCGATCATGACGACCGACACGCTGCCGAAGGCGACGTCGCGGCAGGTGATGATCGACGGTCACACGGTCACGCTGACGGGCATCAGCAAGGGGGCGGGCATGATCAAGCCGAACATGGCGACGATGCTCGGCTTCCTCGCGTTCGATGCGAACGTCGCGCAGCCGGTGCTCGACACGCTCGTGAAGGAAGTCGCCGACCGCTCGTTCAACTGCATCACGATCGACGGCGACACGTCGACCAACGACTCGTTCATCCTGATCGCATCGGGCAAGAGCACGCTGCCGGCCATCACGTCGACCGATTCGCCGGCCTATGCGGCGCTGCGCGACGCGGTGACGGAAGTCGCGCAGGTGCTGTCCCAGCTGATCGTGCGCGATGGCGAAGGCGCGACGAAATTCATGACGGTGCAGGTCGAAGGCGGCAAGAGCGTCGCCGAATGCCGCCAGATCGCGTACGCGATCGGCCATTCGCCGCTGGTGAAGACGGCCTTCTACGCATCCGACCCCAACCTCGGCCGGATTCTCGCGGCGATCGGCTATGCCGGCGTCGCGGATCTCGACGTCGGCAAGATCGACCTCTATCTCGACGACGTGCTCGTCGCGAAGGCGGGTGGCCGCAACCCGGCCTACCAGGAAGAGGACGGCCAGCGCGTGATGAAGCAGAGCGAGATCACGATCCGCGTGCTGCTCGGCCGCGGCGACGCGCACGCCACCGTCTGGACGTGCGACCTGTCGCACGATTACGTGAGCATCAACGCGGATTACCGCTCCTGAGCGGAAGCACTCGAACGACATGGACAAGCTTGAACAGTTTCTGACGCGCGCGGAAGCGCTGCTCGGCCGTCTCGAAGGGATGCTGCCGCCCGCACCGGCGGCCATCGACTGGAACGCGGCCCACGCGTTCCGCTGGCGCAAGCGCCAGGGGCGCGGTTATCTGCAGCCGGTGCCGGCCGTGTCGTCGATCACGCTCGGCGACCTGCACAACATCGATCGCCAGAAAGCGCTGATCGACCAGAACACGCGGCAGTTCGTGCAGCGCAAGCCGGCCAACAACGTGCTGCTGACCGGCGCACGCGGTACCGGCAAGTCGTCGCTGATCAAGGCGTGCCTGAATGCGTACGCGAACGACGGGCTGCGCCTGATCGAAGTCGACAAGGACGACCTGCACGATCTCGGCGATATCGTCGATCTGATCTCGCAGCGTCCGGAGCGCTTCATCGTGTTTTGCGACGATCTGTCGTTCGAGGACGGCGAATCGGGCTACAAGGCGCTGAAGGTCGCGCTCGACGGGTCGATCGCCGCGCAGTCGGACAACGTGCTGATCTACGCGACGTCGAACCGCCGCCATCTGCTGCCCGAGTACATGAGCGACAACGAGTCGTACAAGCATCTGCCGGACGGCGAGATTCACCCTGGCGAAGTCGTCGAGGAGAAGATCTCGCTGTCGGAGCGCTTCGGCCTGTGGGTCAGCTTCTATCCGTTCAAGCAGGACGACTACCTCGACATCGTCGCGCACTGGCTGCGCCACTTCGGCTGCCCGGATGCGGAGATCGAGACCGCGCGCGGCGACGCGCTCGTATGGGCGCTCGAGCGCGGTTCGCGCTCGGGCCGCGTCGCGTGGCAGTTCGCGCGGGACTGGTCGGGCCGCAAGGAGCAGGTATGAGCGCGGATCAGGCACAGGGCGCCGCGCGGGCGCCGGACGGTCGCAAGGTGACGGAAGTCGCGGTTGGCGTGATGGTGCAGCCGGATGGCAGGTATCTGCTCGCGCAACGCCTGCAGGGCAAGCCGTACGAAGGTTACTGGGAGTTTCCCGGCGGCAAGCTGGAGGCCGGCGAAAGCGTCGAGGATGCGCTGGCGCGCGAACTGCACGAGGAGCTCGGCATCGAGGTCACGGCCAGCCACCGCTGGCACACGCTCGAGCACGATTATCCGCACGCGTACGTGCGGCTCTATTTCTGCAAGGTGACGGGCTGGACGGGCGAGCCGCACAGCAAGGAAGGGCAGGCGTTCGTGTGGCAGCAACTGCCGGTCGAGGTTGCGCCGCTGTTGCCGGCGGCGCTGCCGGTGCTTGAACTGCTCGAGCAGGAAGCGGCGTCGCAGTGACGCCGTGGCGGCCCGCCTGAAACGCGGGCCATATCGGCGGACGGTGGCGTCGCGCCGCTCAGCTGTCGCGGCGGTTGTCCGTGCCGTCCTCTTCCGACGACGGGCCCTCGTCGGCGGAACCGCCGATCCGATACTTCTCCGCGGCCCATGCGCCGAGGTCGAGCTGCTTGCAGCGGGCCGAACAGAAGGGACGGAACTTGTTTTCAGGCGTCCAGCGCACTTCCGCGCCGCACGAAGGGCATTTCACAACGGTAGTCATACGAAAGCATCGATCCGGCACGCGGCCGTTACAGATTACACAGTGTCAGATGGAACGGCACGTCGATGTCCACCGCACGCGGCCGTACATCGCCGTCCTGCATGGTGAACCGCACCCACAGCATGTATTTGTTGGCGCTCGCCTCGGGAATCACGCGCAGCTCCGGCGATACGCGCACCTGCATCAACTGGTAGCTGCGGCCGGACAGCATCTGCTGGTAACTGCCCTGCATCGCCATGACCTTCGACGCCTGACCCGATTCGCGCGCGAGCCGCAGCACGATCGCCGCGGCGTCGCGCAACGGCAGCAGCGGCAGGATCCACTTCGTGATGTCCTGGCGCCGCTGCTCGGCGGGCCATTGTTGCCACGCGTAGTACGACGGCAGGTCGAATTTGCACGTGCCGCCCGGAATCACCGCGCGGCTGCGGATGCTGGCGAGCCACTCGTTGTCGACGAGGTGCTGGCCGGTCTTGCCCTGCATCTGCGCGAGATTCGCGAGCGTTTGCTCGATTTCGCCGAGCACGGCCTCGAGCGCGTTCTGCTCGATGCCCGGATTGCCGCGAAAGGGGGCGAGCGTCTGCCGTTGACGTTCGAGCTCCTTCATCAGATCCGATTTCAGGTCCGCGCGGCCCGTTACCTCGGCGATTTCGAACAGCGTCGTCAGCGCGACGTGGTGTTCACGCGGGTCCTCCTGAGCCAAAAAGAACGCGAAGCGCTCGAATAGATCTTCGAGACGCAACAGCGTGCGAATTCGCTCGTTGAACGGATACTCGTAAAGAATCAAGCGCGCTCGCCTCTTGGGTAGGGATTGAAACAATGAAGGACATTCTAATGCCCCCTCTCTACCCTAGCAACGCGCCAATTTCGTACACCATCACGATGCGCGATGCTCAGCGCGCGGCGGCCGCGAATCCGACATAGCGTTGGTGCAGTGCATCGACCTGCGCGGCGAGCGCGGCGGGCGTGACCGCGTCGTTGACGATCACGTCGTCGGCCGCCGCGAGGCGGGCTTCGCGCGTCGCCTGTCTGGCGATGATCGCTTCAACCTGTTCGCGCGTGAAACCGTTGCGCCGCATCACGCGCGCGATCTGCGTTTCGACCGGGCAGTCGACGACGAGCACGCGATCGCTGCGCGCCTTCCAGGTGCCCGACTCGACGAGCAGCGGCACGACGAACATCACGTACGGGCCCCGTGCTTCGCGCGCCTCGCGATCGGTCTCCGCGCGGATCAGCGGATGCGTGATCGCTTCGAGGCGGCGGCGCGCATCGTCGTCGCTGAAGATCAGCGTGCGCATCTTCGCGCGATCGAGCGAGCCGTCGGAGGCCACGAAGTCGCGACCGAAGGCCTGTTCGATCGCCGGCATCGCGAGGCCGCCCGGCGCGGTGATGCGGTGGGCAATCAGGTCGGTATCGACGAGCGATGCGCCACGGGCGCCGAACAGATCGGCAACGGTCGTCTTGCCGCTGCCGATGCCGCCCGTGAGTCCTACGGAAAACATGTCAGCCTCCGAGCGCCACATAGAAAGGGGTGCCGAAAAACAGCGTGGCGGCGCCGCCGGCCGCGAGGAACGGGCCGAACGGAATCGGCTCCTCGAAGCGCATGCGGCCGCGCCAGGTCGCGACGAGCCCGACGATCGCGCCGGTCACCGCCGCGAACAGCACGACCTGCGGCAGGGCGGCCCAGCCCATCCACGCGCCGAGCGCGGCAAGCAGCTTCAGGTCGCCGAAACCGATGCCCTCGATGCCGCGCAGCCATTTGAACAGCCAGTAGATCGACCACAGGAACAGGTAGCCGGCCATCGCGCCGATCACGGCCGAGCGCAGCGACGTGAAGGTACCGCCAAGGTTCAGCACGAGCCCGGCCCACAGCAGCGGCAGCGTCATCGAGTCGGGCAGGTAGCCGGTCCGGATGTCGATCGCGCTCATCGCGAGCAATGCCGCGCACAGCGCGAACGCGGCAAGCGCGGCGACGGTCGGGCCGAACGCCGCGAGCGAGCCGGCGGCGAGCCCTGCGCACGCGATCTCGACGAGCACGTAGCGGACGCCGATCGCATGGCCGCAGCGCCGGCAGCGCCCGCGCAGCATCAGGTAGCTGACGACCGGGATGTTTTCCCACGCGCGCAGTACGTGGCCGCAATGCGGGCAGGCGCTGCGCGGGCGCCACAGATCGTAGCGCGGCGGATAACCGTCGTCGGGCGGGGCGCCCGCGGTGCCGGTCGCCTCGGCGATCTCGGCCTGCCACGCACGCTGCATCATCACGGGCAACCGGTGCACGACGACGTTCAGGAAGCTGCCGATGCAAAGGCCGACGACGATCGCGAACGCATACTGCAGCGCGGGCGGCAGCATCGCCAGCGCGAGCAGCGTGCTCTCGGGCGAATCGGGAACGGCGGGCAGGGGCGCTGGCGTCATGAGGCTCAAGGTTCGGACTTAAAAGGCGACAGAATCGGTTGCGATGCTACACCACGTTGCCGAGTTGAAGGATCGGCAGGTACATCGCGATCACGAGGCCGCCGACGAGTGCGCCCAGGACGATCACGATCAACGGTTCGCCGAGCGCCGCGAGCGCATCGAGGCGCGCATCCAGCTGGCGCTCGCACAACGCGGCGATGTCCGCGAGCATCGTGTCGAGCGCACCGGTTTCCTCGGCGACGGCGATCGGTTGCACGACGTCGTCCGGAAAGCAGCCGGCCGAATGCATCGCATCGGCCAGACGTACGCCGCGCAGCACACGTGCGGCGACGTGCGCGGTGGCGTGCGCGAACACCGGATGGCCGGCCGTGCGCTCGAGCGTCGCGAACGCATCGGCGAGCGGCACGCCGGCGCCGAGCAGGGTCGCCAGCGAGCGGCACCAGCGTGCGGCCGCGAATCGCTCCAGCGCGCTGCCGACGAGCGGGGCGCGCAGCAGGCGCCGCGCGAGCGCGTGACGCAGCGCGGCCGAGCGCCGCAGCGCGTGCTGCGCGGCAAGCCCGGTGGCGGCCGCGCCGGCCAGGAGCACACCGCCCCACGCCGACAGCGCGGCGGACAGCGCGAGCAGCGCGCGGGTCGGCGCGGGCAGGGCGGCGCCGAAACCGTCGAAGATCTGCCGGAAGGTCGGTACGACCCACACCATCAAGGCGGCCGAGATCGCGAGCGCGAACAGGATGACGGCGGCCGGATACGCGAGCGCGGCCCGCAGCTTGCGCCATTGCGCATCGGCGCGCTCGCGATGTTCCGCGACCCGCGTCAGCACGACGCCGAGCGAACCGGACGCCTCGCCGACCTCGATCAACTGACGATACAGCGTGCCGAATTGCGATGGATAGCGTGCGAGCGCATCGGCGAAGCGCCGGCCGCCGACGATTTCGCGGGCGAGCCCCGCGGCAATGCGCGGCACGCCGTCGCGCGTGCGGGTGCGCGCGAGCATCTCGAGCGACGGCGCGAGCGGCAGGCCGGCCTGCAGCAGGCTCGCGAGCTGGCGCGTGAAGCGCGTGATGTCACGCGCGGCCGCCGCAGGCGCACGGGCCGGCCCGCGGACGTCGAGCGACAGCACCGCGATGCCGTCGCGCGCGAGCGTGGCGCGCGCGGCCGCGGCGTCGAACGCGATGACGGTCCCGCGACGCGGCGAGCCGTCGCGATGGCGGCCGCGCCATGCAAAGCGGGTTTCGCGCGGTGGCGTGCGCACGTTCACGCCGCGGGGGTGGCGGCGACGGCTTCCGCGATGCTCGTCGTGCCGTCCATGACGCGCGCGAATGCCGCGTCGCGCAGCGTGCGCACGCCCTCGGCCGCCACGCACTGCGCGAGTTCGCCGACGCTCGCCCGCGCGACGATGCGCTCGGCCAGCCCGGGCGATACCGGCATCGTCTGATGCAGGCCGATGCGCCCGCGATAGCCGATCCCGTGACAGGCGGAACAGCCGCGGGCGACGAACGGCCGCCAGCCGGCCGCCAGTGCCGCCGGGTCGCAGCCGGCTTCCCGCAGCGCGCGCGCCGATGCGTCCGAATGCGCGCGGCAGGCGACGCACAGGCGCCGGACGAGGCGTTGCGCGGTGACGAGGTGCAGCGCGGCCGCGAGGTTGTACGGTGCGACGCCGATGTCGAGCAGCCGCGCGACGGCGGCCGGCGCGTCGTTCGTGTGCAGCGTCGACAACACGAGATGGCCGGTCTGCGCGGCCTTGATCGCGACATCGGCCGTCTCCGCATCGCGAATCTCGCCGACCATGATGACGTCCGGGTCCTGTCGCAACAGCGCGCGCAGCGCCGTCGCGAACGTGAGCCCTGCCTTGTCGGCGACCCCGACCTGATTGATCCCGTCGAGCTGGATCTCGGCAGGATCCTCGACCGTGCAGACGTTGCGCGCGTCGCGATCGAGCATTTGCAGCGCGCAGTAGAGCGACAGCGTCTTGCCGCTGCCGGTCGGGCCCGTGACCAGCACGAGGCCGTGCGGCGCGCGGATCGCGGCCTCCATCGCGGCCGCCTGCCGCGCGTCGAAGCCGAGGATTGCGAGCGTGAGATCGGGCGGCAGCGTTTCGAGCCGCCGCAGCACGAGCTTTTCGCCGAACAGCGTGGGCAGCGAACTGACGCGATAGTCGCCGCGCATGCCGCCGTCGATCGCGATGCGCAGCCGGCCGTCCTGCGGGAGCCGCCGTTCGGCGATGTCCATGCGCGAGAGCACCTTGATCCGGGTGACGAGCGCATCGCGCAGGTGCAGCGGTGGCCGCGCGTGTTCATGCAGCACGCCGTCTATGCGCAGACGGATGCGCCAGCCGGCTTCGAACGGCTCGACGTGGATGTCCGACGCGTCGCGCACGCGCGCCGCGTGCAGCGTGTCCGTCAGCAGCCGTACGGCGGGGGCATCGTCGAGTTGGGCCGCATCGAGTGCATGGGGCGCGGCGGTGGGCGGCGCGTCGGCGGGCGCGGGCGCCGACTGCGCGTGCGGCGACGCCGCTGAGGAAGGGAAGTGCATGTGAGCCGGCATGTTGGCCGCCTGTTGACCGTGATGCGCAGATGATCGCGCGTCGCGGGCGGCGCCGGCAGTCGGCCGTTCGGCCAGGGCCTGTTATTGGCGCGAGCGGGCCCTAGCGCGACGCGGCGCGACCGGCGCGCGCGCCGCGCGGCTTGAAGAGCTTGACGGTGCGTACAGCCTGATCGTCGCTGCGCATCACCTCGAGCATCACGTCGCCGATTTTCAGGCACACGTCGTCTTCCGGAATTTCCTCGAGGATCTCGAGCACGAGTCCGTTCAGCGTCTTCGGGCCGTCGGTCGGCAGCTTCAGGTGCAGCCAGCGGTTCAGTTCGCGCAGCGGCATGCTGGCCGAGACGATGCATTCGCCGTTCTCGTCCCATCCGCCCGCGCGCTCGCTGCGCGGCATCGACGTCGTGAATTCGCCGATCAGTTCCTCGATGATGTCCTCGGGCGTGACGAGCCCTTCGAGTTCGCCGTACTCGTTGACGACGAGCGCGGTGCGCTGGCGGGTTTCCTGGAAGAACTGCAACTGCTGGACCACCGGCGTGCCGGACGGCACATAGTATGGTTCGGCGAGCAGCGCGCGCAGCGTCTCGCGGTCGAAATCCTGGTTGTGCAGCGCGGTGAGCGTCTTGCGCACGTGCAGCACGCCGAGCACCTTGTCGATGTCGCCTTCGTAGACGACGAGCCGGTTGTGATAGCAGGTTTCGAGCTGATGCAGGATGTCGTCGAGCGGCGCGTGGAAGTTGAGCGACTCGATCTGGCGGCGCGGCACCATCACGTCGTCGACCGTGATGTTCTCGAGGTCGAACAGGTTGAGCAGGATGCTGCGGTGCTTGGTCGGCATGAAACTGCTCGATTCGAGCACGATGGCGCGCAGCTCGTCGGCCGACATCCGCTGGTCGCGGCCCTTTTTCGTGTTGATGCGCAACACCCACAGCACGCCGTTCGCGAGCGCGTTGACGAACCACACGACCGGCTTGAACACGCGCATCAGCGGTGCGATCACGAGGCTCGCGGGCAGCGCGATGCGTTCGGGGAACGTCGCGCCGACGATCTTCGGCGCGATTTCCGCGAACACGATGATCAGGAACGCGACGACACCGGTCGCGATCGACAGCGCGAGGTTGTTGCGCCCGAACGTATGGAGCGCGAGCGACGTCGTGAGGACCGGGATGATCGTGTTGAACAGGTTGTTGCCGATCAGGATCACGCTGAGCAGCAAGTCAGTGCGCGTGAGCAGCCCCTGCGTGGTTTTCGCGCCGAGTGCGCCTTGACCTGCGAGATGCTTCAGCCGATGGCGGTTGAGCGCCATCATCGCGGTCTCGGAAATGGAAAAGAAGCTGGAACAGAGGAGAAGCAGGAAGACGGCGCCGATTTGCGCCCATAAGGGAATTTGGTCCACGCGTTGGAAAGGGCAGTGAAGGACAGGGATGGGGGAAATATAGCAGAGGCCGGCGACCGCGATGTGTCGCGCGCGACACGCGGGGCCCGCGGCGGCCGGACGAAAAAAAACCGTGCACGCGGTGCACGGTTTTTTTAAATCTGGTCGGGGTGAGAGGATTCGAACCTCCGGCCTCTACGTCCCGAACGTAGCGCTCTACCAGGCTAAGCTACACCCCGATTTTTGCTCTTCGGACTTCGCCCTCTTCGTTAAGAATCGCTGCGTCGTCACAAGCAAGAACGTAACTATAACGATGTTTTTTCTAAAAGGGAATACTTCGATGAAGAAAATTTTCGAGACAAGGCATCGCTTCGCGTTCGCGGCGTGTTTACGATTGCCGCGACGTCGAGTATGAGCACAACCCGAGCAGGCTTTCCTTGTAAATCGAATCGGGGAACGCGGCAATCGCCGCGGCTGCCGCCTGCGCTTCCTGGCGTGCGCATTCGAGCGTGTGATCGAGCGCGCCCGAACGCGTGATCGCTTCGAAAATCGTGTCGAAGCGATCGGTGCCGCCCTGTTCGATCGCCTCGCGTGCGAGCGCCGACTGTTCGGGCGTGCCGCGTTCGATCAGATAGATGAGCGGCAGCGTCGGCTTGCCTTCGCGCAGGTCGTCGCCGGCATTCTTGCCCATCGCCTCGGCCGTGCCTGCATAGTCGAGCCAGTCGTCCATGATCTGGAACGCGGTGCCGATCCGGCGGCCGTATTCGGCGGCTGCCGCCTCGGTCGGCGCATCGGCGCCCGCGAGCACCGCGCCCAGGC
Source organism: Burkholderia sp. AU16741 (assembly GCF_002223345.1). Classification (NCBI taxonomy): domain Bacteria; kingdom Pseudomonadati; phylum Pseudomonadota; class Betaproteobacteria; order Burkholderiales; family Burkholderiaceae; genus Burkholderia; species Burkholderia sp. AU16741. The sequence goes on from NZ_NKEZ01000003.1 coordinate 40,265, forward strand.
GCGCCGACGCCTCGAACAGCTTGGCCGTCTTGTAGCGGATCACCTGCATGTAGCGCGTTTCGTCGACGTCCGCGTCGTGCATGTTGAGGAGCTGCAGCACCTCGCCTTCCGAAATGATCGTCGTCGCTTCGGACAGGATCTCCATCACGCGCATCTTGCCGACGCCGACCATCATCTCGAACGAACGCGAGTAGAGGTAGTCGCCTACCAGCACGCTCGCCGCGTTGCCGAACAGCGCATTGGCGGTCTGGCGGCCGCGGCGCAGCTCGGATTCGTCGACGACATCGTCATGCAGCAGCGTGGCCGTGTGGATGAACTCGACGACGGCGGCCAGCACGTGCCGCTGGTGCGACGTTTCGCCGAGCGCGCCGGCGACGAGCAGCAGCAACGCCGGACGCAGCCGCTTGCCGCCCGCGCCGATGATGTACTCGGCGATCTGGTTGATCAGCAGCACGTCGGACGCGAGGCTTTGCCGGATAACGCGATTCACCTGCTCCATGTCGCTGGTGATCGGGGCGAGCAGGTGGGCGGCGCTGAGGGTGGGGGAGGCGGTGGACGACGACATGATGATGGAATTGGGTGATGCCGCGGATTATAAGTCGAATCCGCGATATGCCGGTCTGTCAGACGTAGCAGCGGCGCGATTTTGACCGTCCGGCCGAGGCCCCGCGCGCGGCAATCGTCGATCGGCTTTGACTTGGGTGCTAACCCCATGTATAATCACGTGTTTTCCGCGCGTGGTGTGCGGAAAAATTGGATCCAGAGTGAGGTTCTCAATGTACGCGGTCATAAAAACCGGCGGCAAGCAGTACAAGGTTGCCGTTGGCGAAAAACTCAAAGTAGAACAGATACCGGCTGACATTGACGCTGAAATCACGCTCGACCAGGTTCTCGCAGTGGGCGAAGGCGAATCGATTAAGTTCGGTGCGCCGCTGGTCAGTGGGGCTTCCGTCAAGGCCACCGTTGTGTCGCACGGTCGTCATGCCAAGGTCACCATCTTCAAGATGCGTCGCCGGAAGCACTACCAAAAGCATGGCGGCCACCGCCAGAACTACACTGAGCTGCGCATCGACGCGATCAACGCGTAAGCGCCTCGGTTAAGGAGCAATCAGATGGCACACAAAAAGGCAGGCGGCTCTTCCCGGAACGGCCGCGACTCCGAGTCGAAACGTCTCGGCGTGAAAGTGTACGGCGGCCAGGCAATCAATGCCGGCGGCATCATCGTGCGTCAGCGCGGTACGCGCATGCACGCTGGCGAGAACGTCGGCATGGGCAAGGATCACACCCTGTTCGCGCTGGTCGACGGTCACGTCAAGTTCGCGACGAAGGGCGCGGACAAGAAGCATCTGGTCATCGTCGTCCCGGCGGCTGCCTAAGTCAGGCACCCACGGGCTTCGTAGCCGAAAGGCCCCGCAGTCTTCGCGGGGCCTTTTTTATTGGGTCGCCGCCCGCCGGTGCGGGCCGGCGACCCTCGCGCAACCGGCGTACGATCGGCCGAACGGCCGATTGTTCAAGCGTGCCGGCGCGCGGCACAATAGCGGAAATACTGGGCGGAGTGACGAATGAAGTTCATTGACGAAGCACGAATCGAAGTCATCGCCGGCGACGGAGGCGATGGCAGCGCGTCGATGCGCCGCGAGAAATTCGTCCCGTTCGGCGGGCCGGACGGCGGCGACGGCGGCCGGGGCGGCAGCGTTTACGCGATCGCCGACCGCAACATCAACACGCTGATCGACTACCGTTACGCGAAGAAGCACCTCGCGCGCAACGGCGAAAACGGCCGCGGCTCCGATTGTTATGGCAAGGGCGGCGACGACGTCACGCTGCGCATGCCGGTCGGCACGATCATCAGCGACATGGATACCGGCGAGCTGATCGCCGACCTCACCGAGCACGACCAGCAGGTGATGCTCGCGCAGGGCGGCGCCGGCGGCCTCGGCAACCTGCATTTCAAGTCGAGCACGAACCGCGCGCCGCGCCAGAAGACGGACGGCAAGCCGGGCGAGCGGCGCATGCTGAAGCTCGAGCTGAAGGTGCTCGCCGACGTCGGGCTGCTCGGCATGCCGAACGCGGGCAAGTCGACCTTCATCTCGTCGGTGTCGAACGCGAAGCCGAAGATCGCCGACTACCCGTTCACGACGCTCGCGCCGAATCTCGGCGTGGTGCGGGTCGGCCCGAGCAAGAGCTTCGTGATCGCCGATATCCCGGGGCTGATCGAGGGTGCGGCCGAAGGCGCGGGCCTCGGGCATCAATTCCTGCGTCACCTGCAGCGTACCGGCGTGCTGCTGCATCTGGTCGATCTCGCGCCGTTCGACGAAAGCGTCGATCCCGTCGCGGAGGCGACGGCGATCGTCGGCGAACTGCGCAAATACGACGAGGCGCTCTACGAGAAGCCGCGCTGGCTCGTGCTCAACAAGCTCGACATGGTGCCGGAAGACGAGCGCGAGGCGCGCGTCGCGGATTTCCTCGACCGCTTCGGCTGGGACGGCCCCGTGTTCGAGATCTCGGCGCTGACGGGCCAGGGCTGCGAAGCGCTGTGCTACGCGATCTACGACTACCTGTCCGAACATTCGGACGCGCATCGCGCGGCGGAGGCGGAAGATCTCGCGGCGGACGTGCGATTCCGCGATGCGCCGCCGGCGAAGGGCGGCGCGGCCTCGGGCGACGACGCCTGAACGGTTAGGTCACGCGCCGGGCGTGCCGCCCGGCGTCGGCGTTCAATCGCGCCCGGCGGGCCGGCATCAGATACAGGAGACAGTGCAGGATGCGTTCGATCATCGCGGATTCGAAGCGATTGGTGGTGAAGGTGGGCTCCAGCCTCGTGACCAACGACGGCAAGGGGCTCGATCATGCTGCAATCGGCCGCTGGGCAGCCCAGATCGCCGCGTTGCGTGCGCAGGGCAAGGAAGTCGTGCTCGTCAGTTCGGGCGCGATTGCCGAAGGCATGCAGCGGCTCGGCTGGAGCAAGCGGCCGCGGGAAATCGACGAGCTGCAGGCCGCCGCCGCGGTCGGCCAGATGGGGCTCGCGCAAGTCTACGAGAGCCGCTTCACCGAACACGGCATCCGCACCGCGCAGATCCTGCTCACGCACGCCGATCTGGCGGATCGCGAACGCTACCTGAATGCGCGATCGACGCTGCTCACGTTGCTGCGGCTCGGCGTCGTGCCGATCATCAACGAAAACGACACGGTCGTCACCGACGAAATCAAGTTCGGCGACAACGATACGCTCGGTGCGCTCGTCGCGAACCTGATCGAAGGCGATGCGCTGATCATCCTCACCGACCAGTCGGGGCTGTTCACCGCCGATCCGCGCAAGGATCCGAACGCGACGCTCGTCGGCGAGGCCAATGCGGGCGCGCCGGAGCTCGAGGCGATGGCGGGCGGGGCCGGCTCGAGTCTCGGCCGCGGCGGGATGCTGACCAAGATCCTCGCGGCGAAGCGCGCGGCCCACAGCGGCGCGAATACCGTGATCGCGAGCGGCCGGGAGGCCGACGTGCTCGTGCGTCTGGCGGCCGGCGAGGCGATCGGCACGCAACTGATCGCCCGTACCGCGCGGATGGCGGCGCGCAAGCAATGGATGGCCGACCATCTGCAGGTGCGCGGCCACGTCGTGATCGATGCGGGCGCGGTCGAGAAGCTGACGGCCGGCGGCAAGAGCCTGCTGCCGATCGGCGTGATCGACGTACAGGGTGCGTTCGCGCGCGGCGAGGTGATCGCGTGCGTGGGCCCGGACGGGCGCGAGGTGGCGCGCGGGCTCACGAACTACAGCAGCGCGGAAACGAAGCTGATTCACCGCAAGCCGAGCGGCGAGATCGAGACCGTGCTCGGCTACATGCTGGAGCCTGAACTGATTCATCGCGACAACCTCGTGCTGGTGTGATCGCCGGCCACGTGCCGTCGTTCAAATGAAAAAGCCCGCGCGATGCGGGCTTTTTCGTGCGACAGGACGATGCGGGCAACCCGCATCGCGTGCCGTCAGCGCAACTGCGTCATCGCGGTGCGGTGGAACCGGATGTTTTCGAGGATCTGCCGGGTCGAGCCCTGCGGCATCTTGTTCGCGCAGAAGTAGTCCTGGTAGAGCGCGGAGTGGTAGGCGTTCAGTTCGCCGTTCTCGATGCGCCGCCAGTCGTTCTCGACGGTGCGATCCCAGCCGTTGTGGTCGGAGTTCAGGCCGGCGTACTGGCGCCACTCGTAGGTGTCGCAGCGGATGCCTTCGTAGTTCACGTTGCGCGCACCGGCCGGGCTTGTGACGACGACTGCGTAGCGCACGACGCCGTCGCTGCCGACCTCGAGCGACTTCGCATCGACGAAGAACTTCAGCGGCGTGTTCTGCGACACGTTGAACGGCAGAAGATCGCCCGTTTGCGGCAGCGGCGGCAGCGTGTCGACGGCGTTTTCCTTCCAGGTTCCCTGACGGTCGAGCAGGTACACGAACTCGCTGTCATCCTTGTTGGACGGCGCTTTCGAGTTCGCGCAGCCGGCCAGGGCGGCCATTGCGGCGATCGATGCGAGCGCGAGAGCAATCGCTTTCAATATGCATTCCTCGTAAAAAAAGGGCGCGACACCAAGGTCGCGCCCGGTCATGCAGTCCGACTCGTCATTTGCCGACGATCACGTGGGGCGGCATCTCGTCGAGCGTGCCCGCTTCCACTTCGATCTCCGAACAGACTACCGATGTGTCGACAATCGTCAGCGTCTGGGCCTGTGCGCCAATGACGCGCGGATAGCGCGACACACGCGGCCCGCGCGGCTTCTCGGCTCGCTGCGCCGGGCGGCGCAGGAAGCGCGACAGTTCCGTCAGCGCCAACTGATAGACATCCCGCTTGAACTCGATCACCGCATCGAGCGGCACCCAATACTCGTTCCAGCGCCACGCATCGAACTCCGGGTGGTCGGTCGCGCGCAAGCAAATGTCGCAATCGCGTCCAACCATCCGCAGCAGGAACCAGATCTGCTTCTGGCCGCGGTAATGACCGCGTACTTCGCGTTTGATGAACTTGTCAGGCACCTCGTAACGCAACCAGTCGCGGGTGCGGCCGATTATCTTGACGTGTTCCGGATGCAGGCCCGTTTCCTCGTGCAGTTCCCGGTACATTGCCTGCATGGGGGTCTCGCCGTACTTGATCCCACCTTGAGGAAACTGCCAGGAATGCTCGCGGAGCCGCTTGCCCCAAAACACCTCGTTGCGCGCGTTCAAGAGGATGATGCCGACGTTCGGGCGAAAGCCTTCACGATCCAGCATACAACCACCTTCGAATCCTTTAAAATTGCTTTGATTATAAACAGATAACGGGCGCTGCGCACCGTGACGGAGCGAATCCGCGCGGGGTACACCGGCTGAATTGTCCCTGATTAGTCTGCTACGTCATCTGCGCCATCGTCGTTCGCGGCGCGTCGCTTTTTTCACCTTGAAACTTTTTCGGGCGCCCCGCCTGGGGGCGCCGTTTTTGGAACCGTCCGCATGAAAGCTTCCCGTTTCTTTATCGGCACCCTGAAAGAGGCACCCGCCGACGCAGAGATCGTCAGCCACAAGCTGATGGTCCGCGCCGGCATGATCCGTCGCGTCGCCGGCGGCATCTACAACTACCTGCCGGTCGGCCTGCGTTCGATTCGCAAGGTCGAGGCGATCGTGCGCGAGGAAATGAACCGGGCGGGCGCCATCGAGCTGCTGATGCCGGCCGTGCAGCCGGCCGAGCTGTGGCAGGAGTCGGGCCGCTGGGAGCAGTACGGCCCCGAGCTGCTGCGCTTCAAGGACCGCAAGGACAACGATTTCGTGATCGGGCCGACGCACGAGGAAGTCGTCACCGACATCGCGCGCAACCAGATCAAGAGCTACCGGCAGATGCCGGTGAATTTCTACCAGATCCAGACGAAGTTCCGCGACGAGATCCGTCCGCGCTTCGGCGTGATGCGCGGCCGCGAATTCATCATGAAGGACGCGTATTCGTTCGACAAGGACGCAGCCGGCCTGAACGAGTCGTATCGCAAGATGTACGACGCGTACGTGCGCATCTTCACGCGCCTGGGCCTCGAGTTCCGCGCGGTCGCGGCCGACAGCGGCTCGATCGGCGGCAACTTCTCGCACGAGTTCCACGTGATCGCCGATACCGGCGAGGACGCGATCGCGTACTGCCCGACGTCCGAATTCGCGGCGAACGTCGAGGCCGCCGAAGCGCTGCCGCTGATTGCCGAGCGCGCGGCGCCGGCCGAAGCGATGGAGAAGGTCGCGACGCCCGGCAAGGCGAAGTGCGAGGCCGTCGCCGAACTGCTGTCGATTCCGCTCGAGCGCACGATCAAGTCGATCGTGCTCGCGACCGACAACGAAGGCGCCGAGCCGACCATCTGGCTCGTGATGCTGCGCGGCGACCACGACCTGAACGAGATCAAGGTGTCGAAACTGCCGGGCCTGAAGAACCACCGCTTCGCGACCGAGCAGGAAATCGTCGAGTGGTTCGGCACGCCGCCGGGCTATCTCGGCCCGGTCGGCACGAAGAAGCCGGTGAAGGTGATCGCCGATCGCACGGTCGCGAACATGAGCGACTTCGTCGTCGGCGCGAACGAGGTCGACTATCACATCGCGGGCGTGAACTGGGGCCGCGACCTGCCGGAGCCGGAGGTCGCCGACGTGCGCAATGTGAAGAAGGGCGATCCGTCGCCGGACGGCAAGGGCGCGATCGACATCTGCCGCGGCATCGAAGTTGGCCACGTGTTCCAGTTGGGCACCAAGTATTCGGAAGCGATGGGCGCGACGTTCCTCGACGAGTCGGGCAAGCCGCAGCCGATGCTGATGGGCTGTTACGGCGTCGGCATCACGCGCATTCTCGGCGCGGCGATCGAACAGAACTTCGACGAGAAGGGCATCATCTGGCCCGAGTCGATCGCGCCGTTCGAGGTCGTGCTGTGCCCGATGGGCTATGACCGCAGCGACATGGTGCGCGAGACGGCCGACAAGCTGTACGCGGAACTCGTCGCGGCCGGCATCGACGTGATCCTCGACGATCGCGGCGAGCGCCCGGGCGTGATGTTCGCCGACTGGGAGCTGATCGGCGTGCCGCATCGTCTCGTGATCGGCGAGCGCGGCCTGAAGGAAGGCAAGATCGAGTACCAGGGCCGCCGCGACGCCGAAGCGACGCTGCTGCCGGCCGACACGGCCGCGGCGACGGTCGCCGAGAAGATCCGCGCCGCGCTCGCGCACTAAGCGCGGCGACCGGGCGACACGATGGAATACACGTTCCTGTCGGCCACCGTGCTCCTCGTGCTGATCACGGATCCGCTCGGCAACATCCCGCTGTTCATTACGGCGATGCGGGATGTGCCGCGCGAGCGGCGCGTGAAGCTGATTCTGCGCGAAGTGGGGATCGCGTTCGTGATCCTGCTGTTCTTCATGCTGGTCGGCGACCGCTTCCTGCGGATGATGAGCCTCACCGACCTGTCGCTGCGGCTCGGCGGCGGGATCGTGCTGTTCCTGATCGCGCTGCGGATGATCTTCCCGCACCCGGACGGCGCGCTCGGCAGCGATCCGCGCGCGGGCGGCGAGCCGTTCATCGTGCCGCTCGCGATTCCGGCGCTGGCCGGGCCGTCCGCGCTCGCGACGGTGATGCTGATGACGTCGCAGGCGCCCGGCAAGATGCTCGAGTGGGTCGGCGCGCTGACGGTCACGATGATCGTCTGCGCGATCACGCTGGTGCTGGCCGAACGGATCCAGCAGTGGCTCGGCGAAAGGACGGTCGCGGCGTTCGAGCGGCTGATGGGGCTCGTGCTGGTCGCGATCTCGGTCGAGATGCTGCTGGCCGGCATCCGCGCGTTCGTGCACCAGTTGTAACCAACGCAGGCGGCGTGCGCAAAAAAGCGGCGCTCCGGGAAACCGGAGCGCCGCTTTCTATTGATATAGCGGTATGGCGCGGACAGCGCGGCGATCAGACGTTCGCGGTCAGCGCGCGGATCGTCGGCAAGTTGCGCCAGTAGCCCTTCGCGTCCATCCCGCAGCCGAACACATAGCGGTCCGGCACCGAGAAGCCGCAGAAGTCGGGGTGCAGCGGTTTCGCCTTCGCGAGCGTCTTCTCGCACAGCACGGCCGACATGAAGCGCTTTGCGCCCATGTCGAGGATCCGGTCGCGGATCGCGGCCATCGTCTCGCCTTCGTCGAGGATGTCGTCGAGCACGAGCACGATGCGATCCTTCACCGATTCGCGCGGCGCGACGCGCCAGTGCATCTCCGGGCTGCCCTGCGTCGTGTTGCGGTAGCGAGTCAGGTGGATGTAGTCGAATTCGAGCGGGAAATCGAGATGCGGCAGCAGCATCCCGGTAAACACCGCGGCGCCGCCCATCACCGAGAGAACGAGCGGGAACGCGTCGCCGATCTCGGCGCGGATCGCGTCGGCCATCTTCGAGATCGACGCGTTGACGGCGTCGGCGGAGACGATCTCTTCGGAGTGGTCGAAAATGTGGAGGGCTTCTTCGCGGTTCATGTGTTCTGGCGGGCAGTCGGTATACAAATAAGGATGAAGCAGAACGGCCAGCGCGCGCTACGGCAAAAACCCGCGCGCCGGCCGACGGACGGAATCAGCGCATGCCGGGCATCATGCCTTTCAGGCCGCGCATCATCTTCTGCATGTTGCCGCCCTTCAGCTTCTTCATCATCGTACGCATCTGGTCGTACTGGTTCAGCATCCGGTTGACTTCCTGCACCGGCACGCCGGCGCCGGCCGCAATGCGGCGCTTGCGCGTCGCCTTGATGATTTCGGGTTTCGCGCGCTCGGCGGGCGTCATCGAGCTGATGATGCCCTCCATCCGGCGGATCGACTTTTCGGCCTGGCCCATGTCGGCGCCGGCCGCCGCCTGCTGGAACTGCGCGGGGAGTTTATCCATCAGCGAGGACAAACCGCCCATGTTCTTCATCTGGGAGATCTGCGCGCGGAAATCGTTCAGGTCGAAATCGCCGCCCTTCTTGACCTTGTCGGCGAGCTTCTGCGCGGCCTGCACGTCGACGCCGCGCTGCGCTTCCTCGACGAGCGCGAGGATGTCGCCCATGCCGAGGATCCGGTTCGCCATCCGGTCGGGGTGGAACACCTCGAGGCCGTCGAGCTTCTCGGCGACGCCGACGAACTTGATCGGCTTGCCCGTGACGTGACGCACCGACAGCGCGGCGCCGCCGCGCGAATCGCCGTCGAGCTTGGTCAGCACGACGCCGGTGAGCGGCAGCGTGTCGTTGAACGCCTTCGCGGTGTTGACGGCATCCTGGCCGAGCATCGCGTCGACGACGAACAGCGTTTCGGCCGGCTTCAGCACGCCGTGCAGCGCGGCGATTTCCTGCATCATCGCCTCGTCGATGCCGAGGCGGCCGGCCGTGTCGACGAGCAGCACGTCATGGTAGTGGCGCTTCGCCCAGTCGACGGCCGCGAGCGCGATGTCGACGGGCTTCTGGTCCGGCGTGGACGGGAAGAAGTCGGCGCCGACCTGCTCGGTCACCGTTTTCAGCTGCATGATCGCGGCCGGGCGATACACGTCGCACGACACCGTGAGCACCTTCTTCTTGTACTTCTCGCGCAGCAGCTTCGCGAGCTTGCCCACGGTCGTGGTCTTGCCCGCGCCCTGCAGGCCGGCCATCAGGATCACGGCGGGCGGCGTGACCGCGAGATTCAGCTCGGCGGCCTTGCCTTCGTAGTCGCCGCCGATCACGGCGGTCAGTTCCTTCTGGACCACGCCGACGAGCGCCTGGCCCGGCGACAGGCTGCTGATCACTTCTTCGCCGAGCGCCTTTTCCTTGACCTTGGCGATGAATTCGCGGACGACCGGCAGCGACACGTCGGCTTCCAGCAGCGCGAGACGCACCTCGCGGAGCATCTCCTGCGTGTTCGCCTCGGTGAGCCGGGCCTCGCCGCGCAGCGTCTTGACGACGCGCGCCATCCGTTGAGTGAGATTGTCGAGCATGGGGAGCGATGGACAGTGGGGCCCGAAGGCGCGGCGGAACCGAACAAAGGGAGCCGTCGCGAGGAGGGGGCCTAGTGTAAACTTCGAACATGGATATTGTACTGTATGCCCTCACCGCATTCCTGTACGGCGGCCTCGCCGTCGCAGGCTGGCGCACGCACCGCCAGGGCGCGACGCCGCTCGTCGCGAGCGTGCCGGCCGTGCCGGTCCCCGCGTCGGCCGCGTCCGGGATGAGCGGGGCCGGCCGCGCGCTACTGTTCGCCGCGCTGCTCGCGCACGGCGTGCTGCTCCACATGACGATCTTTCCGAACGACGCGATGGTGTTCGGCTTCGCGTTCGCGCTGTCCGCGATGTTCTGGCTCGGCGCCGGCATCTACTGGATCGAGAGCTTCTTCTTCCCGCTCGACAGCCTGCGCCTGCTGGTGCTGCCGCTCGCGTGCGGCGCGTCGCTGCTGCCGCTGATATTCGGCGGCGTGCGGGTGCTGCCTTATGCCGCAGCGCCGCTGTTCAAGCTGCATTTCCTGATCGCGAACATCGCCTATGGGCTGTTCGCGATCGCCGCGCTGCACGCGATCCTGATGCTGATGGTCGAGCGGCGCCTGCAGTCGCTGCGCAACGGCGGGCGCGACGGCTCGACCGGCTGGATCGCGAGCTGGCTCGAAACGCTGCCGCCGCTGCTCACGCTCGAGAAGCTGTTGTTCCGCCTGATCGGCGCCGGCTTCGTGCTGCTGACGCTGACGCTCGCGTCGGGCATCCTGTTCAGCGAGCAGGTCGACGCACGCGCGTTGCGGCTCGACCACAAGACCGTGTTCGCGATCCTGTCGTGGCTGATGTTCGGCGGCCTGCTGGTGGCCCGCAAGACGTCGGGCTGGCGCGGCCGCGGCGCCGCGCGCTGGGTGCTCGTGTCGTTCGCCGCGCTGCTGCTCGCGTATGTCGGTAGCCGGTTCGTTTTCGAGGTGCTGCTGCACCGCTCCGTGGTTTGACCGCAGGTTTCCGATGCGACAGATTCTTCTCCTGATCCTTCTCTTCTTCGCGGGTTCGTGGCTCGCGCGCAAGCTGCGTCACGCGCAGGAACAGGCGCAGGCGCGCGCCGGCCGCGGCGCCGGTTACGACGGTGCGCCCCGTGCCGGGGGTGGCGCCGCGCGCCCGAACGGCGACGTGCGGTCGCTGCCCGAGCCGATGGTGCGCTGTGCCGAATGCGGCGTGCACGCGCCGAAGGGCGACGCCGTCGCCGCGAGCGGCGAATACTTCTGCAGCGCCGAGCATGCGCAGCGCCACGCCGCGCGCGTGAACGGCCGCGACGCGCGATGAGCGACGCGCCGGTGTTGTCGGTCGACGCGAACGGCTGGGTGCGCGAAGCGCGCCATGCGCCGTCGCCGAACTTCGAGGCGCGGCCCGCGGGGGCGGCGCCGACGCTCGTGGTCGTCCACAACATCAGCCTGCCGCCCGGCGAATTCGGCGGCGACGCGATCGAGGCGCTGTTCCTGAACCGCCTCGACTGCGATGCGCACCCCTATTACCAGCGCCACCTGCGCGGCGTGCGCGTGTCCGCCCATTTCCTGATCCGCCGCGACGGCGAGCTGGTGCAGTTCGTGTCGTGCGACGAGCGCGCGTGGCACGCAGGCTCGTCCGAGTTCTTCGGCCGCACGCGCTGCAACGACTTCTCGATCGGCATCGAGCTCGAAGGCGCGGACGACGTGCCGTTCGACGATGCGCAATACGCGGCGCTCGCCGCACTTTCCCGCGCGCTTGCCGCGCGCTACCCGGTCGACGCGTTCGCCGGGCACTCGGACGTCGCGCCGGGCCGCAAGACCGACCCGGGCCCGCATTTCGATTGGCAACGCTTCGCGAGCGATGCCGGGTTTTCCGCCGAATACTTTCCTTTCATTCAGCACTGATCGCGGGGTTTTTTGAGCGGAGAAAGTTTTTTCTCCGATCAATGCCTTGCCGTGTCTGCGCGTGAGCGATGTCAAGTCCTCTATCGCAAATTATCCGTTTGGACGTCCTCCGAATGTCCACTATACTTGGTGCCAGTTGAGCAGTTCTGTACTAGATATAGTGTGTGTCGCAGGGGAAAACCCGAGCGGCACCGGCCGGCGGGCAACGCCGGCGAACAGGGTTCTCACGGCGGCGCGTCAGGCCGGGCGGTCCGGGCGTCGCGATCAGCGCAGCGAACATCGACGGGGCAGGGTACACATGACGAAGCACACGACCGGCTGGGTTGTCGCGCATCGACCGAACCGGCTTCCCCGGCGCATCGCTCGCCTCTTACCGCTCGCGCACCGCATTGCGCAGCGTTCGTTTTAATCCGCGGTTCTCTCCGCACCATCCAACACCAGGAGCTTTGCACATGCAAACCACCGACAACGCGACGTCCCAGTACGAGAGCGCCTCGAGCCGTCCGCTCGGCGGGACCGAACAGGGCGCGAAGGCGCTCGCGCCGCAGGCCACGTTCGCCGACTACAAGGTGATCCGCCGCAACGGCAGCGTGGTGTCGTTCGAACCTTCGAAGATCGCGATCGCGGTGACCAAGGCTTTCCTGGCCGTCAATGGCGGGCAGGGCGCGGCATCGGCGCGCGTCCGCGAGCAGGTCGAACAACTGACGCACAACGTCGTTCGCGCGCTCGTGCGCAGCCGCCCGAACGGCGGTACGTTCCATATCGAAGACATTCAGGACCAGGTCGAACTCGCGCTGATGCGCGGCGGCGAGCACAACGTCGCGCGTGCGTACGTGCTGTATCGCGAGAAGCGTCACCTCGAGCGCCAGCATGCGGGCGAGGAAGCGGCGGCAGCGGGCGGCGAGTCGGCCACCGGCATCAACGTCGTCGACAACGGCGTCACGCGCCCGCTCGACCTGAACGCGCTGCGCGCGCTGATCGTGTCGGCGTGCGACGGTCTCGGCGCTGCGGTTAACCCTGACCCGATCGTCGCGGAGACGGTGAAGAACCTGTACGACGGCGTGCCGATGAGCCAGGTCTACGACTCGGCGATCCTCGCGGCGCGCACGATGATCGAAAAGGATCCGGCATACAGCCAGGTCACGGCCCGCATCCTGCTGCACACGATCCGTCGCGAGATTCTCGGCGAGGAAGTCGTGCAGGCCGAGATGTCGACCCGCTACGCCGAATACTTCCCGCAGTTCCTGAAGCGCGGCGTCGACGCCGGCCTGCTCGACGACAAGCTGCTGCAGTTCGACCTGAAGCGCCTCGGCGAAGCGCTCGACGCGAACCGCGACCTGCAGTTCGGCTACCTCGGCCTGCAGACGCTGTACGACCGCTACTTCCTGCACGTCGAAGGCACCCGCATCGAAATGCCGCAGGCATTCTTCATGCGCGTCGCGATGGGCCTGTCGCTGAACGAGATCGACCGCGAAACGCGCGCGATCGAGTTCTACAACGTGCTGTCGAGCTTCGACTTCATGAGCTCGACGCCGACGCTGTTCAACTCGGGCACGCACCGCTCGCAGCTGTCGTCGTGCTACCTGACGACGGTCGCGGACGATCTCGACGGCATCTATGAAGCGCTGAAGGAAAACGCGCTGCTGTCGAAGTTCGCCGGCGGCCTCGGCAACGACTGGACGCGCGTGCGCGCACTCGGCTCGCATATCAAGGGCACGAACGGCAAGTCGCAAGGCGTGGTGCCGTTCCTGAAGGTCGTGAACGACACGGCCGTCGCGGTGAACCAGGGCGGCAAGCGCAAGGGCGCGGTGTGCGCGTACCTCGAATCGTGGCACCTCGACATCGAGGAGTTCCTGGAGCTGCGCAAGAACACCGGTGACGACCGTCGCCGCACGCACGACATGAACACGGCGAACTGGATTCCCGACCTGTTCATGAAGCGCGTGATGGAAGGCGCCGACTGGACGCTGTTCTCGCCGTCGACCTGCCCGGACCTGCACGACAAGTTCGGCGCCGAATTCGAGAAGGCTTACACGGCTTACGAAGAGAAGGTCGCGCGCGGCGAGATCAAGCTGTTCAAGAAGATCCCGGCGCAGCAGCTGTGGCGCAAGATGCTCGGCATGCTGTTCGAGACGGGCCACCCGTGGATCACGTTCAAGGATCCGTGCAACGTGCGCTCGCCGCAGCAGCACGTCGGCGTCGTCCATTCGTCGAACCTGTGCACGGAAATCACGCTGAACACGAGCGACACCGAAATCGCGGTGTGCAACCTCGGCTCGGTGAACCTCGTCGCCCACCTGGTGAAGCAGGCCGACGGCAGCTACGCGCTCGACCACGACAAGCTCAAGCGCACGATCAGCGTCGCGATGCGCATGCTCGACAACGTGATCGACATCAACTACTACGCGGTGCCGAAGGCGCGCAACTCGAACCTGAAGCACCGCCCGGTCGGCATGGGCATCATGGGCTTCCAGGACTGCCTGCACCTGCTGCGCACGCCGTACGCGTCGCAAGAGGCGGTCGAGTTCGCCGACCGTTCGATGGAAGCCGTCTGCTACTACGCGTACTACGCGTCGACCGAGCTGGCCGAAGAGCGCGGCCGCTACTCGAGCTACCGCGGCTCGCTGTGGGATCGCGGCATCCTCCCGCAGGACACGCTGAAGCTGCTGACGGAAGCGCGCGGCGGCTACGTCGAGGTCGACACGTCGGAATCGCTCGACTGGACGACGCTGCGTTCGCGGATCGCCGCGCACGGCATGCGCAACTCGAACTGCGTCGCGATCGCGCCGACGGCGACGATCTCGAACATCATCGGCGTGTCGGCCTGTATCGAGCCGACTTTCCAGAACCTGTACGTGAAGTCGAACCTGTCGGGTGAATTCACGGTGGTGAACGAGTATCTCGTTCGCGACCTGAAGGAACGCGGCCTGTGGGACGAAGTGATGGTCGCCGACCTGAAGTACTTCGACGGCATGCTGTCGCGCATCGACCGCATCCCGGCCGACCTGCGCGCGATCTACGCGACCGCGTTCGAGGTCGATCCGACGTGGCTCGTCGAAGCGGCATCGCGTCGCCAGAAGTGGATCGATCAGGCGCAGTCGCTGAACATCTACATGGGCGGCGCGTCGGGCAAGAAGCTCGACGAGACCTACAAGCTCGCATGGCTGCGCGGCCTGAAGACGACCTACTACCTCCGCACGATGGCGGCGACGCACGTCGAGAAGTCGACGGTCGCACACGGCGCGCTGAACGCAGTGCCGACGGGCGGTGCGGGCGGCAGCGGCGGCGCGCAAGGCGCAGCGGGCGGCTTCAGTGCGGCCGGCGGCGGTGCGTCGTCGGGCGCGGTCAACGCGGCGCCGGCACTCGCGCCGGTCGAAGCAGACGGCCCGGTGTGCACGATGCGTCCGGGCGACCCCGGCTTCGACGAGTGCGAAGCGTGCCAGTAACGCAGTGCGCCTGACCTGAGAAGCAGGCCCGAGCGGCGCACACGACAATCGATCGAGGTTGAAGTGTGCGCCGCGCTCAACTAAAAAAATGATAAGGAATCTGTAGCGCGACACCTGCGTTGCAGGCAATGACAAGCGATCGAAACATCTCCGACGGCGTCGCGTTTCGATCGGCGTTCGGTGCGTCGAGCGCACCTCGCGATACAAGCGCGACTCACGTCGCGCGCTGCATGAACGACGATGCGTTGCTCAAAGTGTTGTATCGAGGTCGCAACGCGAATCGAAAAAAGGATTTTTCGTGAGCGAACCCTTTTATCGCTCAGGAAAAGATGGTACAAACCGTTCTAAATTGATGGTGAGAATTTATGCTCAACTGGGATGACGAGAAGACTGCCGTAACCCCCGCGAGCGGAGCGCAGCAAAACGCCATGCGCACCTCCGCCGGGATGGCTGTCGGAATGCAGGCTGCAACGCCTGCCGCCCATCAGGTCCGTGACATTTTCGAAGGCGATCTCGCGGTGTCGCCGCAAGCATCGGCTGTTCCCGCCGGCGGTACGGAAGCGCGGGTCAATGTCGCCGACAAGCGCATCATCAACGGCCAGACCGACGTCAATCAGCTGGTGCCGTTCAAGTACAAGTGGGCGTGGGAAAAGTATCTGGCCGGTTGCGCGAACCACTGGATGCCGCAGGAAATCAACATGTCCCGCGACATCGCGCTGTGGAAGGACCCGAATGGTCTGACCGAGGACGAGCGCCGCATCGTGAAGCGCAACCTCGGCTTCTTCGTGACGGCCGATTCGCTCGCGGCGAACAACATCGTGCTCGGCACGTACCGCCACATCACGGCGCCCGAGTGCCGGCAGTTCCTGCTGCGCCAGGCGTTCGAAGAAGCGATCCACACGCACGCGTACCAATACATCGTCGAATCGCTCGGTCTCGACGAAGGCGAGATCTTCAACGCGTATCACGAGGTCACGTCGATCCGCGCGAAGGACGAATTCCTGATCCCGTTCATTCATACGCTGACGGACCCGGCCTTCAAGACCGGCACGCTCGAAGCGGATCAGAAGCTGCTGAAGTCGCTGATCGTGTTCGCCTGCATCATGGAAGGCCTGTTCTTCTATGTCGGGTTTACGCAGATCCTCGCACTCGGCCGCCAGAACAAGATGACGGGTGCTGCGGAGCAATATCAGTACATCCTGCGCGACGAGTCGATGCACTGCAACTTCGGCATCGACCTGATCAACCAGATCAAGCTCGAGAACCCGCATCTCTGGACCGCGGAATTCCGCGCCGAGATCCGCGAGCTGTTCAAGCAGGCTGTCGAACTCGAATACCGCTACGCCGAGGACACGATGCCGCGCGGCGTGCTGGGTTTGAACGCGTCGATGTTCAAGAGCTATCTGCGCTTCATCAGCAACCGCCGTTGCCAGCAGATCGGCCTCGACCCGCTGTTCCCGAACGAGGAAAACCCGTTCCCGTGGATGAGCGAGATGATCGACCTGAAGAAGGAGCGCAACTTCTTCGAGACGCGTGTGATCGAGTATCAGACGGGGGGCGCGCTGTCCTGGGAATAACCCGCGGCAGCGAACCCGTTACATGATGGAGCAGCCGGTGGCCTCTCGGCCCTGGCCCAAGGTTTAGGAGCAAGAACGCCTGATGCAAAGCATGCCCGGTGCCTTAACGGCCCAACGATACGACAGGCACTTTGCGAACCCTTCAGTGGGATGGGCAAACTTCCCTCCGGAAAAAGCGGACGGCCGTGTGGCGGTCCGCTTGATCAAGCGATTAGGGGTAGCGGCGCGAGGTGCGCCGGCTACCGACTTGATTTGGCGCGCGAGGCCGGGCGGTCACGCGCGCCATACCGTATTCATTAGCGTAAGCGCGCGGTATCTGCGTACGCCGATGAATAGCCCGCTTCGAAGCGCACGTCCTGAACAGCGTCCGCGGGAAGCGGGTTTTGACGAAGGGTGTAGTTTGAACTGACTCTCATCTGAACCTGAAGGAGAACAACATGGCTACTGCCAAGAAGAAACCGGCTGCTAAGAAGGTTGCTGCCAAGAAGACCGTTGCGAAGAAGGCTGCTGCTCCGGCGAAGAAGGCCGCGGTGAAGAAGGTTGCTGCGAAGAAGGTCGCGGTGAAGAAGGTTGCCGCGAAGAAGGCAGCACCGGCGAAGAAGGCCGCTGCAAAGAAGGTCGCAGCCAAGAAGGTCGCAACGAAGAAGGTTGCAGCCAAGAAGGTCGCAGCGAAGAAAGTCGCGGTGAAGAAGGTTGCTGCAAAGAAGGCGGCACCGGCCAAGAAGGCCGCCGCGAAGAAGGTTGCAGCCAAGAAAGTCGCAGTGAAGAAGGTTGCTGCGAAGAAGGCCGCACCGGCGAAGAAGGCTGCTGCGAAGAAGGCTGCGCCGGCGAAGAAGGCTGCTGCCAAGAAGGCCGCGCCTGCGAAGAAGGCTGCCGCGAAGAAGGCTGCGCCCGCCAAGAAGGCTGCCCCTGCGAAGACGGCTGCCGCCCCGGCGAAGAAGGCTGCTGCCCCGAAGAAGGCCGTCGTGAAGAAGGCTGCACCGGCAACGACCGCGTCGACCGCATCGGTTGCGCCGGCATCGGGCGTGAAGACCGCGCTCAACCCGGCAGCGGCATGGCCGTTCCCGACCGGCAGCCGTCCGTAATCGCGGCTGAGCAGCATCACCCGGGCACTCACGTGGTGTCCGTGGGTTGAGTAGCGCTACTCAATCAGTCCCGCCATCTGGTTCAGGTGGCGGGATTTTTTTCGTCCGTATGAGTCGTCGCTGAGCCGCCGATAGGGTGCCGCTCGGCTGGCCGACGCGAGCGCCGACGAAAACGGGCGGACGAAAAAAAACGCATGTGCGGCTTCGCACATGCGTTCGACCGCGGCTTGCGCCGCGTGCTGAGGATACCGGTTAGTGCGTGACGCGCGTGACGCCGCCGCTCGACAGCAGACGGACACGCTCGCCGGCGCGGAACGCTTCGCCGCTTGCCGCCTGCGTGATCGAGCGCAGATCGCCGTTGTCGAGGCGCACGGTGATTTCCACACCGTTCGCCGTGCTGAGGTTTTCGCCGACCGCGTTACCCGCCACCGCGCCGACGAGGCCGCCGGCGATCGCCGTCAGGATCGAGCCCTTGCCGCCGCCGATCGCGCTGCCCGCGACCGCGCCGAGTGCGCCGCCGCCGAGCGTGCCGATCGCGCTGCCGCCGCCGTCGGACTGGATGCGCACCGCACGGACGCTTTCGACCGTGCCCATGCGGACCGTCTGTTCGCGCTGCGCCTGGCCGACGCTATAGACATCCGCCGAACCGGGTGCCGTGAAGCAGCCGGCGAGGGACAGCGTGGCCGTCAGCATGGCCGCGAGCGTGAGGGTTTTTTTCGTCAACATCTTTGCTCTCCCACAATATTCATTTGAGACTGTAACCGAATGCAGTCTCGAAACGCGCGTCGATTTCGGCGCGCGTCAGTACGTAACTTTGGGGCCCCTGATGGGCGATCTTCAGCGAGCCCATCAGGCTCGCGAGGCGGCCGGTGGTTGCCCAGTCGAGGCCGTGCTCGATGCCGTAGAGCAGGCCGCCCCGGAAGGCGTCGCCGCAGCCGGTCGGATCGGCGATGCGCTCGGCCGGCACGACCGGAATCTGCTCCGCACCCTGCTTGTGGCGGATCGTCGCGCCGTGCTCGCCACGCGTGATGACGAGCGCATCGACCCGGCTGGCGATTTCATCTTCGGACCATCCCGTCTTGTCGCTCACCAGCTTGGCCTCGTAGTCGTTGACCGCTACGTAGGTCGCAAGTTCAATGCTGCGGCGCAGCGTCGCACCGTCGAACAGCGGCAGGCCCTGACCCGGATCGAACACGAACGGCACACCGGCCTCGGCGAGCTCTTCCACGTGCTGCACCATCCCGTCGAAGCCGTCCGGGCCGACGATCGCGAGCTTGATGTCCGGCGCGTCGCCCGCGTGGTTCAGGTGCGATTGCATCATCGCGCCCGGGTGGAACGCCGCGATCTGGTTGTTGTCGAGATCGGTCGTGATCATCGCCTGCGCGGTGTACGTTTCGGGCAGCACGAGAACGTGGTCGCGGCGCAGGCCGAGCTGGTCGAGCCGGTCGAGATACGGCTGCGCATCCAGCGCGCCTATCGTCCCCATGATCCGCGCATCGCCGCCGAGCAGGTGCAGCGCATACCCGATGTTGCCCGCGCAGCCGCCGAATTCGCGGCGCATCGTCGGCACGAGGAAGCTCAGGTTGATGAGGTGCACCTGGTCGGGCAGGATGTGCTCGCGGAACCGCCCTTCGAAGGTCATGATGGAGTCGTAGGCGATCGAGCCGCAAATCAGCGTAGCCAAGGTGTGCGTTCCTGTAGAAATGAGGGGCCCTGCGCGACAACGCCGCGCGAAGGGCGCGGCGCGGCAGGGGAAAGCGGAAGAAAGCTTACTTCAGTGCGGCGAGCGCTGCATCGTAGTTCGGCTCGTCCTTGATTTCGCCGACGAGTTCCGCGTGGATCACCTTGTCCTGCGCGTCGAGCACGACCACCGCGCGTGCGGTCAGGCCGTTCAGCGGGCCGCTCGTCACGTCGACGCCGTATGCGTTCGCGAACGCGCGGCCGGTGCGGAACGTCGATGCCGTCACGACGTTCGCGAGGCCTTCGGTCGTGCAGAAGCGCGTGGCGGCGAACGGCAGGTCGGCGGACACGACGATCACGACCGTGTTGTCGAGCGACGACGCGGCTTCGTTGAACTTGCGGGTCGACGTCGCGCAGGTCGGCGTGTCGAGGCTCGGCACGATGTTCAGCACCTTGCGCTTGCCGGCGAAGCTGGCGAGCGACAGATCGGCGAGATCCTTGCCGACCAGCTTGAAATCGGCGGCTTGCGCGCCGACGGCCGGGAACGTGCCGGCGAGATCGATCGGGTTGCCACCCAGCGTAACTTTGCTCATGTTCGTGCTCCGAAATAGCGCGCCGCTCGGGCGCGCGGGTTGAGACGGGCGCGCAAGCGCGCCGCGGCGCGTCACGGATAGAAAATCTGGACGCGGAAATTCGAGGCGGGCGTGCCGTTCGTGTCGATGCGGACGACCATCGTCTGCGTCGTGCCGGGCGGCAGCCCGGCGTCGATCGGCGTGCCCGGGCGCACGTAGTCGCGCGGCGCGAGCACGCGGCGCACGGTGACGTGATTGGTGTCGTCGAGCAGCGTGAGTTCGAGCGACGGGTACGCGAGTGCGACGCGGTAGCGGTTCGTCAGCGGCACCTTCAGTTCGAGCTCGCGCGGGCCGTCGAGCTGGCGCAGGTCGGTCGCGTCGAGCCGCAGCCCGTCGATCGCGCGCGGCGGCGTGACCGTGCAGCCGAGCGGCGCGCACGCCTGCCGGAACCAGCCCTGCGTGACAGGCCAGTAGATCATCAGCGTTTCGCGTTGCCACCACGCCAGTTGCGCGACGAGCAGCCCGACCAGCGCGGCTGCGACGAGGCCGCCGAAAAAGCCGCCGAGCATCCCGCGTCGCTGCGGCGCGCGCGTCTCGCGCGTGACGGCGAAGTGCGGGCGATCGTCGTCGGTCAGTGCGGCGGGGAAGGGGACGGCGGGTTGGGCGGCCGGTGGGGTGACGGTCCGGGCGACTGGTTCATCGGCTGCCGCTGCTGTCGCGGCGTTGTCGTGCCGGGAGAAGGTGTCGGGTTCCGATGCGGTCTCGGTTTCGGCTTCGGCTTCGGTGATGGCCGGTGCGGGCGTGAACGCGAAACGCGGTTCGCGCGGCGCGCGTTCGTCGTCCGGCGCCGCGAAGTGCGTGGGCACGACGGGTTCGTCCGGTTCGGCGGCGGTTTCCGTTTCGGGCGGCAGGTGAGCGACGAAGCGGGGCTCGCGCGGGTCGCGCTCGACCGGCGCGGGCAACGGCGCGGCTTCTTCGGTGTCGTGCGGTTCGTGCTGCGTTTGCGGCGAATGCGGTTCGGCCGGTTGCTCGACGGCTGCCGAGGCATCGAGTTCGGCCGGAGACGACGCGAACGGCTCGGGCGTACCCGACAGGTGGACGACGCCGGCTTCCGTGGAAGGAAGCGCGAGCGGTATCAACGGCTCGGTGCGCAAGGTTTCGACGCTGTGCTGCAGCGACGGATCGACGCCGGCGTCGAGCCACGGCGCCCACATGTCCCAGCCTTCCGGCTTGTAATCGGCGCCGGTCGGCAATTCGGGCGGCGCGTCGGCGGTGAACAGCCGAGCCGGGGCGGCCTGCTGGTGTGCGTTGCCGCCGTGCGGCGCGGCGGCCGGTTCCGTCAATGCCGGCTCGGGCTGCGGCGCATACTCGGGAACGAGCGATTCGGCGGCGTTGAAGACTTCGTGGCAATGGCCGCAGCGCACGAGCCCCTGATGCAGCGAGAGCTGTTCCTGCTGCAGCCGGAAGACGGTTTCGCAATGAGGGCAGCGCGTCGCAAGAAGCATGTCGAGCCGGGCGGCCTGCTGGCCAGAGTGAAGGACAGCGCTATTCTAATGGCTTTCGCGCCGGGTTCCGGCAAGGCATACCCAACCTTCGTGTTCGCGCCAGACCGAGATGTCGACGTAGCGCGCATAAACGGCCGCGACTTCGTCCGCCTGGCGCGCGAGCACGCCCGACAGCGCGATGCGCCCGCCTGGCTTGACCTTCGATGCGAGCATCGATGCCATCAGCTTCAGCGGGTTCGACAGGATGTTCGCGACGACGATGTCGAATTCGCCGTCCGGGCATGCATCGGGCAGCCCGTACGTGACTTCCGCCCGATTGCGCTCGCTGTTCTGGCGCGCCGATTCGACCGCTTGGGGGTCGATGTCGATGCCGATCACGGGGTTCGCCCCGCATTTCTTCGCGAGGATCGCGAGAATGCCCGAGCCGCAACCGTAGTCGAGCACCGACTGGCCTGGCTCCACCGACTGCTCGAGCCACTCCATGCACAGACGGGTCGTGGGATGGCTGCCGGTGCCGAATGCGAGGCCGGGGTCGAGTTCGAGGACGAGCGCATCGGGATCGGGCGCATCGTGCCACGACGGCACGACCCAGATCCGCTCGCCGATCGGGATCGGCTCGAACTGCGACTGCGTGAGCCGCACCCAGTCCTGCTCCTCGACTTCGCGCACGACGAACTTCGGCGTTTCGGCGAGGCCGATCTCGTTCGCGGCCGCCGCGAGCAGCACGGCCGGCTCGTGATCGGCGGACAACAGCGCGACCACGCGCGAGTGCTGCCACGCGGTGCGATCGGGCACGAGGCCCGGCTCGCCGAAGAGCGGCTGTTCGTCGGGCGTGTCGGCGTCGGCGTCCTCGACGGACACCGACAGCGCGCCGAGATCGAGCAGCGCGTCGGACAGGGCCTCCGCATGCTCGCGGGCCAGTTCGACGACGAGTTCGCGATAACTCATGCTTACGCTTCTTCCGGTGCGACCTGCTGCTTCTGCGCGAGCCGGTTTTCGAGGTAATGGATGCTGGTGCCGCCTTCGACGAACTTCGCGTCGATCATCAACTCGCGGTGCAGCGGGATGTTGGTCTGGATGCCTTCGACGACCATTTCCGACAGCGCGATGCGCATCCGGCGGATCGCCTGCTCGCGCGTCGCGCCGTAGGTGATCAGCTTGCCGATCATCGAATCATAGTTCGGCGGCACGAAATAGCCATTGTAGGCGTGCGAATCGACGCGCACGCCGGGGCCGCCCGGCGTATGCCACGACGTGATCCGGCCCGGCGACGGCGTGAACTTGAACGGATCTTCGGCGTTGATCCGGCATTCGATCGCATGTCCGCGGAACTGGATGTCGCGCTGGCGCAGCGTGAGCTTCTCGCCGGCCGCGATGCGGATCTGTTCCTGCACGATGTCGACGCCGGTGATCAGTTCCGATACCGGGTGCTCGACCTGCACGCGCGTGTTCATCTCGATGAAGTAGAACTCGCCGTTTTCGTACAGGAATTCGAACGTGCCCGCGCCGAGGTAGCCCATCTTCTTGCATGCGTCCGCGCAGCGGTCGCCGATGCGGTCGATCAGGCGGCGCGGAATGCCGGGCGCCGGCGCTTCCTCGATCACCTTCTGGTGGCGGCGCTGCATCGAGCAGTCGCGCTCGCCGAGCCAGATCGCGTTCTTGTGCGCGTCCGACAGCACCTGGATCTCGATGTGGCGCGGGTTCTCGAGGAACTTCTCCATGTACACCTGCGGGTTGCCGAACGCACGGCCGGCTTCCTCGCGGGTCATGTTCACCGCGTTGACGAGCGCGGCCTCGGTGTGCACGACGCGCATCCCGCGCCCGCCGCCGCCGCCCGCCGCCTTGATGATGACCGGATAGCCGATCGCGCGCGCAATCTTGACGATCTCCTTCGGATCGTCCGGCAACGCGCCTTCCGAGCCCGGCACGCACGGCACGCCGGTCTTGATCATCGTCTGCTTCGCGGTGACTTTGTCGCCCATCATGCGGATCGTTTCCGGGCGCGGGCCGATGAACGTGAAGCCCGACTGCTCGACGCGCTCCGCGAAGTCGGCGTTCTCCGACAGGAAGCCGTAACCGGGGTGGATCGCCTCGGCGTCGGTGACTTCCGCGGCGCTGATCAGCGCCGGCATGTTCAGGTAGCTCAGGTTCGACGGGGCCGGGCCGATACAGACGGCTTCGTCCGCGAGGCGCACGTACTTGGCTTCCTTGTCGGCTTCCGAGTACACGACCACCGTCTTGACGCCGAGTTCGCGGCACGCGCGCTGGATGCGCAGCGCGATTTCACCGCGGTTGGCAATGAGGATTTTTTCAAACATAGCGAGTATTCGTCTCTTCGAGGGGCGCGCGAACGGCGCCTGGCGAGCATCTCGGCGGCGCGCGGCCGGCAGGGCCGCGCGGCGGGCTTAGCCGATCACGAAAAGCGGCTGGCCGTATTCGACGGCCTGGCCGTTCTCGACGAGGATTTCCTTGATCACGCCGGCCTTGTCCGACTCGATCTCGTTGAGCAGCTTCATCGCTTCGATGATGCAGATCGTCTGGCCTTCCTTGACCGTGTCGCCGGCCTGCACGAACGGGTCGGCGCCTGGCGACGGCGCGCGATAGAACGTGCCGACCATCGGCGACGTCACGACGTGGCCCTGCGGGACGGCCGGTGCGGCGGCTGCCGGCGCGGCAGCGCCGTCGGTCGGCGGCGCGGCCGACGGAGCCGGCGCGCTGACTTGCGGGGCATACCCAGCCGTCGGCTGCACGTAGACCGGCGGCGCGTTCTTGACGATGCGCACCTTGCCTTCGCCTTCCGTCACTTCCAGCTCGGAGATGCCGGATTCGGAAACGAGGTCGATCAGAGTTTTCAGCTTACGAAGATCCATCGGGAATTCCCCTTTCAATACGTGAAAGCGCCGGTGAGGGGCCGGCGCTGAATCTAGATCGCGAAATCAGCCGCGCGACGCGCCTTGCAGCTTGTCCAGCGCGTACTCGAGCGCGTACAGATAACCTTTCCAGCCGAGCCCGCAGATCACGCCTTCGGCCTGGTCGGAAAAGTAGGAGTGGTGCCTGAACGCTTCGCGGCGATGCACGTTCGACAGGTGAATCTCGACGAACGGGATGCCGACGCCGGCGATCGCGTCCCGGATCGCAACGCTCGTGTGCGTGTACGCGGCCGGATTGATCAGGATGAAATCGGTCTGTTCCTCCCGCGCGGCCTGGATGCGGTCGACCAGCGCGCCTTCATGGTTGCTCTGGAACGACGACAGTTCGGCGCCGGCTTCCCGGGCGCGCGCGGCAAGCGCTTGATCGATCTGCGCGAGCGTGACGCGGCCGTACACCTCCGGTTCCCGGGTGCCGAGAAGGTTCAGGTTGGGGCCGTGCAGCACCAGCAATCGTGTCATGGTCGCTTCTATTTCTGCGGAATTGCGCGAACTTTAGCGCTATTTAGAGAAATTTGTCTAGTTTTGCCGAACGGCCAGGCGCGCCGAACCCGCAAGAATTACCGGTGCGGGCGCAAAGTGTCGGCGAATTCACGCGAAATTGCGGCGATCGACCTGCAAATCGCCGCCAACGCGCGGGCTGCCGTTCGGGCAGATTACAGCGCGTCGAGCGTCTTTTTCAGCTCGGCCGGTTGGATTTGTCCCAATTTTGTCTCGCGGATCTTGCCGGTTTCGTCGATGACGACGGTAAACGGCAGCGCGCCGGCGGTATTTCCGAAATTTCGGGCCAGATCGGCGCCCGCATACCCGCTGACGAAAACCGGATAGTCGACCTTCACCTTCTGCAGGAAGTTCTTCACGTTCTGTTCGGAATCGACGCCGATTCCGACGAAACGGATGCCCTTCTGCTTGTACTGGTGCGA
Organism: Burkholderia sp. AU16741; assembly: GCF_002223345.1. NCBI lineage: Bacteria > Pseudomonadati > Pseudomonadota > Betaproteobacteria > Burkholderiales > Burkholderiaceae > Burkholderia > Burkholderia sp. AU16741. Next base: position 65,811 of record NZ_NKEZ01000003.1, read on the forward strand.
CAGCGCGACGAGCTCCGGCATCTCCTCGACGCACGGGCCGCACCACGACGCCCAGAAATTGACCACGACTTTCTGGCCCTTGAAGGCCGCCAGCGTGGCCGGCTTGCCGTCGACGCCGGCGAGCGACGACGCCCACAGCTGGTCGACCGGGTTAAGGTGGGCGGCCGGCGCCGCGACCGCGACGCCGTCGTCGGCCGTGCTGCGGAACCAGTGGCCGGCGGCGATCCCGCCGGCAACGGCGGCGGCCGCGACCACCGCGAGCGCCAACTTGCGTTTCATCATCATCGTTGGATCATTCCGGTTCGGAAGGAGCGTGGCCTGCTTCGACGAGCGCGCGCAGCGCCGCGGCGTCCGCGCGGGCGACGCGGCCGCGCGCATCGGCCTTCACAGCGCCGCGCAGGTCGTCGCTCGCGTACAGCGCGAGATGGATGCCGATCGCATCCACGTCGCGTCGCGGGCGCCACAGGAAACTGAGCGTCTCGACGTCGCCGCGGCCCGCGAAATGCCGCGTCTCGGACACGTCGTACTGGACGTTCTGGTTCAGCAGGTAGATCGCGACGTCCTTCGGGTTGTCGGTGAATGCCTGCAAATGGATATCCGAATGCGCGTTCGCGGTGCCGTTCAGCACGGCGCCCGTCACATAAGGATGGAAATCGGCGAGCCGGCGCATCCAGTCGAGCGCGATCTCGCGCAGGCGGCGCAGTTCGTCCGGCTGCGTGTCGCTCTGGAACAGCGCGAGGTATTCGCGCAGTTCTTCCTCGATCTGGTCATTATCCGGCAGCCATTCGCCGGCAACGCGCACATCGCCCAGTAACTGGCGCGCGGCCTTGCGCTTCGCGCCGGCATAGTCCTGGCCGTCCTCCGCGATCAGGCGGGCGGCGGACTGGGCGATTTCCTCGCGGACGCGCCGCGGGTCGACAAGAGGTTTGCGAGACATGATCCGGCAATCATACTCGATCGCCACGCCGCCCGAGCACGGGCGCCGAGGCTCGCCCTCCGAGGGCGCCGGCGCCGTTCGCGCGTATCGTTCGGGCCGCCGGGCATCGCAGGCCGTCAGTTACAATAGTGTTCTTTGTGTCGCGGCCAGGTCGTTTGCCGGGCGCCGGCCGCACGGCCTCGCCGGCGCGCCGCACACGCATCCTTTCCGAATCGACGGCGCCCGGCGCGCGAAAGCATTCATCTATGCACATCCACATTCTTGGCATCTGCGGCACCTTCATGGGCGGTCTCGCCGTACTCGCGCGCGAGGCGGGCCACACGGTGACGGGGTGCGACGCGGGCGTCTATCCGCCGATGAGCACGCAGCTCGAGGCGCAGGGCATCACGCTGATCGAGGGCTACGGCGCCGAGCAGATCGACCTGAAACCGGACCTGTTCGTGATCGGCAACGTCGTCACGCGCGGCAATCCGCTGATGGAGGCGATCCTCGATCGCGGCCTGCCTTACGTGTCGGGCCCGCAGTGGCTCGGCGAGCACGTGCTCGCCGGCAAGTGGGTGCTCGCGGTCGCGGGCACGCACGGCAAGACGACCACGTCGTCGATGCTCGCCTGGCTGCTGGAAGACGTCGGGCTGAACCCGGGCTTCCTGATCGGCGGCGTGCCGCTGAACTTCGGCGTGTCGGCGCGGCTCACCGATTCGAGCTTCTTCGTGATCGAAGCGGACGAGTACGACACGGCATTCTTCGACAAGCGCTCGAAGTTCGTGCACTACCGGCCGCGCACCGCGGTACTGAACAACCTCGAATTCGATCACGCCGACATCTTCCCCGATCTCGCCGCGATCGAAACGCAATTCCATCATCTGGTGCGCACCGTGCCCGGCGTCGGGCGGATCGTCACGAACGGCCGCTCGGATGCGCTCGAGCGCGTGCTGGCGCGCGGCTGCTGGAGCGAGGTCGAGCGTTTCGGCGTCGACGGCGGCTGGCAAGCGCTGCCGGCCGAGGACGGCGTGCCGGTCGACGAGCGCTTCGCGGTGTATTCGCACGCGGAGCGCGTCGGCGAAGTCGCGTGGCAGGTGCAGGGCGACCACAACCGGATGAATGCGCTCGCGGCGATCGCCGCCGCGCGGCATGTCGGCGTGCCGCCCGCGCAGGCTGCCGTTTCGCTGGCGTCGTTCCGCAACGTGAAGCGCCGCATGGAAGTGCGCGGCAGCGTGGACGGCGTGACCGTCTATGACGATTTCGCGCACCATCCGACCGCGATCGACACCACGATCGCCGGCCTTCGTGCGCGTATCGGCCGCCAGAATGCCCGCATCCTCGCCGTGCTCGAGCCGCGCTCGAACACGATGAAGCTCGGCGTGATGAAGTCGCAATTGCCAGCGAGCCTCGCCGATGCCGATCTCGTATTCGGCTACGGCGCGCCGACCGGGCGCGACGCGCTCGGCTGGAATCTCGCCGAAGCGCTCGCGCCACTCGGCGAGCGCGCGCGCGCATTCGACGATCTGCATCTGCTGGTGAAGGCGGTGGTCGAGGCCGCGCGTCCGGGCGACCACGTGCTCGTGATGAGCAACGGCGGCTTCGGCGGCGTGCACCAGAAGCTGCTCGACGCGCTCGGGAGCCGGCCGTGATTTTGTATCTGCACGGCTTCCGGTCGTCGCCGGAATCGCAGAAGTCGCGCCTGCTCGCCGCGCGCATGGCCGAACTCGGCCGCACCGGCGAGTGGCGGTGCCCGTCGCTGTCGGTGTCGCCGCTCGAGGCGATCGCGGTGGCGGAAGCGGAGGTCGCGGGCGCGCGCGACGTGACCGTGATCGGCAGCTCGCTCGGCGGCTATTACGCGACGTGGCTCGCCGAAAAGCATGGCTGGAAAGCCGTGTTGCTGAATCCGGCGATCGTGCCGCAGCGCGATCTCGAGCAGCATCTGGGCGAGCAGCCGCTGTGGCACGGCGGCGGCACGATCGTCGTCGAGCGCCGTCATCTGCACGAACTCGACGCGCTGCGCGTGCCGGCGATCACGCGCGCCGACCGCTACTATCTGTTCGCGGCGACCGGCGACGAAGTGCTCGATTACCGCGAGATGCTCGCCCATTACCCGGGCGCGAAAACCCGCGTGATCGACGGCAGCGATCACGGTATCAGCGAATTTGCCGACTATGTCGACGACGTTCTCGCGTTTTGCGACGGAAAGACGTCATAAACCGGCCACGTGCCGATCGAATTCCCATCATCATGCGGCGCCGCCGATGCGGCGCCCGGCAGTCTGAACGAGAGTACTGAGTGAACGTTTTCTTCGAGGAATCGGGCAGTTTCAAGGCGGGCAGCGTGCTGTCGCGCCAGGGCGACGCGTTTCAGGTCGAGTTGCCCGGCGGGCGGCGGGCAAAGGTGCGCGCGAAAGACGTGCTGATCGAATTCGACAAGCCGGCCGCGGGCGAACTGATGCAGGAGGCCGACACGGCCGCGCAGCAGATCGACCTGGACTTCCTGTGGGAATGCGCGCCGGCCGACGAGTTCGCGTATACGGCGCTCGCCGCCGAATACTTCGGCGCGACGTACGGCCCGGTCGAGCGCGCGGCGCTGGTGCTGCGGCTGCACGGCTCGCCCGTCTATTTCCGCCGCAAGGGGCGCGGCCAGTACCAGCGCGCGCCGGAAGAGCAGCTCAAGATGGCGCTCGCGTCGCTCGAGCGCAAGCGCCAGCAGGCGCTCGTGCAGGCGCAGTATGAAGAGGAACTGAAGGCCGGCAAGCTGCCGGAAGCGTTCGCGGGCAAGGTGCTCGGGCTGCTGACGCGGCCGGACAAGAATTCGATCGAATACAAGGCGATGGAAGCGGCGGCCGGCGCGCGCGGCGTGTCGCCGGCGCGGCTGATGCTCGACTGCGGCGGCATCGAGTCGCCGCGTGCGCTGCACGAAGCCCGTTTCCTCGCGGAATTCTTCCCGCACGGCACCGGCTTTCCACCCGTCACGGTCGGCCCGCTGCCGGACGACCTGCCGCGCGCGAACGTCGAGGCGTTCTCGATCGACGACATCACGACGACCGAAATCGACGACGCGTTCTCGGTCGAGCACCTGTCCGACGGCCGGGTGCGGATCGGCGTGCACATCGCGGCGCCGGCGCTCGGCATCGTGCGCGGCGATCCGGTCGACGCGATCGCGCGCGCGCGCCTGTCGACCGTCTACATGCCGGGCGACAAGATCACGATGCTGCCGGACGACGTCGTCGACGTGTTCACGCTGAAAGAGGGCGATTACCGGCCGGCGCTGTCGCTGTACATCATCGTCAACCGCGAGACGCAGGACATCGTCGCGAACGAAACGCGCGCCGAGCTCGTGTTCGTGAAGAACAACCTGCGCCACAACACGCTCGACGAGCTCGTGAACGAAGAGACGCTCGCGGCCGGCACCGGCGACTATCCGCACAAGGACGACATCGCCGTGCTGTGGCCGCTCGCGCAGGCGCTGTTCGAGAAGCGCCAGGTCGCGCGTGCGGGCTACGGCCTGAAGCGCGAGGTGCAGCGCAACACCGACTACAACTTCTACGTCGAAGGCGAGCACGTGACGATCACGCCGCGCCGCCGCGGCTCGCCGCTCGACCTGATCGTGTCGGAGCTCGCGATCCTCGCGAACTCGACCTGGGGCGCGTTCCTGCACGACCACACGGTGCCGGGCATCTACCGGTCGCAGCGCGGTTTCGGCGCGCCGGGCCCGAAGCGCACGCGGATGCAGACGACGGCCGCGCCGCACGAAGGCCTCGGCGTCGCGCAGTACGCGTGGAGCACGTCGCCGCTGCGCCGCTACGTCGACCTCGTGAACCAGTGGCAACTGCTCGCGTGCGTGCAGCACGGCGTGACCGCGAAGCTCGCCGCGCCGTTCAAGCCGAAGGACGCCGATCTCTACGCGGTCGTGCAGGGCTTCGACGATACGTACACGGCCTACGCCGACTACCAGCGCCGGATGGAGTACTTCTGGTGCCTGCGCTGGCTCGCGCAGGAGCAGAAGAAGCAGGTGGTCGCGAGCGTCGTGAAGGGCGATCTCGTGCGCCTCGAGGACATCCCGCTGCTGTTGCACGTGCCGGGGCTCGGCGTGCATGCGCGCGGCACGCGCGTGCTGCTCGACGTGATGTCGCTCGACGAGCTGACGATCGAGGCGTCGGTGCGCCTGCTGAACGTGCTCGACGCGCCGACCGTGACGAGCGGCGACGCGGCCGACGAAGAGGATGACGCCGAAGGCGGCGACGACACGCTGGTCGACGCGCAAGACGCGTCGGCGCAAACCGACGCCGAGGCGCTGGCCGAATCGGGCGACGCGGCGGCAGAGGGCGGCGAAGCCGCGAGCGGCAACGACGGCGAAGAGGGGCGCGCATCATGAACTCAGCTGTGTCGACGCGCGGCACGGATCGCTATGTCGTGTTCGGCAACCCGGTGGCGCACAGCAAGTCGCCGTTCATCCACGCGCAGTTCGCCGCGCAGACCGGCGAGCCGATCGAGTATACGCACCGGCTCGCGCCGGTCGACGGATTCGAGGCCGCCGTGCGCGCGTTCGTCGCCGAAGGCGGTCGCGGCGCGAACGTGACGGTGCCGTTCAAGCTCGACGCGCATGCGCTCGCCGACACGCTGTCGCCGCGCGCGGCGGCGGCAGGCGCGGTGAATACGCTGTGCATCGACGCGGACGGCCGCCTCCACGGCGACAACACCGACGGCGTCGGCCTCGTGCGCGACATCGAAGCGAATCTCGGCGTGTCGCTCGCGGGTGCGCGCATCCTGCTGCTCGGCGCGGGCGGCGCCGCGCGCGGCGTCGTGCTGCCGCTGCTCGACCGCGCGCCGCTGTCGCTCACGATCGTGAACCGCACCGCGAGCAAGGCCGAAGCGCTCGTCGGCCAGTTCATGCAGGCCGCGCACGATGCGGGCTGCACGCTCGCGGGCGGCGGCCCCGGCGTCGTGCGAGCGGAGCCGTACGACGTGGTGATCAATGCGACGGCCGGCAGCCTCGATGCCGCGCTGCCGGAATGCGACGCGGCCGCGTTCGGCGCGGGCACGCTCGCGTACGACATGATGTACGGCGCGCAGCCGACGGTGTTCATGCAGCACGCGGCGTCGCTCGGCGCGCGCACGTCCGACGGGCTCGGGATGCTGGTGGAGCAGGCGGCCGAATCGTTCTTCCTCTGGCGCGGCGTGCGGCCGGACGGCGCGCCGGTGCTGGCCGCGCTGCGCCAGGCGCTCGCGGCGAACTGAACGGAGCGCGGCACGTGGCGGCGGTGAGCGGCACGCAGCGCACGCGGACGGTGAGCGTCGCGCGCTGGATCGTCTATGCGGGATCGGTGTTCGCGCTCGCGTGGCTCGCGACGCAGCTGTTCTATCTCGCGCAGATCGCGCTATGGTCGTTCGTGAACCCGGGCTCGACCGCGTTCATGCGCACCGACGCGTGGTGGCTGTCGCGCGACACGCCGCCCGCGCAGATCCGGCACCAGTGGGTGCCGTACGACCAGATCTCGCGCAACCTGAAGCGCGCGCTGATCGCGTCCGAGGATTCGACCTTCGCGACCAACAACGGCTATGACGTCGACGCGATCCTGCAGGCGTGGGAGAAGAACAAGGCGCGCGGCAGGATCGTCGCGGGCGGCTCGACGATCACGCAGCAGCTCGCACGCAACCTGTTCCTGTCGCGCGAGAAAAGCTACATCCGCAAGGGGCAGGAGCTGATCATCACGTGGATGCTCGAAACGGTGCTCGACAAGGAGCGCATCTTCGAGATCTACCTGAATTCGGTCGAATGGGGACGCGGCGTGTACGGCGCGGAAGCGGCCGCGCGCTATTACTACAAGATTCCCGCGAGCCGGCTCGGGGCGTGGCAGTCGGCGCGCCTCGCGGTGATGCTGCCGAAGCCGCGCTGGTTCGATGCGCATCGCGGCTCGGCCTACCAGGCGCAGCGGGCCGCGATCATCGCACGCCGGATGGGTGCGGCCGAGCTGCCGCCATCCGAGTAAGCGGCGCGCCGGCGCCGCTGTATTGTCCATTGTGCCGTTCGCGCAGGATTGCTGCGCTGCAGCGCAGTCATGACGCGCGCATTTCGTGCCGTATCCGTTAGACGAATTCGTCTATTTCGCTTGACTGAGCAATGCCTGGCGACTGCGCGATTTTGTTGATCGACATCGTACGAAATCGCTGCTTTTTTAGGCATCGCGGGTAAACGCGAAAGTCGATGAAAGCGACGTGAAATGCAACGTTTCGCGAATCGAAGCATTCCTGAAAGGTGTGCGCTGCACCGGTTGCGTGCCGAATATTTCCAAATTTTTCAAAGCCGGCGGCCTCGCGTATATTGGCCGGCGCCTCGGCTCATCGGCCGCAATCGAGGCGGGGGGGGCGGCTTATCCGGCTGCTCGACATAAAAAACATCCGAGAAGGAACGCAACGATGCCAGCGAGCAAAGCGAAGCTGTTGTTGGGAGTGGTGTGTTCTTCGCTGATTCTGACGGCGTGCAATGACGACGTGACGTCGTCGTCCGCAGCGAGCGCCGCCAATTCAGCCGATTCCGCCGGTCAGGTCGACCGCGCGTACAACGATCCAAACAGTTATTCGTCGAGCGCCAACGCGTCGCTCGATGCATCCGCCGCGGTCGAGAAGGCCGCCGTCACGCACCATCAGATCACGCTGAACGGCAAGACGATCCGGTACACGGCCACGGCCGGCCACCTCGTCGCCCGCAATCCGCAGACGGGCGCGCCCGAAGCCTCGTTCTTCTACGTCGCGTACACGGCCGACAACCAGCCCGCGGCGAAGCGGCCCGTCACGTTCCTGTACAACGGCGGCCCCGGCTCGGCGTCGGTGTGGCTGCACCTCGGCTCGTTCGGCCCGCGCCGGATCCAGACCGGCGACCCGAACGCGAACACGTCGACGTTCCCGTTCGTCGACAACCAGGAAACCCTGCTCGACACGACCGACCTCGTGTTCGTCGATGCGATCGGCACCGGCTTCTCGGAAGCGGTCGCGCCGAACACGAACCAGACGTTCTGGGGCGTCGACCAGGACGCCGGCGCGTTCCGCGATTTCGTGACGCGCTACCTGAGCGTGAACCAGCGCAGCGATTCGCCGAAATACCTGTTCGGCGAATCGTACGGGACGCCGCGCACCGACGTGCTCGCGAACCTGCTCGAGACGGCCGGCGTGAAGCTCGACGGCATCGTGCTGCAGTCGTCGATCCTGAACTACAACACGAACTGCGACATGGCGAGCGACTATGTCGGCAACTCGAACAACGGCGCGAGCCCGGTGAGCTGCGCGGGCTTCGTGCCGTCGTACGGCACGGTCGGCGCGTACTACCAGCTCGACAACCCGAACCCGTCGAACCTGCCGCAGTATGCGGACCAGATGCGCCTGCTGACGGCCGGCAGCTACGCGCCCGCCGTGAACGCATACCTCGCGAGCCATACGCCGCCGCCGCCGAATCTCGTCACGACGATGGCGAATTCGACCGGCGTGAAGCAGGCGTTGTGGAATGCGGACTTCAACGTCGTGCCGACCTTCTTCGACAACAGCTTCCAGTTGTCGCTGCTGCCGGGCACGCTGATCGGCCGCTACGACGCGCGCGTGAACGTGCCCGTGTCGAGCCCGCTCGCGGCCGACGGCGATCCGTCCAGCTCGTTCATCACGAAGCCGTTCACCGACACGATCGGCAGCTACCTGCCGAACGAGCTGAAGTACACCGCGCAGTCGGCCTACTCGGTGAGCAGCAATGCGATCAACACGTGGGACTGGACGCACGACGGCCTCGCGATGCCCGACACGATCCCCGATCTGGCCGCGGCGCTGACGCTGAACCCGGCGCTGAAGGTGCTGTCGCTGAACGGGTATCACGACATCGCGACGCCGTTCTACCAGACCGAGCTCGACCTCGCGCGGCTCGGCACGCAGCCGAACCTGACGATCAAGGACTATCAGGGCGGGCACATGGTCTATCTCGACGATACGTCGCGTCCGCAGGAGAAAGCCGACCTCGTGACCTTCTACAACGCGGCCGCGCACTGATGCGCTACGCCGGCGACGGGCGCCCGGGGCGGCGCCGCTCGCCGGCCGTCGACGACCTCATTCCAGACTGGAGCCTGACATGAAGAATCGTTTCATCGTCGTTGCCGCGGCACTCGCATGCGTCGGCACTGCCGCATCCTTTTCCGCGTTCGCGCAGGCGAGCGACGCCGTCGCGCCGGCGCGTGCGCGCCAGGCGCAGCTCGGCGATCCGTACGTGCCGCCGGCCGCGCGCCACCCGACCGCCGGCACGCAGACGACCGGCGCCGCGCTGCATGCGCAGGTGGTGCGCAAGCTCGCGCGGCAGTTCAGTGCGGCCGACACGCAGAACACGGGTTCGATCACCGAGTCGCAGGCGCGCGCGGCCGGCCTCGGCTATGTCGCGAACCACTTCCGGCAGATCGACGCGGGCGGCAGCGGCCGCGTGTCGTTCGCCGACGTCCAGCGCTACATGCAGGCGCGCAGCACGAGCCAGCAGTAAGCGCGGGGCGGCGTGAACAAACGGGGGCGGAACCTGCGACACGGCAGGTCCCGCCCCCGTGCGCATGGCGCGGCCGGCGCAGCGGGCCCGCCGCCGATTCCGCCTGGATTCTCATTATCTGGACAACGCATTCAAATATTGGAGACGAGTGCGTGCGCTCCTACAATCCGAAGCACATCGACAGCTTCGGACCCACGCATCGCGCGGCGCCCGTCGCACACGGAGACACCTTCCATGAAGTTCGCCGGGCGCCTTACTCGGTGCATCGACCGCCGCCACGCCGCCGCACCGGACGCAGTTCCGGCGCCGCGCGAACGGCTTCACCGATTCCGTTGAAGACGCCCCGTTCCATGACCAAGATGCCAGACTCCCTTGCCCTCGACGCCCGGCGCGCGATGCCGGCCGATACGTCGCTGACCGACAGCATCGGCGCGACCAGCACGCCGCTCGACCTCGCCGCGCAGCAGGCCGGCACGCAGACGCTGCTGCGCGGCCTCGCGATCCTCGAGGCGATCGCGAACGGCGCGCGTGACATGCGTGCGATCGGCGCCGCGCTCGGCACGACGCGCAGCACGACGCACCGGCTCGTCAGCAGCCTCGTGCAGGCGCGCTATCTGCGCCAGGTGCAGGGCGGCTACCTGCTCGGCCCGAAGCTGATCGAGCTCGGCACGATCGCGCTCGAGCAGATGCCGCTCACCGCGGTGGCGCGTCCGCATCTGGAAGCGCTCGCGGAAGCGACGCTCGACACGATCCACCTCGGCGTGCGCGACGGCGACGACGTGCTGTACATCGACAAGATTCCCGGCACGCGCGGCCTCGAGATGCGCTCGCGCGTCGGCCACCGGATGCCGCTCGCGTCGACCGGCATCGGCAAGGCGATGATGCTCGACCTCGATCCGGACCTGTGGCGCTCGCTGTTCGAGGCCGCGCGGCGCGCGCTGGCCGGCGTCAACTTCAAGCCCGACAACCGGCCCGAGACGAGCGCGTTCCTGCAGCGCATGGCCCATTACGCGGCCGGCGGCTATACGTTCGATCTCGAGGAAAACGAGGCGTCGATCCGCTGCGTGGCCGCGCCGATCCGCGATGCGTCGGGTGCGATCGTCGCGGCGGTGTCGGTCGCGAGCACGATTCCGTACATGCCGCACGACCGCATGGACGAACTGATTCCGCTCGTGCAGCGCGAAGCGCGAGCCATTTCCGCGGAACTGGGCTGGAGCCCGCCGCAGGGTACCCGCAGGATCAAACGATGACGACTTCGACCCGGCCCGTTCCGGATGCCAGTTCCGCCTCCCCGTCGCTGATCGCGCTCGACTGGGGCACCACGTCGCTGCGCGCGTATCTGTACGACGCGCACGGCGTGCCGATCGACACGCGCAGCCGGGCGGCCGGCGTGATGCACGTGCCGGGCGGCGGCGCGCGGGCGTTCGACGCGGTGTTCGAGGAAGCGTGCGGCGACTGGCTCGACCGTACGCCCGGCCTGCCGGTGCTCGCCGCCGGGATGGTCGGCAGCGCGCAGGGCTGGCGCGAAGCGCCGTACGTCGCGGTGCCGGCCGGCGCCGACGCGCTCGTCGCGGGCCTCATCACGGTGACGACGGCGCGCGGCGCGACGGTCTCGATCGTGCCGGGCGTGATCGCGACGGGCGAACTGCCCGACGTGATGCGCGGCGAAGAAACGCAGATCGTCGGCGCGCTCGCGAGCGATCCCTCGCTTGGCGCCGATCGTTCAGGCGTACTGATCGGCCTGCCGGGCACGCATGCGAAATGGGCCTGGGTGAAGGACGGGCTGATCGAACGCTTCCAGACCTTCATGACCGGCGAGCTGTTCGCGGTGCTGCGCGACCACACGATCCTCGGCCGCACGATGCGCGCAGGCGAATCGCCCGATCGCGCGGCGTTCTTGCGCGGCGTGGCGGTCGCACGCGGCGCGCAGCGCACGGGCCTGCTCGCGACGATCTTCAGCACGCGCACGCTGGGGCTGACCGACCGGCTCGCGCCCGATGCGCAGGGCGACTATCTGTCCGGCCTGCTGATCGGCCATGAGCTCAACGCGCTCGACGCGATGCTCGCTGAGCGCGGCATCGCGCTCGCGGACCAGCCGCTGCTGCTGATCGGCGACGACGGTTTGTGTTCGCGCTACGTCGATGCGCTGCGGGTATTCGGCCATGCGCATGCGCGTGTCGCCCCGCATGCGACCGAGCGCGGCCTGTGGCGGATCGCGTCGCGCGCCGGGCTCGTGCGCGCGGACGGCGAACCCGTCTGTGCCGACCAGTGAACTGCTTGAAGAGGAATTGCCGATGCCGTCCGACCTGACCTTGCCCGCACCGTACACGCCCCACGCCGCGTTGATGCGCGCGTTCGATGCGTGTCCGCTGATCGCGATCATGCGCGGCATCACGCCCGCCGAAGCGGCCGACCATGGCCGGGCGCTGTACGAAGCCGGCTTCCGGATCGTCGAGGTGCCGCTCAACTCGCCCGATCCGTTCGACAGCATCGCGGCGCTGCGCCGCGCGCTGCCCGACGACATGATCGTTGGCGCGGGCACCGTGCTGCGCGCCGAGTACGTGGATCGCGTGCAGGACGCGGGCGGCGCGCTGATCGTGATGCCGCACGGCGACGCGGCGGTGATCCGCCGGGCGCGCGAGCGCGGGCTGGCGAGCGCGCCGGGCGTCGCGACGCCGACCGAAGCGTTCGCGGCGCTGACGAACGGCGCCGACGTGCTGAAGATGTTCCCGGCCGAGCAGCTCGGCGTGACGGTCGTGAAGGCGTGGCGCGCGGTGATCGATCGCGCGGTGCCGCTGATTCCGGTCGGCGGCATTTCGCCGGACAACATGCAGCCGTTCCTCGCGGCCGGCGCGAACGGCTTCGGGCTCGGCTCGGCGCTGTACCGGCCCGGCCAGTCGGCCGACACGACCGCGGCGAATGCGCGCGCGTTCCAGGCCGGCTTGCGCGCGGCGCGCGGCGGAGCCGCATGATGGGCCGCCTCGCGGGCAAGGTCGCGATGGTGACGGGCGCGGGCCGCGGCATCGGCGCCGCGATCGCGCGTGCGTTCGTGCGTGAAGGCGCGGCCGTCGCGCTCGTCGATCTCGACTTCCCGCAGGCGCAGCACACGGCTGCCGCGATCGCACACGAATGCGACGGCGCGCGCGTGCTGCCGCTGCACGCGGACGTCGCGCGGCAGCAGGCGGTGCGCGACGCGCTCGCGCAGGCGGAAGCGGCATTCGGCCCGCTCGACGTGCTCGTGAACAACGCGGGCATCAACGTGTTCGCCGATCCGCTGACGATGACCGACGACGACTGGCGCCGCTGCTTCGCGGTCGATCTCGACGGCGTATGGCACGGCTGCCGCGCGGCGCTGGAGGGCATGGTCGAGCGCGGACGCGGCAGCATCGTGAACATCGCGTCGACGCATGCGTTCAGGATCATCCCGGGCTGCTTTCCGTACCCGGTCGCGAAGCACGGCGTGCTCGGCCTCACGCGCGCGCTCGGCATCGAATACGCGGCGCGCAACGTGCGCGTAAACGCGATCGCGCCGGGTTACATCGAGACGCAACTGACGCGCGACTGGTGGGACGCGCAGCCCGATCCGGCCGCCGCGCGCGCCGAGACGCTCGCGCTGCAGCCGATGAAGCGCATCGGGAAACCGGAGGAGGTCGCGATGACGGCCGTGTTCCTCGCGTCCGACGAGGCGCCGTTCATCAATGCCGCGTGCATCACCGTCGACGGCGGGCGCGCGGCGCTGTATCACGACTGACGCGATTGACGTAACGATTCGAAAGACCGCACGTGCGAGAGCCGCGCGCACGCTGCGTCGAAACCAACAAGCGGCTGCATCCTGTTCGATGAAAACAAGGAGACACTGGAGATGAAACGCAGAACGTTCGTAACGCTGGCCGCCGCGGCGGCAGTGGTGATGGGCAGCCCGGTCGCGCACGCGGCCGACCCGGTCAAGATCGGCTTCCTCGTGAAGCAGCCGGAAGAGCCGTGGTTCCAGGACGAATGGAAATTCGCCGAGATCGCCGCGAAGCAGAAGGGCTTCACGCTCGTGAAGATCGGCGCGCCGTCCGGCGAGAAGGTGATGAGCGCGATCGACAACCTGTCCGCGCAGAAGGCGCAGGGCTTCATCATCTGCACGCCCGACGTGAAGCTCGGGCCGGGCATCGTCGCGAAGGCGAAGTCGCACAACCTGAAGATGATGACGGTCGACGACCGCCTCGTCGACGGCGCGGGCAAGCCGATCGAGTCGGTGCCGCACATGGGGATTTCGGCCTACAACATCGGCAAGCAGGTCGGCGACGGCATCGCGGCCGAGATCAAGAAGCGCGGCTGGGACATGAAGGACGTCGGCGCGATCGACATCACCTACGAGCAGCTGCCGACCGCGCACGACCGCACGAGCGGCGCGACCGACGCACTGGTGGCCGCGGGCTTCCCGAAGGCCAACGTGGTCGCGGCGCCGCAGGCGAAGACCGACACCGAGAACGCGTTCAACGCGGCGAACATCGCGCTCACGAAGAACCCGCAGTTCAAGCACTGGGTCGCGTACGGCCTGAACGACGAGGCCGTGCTCGGCGCGGTGCGCGCGGCCGAAGGGCGCGGCTTCAAGGCCGACAACATGATCGGCATCGGCATCGGCGGTTCCGATTCGGCGTTGAACGAGTTCAAGAAGCCGCAGCCGACGGGCTTCTACGGCACCGTGATCATCAGCCCGAAGCGCCACGGCGAGGAAACCTCGGACCTGATGTACACGTGGATCACGCAAGGCAAGGCGCCGCCGCCGTTGACGCTGACGACGGGCATGCTCGCGACGCGCGAGAACGTGTCGAAGGTGCGCGAGGAGATGGGGCTCGCATCGAAGTAAGCGGCCCGCCGGCTGACGCGGCGACGCGGCGGCCGGCGGTCGATGGATCCGGAAGTGGGGAGACGACGTGTCAGCGGCACTGCGTTTTGACAATATCGGCAAGGTATTTCCCGGCGTGCGCGCACTCGACGGCATTTCGTTCGACGTGCATGCGGGCGAGGTGCATGGCCTGATGGGCGAGAACGGCGCGGGCAAGTCGACGCTGCTGAAGATTCTCGGCGGCGAATACCAGCCCGATACGGGCAGCGTGCTGGTCGACGGCCAGCCCGTGCAGTTCGCGAATGCGGCCGCGTCGATCGCGGCCGGCATCGCGGTGATTCACCAGGAGTTGCAGTACGTGCCCGACCTGACGGTCGCGGAAAACCTGCTGCTCGGCCGCCTGCCGAACGCGTTCGGCTGGGTCAGGAAGCGCGAGGCGAAGCGTTACGTGCGCGAGCGGCTCGCCGAGATGGGTGTCGATCTCGATCCCGACGCGCGGCTCGGGCGGCTGTCGATCGCGCAGCGGCAGATGGTCGAGATCTGCAAGGCGCTGATGCGCAATGCGCGCGTGATCGCGCTCGACGAACCGACGAGCTCGCTGTCGCATCGCGAGACGGAAGTGCTGTTCAAGCTGGTCGACGACCTGCGCGCGCAGGGCCGTGCGCTGATCTACATCTCGCACCGGATGGACGAGATCTATCGGCTGTGCGATGCATGCACGATCTTTCGCGACGGGCGCAAGATCGCGTCGCACGAAGCGCTGGCCGACGTGCCGCGCGAGCGGCTCGTCGCCGAGATGGTCGGGCGCGAGATCGCGGACATCTACCATTACGCGCCGCGCGCGCTCGGCGACGTGCGGTTCTCCGCCGAAGGCATCGACGGCCCGGCGCTGCGCGAACCGGCGAGCTTCTCGGTGCGCGCGGGCGAGATCGTCGGCTTCTTCGGGCTCGTCGGCGCGGGCCGCAGCGAGCTGATGCGGCTCGTGTACGGCGCGGACCGCCGGCGCGCGGGCGTGCTGACGCTCGACGGCAAGCGCATCGACGTGAAGCGCACCGGCGACGCGATCCGCCACGGCATCGTGCTGTGCCCCGAGGACCGCAAGGAAGAAGGGATCATCGCGATCGCGTCGGTCGCGGAGAACATCAACATCAGCTGCCGCCGCCATTCGCTGCGCGCGGGCCTCTTCATCAACGGCAAGGCCGAAAGCGCGACGGCCGACCGCTTCATCCAGCGGCTGAAGATCAAGACGCCGAACCGGCGGCAGAAGATCCGGTTCCTGTCGGGCGGCAACCAGCAGAAGGCGATCCTGTCGCGCTGGCTCGCGGAGCCCGACCTGAAGGTCGTGATCCTCGACGAGCCGACCCGCGGGATCGACGTCGGCGCGAAGCACGAGATCTACGACGTGATCTACCGGCTCGCGGAGCGCGGCTGCGCGATCGTGATGGTGTCGTCGGAACTGCCGGAAGTGCTCGGCGTGTCCGACCGCATCGTCGTGATGCGCGAAGGCCGGATCGCCGGCGAGCTGCCGCGCGAACAGGCGAACGAGCACGCGGTGCTGAACCTCGCGCTGCCGCAGACGAGCGCGGCCGAGGCGGCCTGACGCGGCCGGCTACGTCCGGACAAGCCCGGGACATTCGAATCGAACACGCGCGGCGCGGGCCGCGCGATGCAGGAGCAGGAGACACACCATGCAAGCCAACGAAAACCTTGCCAGCGCCGCCGTGAAGCCGTCGGCCGATGCGCTGGTGCCGCAGCAGAGCGACCGCCAGAAGTGGTGGCAGCATCTGACCGAATACAGCCTGATCGCGATCTTCGCGGTGATGTTCATCACGATGTCGCTGACCGTCGATCACTTCTTCTCGATCGACAACATGCTCGGCCTCGCGCTGTCGATCTCGCAGATCGGCATGGTCGCGTGCACGATGATGTTCTGTCTCGCGTCGCGCGACTTCGACCTGTCGATCGGCTCGACCGTCGCGTTCTCGGGCGTGCTGTGCGCGATGGTGCTGAACGCGACCGACAACACGTTCGTCGCGATCGTCGCGGCGGTCGCGGCCGGCGCGGCGATCGGCTTCGTGAACGGCGCGGTGATCGCGTACCTGCGCATCAACGCGCTGATCACGACGCTCGCGACGATGGAGATCGTGCGCGGGCTCGGCTTCATCGTGTCGAAGGGGCAGGCGGTCGGCGTGTCGTCGGATACGTTCATCGCGCTCGGCGGGCTGTCGATGTTCGGCGTGTCGCTGCCGATCTGGGTCACGCTGCTGTGCTTCATCGGGTTCGGCGTGCTGCTGAACCAGACCGTCTATGGCCGCAACACGCTCGCGATCGGCGGCAACCCGGAAGCGTCGCGGCTCGCGGGGATCAACGTCGAACGCACGCGCGTGTACATCTTCCTGATCCAGGGCGCGGTGACCGCGCTCGCGGGCGTGATTCTCGCGTCGCGCATCACGTCGGGCCAGCCGAACGCCGCGCAGGGCTTCGAGCTGAACGTGATCTCCGCATGCGTGCTCGGCGGCGTGTCGCTGATGGGCGGCCGCGCGACGATCTCGGGCGTCGTGATCGGCGTGCTGATCATGGGCACCGTCGAGAACGTGATGAACCTGCTGAACATCGACGCGTTTTACCAGTACCTGGTGCGCGGCGCGATCCTGCTCGCGGCCGTGCTGCTCGACCAGCTGAAGAACCGCGGCGTACGCGACTGACCCGACCTGCTTCCACGGAGACGATCCGCATGACCATCGACACATCCGCGCAGGGCACGCCCGCGGCGGCGAGCGACGCGCGCTATGCGCGCTACCCGAGCCTCGAGGATCGCGCGGTGCTGATCACGGGCGGCGCGACCGGCATCGGCGCGTCGTTCGTCGAGCACTTCGCCGAACAGGGCGCGCGCGTCGCGTTCGTCGACCTCGACGCGGCGGCCGGCGCCGCGCTCGCCGAACGCCTCGCGCACGGGCGCCACGCGCCGCTGTTCCTGTCCTGCGACCTGACCGACGTCGACGCGCTGCGCCGCGCGATCGACGCGATCCGCGCGCGCATCGGCGCGATCGCGGTGCTCGTGAACAACGCGGCGAACGACGCACGCCATGCGATCGGCGACGTGACGCCCGCGTCGTTCGATGCCGGCATCGCGGTGAACCTGCGTCACCAGTTCTTCGCCGCGCAGGCGGTGATCGACGACATGAAGCGGCAGGGCGGCGGCTCGATCGTCAATCTCGGCTCGATCAGCTGGATGCTGAAGAACGGCGGCTATCCCGTCTACGTGATGGCGAAGGCGGCCGTCCAGGGCCTGACGCGCGGCCTCGCGCGCGATCTCGGCCCGTTCGGCATCCGCGTGAATTCGCTGGTGCCCGGCTGGGTGATGACCGACAAGCAGCGCCGGCTGTGGCTCGACGACGCGGGCCGCGCGGCGATCAAGGCCGGCCAGTGCATCGACGCCGAATTGCTGCCGGACGACCTCGCCCGGATGGCGCTGTTTCTCGCGGCCGACGACAGCCGGATGATCACCGCGCAGGACGTGATCGTCGACGGCGGCTGGGCCTGACCGCTCGCACGACCCGCATCGTTTCTTCGACGAAGGAAAGGAGCTCACCATGACCGCCACGTCCTCGCGCGCATCGTCGTCCACCAGCCAGTCGCGCCGCGCGCGCCTGGCCGCCGCCGCCCAGCCGGTCAGCCCCGGCCCGCAGACGGCCGTGTTCGCGCAGGGCGTCGGCGCCGCGCCCGCGGCGGTCGTCACGCTGTCGAATGCGTCGCTGCGGCTCGACGTGCTGCCGCACCTCGGCGGCGGCATCGCGCGCTTCGACTGGCGCGGCGAGAACGGCGCGCTGATGCCGGTGTTCCGCCGGTGCGAGCACCCTGAGACGGCGACGGACCCGAACGAGCTCGCGTGCTATCCGCTGCTGCCGTACTCGAACCGGATCGGCGACGGGCGCTTCGAATGCGACGGGCGCAAGGTCGCCGTGCCGCGCAACCGCCGCGACGAGCCGCTGCCGATTCACGGCGACGGCTGGCTCGCGCCGTGGCAGGTGGACGATGCGACCGACGCGTCGCTGCAACTGTCGCTCGACCATGCCGCCGGCGCGCCGTACGCGTTCCGCGCGATCCAGTCGTTCGAACTCGACGATGCGACGCTGTCGATCGCGCTGACGATCGAGAACGCGGGGCGCACGCGGCTGCCGTTCGGGCTCGGCGTGCATCCGTTCCTCGTGCGCGATGCGGTGACGGAACTCGCCGCGGCGGCGGGCGGGCTGTGGCTGTCGGGCGCCGATTTCCTGCCGGTGCGGCACGTCAGCGTGCCGCCGGCCTGGCAGTTCGGCGTCGCGTATCCGCTGCCGGCCGCGCTCGTCAATCACGCGTTCACCGGCTGGGGCGGCCACGCGACGGTGAGCTGGCCGCGCCGCCGGCTGTCGCTGACCGTCGCGGCCGACGCCGACGCGTACGTGCTCTATACGCCGCCCGGCGAGGATTTCTTCTGCTTCGAGCCGGTCGACCATCCGATCAACGCGGTGAACCTGCCGGGCGGCGCGACCGCGCACGGGATGACGCTGCTCGCGCCCGGCGAGCGGCTGACGCGGCGTTTCGCGTTCACCGTCGGGCGCACCGATGCGCGCAGCAATGCCGCGACGCGCGAGGGACGCCGGCGACACGGGTAAAATACGCGGTCTACCAACGGTCTGCCGCGAGTATCCGCCATGTCTTCCCCGCTTACTTTCATTGAATCGCTGCGCGCCGCGTGGCAGCGCACGAATTCGCTGCTGTGCGTCGGCCTCGATCCCGAGCCGTCGCGCTTTCCCGTGCAGTTCGACGGCCAGCCCGACGCGATCTTCGAATTCTGCCGGCAGATCGTCGATGCGACCGCGCAGTACGCGAGCGCGTTCAAGCCGCAGATCGCGTATTTCGCCGCGCATCGCGCCGAAGACCAGCTCGAGCGGCTGATCGCGCATATCCATCTCCAGCATCCGGGCCTGCCCGTGATCCTCGACGCGAAGCGCGGCGACATCGGCAGCACGGCCGAGCAGTACGCGCGCGAAGCGTTCGAGCGCTATCGCGCCGATGCCGTCACGGTGAACCCGTACATGGGCTACGACTCGGTCGAGCCGTACTTCGAGCATGAAGGCAAGGGCGTGATCGTGCTGTGCCGCACGTCGAACCCGGGCGGCTCGGACCTGCAGTTCCTCGATACGAACGGGCGGCCGCTGTATCAGGTCGTGGCCGATCTCGCGGCGAACAAGTGGAACGCGAAGAACGGCCAGCTCGGCCTCGTGGTCGGCGCGACGTTCCCGAAGGAAATCGAGGTCGTGCGCGGAATCGTCGGCGACATGCCGCTCCTGATCCCCGGCATCGGCGCGCAGGGCGGCGACGTGCAGGCGACCGTCAACGCGGGCCGCACGGCCGACGGCACCGGGATGATGATCAACTCGTCGCGGGCGATCCTGTACGCGAGCAAGGGCGAGGATTTCGCCGAAGCCGCCGCGCTCGCCGCGCAGAAGACGCGCGACACGATCAACGCGCATCGCTGAAATACGGGCCGCCCGGTCGGGCGGCCTCGCATCGCCGGCCCCGCGTTCGCGGGCCGCGCGCTTTCATCGCGTGATCGCCGTTCTGGCGCACGCGAACAACTTCCCGTCGCTTCCGTATGGCATGCGCGCAATTTAGTCGCGCGATGCTGCTGCTTGTCACCGATCCGTCACAAAAATGTCAAGAAAAGGAGCGACGCCATGCCCAAGCTGTCCCGCCGTCTGCTGAGCGCGTTCGCCGCGTCGCTGTGCATGACGTTCGCCCATGCGGCGGATCTGTCGCACTGGCCGGCCGACAGCGCGAAGGCGCTGAACGCGATGATCGCCGCGCACGCGAACCGCGGCGACTACGCGGTGTTCGATGCCGACAACACGACCTACCGCTACGACCTCGAGGAAGCGCTGCTGCCGTATCTCGAGAACCGCGGCGTGCTGACGCGCGATTCGCTCGACCCGTCGCTGAAACTGATCCCGTTCAAGGATTCCGCCGACTACCAGGAATCGCTGACGAGCTACTACTACCGGCTCTGCGAGATCGACGATCTGGTCTGCTATCCGTGGATCGCGCAGGCGTTCGCCGGGCAGTCGCTCGCCGACCTGAAGCGCCATATCGACGCGATGCTCGCCGACGGCAAGCCGATCCCGATCCGTTACTGGCAGGGCGACAAGGTGGTGGACGGCACGGTGAATCCGCCGCGCTTCTTCCGCGGGATGCAGGAGCTGTACAACGCGCTGCGCGAAAACGGCATCGACGTCTACGTGATGACGGCGGCCCACGAGGAGCTCGCGCGGCTCGTGCTGTCGGACCCGAAGTACGGCTACAACGTGAAGCCGCAGAACGTGATCGGCGTGACGACGCTGCTGCGCAACCCCGCGACGGGCGCGCTGACGACGTCGCGGCTGCAGATCAAGGCCGGCAAGTACGACGAGGCCGCGAACCGCAATCTCGTGATCACGCCGTTCCTGATGAACCCGATGACGTGGTACGAAGGCAAGCTCGGTTCGATCGTCGGGTGGATCGACCAGTGGAAGAAGCCGGTGCTCGTCGCGGGCGACACGCCGACGTCCGACGGCTACATGCTGCTGAACGCGACCGACGTCGCGCGCGGCGGCGTGCGCGTGTGGGTCAACAAGAAGGACAAGCAGATGGCGCAGATCCGCGCGTGGTCGGACGAATCGGCCGCGAAGCAGAAGGCGCTCGGCCTGCCGGTGACGGCGGACAAGAACTGGATCGTCGTGAAACCCGACGCGATCCAGTAAGCGAGCAGGGCGCGTCACGCGCGCCCCGCCCGATCAGCGTTCGCGTTCGTCGAGCAGCTTGAGCAGCCCGCGCAGCGCATGCGCGGCCGCCTGCGTGCGGATCTGTTCGCGGTCGCCCTTGAACACGAGCGTTTCGACGTCGGTATGCAGCCGGTTGCTCCAGCCGAACGATACGGTGCCGACCGGCTTCTTCTCGCTGCCGCCGCCCGGGCCCGCGATGCCGGTGACGGACAGCGCGACCTGCGCGCGGCTGTTGCGCAGCGCGCCTTCGGCCATCGCACGCGCGACGGGCTCGCTGACGGCGCCGTGCTTGTCGATCAGGTCGGACGGCACGCCGATCATCTCGATCTTGGCCTGGTTCGAATACGTGACGAAGCCGCGCTCGAACCACTGGCTGCTGCCGGAAATGTCGGTGATTGCCGCGGCGATCAGGCCGCCGGTGCAGGATTCGGCGGTGGCGAGCGTCAGGTGCTCGTCACGCAGCTTGTTGCCTGCGCGGATCGCAAGCTGATGGACGACGGAATCGGTTGGCATGCGCGTCGGGAAACGGAAGTCGGGAAATCGGTCAGCCGGCGACGGAGCGCCACAGGGCGATCACGAGCAGCGTCATGAACGCGGCGACGAGATTGTCGACCATGATGCCGAGCCCGCCTTTCAGGCGGCGGTCGAAGTAGCGGATCGGCGGCGGCTTGAGCATGTCGAAGAAGCGGAACGCGACGAACGCCCACAGCTGGCCGACGAAGGTCGCGGGCGTGACGAACAGCATCACGAGCCAGATCGCGACGATCTCGTCCCAGACGATGGCGCCCGGATCGGCCACACCGGCCTTCCTCGCGGTGAAACCGGTGACCCAGGCGCCCGCCACGAAGCCGACGGCGATCAGCGCCCACCACTCGGGCACCGTCAGGTAGCGGTTGAGCACGACGAACGTGAGCCAGCCGAACAGCGAGCCGAAGGTGCCGGGCATGATCGGCGCGAGCCCGCTGCCGAAGCCGAGCGACACGATGTGCGCCGGGTGCGACAGCATGAAGCGGGCCGTCGTGCGGGTCGGCGCGGGCGGCGCGGCGCCGGGCTCGGCCGCGGCGTGCGCGGGCGTCGGATCAGTCTGCATGGAAGTGGTCGAAACCGTGCAACGTGAGAGCGAGGGGCGCGCCGGCGGCGTCGCGCCACGCGATGGCGGGTTGCGCCGACGGCGCGGACAACGCGCGTATTGTACCGATTCGCGTGACCGGCACGCCGGCCGCGGCGCCCGCCGCTTCGACCGCCGCGCGGGCGGCGAGCGGCGCCGTGAAGCACAGTTCGTAGTCGTCGCCGCCGGCCAGCGTGCAGCGGCGCTGCGCGTCGGCCGGCAGCGTCGCGAGCGCGGCCGAGCGCGGCACCGCGTCGGCGTCGATCTCGGCGCGCACGTTCGAGCGCGTCAGGATGTGCTGGAGATCGCCGGCGAGGCCGTCGGAGAGATCGAGCGCCGCGTGCGCGACGCCCGCGAGCGCCAGGCCGAGCGCGACGCGCGGCTCGGGGCGCTCCAGCGCGTGCCGGAATGCGGCGGCTTCATCCGCGCCGGCCGTCCATTCGCCGCGGGCGACGCCGAGCCCCGCGCGCGCATCGCCGAGCGTGCCGGACACCCATACGTCGTCGCCGTCGCGCGCGGCATCGCGCCGCAGCGCCGCGTCGGGCGCGACTTCGCCGAACACGGTCACGCACAGGTTCAGCGGCCCGCTCGTCGTGTCGCCGCCGATCAGTTCGCAGCCGTATCGCTCGGCCAGCGCGAACAGGCCGTCGCTGAACGCCTCGAGCCACGCCGCGTCGGCGCGCGGTAGCGCGCAGGCGAGCGTGAAGGCGCGCGGCTCGGCGCCCATTGCCGCGAGGTCCGACAGATTGACCGCGAGCGTCTTGTGGCCGAGCGCGTCCGGCGCGACGTCGGCGAAGAAGTGGCGGCCTTCCACCAGCATGTCCGTCGAAATGGCCAGCAATTTCCCGGATCGGGGCGCGATCAGGGCGCAATCGTCGCCGATGCCGAGCGTCGACGCGCGGGCGCCCTGCGCGGCGCGGCGCGTGAAGAAGCGTTCGATCAGCGAAAACTCGGAGAGGGCGGCTGGCACGGCGGGCGATCCGAAACGGTTGAAGGAGCGGCATTGTACGAGGCGGGCGGCGGCGCGCCTGTACCATCCAGTTCATTTTTGTCGCGGCTGTCGCACCCGAATCGCCGGTCTGGCGGCCGATGATTGGCGCTACAATGCCGTCGAACAGTTATTCTAATCCGCCCGTCACGAGACACATGTCTACCCAAGCCTCCTCCAAAGCCAAGCTCCGCGAAGCCGCGCTCGACTATCACGAATTTCCGACCCCCGGCAAAATCGCGATCGCCCCGACCAAGCAGATGATCAACCAGCGCGACCTCGCGCTCGCGTATTCGCCGGGCGTGGCGTTCGCGTGCGAGGAGATCGTCGAGAATCCGCTGAACGCCGCGCGCTTCACCGCGCGCAGCAACCTGGTCGGCGTCGTGACGAACGGCACGGCGGTGCTCGGTCTCGGCAACATCGGCCCGCTCGCGTCGAAGCCGGTGATGGAAGGCAAGGCCGTGCTGTTCAAGAAGTTCGCGGGCATCGACGTGTTCGACATCGAGCTGAACGAGTCGGACCCGCACAAGCTCGTCGACGTGATCGCCGCGCTGGAGCCGACCTTCGGCGGCATCAACCTCGAAGACATCAAGGCGCCGGACTGCTTCATCGTCGAGCGCGAAGCGCGCAAGCGGATGAAGATCCCGGTGTTCCACGACGACCAGCACGGCACCGCGATCGTCGTGGCCGCGGCCGTCACGAACGGGCTGAAGGTCGTCAACAAGGACATCAAGAAGGTCAAGCTGGTCGCATCCGGCGCCGGCGCGGCCGCGCTCGCGTGTCTGGACCTGCTGGTCGACATCGGCCTGCCGCTCGAGAACATCACGGTGACCGACCTGGCCGGCGTGGTCTACAAGGGCCGCACCGATCTGATGGACCCGGACAAGGAGCGTTTCGCGCGCGAAACCGACGCCCGTACGCTCGCCGAAGTGATCGACGGCGCGGACATCTTCCTCGGCCTGTCGGCCGCCGGCGTGCTGAAGCAGGAGATGGTGAAGGGCATGGCCGAGCGCCCGCTGATCCTCGCGCTCGCGAACCCGACGCCGGAAATCCTGCCGGAAGCGGCGCTCGAAGTGCGCCCCGACGCGATTCTCGCGACCGGCCGCACCGACTACCCGAACCAGGTCAACAACGTCCTGTGCTTCCCGTTCATCTTCCGCGGCGCGCTCGACGTCGGCGCGACGACGATCACGCGTGAAATGGAGATCGCGGCCGTCAATGCGATCGCCGAACTCGCGCAGCATGAGCAGAGCGACATCGTCGCGACCGCGTACGGCATCCAGGATCTGTCGTTCGGGCCCGAATACCTGATTCCGAAGCCGTTCGATCCGCGCCTGATCGTGAAGATCGCGCCGGCCGTCGCGCAGGCCGCGATGGACGGCGGCGTCGCGACGCGCCCGATCGAGGACATGGACGCGTACAAGCAGCATCTGCAGCAGTTCGTGTATCACAGCGGCACGACGATGAAGCCGATCTTCCAGATCGCGCGCGCCGCGCCGGAAGAGAAGAAGCGCGTCGTGTTCGCGGAAGGCGAGGAAGAGCGCGTGTTGCGCGCCGTTCAGATCATCGTCGACGAAAAACTCGCGAAGCCGATCCTGATCGGCCGCCCGTCGGTGATCGAGCATCGCATTCAGCGCTACGGCCTGCGCCTCACGCCCGGCACCGATTTCACGGTCGTCAACACCGAGCACGACGAGCGCTACCGCGACTTCTGGCAGACGTACCACAAGATGATGGCGCGCAAGGGCATCAGCGAACAGCTCGCGCGCGTCGAAATGCGCCGGCGCACGACGCTGATCGGCTCCATGCTGGTGAAGAAAGGCGAAGCGGACGGAATGATCTGCGGCACGATCAGCACCACGCACCGCCACTTGCACTTCATCGATCAGGTGATCGGCAAGCGTCCGGGCTGCAGCGTGTACGCGGCGATGAACGGCCTCGTGCTGCCTGGCCGCCAGATTTTCCTCGTGGATACGCACGTGAACGTCGATCCGACCCCGGAAGAGCTGGCCGAGATCACGATCATGGCCGCGGAAGAAGTGCGCCGCTTCGGCATCGAGCCGAAGGTCGCGTTGCTGTCGCATTCGAATTTCGGCACGAGCAATGCCCCTTCGGCGAAGAAGATGCGCGATACGCTCGCGATCCTGCAGGAAACCGCGCCGGATCTGAAGGTGGACGGCGAAATGCACGGCGACGTCGCGCTCGACGCCGCGCTGCGCAAGGAAATCCTGCCGGAATCGACGCTGGAGGGCGACGCGAACCTGCTGATCCTGCCGAACATCGACGCGGCGAACATCGCGTACAACCTGCTGAAGACGGCCGCGGGCAACAATATCGCGATCGGGCCGATCCTGCTGGGCGCCGCGGAGCCGGTGCACGTGCTGACCGAATCGGCGACCGTTCGTCGCATCGTCAACATGGCTGCGCTGCTGGTCGCCGACGTCAACGCCGCGCGCTGAGCCGGAACGAGCACGCGGCGCCGGTCGAAGCGGCGCCGCGCGTCGGGCGAAATTGTAAACAAAGGCAAAAAGAGGCGTGCCCGCAAGGGGCACGCCGCGGGTAGGGCGCAACCGCGCTTCCCATAAGCAACAGCAGCATCTCTCCACGCCGGGTAATGAGCGCGGCAAGGAGGCAGGGTCTTGCCATGCGAGAGATGCCGCCCGCATTTTATCTCATGTAAGATAAATGTAGTGCAATTTCGGTAAGAAATACGGAATCTCGCGTGTCGTGAGGCTTTCGATTCCCAAACGGACATTGATTCGCGCGGCCAATAACGCTACGCTAACGCCTTTGTTGGTCGTCAACTACTTGATTTAACAGCGGGAACCCTGGTTCATGGCACGCAAGTGGCTCCGCAACGGCGCGCTCGCGTCCGTCTTCGCGATGTTCGCGATGGGTATCGTCGGCACGCCGACGGGCAGTCTGGTTTCCGCCGCTTACGCACGGGAGGCCGTTCCGGCCGACGTGGCCGCGAGCCGGCTCGATACGATCCCGACCGCCCGTCTTCCGCGCGAGGCCGTGACCACGCTGGGCCTGATCGGCGCCGGCGGTCCCTATCCGTACGAGAAAGACGGCGTCGTGTTCGGCAATCGCGAGCGAATCCTGCCGAAGGCGAAGCGCGGCTACTACCATGAGTACACGGTGCCGACACCGCGTGCGCGCAATCGCGGCGCGCGCCGGATCGTCTGTGGCGGGCCGTTGCGCCGGATCGACAACTGTTATTACACGGGCGACCACTACAACAGTTTTAAACGTATTGTTGAATGACTTCGGGACGAATGGCATGAGCGACTCCATCTACGCGCACGATACGGCGGCGGCGGAACTGTTCGCGGCCGGCGACGGCAATCTGTTTCAGCGTGTGATTCAGCTGCACGCGGCGGCGCAGGCCGGCGGCGCGCCGGAGCAACAGGAAGCCGAGCCCGGGCTTTCATCGAACGAGGAGCCTATGAGCCTTTTCACGACCGTGCGACCCAATCTCGTGCAGTCGATCCGCGCGTTCCGCGTGCAGGATCTTGCCGACGAAGCCGGTCGGCTCGGCCAGCATTTCCTGTATGCGTATTGCGGCGCCGCGCAGTCGAAGCAGGAAGTGATGGAAACGATCGCGACCTCGTTCCTGTTTCCGAAGCATTTCGGGAAGAACTACGACGCGCTGTACGACTGCCTCACCGACCTCGTCGCGAAGGCAGGCGCGCAGCCCGGTTTCGTGATCGTCCTCGAAGGGCTGCCGATCGCGCAGAAATTCGACAAGGAAGGGCGCGAAACGCTGCTCGACGTGTTCCGCGAGGCGGCCGAATTCTGGGCCGAGCGCAAGGTCGCGTTCCGCGTGTTCTACTCGTTCGCG
Source organism: Burkholderia sp. AU16741 (assembly GCF_002223345.1). Lineage (NCBI taxonomy): Bacteria > Pseudomonadati > Pseudomonadota > Betaproteobacteria > Burkholderiales > Burkholderiaceae > Burkholderia > Burkholderia sp. AU16741. Next base: position 92,818 of record NZ_NKEZ01000003.1, read on the forward strand.
TAAGCGCACGGTCGGCCCGCGCGGCCGATTCGGTGATTCGGTCACAAGCCCGCTTCGAGCGGGCTTTTTTGCGTGTGCGATTCGCGCTCGGCTGCCTGGCGCGGCGCGCGAAGCACGACGCGGAGTCGAGCCGCTGAACGCGGCGCGCTGACGCGCTTTACCACCCGCCCCAGCGTGCCGCCAGCGCGGCGAGCACGGCCGCGCCGGCCGTCTCGGTGCGCAGCACGCGCGGCCCGAGCGACAGCGCGGTGAACCCGCGAGCGCGGGCCGCATTTTCCTCGTCGGGCGACAGCCCGCCTTCGGGGCCGATCAGCAGCGTGACTGTGGCCGCGGGCGGCGCGTCGGGCAGCGCCGCGAACGGGATGCTCGCGCGCGGCGACAGCAGCAGCCGCAGCTCGCCGTCGGCCGGCGCGGCCGGCAGCGCATCGAGCCACGCGCGGAAGCCGGCGACCGGCGCGACGTCGGGTACACGGTTGCGCCCGCACTGTTCGCATGACGCCCGCACGACGCCGCGCCAGTGCGCGACGCGCTTGTCCGCGCGTTCGCCGGACAGCTTCACGACGCCGCGCGCGGTCGACAGCGGCACGACCGCCGCGACGCCGAGCTCGACCGCCTTCTCGATCACCCAGTCCATCTTGTCGCCGCCGGCGATCCCCTGCGCGAGCGTCACGCGATAGGGCGGCTCGGCCTCGACGGGCTCGAACGTATCGACCTGCGCGAGCGCGCTGCGCTTGTCGACCTCGACGAGCCGTGCGCGGTACTGGCCGCCCGTGCCGTCGAACAATGCGAGCACGTCGCCCGGCTGCAGGCGCAGCACCTGCACGTGGCGGGCGACGTCGGCCGGCAATGCGAGCGTGGCGTCGGCGCGCAGCGCGGCGTCGACGAAAAAGCGCGGCACGGCCGCGGTGGTGGTGGCTTCATTCATGCGTGTGGCGGTTTCGGTCATGCGTCGAGACGGCACCCGAGCGCCCAGCGGTAGCCGTCGAGATCCTCGATCTGCGCGAACCGGTCGCCCCAGAACTGGTCCTGCGGCGCGCTCAGCGATTTCGCGCCCGCATCGAGCGCGCGCTGCCAGGTGGCGTCGACGTCGTCGACATACAGATAGAACGATTGCGGCGCGGTGGCGTTCGCGCGCTTCGGCGTGAGCGCGGGCGAGCCGAACGCGCCTTCGGGCGCGAACATCACGATCAGCTGGCCGCGATAGGCCATCTCGACGTGCATGATCGCGCCGTCCTCGTCATGCACGTCGCGTACCGTGAAGCCGAATGCGGCCTTGAAGAACTCGATGGCCGCGCGCGCGTTGCGTACGGCCAGGTAGGGCGTCAACCAAGGCACGTTGGCCGGACGTGGATCGGTCATGAAAATCTCCTGTTGCACGGTGTCGGCGCGTCTCGCGCCTGCGCCGGTCTCATGCTGGAACAGCGGAGCGGTGCGGCCGTCCGGATGTTCAGCGGCGAACGCCCAGTGTATCGCGCAGCGCGCGGGGCAGGGTAAAGAGGGACGCATGCAGCCGCGCATCGTAATAGCGCAAGCCGCCGACGCGGCGGGCCGCGAGCCGTTCGTCGACGTCGTGCGCGAACAGCGCGGCCGCATCGAGCGTGTCGCTCGCGATCGCCATCAGCCACTGCGAGCCGTACAGCGGCACGTGCGCGGACAGCGGATCGACGACCGCGAAGCTCGCGCGCAGGTCGTCGAGCAGCGCGGCGATGCGCGCGGCATGGAACACCGGCGAGCCGAGATGCATCGAGATCGCGCCGCAGCGCGTGAGGATCCGCTTGAGCCGTGCGTAGAACGCACGCGTATAGAGGCCGGCCGCCGGCGAATCGGGCGGCGTGAGGTCGAACACGACGAGATCGAAATGTTCGACCGTCGACTCGACGAAATGCGCGGCGTCGCCGATCACGACCTCGACGCGCGGGTCGTCGAGCGCGCCCTGGTGCACGTCGTCGAGATAGCGGCGGGCCATCCCGACCACCTCGTCGTCGAGTTCGGCGACGACGATCCGCTCGATGCACGCGTGCTTGAGCAACTGGCGCGCGGCGCCGCCGTCGCCGCCGCCGAGCACGAGCGCCTTCCTCGGGCACGGATGCGCGAGCGCGGCCGGGTGCGTCATGCACTCGTGATAGACGAACTCGTCGCCGACCGACGTCATCGGCCGGCCGTCCAGCGTGAACAGCCGGCCGAGCTGCGGCGTTTCCCAGACTTCGATCTGCTGGTGCGGGGACGCGACGCGCGCGAGCCGCCGCGCGTTCGGGAAGCCGTAGGTGGCGTCGGGCGTCGGGTGAAAGAGAAGGGTGGTGCTCACGGGCGGGCCGCTGGGGCAGGCAGTTCCGACGCCTGAATTATAGGAGGCGGGCGGCTTGGCGGAAAACCGTGCCGGAACACCACGCGCCGACAAGGGAAATGTCGGCCCATCTGTTAAAATGACGAGCTTTGCAGCCCCGTCCGTTGGCTCCGTCCGCTTCGCGTCCGTCAGGCGCCGCACCGCGCGCCGGGAACGATTGACGCTCGAGCTTCCGGATGCCGCCGTGCCCCCGTTTCCTCGACTCGTTCTCCGGACTCGACATGACGACTTCGTCTCCCGCCTCCACCACCCTGATGGCCAACGCGATCCGTGCGCTCGCGATGGACGCCGTCCAGCAAGCGAACTCCGGCCACCCGGGCATGCCGATGGGCATGGCCGAAATCGGCGTCGCGCTGTGGTCGCGCCATCTGAAGCACAACCCGACGAACCCGCACTGGGCCGACCGCGACCGCTTCGTGCTGTCGAACGGCCATGGCTCGATGCTGCTGTACTCGCTGCTGCACCTGACCGGCTACGACCTGCCGATCGAGGAGCTGAAGAACTTCCGCCAGCTGCACTCGAAGACGCCGGGCCATCCGGAATACGGGATCACGCCGGGCGTCGAGACGACCACCGGCCCGCTCGGCCAGGGTCTCGCGAACGCGGTCGGCATGGCGCTCGGCGAAGCGCTGATGGCCGACGAGTTCAACCGTGACGGCGCGAAGATCGTCGATCACCACACGTACGTGTTCCTCGGCGATGGCTGCCTGATGGAAGGCATCTCGCACGAAGCCTGCTCGCTCGCGGGCACGCTGAAGCTGAACAAGCTGATCGCGCTGTACGACGACAACGGCATCTCGATCGACGGCGACGTCGTGAACTGGTTCCACGACGACACGCCGAAGCGCTTCGAGGCATACGGCTGGAACGTGATCCCGAACGTGAACGGCCACGACGTCGACGCGGTCGACGCGGCCATCGCGAAGGCGAAGCTGTCGGACAAGCCGACGCTGATCTGCTGCAAGACGGTGATCGGCAAGGGCGCGGCCACGAAGGCTGGCGGCCACGACGTGCACGGCGCGGCGCTCGGCGCGGAAGAAATCGCGAAGACGCGCGAAGCGCTCGGCTGGACCTGGGAGCCGTTCGTGATTCCGCAGGAAGTCTATGCGGCCTGGGATGCGAAGGAAGCCGGCAAGCGCGCCGAGTCCGAATGGGACGCGACGTTCGCGGCCTATCGCGCGAAGTTCCCGGCGCAAGCCGCCGAATTCGAGCGCCGGATGGCGAACAAGCTGCCGGCCGACTGGGCCGAGAAGGCTGCCGCGATCATCGCCGGCGCGAACGAGCGCGCCGAGACGGTCGCGACCCGCAAGGCGTCGCAGCAGGCGATCGAAGGCCTCGCCGCCGCGCTGCCCGAACTGCTCGGCGGCTCGGCCGACCTGACCGGCTCGAACCTGACCAACTGGAAGGCGTCGAAGGCGGTGCGCGCGAATCCGGAAGGCGCGGGCGTGCTGCTCGGCAACCACATCAACTACGGCGTGCGCGAATTCGGCATGAGCGCCGCGATCAACGGCCTCGCGCTGCACGGCGGCCACAAGCCGTTCGGCGGCACGTTCCTGACGTTCTCCGACTACAGCCGCAACGCGCTGCGCGTGGCCGCGCTGATGAAGGTGCCGTCGATCTTCGTGTTCACGCACGATTCGATCGGCCTCGGCGAAGACGGCCCGACGCACCAGTCGATCGAGCACGTGTCGAGCCTGCGCCTGATCCCGAACCACGACGTCTGGCGTCCGGCCGACACGGTCGAGACGGCCGTCGCGTGGACCCACGCGGTCGCCGCCGACCGCCCGTCGAGCCTGATCTTCAGCCGCCAGAACCTCGCGTTCAACCCGCGTTCCGACGCGCAGATCGCCAACATCGCGAAGGGCGGTTACGTGCTGAAGGACTGGGACGAGGAAATCGTCGCGCGCAAGATCATCCTGATCGCGACGGGCTCGGAAGTCGAACTCGCGATGAAGGCCGTCGAGCCGCTCGCGCAGCAGGGCATCGCGGCGCGCGTCGTGTCGATGCCGTCGACCAACGTGTTCGACCGCCAGGACGCCGAATACCGCGAACGCGTGCTGCCGCACGGCGTGCGCCGCGTCGCGATCGAAGCGGGCGTGACGAGCTTCTGGCACAAGTACGTCGGCCTCGAGGGCGGCGTCGTCGGGATCGACACGTTCGGCGAATCGGCGCCGGCCGGCGTGCTGTTCAAGTACTTCGGCCTCACCGTCGAGCACGTCGTCGAGACGGCCAAGGCCGTGCTGGCCTAAAAGCATATGTGCGACGCGCGCCGCCCGTTGCGTGCGTCGCACCGTGAAGCTGCACGAAACGAATTTTTTCAGCCATCAGGAGATAACCATGACGATTCGCGTCGCAATCAACGGCTACGGCCGTATCGGCCGCAACACGCTGCGCGCGTTCTATGAAAACGGCAAGAAGCACGATCTCGAGATCGTCGCGATCAACGACCTGGGCGATGCGAAGACCAACGCGCACCTGACCCAGTACGACACCGCGCACGGCAAGTTCCCGGGCGAAGTGTCGGTCGACGGCGACTACCTCGTCGTGAACGGCGACAAGATCCGCGTGCTGGCGAACCGCAACCCGGCCGAACTGCCGTGGGGCGAGCTGGGCGTCGACGTCGTGATGGAATGCACGGGCTTCTTCACGACGAAGGAAAAGGCGAGCGCGCACCTGAAGGGCGGCGCGAAGAAGGTGATCATCTCGGCGCCGGGCGGCAAGGACGTCGACGCGACGATCGTCTACGGCGTGAACCACGACGTGCTGAAGGCCGAGCACACGGTCATCTCGAACGCATCGTGCACGACGAACTGCCTCGCGCCGCTCGTCAAGCCGCTGAACGACAAGATCGGCCTCGAAACCGGCCTGATGACGACGATCCACGCGTACACGAACGACCAGGTGCTGACGGACGTCTATCACGAAGACCTGCGCCGCGCGCGCTCGGCCACGCACAGCCAGATCCCGACGAAGACGGGCGCTGCTTCGGCCGTCGGCCTCGTGCTGCCGGAACTGAACGGCAAGCTCGACGGCTACGCGATCCGCGTCCCGACGATCAACGTGTCGATCGTCGACCTGTCGTTCATCGCGAAGCGCGACACGACGGTCGAGGAAGTCAACGCGATCATGAAGGAAGCGTCGGAAGGCGCGCTGAATGGCATCCTCGGCTACAACGACGCACCGCTGGTGTCGATCGACTTCAACCACAACCCGGCTTCGTCGACGTTCGACGCGACGCTGACCAAGGTGTCGGGCCGTCTCGTGAAGGTGTCGAGCTGGTATGACAACGAGTGGGGTTTCTCGAACCGCATGCTCGATACGGCGATCGCATTCGCGAACGCGAAGTAATCCTGCACGTCGCGCGGCCGTTGTAAGGCGGCCCGCGTGGCGAACGAACCCGGCCTGGAGTGTTCCGGCCGGGTTTTTTATTGCCCGGCGTTCGCCGTCACGTGCTCGATCGCTTCGATGAACGCGCGCTTGAGCGGGCTCTCGAGATCGCTCCACGCGAGGCCGATACCGCTGCGGTGACCGGCCAGGTCGAGCGGCCGCGCGAGCACGTTCGGCGGCAGCGCGCTCGCGGCCTGCGCCGGGATCAGCCCGATCCCCATTCCCGCCGCGACGAGTGCGAGCATCGTCGTGAATTCGCCGAACTCCTGCGCGATCTCGAGCGTCGTGCCCGCGCGGCTCAGCGCGAGCAGCATGTCGTCGTGAAAGCCGGGCGCGTAGCGGCGCGCGAGCACGAACGCGGGGTGGCCGCGCAACGCGGCCGGCGCGATCGCGTCGTGCGCGGCGAGCGGATGGCCGAGCGGCAGCGCGACGACGAACCCTTCCTCGAGCACCACGCGCGTGTCGATGCCCGCATACGCGGCCGGCAGCCGGATCATCCCGAAGTCGATCCGCCGGTCGCGCAGCGCGACGACCTGGTCGGGCGTCGGCATGTCCTTCAGTTCGAGCGCGATCAGCGGATAGCGCTCGCGCATCGTGCGCAGCACGGCCGGTAACAGCGCCGGCAACACCGACGACACGAACGCGACGCGTAGCGTGCCGATTTCGCCGCGGCTCGACAGCCGCGCCATCTGTTCCGCGCGCGCGGCCTGCTGCAGCGTCGCCCGCGCTTCGGGCAGGAACACGCGCCCCGTGTCGCTCAGCTCGACCTTGTGCCGGTCGCGCTCGAACAGGCGCGCGCCGAGTTCGGCCTCGAGCGCCTTGATCTGCATGCTCAGCGCCGGCTGCACGATACACAGGCGCTGCGCGGCGCGCCCGAAATGCAGTTCTTCCGCGAGCGTGACGAAGGCGCGCAATTGCTTGAGTTCCATGGGCGGCGGGCATCAGGGAGGCGGTAATCAATTTTCATGATAACGGAATCAAAAAAGACCATTGGCACGGACCCGGCCGGCGGCCGAAGATACCGTCAACGCGAGACCGGCCGCGATGGGCGGCCGGCGCGACTGGCACGAGGAGACATCCATGACTCACGCGCTTGACCGGTTCCGCCTCGACGGCCGCCGTGCGCTGATTACCGGTTCCGGCCGCGGGATCGGGCTGACGCTCGCCCGCGGGCTCGCGGAAGCGGGCGCGGCGATCGTCATCAACGATCGCAATGAAGAGAAGGCCGCGACGCTCGCGCGCCGGTTCCGCGACGAAGGCTTCGCGGCCGACCATGCGGTGTTCGACGTGGCCGAGCATGCGCAGGTGCGTGCGGCGGTCGACGATTTCGAGGCGCGCGTCGGCGCGATCGACATTCTCGTGAACAACGCGGGCATCCAGCGCCGCGCGCCGCTCGACGCATTCGAACCGGACGACTGGCACGCGCTGATGCGCGTGAACCTCGACGGCGTGTTCAACGTCGCGCAGGCCGTTGCGCGACACATGATCGCGCGCGGCCGCGGCAAGATCATCAACATCTGCTCGGTGCAGAGCGAGCTCGCGCGGCCGACGATCGCGCCGTATGCGGCGACCAAGGGCGCGGTGCGGATGCTGACCAAAGGGATGTGCGCCGACTGGGCGCGCCACGGCATCCAGGCGAACGGCCTCGCGCCCGGCTATTTCGAAACCGAGCTGAATCGCGCGCTGGTCGACGACGCGGCGTTTTCGGACTGGCTATGCAAGCGCACGCCGGCCGGCCGCTGGGGGCAGGTCGACGAGCTGTGCGGCGCGGCGATCTTCCTCGCATCGGCCGCATCCGATTTCGTGAACGGGCAGACGCTGTTCGTCGACGGCGGGCTGACGAGTGCCGTCTGACAAGGAGAATGTCGTGCGTATGCGTTGCATGTGTGTGGTGATCCACGGGCCGAACGACCTGCGGGTCGAGGAGCAGGACGCGGGCGAGATCGGCCCGGGCCAGGTGCGCGTCGACGTCGCGATGGGCGGCATCTGCGGCTCCGACCTGCATTATTTCCGGCATGGCGGCTTCGGCGCGATCCGGCTGCAGCAGCCGATGGTGCTCGGCCACGAGGTCGCCGGCACGGTCGCGGAAGTGGCGCCGGACGTGACGTCGGTGCAGGTCGGCGATCGTGTCGCGGTCAATCCGAGCCGGCCGTGCGGCGCGTGCCGCTACTGTCTCGAAGGGTTGCCGAACCAGTGTCTCGACATGCGCTTCTACGGCAGCGCGATGCGGATGCCGCACGTGCAGGGCGCGTTCCGCAACGCGCTCGTGTGCGACGCGGTGCAATGCGTGAAGGTGGCGGACCACGTGCCGCTGTCGCTCGCGGCGCTGGCCGAGCCGTTCGCGGTCGGGCTGCATGCGGTATCGCGCGCGGGCCCGCTGATCGGCAAGCGCGTGCTCGTGTCGGGTTGCGGTCCGATCGGCGTGCTGGCGGTCGCGGCCGCGCGCGTGCACGGCGCGGCGGAGATCGTCGCGACCGATGTCGTCGACGCGCCGCTGGACGTGGCGCGCGCGCTCGGCGCGGACCGCACGATCAATGCGGCGGCCGATGCCGGCTGGGTCGAGCGCTACGGCGCCGACAAGGGCACGTTCGACGTGATGATCGAGTGTTCGGGCAATGCGCGCGCGTTGCGCGACGGGCTCGACGTGATGCGGCCGCGCGGCGTCGTCGTGCAGCTCGGGCTCGGCGGCGACGTGAGCCTGCCGCAGAACGTCGTGGTCGCGAAGGAGCTGTCGATCTGCGGCTCGTTCCGCTTCCACGCGGAATTCGCGCTCGCGGTGCAGCTGATCAACGCGGGGCGCGTCGACCTGCGGCCGGCCGTCACGCGCGTGTTCCCGATGCGCGACGCGAACCTCGCGTTCGAACTGGCCGGCGATCGCCAGCGTGCGATGAAGGTGCTGATCGATTTCGCGAACGAGGCCGCGTGACGGTGCGGCGTTAGCGCGTCGCGCCGGCAGCGGCGCGCTTGGCAAAAAGGCACGCTCGCGATGCGCGGCGCGTGCCTTTTTCGTCGGGTGTCGTGCCGAAGGATTACGCGCCCGGCGTCGGGAAGAAGACGCCCGCGCGCTGCGCGGCGTTCGCGATGTGCGTTTCGATCGCGGCGCCGGCGGCGGCCGCGTCGCGCGCGATCAGCGCGTCGACGATTGCGCGGTGCTCATGCCACGTCGACAGCAGCAGCTCGCGCCGGTAGAACGGCATGCGCTGGCTTTCCTTCATGATGTCCGCGCTGCTGCGCAGGATCGACTCGATCGCCGCGTTGCCGGCCAGATGGATGATCCGCATGTGGAAGTCGAAGTCGAGCCGCGATGCCTCGTCGAGCGCGCTTTCGGTCAGCGCGACGTGCAGGTCGGCGAGGTTGTCCTCGAACCATGCGATGTCTTCGTCGCTGACGACGCGCGCGGCCATCCGCGCGGCGAAGCCTTCGAGTGCATAGCGCATCTGGTACGTATCGGGCGGCGACGACTGCTCGGCGAATCGCCACGGATGCGCGGCCGACGCCTGCGCGCTTTCGACGTACACGCCCTTGCCCGCGCGGATGCGCAGCATCCCGAGCGCCTCGAGCGTCGACAACGCCTCGCGCAGCGACGCGCGGCTGATCTCCAGCTCCTCGGAGAGCTGGCGCTGGGCCGGCAGCAGGCTGCCGACCGGATACACGCCTGCCTCGATCCGGTCGCGGATCGTCGCGATGGCGGTGTCGGTCACGGTATGCGGAACATTTTTCATGGTGTGAACGATGGCCGGTCTGACCGGCATTGTAATCCGCACGCAGGCGGTGCACGACCGCCTACGGGAAAGCCACGATCCGCCCCCTTTCCGACGCGCCGCAAGCGCGTGCGCAGGGGCGGGAAATCCCTATTTTGTCCGTCCTTGACGCCACTATATCGGCTTCCTACTATCCACCATAACATCACTGGTCTTACCAGTATGAACAGACGAAACTGCAACCGTTGGATCGGGAGAGCGCCGTGTCGAAATTCCTTAATTCGCTGTTTGGCCGGGTAGTCGTCGCATTGATACTCGGGGTCGCGCTCGGCGCGTTCTTCCCGCATTTCGCCGAGTCGCTGCGTCCGCTCGGCGACGGCTTCCTGAAGCTCATCAAGATGGTCATCGGCCCGATCGTGTTCTGCGTCGTGGTCAGCGGGATGGCCAATGCGGGCGACCTGAAGAAGGTCGGCCGGGTCGGCCTGAAGGCCGTCGTCTACTTCGAGGTGATGACGACGCTCGCGCTCGGCATCGGGCTCGTGCTCGCGTGGCTCACGCGCCCGGGCGTCGGGATGAACATCGACCTGCGCTCGCTCGACGCGGCGTCGCTGTCGACGTACGCGAAGAACGCCGAAAGCCTGAAGGACACGGCCGGCTACCTGATGAAGATCATCCCCGACACCGCGATCGACGCGTTCGCGAAGGGCGACATCCTGCAGATCCTCGTGTTCGCGGTGCTGTTCGGCTCCGCGCTGTCGCTGCTCGGCGACAAGGCGCAGCGCGTGAACAGCCTGATCGAGGAGCTGTCGCACGTGTTCTTCAAGATCATCGGCTTCATCATCAAGCTCGCGCCGCTCGGCGTGCTCGGCGCGATCGCGTTCACGACCGGCAAGTACGGCGTCGCGTCGCTCAAGCAGCTCGGCTACCTGGTCGCGGTGTTCTACCTGAGCTGCTTCGTGTTCGTCACCGTCGTGCTCGGCGTGGTGATGCGGCTCGCGGGCTTCTCGGTGTTCAAGCTGATCCGCTACCTGCGCGAGGAACTGTCGATCGTGCTCGGCACGGCGTCGTCGGACGCGGTGCTGCCGCAGGTGATGAGCAAGCTCGAATACATGGGCATCAAGGATTCGACGGTCGGCCTCGTGATTCCGACCGGCTATTCGTTCAACCTCGACGGCTTCTCGATCTACCTGACGCTCGCCGTGCTGTTCATCGCGCAGGCCACCAACACGCCGCTGTCCACGCACGACCTGATCGTCGTGCTGCTCGTGTCGCTCGTCACGTCGAAGGGCGCGCACGGCATCCCCGGCTCGGCGATCGTGATTCTCGCGGCGACGCTGTCGGCGATTCCCGCCATTCCGGTGCTCGGCCTCGTGCTGATCCTGCCGGTCGACTGGTTCGTCGGCATCGCCCGCGCGCTGACCAACCTGATCGGCAACTGCGTCGCGACGGTGGTCGTCGCGGTGTGGGAGAACGACATCGACCGTGCCCGCGCGACGCGCGTGCTGAACCGCGAGCTGCGCTACGTGGCCGATGTGCCGGGCGCCGCCGCACCGGTCGCAGGCGACCAGGCCCACGCGCTCTGAACCCGACTCCCGCGCGGCACGGCTTCCCCTGGCCGCACCGCGCAACCGGACTTCATGCGACCGGCGCGCCGACGCGTCGGCGCTTCTCGAAATAATGGAGACGACATGGCAGCCCCCATCCTCGATCCGAACGCGCCGGCTTTCACGCGGCGCTACATGAACCTCGCCGACCCGCGCCTGGGCGCGCAGGCGCTCTTCGCCAGCGACGAATTCTTCGCGCCGAAGGAGCGCATGCTCGATCCAGAGCCGGCCGTGTTCATTCCCGGCAAGTACGACGATCACGGCAAGTGGATGGACGGCTGGGAAACGCGTCGCAAGCGCACGACCGGCCACGACTTCTGCGTGGTGCGGCTCGCGCGGCCGGGCGTGATCCACGGCGTCGATCTCGATACGAGCCACTTCACCGGCAACTTTCCGCCGGCCGCGTCGATCGAGGCCTGCGCGGTGGACGGCGACACGCCGCCGGACGACGCCGAATGGCGCACGATCGTCCCCGCGACGACGCTGCAGGGCAATTCGCATCACTACGTGAGCGTCGACGATGCACGGCCGGTCACGCATCTGCGCGTGAACCTGTATCCGGACGGCGGCCTCGCGCGGCTGCGCGTGTACGGCCAGCCGCAGCGCGACTGGCGCCGCGTGCCGGCGGGCGAGCTCGTCGATCTCGCGGCGATCGAGAACGGCGGCTATCTCGTGGCCGCGAACAACCAGCACTTCGGCCCGGCGTCGCAGATGCTGATGCCGGGGCGCGGCGCGAACATGGGCGACGGCTGGGAAACGCGGCGGCGCCGCGAGCCCGGCAACGACTGGGCGATCGTCGCGCTGGCGCGGCCGGGCATCATCCGGCGCGTCGAGGTCGATACGGCGTTCTTCAAGGGCAATTTCCCCGACCGCTGCTCGCTGCAGGCCGCGCACGTGACGGGCGGCACCGACGATTCGCTCGTCACGCAGGCGATGTTCTGGGCCGAACTGCTCGGCGAGCAGAAGCTGCAGATGGATCACGTGCACACGTTCGACCAGCTCGCGGCGCTCGGCCCCATCACGCACGTGCGCTTCAACATCTTCCCGGACGGCGGCGTGTCGCGCCTGCGTCTGTGGGGCGAGCCGGCTTGAAGGAGGGCAGCGGCATGAGCGTAACCCCGATCCTGCGCGTCGAGCGCCTGACCCGCGAAGCGTTCGCGCCGTTCGGCGACGTGATCGCGCTCGAAGGCGCACGGCATTTCCCGATCAACGGCGGCACGACCGAGCGCTTTCACGATCTCGCGACGATCGACGTGTGCGCGGACGGCGGCCGGCCGCTCGTCAGCGTGTTTCGCGCGCAGCCGCGCGCGCTGCCGGTCGCGGTCACGTTGATGGAGCGTCATCCGCACGGCAGCCAGGCGTTCATCCCGCTCGCGGCGGTGTCGCGCTACGCGATCGTCGTCGCGCCGGCCGGCGAATTCCGGCCCGATGCGATGCGCGCGTTCCTGGCCGAGGGCTGGCAGGGCGTCAATTATGCGAAGGGCGTCTGGCACCATCCGCTGCTCGCGCTCGATGCGGTCAGCGATTTCGTGATCGTCGATCGCGGCGGGCCGCAGCCGAACTGCGACGAGATCCCGCTGGAACGCGCGTGGGCGCTCGATTTCGAGCCGGCCTGCGCGGGCGCCGAAGGGCTTTCGTAAGCGTGCCGGGCGCGCGGCACGCGCGCCGGAAAAGCACACGGCCCGGGCGGCGAGATGCCGGCCGGGCCGTGTCGTATGCGGGTGGGGCGCGCTTCAGTGCTTGCGGTGCGGGCAGTTCTCGGTCGTGCACGAACCGTACATCGCGAGCGAGTGCTCCTGGAGCCGGAAGCCGCGCTCCTTCGCGATCGCCTGCTGGCGGCTCTCGATCTCGGCGTCGAAGAATTCCTCGACGCGGCCGCAATCGAGGCACACGAGGTGGTCGTGGTGCGAACCTTCGTTCAGCTCGAACACCGCCTTGCCGGATTCGAAGTTGCTGCGCGACAGCAGGCCGGCCTGCTCGAATTGCGTGAGCACGCGATAGACGGTGGCAAGCCCGATGTCGAGCTGCTCGTTGAGCAGGTTGCGGTAGACGTCTTCGGCCGTCAGGTGGCGCACGGGGCTCTGCTGGAAGATTTCGAGAATCTTGAGGCGCGGTAGGGTGGCCTTTAGCCCGATATTCTTGAGATCCGTCGGATTGGTCATGGCTAGGCATCCCTAGAGTACAATGCAGGGCTTCAATGTTACCGGCTTTTCGCCGTTCCAGATATACGCGCGGCCTGCACGCGGGCCAGCACGGTGAAGGAAATGATCCCAGAATCGCTTTCGCACTTTCAGAGGAGTCGCATGCGGAGTGCCATCATCGCTGCCGCCGCCGTTGTCGCGCTGGCGGGTTGTTCGTCGTACGACAGCGTGACGCAGCGCATTGCGCAGAGCATCACGCCGTATCGGATCACCGTCGTGCAGGGCAACTTCGTGTCGCAGGAGAAAGCCGCACAGTTGCAGGTCGGCATGACGCGCGAGCAAGTCCGCGCGCTGCTCGGCACGCCGCTGCTCGCGGACATGTTCCACGCGGATCGCTGGGATTACCTCTTCTACTTCAAGCGCGGCTCGACGTCGATCGTCCAGCAGCGCGACCTCGTGGTCAACTTCTCGGGCGATCGCCTGGCGAGCTGGACCGGCGCCGACAACCTGCCGTCCGAACTCGACCTGCTCGCCGACATCGACGGTGACCGCGGCGGCAAGAAGGCGAAGGCCGCTGCCGCGGCGAAGAAGGCGTCCGAAGCCGCTGCCGCCGCGAGCGCCGCGCAGGCTGCCGCTGCGGCGAGCCCGGCCGCCGAGCCGGCGTCCGGCGCAGTGGTCGACCAGGATGCGAACGCCCAGGCGGCGCGCGCGGCGAACCGCGCGACCAACCAGGTGTCGGGGCAGGGTTCGGGTTCGCGCCGGTTCACGCCGGCCGCGCAGGCCTCGGGCGGCGCGCCGGTGCCGGGCGGCCAGCCGCCGGGCGCCGCGCCGGCGATCCAGCCGCAGTTCCAGTTCCATCGTCCGCCGCAGCCGAACGTGTCGAACGAGGCGTCGCCGCCGGTCGGCCCGCAAGGCTCGGACAACCTGCAGAACCAGCCGCTCACCGCACCGGCGCAGTAAGCGGCCGGCGTGCGGAAACGGGGCGGCATGCGCCGCCCGCCTTTAGACCTGTCGTGTAGAAAGCCATGAAGATTGCGATTGCCGGCGCATCGGGCCGAATGGGCCGGATGCTGATCGAAGCCGTTCTCAACGATGCCGACGCGCAGCTCGTCGGCGCGCTCGACCGCGCCGGTTCGCCGTTCCTCGGCCAGGACGCCGGTGCGTTCCTCGGCAAGGACACCGGCGTCAAGCTGACCGACGATCTCGACGCCGTGTTCGCGCAGGCCGACTACCTGATCGATTTCACGCGTCCGGAAGGCACGATGGCCCACATCGAGGCCGCGCTGCGCCACGACGTGAAGCTCGTGATCGGCACGACCGGCTTCAGTGCCGAGCAGAAGGCCGAATTGCAGGCCGCGGCCGGCAAGATCGGCATCGTGTTCGCGGCGAACATGAGCGTCGGCGTGAACGTCACGCTGAAGCTGCTCGAATTCGCGGCGCAGCATTTCTCGCACGGCTACGACATCGAGATCATCGAGGCGCATCACCGCCACAAGGTCGACGCGCCGTCGGGCACCGCGCTGATGATGGGCGAGGCCGTCGCCGGCGCGCTCGGCCGCTCGCTCGACGACTGCGCGGTGTACGGCCGCCATGGCGTGACCGGCGAGCGCGATCCGTCGTCGATCGGTTTTGCCGCGGTGCGCGGCGGCGATATCGTCGGCGACCACACCGTGCTGTTCGCCGGGATCGGCGAGCGCATCGAGATCACGCACAAGTCGTCGAGCCGCGTGTCGTACGCGCAGGGCGCGTTGCGTGCGGTCCGCTTCCTGTCGGCGCGTCGCGCCGGCCTGTTCGACATGCAGGACGTGCTCGGCCTGCGCTGACCTTCACGGGGAAACTCCGATGGCGATTCCCACCGGCGTTGTCCACTACCTCGAAAGCGGCGATGCGATCACGCACGCCGTCTCCTATGTGCTGCTGGCGATGTCCGTCGCCAGCTGGTGCTTCCTCTTGATGAAAGCCTGGCTGCTGGTTCGCGCGAAGCGGCAGGGGCCGCGCGCGCTCGCCGCGTTCTGGCGCGCGCCGACGCTCGACGCCGGCATCGCGGCGCTGGCCGGCGCCGATCGCGAGCGCGTGTTCGTGCCGCTCGCCGAAGCCGCGCGCGACGCGGCCGACGAGCACGATCCCGCCGCCATGGCCGCGCGCGTGGAGCGCGGCGAACGCGTGCTGCGCGCGTTGCGTCATGCGATGCTGCGCTCGCAGCGGCGCCTCGAATTCGGTCAGGTGCTGCTCGCGTCGATCGGCAGCACCGCGCCGTTCGTCGGGCTGCTCGGCACCGTGTGGGGCATCTATCACGCGCTCGGCAGCATCGCCGCGAGCGGGCAGGCGCAGATCGAGAACGTCGCGGGGCCGGTCGGCGAGGCGCTGATCATGACCGCGTTCGGGCTGGTCGTCGCGATTCCCGCGGTGCTCGCGTACAACATCCTCGGTCGGCTCGTCCGGCAGCTCACCGAGGAACTCGACGGCTTCGCGCGCGATCTGCACGTCTTCGTGTGCGCGCAGGGCGCCTGACGCGCCGGCTCCGGAGGAACGACCATGGCATTCGGCGGGCTCGAGCACCACAAGACGTCCGCGCCGATGGCGGAGATCAACATGACGCCGCTGATCGACGTGATGCTCGTATTGCTCGTCATCTTCATCATCACCGCGCCGCTGATGACGCACGCGATCCGGCTCGACCTGCCGAAGGTCGCGGCGAGCGTCGCACGCGACACGCCGCAATCCGTCACGCTGTCGATCGACGACGCGGGCAAGCTGTACTGGGACGACGCGCCCGTGGCGCTCGACGCGCTGCCCGCGCGGTTCAAGGCCGCCGCCGCGGGCGCCGCGCCGCCCGAGTTGCGGCTGCGCGCGTCGCGCGCGACGCGCTACGACGTGATCGTGCAGGTGATGGGCGCCGCGCAGGCCGCGGGCCTCACGCGGATCGGCTTCGTGACCGACGTGCCGCCGGCCGGGAGCGCCGCCGCACCGGCCGCCGCCGGCGCGAAACCCTGATACGCCGGCGAACCGCTGCGCGGCGGATCATCAGGCAAGTTCGCGTCCGTCGCGGGATCGGGCCGCGCGCCGCGAGACCGGCCGGATGGGCCGGCGCTGACGGTATAATCATCGTTTTTCCCGGCTGGCAGGTTTTTCCAGGTAACCCGGCATTTTCCAGGCAACCCGGAAAATATCCGAAACCCCGAACAGGCCCCGCAACAGCGAACCTGCAGTGCCGCCGGGCATGCACGATTTTCGATCCAATCCTGCGCGCGAGCCGTCGCGCCGCTTAAAGCCTAGCCCGAACCACACCATGCACGAGAGATACGTACCCGCCGACGTCGAAGCCGCCGCCCAGGGCGACTGGCGCGCAGCCGATGCCTACAAGACGAAGGAAGATTCGCAGAAGCCGAAGTTCTACTGCGTGTCGATGCTGCCGTACCCGTCCGGCAAGCTGCACATGGGTCACGTGCGCAACTACACGATCAACGACGTGATGTACCGCTATCTGCGGATGAACGGCTACAACACGCTGATGCCGATGGGCTGGGATGCGTTCGGGATGCCGGCCGAGAACGCCGCGATGGCGAACGGCGTGCCGCCCGCGAAGTGGACCTACGACAACATCGACTACATGAAGGGCCAGATGCAGTCGATGGGCCTCGCGATCGACTGGTCGCGCGAAATCGCGACGTGCAAACCCGACTACTACAAGTGGAACCAGTGGCTGTTCCTGAAGATGCTCGAGAAGGGCATCGCGTACAAGAAGACGGGCACCGTGAACTGGGACCCGGTCGACCAGACCGTGCTCGCGAACGAGCAGGTGATCGACGGCCGCGGCTGGCGCTCGGGCGCGCTCGTCGAGAAGCGCGAGATCCCGATGTACTACCTGCGCATCACGCAGTACGCGGACGAGCTGCTGAACGATCTCGACGGCCTCGGCTGGCCCGAGCGCGTGAAGATCATGCAGCAGAACTGGATCGGCAAGAGCTTCGGCGTGAACTTCGGCTTCCCGTACGAACTCGACGGCGAGCAGAAGCTGCTGCGCGTGTTCACGACGCGCGCCGACACGATCATGGGCGTCACGTTCTGCGCGATCGCGGCCGAGCACCCGCTCGCCACGCGCCTTGCGCAGGACAAGCCGGAACTGCTCGCGTTCATCGAGGAATGCAAGCGCGGCGGCGTGGCCGAAGCCGACGTCGCGACGATGGAGAAGAAGGGCGTCGCGACCGGCTTTTCGGTCAAGCACCCGCTGACCGGCGAGCCGGTCGAGGTGTGGATCGGCAACTACGTGCTGATGAGCTATGGCGAAGGCGCGGTGATGGGCGTGCCGGGCCACGACGAGCGCGATTTCGCGTTCGCGAAGAAATACGATCTGCCGATCAGGCAGGTGATCGCGAGCGAAGGGCAGACGTACTCGCTCGACGCATGGCAGGAGTGGTACGGCGACAAGGAAACCGCGGTCTGCGTGAACAGCGGCAAGTACGACGGCCTGCGCTACGCGGAAGCGGTCGACGCGGTCGCGGCCGATCTGAAGGCCGGCGGCTTCGGCGACAAGCAGGTCACGTGGCGTCTGCGCGATTGGGGCGTGTCGCGCCAGCGCTACTGGGGCACGCCGATCCCGATCATCCACTGCCCGTCGTGCGGCGACGTGCCGGTGCCGGAGCAGGATCTGCCCGTCGTGCTGCCGGAAGACCTCGTGCCGGACGGCTCGGGCAACCCCCTCGCGAAGTCGGAAGCGTTCCTGAACTGCACGTGCCCGACGTGCGGCGCGGCCGCGAAGCGCGAAACCGACACGATGGACACCTTCGTCGATTCGTCGTGGTACTTCTCGCGCTACACGGCGCCGGACGCGGAGACGATGGTCGACGCGCGCACCGATTACTGGATGCCGATGGATCAATACATCGGCGGCATCGAGCACGCGATCCTGCACCTGCTGTATTCGCGCTTCTGGACCAAGGTGATGCGCGACCTCGGCCTCGTGAAGTTCGGCGAGCCGGCGAAGAACCTGCTCACGCAGGGGATGGTGCTGAACGAGACGTACTACCGCGAGGACGCGGCGGGCAAGAAGACCTGGTACAACCCGCTCGACGTGACGGTCACGCACGACGACAAGGGTCGCCCGGTCGGCGCGACGCTGAATGCGGACGGTCAGCCGGTCGTGCTCGGCGGCATCGAGAAGATGTCGAAGTCGAAGAACAACGGCGTCGATCCGCAACTGCTGATCGACCAGTACGGCGCCGATACCGCGCGCCTGTTCACGATGTTCGCGGCGCCGCCCGAGCAGCAGCTCGAATGGTCGGGCGCGGGCGTCGAGGGCGCGAGCCGCTTCCTGCGCCGCGTGTGGAGCTTCGGCGCCGGCAACCGCGAAGCGCTTGCCGCGCGCGCCGGTTTCGACGCAGCGACGCTCGGCGACGCCGACAAGGCGCTGCGCCGCGAAATCTACAGCGTGCTGAAGCAGGCCGATTTCGACTACCAGCGCCTGCAGTACAACACGGTCGTGTCGGCCGCGATGAAGATGCTGAACGCGATCGACGGCGCGAAGGGCGCGACGCCCGCCGTGCTGCGCGAGACGTACGGCGTGCTGCTGCGCGTGCTGTATCCGGTCGTCCCGCACGTCACGTTCGAGCTGTGGAAGGCGCTCGGCTACGCGGACGAATTCGGCCCGCTGCTCGATGCGCCGTGGCCGAAGGTCGACGAGGCCGCGCTCGAGCAGGCCGAGATCGAACTCGTGCTGCAGGTGAACGGCAAGGTGCGCGGCGCGCTGAAGGTCGCGAAGGACGCGAGCCGCGACGCGATCGAAGCGGCGGCGGTGGCCGACGAGGCATTCGCGAAATTCAGCGACGGCAAGCCGGCGAAGAAGATCGTCGTCGTGCCGGGCCGCCTCGTGAATATCGTCGTCTGACGGCCGCCGGCCGTCGGACGTACCCAGAAGGAGCGAAGGTGATCCGCAGATCGTTTTTGATGCTCGCCGGCAGCGCGGTCATGCTGTCGGCATGCGGCTTCCAGCTGCGCGGCCAGCAGGACTACGCATTCAAGCACCTGTTCGTGGCCGGTGCGCCGGCGTCCGTCGGGGCGCGGCTCACGCGCCTCGTCGAGGCCGGCAGCGACACGAAGATCGTCAAGTCCCCGGACGACGCCGACGCCGTGCTGCGCATGTGGGAGTCGCGTGGCCAGAACACGCTGACGCTGAACAAGTACGGCTCCGCGCAGGAATACGCGCTGTTCTACACGCTGAACTACACGCTGACGAGCAAGGACGGCACCGTGCTGATCCCGCCGAGCGCGATCGCGCTGAACCGCGCGATGACGTACAGCGACCAGTACACGAACGCGAAGGCGCAGGAAGCCGACATCCTGTACGGCGACATGCAGAACGACGCGGTCGACCAGCTGATGCGGCGTCTCGCGATCGTCCACTCGCTGACGCCGGCGCCGGAGGACGTGGTGCCGGGCGTGGCGCCGCGCGCGCCGCTGCCGCCGCCGCCGCTCTGATCGCGGGCGCACGCAGCGATGCAATTGCGACTTGATGCGCTGGAGCCGCACCTCGCGAAGGGGTTGGCCGGGTTCTATACCGTCTACGGCGACGAGCCGCTGCTCGCGCAGGAAGCGTGCGACCGCATTCGTGCGGCCGCGCGCGCGGCCGGCTTCACCGAGCGTTCGGTGCACACGGTCGAGCGCGGCTTCGACTGGAGCGTGCTGCTCGGCGCGACCCAGGCGATGTCGCTGTTCGGCGAGCGCCAACTGATCGAGCTGCGCATTCCGTCGGGCAAGCCCGGCAAGGAAGGCGCCGACGCGCTGAAGACGCTCGCGGCCACGCCCAATCCCGACGCGCTGATGCTCGTCACGTTGCCGCGCCTCGACGCGGCCACGCAGAAATCCGCATGGTTTACCGCGTTGCAGAACGGCGGCGTCGCGCTGAAGATCGATCCGGTCGACCGTGCGCAACTGCCGAACTGGATCGGCCAGCGCCTGTCGATGCAGGGCCAGCGCGTCGCTTCCGGCGACGACGGGCGCCGTGCGCTGCAGTTCATCGCGGAGCGCGTCGAGGGCAATCTGCTCGCCGCGCACCAGGAAATCCAGAAGCTCGGGCTGCTGTATCCGCAGGGCGCGCTGTCGTTCGAGCAGGTGCACGACGCGGTGCTGAACGTCGCGCGCTACGACGTGTTCAAACTGAACGAAGCGATGCTCGCCGGCGACGCCGCGCGGCTCGCGCGGATGATCGACGGGCTGAAGGGCGAGGGCGAGGCGATCGTGCTCGTGATGTGGGCCGTCGTCGAGGAACTGCGCACGCTGCTGCGGATCAAGCGCGGCACGACGGCCGGCAAGCCGCTCGCGACGCTGCTGCGCGAGAACCGCGTATGGGGGCCGCGCGAGCGGCTGATCGCGCCCGCGCTGAACCGCGTGTCGGAAGCGGTGCTCGAAAAGGCGCTCGCGTTCGCCGCGAAGCTCGACCGGCAGGTCAAGGGGCTCACCGCCGTCACGCCGGGCCGCCGCACGCAGGACGAACCGCCGCCCGACCCGTGGGACGGGCTGTTCCAGCTCGCGATGACGGTCGCGGGCGCCCGCGGCGAGCGACCGCCGACCGCGGGTCGCGTGCGACGCTAAGTCCCGTTCGGGCCTTCAGCGCGCGCTGCGCAACCCGCTTACAATGCGTCGATGACCGGGGCGCCGCCCTGCGCGGCGCGGTTTCGCGGCCGCTACCCCGCTCGGGTGGTCATCCCCGGATAGCCGGATGGCCGTCCCGCTTCCCCCACGAATTCATGCCGCTTCGCGCGGCTCGCTTCTCGAGTCACACGATGGATATCGATCAGTACATGACCGACCTGGGCCGTCGCGCCCGGCACGCTTCCCGCGCGATGGCGCGCGCCAGCACGGCCGCGAAGAACGCGGCGCTCGACGCCGTGGCCCGCGCGATCGAACGCGACGCGCAGGCGCTGAAGGACGCGAATGCGCGCGATGTCGCCCGCGCTCGCGAAAAAGGGCTCGATGCGGCGTTCGTCGACCGCCTGACGCTGTCGGACAAGGCGCTGAACACGATGGTCGAGGGGCTGCGCCAGGTTGCGTCGCTGGCCGATCCGATCGGCGAGATCGGCAACCTGAAGTTCCGCCCGAGCGGGATCCAGGTCGGCCAGATGCGCGTGCCGCTCGGCGTGATCGGCATCATCTACGAGTCGCGCCCGAACGTGACGATCGACGCGGCCGCGCTGTGCCTGAAGTCGGGCAACGCGACGATCCTGCGCGGCGGCTCCGAAGCGCTCGAGTCGAACGCGGCGCTCGCGAAGCTGATCGGCGAAGGGCTCGAGGCGGCAGGCCTTCCGCACGACGCGGTGCAGGTCGTCGCGACGGCCGATCGCGCGGCGGTCGGCAAGCTGATCACGATGACCGAGTACGTCGACGTGATCGTGCCGCGCGGCGGCAAGAGCCTGATCGAGCGACTGATCAACGAGGCGCGCGTGCCGATGATCAAGCACCTCGACGGCATCTGCCACGTGTACGTCGACGATCGCGCCGATCTCGACAAGGCGCTGACCGTCTGCGACAACGCGAAGACGCACCGCTACGGCACCTGCAACACGATGGAGACGCTGCTCGTCGCGAGCGGCATCGCCGCGAAGCTGCTGCCGCCGCTCGGCAAGCTGTACCGCGACAAGCAGGTCGAACTGCGCGTCGACGCGGCCGCGCGGGCGGTGCTCGCCGATGCGGGCGTCGGCCCGCTCGTCGACGCGACCGAGGAAGACTGGCACACCGAATATCTGGCGCCGGTGCTCGCGATCAAGGTCGTCGACGGCCTCGACGCCGCGATCGAGCACATCAACCATTACGGCTCGCATCACACGGATGCGATCGTCACCGAGGATCACGACCGCGCGATGCGGTTCCTGCGCGAAGTCGATTCGGCGAGCGTGATGGTCAACGCGTCGACGCGCTTCGCGGATGGCTTCGAATTCGGCCTCGGCGCGGAAATCGGCATCTCGAACGACAAGCTGCACGCACGCGGCCCCGTCGGCCTGGAAGGGCTGACGTCGCTGAAGTACGTCGTGCTCGGGCACGGCGAAGGCCGTCAGTAAGTCAACCGCGAGGCGCACAATCGATGGCAATGCTCTGGGTCAAGACGTTCCATGTCGTTCTGATCGCCGCGTGGTTTGCAGGGTTGTTCTACCTGCCGCGCATCTACGTGAACCTGGCCATGGAGACCGATCCGGCCGCGGTGCGGCGCCTGCTGCTGATGGCGCGCAAGCTGTTCCGCTTCATGACGATGATCGCGGTGCCCGCGCTCGCGTGCGGGCTGTGGCTGTGGCTCGTGATCGGCATCGGCCAGGGGCAGGGCTGGATTCACGCGAAGGTGACGGTCGTGCTGCTGCTGATCGTCTATCACGCGTATTGCGGGCACCTGCTGAAGGTGTTCGAGCGCGGCGAGAACCGCCGCTCCGACAAGTGGTATCGCGTGTTCAACGAGCTGCCGGTGCTCGGCATGCTCGCGGCGGTCGCGCTGGTCGTGATCAAGCCGTTCTGAGCGGCGCGGCCGGCGAGTACGCCGCCATCGAATCATGTGCAACGGCGCCCCTTGGGGCGCCGTCGTTCGTTTACGCGCGGCGTTCCGCGACGGCTAGTCCTTCGTCGGGTCGTCGATGCGGCGCCGCGTGATCGCTTCCTTCGCGCGGCCGACGCGCTCCATCAGCGCGGGCCCGCGCGACAGCGCGACGCCGACCGCGAGAATGTCGCCGATCGCGAGATGGGACATCCGCGACGTCATCGGCGAGAACACGTCCGTTTCCTCGGCGACGTTCGACGCGAGGCTGACCGTCGCGAGCTTCGCGAGCGGCGAATGGCTCTGCGTGATCGCGACGACTTTCGCGCCGCACGCGAGCGCGGAGCGCGCGGCGTCGACGATGTCGCGCGTGCGGCCGGTGTTCGAGATCGCGACGACGACGTCGTGCGGCCCGAGCAGCGCCGACGACATCGAGAACGTATGCGGATCCGAATACGCGACGCTCGGCACGCCGAGCCGGAAGAACTTGTGCTGGATGTCCTGCGCGGCGATGCCCGAGCCGCCGGCGCCGTAGAACTCGATCCTCGACGCGTTCGACAGCAGCGCGATCGCGTCGGCGACGCTGCCGGCGGACAGGCTGTTGCGCACCTCGATCAGCGCGCCGATCGTGCGGTCGAACACCTTGCCGATGATGCCGGGCGCCGGTTCGTTCGGCTCGACGTCGCGGTACACCGACGACACGCCCGGCGCGACGCTCTGCGCGAGCCGGATCTTGAATTCGCGAAAGCCGCTGCAGCCGAGCGCCTGGCAGAAGCGCGCGATGGTCGGCTGGCTGACGCCCGCGCGGGTCGACAGCTCGGTCATCGCGAGGTCGAGCACCTCGCGCGGCGCGGCGAGAATGTAGTCGGCGAGCTTGCGCTCGGACGGGCGCAGCTCGGCGCGGATCGCTTCAATGCGAGGCAGCATGGGACGGCACGTGGAAATCGGGTTCGGATGAGCGAGTGTATCGCAATCGAATTGTAGAAAATCTACATGAAAATACTAGCGCAATCGCAACGGTTTCGACGCAAGGTAAGCCACGCGAATTAGGGTTTTCACTGATTAAACCCTTGCTGGTGGCGGGAATAAGGGTTGCGTACGAATCGATCTGCATTGCATGCTTGTAGTTTTTCTACTAGACTGGCTGCGTTCGATCGACGAAGCTCGACCGTCCCCACGATTCCAACCGCCGGTGTCGGCCGGCATACAGGAGCGCCCAGCATGACGTCGCTGCACCCCACTCTGGCGAAGGTCACCGAACGCGTGATCGCCCGCAGCCAATCGACCCGTTCCGCCTATCTGCAGCGCATCGACGGCGCGCAAGGCAAGTTCCCGGCACGCGGCGCGCTGTCGTGCGCGAACCTCGCGCACGGCTTCGCGGGCCTCGAGGGTAACGACAAGTTCTCGATCAAGGCGATTCGCGAGCCGAACATCGGCATCGTGTCCTCGTACAACGAGATGCTGTCCGCGCATGCGCCGTACAAGGATTTCCCCGAAATCATCAAGGCGGCCGCGCGCGAGAACGGCGGCGTCGCGCAATTCGCGGGCGGCGTGCCGGCGATGTGCGACGGCGTCACGCAGGGCAACCCGGGGATGGAGCTGTCGCTGTTCTCGCGCGAGGCGATCGCGATGGGCACGGCGATCGCGCTCACGCACAACATGTTCGATGCGGCGCTCTGCCTCGGCATCTGCGACAAGATCGTGCCGGGCCTCCTGATCGGCGCGCTGCAGTTCGGCCACCTGCCGACGATCTTCGTGCCGGCCGGCCCGATGACGAGCGGCCTGTCGAACGACGACAAGGCGAAGATCCGCCAGCAGTTCGCGACCGGCCAGGTCGGCCGCGACGCGCTGCTCGAAGCCGAATCGGCCGCGTATCACGGCCACGGCACCTGTACGTTCTACGGCACCGCGAACAGCAACCAGATGCTGATGGAGCTGATGGGGCTGCACCTGCCGGGCTCGGCATTCGTTCATCCGCACACGCCGTTGCGCACCGCGCTGACGGCCGAGGCCGCGCGCCGCGTGCTCGACCTGACCGTCGAGCGCGGCCAGTACACGCCGATCGGCCATGTGATCGACGAAAAGGCGATCGTCAACGGGATCGTCGCGCTGCTCGCGACGGGCGGCTCGACCAACCACACGCTGCACCTCGTCGCGATCGCGCGCGCGGCCGGCATCCTGATCGACTGGAACGACTTCGACGAGCTGTCGGCGGTCGTGCCGCTGCTCGCGAAGATCTACCCGAACGGCAAGGCCGACGTGAACCATTTCCACGCGGCGGGCGGTGTCGCGTTCCTGGTGCGCAACCTGCTCGAAGGCGGGCTGCTGCACGAGGACGTGACGACGGTCGCCGGCAAGGGGCTCGCGCACTACACGAAGGAGCCGAAGCTGATCGACGGCAAGCTGGCGTGGGTCGACGGCGCGGCCGAGAGCCACGACACGAAGGTGCTGCGCGGCATTCGCGACCCGTTCCAGCCGGACGGCGGGCTGCGCCTGATGCAGGGCCGGCTCGGCCGCGGCGTGATCAAGATCTCGGCGGTCGCGCCCGAGCACCGCAAGGTGAAGGCGCCCGCGATCGTGTTCGACTCGCAGGAAGCCGTGCAGGCAGCGTTCGATCGCGGCGAACTGAAGCGCGATTTCGTCGCGGTGGTGCGCTTTCAGGGCGCGCGCGCGAACGGCATGCCCGAGCTGCACCGTTTGACGCCGCTGCTCGGCGTGCTGCAGGATCAGGGCTTCCACGTCGCGCTGGTGACCGACGGCCGCATGTCGGGCGCGTCGGGCAAGGTGCCGGCCGTGATCCACGTGTCGCCGGAAGCGTTGCTGGCCGGCCCGATCGGCAAGGTGCAGACGGGCGACGTGCTCGTGATCGACGCGGATGCCGGCGTGCTCGACCTCGAGGTCGACGACGCCGAGTGGCGCGCGCGCCCGGTCGCGCAGCCGCAGCACCAGGCCGAGAACGAAGTCGGTTTCGGGCGCGAACTGTTCGGCGTGTTCCGCGCGGCGGCCGCGCCGGCCGAGCAGGGCGCATCGGTTTTCGGGGCGCTGGTCGGCGAAACGGCCGCCAGCGTCGCCGCATGAATTTCAAGGAGCCAATTCAATGAAGACGATTGCTGAAATCGTGAAGCTGGGCCCGGTCATTCCGGTGCTCGCATTCGACTCGGTCGAGCAGGGCGAAAACGTGTCGCGTGCATTGCACGCGGGCGGCGTGAAGGTGCTCGAGATCACGCTGCGCACGCCGGCCGGCATCGAGGCGATCCAGCGCGCGAGCCAGCTCGCGGACGACATCGTCGTCGGCGTCGGCACGATCACGAAGCCTGAGCACTGCGCGCAGGCGAAGCGTGCGGGCGCCAAGTTCGGCGTGTCGCCGGGCCTCACGAAGGAACTGCACCTCGCGTCGCTCGACGCGGGCCTGCCGCTGCTGCCGGGCGTGATGACGCCGAGCGACATCATCCAGGCGCTCGAATTCGGCTACGACATCGTGAAATTCTTCCCCGCGCAGCAGGCGGGCGGCGTGCCGATGCTGCAGGCGTTCCACGGCCCGTTCCCGGCGCTGAAGTTCTGCCCGACGGGCGGCATCACGGTCGACACCGCGCCGAACTTCCTGAAACTGCCGAACGTCGTGTGCGTCGGCGGCTCGTGGCTCACGCCGAAGGCCGCGCTCGCCGCGCAGGACTGGGCCGAAGTCACGCGCCTCGCGCAAGCGGCGAGTCAGCTGCCCCGTTAAGCCTTGCATGAAATGAAGATCGCGCCCTCGGAAAGCAAGCGTTAGTGCTTGTTTTACCGAGGGTTTTTGCTGATGGAACCGGTTCTATCCGCAGGCCGCAAAGATAAGTAAAATTCAGCGTCCTGACGGGGGGTACCCCCGTGTTTCGGAGACCCGCATAGCCGGGCATACTCGCAACGACTCGCCCGGTTCGAACAATTCTAGGAGGAGTGCCACATGGGGGCCGTCCAAGGCAGCATGCTGCTCGTATTCACGCTGATCGCGATTGCCGCGCTGATCCTGATGATCGCGCGCTACAAGATCTACCCGTTCCTGGTGCTGATCATCGTTTCGCTCGGCCTTGGCCTCGTCGTCGGCATGCCGATGGACAAGATCGTCAAGTCGTTCGAAACGGGCACCGGCGGCACGCTCGGCCACATCGCGATCGTCGTCGGCCTCGGCACGATGCTCGGCAAGATGATGGCCGAATCGGGCGGCGCCGAGCGGATCGCGACCACGCTGATCGACTGGTTCGGTGAAAAGAACATCCACTGGGCGATGATGTTCGTCGCGATCATCGTCGGCCTGCCGGTGTTCTTCGAAGTCGGCTTCGTGCTGCTGATCCCGATCGCGTTCAACGTCGCGAAGCGCACCGGCAAGTCGCTGCTCGTCGTCGGCCTGCCGATGGTGGCCGGCCTGTCGGTCGTGCACGGGCTGATCCCGCCGCACCCGGCCGCGCTGCTGGCCGTCCAGCAATATGGCGCCGATATCGGCAAGACGATCGCGTTCGGCCTCGTCGTCGGCGTGCCGACCGCGATCATCGCGGGCCCGCTGTTCGCGCTGATGATCTCGAAGTTCGTGAAGCTGCCGGAAAACAACCCGCTCGCGTCGCAATTCGTCGATTCGAACGCGGAGGGCCGCCAGCGCGAACTGCCGAGCTTCGGCATCACGCTGTTCACGATCCTGCTGCCCGTCGTGCTGATGCTCGTCGGCAGCTGGGCCGACCTGGTGTTCACGCCGAAGTCGCTGCCGAACAACCTGCTGCGTTTTGCCGGCAATTCCGACGTCGCGCTGCTGATTGCCGTGCTCGTGAGCTTCTGGACCTTCGGCGCGAAGCAGGGCTTCAACCGCGACCAGATCCAGAAGTTCTGCGGCGAGTGCCTCGCGCCGATCGCCGGCATCACGCTGATCGTCGGCGCGGGCGGCGGCTTCGGCGGCGTCCTGCGCGACAGCGGGATCTCGCAGCAGATCGTCGAGACCGCGAAGCACGCGCACCTGTCGCCGCTGCTGCTCGGCTGGTTCGTCGCGGCGCTGATGCGTCTCGCGACGGGTTCGGCGACGGTCGCGATGACGACGGCCTGCGGCATCGTCGCGCCGATCGCGGCGGCGGCCGGCACGACGGTCAGCCCGGAGCTGCTGGTGCTCGCGACGGGCTCGGGCTCGCTGATCTTCTCGCACGTGAACGACGGCGGCTTCTGGCTGATCAAGGAATACTTCGGGATGACGGTCGGCCAGACGTTCAAGACCTGGTCGCTGCTTGAAACCATCATCTCGGTGCTCGGTCTCAGTTTTACGCTGCTGCTGAGCATGGTTCTGTAAC
Organism: Burkholderia sp. AU16741; assembly: GCF_002223345.1. NCBI lineage: Bacteria > Pseudomonadati > Pseudomonadota > Betaproteobacteria > Burkholderiales > Burkholderiaceae > Burkholderia > Burkholderia sp. AU16741. Next base: position 120,809 of record NZ_NKEZ01000003.1, read on the forward strand.
AAGGGGTAGTCAATGATTCTGATCGCAATGGGCGTGTCGGGCGCGGGCAAGTCGCTGATCGGCGAAATGCTGGCGGAACGCCTGTCGTGCAGCTATACCGACGGCGACGCGTTTCACAGCGCGGCGAACAAGGAAAAGATGCACCACGGCATTCCGCTGACCGATGAAGACCGCTGGCCGTGGCTGCGCACGATCCGCGCGGCCATCGAGGAAAAGCAGCGCGCGGGCGAAACGGCCGTGTTCACGTGCTCGTCGCTGAAGCGCTCTTACCGCGACGTGCTGCGCGGCACCGACACCGACGTGCGGTTCGTGTATCTGAAGGGTTCGTTCGAGGTGTTGCAGGAGCGTCTGAAGAGCCGCACCGGCCATTTCTTCGATCCGTCGCTACTGACGAGCCAGCTCGACACGCTCGAGGAACCGGGCCCGGACGAGGCGATCGAGGTCAGCATCGAACTGACGCCCGAGCAGATCGTCGATCAGGTCATGCTGAAGATCGGCCTCGCGCATCAGCACTGAGCGCGGTTCGCGGTCGTCGTCATCGACAAGGCGCCTTCGGGCGCCTTTTTCGTGGGCGGCGCGGCCGCCGGTCAGGCCGTGCGTGCGCGTTGCGCGATGCCGTCGAGCAGCACGTCGAGCATCGTGTCGTGCACGACCGCCGGATCGAGCTGCGCGTACAGCGGGGCGGCCGACTTGACGAGCGGATGCGCGGCGTCGGACAGCGCGTGCATTTCCGCGAGCTCGACGTCGTTCGCGGGGCGGGTGAGGCCGCCCGCCTCGGCGGCGGCGAGGCCGATCACGCTCGCGTACCAGCCGACGCATACCGACGGCAGCGCCGCGCGCGGGATGCCGGCGTCGGTCAGCGCGCGATGCACGGCCTCGATGTGCGCGAGATCGGCCGGGCCGGTGCTCATGTGCCGCTGCAGCAGCGCGAACGCGGCCGGATAGCGCAGCGCGAGCGCACGGTACTGGCGCGCGAGGTCGCGCAGCCGTTCGCGCCACGGCAGTGACGGATCGACCGGCACGAGCGAGCGCGACAGCGCATTCGCGATCGCGCGGCTCAGGCCCTCCTTCGACTTGAAGTGATACAGCACGCTCATCGGGTCGCAGCCGACCGATTGCGCGAGCTTGCGCACGCTGAACGCCGCTTCGCCTACGTCTTCGAGCAGCGCGAGCGCGGCCGCGACGAGTGCGTCCTTGTCGAGGCCGCGCGGCCCTTGGGCGGGTTTGTCTTTCATCGAGGCAGGCTGGTATGCCGGCACGGCGCCGACTGTAATCTTGACGAAAGCTTATTCTACACTGTAGAATTATTTCTGCGGTGTAGAAATTGGGTGTCCCGGCACCTTTCAATACGTGCTTTCGCACAGTCCGGGATCCAGGCGGCACGAGCGCGCCGCCGTCAACACGGGCCGTCGCGCCCCTTTTCTCGTTGACACCCATGTGGAACCGGCTGCCCCCACCCGCGAAGCCAGCAGGCTCTTCGACAGGCGGCCCAAGACCATGCAAGTGCAATCATGACGTCCAACAACAAGCCCTTGATCCAGGGCGAAGCGCGTTTCGAGCAAACGCAACTGAACATCGAAAAAGACAACTGGAACTGGTGCGATCCGGCCCGCTACGAAGGCGGGCGCCCGGCCAACTGGTACGAGGCGTCGTTGTCGCGCCATGAAAACAGCGCGCCGCTCGCGCACGACGCCGTCTGCGACGTGCTCGTGATCGGCGCCGGCTTGCTCGGCGCATCGGCCGCGCTGCATCTCGCGGAAGCGGGCGTCGACACGATCCTCGTCGACAAGCATCACGTCGGCTCGGCCGCGTCGGGCCGCAACGGCGGGCAACTGACGCCCGGCCTTGCGCGCTGGGAAGCCGCCGACATGATCGAGAACCTGTCGCACGACGATGCGAAGCGGCTGTGGCGCTTCGCGTCGGCCGAGTCGATGGACCTGATCGACGGGATCGGCGCGCGCTACGTGCTCGATCTCGACCGCAAGCGCGGCCACGTCACGGCGGCGGTCCACCCGGGCCACATGAGCGCGCTGCTCGACGGCGCGGATGCGCGCCGTCATCTCGGCGACGCCGGCGTGACGCTCGTCGGCCGCCATCAGCTGCACGACGAATACGTGCGCTCGGGGCTGTATCACGGCGCGGCGATCGACGCGCTCGGCGGGCAGATCCATCCGCTCGCGCTGGTGCGCGGCCTCGTGCACGGCTTCCGTTTGAACGGCGGCGCATTGTACGAGGGCACCGAGGTGCTCGAACTCGACGAGACGCCCGCGGGCGTCGTCGCGACCACGCCGGGCGGCACGATCACCGCGCGCCGCGGCGTCGTGCTCGCGCTGCACAACACGACGTTCCGGCTGCTCGACGACGGCGCGGCGACCACGGTGCCGTTCTTCACGTACGTGAGCGTGACGGCGCCGCTCGACGTCGACGTCGCGACGCTGATGCCGGCCGGCATGCCGGTGTACGACACGCAGTTCCAGATCGACTACTACCGGCCGGTGCGCGGCAACCGTCTGCTGTTCGGCGGGCAGGGCACCGGCAGCTGCTGGGCGCAGCCCGACGTCAACGCGTATCTGCTGACGCGGCTGAACACGGTGTTTGCGCAGCACGACGGCCGCTTCGCGCTCGACTACTGCTGGAGCGGCGTCAGCGACTTCACGCTGAACGGCGCGACCGACAGCCGCAAGACCGACGGCCGCGTGCCGATGTACATGGTGCAGGGCTGGAGCGGGCACGGCGTCGCGCAGACGGTGCGGATCGGCAAGGCGATCTGCGACGATTTCGTCGGCCGCAACGACGATTTCTCGATGCTCACGAGCATCGACCATCGCGCGATTCCGCTCGGCCGGCAGTTGTCGCCGATCGCGATTCCCGCCGCGAAGGCCGCGATGAGCGTGATGAGCGCACTGAACCCGGGGCGGATGATCTCGTTCTGACCGGCTGCGTCAGGCAACAAAAAGCCCGATGCGAATCGCTTCGCATCGGGCTTTTTTGCGTCAGGCGACGGCGGCGCTTACGCGATCCGCTTCGCGAGTTCGACGGCCTTGCCGATGTACGACGCCGGCGTCATCGCGAGCAGGCGATCCTTCGCATCCTGCGGGATCGCGAGCGTGCCGACGAATTCCTGCAGCGCTTCGCGCGTGATGCCCTTGCCGCGCGTCAGTTCCTTCAACTGCTCGTACGGGTTCTCGATGCCGTAGCGGCGCATCACCGTCTGCACCGGCTCCGCGAGCACTTCCCAGCAGTTGTCGAGATCTTCGTTCAGGCGCTGCGGGTTTACTTCGAGCTTGTCGAGGCCGCGGATCAGCGAGTCGTACGCGAGCAGCGAGTAGCCGAGCGCGACGCCCATGTTGCGCAGCACCGTCGAGTCGGTCAGGTCGCGCTGCCAGCGCGACACCGGCAGCTTGTCGGCGAGGTGGCGCAGCGTAGCGTTCGCGAGGCCGAGGTTGCCTTCCGAGTTCTCGAAGTCGATCGGGTTGACCTTGTGCGGCATCGTCGACGAGCCGATTTCGCCGGCCTTCGTCTTCTGCTTGAAGTAGCCGACCGAGATGTAGCCCCACACGTCGCGGTCGAGGTCGAGCAGGATCGTGTTCGCGCGCGCCACGGCGTCGAACAGTTCGGCCATGTAGTCGTGCGGCTCGATCTGGATCGTGTACGGGTTGAACGTGAGCTTCAGGCGGTTCTCGATCACGTCGCGCGAGAACGCTTCCCAGTCGAATTCCGGATACGCGGACAGATGCGCGTTGAAGTTGCCGACCGCGCCGTTCATCTTGCCGAGGATCTCGACCTTCTCGATGCGCGCGATCGCGCGGGCGAGGCGCGCGGCGACGTTCGCGAGTTCCTTGCCGAGCGTCGTCGGGCTGGCCGGCTGGCCGTGCGTGCGCGACAGCATCGGCTGGTCGGCGTGCGCGTGCGACAGCGCGACGAGGCGCTGGTAGACCGTGCGCAGTGCCGGCAGGATCACGTGTTCGCGCGCGCCGGCGAGCATCATCCCGTGCGACGTGTTGTTGATGTCCTCGGACGTGCACGCGAAGTGGATGAATTCGCTCGCCTTCTCGAGTTCGGCCTGGCCCTTCACCGATTCCTTCAGCCAGTATTCGACGGCCTTCACGTCGTGGTTCGTCACGCGCTCGATTTCCTTGATGCGCGCGGCGTCGTGCGCGGTGAAGCGTTCGGCGAGCTGCAGCAGGAATTGCTCGGAGGCTTCCGAGAAGCGCGGGACTTCCGCGAAGCCGGCGCGCGACAGCGCGATCAGCCAGTGCACCTCGACGGTGACGCGGTGGCGCATGAAGGTGGCTTCGGAGAGCCAGTCGCGCAGCGCTTCGGTCTTGCTGGCGTAGCGGCCGTCGATGGGCGAGAGCGCGGTGAGGGCGAAAAGCGTATCGGGACGAGTGTCGGACATGATCGGGCAGGGCCTTTTGGGGCCGGGGCGAACGAGGGGAGGAGAATCCGGCATTTTACCATCGGCGCGCGTCGGTTCCGGCCGAACCGGTCCAGCCGCGCTTGCCGCGGGCACACGACGTCCGGGCGGTGCCGGGGCGGCGCGCGAACGGCGTGCCGGCGCTCGTCCACACAGGCGCTCCGGCCCGCGCGCCAAGCCGCCGGCCGGGCCCGCCCGCCGGTAGAATGCTGGCTTCTTTCCCGACCGCCGCCCGCCGCGCCCGCCTGCATGGAACTGAAATGGCTCGAAGACTTCGTCTCGCTCGCGGAAACGCGCAGCTTTAGCCGGTCTGCCGAGTTGCGGCACGTGTCGCAGCCGGCGTTTTCGCGGCGCATCCAGGCGCTCGAGGCGTGGCTCGCGACCGAGCTGATCGATCGTTCGGTGTATCCGACGCGGCTCACGCAGGCCGGACAGATCTTCTACGAGCAGGCACTGACGATGCTGTCGCAGGCGCACGAGGCGCGCACGCTGCTGCGCGGCCACGTCGGCGCGCCGGTGCCGACGATCGAATTCGCGGTGCCGCACACGCTGTCGCTCACGTATTTTCCGCGCTGGCTCGAGCGGATCGAGGCGAAGATGGGCCAGGTCCACACGCGCCTGCGTGCGCTGAACGTGCACGACGCGGTGCTGTCGCTCGTCGAGGGCGGCTGCGATCTCGTGATGGGCTATCACCACCCGAGCCACCCGGTCGCGCTCGACCCGGCCCGCTACGACATGCTGGTTCTCGGCAGCGAGCCGATTAGCCCGTTCTCGGCGCCCGGCCGCGCGGGCCGGCCGCGCCACACGCTGCCGGGCGCGGCCGACGCGCGCGTGCCGTACCTGTCGTATACGCCGAACGCGTATCTCGGCCGGATGACCGAAGTCATCATCGCGAACGCGCCGACGCGGCTGTTCCTCGATCGCGTGTACGAAACCGACATGGCCGAAGGGCTGAAGGCGATGGCGCTCGCGGGCCACGGCGTCGCGTTCCTGCCGCACAGCGCGGTCGACGATGCGGTCGCGGGCGGCCGGCTGATCCGCCTCGACCGGTCGGCGCGCGGCGGCGCGCATCCGTTCACGCTGACGATGGAGATCCGGCTGTACTGCGACAAGCTCGCGCTGCAGGGCGACGATCCGCGACAGAAGCTCGTGCGCGCGCTATGGGACGTCGTGCGCGACGAACTGCGCGAGACCGCCGGCGACACCGCCGGTTAACCGCCGGCGGTTAATCCGGCCGATCGGCTCACTCAACTGACGGCGAGCTTGCAACTTCTGTCGGACGGCTGTCCGGCGGCTGGTCCGCATCCACGCAATCGGATTTTTCACGAACGCGATGCGGGCCCGATCGCGGGCGTTCTTGCGCAAATCGACCGCCGATTTGCAAAAAATCGCGATCATGCAAGAAACGCATAATCGAATAAACAAACGGCATTGGATAAAAAAAACGGGTTTTTCGACAATGTGCGCAATCCGTTGAACGTTGGAGCTTCCATGTCTTCGCAACAGCAGTCCATCCCGTCCTACCTGCACGCCGACGATCTCGGCCCGTGGGGCAACTACCTTCAGCAGGTCGATCGCGTCGCGCCGTACCTCGGTTCGCTGTCGCGCTGGCTCGAAACGCTGAAGCGTCCGAAGCGCATCCTGATCGTCGACTGCCCGATCGAGCTCGACAACGGCACCGTCGCGCACTTCGAGGGCTATCGCGTGCAGCACAACGTGTCGCGCGGCCCGGGCAAGGGCGGCGTGCGCTACCACCAGGACGTGACGCTGTCGGAAGTGATGGCGCTGTCGGCATGGATGTCGGTGAAGAACGCGGCCGTGAACGTGCCGTATGGCGGTGCGAAGGGCGGCATCCGCGTCGACCCGCGCAAGCTGTCGCGTGGCGAGCTCGAGCGCGTGACGCGCCGCTACACCAGCGAAATCGGCATCATCATCGGGCCGAACACCGACATTCCGGCGCCGGACGTCAACACCAACGAACAGGTGATGGCGTGGATGATGGACACGTACTCGATGAACCAGGGCCAGACGTCGACCGGCGTCGTGACCGGCAAGCCGATCGCGCTCGGCGGTTCGCTCGGCCGCAAGGAAGCGACGGGCCGCGGCGTGTTCGTCGTCGGCTCCGAAGCGGCGAAGAAGAAGGGCCTGGAAATCGAAGGCGCGCGCATCGCGGTGCAGGGCTTCGGCAACGTCGGCGGCATCGCGGCGAAGCTGTTCCAGGAAGCGGGCGCGAAGGTGATCGCGGTGCAGGATCACACGGGCACGATCTACCAGCCGGCCGGCCTCGATTCGAACAAGCTGCTCGACCACGTCGCACGCACGGGCGGCGTCGCGGGCTTCGAAGGCGCGGAACCGATGCCGAACGACGAGTTCTGGACGGTCGAGACCGACATCCTGATCCCGGCGGCGCTGGAAAACCAGATCACCGAGAAGAACGCGGCGAAGATCCGCACGAAGATCGTCGTCGAAGGCGCGAACGGCCCGACGACGACGGCGGCGGACGACATCCTGAGCGCGAACGGCGTGCTCGTGATCCCCGACGTGATCGCGAATGCGGGCGGCGTGACCGTGTCGTACTTCGAGTGGGTGCAGGATTTCTCGAGCTTCTTCTGGACGGAAGACGAGATCAACCATCGTCTCGAGCGCGTGATGCGCGAAGCGTTCGCCGGCGTGTGGGCGGTCGCGGAAGAGCACAAGGTGACGGTGCGCACGGCGGCGTTCATCGTCGCGTGCAAGCGCATCCTGATGGCGCGCGAAATGCGCGGCCTCTACCCCTGATCGGACGTCCCTGGCCGGGCGCCCCTGACCGGGCGTCCCAGATCATCGATCATGAAAGATTCATGACGCAATCCACCCGATTGCGGATGTGAACCCTCGCGGGCGGTGCCGAATCCGGCACCGCCCGCGCGTGCATTTGGAGCGCCCGGAGCCGGGAGGACGGCTTCGCACAGGGCGATTCGTAGTGCGGTAAACAACCAGTACTTTCAAAAATATTACTTTGATACACTGGCGCGGGTTTTAGCCAAGGAGATGACCAAAATGAAATACCACAAGGCAGTCCTGATGGCCGCGGCGCTTTGCGCGTTCGCAAGCGGCGCGCATGCTCAGGAGACTGGCACGCTGAAGAAGATCAAGGATACGGGCGTGATCGCGCTGGGCCACCGCGAATCGTCGATTCCGTTCTCCTACTACGACCAGAACCAGCAGGTGGTCGGCTATTCGCGCGACTTCCAGATGAAGATCGTGGACGCGGTGAAGAAGAAGCTGAACCTGCCGAACCTGCAGGTGAAGAACATCCCCGTCACGTCGCAGAACCGCATCCCGCTCGTGCAGAACGGCACGGTCGACATCGAGTGCGGCTCGACGACCAACAACCTCGAGCGTCAGCAGCAAGCCGCGTTCTCCGACACGATCTTCGTGATCGGCACGCGCCTGATGACGAAGAAGGATTCGGGCGTCAAGGATTTCGCCGACCTGAAGGGCAAGACGGTCGTGACGACGGCCGGCACGACGTCGGAGCGCCTGCTGCGCAAGATGAACAACGACAAGCAGCTCGGCATGAACATCATCAGCGCGAAGGATCACGGCGATTCGTTCAACACGCTGGAATCGGGCCGCGCGGTCGCGTTCATGATGGATGACGCGCTGCTCGCGGGCGAGCGCGCGAAGGCGAAGCAGCCGGGCGAATGGGTGATCGTCGGCACGCCGCAATCGGAAGAGGCTTACGGCTGCATGATGCGCAAGGGCGACACCGACTTCAAGAAGGTCGTCGACGACGCGATCTCGCAAGTCGAGAAGTCGGGCGAAGCCGCGAAGATTTACGCGAAGTGGTTCGAGAACCCGATCCCGCCGAAGGGGCTGAACCTGAACTTCCCGCTGTCCGAGTCGATGAAGAAGCTGTACGCGAACCCGAACGACAAGGCGCTCGACTGACCGCACGGCCGTTGATGCAGAAATGACGCTCATGAAACGGAAGAGGCCACGCTTCTTCCGTTTCTTTTTGCTGGAGTCTTGCCCATGTCTTACCACTGGAACTGGGGCATCTTTCTGAGCCCCGTGTCGACCGGCGAGCCGACGACTTATTTCGGATGGCTGATGTCCGGCTTCTGGGTGACGATCGAAGTGTCGCTCGTCGCCTGGGTCATCGCGCTGATCGTCGGGTCGCTGTTCGGCGTGCTGCGCACCGTGCCGAACAAGTGGCTCGCCGCGATCGGCACCGTGTACGTGTCGATCTTCCGGAACATCCCGCTGATCGTGCAGTTCTTCGTCTGGTATCTCGTGATACCCGAGTTGCTGCCCGCGTCGATCGGCACCTGGATCAAGCAGTTGCCGCCCGGCACGCAGTTCTTTACCGCGTCGATCATCTGTCTCGGCCTGTTCACCGGCGCGCGCGTGTGCGAACAGGTGCGCTCGGGCATCAACGCGCTGCCGAAGGGCCAGCGCGCGGCCGGCCTCGCGATGGGCTTCACGCAATGGCAGACGTATCGCTACGTGCTGCTGCCCGTCGCGTACCGGATCATCGTGCCGCCGCTCACGTCGGAATTCCTGAACATCTTCAAGAACTCCGCCGTCGCGTCGACGATCGGCCTGCTCGACCTGTCCGCGCAGGCGCGCCAGCTCGTCGACTACACCGCGCAGACCTACGAGTCGTTCATCGCCGTGACGCTCGCGTACGTGCTGATCAACCTCGTCGTGATGGCGTTCATGCGCTGGATCGAAGGCCGTACGCGGCTGCCCGGCTACATCGGAGGCAAGTGATGCATCAGTTCGACTGGAGTAGTATTCCCGGCGCGCTGCCGACGCTGTGGTCGGGTGCGATCGTCACGTTCAAGATCACGCTGATCGCGATCGTGATCGGCATCGTCTGGGGCACGCTGCTGGCGCTGCTGCGGCTGTCCGGCGTGAAGCCGCTCGCGTGGTTCGCGAAAGCGTACGTGACGGTGTTCCGCTCGATCCCGCTCGTGATGGTGCTGCTGTGGTTCTTCCTGATCGTGCCGCAATTGCTGCAGGGCGTGCTCGGGCTGTCGCCGACGATCGACATCCGCCTCGCCTCGGCGATGGTCGCGTTCTCGTTGTTCGAGGCCGCGTATTATTCCGAGATCATCCGCGCCGGCATCCAGGCGGTGCCGCGCGGGCAGGTGAATGCCGCGTTCGCGCTCGGTATGAACTACGCGCAGGCGATGCGCCTCGTGATCCTGCCGCAGGCGTTCCGCGCGATGGTTCCGCTGCTGCTCACGCAGGCGATCGTCCTGTTCCAGGATACGTCGCTCGTGTACGTGATCAGTCTCGCGGACTTCTTCCGCACGGCCGCCAACGTCGGCGATCGCGACGGCACGACCGTCGAGATGGTCCTGTTCGCCGGCGCATGCTATTTCGTGATTTGCTCGTTGGCGTCTGCTCTCGTCAAGGGTCTCCAGAAAAAGGTCACAAGATGATTTCCATCAAGAACGTTTCGAAGTGGTACGGCCAGTTTCAGGTCCTCACCGAATGCACGACCGAGGTGAAGAAAGGCGAAGTGGTCGTCGTGTGCGGCCCGTCGGGCTCGGGCAAGTCGACGCTGATCAAGACCGTGAACGGCCTGGAGCCGTTCCAGCAGGGCGAGATCCTCGTGAACGGGCAGTCGGTCGGCGACAAGAAGACGAACCTGTCGAAGCTGCGCTCGAAGGTCGGGATGGTGTTCCAGCATTTCGAGCTGTTCCCGCACCTGTCGATCACCGAGAACCTGACGCTCGCGCAGATCAAGGTGCTCGGCCGCGGCAAGGACGAAGCGAACGAGAAGGGCATGAAGCTGCTCGATCGCGTCGGCCTGAAGGCGCATGCGCACAAGTATCCGGGCCAGTTGTCGGGCGGCCAGCAGCAGCGTGTCGCGATCGCGCGCGCTGTCGATGGACCCGATCGCGATGCTGTTCGACGAGCCGACGTCCGCGCTCGATCCCGAGATGATCAACGAAGTGCTCGACGTGATGGTCGAACTCGCGCAGGAAGGGATGACGATGATGGTCGTCACGCACGAGATGGGCTTCGCGAAGAAGGTCGCGCATCGCGTGATCTTCATGGACAAGGGCGCGATCGTCGAGGACGACCGCAAGGACGATTTCTTCTCGAATCCGAAGTCGGAGCGCGCGAAGGACTTCCTCGCGAAAATCCTGCACTGACGCGCGTTCGCGCGTTTTTTCGCGCGGCCATGCGAAAACCGCCCGGCATGCCGCCGGGCGGTTTTTTTTCGTCCGCCGCCGGGCGCTACCAGCTGTACCGGTAGCCGACCTGACCGACGATCCCGCGCCGGTAGTCGCCGCCGATGTTGCGCGCGATCTTCGCATTCGCGTACAGCTCGCCCGACTTGCCGAAGCCGGCGGTCACGCCGACGCCGAGCTCGTACCAGGTGCGCCCGAGATGCGTCGCGAACGGCGTGCCGCCGACGACGGTCTGCCCCGGCGACAGGAAGTCGTGCAGCACGTCGGCCGTGAAGTACGGCGTCGCGGCACTGCCGCCCGCGCTCGCCTGGAGGTTCGGCCGGAAGATGCGCACGCCGACGCGGCCGCGCAGCGCATTGGTCGTCGTGCCCGATACGGCCGACACGTTGTCGTTGAACCCGTTCAGCTTCAGGTACTGATACATCAGTTGCGCCTGCGGCTCGACCGCGACCGGCAACGTGCCGATCGCGAACGGCTTGCCGACTTCCTGCGACAGCGCGACGCCGAAGCCGTTCTGCGATGCCTCGTTGCCGTAGCTGTCGCGATAGCGGTTGCCGTAGTGCGTGACCTGCCCGACGCTGTCGAAGTAGGTGCCGTCGGACAGGTAGCGGGTCCAGTAGCCGCCCACGCTCTGCGCGTGCATCTCGACCGAGCCGGTCGACGTCGACAGGTCGGGCGAGCCCGCGCGCGCCATGTCGTTGAAGCTCGCATTAGACACGCCGATGCTGGCCGTCACGCCCGCGTGCGTGCTGCCGGCGCCGTTCGGCGCCTGGTCGAGGGTCCAGTCCTTGCCGAACTGCGCGAAGAACGTGCGTTCGTCGGCCGAGAAGCGGCCTGCGTTCGCATCGAGGCTCTGGCCGCCGATGCGCCCCCACACGCCGTCGCGATTGCCGGGCTGCTGCTTCTCGACGTTGTAGATGTCGCCGACGCGCTCGTGCAGCTTGCCGAGCGTCGAGAAGCCGTAGTCGGCGTTCAGCAGCGGTGTCATCGCATAGCCGGAAACACCCGGACGATACGCGAGCGTGCCGCCGTTGCCATTCCCGTTGGTGCCGCCGTCGCCGCCGCCGGACGGGTGGATCGGGTCGCCGGGGTCGGTCTGGTCGAGCTGCGAACGCAGGTACCAGCCGTTCGCATCGCCTTGCCCGCCGCGATAGAGGCGGTACTCGTACGCGCCGGCTTGCACCGGGCCCGCGAGATGGAACGCCGACGCGGCGGTCGTGCCGCCGTTGGCCGTGACGACCACCGGAATCCCGTCGCCGGTCGTCTGCGCGCCGGTGCCGGCCGTGTTGGCGATCTTCAGGCCGGTCGTGCCGCTTGCCGTGCCGCCGTTCACGATCAGCCGGTCGGTCGGCGACGCGTCGGCGCCGAGATACGTGTTCAGCGCGATCGTGCCGCCGTTGCCGACGTAGCCGCCCGTCGTCAGCGTCTTGTAGCTGCCGGTCAGCGTCGGCGAGCCGGTCGGCGCGGCGAATGCGACGAGGCCCGCGTTGTTCAGGCTGCTCAGCACCGAGCTGCCCGTCATGCGCCACGTGCTCGTGCCGTCGACGCTCAGCGCGACCGGGTCGATCTTGCCGGTCAGCGTCGTGCCGTTCGCGAGGAACACGTTGCCGGTGCTCGATGCGTCGGAAACGATGTCGCCCGCGAGGTTCACCGCCGATGCGTCGAACGTCACGTTGCTGCCGTTGGCGAGGTCCAGCAGCGTGCCGTTGCCGGCCGTCACGACCGTGCCGTTGCGCACCGCGATGTCGGCCGTGCCGCCGCGCGCGGCAAAGGCCGGCCCGGTCGCGGACGTCACGCTGCCGCCGTCGACGAGCACCGAACTGGTCGCGCCGTTCGCGAGCGTATCGGACGTCAGCACGCCGGCCGTCGCGCCCGCGAGCGTCGTGCCGGTCAAGGCGAGCACGCCGCCGCTGTTGGCGGTGGCGCCGTTGCCGGCCGCGCTGGCGAGCGACGAACCCGTATCGGCGATGCGGCCGCCGTTTTGCGCGACGACGCCGTCGGCCGCGGCGCCCGATGCGGAAATCTTCGCGCCCGCCAGCAGCGCCGTCGCGCCGCCGTCCATGACGATTGCAGGGGCGTTCGTGCCGGTCGTCGCGACGGTCGTTCCGTTGGCCGCGAGCGTGGAATCGGCCCCCGACACGAACAGGCCGCGTGCGTCGGCGCCGCTGGTGCGGACGACCGTGGCCGCATCGGCCGCGATGCGCGCGCCCGCGCCGGTCGACGTGACGCCGGCGGCGCCGTTGCCGGTCGTGCCGATCTGCGTGCCGGACAGCGCGATCGTTGCATTCGCACCGAGGTTGTGGATCCCGCTGCCCGAGCCGCCGACCGCGATCGACGTCGCGCCTGCCGCGATGCCGCCGCCGGCGACCGTCGAGTCGATCAGCACGCCGTCGGCGCTGCCGTTCGCGATGACGGTGCCGGCGCCCGACAGCGCGACCGATGCGCCGGCGCCCGTCAGGCGTACGCCCGCGAGGCCGTCGTCGGCTTCGATGGAGCCCGCATTGGCGAGCGTGGCCGACGCGCCCTGCACGAGCGCTCCCGTGCCGTTGGCGACGCGGATCGTCGACGCGTTGTTCACCGTGCCGAGCGTGCCGGCCACGACGCCGGTCGAGCCCGCGCCGGTCAGCAGCACCGTGCTGCGGTTCTCGAGCGTGCCGAGGTTCTGCGCGACGAAACCGGTCACGCCGGCGGTCGACGACGTGACGGCGGCATCGTTGGTCAGCGTCGTCGCGACCGGCGCGCCGGCGTTCGCACCGGCGAGGTCGTGCGCCTGGCCGTCCACCACGCCCGCGGTCGCGCCGGCCGCGTTCAGGTTGATCGTCGCGCCCGCGTCGATCGTGCCCGTCGCGCCGCCTTCCACGGCGATCGCGATGCCATTCGCGCCATTGACGTTGTAGATTGCGTTGCCGGTCGACAACGTGGTGCCGGCGTCGGTCGCGAGTACGCCGCGCGAGCGCTGGCCGTTGACGTCGGTCGTCAGCGTGCCGGCCGCCGACGCGCCCGTGTAGGTCGCGCCGCCCGCGACGCGGAACAGCGTCGATTCGTCGGTGTCGACGCTCAGGTGCTGCGCGGCGACGTTGATTTTCGAGCCCGCGCCGTATGCATAGAAGCCGATCTGGTTCGTGCCGGACATGAAGGCCGGCACCGCGTTCGCGCCGACGTCGATGGTCGCGCCCGAGCGTGCGTGCACGCCGATCGCGCCGGTGCCGGTCAGGTTCAGCGCGCCGTCGAGCGTGGCCTTCGCGAGCGGCCCTTCGGCCCAGACGCCGTAGTTGCGCGTGTCCGACGCGGGGTCGAGGCCGCCGGCCACGTCGATCGTGCCGGTCGACGTCGCGGCCGTCGCGTTCGCGCCGGTGCCGACGACCATGATGCCGATGCCGTTCACGCCATTCAGCGTGATCGTGCCCGTGTTGGTCACGGTCGCGGCGGTGTCGGCCGCGAGCATGCCGACGTTGGCGAGCGGCGTGCCGGGCGCGGCGCCGTTGACGACGATCGCGCCCGCGTTGGTCAGCGTGCCGGCGCTCGAGCCGATGCTCGCCAGCGCGGCGCCGTTCTGCGTCTGCGAGCCGATCACGATCGTGCCCAGGTTGCTCGCGGTGCCCGACGCGCCGAGCAAGATGCCGTACGCGTGCGCGGACAGCGCGACGTCGTTCGCGGCTTCGGGGGAGGTGGGGTCGTACTGCGCGGCGCGGCCGAGATAGATCGTGCCGCCGGCTTCGTTCGTGAAGCTGCCGCCGGCCGCGAGGCCGCCGATCACCTGGCTGTCGAGCGTCGTCGCGTTGACGCCGACGTTGATCGTGCCGGCGTTCGACGCGCGCGCGCCGTCCGTCGCGGCCACCGCGTAGTTCTGCAGGTCGGGGCGGTTGCCGTCGAGCGTCCATGCGCCGACGTTCATCACGCCGTGGTTCACGAACGTGGTGCCCGCGCCGCCCGCATACACGCCGTTGCCCTCGGTGTACGCGTGGAAGCCGAAATTGTCGGGTGGCGTGCTGCCGCTCGTGTCGACGTTGTCGCCGGACGCGTAGCCGGACGAAATCACGCCGTTGTTGACGCCGCTCGCGCCGCTCAGAAGGCGTACCAGCGTGAAGTCGCCCGACAAACGGCCGTCGTTGACGAAGTGCGCGCCGTTTTCCGCGAGCACGGCCGAGCTCGAGTCGATCGTGTTGGTGCCGCGGAAGTCGATCTGGCCGTCCTTGCCGATGTGCAGCGTCGCGTTCGCGCCCGTGCCGTGCATCACCGACAGGTGATCGATCGGCAGCGTGTTCTTGTCGCCGGCGGATACGTTGTTCGCGTACTGGAAGGTTTGCTGCGAGAACGTGACGGCCTGGCCGAACGCGGTGTCGTAGGCGGCCTGCGAGCCGAGCGCGCCGCTCTGGACCGAGCGCACGAGAAAGTCGTTGTAGGCGGCGAGCGATGCGGCGTCGGTGACGGTCCAGCGACTGCCGTCGAACGCGGTGAAGGTGCCTGCGTAGGCCGGCACGTCGAGCTGGAGCTGGCCGACCGGGCCGCCGCTGGCGAGATAGTCGCCGGTGCCGAGCCAGATCCGGTTGCGGGAATTCCAGTTGACGACGCTTTTTGCCGCACCGGTGCCGTCCGCGAAGGTCAGGTCGGTCTGCTTCGGTGCGATCGAGATCGCGTTGCCGGTCGCGTCGGGCGCATTCGCGGCATTGCCGATCGGCACGTTCAGCGTGCCGCCGGTGCTGTCGACGGTGCCGATTCGCGTATTCACGTACTGGCCGCCGTTCACGTCGTGGTAAACGGGCACGGTGGTCGAGCCGGCCGTCGATGCGGTGAATTCGGCGGAGTTGTAGGTGGCGACCGACGTGTGGGCGGCCGTGATCGAGTCGGGCGTGCTGACGCTTTGCGTCTTGCCGCCGAGCGAGACCAGCGGCTGGTTCGGGTCGCCCGACACGATGGTCGCGCTGCCGAGCGGCGTCAGCGTATAGCCCGGGTCGCCGGGGACGCCCGTCCATGCGCCTGCCACGCCGACCGTTTCGCCGCCCGACACGGTCGTGGCGCCGGCCAGGTTGTCGTTGACGGTCGGGCTGAAACTGCCGAGTGCGCAGGTACCGCCACTCGCGACGGTCGCGCCGTCGCCGCACGTGGACGCGTGCGCCACGCCGGTCGACAGCGCGGCCAGCGCGGCCCCGAGCGCCGCGACGCGCAGCGGCGAGCGGCGTGCCGCGTGGTGCGCCCCCTTGCGCGCGGTGCGACTCGAGCCCGATTCGCTGCCCGAGCGCTTGCCGCGCGCCCGAGCCGTTTCCGCCACCGCGACCCAGCAGCCGGCGGCGTCGCTCCATATCGATCGAAATGAGTGATTCACGACATACCCCTCTTTCTTCTTTTGACGTGGCATTCGCCGCGATTCGGCGAATTCGCATTCCGCGGTGGGGAAATGATCCGAAGGGGCGTGCGGCGGCTATGGCTGCGTGTCGCGCCAATCGTGTTTCGTTACACCGAGGATGGGGCGAGTCTACTGATTCGAGCGGCCGTCGATTATCGAGAAGCGGGAAACTGTAATGATGCGAACCGTAATGCGTGGTATTTTTGATTTGTGTGGTTGATCGAACCGAAAGCCTTGGTGGTGGCGGGCTTGAGGGGCTTTCGTTCAAAGCCGGCAGAACTGCTGGAATCGGTGGGATAGCGCACGGTTCCGGCGGGTGAGGCGCGATAAAATGCGGGCCCGGGATTTTCGTTTTAATTGACGGTTATTTTGTTCGCTTCGCCTTTTACTTATTTTCACTTGTAAATTAATAAAATCAAGCGAATGTTGCGTGGCGTCGATTCGTTGCGCCGGGCGGTGGGCGAAATGAAACCGTATTGGCCGGCGCGAGGCGATTTGCGTTGATGATGGGCCTCGTCGTCGCATCGTGCGACGCGCGCGGCAAGCAGAAAGCAAGCAGGAAGCGGACGCGGCCGATGCCGCGCGTCAGAAATCGATCGCGTCGTCGGAATCGACGTCGGCCGCGGTGGCGAGCGCTTCGCGCACCGCCGTGCGCGGCGCGGACGCCGACGCGTCGAGCGACGGGTTGCGCAGCTTCTCGAGCACGCGTTCGGGCACCGGAATCCGCATCCGCGCGGCGACGTCGCCGCACTGGAACATGATCAGCTCGCCCGGCTCGAATGCGGTCCAGACTTCGTTGTCGGTGAGCGGCTGCGTCGCGATCACCGCGACGCGATCCTCGGGCGTCGTGTATTTCGCGAAGTCGATCGACAGGTCTTCGTCGACGAGATGCGCGGTCGAGAACGGCCAGCGCCGCACGAGATAGTGCAGCCGCGTCGAGCAGTGCGCGAAGAGCGCCTGGCCGTTCGACATCAGGAAATTGAACACGCCGTGATCGGTGATGCCGCGCGTCAGTTCGCCGACCCGCTCGAACAGTTCGGGCAGCGGCGGCTGCGCACCCGGAAAGGCTTGACGCAGCCCCTGCATCAGCACGCAGAACGCCTGTTCGCTGTCGGTCGTGCCGACCGGATGGTAGACGCTGCCGTCCATGTCCGGCGCGTAGTCCTGCAGGTCGCCGTTATGCGCGAAGATCCAGTGCCGTCCCCACAGCTCGCGCATGAACGGATGGCTGTTCTCGAGGAGGATGTGCCCTTGCGTCGCCTTGCGGATGTGCGCGATCGTGTTCTTGGACTTGATGGGGTAGCGCTTCACCATTTCGGCGAGCGGCGACGTGGCCGATGCCTGGTGATCGACGAAGAGGCGACAGGCCTTGTCCTCGAAGAACGCGATGCCCCAGCCGTCGGCATGGTGATCGGTGAGCCCGCCCCGGGCCGCGAAACCTGTGAAGGAGAATGTGACGTCCGTCGGCGCGGCGCAGTTCATTCCAAGGAGTTGGCACATTTTACGTGGGGCGGCAGGCTGAAGCAGGGTAACGAACCGGGCGAACCCCGGTACAATGCGGCTTCTAGCATATCACCGAGCCCAGAGCGGTAAAAAGCGGATTCCGCTGGCCAAAGGCCCCGTGTTGCGGTTTGCCGTCAATCGGCCCGCGCACGCGCGTTCCGGCCCCGCCGTTCGCAAGCCCGTTCCTCACGACGCCTCCTATGACTGCCTCGAACGCTTCTTCCCCGGCGACGCTTTCGCTCGCCCGTCCCGACGACTGGCACCTGCACCTGCGCGACGGCGACATGCTCGCTGCCGTGCTGCCGCACACGGCCCGCCAGTTCGGCCGCGCCATCGTCATGCCGAACCTGAAGCCGCCGGTCACGACCACCGCGCAGGCGCAGGCCTATCGCGAGCGCATCCTCGCCGCGTTGCCGGCCGGGATGACGTTCGAACCGCTGATGACGCTGTACCTGACCGACAACACGCCGCCCGACGAAATCCGCCGCGCTCGCGAAAGCGGCTTCGTGCACGGCGTGAAGCTGTACCCGGCAGGCGCTACGACGAATTCCGACCACGGCGTCACCGATCTCGCGAAATGCGCGAAGACGCTCGAGGCGATGCAGGAAACCGGCATGCCGCTGCTCGTGCACGGCGAGGTGACCGATGCGTCGATCGACCTGTTCGACCGCGAAAAGGTGTTCATCGACCGCGTGATGACGCCGCTGCGCCGCGACTTCCCCGGCCTGAAGGTCGTGTTCGAACACATCACGACGAAGGACGCGGCCGACTACGTGCGCGATGCCGACGCGGCGCCCGGCCTGCTCGGCGCGACGATCACCGCGCATCACCTGCTGTACAACCGCAATGCGCTGTTCGTCGGCGGGATTCGCCCGCATTACTACTGCCTGCCGGTGCTCAAGCGCGAGACGCATCGCGTGGCGCTGGTCGAGGCCGCGACGTCGGGCAACCCGCGCTTCTTCCTCGGCACCGACAGCGCGCCGCATGCGCGCGGCGCGAAGGAAACCGCGTGCGGCTGCGCGGGCTGCTACACGGCGCTGCACGCGCTCGAACTGTACGCGGAAGCATTCGACACCGCCGGCGCGCTCGACAAGCTGGAAGGGTTCGCGAGCTTCTTCGGCGCCGATTTCTACGGGCTGCCGCGCAGCGCCGAGACGGTCACGCTGCGCCGCGAGGCGTGGGAACTGCCGCGCGAGATCTTCGCGGGCGATACGCCGGTCGTGCCGCTGCGCGGCGGCGAGACGATCGGCTGGAAACTCGCGTGAGCGGCGCGCCGCCGCGCGAACCCGGTCGCGTCGATCCGGCCGTGTTTCGCCGTGGCGGCGGCTCGCGCGCTGCCGACCGCGGCGCGCGGTGCTAGAATGCGCGTCGCAAAGCAGGCTAGGCAGTCGCGGCTTCGCCGCCTTCGGGCGCGCGGGGGCGAGGAAAGTCCGGACTCCACAGGGCAGGGTGATGGCTAACGGCCATCCGTGGCGACACGCGGAACAGGGCAACAGAAAGCAAACCGCCGATGGCCCGGCGCAAGCCGGGATCAGGTAAGGGTGAAACGGTGCGGTAAGAGCGCACCGCGGCGACGGCGACGTTCGCCGGCACGGTAACCTCCACCCGGAGCAATTCCAAGTAGGCAGGCGCGCATTTTCGGATGCAGGACGGGGCCCCCGTCTCGTCTGCGGGTAGGAAGCTTGAGCGCGTCAGCAATGGCGCGCCTAGAGGAATGACTGCCACGCGTTGCGCGCTTCGGCGCGCGGCGTGCACAGAATCCGGCTTATCGGCCTGCTTTGCCGTTCGAATGCGAAAGGGCCGGCGCTCCCTGCGGAGCGCCGGCCCTTTTTCAATGCGCGCGCCGTGCGGTCAGGCGGCGACGATGTCGAACGAATGCGTGAGTTCGGCCGTCTTCGCGATCATGATCGACGCGGAGCAATACTTGTCGTGCGACAGGTTGATCGCGCGCTCGACCGTGGCCGGGTTCAGATTGCGGCCGGTGACCGTGAAGTGGAAGTGCACCTTCGTGAACACCTTCGGATCTTCGCTCGCGCGCTCGGCCTTCAGCGTGACCGAGCAGCCGCTCACTTCCTGGCGGCTCTTCTTCAGGATCAGCACGACGTCATAAGCCGTGCAGCCGCCGGTGCCGAGCAGCACCATCTCCATCGGACGCGGCGCGAGGTTGTGGCCGCCGCCTTCGGGCGCGCCGTCCATCGTGACGAGATGCCCGCTGCCGGTCTCGGCGGAAAACGCCATGCCGTCCTGGCCCATCCAGCTTACTTTGCATTCCATGCTTGCACTCCAGCGTTGCCTGATTCGGATTCGATCCGGCATTGTAGCCCGCGGCGCAACGGTCGGCTGATGCGCTGCACGACGTGCAATGCCGGCGCCGCGCGAGCGGGGCGGCGAGCGGCGATTTCCTTGTTGAATTTAGGGGTTTTGCTCTAGGTGTGGGAGATTCCAGGTCGTGTGAGGCTTGCTTATGTAATTGATTTTAAATAGAAATTCAATCCTGTAAGCTCGCTCGCGGAGATCCCGTATCGTGGGATATGATTTCGCAATGCAAATTTTCTTGTGGAGTCGGTCGGGCATTCGTATAATGAGCCTCATTGGTTGTCGCGCTGCGGCAACCTCCGAATGTCTCCTCCACCCTCCTCCTAAGGTGGATTAAGCCCGAACCAGCCGTTCGGGCTTTTTTTCGTCCCATGCAAGCATCGGCGCGCGGCTTGCGCGCGCCGGCACCGTCACGCGGGCTGTCGCGCGGCCGGCTGAGAGCTCGCGTCCGGCGGCGTGCCGCGCGAGTCGGCCTCCGCAGCCGGTGCCTGGGCGGCCGGCGCGTGGCCGCGTGCGCAGAAGTGGCGGACGCGTTCGCGCACCGCGCGCAGGCGCACGATACGGTCTTCGGCATGGGCGGTTCGGGCTTCGGCGATGCGTGCATCGAGCGCGTCGAGCTTGGCTTCGCAGCCGGAGGCGGCGACGGCGGGCGCCGCGGCGGCCAGCAGGGCGGCCGCGAGGAAGGGCGTAAGTCGTTGTTTCATCATGCTGGTTTGTTGTTTTTCGGGTTCGGCCGGTCTGGCGCGGCAAGGTCATGTGCCGCGCGTCGAGGGGTGCCGCCTCAGGCGCTCGGTTCGCCTGGTTTGTCGGAGCACGACCGGATTTTGGCCCATTTCGGCCGCCGCGAACACGGGGCGTGGATTCTCTTTGACCACGCAGCCGTATTTCCTTTATAATTCAGGGCTTTTCCGCATTCATGCCCACGGAAAAAGAACAGGGAGAGCCTGCACCGCGCCTCGAAGCGCACACAGACAAGCAGGAAGAACACATCGGGCAAAGCATTTTTTTTGGATCGATCATGAAGACGTTTTCCGCAAAAGCCCATGAGGTGACGCGCGAATGGTACGTGATTGACGCGACGGATAAGGTTCTCGGCCGTGTTGCCAGCGAAGTGGCACGCCGTCTGCGCGGCAAGCACAAGCCTGAGTTCACCCCGCACGTCGACACTGGTGATTTCATCATCATCATCAACGCGAGCAAGTTGAAGGTCACGGGCAACAAGACGCTGGACAAGAAGTACTACCGTCACTCGGGCTACCCGGGCGGTATCTATGAAACGACGTTCGGCAAGATGCAGGAACGCTTCCCGGGCCGCGCGCTCGAGAAGGCGGTCAAGGGCATGCTGCCGAAGGGCCCGCTCGGTTACGCGATGATCAAGAAGCTGAAGGTCTACGCAGAAGCGACGCATCCGCACTCGGCTCAACAGCCGAAGGCGCTCGAGATCTAAGGGGACCCACATGATCGGTAACTGGAACTACGGTACGGGCCGCCGCAAGAGCGCAGTCGCACGTGTCTTCATCAAGGCTGGCAAGGGCGACATCATCGTCAACGGCAAGCCCATCGCTGACTACTTCTCGCGCGAAACGTCGCTGATGATCGTGCGTCAACCGCTGGAACTCACGAACCACGGCCAGACGTTCGACATCAAGGTGAACGTCAACGGCGGCGGCGAAACGGGTCAGGCAGGCGCAGTGCGCCACGGCATCACCCGTGCACTGATCGACTACGATGCGACGCTGAAGCCGTCGCTGTCGAGCGCAGGCTTCGTCACGCGCGATGCGCGTGAAGTCGAGCGTAAGAAAGTCGGTCTGCGCAAGGCACGCCGCGCAAAGCAGTTCTCGAAGCGTTAATTCCGCTTCATGGCCTCGCCGCTTCCGGGCGGCGTCCGCCGGAAAAACCGCCAGCTTTCACGCTGGCGGTTTTTTTATGCCCGCTTCCGGGCCGCCGCAGCGGCCCCGGCGCGGGCGCGTTTGATGAAATCGACAAGAACCTATTGATTTCATGGACTTCAGCACGATCTTCTGATCGGCCCTACAATAGCGGCTAAAGCTTTTTGGAGAGTTCGAATGAACGCTGTTACCGAATCCGCAGCAACGACGACCGATATGCCGCTGCCGTTCGTCTTCACCGACGCCGCGGCCGACAAGGTCAAGCAACTGATCGACGAAGAGGGCAATCCCGACCTCAAGCTGCGCGTGTTCGTGCAGGGTGGCGGCTGCTCCGGCTTCCAGTATGGCTTCACGTTCGACGAGGAAGTCAACGAGGACGACACCGTGATGAACAAGAACGGCGTCCAGCTCCTGATCGACTCGATGAGCTACCAGTACCTGGTCGGCGCCGAGATCGACTACAAGGACGACCTCAACGGCGCCCAGTTCGTGATCAAGAACCCGAACGCGACCACCACCTGCGGGTGCGGCTCGTCGTTCTCGGTCTGAGCGCACGGCAGATCCGCGCCGGTTCGCCGGCATGAAAAACGGGGCTTCATGCCCCGTTTTTTTTATGCGCGCTCGCGCGACGGCGCCCGTCGCGCGGCGCGTATCGCATCAGCGCGGATAGAGCGCGCCGAGCACGCGGTTGCCGGCTGCGCCGGTGACCGTCGCGAGATTGCCGGGCTGGCGCGCGGTGAAGCGGTACGCGAGCCACGCGAACGCGAGCGCTTCGACCTGCTGCGGCGGCACGCCGAGCGCGGCCGTCGTGTCGACGGTGGCCGGCACGCCGGCCTCGCGCAGTGCGTGCCGGAGCGCATCGAGCAGCACAGGATTGCGTGCGCCGCCGCCGCATACGAACACGGCCTTGCAGCCTGGCGCGTGCTGCGCGATTTCGCGTGCGACCGACACGGCGGTCAGCGCGGTGAGCGTCGCTTGCACATCCTCCGGCGCAACCTGCGGGAACGCGGCGAGCTTTGCATCGAGCCACGCGGGATTGAACAGGTCGCGTCCGGTGCTTTTCGGCGGCGGCGCGGTGAAATACGGTTCGTCGAGCAGCGCGTCGAGCAGCGGCGCGTGGACGGTGCCGCGTGCGGCGAACTTGCCGCCGTCGTCGTACGGCTTGCCCAGATGGCGGGTGGCCCATGCGTCGATCAGCGCATTCGCGGGGCCGCAGTCGAAGCCGCGCACGTCGCCGTCCCCGCCGGGCAGGATCGTGATGTTGCTGATCCCGCCGAGATTGCAGACGACCCGCGTTTCGCCCGGCGCGCCGAACACCGTCGCGTGGAAGGCCGGCGCGAGCGGCGCGCCGTGGCCGCCGGCGGCGACGTCGCGGCTGCGGAAATCGGCGATCACGTCGATCTGGGTCAGCTCGGCGAGCAGCGCCGGATTGTTGAGCTGGCGCGTATAGCCGCGCTCGGGGCGATGGCGCACCGTCTGGCCGTGCACGCCGATCGCGCGGATCTCGTCGCGCGACAGCCCGGCCGTGCGCTGCAGTTCATGGCAGCACACCGCATAGCGCGTGACGAGCGCATTCGCCGCGAGCGATTCGCGGTCGATCTCGTCGTCGCCGGGCTGCTGCAGCGCGAACAGCGCGTCGCGCAGCGATTGCGCGAAGCCGACGAACGCTTCCGCGAGCACGACCGGCGCGCGGCCGGCCTCGAAACGCACGGCGACGCCGTCGACGCCGTCCATGCTGGTTCCCGACATCAGCCCGAAGTAGATGCCGTCTGCCGGATGGGCATTCTGCGGCGGTCGTTGCGGCACGTTGGGTTCTCCTGGATCGTGCGGCGCGGGCCGGTGCCGCGCGCCTTGCGCCCGATTATCCGCGCAACGTGACGCGTCGTTAAGCGATGCGCGCGCAAGTTATGGGAAAATCCCTGTTTTTGCGACATTCTTCCTGGCCCCGATGAGCACCGAACCCAGTTCCAAGCCCGTTTTCCCGATCACCGATGAAGTCCGGCATGCGCTCGCCGTCACGAAGCGCGGCGTCGACGAGCTGCTGATCGAGGAAGAGTTCGCGCAGAAGCTCGCGCGCAGCGCAGCCACCGGCAAGCCGCTTCGCATCAAGCTCGGCCTCGATCCGACCGCGCCGGACATCCACATCGGCCATACGGTCGTGCTGAACAAGATGCGCCAGCTGCAGGACCTCGGCCATACGGTGATCTTCCTGATCGGCGATTTCACGTCGCTGATCGGCGATCCGTCGGGCCGCAACGCGACGCGTCCGCCGCTCACGCGCGAGCAGATCGAATCGAACGCGAAGACCTACTTCGAGCAGGCCGCGCTCGTGCTCGACCGCGACAAGACCGAGATCCGCTACAACAGCGAATGGTCGATGCCGCTCGGCGCGGACGGAATGATCAAGCTCGCGTCGCGCTACACGGTCGCGCGGATCCTCGAGCGCGAGGATTTCACGAAGCGCTTCCAGGGCGGCGTGCCGATCTCGATCCACGAATTCCTGTACCCGCTGATGCAGGGCTACGATTCGGTCGCGCTGAACGCCGATCTCGAACTCGGCGGCACCGACCAGAAGTTCAACCTGCTGGTCGGCCGCGAACTGCAGAAGCAGTACGGCCAGGAACAGCAGTGCATCCTGACGATGCCACTGCTCGAAGGCCTCGACGGCGTCGAGAAGATGTCGAAGTCGAAGGGCAACTACGTCGGCATCAGCGAGAAGCCGACCGACATGTTCGGCAAGCTGATGAGCATCTCGGACACGCTGATGTGGCGTTACTTCGAGTTGCTGTCGTTCCGCAGCCTCGATGAAATCGCCGGCTTCAAGCGCGAGGCCGAGGGCGGCCGCAATCCGCGCGACTTCAAGGTGCTGCTCGCGCAGGAAATCGTCGCGCGCTTTCACTCGCAGGCCGACGCCGAGCGCGCGCTCGACGACTTCAACCACCGCGCGAAGGGCGGCGTGCCGGACGACATTCCGTCGGTCACGCTGGCCGGCGCGCCGCTGGCGATCGGTCAGTTGCTGAAGCAGGCCGGTCTCGTGCCGTCGACGAGCGAAGCGCTGCGCAACATCGAGCAGGGCGGCGTGAAGATCGACGGCGCGATCGTGTCCGACAAGGGCCTGAAGGTCGAGGCCGGCGAGTTCGTCGTGCAGGTCGGCAAGCGCCGCTTCGCGCGCGTCACGCTGACCGCATGATCGCGCTGATCCAGCGCGTGACGCGCGCCGACGTACGCGTCGGCGGCCGGACGACGGGCGAGATCGGCGCGGGCCTGCTCGCGCTGGTCTGCGCGGAGCGCGGCGATACCGAGGCCGCGGCCGACAAGCTCCTCGCGAAGCTGCTCGGCTACCGCGTGTTCAGCGACGCAGCCGGCAAGATGAACCTGCCGGTATCGAACATCGACGGTGAAGGCCGTGCCGGCGGCCTGCTGCTCGTGTCGCAGTTCACGCTCGCGGCCGATACCAACAGCGGGCTGCGTCCGAGCTTCACGCCGGCCGCGCCGCCCGACGAAGGCGCGCGGCTGTTCGACTATTTCGTCGCGGCCGCGCGGGCGCGCCATCCCGTCGTCGAGACGGGCGAGTTCGGCGCCGACATGCAGGTGTCGCTCGTCAACGACGGCCCCGTGACGTTCTGGCTGCAAGTGCGGCCCTGATTCTTTCCCGGAGACGCGCCGCGATGGCCACCACGCAGATTCTTTTCATCCGCCATGGCGAGACGGCCTGGAATCGCATCAAGCGTATCCAGGGGCATATCGACATCCCGCTGGCCGACACGGGGCTCGCGCAGGCGCAGCGGCTCGCGGCGCGGCTCGGGCGCGAGGCGCGCGACGGCGCGCGGATCGACGCGGTGTATTCGAGCGACCTGATGCGCGCGCAACAGACCGCCCAACCGTTTGCCGATGTGCTCGGGTTGCCGTTGCTGCTGCGAGAAGGGCTGCGCGAACGCTCGTACGGCGCATTCCAGGGGCACGACAGCACCGAGATCGAGGCGCTGTTTCCGGACGCATATGCGGCGTGGCAGACGCGCGATCCGGGCTTCGCGCCGGAGGGCGGCGAGTCGCAGCGTGCGTTCTATCACCGCGTGCTGCATGCGCTCGAACCGATCGTCGCCGCGCATCCGGGCGGCCGGATCGCATGCGTCGCGCACGGCGGCGTGCTCGATTGCGTGTATCGCTTCGCGAACGGGATCGAGCTGTCGGCGCCGCGCAACTATCAGCTGCTCAACACCAGCATCAACGTCGTCGATTACGTGGATGGCCGCGCGCAGGTCGTGCGATGGGCCGACGTGTCGCATCTCGAAGCCGCGAGCGCCGATGACGAC
The DNA here is from genome assembly GCF_002223345.1 of Burkholderia sp. AU16741. Taxonomy (NCBI): domain Bacteria; kingdom Pseudomonadati; phylum Pseudomonadota; class Betaproteobacteria; order Burkholderiales; family Burkholderiaceae; genus Burkholderia; species Burkholderia sp. AU16741. Next base: position 146,785 of record NZ_NKEZ01000003.1, read on the forward strand.
GGGTACCGCAAGGTGCTCTGAGCATGCCAACCCCGCCCGGCATGGCTCGCCCGGGAGGGCGCTTTCTTCCGGCGTGACGCTTACCGCGGCAGCCCGTGACGCGCCTTGTAGTCGAGCGCGTACGCGATCTTGCCGGGCTTGTCGGCCGTGATCGGCTGGCGCAGCTTGTCGAATTCTCCCTTGCTGTATTTCTTCCCGCCGTTGATCGCATCGGCGCGCCCGAGGTCGGCGCCCGTCTTGCCGTCGATCACCGGGTCCGTGGCCGCGACCATCCGCGTCGACGCATTCCAGACTGCATTCAGGTAGCCCGTGTCGGCCTTCGCCGGATCGGGATCGGTCGCGCCGGGCCGCGTCAGATCGTAGCCGGCCAGCGCGAACGTGCCCGGCTGCGCGCGCAGCCAGTCGGCCCAGTAGAACTCGAGGTAGTCGGTCGCTTGCGCGGGCTTGCCGTAGCCGATGTCGCGCGTGAAATAGATGAGCGACCGATAGCGGTCGTTCGTCATCCCGAGTGTCAGGCCGAGGCCGGTCGGCAGTTGCGCGGTCGTGATCGGCTTGCCTTCGCCGTTCTTCAGGCGCAGATAGCCGCGGCTTTGCATCTGCTGCCAGAACGCGTCGCCCGAGTAGTCGCTGAGGTTGTCCTTGACGACGACGTGCACGTGCAGCGCCGGGCCGCCGTCGGGCGTCTCGTAATAGGTCGACAGGCCGTGGTGGCCGTCGGTCAGATATAGCGCACCGCCGTTCGGGCCAATCACGACGGGTTTCAGCACCGAACGGTCGCGGGCGTTCGGGGCGGTCGTCGCGCACGTGTAGCTGGCCGGTTCGCGCAGCGACGATCGGGCCGTGTAGCCGCTCGATGCGACGCCGCCGAGGCCTTCGTCCGCGCAGAAGTCGTCGAACTTCTTGTCGGGCTGCCGTTCGTAGCGGTCGAGCTTGTAGTAGATCTGGTCGTAGCCGATCGCACCCTGCGTCGGATGGAGATCGCCGAGCGTCACGTCGATCAGGTCGCCGGCGCGGGCGGCTTTCCACTTGCCCGGTTGCGGCGTGGGAGCCGGCGTCGTCGACGTGCCGCCGGACGGCGATTGCGCGTCCATGCGCGCGACGGCGGCGACCTCGTCGCCTCCGCACGCGGCGAGGACGGTGAACAGGCTGACGGCAAGGGCGAAACGGATCGGCAGGCGTGGCATCGCGGGCATCGGGGCGTCGGGTCGGGTGGGAAGGGCGCCGCGCGGGTCACGGGCGTGCTGGACGAGCAGGACGTGCGAACGCGCGGGGGCAAGCTTTTCAGCTTGTCACAGGTATTTGACAGCAAATTGAAATGATGCGAGGGAACGGTCGTCAGGCAGGCGGGGCGCCGTCGGATGGGGCGGCCATCGCGCGGCGGCGCGCACGCTTCGACGCGCCGTTCACGAGCGCCCAGCGCAACACGGGCGCGATCGCGCGTATGCCGGGCCGGACCACCGCGCGCCGCAACGGCGCGAACGTCGACACACGGAGCATGCGCTGCGCCCACGGCGGCAGCAGGTCGATCCCGGCATGCATCACCAGCGACGCGGCAGGGCGCAGCGCCGGCTTCGCGACCGGCACATTCAGCAGGATGGACATCACGTCGAACGTACGCGGCCCGGCTTCGAGTTCGGGCCGCATGCGCGCGAGATAGGCAGCCACCTCGGCGCGCGAACGCGGTACTCCGCGGGCGCCGAGCAGCTCGGCGACCAGCGCCGTCTCCGCGTAATAGCGGTCCTGCAGTTCGCCTGACAGCGCCGGATTCACGTAACGCAGATGCGCGCCGAGGAAACTCGATACTTCGGCGACATGCACCCAGGTCAGCAAGGCCGGATCGTCGGCGCGGTACGGCCGGCCGTCCGGCGCGCTGCCCGAGATGTGCGCATGGATCGCTTTCACGCGCTCGATCAGCGCGAGTGCGTCCGCGCGGCTGCCGAACGTCGTCCCCGTGATGAACGTGGCGGTGCGCCGCAAGCGGCCGAAGATGTCGGTGCGGAACGACGAATGATCCCAGACGCCCGCGAGCGCGAGCGGGTGGAGCGCCTGCAGCAGCAGCGCGGCGATGCCGCCCGTCATCATCGACGTGAAATCGGCATGCACGCGCCAGCACACGGCGTCGGGACCGAACAGCCCCGGGTCGCCAGGCGGTGACGAGAGATCGATCGACGGGCCGCCGCCGTCGGCCGTCAGGTGCGTGATGCCCGCCACGAGCCGCTTGCGGATCGGCTCCGCCCAGCGCGGGCCCGGCACGGTGGTGGGGTGGCGGCTGGGCGGCGTCGTCATGGCGGGTGCGGCTCGGGCGACGGATTACTTCCCGTCCGGGGTATCCCACTCGTCGCGTTCGGTGCGGCGGGCATCGGGCACCGACAGCCCGAAGTGGCGATACGTGAGCAGCGTCGCGACGCGACCGCGTGGCGTGCGCTGCAGGAAGCCCTGCTGGATCAGGTACGGTTCGAGCACGTCCTCGATCGTGTCGCGCTCCTCGCCGATCGCCGCCGCGAGGTTGTCGATGCCGACCGGGCCGCCGTCGAACTTGTACAGGATCGCTTCGAGCAGCTTGCGGTCCATCAGGTCGAAGCCGACCGGATCGACGTCGAGCATCGCGAGCGCGGCATCGGCAACGGCCGCGGTGATCTGGCCGTCGGCCTTCACTTCCGCGAAGTCGCGCACGCGGCGCAGCAGCCGGTTCGCGATCCGTGGCGTGCCGCGCGCGCGCTTCGCGATTTCCAGCGCGCCGTTCGGATCGATCTGCGCGTTCAGCAGCGACGCCGAGCGCCGCACGATGCGCGACAGTTGTTCGGCGTCGTAGAACTCGAGGCGCGCGACGATCCCGAACCGATCGCGCAGCGGGTTGGTCAGCATCCCGGCGCGGGTGGTCGCGCCGACCAGCGTGAACGGCTGCAGGTCGAGCTTCACGCTGCGCGCGGCCGGGCCTTCGCCGATCATGATGTCGATCTGGTAATCCTCGAGCGCCGGATACAGGATTTCCTCGACGACCGGCGACAGCCGGTGGATCTCGTCGATGAACAGCACGTCGTTCGCTTCGAGGTTCGTTAGCAGCGCGGCGAGATCGCCCGCGCGCTCGAGCACGGGGCCCGACGTCTGACGCAGATTCACGCCCATCTCGCGCGCGATGATGTGTGCGAGCGTCGTCTTGCCGAGACCCGGCGGCCCGAACAGCAGCACGTGATCGAGCGGCTCGGCGCGGCGCTTCGCGGCTTCGATGAAGATCTCGAGCTGGCCGCGCACCTTTTCCTGGCCGACGTAGTCGTCGAGCTGGCGCGGCCGCAACGCACGTTCGAACACCTCCTCGTGCGACGAGGCGGGCGTGGCGGCGATGATCCGCTGCTCGGTGGCGAGTTTGTCGGTTTCAATCATGCGGTCATTGTACCGCGCGACGGCACCCGGACCACCTGGCCGAACGGCTGACTGGCGCGTGCCGCGCGGCGGCGCGACACTGGCTTCGACGGTCGGATCGACCGCGCGTTACGCCTTCGACAGCGCCTTCAGCGCGAGCTTGATGCCTTCGGACACGCCGGTGCCGGCCGGCACGTTCTTGATCGCGGCCAGGCCTTCCTTCTCGGAGTAGCCGAGCGCCAGCAGCGCGTTGAGGATGTCGGTCGCGTGGTCGGACGGCGACGCGGCGCCGGCGAGCGCGCCGAGGTCGGCGCCGAGCTTGCCCTTCAGCTCGAGCAGCAGGCGCTCGGCCGTCTTCTTGCCGATGCCGGGCAGGCGCGTGAGGCGGGCGGCGTCCTGCATCGTCACGGCCTGCGCGAGCTCCTGCACGCTCATGCCGGACAGCACGGCGAGCGCCATGCGCGCGCCGATGCCGGTGATCTTCAGCAGCTCGCGGAAGGTCGTGCGCTCCTGCGGCGTCAGGAAGCCGTACAGCAGATGCGCGTCCTCGCGGACGATCTGCTGCGTGAGCAGCACGACGCGTTCGCCCGTTTGGGGCAGGTTGTAGAAGGTGCTCATCGGCACGTCGATTTCGTAGCCGACGCCGTTGCAGTCGACGAGCAGATGAGGCGGGTTCTTTTCGAGCAGGATGCCGGCGATGCGACCGATCATGGAGGACGGGATGCGAGGAAGAAAGCGCGAGTGTAGCGCACGCGCGGCGCAATGCCGATGGGCGCGGCCGTCAGGCCGAAGCGGCGCGTGTCGCGGCCGTGTCGGGCGCGGGTAAAGCGGTCAAGGCGGCCCACGCGGCCAAGACGGCCAACCCAGTCGAGCCGACTTACCGGGCCGCGATGCGCGCCGGCGTCAGCCGACCAGCCGGCCGCGCCGCACGCGCAGCCCTTTCTGCGCGAGCGCCGGCGCGAGGCCGCCGAGCGTGCTGAGCGTGTTGCCGCCGTGCGCATGGCAGATCGCCATGCCGAGCGCGTCGGCGGCGTCCGAGCCCGGCTGGCCGGACAGGTTGAGTAGACGCGTGACCATTTCCTGCATCTGCGTCTTGGTCGCGCGGCCGTAGCCGACCACGGCCTGCTTGAGCTGCAGCGCCGTGTATTCGGCGACCGGCAGCCCGCCCGCGACGAGCCCGCAGATCGCGGCGCCGCGCGCCTGGCCGAGCAGCAGCGTCGACTGCGGGTTCACGTTGACGAACACCTTTTCGATCGCGGCCTGGTCGGGTGCGTGTTCGCGCACGATCGTCGAGACGCCCTGGAAGATCGTGCCGAGCCGGGTGGCGAGGTCGGCCGTCGGCGTGCGGATCACGCCGCTCGTGACATAGGCGAGCCGGTGGCCGCTGACGTCGATGACGCCGAAGCCGGTGACGCGCAGGCCGGGGTCGATGCCGAGAATTCGCATGAGTGAGGAGGATGGCGTGATGCAGCGATACTACAACGAATGGTGCGGCAAGCCGGTCGCGCGGTCGTGCGCGAAGGCGCCGCGCAATAAAAAACCCGGCGGAGGTGATGCCGCCGGGTTCTCGTGCTGCGGCCGCGCGGGCCGCATGCCGCGATCAGTGACGGAAGTGGCGTACGCCCGTCAGGATCATCGCGATGCCGTGCTCGTCGGCCGCCGCGATCACTTCGTCGTCGCGCATCGAGCCGCCCGGCTGGATCACGCAGGTCGCGCCGGCCGCCACGACGACGTCGAGGCCATCGCGGAACGGGAAAAACGCATCCGACGCGACAGCCGAACCGGCGAGCGTGAGGCCCGCGTTCTGCGCCTTGATGCTCGCGATGCGCGCGGAATCGACGCGGCTCATCTGGCCGGCGCCGACGCCGAGCGTCATGCCGTTGCCGCAGAACACGATCGCGTTCGACTTCACGTATTTCGCGACGCGCCATGCGAACAGCAGGTCGTCCATTTCCTTCGCGGTCGGCTGGCGCTTCGTGACGACGCGCAGCTCGCTCGGCTGCACGTTCTTCGAATCGAGCGATTGCACGAGCAGGCCGCCGCCGACGCGCTTCAGGTCGAATGCGTTGTGGCCGTCGCCGAGTGCGATCTCCAGCAGGCGCACGTTCTGCTTCGCGGCGAACACCTGCTTCGCGGCGTCCGTGAACGACGGTGCGATCAGCACTTCGACGAACTGCTTCGCCACCGCTTGAGCGGCCGCTTCGTCGACTTCGCGGTTGAACGCGATGATGCCGCCGAACGCGGAGGTCGGGTCGGTCTGGAACGCCTTCGCATACGCGTCGGCCGAGTCGTTGCCGACCGCGACGCCGCACGGGTTCGCATGCTTGATGATCACGCAGGCCGGCGCGTCGAACGTCTTCACGCATTCCCACGCGGCGTCCGAATCCGCGATGTTGTTGTACGACAGTTCCTTGCCCTGCAGCTGGCGATAGTTCGCCAGCGCGCCGGCCGGCGTCGCGAGGTCGCGGTAGAACGCCGCGCTCTGGTGCGGGTTCTCGCCGTAGCGCAGGTCCTGCACCTTGTCGAACGCCATGTTGAGCGTGGCCGGGTATGCGCTGCGCGATGCGTGCTGCAGCTCGTCGGTCAGGCTCGTCAGGTAGTTCGTGATCGCGCCGTCGTATTGCGCGGTGTGCGCGAACACCTTCGTCGCGAGGCGGAAGTTGGTCGGGTAGCCGATCGCGTTGCCGTTCGCCTTCATTTCGTCGAGCACGACCGCATAGTCGGCCGGGTCGACCACGACCGTCACGTCGCGGTGGTTCTTCGCGGCCGAGCGCAGCATCGTCGGGCCGCCGATGTCGATGTTCTCGATCGCGTCGGCGAGCGTGCAGTCGTCCTTCGCGATCGTCGCGACGAACGGGTACAGGTTCACGACCAGCAGGTCGATCGTCGGGATGCCGTGCTGTTCAAGCGCCTGCATGTGCTCGGGCAGGTCGCGGCGGGCGAGGATGCCGCCGTGCACCTTCGGGTGCAGCGTCTTCACGCGCCCATCGAGCATTTCCGGGAAGCCGGTGTAATCGGCCACTTCGGTCACGGGCAGGCCGGCGTCGGCGAGGAGTTTCGCGGTGCCGCCCGTCGACAGCAGCTTGACGCCGAGGTCGGACAGCGACTTCGCGAAGTCGACGATGCCGGTCTTGTCGGAAACGGAAATGAGCGCTTGCTTGATCATGATGGAACCACCAATAGCCAGGGAAACGGGGACGGGACGGCCGCCTACAGCAGGCCGTGCTGCTGCAGCTTCTTGCGCAGCGTATTGCGATTGATGCCGAGGTACTCGGCGGCGAGCGACTGGTTGCCGCCGGCCTGTACGAGCACGACCTCGAGCATCGGCTTTTCGACGCAGGACATCACCATTTCATAGACGTCGTGCGGATTGGAGCCGTCTAGATCCCGGAAATACACGTCCAGGCTCTCGCGGACACATTGTTCGATGTTGTGCTTGCTCATGCTGCTAACTGGTTATGGTCGTCCGACTCGCCCTGGCTGTTTTCCGCATCGTCATCGACGTAGACGAGGTGGTCCGACAGCGCCTTTTGCGCCTCGAAGAATGCATTGACGGCGGCGAGCTGCTCGCGGGTGGAATCGAGCGTGTTCATTCGGTGCCGGAACCCGTTGGCACCGGAAAGGCCGCGAGTGTACCAGCCGATGTGCTTGCGCGCAGTACGGACCCCCGTGAATTCACCGTAGAACGCGTAGTGGTCTTCCAGGTGTTCGTTCATCACGTGCTGGATCTCGTCGATCCGCGGCGGGGGCAGCAGCTCGCCGGTTTGCAGGAAATGATCGATTTCGCGGAACAGCCACGGCCGGCCTTGCGCGGCACGACCGATCATCAGCGCGTCGGCGCCGGTTGCATCGAGCACGGCCTTTGCCTTGGCGGGCGACGTGATGTCGCCGTTCGCGACGACCGGAATGCGCACGGCCGCCTTCACGGCCGCGATGGTGTCGTATTCGGCGTCGCCGCGGTACAGGTCGGCGCGCGTGCGGCCGTGCACGGTGAGCATCGAGATGCCGGCTGCTTCGGCCAGGCGCGCGACCGTGATCGCGTTCTTGTGCTCGCGATCCCAGCCGGTGCGGATCTTCAGCGTGACGGGCACCGCATCGGGCCCGGTGCCGACCGCCGCGACGACGGCCTCGACGATCCGCTGCACGAGCGGCTCGTTCTGCAGCAGCGCGGAGCCGGCCGCGACGTTGCAGACCTTCTTCGCGGGGCAGCCCATGTTGATGTCGATGATCTGCGCGCCGTTGTCGACGTTGTAGCGGGCCGCTTCGGCCATCATCGCCGGATCGGCGCCGGCGATCTGCACCGCGATCGGCTCGACTTCGCCTTCGTGGTTCGCGCGCCGCATCGTCTTCGCGCTTTTCCACAGCTGCGCGTTGGACGCGACCATCTCGGACACGGCGTAGCCGGCCCCCAGCCGTTTGCACAGCTGGCGGAACGGACGATCCGTCACCCCGGCCATCGGGGCGACGAACAGGTTGTTACGCAATACGTGAGGGCCGATAACGGGCATCGCAATGGCGCCGCCCGCGAGCGCCGGGCGTCGCGGGCCGAAAAGGGCGGAGGGAAAACGCGCATTTTACCGTATTCCCATGCCCCGCCGATTTGACCCGGTTTGCCTGGATGGCCCGAAGAGGCTGTCGCGGTGCGACGCGCGTCAGTTGCGCTGGCCGAACATCATCTGGCGCGCGATCGCCTTCTTGAGCGGCGGCACGAATTCGAGCGCGGTAAGCGCGGCGCCGCGCAGCAGCGGAAGCGGGCCCGAGTCGATCGTAAACAGCCGCGCCAGCGTGTCGGTCGCGCCGATCGTGAAGCGCCGGTCGAGCGCGCGGCGCGCGTTGAAGGTGGCGAGCGCGGTCGCCTCGAAGCCTTGCGCGGACAGCGCGTCGACGAGCGTGTGCGCATCGCGCAGCCCGAGGTTGAGCCCCTGGCCCGCCACCGGGTGCAGCGTCTGCGCGGCATTGCCGACGACCGCGACGCGGCCGCTGACGAGCGTCTGCGCGGCGTTCAGGCCGAGCGGGAACGACGCGCGCCCGGCGATCGCGACGAACGCGCCCATGCGTTCGCCGAACACGCCGCCGAGCTCGCGCAGGAACGCGTCGTCCGGCAGCGCGGCACGTCGCGCGGCTTCGTCGGGCGCGCAGCACCACACGAGCGAATACTCGGCCTGACGCGGCCCGCCGAGCGGCAGCAGCGCGAGCGGGCCTTCGTGCGTGAAGCGTTCCCACGCGACGTTCGGGCGCGGCGCCGAGACCGTGACCGTGCCGACGAGCGCGGTCTGCCCGTAGTCGCGGCGATGCTTGCCGGCGTCGGCCTGCTGTTCGTGGAACAGCCCGCCTTCGGCATTGATGACGATGCGCGCGCGCAGCGTGCGCTCGCCTTGCGGGCCGTCGAGCGTCAGCGTGACGCCGTCGGCGTCCTGCTGCGGCGCGCGTGCGGTGGTCGACGTGAGCCAGTCGACGCGCATGCCGCGCACGGCGCCCGCGAGCGCCTGCACGATCGAGCCGTAGCGCACCACGTAGCCGAGCGCGGCGAGCGCGTGTTCGTCGCGGTCGATCAGCGTGCGGCCGAAATGGCCGCGCTGCGATACGTGGATATGTTCGATCGGCGTGGCGTCGGCGGGCCACGCGAGCGTGTCGAGCAGCACGCGGCTGCCGTGCGACACGGCGATCGCGCGCGGGTCGTTCGCGCTCGCGGCCGGTTCGCGCGCATCGATCAGCGCGATCGATGCATGTTGCGTCGCGCTGCGGCGCGCGAGCCAGCCGGCGAGCGCGAGCCCGACGGGGCCCGCGCCGACGATGGCGAGGTCGTAATCCGGCGTGGCCGGCGAGGAAGCGGTCGTCATCTTGATTCGTGAAACGGAGGGAACGGTCGGCGGCCGGTCATGCGCCCGCGCGCATCAGCGCCTCGATCTCGTCGGCCGCGACCGGCACGCCGCGCGTGATCAGTTCGCAGCCGTGCTCGCGCACGATCGCGTCGTCCTCGATGCGGATGCCGATGTTCCAGTACTCGGGCGGCACGTCGTCGGCCGCGCGCACGTACAGGCCGGGCTCGACGGTCAGCGTCATGCCGGGCTTCAGCGTGCGCCACGGCAGCGCGCCGTTCGCGTCGCGCGCGGCGAGCCGCTCGCGGTAGTCGCCGCAGTCGTGCACGTCCATCCCGAGCCAGTGGCCGGTGCGGTGCATGTAGAAGCGCGTGTACGCGCGCTCGGCGATCACGTCGTCGACGTTCGAGAAGCGTGTTTTGGGGAGGATGCCGGTGTCGAGCAGCCCTTGCGCGAGCACGCGCACCGCCGCATCGTGCGGCGCCTCGAACGGCACGCCCGCGCGCGTCGCGTCGATCGCGGCCTGCTGCGCGGCGAGCACGATGTCGTACAGCGTGCGCTGCGCGGGCGAGAAGCGGCCGTTGGCCGGGAACGTGCGGGTGATGTCCGATGCATAGCCGTCGAGTTCGCACGCGGCGTCGATCAGGATCAGGTCGCCGTTCCGCGCGGCCGCGTTGCCGGCCGGGTAGTGCAGCACGCACGCGTTCGCGCCGGCCGCGACGATCGACCCGTACGCGGGCGCCTGCGCGCCGTGCTTGCGGAACAGGTACAGCAGCTCGGCCTCGAGCTCGTATTCGCGGATGCCGGGGCGGCACACCTGCATCGCGCGACGGTGCGCGAGCGCCGAGATGTGCGCGGCGCGCGTCATGATCGCGAGTTCGTGTTCGTCCTTCACGAGCCGCATGTCGTCGAGCAGCGGCGTGAGGTCGAGCAGCGCGTCCGGCGCGGCGACGCCCGTGCGTGCCTGCGCGCGCACCGCGTCGATCCATCCGGCGAGCTGGCGCTCGAACTCGGTCGATGCGCCGAACCGGTAGTGCACGGTGCCCGCATCGGCGAGCAGGCGCGGCATTTCGGTGTCGATCACGTCGGTCGCGAACGTCGCATCGAAGCCGAATGCGTCGCGCGCGGCGTCGGGGCCGTAGTGAAAGCCTTCCCAGATCTCGCGGTCGACGTTCTTGGCGCGGCAGAACAGGATCGATTCCGGCGCGCCGTGCGGCGCGGCCGCGTTCAGCACGAGCACGGCATCCGGCTCGGCGAAGCCCGTCAGGTAATGGAAGTAGCTGTCGAACCGGTACGGGTAGGCCGTATCGCGGTTGCGCAGCATTTCCGGCGCGGTGGGGACGATGGCGACGCCGCCGCCCGCGGCACGCAGTGCGGCAAGCACGCGTTCACGGCGCTGGCGGTAGACGTCGACGGCGATGGCGGTATCGAGGGGCGCATTCATCGTGCGATTGTAGCGCCGCCGGACGCGGCGCGTCAGGGCGGCGGCTGCAAGGCACGCCCGGCGGGGCTCGGCGGCGGCTGTTGCAAACCTTCCACAGGCCGGACCGGCGATTTTCTGCCCGGCCGCGCGGGCCGGTTATGATCGACGACAACGTATACTCTCGGCAGTTCCCTTAAAAAGGCAGATGATGAAATTAATCGGTTCGCTCAGTAGCCCGTACGTCCGAAAGGCGCGGATCGTGCTTGCTGAAAAGAAGATCGACTACAAGCTGGAGCTCGAGAACGTGTGGGCGTCGGACACGAACATCCATGCATCGAACCCGCTCGGCAAGGTCCCCTGCCTCGTGATGGAGGATGGTGCCGCGGTGTTCGATTCCCGCGTGATCTGCGAATACGTCGACACGCTGTCGCCGGTCGGCAAGCTGATTCCGCCGTCGGGCCGCGAGCGCGTCGAAGTGCGCTGCTGGGAGGCACTGGGCGACGGCGTGCTCGACGCAGCCGTCGCGATTCGTCTCGAACACACGATGCGCGACGAAGCGCAGCGCAGCGCGAGCTGGATCGCGCGCCAGCAACGCAAGATCGACGACGCGCTCGTCGCGATGTCGCAGGGCCTCGGCGGCAAGACGTGGTGCGTCGGCAATCATTACACGCTCGCCGACATCGCACTCGGCTGCGCGCTCGGCTATCTCGACTTCCGGGTGCCCGAGCTCAACTGGCGCGATCGCCACCCGAACCTCGACAAGCACTTCGTGAAGCTGCAGCAGCGACAATCGTTCGCCGATACGCTGCCGCAGGGCTGAGCCGCGGTCCGGCCTTCACGCATTCGGCAGACGAAAGAAAAGCGCCCGCGGGGCGCTTTTCTTTTGGCCGCACGGGCCCGCCGCAGCAGCGAGCGGCGCGGCCGCGCGCGTCACTCGATCGATGCGTACACCGCTTCGCCGAGCGTGAACGAATCGCTGCGCGCGATCGGCCACCACTTGTCGTACAGCGAGAAACCGCAGGTCTGGCCTTCGAGCAGCGCGCCGGGTTTCAGGTACTTCAGCAACTGCGACATCAGCCGCACCTCGTGCGGTGCCACGCGCTGCACGATGTGATGCGCGCGCAGCTCGGACGGATGCGCGAGGCCGGCCGCCTGCACGAGTTCCTGCAGCGCATGCAGCGTATTGCGGTGGAAGTTGTACACGCGCTCGGCCTTGTCGGGTACGACGAGCGCGCGCTGGCGCACCGGGTCCTGCGTCGCGACGCCGGTCGGGCAGCGGTCGGTGTGGCAGTGCTGCGCCTGGATGCAGCCGACCGCGAACATGAAGCCGCGCGCGGAGTTCACCCAGTCGGCGCCGATCGCGAGCGTGCGCGCGATGTCGAACGCGGTGATGATCTTGCCGCTCGCGCCGAGCTTCACGCGGTCGCGCACGCCGATCCCGACGAGCGTGTTGTGCACGAGCAGCAGCCCTTCCTGCAGCGGCACGCCGACGTGGTCGGTGAATTCGAGCGGCGCCGCGCCCGTGCCGCCTTCCGCGCCGTCGACGACGATGAAGTCGGGCACGATGCCCGTCTCGAGCATCGCTTTCGCGATCCCGAAGAATTCCCACGGATGGCCGATGCACAGCTTGAAGCCGGTCGGCTTGCCGCCGGACAGCGTGCGCAGCCGCTCGACGAATTCGAGCAAGCCGCGCGGCGTCGAGAATTCCGAGTGCGTCGCGGGCGAGATGCAATCCTTGCCCATCGGCACGCCGCGCGTCTCGGCGATTTCAGGCGTGATCTTCGCGGCCGGCAGCACGCCGCCGTGGCCCGGCTTCGCGCCCTGCGACAGCTTCACCTCGATCATCTTGACCTGCGGATCGGCGGCCTGCTTCGCGAACTTGTCGGGGTTGAACGTGCCATCGTCGTTGCGGCAGCCGAAGTAGCCGGACGCGATTTCCCAGATGATGTCGCCGCCGTTCTCGCGGTGGTACTTCGACAGCGAGCCTTCGCCGGTATCGTGCGCGAAGCCGCCTTTCTTCGCGCCGAGGTTCAGCGAGCGGATCGCGTTCGCGGATAGCGAGCCGAAGCTCATCGCCGAGATGTTGAAGATCGAAATGTCGTATGGTTGCGCGCGATTCGCGCCGACGCGGATGCGGAAATCGTGGTTCGGCAGCTTCGTCGGCGCGAGCGAGTGGCTGATCCATTCGTGCGCGACGGCCTTCACGTTCAGCTCGGTGCCGTACGGACGATTGTCGGCGACGTTCTTCGCGCGCTGGTAGACGAGGCTGCGCTGCGCGCGCGAGAACGGCTTTTCGTCGGTGTCGTCCTCGACGAAGTACTGGCGGATTTCAGGTCGGATGAATTCGAACAGGAAGCGGAAGTGGCCCCAGAGCGGGTAGTTCCGCAGGATCGCGTGGCGGTCCTGGTTCAGGTCGTACAGGCCGAGCGCGACGAGGGCGATGGGGATGGCGATCCACAGCCAGGAGAGGAGGTGGACCGACGCGAGCGCGGCCGCCGCGACGAGCAGCAGCACGGCGCACCACATCGCGAGGTAGCGTCTTGAAAGCATGGGGAACTCCGTAAGCATTCTGAGGTGCCGCCATGCGTACGCTGCGAAGGCGGCGCGCCGGCCGCGACGGAATCGTGTTCCGCCGGGCGCGGCGTGCCGCAAGTCTAAACCGAATGGATGTCAGCGTGCTTCGGCGAACGCCGGCGCGTGGCCCGCCGTTGCAGCCCCGGGCTGGCCGGTGGCCGCGGATTCGATGATGCCGCCGCCGAGGCAGATTTCGCCGTCGTACAGCACGGCCGATTGGCCGGGCGTGACCGCCCACTGCGCGTCGTCGAACGCGAGCGAGAAGCGCGCTTCGCCTGCCGGGCCGGCGGCCGCGGCGCCTGTCGCGGCCCGACCGAACACGCACGCCGCATCGGCCTGCCGGTAGCGCGTCTTCGCGCCGCACGCGAAGCCGTCCGCCGGCGGCTCGCCCGCGACCCAGCTCACGTTGCCGGCGACGAGCTCGCGCGACAGCAGCCACGGATGGTCGTGGCCCTGCACGACGTACAGCGTGTTCGACGCGATGTCCTTCGCGGCGACGAACCACGGATCACCGTTGCCGCTCTTGCTGCCGCCGAGGCCGATGCCCTTGCGCTGGCCGAACGTGTAGAACGCGAGGCCGATGTGCTCGCCGACCACCTTGCCGTCGGGCGTCTTCATCGGGCCGGGTTTGGTCGGGAGATAGCGGTTCAGGAAATCGCGGAACGGCCGTTCGCCGATGAAGCAGATGCCGGTCGAATCCTTCTTCTTCGCGTTCGGCAGCCCGATCTGCGCGGCGATCTCGCGCACCTTCGTCTTCGGGATCTCGCCGAGCGGGAACATCGTCTTCGACAGTTGCGCCTGGTTCAGCCGGTGCAGGAAGTACGACTGGTCTTTCGTATGATCGAACGCCTTCAGCAGTTCGAAACGCCCGTCGCGCTCGCGCACGCGCGCATAGTGGCCGGTCGCGATCATTTCCGCGTCGAGCGACATCGCGTGGTCGAGGAACGCCTTGAATTTGATCTCGGCGTTGCACAGCACGTCGGGGTTCGGCGTGCGGCCGGCCGAGTATTCGCGCAGGAACTCGGCGAACACGCGGTCCTTGTATTCCGCCGCGAAGTTGACGGCTTCGACGTCGATGCCGATCAGATCGGCCACCGACACGACGTCGATCCAGTCCTGGCGCGTCGAGCAGTACTCGCCGTCGTCGTCGTCTTCCCAGTTCTTCATGAACAGGCCGACCACGTCGTAGCCCTGTTCCTTCAGCAGCCAAGCGGTCACCGACGAATCGACGCCGCCCGACATGCCCACCACGACACGACGCTTGCTCATTTGCCGACCGCCTGACGTTCGAATGCCTCGGGGCGCGGAGCGACCGAATGCGTGTGCACGAAATCGAGCGGCACGCGCCGCCCGGCGAGGTAATCGTCGACGCAGCGCATCACCGCGGGCGAACGATGGCGTTCGCTGCATGCGCGCAGTTCGTCGGCCGTCATCCACAGCGTCCGGACGATGCCGTCGTCGAGCACGTGGCCCGCGACCGGTTCGCCGGCCGTGCCGCAGAACGTGAAGCGCAGGTAGGTCGCGCCGGCGTTGCCGGGGCGGTCGTAGTGCGCGAGATAGACGCCGACGAGCGCGTCGGGCGTGAACGGGTGCGCGGTTTCCTCGAGCGTTTCGCGGATCACGGCGTCGGCGAGCGTCTCGCCGGCTTCGAGATGACCGGCCGGCTGGTTGATGCGCAGGCCCGTCGAGGTTTCTTCCTCGATCACGAGAAAGCGGCCGGCGCGCTCGACGAGCGCGGCGACCGTCACATGCGGGGTCCAGATTTCGGGTTTCATGGTTCGGCATTTTACCGGTTGCGCCCGAACGCTGCCGGCCGTTCCGCTAGACGAATCCGACCCTTGCAAGGCGGCCGTCCCCGCAGGGCGTGACGGGACGGGTCAAGCGCATGTCGCATTCGAGCACGGTCGTGCGCAAAGTGCTGGCGGGGCCATCGCTTTCGGTTAAAGTGCGTGAAAGCCGTTGCTCGTGAGCCGGTAAGTCAGCCTGTCCGGCGCGTTGTGCAGTAAAGATCGCAAGAAAAGAAATACTGACAATGACTGGAGGAACCGACGATGCATATTGGAGTGCCTGCTGAAACGCGGGCCAACGAGGCGCGCGTGGCCGCGACGCCGGAAACCGTGAAGAAGTACGCGGCGGCCGGCCATCGGGTCAGTATCGCGAAAGGGGCCGGCAGCGCCGCCAGCTATCCCGACGAAGCCTATGTGGCCGCCGGCGCCGAATTGACCGACCAGTCGGCCGCTTTTGGCGCCGACCTCGTGCTGAAGGTCCAGGCGCCCACCGACGCCGAACTGCCGTTGCTCAAGCGCGGCGCCGTGCTGGTCGGCATGCTCGAGCCGTTCAACGGCGAGCAGGCGGCGAAACTCGCCGCGGCCGGCGTCACCGGTTTCGCGCTCGAGGCCGCGCCGCGCACCACGCGCGCGCAGAGTCTCGACGTGCTGTCGTCGCAGGCGAACATCGCCGGCTACAAGGCCGTGCTGGTGGCCGCGTCGCTGTATCCGCGCTTCATGCCGATGCTGATGACGGCCGCGGGCACCGTGAAGGCGGCGCGCGTGCTGATTCTCGGCGCGGGCGTCGCGGGCCTGCAGGCGATCGCGACCGCGAAGCGCCTCGGCGCGGTGATCGAGGCGTCCGACGTGCGGCCGGCCGTGAAGGAGCAGATCGAGTCGCTCGGCGCGAAATTCCTCGACGTCCCGTTCGAAACCGACGAAGAGCGCGAAGCCGCGCAGGGTGTCGGCGGCTATGCGCGCCCGATGCCGCCGTCGTGGCTGGGCCGCCAGGCCGCGCTCGTGCACGAACGCGCGAAGCAGGCCGACATCGTGATCACGACCGCGCTGATTCCCGGCCGTCCGGCGCCGACGCTGATCTCGGTCGAAACGGCGCAATCGATGAAGCCCGGCTCGGTGCTCGTCGATCTCGCGGCCGGCCGCGGCCCGGAAATCGACGGCCGCAAGGGCGGCAACTGCCCGCTGACCGTCGCCGACCAGGTGATCGTGCACAACGGCGTGACGATCGCCGGCTACACGAACCTGGCGTCGATGGTCGCGTCGGACGCGTCGGCGCTGTATGCGCGCAACCTGCTCGACTTCCTGAAGCTGATCGTCACGAAGGAAGGCACGCTGAACATCGACCTGACCGACGACATCGTCGCCGCGACGCTGCTGTGCCGCGACGGCGAAGTGACGCGCAAATAACGGAGGAGACCATGGAAGTCATCAATCACACGGTGATCAACGTGATCATCTTCGTGCTGGCGGTGTACGTCGGCTACCACGTCGTCTGGAACGTCACGCCGGCGCTGCATACGCCGCTGATGGCCGTGACCAACGCGATCTCGGCGATCGTGATCGTCGGCGCGATGCTCGCGGCGGCGCTGACCGTCGGCGCGACCGGCAAGTTGTTCGGCACGCTCGCGGTCGCGCTCGCGGCCGTCAACGTGTTCGGCGGCTTTCTCGTGACGAGGCGAATGCTCGAAATGTTCCGCAAGAAGGAGCCCAAGCGTATCGAGGGCGGCAAGGAGGGCGCGCGATGAGCATGAACGTCGTCACGCTGTTGTACCTCGTCGCGTCGGTGTGCTTCATCCAGGCGCTGAAGGGGCTGTCGAACCCGAAGAGCGCGCGGCGCGGCAACCTGTTCGGGATGGTCGGGATGGCCATCGCGATCCTCACGACGATCGCGCTGATCGTCAAGCAGGCCGCGTGGCTCGGCGCGAACCTGCCGCTCGGCCTCGCGCTCGTGCTCGGCGCGCTGATCGTCGGCGGGGGCGTCGGGGCATTCGTCGCCGCGCGCGTCGAGATGACGAAGATGCCGGAACTCGTCGCGGCGATGCACTCGCTGATCGGTCTCGCGGCCGTGTGCATCGCGTATGCGGTCGTGTCGGAGCCGGAAGCGTTCGGCCTCGTGCCGCAGGATGCGGTGTCGTCGAGCTTCATCCCGTACGGCAACCGCGTCGAGCTGTTCATCGGCACGTTCGTCGGCGCGATCACGTTCTCCGGTTCGGTGATCGCGTTCGGCAAGCTGTCGGGCAAGTACAAGTTCCGGCTGTTCCAGGGCGCGCCGGTCGTGTACGCGGGCCAGCACCTGATCAACCTGATGCTCGCGATCGCGATGCTCGGCTTCGGCATCCTGTTCTTCATCACGCAGGCGTGGCTGCCGTTCATCATCATGACGGCGATCGCGTTCGTGCTCGGCGTGCTGATCATCATCCCGATCGGCGGCGCGGACATGCCGGTGGTCGTGTCGATGCTGAACTCGTACTCGGGCTGGGCCGCGGCCGGCATCGGCTTCTCGCTGAACAACGCGATGCTGATCATCGCCGGTTCGCTGGTCGGCTCGTCGGGCGCGATCCTGTCGTACATCATGTGCCACGCGATGAACCGCTCGTTCTTCAACGTGATCCTCGGCGGCTTCGGCGGGGAAGCGGCGGCCGGCGGCGCGGCGGGCGCGCAGGAGCAGCGGCCGGTGAAGTCGGGTTCGGCCGACGACGCGGCGTTCATGCTCGGCAACGCGGAATCGGTCGTGATCGTGCCGGGTTACGGGCTCGCCGTCGCCCGCGCGCAGCACGCGCTGAAGGAACTGACCGACAAGCTGGTCGAGAAGGGCATCGACGTGAAGTACGCGATCCACCCGGTCGCCGGGCGGATGCCGGGGCACATGAACGTGCTGCTCGCGGAAGCGGAGGTGCCGTACGAGATCGTGCACGAGATGGAGGACATCAACGGCGAATTCGGCCAGGTGGACGT
The DNA here is from genome assembly GCF_002223345.1 of Burkholderia sp. AU16741. Classification (NCBI taxonomy): domain Bacteria; kingdom Pseudomonadati; phylum Pseudomonadota; class Betaproteobacteria; order Burkholderiales; family Burkholderiaceae; genus Burkholderia; species Burkholderia sp. AU16741. Next base: position 164,700 of record NZ_NKEZ01000003.1, read on the forward strand.
GGTGCTCGTGCTCGGCGCGAACGACGTCGTGAACCCGGCCGCGAAGAACGATCCGAAATCGCCGATCGCGGGGATGCCGATCATCGAGGCGTACAAGGCGCGCACGGTGATCGTCAACAAGCGCTCGATGGCGGCCGGCTACGCGGGCCTCGACAACGACCTGTTCTACATGGACAAGACGATGATGGTGTTCGGCGATGCGAAGAAGGTGATCGAGGACATGGTGAAGGCCGTCGAGTAACGCACGCTCTGGCTACGCGGTGCCCGCTGCGATGCGCGGGCGCCGCGCGCCGGACAGGCCCGACCGGCGCAAGCCGGCCGGGCTTTTTTCATGGTGTGACGAGGCGTGCGACGCAGGCGGCGATCGTGTCGCGCACGCGTACGATCGCCGGGTCGCGCTGCGTGCTCGTGCGCCAGCCGATTTCGACCGGATAGCGGGGCAGGTCGACCGGGCACGCGAGCGCGCGCAGCGACGTCGCTTGCGCGATCGCATGCGCCGCATGCGCGGGGATCGTCGCGATCGCGTCGGAGCCGGCGAGCAGGTACGGCAGCGCGGCGAAATGCGTGGTCGACGCCGCGACGCGCCGCTTGTGGCCCAGCGCGGCCAGCGCTTCGTCGACGATCCCGATCACGCCGCCCGACGACACGAGCAGGTGGTCGCGCCGCAGGAATTCGGCGAGCGTCAGCGTGCGCGGCGTCCGCGCGCGGCCGGCCGGGTCGATCAGGCACGCGTAGCCGCCGGTGGCGACCGCGCGCCGGCTGAGCCCGTTCGCCGAGAACCCGCCCGACGCGATCGCGACGTCGACGCCGTGCCGCAGCAGCGCGTCCCCGGCGATGCCGCTGTGCGTTTGCCGGAAGATCAGCCGGATCCCGGCCGCTTCGCGCGCGACCGCCTCGATCAGCGCACGGCCGAGCGCGATCTCGAAATCGTCGGACAGCCCGATCGAGATCGTGCGGCCGACGCGGTCGCCGCCGTCGGCCGCGATCGCGAGGCTTTCGCGGCAGCGGTCGAGCGCGTCGGACAGGATCGGCTTCAGTTCGTCCGCGCGCGGCGTCGGCGCGAGCCCGCGGCCGGTGCGCACGAACAGCGGATCGGCATAGATCACGCGCAGCCGGCCAAGCGCCGCGCTGACCGCCGACTGCGTGAGATCGAGCCGCAGCGCCGCGCGGCTCGCGCCGCCTTCCTCGTACAGCGCCTCGAACACCTTCAGCAGGTTCAGGTCGAGCGCGGCAATATCATCCACATTCATGTCAGTTATCGTTGTATCGATTTGATCGATGAAATGATATCGACAAAGATGACGTCCCATTCACCGCATTCACCGGAGACGCCTTCATGTCCACTTCAGTCATCGCCGCGCTGCAGATCGGCGCATCGCCCGCCGGCACGCGCGCCACGCTCGACACGATCCTCGGCTACGAAACCGCGATCCGCGACAGCGGCGCGTCGCTGGTCGTGCTGCCCGAGGCCGTGCTCGGCGGCTATCCGAAAGGCGAGATCTTCGGCACGCGGCTCGGCTACCGGCTGCCCGAAGGCCGCGACGCGTATGCGCGCTACGCCGCGCAGGCGATCGACGTGCCGGGGCCGGAAACCGACGAGCTGGCCGCGCTGTCGCAGCGCACGGGCGCGAGCCTCGTGGTCGGCGTGATCGAGCGCGGCGGCAGCACGCTGTACTGCACCGCGCTGTTCTTCGATCCGCGCGACGGGCTCGTCGCGAAGCACCGCAAGCTGATGCCGACCGGCACCGAGCGGCTGATCTGGGGGCAGGGCGACGGCTCGACGCTGCCGGTGGTCGACACGGCCGCCGGCCGCACGGGCGCCGCGATCTGCTGGGAGAACCACATGCCGCTGCTGCGCTGCGCGATGTACGCGAAAGGCGTGCAGATCTGGTGTGCGCCGACGGTCGACGAGCGTGACGTATGGCAGAGCTCGATGCGGCACATCGCGCACGAGGGGCGCTGCTTCGTCGTGAGCGCGTGCCAGGTGCAGCCGTCGCCGCGCGCGCTCGGCATCGACGTGCCGGGCTGGGACCCCGAGCGGCCGCTGATCCGCGGCGGCAGCGTGATCGTCGGGCCGCTCGGCGACCTGCTGACGGAGCCGCTGATCGGCGAGGCGGGGCTTGTGACCGCGCGGATCGACACCGACGCGCTCGTGAAGGCGCGCTACGATTTCGACGTCGTCGGCCACTACGCGCGTGCGGACGTGTTTTCGCTGCACGTCGACGAGCGGCCGAAGCGGCCGGTGGTGTTCGGCGGGTAACGCAAGCAGGGCGGCGCGCGCCATGGCGCCCGCGACATGAAGGGCGGCGGCGTACGCTTGCCGCTGCGCTGCGCTGCGCTGCGCCGCATCAGCGCATCGGCGCTTCCGCGATCCGCATGTAGTCGGCGATCCGCCGGCCTTCCATGTCCGGAAACTGCTCGTGCACGGTGATGTCGCCCATCCGGGCGATGTCGAAGGTGCGGAAATCGCCGCGCAGTTCGCACCACGCGCCGATCGTCCAGCGCCCGCCCCAGTAGACGAGCCCGAGCGGCCACACGCGGCGCTGCGAATGCGCGCCGAGCCGGTCGCGATAGTCGAAGCTGACGATGTGGCGCGTGTCGATCGCCTGGTGGATCGCGTCGACCTTCGCGCAAAACGTCTCGTCGATGTGGAACGACGGCGCGAACACGGGCAGCCGGTCGAGCGCCGTGCGCTTGTCGGCCGGCATCGCCGACGCGATCTTCGCGAGCGCCGAGCGCGCGCCGCTCGCGAAGCGCGCACCGCCCCAGGTCTCGAGCATGCGCGCGCCGGTGGCGAGCGCCGCCAGTTCCTCGGCCGTGAACGTGAGCGGCGGCAGGCTCGCGTTGCGGTTCAGCCGGTAGCCGATCCCGGCTTCGCCTTCAATCGGCACCCCTGACAGTTGCAGGTCGCGCACGTCGCGATAGACCGTGCGCGGCGACACCGACAGCCAGTCGGCCAGTTGCTGCGCGGTCGTGAGACGCCGCCCGCGCAACAGCTCGGCGATCTGGAACAGGCGGTCGGCACGGCGGGTCATGACGGCACCTCGATTCCTCTGGCGACGGGGACTTCGCGATGATAGCGCCGCGCCGGCCCGCCGGTCGCCGCGCTCAGTGGCATTTCGGCGCGTGCAGGCCGACGCGGTTGCCTTCCGTGTCGATCAGGTAGCCGACGTAGCCGTAGTTGTTCGGCAGCTCGACGACGGCGCCCTGCACGACGCCACCCGCGCGCTTCGCGCGTTCGAGCGCCGCGACGACCGATTCGCCGGCGTTCAGGTAGACGAGCACGCCGTTCGCGCTCGGCTTGATCTGCTGCGGATCGAACACGATGCTGCCGCCCGTGCTCGACGCGTCGCGATCGAACGTCGCCATCGGCACGCCGCCGATGACCGCGCGCTGCAACGTGGTTTGCAGCACGGTTTCGTAGAAGCGGATCGCGCGGTCGAAATCGAGGGACGGAATGTCGAACCACGCGATCGCGCGGTCCGGGGTGGCAGTGGCGGTTGCTGACGTCATGACGAGCTCCTTGTTACGTTGTTTGCGTTGTTATTCGGATTCGGTGCGGAAACCAGCCTGCATTGCGCCGGGATTGCAGTGTGAGCGCGGGCTGCTGACACCGTATTGTCAGTAGAGTTGTCATCTATCGGATCGAGCCGCAGGCCGGCGTCGGGGAGCTGACCGTCACGCAGGAGGGGCTCGTGCCCGGTTCGGAGAGGGAGCGCGGGAGGCGCGGCGGCTGGCCGGCCGTGCTGTCGAGCCTGAAGACGCGGATCGAGACGCGGCATGCGCTGCCATTCACGATGGCGCGCGGGTCGCAGTCGAAGCAACGACCGGCCGCGGAAAAGCACAGGGGCCGCGATGGCGGCCCCTGGAAGTCGTTGCTCGTGGAAGCGAACGGCCGGCTTACGCGTCGTCGCCTTCCGCTGCCGCCGGGCGTGCCTTCACGCTGCCGGCGATCAGGTCGAAGCGGAACAGCCGGCATTCGAGCGCGCCGTTGAACAGCGGCGTCTTGGCCGATTCGCGCAGGCGCAACTGGCCGGGCAGCGAACGGTCGGACGTCAGCAGGAACGCCTGCCAGCCGGTGAAGCGCTGCTTCAGCGCATCGCCGAGCGCGTTGAAGAACTCGCTGTCCGGCGCGTCGGTGTGCGTGCGGCGGAATGCGTCGTCGTTGCCGCGGTTGCGGCCGGTTTCGCGCACCTCGCCGCGCGCGCTGCGCCCGCGCACTTCGATCCGCTCGCCGTACGGCGGGTTCGCGAGGAGGATGCCCGGCCCGTCGCACGGCGGCGTCATCCCGCGTGCGTCGACCTGCTTGAGCCACACCGACGGCACGCCCGCGCGCTCGAGGTTCGCGCGCGCCTTCTCGAGCATGTCGCCGGAAATGTCGCTGCCGTACACGCCGAGCGCGTCGCCGCGCTTGGCGCGCGCCGCGCGCTTCGCGTCGAGCGCCGGCACCTTCAGCCCCTGCCACGCGGTGATGTCGTACTGCTTGAGCTTTTCGAAGCCGAACCGGCGTTCGACGCCGGGCGCCACGCCGAGCGCGATTTGCGCGGCTTCCGCGAGGAACGTGCCGCTGCCGCACATCGGGTCGTACAGCGCGGTGCCGGGCGTCCAGCCCGTCAGGCGCAGGATGCCGGCCGCGAGATTCTCGCGCAGCGGCGCCGCGCCCTTGTCGAGACGCCAGCCGCGCTTGAACAGCGGCTCGCCCGACGTGTCGAGGTACAGCGTGCACTCGTTGACGGTCAGGAACGCGAACACGCGCACGTCCGGCGCACCGGTGTCGATGCTCGGGCGCGAGCCGGTTTTTTCGCGCATCCGGTCGCAGATCGCATCCTTCACGCGCAGCGTCGTGAATTCGAGGCTTTTCAGCGGCGACTTGATCGCGGTGATGTCGATGCGCAGCGTCTGCGTCGACGCGAACCAGCGCTCCCACGGCTGCTCGAGCGCGAGCGCGTAGACGTCCTGTTCGTTGCGGTACGGGCCGTGCGCGATCTTCAGCAGGATCCGGCTCGCGATCCGCGAATGGAGGTTCGCGGCCATGCCGGCGGCCCAGCCGCCGCTGAAATGGACGCCGCCCGGCACCTGCGCGCCCGCGGTGAACGGCGCGCCGTTCAGGTGGCGGCCGGCGATTTCGGCCAGCTCGGCGGCAAGCGCCGCTTCGAGGCCGCGCGGGCAGGGAGCGAAGAATTCGAACAGGGTGGGCGAGGACATAAGGCGGGTGAGGACGTGCAAAAGTCCACTATTGTACGCGGCGCGGGCGACCGGGGCCGGCGTTTCGGCGCGGCGGCCCCGGCGCGGCCGCCGCTCGCGCGTGCGGGGCGTGCCGGGAGGACGGGAGGGCGGGAGGACGGGGAGGGCGGGGCCGGGCGGCCGGGCAGGCGCCGCCGCGCCGCCGGTCAGTGCGTGCCCGGCTGGCCGGCGCGCGCGGCGGGGTTGGCCGCCGGCCAGAACAGCGCGAGCGGATTCGACAGCACCGTGCGGACGATCGCGGCGACGAGCGCGCGCACCTTGGTCGGGCGCAGGCTGCGCGAGCGCACGGCCATCGTGAACGCAAGCGCGAAGCTCACGAGCACGTTGAGGATCGCCATGCTGAGGACGCCCGCGCCGGCCCACCACAGCTCGGGCGTGCCGAGCGCACCCTTGCCCAGCACGCCGAGCGCGACCCCGATCGAGCCGGCCGACAGCGTCACGTGCCGCACCTCGAACGGGAACATGAACACGGTGACGATCGCCGGGACGAGGCCGAGCATCAGGCCGAGGCCGACGTTCGCGACCACGCCCGCGACGTTCGACCGGCAGAAGTGCGCGAGCTTCGCGGCGCCGGCCGCGCCGAGCGTCAGGCGCAACCGCCGGTTGTAGGTGAGCGCGTCGCCGACCCGGTGCAGCACGAACCAGTTGTCGGCCCAGCCCGCGAGCAGGCTCGACGCCCACAGCAGCACGCCGGTGAGCGCCGCATAGAACGGCGTCGGGCCCAGCAGCGAGAACGAGTGCAGCGTCGCATGAGCCTTCTCCGGCGAGATCAGGTTCGCATGCAGCACGTTGCTCGCGAACAGCTGCACGAGCAGGCACACCGGCAGCACGACGAGCACGTTGCCGGAAATCGCGGCCGCCTGCGTGCGGATCAGCGCGATCACCGATCCGACGAACGCCTTCACGCCTTCGTCGTGGCCGGTGTCGTCGAGTTCGCGCGCGAGCGTCGGCGCGGTCATCGCGGGCTGCTTGGTCGCGAGCGTGAAGTGCAGGAAGTGCATCAGCATGAAGCTGGCCGCGTAGTTGACGCCCGCGAGCAGCCCTTCGAGCATCGACTGCAGGTGCGCACCCGTGATCGCGAACTTCACGCACACGGTCACGACGGTGACGAGGCCGCCGCCGGCGGCCATCCGCAGCATCTTCAGGTACTCGGCGCGGCCGCGCGAGATGTAGTGCTCGCCGGTGTCCGCGTTGGTCTCGACGAGCTTGCGCGCGAACAGCGAGAAGTTGCTGCGCACCAGGTGCGCGACGCTCTGGCTGCTCTGGTTCGCGTCGACGAGTTCGGCGGTCAGGTGCGCCATGCCGCGCAGGTCGTCGCGCGCCATCCACGCGTTGAGCAGCATTTCCGCGCGCAGGATGCGCATGCGCATCCGCTCGACCTGGAACACGATGTCCACCGACACGCCGTTGCGGTACAGGTGCGCGAACACGTCGTCGACGGCGATCCGGCATTCGTCGAGCAGCACGCGCAGGTAGTTCACCTCGTGCAGCAGCTTGCTCGGGTCGCCGCCGTCCTCGACGGCCGCATGCGCGGTCTCGACCGCGAGCATCGCGCGCGTGAGGCGGTAGAACGGCTGCGATTCGAGCGGCTGGCGTTCCAGCGGCTTGCGCGCGTCGTCGTCGGACAGCCGGCTGCGCACCGTCTGCGACAGGCCGGTCGAGCTGATCTGGCAGGTCAGGTTGTGCAGCGCGGCCAGCAGGTCGCGCGAGAACGAGCCGGGCTCGTGGCGCTCTTCGTCGGAGACGTCGAACGAGATCAGCTCGGCGACGCGCGCGAGCAGGTCGTCGGGCAGCGCGTCGATCCATTTCGCGTCCTCGGGCGTCGGGAACATCAGCGTGAACAGCGCCGACAGCTCGCGGCGGTTCGGCGCGGGCGGGATCAGCGACGAGTCGATCCGCTCGAACAGCGCGCCGAAGAAGCCCGAATGCACGGGCATGCCGGCGTCGCACAGCAGCGAGATGCCGTCGCACTCGCGCAGGATGCCGCGCAGGATGCGCGCGGCGTGTGCTTTCCACGCGGGGTTGCGATCGAGCACGTGGAACAGGTAGCGCAGCCGTGCATGGGCCGGATACGCGCGCGTGTCGGCGTCACGCCCGGCCGGCGCGTCCTGCACGGTGCCGGTGCGGCGCAGCCAGTGCGCGAGCTCGATCAGCCATTCGCTGCGCTCGGCGTACGACGCGTCGGCGTCGGCGTTGGCGAGCAGCGCATCGAGCTGGTGACCGGCATTGCGCGACGCGCGCCACTTCTTGATCAGGGTCGTCAGGGAACGAAACATAAACGGAATAGCGAAAGCCCGGGACGGGCGGGTTCGGGATGCCGGCCGGGGAAGCGGCGCGGCGCCGGTGAGAACGGGTGAGACGGGGCCGGTGGCCGGACGATGCGCGGCTACCCGCGATGCGGCTGCCCCGCCGCGGTGCACGCGGTTCGCGTGCGGGCGCCGGGCGGCACGGCGGTCGGGCCGAACGCGGCCCGGCGCCGCTGGCTGATGCGCACGACGAACGGCGCGAGCCGGAAAGTGCGTAGGATCGTCAATCGGGCCGGAAAACGCAAGCCGACCGCGTGAGGTGGCGCGGGTTCCGGCGGCTTTGACAAAGAGTGCAAAGTGGCCGTCCGGCCGATGAGTAGGCCGCATGGCGCCGGTTGCGACGGCATGCGGCCGGCGTCCGGCGTTCGGCGAGTGCGACGGACCCACCGAGCCGTTCGACACCGCACGGGCGAACGCCGTGTCGACCGTTCGCCCGCGCGTCGCCGCGTTCGCTTATGCGCCGGACTTGCCCGTCGCGCCGGTGTCGCCGCCTGCCGTCGGGTTGGCCGGGCACGGCACGGCCGGCGCGACGGCCGTCTTGCCGCCGCCCGCGGACGCGGCCGCCGCACCGCGGCGGGCAGCCATCGCGCGCACGCCGGCCGCGGCCTGCGTGGCAATCACGTCGAGCGCACGGCGGTGGCCGGCGACGAGCGCGTCATAGCCGTCGGCGACCGGTTCCGCGACGCTCGTGCGGCAAGTCATGACGGCCTGCGTGGCGAGCGAGCGCACGCTCCAGACGGCGTCGATCGCCGCGCGCTTGCCCGGCCACGACTCGAAGCGCTGCACGTTCACGCTGATGCGGTATACGGGCACGCCGGCCGGATACGCGGAATTCGCGACGTCGATCGTGCCGAGCTGCGCGGCGAGATCGTCCGACAGCGCGCGGCGGATTTCGTCGGCGGGCGGCGCCGCCCAGCGTTCCTGCTCGAGCACGTCGACCTGCGCGGCGTTCTTCTGCACGACCAACTGGTTCTTCGCGACCTGCTCGGGCACGCCGACCGACGGCACCTCGATCAGGAACGCCGGGTTGGCCGGCGCGGTGTGCAGCGGCGCCGCGGCGTCGGCCGGGCTGAGCGTGTAGAACCGCGCGGGCGGCGAGCTGCACGCGGCGAGCGCCAGTGCGGCGAGCGCCGCCGCCGCGCCGCTCGCGAAACCGTTCACGCGTGTCGTCATTGTTTATCTCCTGGCTTGCCCTTGAGCAGCGATTCGGGGTGGCGCTCCAGATAGTCGGCGAGCGCGTTCAGCGATTGCAGCGTGCGCGTGAGCTCCTTCAGCGCGCCGCGCACGTCGGACTGCAGCGGCGAATCCTGCTGCAGCGTCGCTTCGGCGGTCGAGAAGGTCTGCTTCGCGGCCGACAGCGTGTCGCGCGCTTCCGGCGCGACCTGCGTGTCGAGCTGCTTGAACAGCTTGTCGGCGTTCGACAGCGCGCTGTTCAGGTTCGCGCCGATCTGGTCGAACGGCACCTTGTCGAGCTTCTTCGCGATGTCGGCGACCTGCAGCTGCAACTCGTCGAGCGTGTTCGGCACGGTCGGCAGCTCGAGCGGCTGGCGGGCCGTGTCGATCTTCGCGGCCGGCGCCTTCGGGAAGAAGTCCAGCGCGACGTACAGCTGGCTCGTCAGCAGGTTGCCGGTGCGCAACTGGCCGCGCAGCCCGTGCTGGACGAGCCGCTCGACGATCTCGCGCCGCGCCGGTTCGCCCTTGCTCTCGATCGTCTCGCGGAAGCGGCGGCCGAGGCGCTCCGGATAGACGTTCATCGTCACCGGCATCAGGAAGTTCTTCGTCTTCGGATCGAAGTCGATGCCGATGTTCGTCACTTCGCCGAGCACGATGCCGCGGAAGTCGACCGGCGCGCCGACGGCGAGCCCGCGCAGCGACTGGTTGAAGTTCATCACGACCTGCAGCGGCTGGCCGTCCGGGTCGCGCATCGCGTCGCCCTCGTCGGAGCCGAGGCGGAACGTCGTGTTGTTCGGCGCGGTCGCGCCGGTGCCCTGGTTCGGCGGCGTCTGGAACGCGATGCCGCCGAGGATCACGGTCGCGAGCGACTGCGTGTTCAGCTTCAGGCCGCTCGAATCGAGCCGCAGATCGACGCCGCTCGCCTGCCACCAGCGCGTGTTCATCCCGACGTACTGGTCGTACGGCGCATTGACGAACACGTTGAACGTCACGCCCGTGCCGTCCTTGTCGAGCGAGAAGCCGACCACCTGGCCGACCTGCACGCGGCGGTAGTAGACCGGCGAGCCGATGTCGACCGAGCCGAGCGAGTCGCCGCGCAGCACGTACTGCGTGCCTTTCTGGTCGCCCGTGACGGCTGGCGGCGTCTCGAGGCCGGTGAAGTCGGTCAGCGTGTCCTGGCCGTGGCCGGCGTCGACGCCGATGTACGCGCCGGACAGCAGCGTGCCGAGCCCCGACACGCCGGTCGCGCCGACGCGCGGCCGCACGATCCAGAAGCGCGAGCCCTTGACCGCGAAATCCTCGGCCTCCTTCTTGAGCTGCACCTGGACGAGCACGCGCGTCAGGTCTTTCGACAGCTTGATCGTCTTGACCGTGCCGATCTCGACGTCCTTGTACTTGACCTGGGTCTTGCCCGGCTCGAGCCCTTCGGCGCTATGGAAACTGATCGTGATTTCCGGGCCGCGCTCGCGCACGGACTTGATCACGAGGCCGATGCCGATCAGCGCGGCGATCAGCGGCACGAGCCAGACGAGCGACGGCAGCCAGCCGCTTTTCGTCGAGATCGTCGGATCGGGCGGCCGGGGCGCGTCGTGCTGCGGGCCTTGTGGACTATTCATGGTGATTCCCTGAGGTTTCGACTGGATCCCAGATCAGGCGGGGATCGAACTGCATCGACGCGAGCATCGTCAGGATCACGACCGAGCCGAACGCGAGTGCGCCGGGGCCGGCCGTGATGACGGCGAGCGAACGGAAATGGACGAGCGCGACGGTCAGCGTCACGACGAAGATGTCGAGCATCGACCAGCGGCCGATGCGCTCGACGATCCGGTAGAGGCGCGTGCGCTGCAGCGGCCGCCACGCGGCGCGGCGCTGCGCGCTGGTGACGAGGAGCGTCAGCACGCCGAGCTTGAGCATCGGCACGAGGATGCTGGCGACGAACACGACGACGGCGAGCGGCCAGTCGCCGGACGTCCAGAAATAGATGACGCCGCTCATGATCGTGTCCTGCTGCGACCCGACGATCGACGACGTGCGCATGATCGGCAGCAGGTTCGCCGGAATGTAGAGGATCGCGGCCGCGAGCAGCAGCGCCCACGTGCGCATGATGCTGTTCGGCGTGCGCACGTGCAGCGCGCTGCCGCAGCGCGCGCAATGCGCGTGCGGCCGGTCGATCGTCTGCACGAGCCCGCACGCGTGGCAACTGGCGTAGCCCTCGCGGGCGGCGGTCGGCGTGGGGTTCGTCATCGGCGGGGCGCGTCCGGCAGCGGCGCGGCGGGGTCGGGCCGCGCGGGCGAGCGGCCGGCGCGCAGGTCGTCGGCGATGTCCCACACCGTGCGCGGGTCGAACATCAGCACGACGGCGGTCATCAGCGTGAGCGCGCCGAACGCGAACAGCGCCGCGTCGGGCACGACGCGCGCGAGGCTCACCATTTTCACGATCGTGACCACGATGCCGAGCATGAACACCTCGATCATCCCCCACGGCCGCACGAGCTGGATCGTGCGCAGCACGAAGTTGAGGCCGGGCGGCACGACGCCGCGGCGGATCGGCAGCAGGACGTAAAGCAGCGCGGCCATCTCGACGAGCGGGAACAGCACGGTCGAGCAGAACACCATCACGCCGACGATCGCCATGTCCTGATGCCACAGCGCGTCGATCGCGCCGATCAGCGTCGTCTGCACGCGCGTGCCGTTCAGGTCCATCTCGAGGATCGGGAACGTCTGCGCGATGATGAACGTGACGAGCGCCGCGACCGCGAGCGCGGTGATGCGCTCGATCTGCGTGGTGCTGTTGCGATAGAGCAGCGCGTCGCAGCGCGGGCACCGCGCGATCTCGCGGCCGGCGAGGCGCGGTTTATGCAACAGTGCGTCGCATTCGTGGCAGGCAATCAGGTCGTATCGTTGCATGGAAAAGGCGGTGTCGCGACGGCTGGGGAAACGCGTCGACGGGGCCGGAACCCGCGCCAATCTTACCAAAAGGGCTTTTTCGGTGCGTCAAGGATCGTGCGCCGCGTGACCGATCGGTAACATGACAGGAAGCCGTCAGCCGGCTGGCGTGCCTGTCCTCAGAGTCCGCGCGCGTCAAAAGGTTGCGGTAGCATGGCGCCCTTGACGTGCGTCGGACGAATTTACCGGCGTAGCCGTTCGCTGAACTGAGGAACCGAAGATGGCATCGAACCCGCCGCCGGCCGTGCCGGCACGCTACGCGCATACCGCGATCGCACTGCACTGGCTGATCGCGCTGCTGATCGTCTGCGGCTTCGCGCTCGGCTGGGTGATGACGGACATCCCCGGCTTCACGCCGACCAAGCTGAAGTACTTCTCGTGGCACAAGTGGATCGGCGTGACGGTGTTCGCGCTGGCCGTCGTGCGCGTGCTGTGGCGTGCGACCCACGTGCCGCCGCCGCTGCCGGGCGATACGCCGGCGTGGCAGCGCGCGGCGTCGCACGGCGTGCACATGCTGCTGTACGTGCTGATGATCGTGATCCCGGTCACGGGCTACCTGTACAGCTCGGCGTCGAACATCCCGGTCGTCTATCTCGGCATCGTGCCGCTGCCGCGCCTGATCGACCCCGATCCGGTGCTGAAGGAAACCTTCAAGACGCTGCACGTCTCCTTGAATTACATTCTGCTTGCGCTCGTCGCGATGCACGTGCTCGCGGCGCTCAAGCACCAGTTGTTGGACCGCGACGGCCTGTTGTCGCGCATGCTTCCCTTTGCCAAATGAAGGATCCCATGAAAGTGTCTTTCTCCCGCTCCATGCTGACCGCGTTCGCCGCGGCGGCGCTTGTCGCGTCGGGCGCGGCGCATGCCGACGTCGATCTCGCGAAGAGCAAGGTGTCCGCCGTGTCGAAGCAGATGAACGTGCCGACCGAAGGCGCGTTCAAGAAGTTTTCCGCGCAGGTGAAGTTCGACCCGGCGAAAGCCGCGCAGGGCAGCGCGCAGATGACGATCGACGTCGCGAGCTTCGACCTCGGCGACAAGATGTACAACGACCAGGTCGCCGGCAAGGACTGGTTCGACGCGAAGACCTATCCGCAGGCGACCTTCGTGTCGTCGGCGATCGCGCCGGCCGGCGGCAACAAGTACAACGTGACCGGCAAGCTGACGATCAAGGGCAAGGCCGAGACCGTCACGGTGCCCGTCACGGTCGCGCAGAACGGCGCGACGCAAACGTTCGACGGCGTGCTGCCGATCAAGCGTTCGACCTTCAACGTCGGCACCGGCGAATGGAAGGACACGTCGGTCGTCGCGGACGAAGTGCAGATCAAGTTCCATCTCGTCACCACGAAGTAAGCGGCGGGTTGCCGCGTCAACTGAATGCCGCGCGAGGGCGCGGCGACGTTTCCAGGAGAAAAAATTTGAAAAAGCATCTGATCATCGCCGCAGGCGCGCTGGCCGCTTCGCTGTCGTTCTCGGCCTTCGCCGAAAGCGCGACCTACCAGTTCGACCCGAGCCACACGTACCCGAGCTTCGAAGCCGACCACTTCGGCGGCCTGTCGGTCTGGCGCGGCAAGTTCGACAAGTCGAGCGGCACCGTGACGCTCGATCGCGCGGCGAAGACCGGCACGGTCGACGTGACGACCGACATCGCGTCGATCCACACGGGCAGCGCGAAGCTCGACGAGCACCTGCAGACGGCCGACTTCTTCGATGTAGCGAAGTTCCCGCAGGCGAACTACAAGGGCACGATCAAGTTCGACGGCGACAAGCCGGTGTCGGTGGTCGGCAACCTGACGCTGCATGGCGTCACGAAGCCGCTGACGCTGAAGATCGATTCGTTCAAGTGCATGCCGCACCCGATGCTCAAGCGTGAAGTGTGCGGCGTCGACGCGATCGGCGAATTCAGCCGCGACGATTTCGGCCTCGACTACGGCAAGCAGTACGGCTTCAAGATGAAGACGAAGCTGCTGATCACGGCCGAAGCGGTCAAGCAGCAGTAAGGCTCCCAGCGAGGCCGGCGCGTCGCGCCGGCCGCCGCGGGCAAACCGCCGCGCTCCCATGACCGGGGGCGCGGCGGTTTTTTTTGCGCGCCTATAATTGCCCGAGCGCCGTATGCGACCGTGCGGCGCCGGGCAGGCCGACGGCGCGACGGCGGCCGTCCCGAACAGAACGTACAACGACAAGGAGATCGCCGATGCATGCCGTCACGCAGTCCAGCTCCATTGCCTCGTCGCCGCGCGTGTGGCGCGCGGTGGTCGCCGCGTCGATCGGCAACGCGCTCGAGTGGTTCGATCTCGTCGTCTACGGCTTTTTCGCGGTGACGATCGCCAAGCTGTTTTTCCCGGTCGGCAACGACACCGTGTCGCTGCTGCTCACGCTCGGCACGTTCGGCGTGTCGTTCTTCATGCGCCCGCTCGGCGCGATCGTGCTCGGCGCGTATGCCGACCGCGCGGGCCGCAAGGCCGCGCTCACGCTGTCGATCCTGCTGATGATGGCCGGCACGCTGATCATCGCGGTGCTGCCGACCTACGGGACGATCGGCGTCGCCGCGCCGGTGATCCTCGTCGCCGCGCGGCTGATGCAGGGCTTCTCGGCCGGCGGCGAATTCGGCAGCGCGACCGCGTTCCTCGCCGAGCACGTGCCGGGCCGGCGCGGCTTCTTCGCGAGCTGGCAGGTCGCGAGCCAAGGGCTCACGACGCTGCTCGCCGCGGGCTTCGGCACCGTGCTGAACGCGCAGCTCACGGCCGCGCAGATGGCGTCGTGGGGCTGGCGCGTGCCGTTCTTCTTCGGGTTGCTGCTCGGGCCCGTCGCGTACTACATCCGCGCCAAGGTCGACGAGACGCCGGAATTCCTCGCGGCCGAAGGCACCGCGAACCCGCTGCGCGATACGTTCGCGTCGCACAAGGCGCGTCTCGTGGCCGCGATGGGCGTGGTCGTGCTCGGCACCGTCGCGACCTATCTCGTGCTGTTCATGCCGACCTACGGCGTGAAGCAGCTCGGCCTCGCGCCGTCGGCCGCGTTTGCCGCGATTCTCGTCGTCGGCGTGATCCAGATGGCGTTCGCGCCGCTGGTCGGCCACTGGTCGGATCGTTACGGCCGCGTGCGCGTGATGATCGCGCCGGCCGTCGGCATCCTCGTGCTGATCTATCCGGCGTTCGCGTATCTCGTCGCGCATCCGGGCTTCGGCACGCTGATCGCGCTGCAGGTGCTGCTCGCGTTCCTGATGACCGGCTACTTCGCGGCCCTGCCGGGGCTGTTGTCGGAGGTGTTCCCGGTGCAGACGCGCACGACCGGGATGTCGCTCGCGTATAACGTCGCGGTGACGATCTTCGGCGGCTTCGGGCCGTTCATCATCGCGTGGCTGATCCGCGAGACGGGGATGAAGACGGCGCCGAGTTTCTACCTGATGTTCGCGGCCGTGCTGAGCCTCGCGGCGCTGGTCGTGCTGCGGCGGCGGTTCGGGTTTCGCTGAAACGGGCGGGCGGCGCGTCAGTCGTCGACGCGCTCGCACGCCGGCTGCGCCGGCATCGGTTGCGCGAACGGGTCGGGCGCCAGCCGGTCCGCCCATAAAAAAACCGGCCCAAACGGGCCGGCCTTGCTTCGATGCCGAAACGGCGTGGCGCTTAAACCTGCGCGCCCGCGTTCGGATCGTCCGGATCGTGCGCGGTCTTCTTTTCCTTGATCAGGTCTTCGCGCTTGATGCCGAGCCACATCGCGAGCGAGCCCGCGACGAACACCGACGAGTAGATGCCGAACATGATGCCGACCGTCAGCGCGAGCGCGAAGTAGTGCAGCGTCGGGCCGCCGAAGAAGAACATCGACAGCACCATCATTTCCGTCGACGTGTGCGTGATGATCGTGCGCGACATCGTGGTCGTGATCGCGTGGTTGATCACTTCCTGCACGCTCATCTTGCGTTCGCGGCGGAACGTCTCGCGGATCCGGTCGAAGATGACGACCGACTCGTTGACCGAGTAGCCGAGCACCGCGAGGATCGCCGCGAGCACCGCCAGCGAGAACTCCCACTGGAAGAACGCGAAGAAGCCGAGAATGATCACGACGTCGTGCAGGTTGGCGATGATGCCTGCCACCGCGTACTTCCATTCGAAGCGGAACGACAGGTAGATCACGATGCCGATCACGACGCACGCGAGTGCGAGCAGCCCGTCGGTCGCGAGCTCGCGGCCGACCTGCGGGCCGACGAACTCGACGCGCTGCAGCGTGACGTCCGGGCTCTGCGCCTTCAGCGCGCCCATCACCTGGTCGCTCTGCTGCGCGGACGTGAGGCCTTCCTTCAGTTGCAAGCGGATCAGCACGTTGCGCGACGTGCCGAAGTTCTGCACTTGCGCGTCGGCATAGCCGAGCTTGCCGAGCGTCGCGCGCACGGGTTCGAGCTCCGCGGCCTGCTGATACTGCACCTCGATCACCGTCCCGCCGGTGAATTCGACCGACAGGTGCAGCCCGCGGTGGAACAGGAAGAACACGGCGGCGAGGAACGTGACCAGCGAGATCACGTTGAACACCAGCGCGTGCCGCATGAACGGAATGTCTTTACGGATGCGGAAAAATTCCATGGCTTCGTCTCCGGGGCCTTATTGGGTCGAGCCCGGTTTCTTCGGCGACACGCCTTGCTGCGCGCGGTTGCGCAGCTGCGGCTTGCCGGCGCGCGGCGCGTTGCCCTTCGCCGGGGCAGCGAGCTTCGCGGCGCGCGCGGTGTCGGTCGATTCGTCCGCGTCGGTGAACGACGCGGCGGCGGCGCCTTCCGGCTTCCACACTTGGCCGATCGCGAGCGACTTCAGCTTCTTGCGGCCGCCGTACCAGAGGTTGACGATCCCGCGCGAGAAGAACACCGCGGAGAACATCGACGTCAGGATGCCGAGACAGTGCACGATCGCGAACGCGCGAACCGGGCCCGAGCCGAACGCGAGCAGCGCGAGGCCGGCGATCAGCGTCGTGACGTTCGAGTCGAGAATCGTCGCCCACGCATGCGCGTAGCCGGACTGGATCGCGAGCTGCGGCGGCTGGCCGGCGCGCAGTTCTTCACGCACGCGCTCGTTGATCAGCACGTTCGAGTCGATCGCCATACCGAGCGCGAGCGCGATGGCCGCGATACCGGGCAGCGTCAGCGTCGCCTGCATCAGCGACAGCACCGCGACGAGCAGCAGCAGGTTCACCGACAGGCCGATCACCGACACCACGCCGAACAGCATGTAGTACGCGATCATGAACACGGCGATCGCGCAGAAGCCCCAGATCACCGAGTGCACGCCCATCCTGATGTTGTCGGCGCCGAGGCTCGGGCCGATCGTGCGTTCCTCGATGATCTCCATCGGCGCCGCGAGCGAACCGGCGCGCAGCAGCAGCGCGAGGTCGGCCGCCGCCTGCGGCGTCGGCTGGCCCGTGATCTGGAAGCGGTCGCCGAGTTCGGACTGGATCGTCGCGACCGTCAGCACTTCGCCCTTGCCCTTCTCGAACAGCACCATCGCCATCGGCTTGCCGATGTTGTCGCGCGACACCGTGCGCACCGCGCGGCCGCCCGCCGAATCGAGGCGGATGTTGACCGACGGACGCTGATGTTCGTCGAAACCGGCCGACGCATCGATGATGCGGTCGCCGGTGAAGATCACGTCCTTCTTCAGCAGCACGGGCACCTGGTTGCCCTGCGTGAACAGCTCCTCGCCCGGCGGCACGGGGTCGTTCGGGTTCGGGTGCGTGTTGATCGGATCGGCGAGGCGCGCCTCGAGCGTCGCGGTGCGGCCGATGATGTCCTTCGCCTTCGCGGTGTCCTGCACGCCCGGCAGTTCGACGACGATGCGGTCGCTGCCTTGCTGCTGGAGGATCGGCTCGGACACGCCGAGCTCGTTCACGCGGTTGTGGAGCGTCGTCAGGTTCTGCTTGAGCGCGGCGTCCTCGACCGACTTCTGCACGGCCGGCGTGAAGGTGCCGACCACCTGCGTGCCGCCGCCGCCGGGCTGGGTCGCCCATTGCAGCTCGGTGATCGACGCGGCGAGCACCTTGCGGGCGTCTTCGGCGGTTTGCGCGTCGCTGAAGTTGACGACCACGGACTGATCGACGCGGCTCACGCCGCCGTCGCGGATGTTCTTGTCGCGCAGCAGCGAGCGCGCGTCGGACGCGTCCGAGTCGAGCTTCTTCGTGAGCGCGCCCGTCATGTCGACCTGGAGCAGGAAGTGCACACCGCCGCGCAGGTCGAGGCCGAGATACATCGGCAGCGCGTGCAGCGCGGTCAGCCAGCGCGGCGACGCGCTCTGCAGGTTCAGTGCGACGACGTACTGCGGATCGTTCGGATCGGTGTTCAGCGATTTCTGCAGCAGGTCCTTGACGCGCAGCTGCGTATCGGTGTCCTTCAGGCGCACGCGGATGTTCGCGTTGGTCGCCGTGTTCTCGAAGGTGATGTCGTCCGGCTTGATCTGCGCGGATGCGAGCGCCGATTCGACCTGGGTCAGCGTGGTCGAGTCGAGCTTGACCGTGGCCTTGCCGCTCGACACCTGCACCGCCGGCGCTTCGCCGAAGAAGTTGGGCAATGTGTACAGAAGGCCGATGGCGAGCGCCACGACCATCACGACATATTTCCAGAGTGGGTAACGATTCATGAGGGGGCCGAACGGGTGGTTGGCGTGAAAGCGTCGCGTCCGGCGCCGCGGCGTCCCGCTCTCTCAGGCGGGCACGGCGCGGGGAGCCGGACGCTCGGTGTAAGCCTTACAGCGACTTGATCGTGCCCTTCGGCAGAATGGTCGTGACGGCAGCCTTCTGCACGGTGATTTCGGTGCCTTCGGCGATTTCGACGCCGATGTAGCCTTCGGTGACCTTCGTCACCTTGCCGACGAGGCCGCCGCTCGTGACGACTTCGTCGCCCTTCGCCATGGCCGCGAGCATGTTGCGGTGTTCCTTCTGGCGCTTCATCTGCGGACGGATCATGATGAAGTACAGCACCGCGAACATCAGGATGAGCGGCAGGAAGCTCATCAGGCTCGATTCGGCGCCACCGGCACCTTGCGCGAAGGCATTGGAAATGAACGGCACGTTGGTCTCTCCGTAGGGGAAGATCGAAAAATAAGCCGGTTATTCTACCACCGGCCCCATGCGCAAACGGCGTGGCAAATGCGCTTTCGGATCAAGCTGTTAACGCACGAACCGATACCGTTGCGGCTTGTTTGGAAAGGCAATTGTAATGTTTCGCGGTCGCGACCGGCATCGGGACGGCTCAATTTAGTACTCGTCCAATGCGGCGGGCCGCGGCGCGGGCCGCCGGCCCGTCAGTCGACCCCTCTGGCCCGATCCTCCGCGAAGCGCTGCCGGAACGCGTCGAACGTATGCGTTTCGATCGCGTCGCGGATCTCGTTCATCAGCTGCAGGTAGTAGTGCAGGTTGTGGATCGTGTTCAGCTGCGCGCCGAGGATCTCGCCGACCCGGTGCAGGTGATGCAGGTAGCCGCGCGAGAAGTTTTGGCACGTGTAGCACGAGCAGGTCGCGTCGAGCGGCTTCAGCGAGTTCTTGTGCGTCGCGTTGCGGATCTTCACGTCGCCGAAGCGCGTGAACAGCCAGCCGTTGCGCGCGTTGCGGGTCGGCATCACGCAGTCGAACATGTCGATGCCGTTCGCGACGCCCTCGACCAGATCCTCCGGCGTGCCGACGCCCATCAGGTAGTGCGGCTTGTTGGCCGGCAGCTTCGGGCCGACGTGGCGCAGCACGCGCATCATGTCTTCCTTCGGCTCGCCGACCGACAGCCCGCCGATCGCGAGGCCGTGGAAACCGAGTTCGGCGAGGCCCGCGAGCGATTCGTCGCGCAGGTCCTCGAACATCCCGCCCTGGACGATCCCGAACAACGCGTTCGGGTTGCCGAGCCGGTCGAACTCGTCGAGCGAGCGCTTCGCCCAGCGCAGCGACATGCGCATCGAGTCGGCCGCTTCCTTGTGCGTGGTCGGCACGCCATTGGTCGCATACGGCGTGCACTCGTCGAACTGCATCACGATGTCCGAGTTCAGCACCTTCTGGATCTGCATCGACACTTCCGGCGACAGGAACAGCTTGTCGCCGTTGATCGGCGACGCGAACGTGACGCCGTCCTCGGTGATCTTGCGCAGATCGCCGAGCGAGAACACCTGGAAGCCGCCCGAATCGGTCAGGATCGGCTTGTTCCAGCCCATGAAGCCGTGCAGGCCGCCGTGCGCGTCGATCGTGTCGAGGCCCGGGCGCAGCCACAGGTGGAACGTGTTGCCGAGGATGATCTGGGCCTTGATCTCGTGCAGCTCGCGCGGCTGGATCGCCTTCACGGTGCCGTACGTGCCGACCGGCATGAAGATCGGCGTTTCGACCGTGCCGTGATTGAGCTTCACGCGGCCGCGGCGCGCGTGGCCGTCGGTCGTCAGTAGTTCGAATTCGAGCCCGTTGGCGGGGCGGTCCTGCACGGGGGCGCTCGGATCAGCGTGCGTATCGTGGGATGAACCTTCGGTCATCGCGTCATTCTCCTTGCCACCGAAGAACAGTTCGGCGCATGTTGGAAACGCCGCCGGGCAACCGGCGGCGGGAAAAGCGGGTGCGCGCATCGTAGCGCGTACGGCGGGAAAACGGGGGCAACAGCGCTGGACGCGACCGCGCGGCGCGCAACGGCTGCTGGCAATCGCAGGCCGGTGCGTGTTCGCGCCCGCCGCGCTTAAGCGCCCGGCGCCTCCGGCGTGTCGCGCCGCGTGAGCAGCATCGCGTCGCCGTAGCTGAAGAACCGGTAGCGTTCTTCGATCGCGTGCCGGTATGCGGCGCGGATCGTCTCGACGCCCGCGAACGCGGACACCAGCATCAGCAGCGTCGACTTCGGCAGGTGGAAATTCGTGACGAGCCGGTCGACCACGCGGAAACGGTAGCCGGGCGTGATGAAGATGTCGGTTTCCGCCTGCGTGGCCGCGAGCGGGCGGCCCGCTTCGTCGGCCGCGCGCGCCGCGGCTTCGAGCGCGCGCATCGACGTCGTGCCGACCGCGATCACGTTGCCGCCTCGCGCGCGGGTCGCGGCAATCCTGTCGACGAGCGACTGCGGCAGGTCGTACCACTCGCTGTGCATCTTGTGCTCGGCGATGTTCTCGACGCGCACCGGCTGGAACGTGCCGGCGCCGACGTGCAGCGTGAGCGTCGCGCGCTCGACGCCCATCGCGTCGAGCTTCTCCAGCAGCGGCTGGTCGAAGTGGAGGCCGGCCGTCGGCGCGGCGACCGCGCCCGGGTTGCTCGCGTAGACGGTCTGGTAGCGCGTTTCGTCGGTCGCGTCGGCGTCGTGCTCGATATACGGCGGCAGCGGCAGCCGGCCGTACTGCTCGATCAGGTCCAGGCATGGCGCGGGGAAATGCAGCGTGAAGAACGGCTCGACGCGCTCGCCGACCGTCACGTCGAACGCGTCGGCCAGACGCAGCGTCGTGCCGGCGCCCGGAGACTTGCTCGCGCGGATCTGCGCGAGCGCCGTGTGCGTGCCGGTCACGCGCTCGATCAGCACCTCGATCTTGCCGCCGCTGGCCTTCTGGCCGAAGAAACGCGCCTTCAGCACCTTGGTATCGTTGAACACGAGCAGGTCGCCGGGCGCGATGCACGACGGCAGCTCGGCGAAACGGCGGTCGACGAGGCGTGCGGGCTCGACGCTGCGATCCACCTCGAGCAGGCGGCTCGCGGTGCGATCGGGCAGCGCGGTTTGTGCAATCAGCTCGGGCGGCAGATTGAAATCGAAATCGGAAAGCGTGAACATGCGGGCTGGTTCGAAGCGGCCGGCGGGCGTCGCCGGCAGGGCGGAAACGCGTAAATGGGGCGCGCGAGCCGCTATGATGGCGGGATGCGCGGCCTGGCCGGCGTCGTTGGTTCGGACGACGTGAAAGCCGCTATTGTACTTGCCTTGCGAAGCACCCAGACGATCCGATGCCTGTGTCACCACGCCGTTCCCCCGCTGCCGTCGCCGATTCCGCCGATCCGTTCGACGCGGACGATGCCGCCACGCCCGCGCCGCCCGCGTCGGCCGCTGGCGCCCGCCGCGCCGGCCCGAAGCGCGGCGCCGACGGCCGGCTCGCGCAACCCGCGGCCGCCGCGCCCGACGTCGAACCGGGCGCGGGCGGCGACGAAGCCGGCGCATCCGGCGCATCCGGCACGAAGCGCAAGAAGAAGCCGGCGGCCGACAAGCCGGTGAAAACCGCCGACAAGCTCGCGAAACTCGGCCTCACGCGCTCGATCGATCTCGTGCTGCATCTGCCGATGCGCTACGAGGACGAAACCACGCTGACGCCGATCGGCGAGTTGCTACCGGGCGGCATCGCGCAGGCCGAAGGCGTCGTGTTCGACAACGAGGTCACATTCCGTCCACGTCGCCAGCTCGTCGTGAAGATCCAGGACGACGACGGCGAGCAGCTCGTGCTGCGCTTCCTGAATTTCTACGGGTCGCAGGTCAAGCAGATGGCCGTCGGCCAGCGGCTGCGCGTGCGCGGCGACGTGCGCGGCGGCTTCTTCGGGATGGAGATGGTGCATCCGGCCGTGCGTGTCGTCGAAGCCGACGCGCCGCTGCCGCAGGTGCTGACGCCCGTCTATCCGAGCACGGCCGGCGTGTCGCAGGCGTATCTGCGCAAGGCGATCGAGAACGCGGTCGAGCGCACGCCGCTGCCCGAACTGCTGCCGCCCGAGATTCAGCGCGATTACCTGAAGCCGCTCGACGTGCCGTCGCTCGAGCAGGCGGTGCGCATCCTGCACCATCCGCGCGTCGATTCCGACGAAGCCGCGCTGATGGACGGCTCGCATCCGGCGTGGACGCGCATCAAGTTCGAGGAGCTGCTCGCGCAGCAGCTGTCGCTCAAGCGTGCGCACGAGGAGCGCCGCACGCGCGCGGCGCCCGCGATGCCGCGCCGCACCGCGACCGATACCGACGCGCTGACCACGCGCTTTTACGCGGCGCTGCCGTTCACGCTGACGGGCGCGCAGGCGCGCGTCGTCGACGAGATCGCGCACGACCTCACGCTCGCGCACCCGATGCAGCGGCTGCTGCAGGGCGACGTCGGCAGCGGCAAGACGGTCGTCGCGGCGCTGGCCGCCACGCAGGCGATCGACGCCGGCTACCAGGCCGCGCTGATGGCGCCGACCGAAATCCTCGCCGAACAGCACGCGCGCAAGCTGCGCGCATGGCTCGAGCCGCTCGGCGTCACGGTCGCGTGGCTCGCGGGCAGCCTGAAGGCGAAGGAGAAGCGCGCGGCGATCGAGGCGGCCGCGCTCGGCACCGCGCAACTCGTGATCGGCACGCACGCGATCATCCAGGACACGGTCGAATTCGCGCGGCTCGGCCTCGTGATCGTCGACGAGCAGCACCGCTTCGGCGTCGAGCAGCGTCTCGCGCTGCGCGCGAAGGCCGCGAATGCGGCCAACGGCGCACGCGACTTCCAGCCGCACCAGCTGATGATGTCGGCCACGCCGATTCCGCGCACGCTCGCGATGACGTACTACGCGGACCTCGAGGTGTCGACGATCGACGAGCTGCCGCCCGGCCGCACGCCGGTGCTGACGCGGCTGGTGGGCGACGCGCGGCGCGAAGAAGTGATCGCCCGTGTGCGCGAGGCCGCGCTGACCGGGCGGCAGGTGTACTGGGTGTGCCCGCTGATCGAGGAAAGCGAGACGCTGCAACTGCAGACGGCCGTCGAAACCTACGAGACGCTGGCCGCGGCGCTCCCCGAGTTGAAGGTCGGCCTCGTGCACGGCCGGCTGTCGCCGGCCGACAAGGCGGCCGTGATGGACGCGTTCACGCGCAACGACGTGCAACTGCTGGTCGCGACGACCGTGATCGAGGTCGGCGTCGACGTGCCGAACGCATCGCTGATGGTGATCGAGCACGCGGAGCGTTTCGGCCTGGCGCAGCTGCACCAGTTGCGCGGCCGCGTCGGGCGCGGCACCGCGGCGTCGGTGTGCGTGCTGCTGTACACCGGGCCGCTGTCGATCGCGGGCCGCGAGCGGCTGAAGACGATGCGCGAGACGACCGACGGCTTCGAGATCGCACGGCGCGACCTCGAAATCCGCGGCCCCGGCGAATTCCTCGGCGCGCGCCAGTCGGGCGCGGCGATGCTGCGCTTCGCAAACCTCGAGACCGACGGCTGGCTGATCGATCCGGCCCGCGAGGCGGCGGCGCGGTTGATTGCCGCGTATCCGGAGGTCGTCACCCAGCATCTCGCGCGCTGGCTCGGTGCGCGCGAGCAGTACCTGAAAGCCTGATCGACCGGCCTTGGGGCCGGATCGAAAGCCGCCACTCGACGCATCGCGATGCAGAGAAACTTGGCGAACCGGTGCCAACAGGTGTATAAATTAAACCTATCGCCTGTATATCTCTGATTGACCCACAATGACCCTGACTGAATTGAAGTACATCGTCGCGGTCGCGCGCGAGCGGCATTTCGGCCGCGCGGCCGAAGCGTGCTTCGTGAGCCAGCCGACGCTGTCGGTGGCGATCAAGAAGCTCGAAGACGAGCTCAACGTGCAGATTTTCGAGCGCGGCGCGAGCGAAGTGAGCGTGACGCCGATCGGCGACCAGATCGTCACCCAGGCGCAGCGCGTGCTGGAGCAGACCTTCGCGATCAAGGAGATCGCGAAGCAGGGCAAGGACCCGCTCGTCGGCCCGTTCCGCCTCGGCGTGATCTACACGATCGGGCCGTACCTGCTGCCGACCCTCGTCAAGCAGATGATCCAGCGTGTCCCGCAGATGCCGCTGATGCTGCAGGAGAACTACACGCTGAAGCTGCTCGAACTGCTGAAGCAGGGCGAGATCGACGCCGCGATCATGGCGCTGCCGTTCCCCGAGACCGGCCTGATGGTGCGGCCGCTGTACGACGAGCCGTTCGTCGTCGCGCTGCCGGCCGGCCATCCGTGGGAGAAGCGCGACGAAATCGACGCCGAGGACCTGAAGCAGGAAACCATGCTGCTGCTCGGCAACGGCCACTGCTTTCGCGATCACGTGCTCGGCGTGTGTCCGGAACTGATGCGCTTCTCGCAGACGGCCGACGGCATCCAGAAGACCTTCGAGGGCTCGTCGCTCGAAACCATTCGCCACATGGTCGCGAGCGGCGTCGGCATCACCGTGCTGCCGCGGATGTCGGTCGCCGAGATCGGCCCGCGCGCGAACGGCCCCGATGCCGAGCTTTTGTCGTACGTGCCGTTCCACGAACCGGTGCCCGACCGCCGCGTGGTGCTCGTGTGGCGCAAGAGTTTCACGCGGATGCCCGCGATCGACGCGATCAGCGACGCGATTGCCGCGTGCCAGCTGCCGGGTGTCGCGAAGCTCGACATGCCGGCGACCATGAACTGACGCAGGCGCGCATGCGTGTGTGGCAGCGTGATGAACGGGGTCGTACGACCCCGTTTATTTTTCCCTATCGAATAGATGAAATTTATTAAATTCAAATAATCGATAGGGGTAGATAGAATCCTCTACATGGATCGGCGTCGCATGCCGAGGTGCGGGATGCAGGTTGAATGCAGGCGTCAAAGGAGGATGTCATGATGCGGTCGGTATTGCAGCGCGCGCAGCGGAACACCCCGTCGCGCGACACGGTCGTACATCGCGCCAAGGCGGCGGTTCGTAGCCTGCGTCCGATTGCGTTCGCATACCTGGCGGATCGTGTGTATGGCGGATGAGTGTCGCCGCACGCCGGTCCTGTGTTCCCCCGATTCACCCGCCGTCGAGCGATGAGGGCCCATTGCATGTCCGATACCCGACAAGCCGGCCGCGTCCTTGAGCGCCTCGCCTGCGGCGCGTGGCAACGGAAGCGCGTGCCGAAGGCCGCGCACGACATTCCGTAGTACGACAGGAGGAACCGCCTGTTCCGTTTCATCCCCCGCAATGCTCCACGAACCGCGCCCGGCACGTGGGGGCCTACGAGCAAGACAAGGAGAAAAAAGCATGTCGAACGAAACGAAGTGCCCGTTCAACCACACCGCAGGCAGCGGCACGACGAACAAGGACTGGTGGCCGAATCAGCTGAACCTCAACGTCCTGCATCGGCATTCGGCGCTGTCCGATCCGATGGACCCGGATTTCGACTACGCGGAAGCATTCAAGAAGCTCGATCTCGCCGCGGTGAAGCAGGACCTGCACGCGCTGATGACGACGTCGCAGGACTGGTGGCCGGCCGACTTCGGCCACTACGGCGGCCTGTTCGTGCGCATGGCATGGCATAGCGCCGGCACGTACCGCACGGCCGACGGCCGCGGCGGCGCGGGCGGCGGGCAGCAGCGCTTCGCGCCGCTCAACAGCTGGCCGGACAACGTGAGCCTCGACAAGGCGCGCCGCCTGCTGTGGCCGATCAAGCAGAAGTACGGCCGCAACATCTCGTGGGCCGACCTGCTGATCCTGACCGGCAACGTCGCGCTCGAATCGATGGGCTTCAAGACGTTCGGCTATGCGGGCGGCCGCGCCGACACGTGGGAACCGGACGACGTCTACTGGGGCTCGGAAAAGATCTGGCTGGAACTGAGCGGCGGCCCGAACAGCCGCTACACGGGCAAGCGCGAGCTCGAAAACCCGCTCGCCGCGGTGCAGATGGGCCTGATCTACGTGAACCCGGAAGGCCCGGACGGCAATCCCGACCCGGTCGCCGCCGCGCACGACATCCGCGAGACGTTCGCGCGGATGGCGATGAACGACGAGGAAACGGTCGCGCTGATCGCGGGCGGCCACACGTTCGGCAAGACGCACGGCGCCGGCCCGGCGTCGAACGTCGGCCCCGAGCCGGAAGCCGCGGGCATCGAGCAGCAGGGCCTTGGCTGGAAGAGCACGTTCGGCACGGGCAAGGGCAAGGACACGATCACGAGCGGCCTCGAAGTCACGTGGACGTCGACGCCGACGCAGTGGAGCAACGACTTCTTCAAGCACCTGTTCAGCTACGAGTGGGAGCTCACGAAGAGCCCGGCCGGCGCGCACCAGTGGGTGGCGAAGGATGCCGGCGAAGTGATTCCCGATGCGTACGACGCGTCGAAGAAGCACCGTCCGACGATGCTGACGACCGACCTGTCGCTGCGTTTCGACCCGGCCTACGAAAAGATCTCGCGCCGCTTCTACGAGAACCCGGCCGAATTCGCCGACGCGTTCGCTCGCGCGTGGTTCAAGCTCACGCACCGCGACATGGGCCCGCGTTCCCGCTATCTCGGCCCGGAAGTGCCGGCGGAACACCTGCTGTGGCAGGACCCGGTCCCGGCCGTCGATCACCCGCTGATCGACGCCGCCGACATTGCCGCGCTGAAGGCGAAGGTGCTGGCCACGGGCCTGTCGGTGTCGCAGCTCGTGTCGACCGCATGGGCGTCGGCGGCGACGTTCCGCGGCTCGGACAAGCGCGGCGGCGCGAACGGTGCGCGCATCCGCCTCGCGCCGCAGAAGGACTGGGAAGTGAACCAGCCGGCGGCGCTCGCGGCGGTGCTCGAAACGCTCGAAGGCGTGCGGAAGGCGTTCAACGATGCGCAGACGGGCGGCAAGAAGGTGTCGCTGGCCGACCTGATCGTGCTGGCCGGTGCGGCCGGCGTCGAGCAGGCGGCGAAGCACGCGGGTATCGCGATCACGGTGCCGTTCGCACCGGGCCGCACGGATGCGTCGCAGGAAGAAACCGACGTCGACGCGATGGCCGTGCTCGAGCCGGTGGCGGACGGGTTCCGCAACTACCTGAAGCACGCGTACACGACGCCGGCCGAGGCGCTGCTGGTCGACAAGGCGCAGCTGCTGACGCTGAGCGCGCCGGAGATGACGGTGCTCGTCGGCGGCCTGCGCGTGCTCGGTGCGAATGTCGGCGATGCGAAGCATGGTGTGTTCACCGATCGTCCGGAAACGCTGACGAACGACTTCTTCGTGAACCTGCTCGACATGGGCACCGAATGGAAGCCCGTGTCGGCCGCGAACGACGTGTTCGAAGGGCGCGACCGCGCGACGGGCGCCGTCAAGTGGACGGGCACGCGCGTCGACCTGATCTTCGGTTCGCACTCGCAATTGCGTGCGCTGGCCGAGGTGTACGGCAGCGCGGATGCGAAGGAGAAGTTCGCGCGCGATTTCGTGGCGGCCTGGAACAAGGTGATGAACCTCGACCGCTTCGACCTCGCATGAACCCGGCCGCGTGCCGATGCAGTAACGCGGTAACGCAGTAAATGCAGCAACGTGAAACGGCCGGTCCGGCGACCGGCCGTTTCTTCTCTGAACGATGTCTTGTCAAAGGAGTGACGACCATGACGCAAATGATGCTCAACATGCGCGCGGCTGCGTCGCCCATTCTGCGCTCGCCGGCGGAGCTGGCGCGCTACGTCGTCGGCTTCGCGATCGTCGTCGGCGGGGCGGCGGAGCTGGTCTCGCAAGCGCTGCACGCGCTGGCGCCGATCGTGTCGGCCGCCGGCGGCTGAACGCTGCGACGATCGCTTCGCGACGCTAGAATGGCGAGTCGCGAACGCGTGCCGCACGACACGGCATGCGGATTGCTCGACGCATTTTCGCCGGTTCAACATGTCGAATGAGGAGTCCCGAAGATGGCCAAGAAAGGCAACGCCACGCAGATCAACATCGGTATCAGCGACAAGGACCGCAAGAACATCGCGGATGGCCTGTCGCGCCTGCTTGCCGATACGTTTTCGCTGTACCTGAAGACCCACAATTTCCACTGGAACGTGACCGGGCCGATGTTCAACACGCTGCACCTGATGTTCGAGGAGCAGTACAACGAACTGTGGCTCGCGGTCGATTCCATCGCCGAGCGCATTCGGACGCTGGGCGTCGTCGCGCCCGGCACGTTCGCCGAATTCGCGAAACTGTCGTCGGTGCCGGAAGCGAAGGGCGTGCCGGCCGCCGAGGACATGATTCGCCAGCTCGTCGAAGGGCACGAGACGGTCGTGCGCACCGCGCGCGAAATCTTCCCGATCGCCGACGCGGCGAGCGACGAGCCGACCGCCGACCTGCTCACGCAGCGCCTGCAGACGCATGAAAAGACCGCATGGATGCTGCGGTCGCTGCTCGCGTAAGCCCGGCCGCGGCCGGGGACGGCAGGCTGGCCCGCTCCGGGGCGGGGCCGACTCTGGCCCCGGATTGACGTGCGTTGGGGCGCGGCCGCGCGCGGCGTGCCGCTGCGGCCCGCCCGCTCGTTGCGGACGCCGGCCGCGGGTCGCGCCGACATGACGCGGAACACCGGTCGGCTCTAAAATGCCGGGATTCTCTTCCCGGTGCTTCGCCATGCTTGCCCGCTTTCCCCTGTATCTGCGGCTCGTCCGGATGGACAAGCCGATCGGCAGCCTGCTGCTGCTGTGGCCGACGCTCAACGCGTTGTGGATCGCGTCGGACGGCCACCCGCGCTGGCCGCTGCTCGCGATCTTCACGCTCGGCACGCTGCTGATGCGCTCGGCCGGCTGCGCGATGAACGATTACGCCGACCGCGATTTCGACCGCCACGTGAAGCGCACGGCCGACCGGCCGCTGACGTCGGGCAAGATCCGCGCATGGGAAGCCGTCGCGATCGCGGTCGGGCTGTCGTTCATCGCGTTCCTGCTGATCCTGCCGCTCAATACGCTGACGAAGGAATTGTCGGTCGTCGCGCTGTTCGTCGCCGGCTCCTATCCGTTCATGAAGCGCTTCTTCGCGATTCCGCAGGCGTATCTCGGCATCGCGTTCGGCTTCGGCATCCCGATGGCGTTCGCGGCCGTGCAGGACACGGTGCCGGCGCTGGCGTGGGTGATGCTGGTCGCGAACATCTTCTGGTCGGTCGCGTACGACACCGAATATGCGATGGTCGATCGCGACGACGACATCAAGATCGGCATCCGCACGTCCGCGCTGACGTTCGGCCGTTTCGACGTCGCGGCCGTGATGGCGTGCTACGCGGCGACGCTCGGCATCTACGTGTGGATCGGCGTGACGCTCGGCTTCGGCCTCGCGTACTGGGTGGGCTGGGCGGCGGCGGCCGGTTGCGCGCTGTATCACTACACGCTGATCAAGGATCGCGAACGGATGCCGTGCTTCGCGGCGTTCCGCCACAACAACTGGCTCGGCGGCGCGCTGTTCGCGGGGATTGCCGCGCATTACCTGCTGGCTGGCAACTGAACGACGCTGCGCGCGTCTTTTCGCGCGGCGCCCACGAAAAAGCGACCCGAGGGCTAATGCCGTTCAGTTAAGAACTGAACGGCATTTTTGTTTTGGGTGTTGTAAACGGTGATGGAGGCTGTTAACCTGCGTCGCCATGCTTGATGACACCCTGAATTTTCTCGCTGAAGAACAGGAGACGCCCGACTGGGCTCGTCTGGGTGAGCACTTGCCCTACGAGTGGATTGAGCAGGTGGTGGCTTACACGGGACGGGCGAGCATCCGGCAACGCCGCTTGCCCGCTGAACAGGTTGTTTGGCTGGTTATTGCGCTGGCATTGTATCGGCATCAATCGATCAGCGAGGTTGTCGACGATCTCGATCTTGCGCTACCGGATATGCAGGCGCCGTTCGTCAGCAAGAGCGCTGTCGCTCAGGCCCGGCAGCGCCTGGGCGCGCAACCACTGAAGGCGCTGTTCGAATTGTCGGCCAAGGCGTGGGCCGAGCAGGACCGCAAACAATACCTGTTCAAGGGGTTGAGCCTGTTTGCGATGGATGGCACGACGCTCAGGACGGCGGACACCCCCGAACATCGGGCTCATTTCGGCGCCCAGGTTTATGCCGGCAACACCATCGCCAGTTATCCGCAGGTCCGTGGCGTGACGCTGACTGCCGTGCCCACGCACCTGATCCGCAGCGCGGCGTTCGGTCCGTATGGCACGAACGAGATGCTATATGCCAAGGATCTGCTCGACGCCATCCCCGATGATTCGCTGACGGTATTCGACAAGGGGTTTCTATCTGCAGAAATCCTGTGTGGCTTGAGCCGCGCGGGTTCGAACCGTCACTTCCTCATCCCGGCCAAGGCCAACACCAAATGGGAAGTCATCGAGGGAACGCCTGATGATGCGGTGGTAAGCATGCGCGTGTCGCCCCAGGCACGCAAGAAATGCCCGGACCTGCCAGAGGTGTGGCAGGCGCGAGCCGTCACCCTGGTCGACTCAAGTGCCCGCAAGCGCGTACTGCTGACGTCACTGTTCGACCGAAAACGCTACACGAGCGCCGATATCGTGGCCTGCTATGCGCGCCGCTGGCAAATTGAAACCAGCTATCGAGAACTCAAGCAGACGATGATGGGCATGGCGCCGATCCTGCGCAGCCGCAGCGTTGAGGGGGTGTATCAGGAAATCTGGGGCGCGCTGATTGCCTACAACCTCGTGCGATTGGAGATTGCCAAGGCCGCGCTTGCGGTGAAGTGCGAGCCGACCGAGATTAGCTTCGTGCGCGCCTTCCACGTCATCCAGTACGAATTGCACTGGGCCGCGGTTACCCGTGCGCAGGGCAAACTCCCAGCCCTGCTGCAACGACTGCGACTACGTCTGGTCGCGCTACTCAAAGAAGAACGGCCCGCTCGAAAATTCGAGCGGGCCGTGAAGGCCGTGCCAAAACGCTATGCCGTCCGCGTCCTTAAAAAGAACCTTAACTGAACGGCATTAGACCCGAGGGTCGCTTTTTTGCGCCCGGCGCCGGACAAACCGGCGTCGCTGTCGCGCTTACGCGCGGCCGAGCTCGTCGCCCATTTCCTTCGCCCGCGCTTCGGCCGCGAGCGCGCCGCGCACGATCGCTTCCTTCACGCCCTGCGCGTCGAACGCCGCAAGCGCGGCGGCCGTCGTGCCGCCCTTCGACGTCACGCGTTCGCGCAGCACGCTCGCCGGTTCGCCCGATTGCGCGGCGAGTTGCGCGGCGCCCGTGAACGTCGCGACCGCGAGCGCGCGGCCCTGCTCGTCGTTCATGCCGAGACGGCGCGCGGCTTCCTGCAGCGCCTCGATGAAATAGAACACGTACGCGGGGCCGCTGCCCGAAATCGCGGTGACCGCGTCGAGCTGCGATTCGTCGTCGAACCACACGATCTCGCCGACCGCGCCGAGCACGTTCGACGCGAGTTCGCGGCCGGCCGCGTCGACGCCCGGCAGCGCGGCCAGGCCCGTCACGCCCATGCCGACCAGCGCGGGCGTGTTCGGCATCGTGCGCACGACGCGCGCGTAGCCGCCGAGCCAGCGGGCGAGATCCGTGCCGCGGATGCCGGCCGCGATGCTGATCACGAGCTGCGACTTCAGGTGCGGCGCGAGCGCCTGCGCGACGTCGTGCAGCACCTGCGGCTTCACCGCGAGCACGATCGCGTCGTAGTCGGCGAGCGTCGCGTCGATGGCCGCGCCGGTACGGATGCCGAACTGCTGCGCGGCGCGCGCGCGGACGTCTTCGTTGACGTCGATGGCGTACAGGCCGTCCGCGGCGACGCCGCGCTTGATCAGGCCGCCGATCAGGGCCGCGGCCATGTTGCCGCCGCCGATGAATGCGATTTTCATGATGTCGGGAATGAGCGAGTGAGTGAACGAAAAGGCGGAAAAGGGCGCGGCGTTCAGTGCGCGTAATCGCGTGCGCCGAAGATCGCGGTGCCGACGCGCACGATCGTCGCGCCTTCGAGCACCGCGGCTTCGAGATCGGCGGACATGCCCATCGACAGCGTGTCGAGCGGCAGGCCCTCGGCGCGCAACGTGTCGAACAACGCGCGCAGCGCGCGATGCGGCGCGCGTTGCGCGTCGGTGTCGCCGGCCGGTTCGGGAATCGCCATCAGGCCGCGCAGCCGCAGCGACGGCAGCGCGGCGACCGCACGCGCGACTTCCGCCACGTCGGCCGGCGCGACGCCGCTCTTCGACGCCTCGCCGCTGATGTTCACCTGCACGCACACGTTGAGCGGCGGCAGGTGCGCGGGGCGCTGTTCCGACAGGCGCTGCGCGATCTTCAGCCGGTCGACCGAATGGACCCAGTCGAAGCGCTCGGCGGCGGCGCGCGTCTTGTTCGATTGCAGCGGCCCGATGAAATGCCATTCGAGGCTCGCGCGCAGATCGGCGAGCGCGTCGATCTTGTCGATCGATTCCTGCACGTAGTTTTCGCCGAACGCGCGTTGCCCGGCCGCATGCGCGGCGCGCACGTCGTCGGCCGGGAACGTCTTCGACACGGCGAGCAGCGAGACGGTGGCGGGATCGCGGCCGGCCGCGCGGGCGGCGTCGGCGATGCGGCGGTGAACGGAGTCGAGGCGGGCGGCGAGATCGGACATGACGGGCACGAAAGCAGGCACGGAAGCGGACATGAAGCCGATGCGCCGCGACACGCCGCGCATCGGTCCGCTCATTATACGGACGCCGTGCGTGCGCCCGTCCGCCCGTTGCGCGCAGGGACGGCGGGGTCTAGCCGTACAGCAAATGCTCGACGAGCTGAATCCAGTGGGCGACCGGCACCTGCGTGCCGCTTTGCAGGTGCGCGATGCAGCCGATGTTGCCGGACACGATCATCTGCGGTTCGAGCGCCTGCAGCTTCAGCAGCTTCTGCTTGCGCAACCGGTACGACAGCGACGGCTGCGTCAGCGAGTAGGTGCCGGCCGAGCCGCAGCACAGGTGGCTGTCGGCCGGCAGCCGCACGTCGATGCCGAGCGTCTCCAGCAGGCGCTCGACCTTGCCGCGCGACTGCTGGCCGTGCTGCAGCGTGCACGGCGGGTGGTACGCGACCGTATGGATCGCGCGGCGCCGCGCGATCGTCGCGAGTTCGGCCTCGAACGCGAGCAGCACGTCGGAGACGTCGCGCGTCAGCGACACGATGCGCTGCGCCTTCTCCGCGTAGGCCGGATCGTCGCGCAGCAGGTGCGCGTATTCGAGCACCGTCGCGCCGCAGCCCGACGCGTTCATCACGATCGCCTCGGCGCCCTGTTCGACGTGGGGCCACCACGCGTCGATGTTGCGGCGCGCGTCGTCGAGCGCTTCGTCGTGATAGTTCAGGTGCAGGCGGATCGCGCCGCAGCAGCCCGCGTCGGGCGCGACGACCGTCTCGATGCCGAGCGCGTCGAGCACGCGCGCGGTCGCGATGTTGATGTTCGGCAGCATCGACGGCTGCACGCAGCCGCCGAGCATCAGCATCTTGCGCGTATGCGTGCGGTGCGGCCATTCGAGCAGCCGCGTGCGCGGCGGCACCTTGTCGCGCAGCCGCTTCGGCAGCAGCGGCCGCACGTGCTGGCCGAGGCGCATCACCGGCGAGAACAGCGCGGCGTTCGGCACGACGCTCGCGAGCACGCGGCGCATCAGCCGCTGCTGCGCGGGGCGCTCCACCCGCGCCTCGACGTGCTTGCGGCCGATCTCGACGAGCCGGCCGTACTGGACGCCGGACGGGCAGGTGGTCTCGCAGCTGCGGCACGTGAGGCAGCGGTCGAGGTGCTGTTGCGTGCTGCGCGTGACGGTCGCGCCTTCGACCATCTGCTTGATCAGGTAGATGCGGCCGCGCGGGCCGTCGAGTTCGTCGCCGAGCAGTTGATAGGTCGGGCAGGTCGCGGTGCAGAACCCGCAGTGCACGCACTTGCGCAGGATCGCGTCGGCCTCGTCGCCGTCGGGCGTGTTGCGGATGAAATCGGCGAGATTCGTTTGCATCCAGCCCTCAGAGATCAGGGTAAAGCCGGCCGCGATTGAAGATGCGCGCGGGATCGAACGCGCTTTTCAGCCCGCGGTGGATCTTCATCATCGGCGCGGGCAGCGGCGTGAACACGCCCGCGCTGCGGTCGTAGGTGTCGCCCGCGCGGAACAGCGTCGCATGGCCGCCGGCCTGCTTCGCGCTCATGCGCACGGTTTGCGCGTCGGCGTCGGTGATCCACCAGCGCTGCGCGCCGCCCCATTCCATCAACTGGGTGCCGGGCAGGTGCATCGGTTCGGTGATCGACGGCAGCGACAGGCGCCACAGCGCGTAGCCGGGCGGGATGCCGTTGAAGAACGGGTCGGTGTGCTCGCGCAGGCCGGCCCAGAAGCGCTCGGCCTCGACCGCGTCGACGACTTCGCCGCCGAGCAGCGTTTTCGCGGATTTCACGGCGGCTTCCGCGCCCGACAGGCGCAGCACCAGCGTGCCGTTGCGCCACGCGCTCGCGCTGACCGGCAGCGGATGGCCGCCCCATTCGTTGAGCTTGCGCACCGCGTCGGTCGCGGTCATCTCGAACTTCAGCGTGACCTCGGCGACGGGCATCGGCAGCACCTTGATCGACAGGTCGAGCATCAGCCCGAGCGTGCCGAGCGCGCCGGCCATCAGCCGCGACACGTCGTAGCCGGCGACGTTCTTCACGACCTGCCCGCCGAAGCGCAGCATTTCGCCGCGGCCGTTCATCAGCGTGACGCCGAGCACGAAATCGCGCGGTGCGCCGCAGGTGGCGCGGCGCGGGCCCGCGAGGCCGGCCGCGACGCAGCCGCCGACGGTGGCCGCGCGGCCGAAATGCGGCGGCTCGAACGGCAGCATCTGGCCGCACTCGGCGAGGACGGTTTCAAGCTGCGCGAGCGGCGTGCCCGCGCGGACCGTGACGACGAGTTCGGCCGGGTCGTACGACACGATGCCCTGAAACGCGCGCGTGTCGAGTATTTCGCCCTCGAGCGCCTGGCCGTACCAGTCCTTGGTGCCGCCGCCGCGAATCCGCAGCGGCCGGCCGTCGGCACTGGCCGCGCGCACGCGCTCGGCCCATCCGGCGACGATGTCGTCCTCTTCCATGTTCCGTTGCTGCCTCGACTTGTTGTTCGGTCGATTGTACCGGGGTGGCGCGATTCCACATCGCGACTATCCCTAAGCCCCGTCTCGCGTGCGGCATGCCGGCGCCGGTGCGGGGCCGCGCCGTGCGGCCCGGCAGAGCCCCGCGCCGCGGCCGCCGGTGGCGGGCCGCGACCCGCGCGCCGCTCAGAAACGCGGCAGGTCGGGGTGCGGCAGCAGCCCGCCGCGCACGTGCTGGCGACCGTATTCGGCGCAGCGCGCGCGGGTCGGGATGCCCTTGTCCGGGTTTAGCAGCCCGGCCGGATCGAATGCGCGCTTGACCGCGAAGAACGCATCGCGCTCCTGCGGCGAGAACTGCACGCACATCGAATTGAGTTTTTCGATGCCGACACCGTGCTCGCCCGTCACGCTGCCGCCGAATTCCACGCAGCATTCGAGGATTTCCGCGCCGAACTGCTCGGCGCGGTGCAGCTCGTCCGGATCGTTCGCGTTGTACAGGATCAGCGGATGCATGTTGCCGTCGCCCGCATGGAACACGTTGATGCAGCGCAGCCCGTAGCGCGTTTCGAGCTGCTCGATGCGCGCGAGCAGCGGGCCGATCGCGCGGCGCGGCACGGTGCCGTCCATGCAGTAATAGTCGGCGGAAATGCGGCCGGCGGCCGGGAACGCGTTCTTGCGGCCCGACCAGTAGCGCAGCCGCTCCTGTTCGTTGCGCGACACCTGGATGCGCGTCGCGCCGTGTTCGCGCAGCACGGCCGTCATCCGCACGATTTCCTCGGCGACCTCTTCCGGCGTGCCGTCCGATTCGCACAGCAGGATCGCCTTCGCGTCGAGGTCGTAGCCCGCGTGCGTGAACGCCTCGACGGCTTGCGTGGCCGGCTTGTCCATCATCTCGAGCCCGGCCGGGATGATGCCCGACGCGATGATCGCCGCCACCGCCTCGCCGCCCTTGACGACGTCGTCGAAGCTCGCCATCACGAGCTGCGCGGTCTGCGGCTTCGGGATCAGCCGCACCGTGACCTCGGTGACGATCGCGAACATCCCTTCGCTGCCGATCATCACCGCGAGCAGGTCGAGGCCCGGCATGTCGAGCGCGAGCGAGCCGAATTCGACGACCTCGCCGTCGATCGTCACCGCGCGCACGCGCATCACGTTGTGCACGGTCAGCCCGTATTTCAGGCAGTGGACGCCGCCGGAATTTTCCGCGACGTTGCCGCCGATCGTGCATGCGATCTGCGACGACGGATCGGGTGCGTAATACAGGCCGTACGGCGCGGCCGCCTCCGAGATCGCGAGGTTACGCACGCCGGGCTGCACGGTCGCGGTGCGCGCGTACGGGTCGACTTCGACGATGCGCGTGAAGCGCGCGAGCGACAGCACGACGCCGAGCGCGATCGGCAGCGCGCCGCCGGACAGGCTCGTGCCGGCGCCGCGCGGCACGATCGGCACTTCCATGCGGCGGCAGATCTGCACGATCCGCTGCACCTGCGACTCCGTCTCGGGCAACGCGACCGCGAGCGGCAGCCGCCGGTAGGCGGACAGGCCGTCGCATTCGTACGGCGCCGTGTCCTCGTCGCGGTACAGCAGGCAGTGCGTCGGCAGCACGGCCATCAGCGCCTGCACGACTTCGCGCTGGCGCTGCGCGCGGGCGGCGCTCGACAGTTCGACGGGAGCGTTCATGAGGTCTCCAACGGGGGCGCGAGCTCGCGCCGCCGGGTCAGCACGTGAAAATCTTGCCCGGATTCATCAGGTTGCGCGGATCGAGCGCGAGCTTGATCGCGCGCATCGTGTCGATCGCGTTGTCGCCGTGCTCCTTCGGCAGGAAGCGCATCTTGTGCAGCCCGACGCCGTGCTCGCCCGTGCAGGTGCCGCCCAGGCGCAGCGCGCGCTCGACGATCCGGTCGTTGATGCGTTCGGCTTCGGCGAGCTCCTCGGGCTTGTCGGGATCGATCAGGATCGCGACGTGGAAATTGCCGTCGCCGACGTGGCCGACGATCGGGCAGGGCAGCGACGACGCGCGCAGGTCGACCTCGGTTTCCTCGACGCATGCGGCGAGCTGCGAGATCGGCACGCACACGTCGGTCGTCACCGCGCGGCAGCCGGGCTTCAACTGCAGCATCGCGAAGTACGCGTTGTGGCGCGCGGACCAGAGCCGCGTGCGATCCTCGGGGCGCGTCGCCCATTCGAAGCCCTGGCCGGCGTTCTGGCCGGCGAGCGCCTGCACGAGTTCGGCCTGTTCCTTCACGCCGGCGTCGGTGCCGTGGAATTCGAAGAACAGCGTCGGCGCTTCCGCCAGCGTCAGGTTCGAGTGACGGTTGATCGAGCGCACCGCGAGCGCGTCGACGAACTCGACGCGCGCGATCGGCACGCCGATCTGAATCGTCTCGATCACGGTACGGACCGCGTCGGCCATCGTCGGGAACGTGCAGATCGCGGCCGACACGGCTTCCGGCAGCGGGTGCAGGCGCAGCGTGATCTCGGTGATCACGCCGAGCGTGCCTTCGGAGCCGACGAACAGCCGCGTGAGATCGTAGCCGGCCGACGACTTGCGCGCGCGCGAACCGGTTTTCACCACGCGGCCGTCGGCGAGCACCGCGGTCAGGCCGAGCACGTTCTCGCGCATCGTGCCGTAGCGCACCGCGTTGGTGCCGGATGCGCGCGTCGCGGTCATCCCGCCGATGCTGGCGTCGGCGCCCGGATCGATCGGGAAGAACAGGCCGGTGTCGCGCAGCGCTTCGTTGAGCGCCTTGCGCGTGATGCCCGGCTCGACCGTCACGGTCAGGTCTTCGGCGTTGATCGACAGCACGCGGTTCATTTCAGACAGGTCGAGCGACACGCCGCCGCGCACCGCGAGCAGGTGGCCTTCGAGCGACGAACCGGCGCCGTACGGGATCAGCGGCACGCTGTAGAGCGAGCACAGCGACACGACTTCGCGCACGTCGTCGGTGCTGTGCGCGAAGACGACGGCGTCGGGCAGTTGCGGGTCGAACGGGGATTCGTCGCGGCCGTGATGGGCGCGAACCGCGTCGGCGGTCGACACGCGCTCGCCGAAAGCGGCGCGCAGCGCATCGAGCATGGCGGGGGGCAGCGGGCGGCGCGTGGCGGCCGGCGGGGCGGGGTGGTTCACGAATGTCTCCTGACTGCTTGTCGTACTGTCGGCCCATTCTACGCTGTAACGCCTGCTGCGCCTCCCGCCGCGGGCTGCGATAATCGCGTTCCAGCCAACCGGGCCGCGTCGCGGCCGCGCACGAGAGGACATTCGCATGGGCAACCGCTTGAGCAAGATCGCGACGCGCACGGGCGACGACGGCACCACCGGGCTCGGCGACGGACGGCGCATCGGCAAGGACGACGCGCGGATCGCCGCGATCGGCGATGTCGACGAACTGAACTCGAATCTCGGCGTGCTGCTGGCCGAGCCGTTGCCCGACGACGTGCGCACCGCGCTCGTCACGATCCAGCACGACCTGTTCGATCTCGGCGGCGAGCTGTGCATTCCTGGCCATACGGTGATCGACGACACGCACCTCGCGCGCGTCGACCAGTGGCTCGCCCACTACAACGCGACGCTGCCGCCGCTGAAGGAATTCATCCTGCCGGCCGGCTCGCGCGCGGCGTCGCTCGCGCACGTCTGCCGAACCGTGTGCCGCCGCGCGGAGCGCTCGATCGTCGCGCTCGGGCGCGACGACGCGCTCAACGATGCGCCGCGGCGGTACGTGAACCGGCTGTCCGACCTGCTGTTCGTGCTGGCGCGCGTGCTGAACCGAGCCGGCGGCGGCGCCGACGTGCTGTGGGAGCGCGGGCGCGTCCGCTAGCGCGCCGTCGCGGTTTTGCGCACTGCGACAATTTGCCCAGGGAGCGTTCTCCGTTAAACATGTATCGTACGTGCATGTTTAACGGAGAACGAACATGACCCACCTCACCGCTGACCAGATGGCCCGTGTGAAGGCCACCGCCCCCGTCCTTGCCGAGCACGGCGCGACGATCACGAAGCATTTCTATCAGCGCATGTTCGCGCGTCATCCGGAACTGAAGAACCTGTTCAACCAGACGCACCAGAAGACCGGCAGCCAGCCCGAGACGCTCGCGAAAGCCGTCTATGCGTATGCGGCCAACATCGACAACCTCGGCGTGCTGGGCGGCGCGGTGTCGCGCATCTCGCACAAGCACGCGAGCCTGAACATCCGTCCCGAGCATTACCCGATCGTCGGCGAGAACCTGCTCGCGTCGATCGTCGAGGTGCTCGGCGACGCGGTCGATGCCGACACGCTGGAAGCGTGGCGCGTGGCCTACGGCCAGCTCGCGCGGATCCTGATCGGCGCGGAGGCCGACCTGTACGCGAACGCCGCATGGAGCGGCTTCCGCCCGTTCAAGGTTGCGCGCAAGGTGCGTGAAAGCGACGAGATCACGTCGTTCTACCTGACGCCGGCCGACGGCGGCGACGCGCCGACGTTCGAGCCGGGCCAGTACGTCACGGTGAAGCGCTTCGTCGGCGATCTCGGCGTCGACCAGCCGCGCCAGTACAGCCTGTCCGACGCGCCGCACGGCAAATGGCTGCGCATCTCGGTGAAGCGCGAGGCCGGCAAGCCGGAAGCGATCCCGGCCGGCAAGGTGTCGACGCTGCTGCACGATGGCGTCGAAGCGGGCGCGATCGTCGAGGTGACCGCGCCGATGGGCGACTTCTCGCTGAAGCGCGACGTGGATACGCCGGTCGTGCTGATTTCGGGCGGGGTCGGCATCACGCCGATGATGTCGATGGCGTCGACGCTGATCGCCGCTGGCAGCCAGCGCGACGTGCGGTTCATCCATGCATGCCGTTCCGGTGCGGTGCACGCGTTCCGCGACTGGCTGAACGACACGGCGCGCGAGCACGCGAACGTGAAGCGCACGGTGCTGTACGAAGTGGTCGGCCCGAACGATCGGGCCGGCATCGACCACGATCTCGAAGGGCGTCTCACGCCGGAGCGTGTGCAGCAGTACGCGCTGGTGCCGGACGCCGATTACTACATCTGTGGGCCGATCGCGTTCATGAAGGCGCAGTGCGACGCGCTCGTCGCGCTCGGCGTCGCGCCGGAACGGGTGAACACGGAGATCTTCGGGTCGGGTGCGCTCGAGTGAGGACGGAGGACGGCCGATTTCGGTCAATGCAATGACGCAACGACAAAGCCCGGCGCGAGCCGGGCTTTGTCGTTGCGGCGCCGTGGGGGGCGACTTCAGGCGCGCAACATCAGCGTTGCGTGGTAGCGCCACACCTTCGGCTCGGCACTGACGAGCGGCATCCCTTCATGGAGTGCCTGCGCGACCGTCATGCGGTCGAACGGATCGGCGTGGTCCGGGAATCCGGCAACGCGGCGACTGCCTCTGCGTGATCGCTGCTGATCGGCAACTCCGCAAAACCTGCAAGCCGAATGCCGGACGCGCATCTCTCGGATGGACGGGCAGATACCTTGGCGGTATTTGATCTCGATTTCCCAAATCGACGCGGCGCTGACGTACGGCGTGTTTTGGGGATGTTCGATCAATGCGGTCGCGGTTGCCGAAAGCTGCGGCGCGCCTTCAGCCCACCCACAGCGCGATGTGCGTATCGAGCAGCAGCTTCACGGTGCAAGCCCTGGTCCGAGCTGGCATCGAAGTCGGCGGCGATCGATTCATCGCCGGCATTGAATGCCTCGACGCTTGCTGGAATGTTCAATCCGGCAAGCAACTGACGGGCTGCGCCGATCCGCTTCGGCGCGACGTAAGGAGCGATCCGGGCCACCGGATGACCATTGCGGGCGATCACGACTTCGGCCTCGCGCCCCGATTCAAGCGCTTCCACGAGGCTGGAAAGCCGCGACTTGGCATCGTGCATGTTGACGGTCGACATGGCCGATCCTCTGGTTAGCCAGCTGATGTTAGCTGGTCTAGCGGAGCGACACGCCGACCGCAGGCTGGCCGCATGGCCAATTCGCCGGCAGGCGGGGCCATACGGTCAGCCAGTAACGTCCTTCAGTTCCCGCTGCCGCGCGCGACGCGTCGCGCCTTCACCGATTCCGCGAGCCCTTCGAGTACCTTCACGCTATCGTCCCACGCGATGCACGCATCGGTGATGCTCTGGCCGTAGGTCAGCGCGCAGCCTTCCTTCAGGTCCTGGCGGCCCTCGACGAGGTGCGACTCGATCATCACGCCGACGATGCGCTCGTCGCCGGCCGCGATCTGGCGGCCGATGTCCGCGCACACGGGAATTTGATTCTCGTGCTTCTTCGAGCTGTTCGCGTGGCTCGCGTCGATCATCAGGCGCGCGGCGAGGCCGGCCTTGCCGATGTCCGCGCACGCGGCGTTCACGCTGTCCGCGTCGTAGTTCGGCGCCTTGCCGCCGCGCAGGATCACGTGGCAGTCCTCGTTGCCGGCCGTCGACACGATCGCCGAATGGCCGCCCTTCGTCACCGACAGGAAATGGTGCGGCTGCGACGCGGCCTTGATCGCGTCGACCGCGATCTTCACGTTGCCGTCGGTGCCGTTCTTGAAGCCGACCGGGCACGACAGCCCCGACGCGAGCTCGCGGTGCACCTGCGACTCGGTCGTGCGCGCGCCGATCGCGCCCCACGAGATCAGGTCGGCGATGTACTGCGGGCTGATCATGTCGAGGTATTCGGTCGCGGCCGGCAGCCCCATTTCGTTGATCTGCAGCAGCAGCTCGCGCGCGGTGCGCAGCCCTTCGTTGATCTTGAAGCTGTTGTCGAGGTGCGGATCGTTGATGAGCCCCTTCCAGCCGACCGTCGTGCGCGGCTTCTCGAAGTACACGCGCATCACGATTTCCAGCTCGCCCTTGAAGCGCTCGCGTTCCTTCACGAGCCGGCCCGCGTATTCGATCGCCGCCTTCGTATCGTGGATCGAACACGGCCCGATCACGACGATCAGCCGATCGTCCATCCCGTGCAGGATGCGATGCATCGACTGGCGCGAGTGATAGATCAGCTCGGACGCGGCTTCGGAGCACGCGAATTCGCGGATCAGGTGGGCGGGCGGCGTCAGTTCCTTGAGTTCGCGAATGCGGACGTCGTCGGTGTTGTGCGGGGGCATGCTGTTTCTCCTAATTTTTCGGGGCGCCGTTCGGTCAATGCGCGTGCGGCAGATTCATCAATTCGGGCAATTCAGTGGTTCCGGTCGGGGCCGCGGGACCCACTGCGGCGGCGACCGGCTGGCGAAGGGCGAAAAAAAACCGCCGGGTTCGCCGGCGGTTTTTTCGGGAATTTCGGTTGCGCTTTACGCGCCATCAACCCTCTCGATCCGCCAGCGGTCTGAGATACCAAAAAAAGTAAAAGTAAAACTTGGCGGACATGACGGAAATTCGGCTCGTCAAAAAAGTTGATTCGGAATTTATACCCGGTCCCCGCGCGGCTGGCAACCGGGGGGGCTCGAAAATGCGGATAATCCGCGCGTTTTATTCAAAATGCGCGGATTGTCTGCGTCGTGATGCGGTTATGCCGTACCGCCGACCGTCATCTTGTCGATTCGCAGGGTCGGCTGGCCGACGCCGACCGGCACGCTCTGGCCTTCCTTGCCGCATACGCCGACGCCCGTGTCGAGCGACATGTCGTTGCCGATCATGCTCACGTATTTCAGCGATTCCGGGCCGCTGCCGATCAGCGTCGCGCCCTTCACCGGGTAGGTGACCTTGCCGTTCTCGATCATGTACGCCTCGGACGCCGAGAACACGAACTTGCCGTTCGTGATGTCGACCTGGCCGCCGCCGAAGTTCACCGCGTACAGGCCGTTCTTCACCGACGCGATGATTTCCTGCGGATCCTTGTCGCCGTTCAGCATGTACGTGTTCGTCATGCGCGGCATCGGCAGCGCCGCATACGACTCGCGCCGCGCGTTGCCGGTGACCGGCATCTTCATCAGGCGCGCGTTCAGCGTGTCCTGGATGTAGCCCTTCAGGATGCCGTCCTCGATCAGCGTCGTGCACTGCGTCGGATTGCCTTCGTCGTCGATGTTCAGCGAGCCGCGGCGGTTCGGCAGCGTGCCGTCGTCGACCACCGTCACGCCCTTCGCGGCGACCTGCTCGCCGATCCGGCCCGCGAACGCGGACGAGCCCTTGCGGTTGAAGTCGCCCTCGAGCCCGTGGCCGATCGCCTCGTGCAGCAGCACGCCCGGCCAGCCCGGCCCGAGCACGACCGTCATCGCGCCGGCCGGCGCCGGCCGCGCGTCGAGGTTCACGAGCGCCGCATGCACGGCGTCGTCGACGTAGCGCGACAGCACTTCGTCGGTGAAGTAGCCGTAGTCGAAGCGGCCGCCGCCGCCGCCGGAGCCGATCTCGCGGCGGCCGTTCTGTTCGGCGATCACCGTGACCGACACGCGCACGAGCGGGCGGATGTCGGCGGCGAGCGCGCCGTCGCTGCGCGCGACGAGCACGACGTCGTATTCGCCGGCGAGGCCCGCCATCACCTGCGTGACGCGCGGGTCGCGGCCGCGCGCCATCTGCTCGATGCGCTCGAGCAGCTTGACCTTGGCCGTCGCGTCGAGCGACGCGAGCGGGTCGGACGGCAGGTACAGGTCGCGCCCCGAGATGCCCGTCAGCGACGAGGCGGCCTTGATCTTCTGGCGGCCGCCGCCGGCCGCCGCGATCGCCTTGGTGGCGGCAGCGGCCTGTGCGATCGCTTCCGGCGACAGGTCGTCCGAGTACGCGAACGCAGTGCGGTCGCCCGCGATCGCGCGCACGCCGACGCCCTGGTCGATGCTGAAGCTGCCCGATTTGACGATGCCTTCCTCGAGGCTCCACGCTTCACTGCGGGTCGCCTGGAAGTACAGGTCCGCGTAGTCGACGCGATGCGTAAAGATGTCGGCGATCGTGCGCGTGAGCAGGCTTTCGTCGAGGCCGTACGGCGTGAGCAGGATGTCCTTCGCCAGCGCGAGGTTGCGGATGCCGGGTTCGATGATGTTCATGCGGATATCGGGATTCTCAAAAAGTTGTCGGGTGCTGCCGGGCAGATGGGTGGGCCGCGCGGCGTTTCAAGCGGTGCGGCGGATTCAGCTCAGCACGCGGTGCCGCCACGCGGGCAGGCTCTGGCGTACGTCGGCGATGCGTTGCGGATCGAGCGTGCCGAGCACGACGCTCGCGCCCTCGTCGCGCACCGCGACGATCTCGCCCCACGGGTCGATCAGCATGCTGTGGCCCCACGTGCGCCGGCCGTTCTCGTGCTTGCCGCCCTGCGCGGCCGCGAGCACGTAGCACTGGTTCTCGACGGCCCGCGCGCGCAGCAGCGTTTCCCAGTGCGCGCGGCCCGTCGTATACGTAAACGCCGACGGCACGACCATCAGCGCGCAGTCGCCCATGCGGCGATACAGCTCCGGAAAGCGGAGATCGTAACAGACCGACAGGCCGACCCGCCCGAACGGGGCGTCGAACGCGACGACCGTGTCGCCCGCGCGGATCGTGCGCGCCTCGTCGAACGATTCGTCGCCTTTCTCGAAGTTGAACAGGTGGATCTTGTCGTAGCGCGCGGCCTCGTTGCCGGACGGATCGAACGCGAGCGTCGTGTTCAGCACGCGGTCGGGTTCCGGCGCCTTCAGCGGCAGCGTGCCGCCGATCACCCAGATGCCGTGGCGGCGCGCGGCGTCGGCGAGGAATTGCTGGATCGGGCCGTCCCGGTACGGTTCGGCGAGCGCGAGCTTGTCGGTGTCGCGGTGGCCCATGAAGCAGAAATATTCTGGCAGCAGCACGAGCTGCGCA
This sequence comes from Burkholderia sp. AU16741, assembly GCF_002223345.1. Classification (NCBI taxonomy): domain Bacteria; kingdom Pseudomonadati; phylum Pseudomonadota; class Betaproteobacteria; order Burkholderiales; family Burkholderiaceae; genus Burkholderia; species Burkholderia sp. AU16741. Next base: position 209,696 of record NZ_NKEZ01000003.1, read on the forward strand.
CCTTCGCCGGCGGCTTCCGCGATCAGGCGGCGTGCTTCGGCGAGATTGCGGGTGACGTCCGGCGCGCTCACCATCTGCAGCGCGGCGACCTGGAAGGGCGTGGCGGAACGGGCGTGATCGGTCATCGCGGAATCGCTTGCGTCATAAATGGGGTGCGGCCCGGCGCCTGGCGGCTCGATGCGCGCTCAATGGCTCGATGCATCGGCCGGACCGTGATTCATCTTACCCTGATCGCTCCGCACCCGCTCGATGTGCGGGTGCGCCCACGAGCCGGTGATCGCGTAGTCGAGCGCGAATGCGTGCGACAGCGTCTCGGACAGCGCGTAGTTCGCGGCCAGCACGCCGATGCCGAGCAGCGGATTGACGACGGCGGCCCCGATCGCGGCCGCGCCCGCGCTGATCTTCGGCGCGACGTGGGCATGCAGGTCCTGCGTCTCGGTGCCGAGATCGACCGCGCCGCGCACGGTGACGTTCGCGGGGCCCGTCATCATCGAGAAGTCGTCGGTGCGCGCGATGCCGTTCGAAATCCGGCCGGTACCGGTGATCTTGTCGAACGGCAGCCCCTTGCCGACCACGTCGCGGAAGTTCAGCGTCAGGAAGCGCGCGAGGCTCTGTAGGCTCAGCACGCCAAGCAGCTTGGCCGCGCCCGGATCGACCTTCAGGATCTTCCCGTGCTCGAGGTCCACCGCGACCTGGCCGCCGAGCGACGGAAAGTCGAGCGCGGTCGGGCCGCCGCGCCAGCCGACCTTGCCCGTGACCGAGCCGTGACCGTCCGCGAGCGTGCGCGGCAGGCCGACGCGGTCGAGCAGCGCGCCCGCGTTGTCGATGTCGAGCTTGAAGTCGAACACGGTGCGGCGCGGCGCATCGGTTTCGTCGGCACCGCGGGCAAGCGCGCGGCGCGACGTGCGCCAGTTGCCGGTGGCCGTGAGCGTCGCGGCCGGGTTCGACAGTTCCAGCTTGTCGAGCTGCCACACGGGCGTGCCGTCTTCGTCGATGTTGCGCGCGTTGACGACGAGCCGGCCGATGTCGTGATTGCGCGCGACGACCTGGTCGACGATCAGGTCGATCGACGGCATCGGGCGGTCGGTCGGCGTCGGCAGGTTCATCGCGCGGCCGACGAGATCGTGCTGCGCGCTATCCGGAATCACGAGCTTCGCGAGCCGCGCGTTGAGCACGCCCGCGCCGTTGTGGCCGCCGCCCGGCGCCCACGACAGGTAGCCCGACACCTGGTTCGACGCGATGTTCGCCTGCCAGAGGTCGTCGACGTGCGACGCGCCGACGATCGCGTTTTCCCAGTTGCGCTTGAGCAGCTTCAGCGTGTCGAAATGGAACGCGAAGCGCTTCGGCGCGAAGCTCGCGAAATCGACGCGCGGCGCGGCCTGCGGTTCCGGCGCGCGCGGCGTGGCGGGCTTCAGCGTGTGGGCGAGGGCGAGCCACGCGTCGGCGTCCAGCTCGGCGACGTCGACGGCCGCGCTCACACCCTCCTGCGGCATGTCGGGCATCCGGTGAATGCCCATCGCGCCGCGTACCGCGCGCAGCGGCTGGCCGCGCGTCGCGTCGAGCAGGTAGGTCGCGGTCACCGGGCCGAGCGTCAGGTCGGCGTGTTCGAGACGTTTGCCGTCCGCCTGCGGCGCCGGCTGCAGCGTGAAGCGGAACGGCATCGGCGTGCCGGCCGGTTTCGCGAACGGCGCCGGGAAGTTCAGCGCCACGCCCGTCAGGTCGGATTGCGCGCTGACGTCGGGCAGCCGGCCCGGCGCGCCGCGCACCGCGACTTTGTACGGCGCGTCGCCGACCACGTGTTCGAGCAGCGCGGCGGCCGCGCCGTGCAGGTTCAGGCCGCGCGCGGCGTCGAGCGCGAGCCGACCGTCGACGTCCACCGCGTACGGGCCGTGCGACCGGAAGGTGCCGTTCGCGCGCACCGGGCCGCCGAGGAAGCGCCCCGACAGGTCGTGCAGCGATGCACCGGCCTCGGTGAAGCGGACGCTGCCGCGCAGGGCCGACAGCGGCGGCACGCCGCGGGTCGACAGCGTGTTGCCGCCGAACGCGAGCGCGCCTTCGACGTGCGTGTGCGGATGGGGGACGTGTTGCGGAATCGTGATCTTGAGCGCGAGCGACGCGGTGCCCTGCGCGTCGATCCGCTGGCCGACGTGGTGGCTCATCGTGCCGAGCGAGCTGTGGTCCGCATAGTCGATCAGGTCGGCGAGCGGGCCCCGCGCATGGCCGTCGATGATCAGCGGCGAGTGCGACGGATTGCCGAGATCGTCGATGCGGCCCGCGACCTTCGTCAGCGCGACGCGCTTGTAGTGCGCGCGCCGGATGTCGAAACGCAGCTTGTTCTGCGCGAGCTCGAACACGCCGTCGATTCCGTCGAGCGCCGGCCAGACGCTCGGCGTGCCGTTCGCGAGCTTGCGCGGCGGGTACGGCGTCGGCTCGAAGCGGCCGCCGGTGAACGGCGCGACGATGTGGAACACGCCGGCGTCCGGCTCGTGTTCGAACGGGAATTTCTCGAGCGGGCCGCGCGCGACGATCGACGCGCCCTTGGTCACGTTGCCGTCCTGCAGTGCATGGCCGAGATAGTCGCGCAGGTGCTCGGACATCCCGGTCGGCAGGTAGCGCGGAATGCGCGCGACCGACGCGCGCGCGAAATCGGCGCGCAGGTCGAGCGAGCCGCGGCCGTGGCCGGGGTTCGTGTACGAGCCCGACACCGCGATTTCGGCATCGGGGTTCGACACGAACAGGTCGGGCAGCGACACGTCGACGCGCGCGTGCTTGTCGCCGGGCGCGGGCGTGATCGTCCATTTGGCGTTGCCGCGCAGCCGGTCGAACGTCAGGCGCGGCTCGTCGAATTCGCCGGGCACGGTGACGGCTGCGTGGACCGTGTCGATATGCGCGGCGCCGCCGGTCTCGTTCGCATCGACGCGGCCCCACAGGTTCTCGACGCCCGGCCAGCCGGCGCGCGGGTGGCCGCGCGGCGAGAGCCCGGGCGGCGGCTCCTGCGCGGCGAAGCTGATGCCTTGCAGATCGCCGAGGAAGCGGTAGCGGACGATCGGCGCGGCGCCCATGCGCCGCTCCTCGTCGGCGAGATCGGCGCGCGCGGGTTTCGCGCGCTCGACCTCGATGTGATAGTTCGACACCATCCCGCGCGGGTCGATCTTGATCAGCTCGTTGCGCAGGCGTGCCGGCAGCGGCAACCCGCGGATGAATTCGCTGAGGATGCCGAGATCGACGCGGTCGCCGACCACGCTGAGCAATTGCCCCTGGTTCGCGGTCGGCACGCGGTAGCGCGCCGTCAGCGTCGACAGCGCGAGCGAGCGGGCGAGCGGCGTGCCGTCCGGCAGCGGCGGCTGGCCGAGCTCCGCATTGAAGCGCGTCAGGTGCAGCGTGTAGTCGTGGCCCGCATCGAGCACCATGTCCCAGCCGAAGCCGACGGTCGGCACGTCGAGCCGCGGCTGGGTCGGGCGCACGCGCAGCACGACGTCGGCGCCTTGCAGGTCGCCGCCCGCCGAACGCAGGTGGCCGTCGCCGAAGGTCGCCCAGATCGCGTTGTCGATCCGGCCCGCGTGGATCGTGAGCGGCACGTCGAGATAGCGCGTGAGCGTCTGCAGGTCGACGGGGCCGGTCGACAGGTACGCGTCGCCGGTCCAGTTCGCCGGCTTGCCGATCGGCGCGAGCGGCTTGTGCTTGAAGCGCGCGCGGAAATCGAGCGGACCGAGCAGCAGCGTGCCGTTCGCGGGCGCCTGCAGCGCGGCCTTGTGCACGCGGCCGTCGTTGAGCACCGCGAGCCGGATGCCCGACAGCACGAGCTCCGGTGCGTCGTGCTGCGCGTCGCGCCAGCGCAGCGTGCCGCCGCGCAGCACGATCGCCTCCTGCTTGAGCAGCCAGGTGCCGAACGTGTCGTTGCCGCCGTGGGTGGTCGCGACGCCGACGCCCGCGACGCTCAGCGAGCCGTCGGCCGCCCGCGCGACGACGAGGTCGGGCTGGTCGACGATCAGGCTCGACAGCGCGGGCGACAGCCGCAGCAGCGACATCCACGACAGCGCGGCCGTCGCGTGCGGCACCGACAGCGCGACCTTGCCGTCACGGCCGCGGATCGTCAGGTTCGTGAGTTCGACGCCCGGCTGCATGCCGGACCAGTTCGGGGAAAGCTTGCCGATCGAAAGCTGCGCATGGAGCTTGTCGGACACGGCGCGCTCGATGCGCGGGCGGAATTCGTCGATGCGGGGCAGCAGCACGTAGCGCAGCCCGAGGAAGGCGCCGGCCGCGACGAAGTAGGTGCCGATCCCGGCTGCCAGCGTCACCTTGAACACGCGACGCAGGACCGGATGATCGTGCTTCGGAGGTCCCGCTTCGGGCGCAGCTACGGCGGATTCCTGACGGTCGGACATGCGGCGGACGGGCGGCGATATGGTAGTTTTGCAGATTGACGTTGAAATGTATCACAGGGGTTCGTGCCGGCGGCCGTTGGGGGCAGCGCGGCACGGGCTTTCCGGCGCGCGGTGTCGCGACGGGCGCATGCGCGTCCGGCGAGGCCGCGCCGAGTCCATGGGGCCGGCGGCAGCGGGGCGCGTACGCGCCGGCCCGCCGCCGCCGGCCTTTTCGCCAGGCCCGTTTCTCGATGACCGACGCTTCCGCCCTGATCAGCACGTCCTATTCCCGCTACCTTGCCCGCGCGGCGGCCGCCCGGCCCGCGCTGGCCGAGCAGATCGCCGCGTGGGCGGCCGCGCCGCTCGGCCGCGCGCAGCTCGACGCGCGTCTCACCGCGCTGCTCGCGACGCCGGCCGGCGCCGCCGCGCCGGGCGACGAGCAACTGAAGCGCGCGTTGCGGCAGTTGCGCGCCGAGGCGTTCGGCGCGGTCGCCGAGCGCGACCTGCGCGGGCTCGCGGACGTCGCCGAGGTCACGGGCGCGATGACCGATCTCGCCGAAGTGGCCGTGCAGCGCTCGCTCGCGCTGCTGTCGGCCGAACTCGAGGCGCAGTACGGCGAGCCGCGCGGCGCCGACGGTCAGCGCGTCGTGCTCGGCGTGGTCGGGATGGGCAAGCTCGGCGGCCGCGAGCTGAACGTGTCGTCGGACATCGACCTGATCTTCGTGTACGAGGACGACGGCGAGACCACCGGCGGCGCGCGTTCGCCGCTGTCCACGCAGGAATACTTCACGCGGCTCGGCCGGCGCCTGATCGGCGTGCTGTCCGAGGTCACGGCCGACGGCTACGTGTTTCGCGTCGACATGCGGTTGCGCCCGAACGGCGATTCGGGGCCGCTCGTCTGCAGCATCGGCATGCTCGAGGAATATTTCTACGTGCAGGGGCGCGAGTGGGAGCGCTATGCGTGGATCAAGGGGCGGCTCGTGTCGGAAGGCGACAGCGACGCCGCGCAGCGGCTCGCGGCGCAGCTCGAATCGATCGTCAAGCCGTTCGTCTACCGGCGCTATCTCGATTTCGGCGTGATCGGCGCGATCCGTTCGCTGCATCAGCAGATCCGGCACGAAGCCGCGCGGCGCGCGTCGATGCGCCCGGACAAGGCCGACGACATCAAGCTCGGGCGCGGCGGGATCCGCGAGATCGAGTTCAGCGCGCAGGTGTTCCAGCTGATCCGCGGCGGCCAGGATGCGGGATTCCGCGTGCGGCCGACGCTCGCGGTGCTGCGGCATGCGCAGGCCCGCGGGCTGATCGGCGACGACGTGCGCGCGCGCCTCGCCGACGCCTACAATTTCCTGCGCACGCTCGAGCACCGGCTGCAGTACCGCAACGACGCGCAGACGCACGCGATGCCGGTCGAGCCCGACGAGCGCGCGGCGCTGGCCGCGTCGCTCGGTTTTGCCGACTATGCGGCGCTGATGACGGTGCTGGACGAACACCGGAACTTCGTCGAGGCGCAGTTCGACCAGATCTTCGCGGACAAGGTGAAGGGCGGCGGCCCTTGCACGGCGGGTGACGACACGGCGGCCGCGTGGATCTGGAGCGGCGCGCTGGCCGACGACGGCGAGGACGACGCGCTGGTCGCGCGCCTCGACGGCCTGGGCTTCGCCGATCCGGCCGCCGTGCTCGCGCGGCTGCGCGCGGTCTGGCAATCGTCGCGTTATACCGGGCTGCCGGAAAAGAGCCGGCAGCGCTTCGACAGCGTCGCGCAGCGGGCGCTCGATGCCGCGCCGAAGATCGACGCCGCGCGCCGCGACGACACGATCGTGCGCCTGTTCGACCTGCTGGAGACGGTCAGCCGGCGCGGCGTCTATCTGGCGCTGCTGACCGAATATCCGGCCGCGCTCGACCGCGTGCTGTCGGTGCTCGGCGCGACGCGCTGGGGCGGCGGCTACCTGATCCGCCACCCGCAACTGCTCGACGAGCTGCTCGACGACGAGGCGATCGCGAGCCCGTTCGACTGGCCCGCGTTCAAGGATGCGCTGCGCGCGCGGCTCGCGGCAGCCGACGGCCCCGAGCAGCAGATGGACCTGCTGCGCCACGCGCAGCACGCGGAGGTGTTCCGGATCCTGCTGATCGACCTGGCCGGGCAACTGTCGGTCGAGCACGTGAGCGACCGGCTGTCCGAGCTGGCCGACGCGGTGCTCGACGTGACGATCGAAGTCGTGTGGTCGCAGCTCGCGAAGCGCCATCGCGACGTGCCGAAGTTCGCGGTGATCGCGTACGGCAAGCTGGGCGGCAAGGAGCTCGGCTATGCGTCGGATCTCGACCTGATCTTCCTGTACGACGACCCGGACGAGCGCGCGGCGGACGTCTACACGACCTTCACGCGGCGCCTGATCACCTGGCTCACGACCGCGACCGGCGCGGGCGCGCTGTTCGACATCGACCTGCGTCTGCGGCCGAACGGCGAGGCCGGGCTGCTCGTCACCGATCTCGACGCGTTCCGCCGCTATCAACTGCGCGAGGGCGATGCGGCGAACACCGCGTGGGTGTGGGAGCACCAGGCGCTGACGCGCGCGCGCTACAGCGCGGGCGACGCGCAGATCGGCGCGGATTTCGAGGCGATCCGCCAGCAGGTGCTGACGACGCCGCGCGACGGGGCGGTACTCGCGAAGGAGATCGTCGACATGCGCGGCAAGGTGTTCGCCGGCCATCCGAACCACACCGAACTGTTCGACCTGAAGCACGATCGCGGCGGAATGGTCGACATCGAGTTCATCGTCCAGTACTGGGTGCTGCTGCATGCGTCGAGCGACGCCGAGCTGATCCGCAATACCGGCAATATCGCGCTGCTGCGCGAGGTCGCGCGTTTCGGGCTGATGGGCGAGGACGAGGCCGAGCGCGTCGGCGCCGCGTATCGCACGTACCGGAAGCTGCAGCACAAGCTGCGGCTCGACGGGATGGAGAAGGCGCGCGTCGATCCGGCGGTGGTGGCCGAAGAGCGCGCGGCCGTGACGGCGCTGTGGGCGCGGGTGTTCGGGGCGGTTGAAACGGGCGTTTGAGTTGAGTGTTTGAGGCGGGTGTGCGAATCGACGGGCAGTGCGGGCGCGATCGGGAGGCCGCTTCTCGCAAAAAAAGACCGGTGCGTGCGCCGGTCTCTTTGTATTCAGCCGTGGGGTGTCGAGGTCAGGCCGCCAGCATTTCCTTCGCGTGCTTGCGCGTGGTGGCCGTGATTTCGAGCCCGCCGAGCATCCGCGCGACTTCCTCGACGCGGCTCGCCTTGTCGAGCGGGATGACAGACGACACGGTGCCGCCGCGTTCGTCGGCGCCCTTCGCCACCTGGAAATGATGGTCGCCGCGCGCGGCGACCTGCGGCAGGTGCGTCACGCACAACACCTGGCGCTCGCGCCCGAGCTGGTGCAGCAGGCGGCCGACCACTTCGGCGACGCCGCCGCCGATCCCCGTGTCGACTTCGTCGAAGATCAGGGTCGGCGTCGGGCTCGCCGCGCTGGCGATCACCGCGAGCGCGAGGCTGATCCGTGCGAGTTCGCCGCCGGATGCGACTTTCGCGAGCGGTCGCAGCGGCACGCCCGGGTGCCCGGCCACGCGGAATTCGACCTGCTCGAGCCCGTGCGGGCCGCCGTCGGCGAGCGGCACGAGCGCGACTTCGAAGCTGCCGCCCGCCATCGACAGCTCCTGCATGCCGGCCGTGACGGCCGTGCCGAGCGCCTTCGCGGCCTGCGCGCGCGCCTTCGACAGGCGCCTGGCGTCGGCGAGATAGGCTTCCCGCGCCTTTGCCTGCGCGGCTTCGAGCGCGCCGAGATCGGCGGCCGCGTCGAGCGCGGCGAGCTGGGCGCGGCGCGCCGCATGCTCTTCGTGCAGCGTGTCGGGCGGCAGCCGGAACTTGCGGGCGGTCGAGTGCAGCGCGTCGAGCCGCGTTTCGACCTGCGCGAGCCGCTCCGGGTCGAGATCGACGCGCTGCGCATAGTGCGACAGCGAATAGACGGCTTCCTGCAACTGGATCTCGGCCGGCTCCAGCGACGCGAGCGCATCGCCGAGCGCGGTGTCGTAGTCGGCCAGGCCGCGCAGCTTCGACACGATCGCGCCGAGCTGCGCGAGCATCGCGTCGTCGGACTCGGACAGCGCGTTGAGCGCGCCGCGCACGCCTTCGATCAGGTTCGCCGAATGCGACAGGCGCTTGTGTTCGTTACTGACTTCGTCCCATTCGCCGGCTTGCGGCGCGAGCTTGTCGAGTTCGGCGAGCTGCCACGCGAGCTTTTCTCGTTCGAGCTGCAATTCGCGCTCGTGCGCCTTCGCCGCATCGATCGCCTGCGTCGCGTCGCGCCACACGCGCCACGCGCGCGCGACGTTCGCGGCATCGGCGACGAGCCCCGCGTGCGTGTCGAACAGCTCGCGCTGCGCGTCGGGCCGCATCAGCAACTGGTGCGCGTGCTGGCCATGGATGTCGACGAGCATCTCGCCGAGTTCGCGCAGTTGCGCGAGCGTCGCGCTGGTGCCGTTGATGAAGGCCCGCGACCGGCCGTTCGCGTCGATCACGCGGCGCAGCATCACGGTGTCCTCGGCGTCGAACGCGTGTTCGTCGAGCCAGCGCGCGACGCGGTCGTGCGGCGTGAATTCGGCCGTGATGTCGGCGCGGCCGCAGCCGGTGCGCACGACGCTCGCGTCGGCGCGTTCGCCGAGCGCGAGGGCGAGCGCGTCGATCAGGATCGATTTGCCGGCGCCGGTTTCGCCGGAAAAGACGGAAAAGCCGCTGTCGAATTCGAGATCGAGCGCGGCGACGATGACGAAGTCGCGGATCGAGAGGTGGCGGAGCATGGTGTCGGGCGGAGCGGCGTCAGGACGCCTTGTCGTCTTCGTTCGATGCGTGTTCGTTCCAGTGCAGCTTCTTGCGCAGCGTCGTGAAGTAACTGTAGCCGATCGGGTGCAGGAACGGCACCGTGTGTTTCGAGCGGCGCACCTCGATCGTGTCGTTCAGCTCGAGCGACGTGAACGACTGCATGTCGAAGTTCACGTTGACGTCGCGGCCGCCGACGATCTGGATCGCGATCTTCGAATCGTCGGGCAGCACGATCGGCCGGTTCGACAGCGCGTGCGGCGCGATCGGCACGAGCACGATGCCGGCTAACTGCGGATGGAGGATCGGGCCGGCCGACGACAGCGCATAGGCGGTCGAGCCGGTGGGCGTCGCGACGATCAGGCCGTCCGAACGCTGGTTGTACATGTAGCGGCCGTCGACCGACGCGCGCAACTCGACCATCCCTGAGAAGCCGCTGCGGTTCACGACGACGTCGTTGAACGCGAGCGCGTGGTAGATCGGTTCGCCGTCGCGCATGATCCGCGCCTCGAGCAGCGAGCGCTCCTCGCGCTCGAACTTGCCGGCCAGCAGCACGGGAACGAGCGCGTGCATGTCGGATGCCGCGATGTCGGTGATGAAGCCGAGCCGACCGTGGTTGATCCCGATCAGCGGTGTCCGGTATGGCGCAAGCTGGCGGCCGATGCCGAGCATCGTGCCGTCGCCGCCGAGCACGATCGCCACGTCCGCTCGCGCCCCAATTTCGGCCGGGGTGAGCGCCGGGTAGCCGGCGATGCCGATTTCGCGAGCGGTGTCGCCTTCGAAGACCACTTCGAAGCCAAGCTTGGCGATGCTGTCCGCCAGCGTGGCGAGCGGTTCGGCGATGCCGGGCGTGTTGCTCCGGCCGACGAGCGCGACAGTACTGAACTGATTACCGGTTTTCATGCCGGCATTACACCATAGCTCGTTGACGAAAAGAACCGGCAGTGCGCCGGCGGGGCCGGATCGGGCCGGCCCGCGCAACGGTGGTTGACGCCACTCGCCGCGCTCGCGCCGTTGCGCTAAAATTTTCCACCATGCTAGATCCTCGCGCACGAACCCTCCTGAAAACCCTGATCGAACGGTATATCGCCGACGGTCAGCCGGTCGGATCGCGCACGTTGTCCCGTTACTCCGGGCTCGAGCTGAGCCCGGCGACGATCCGCAACGTGATGTCCGACCTGGAGGAGCTCGGCCTCGTGTCGAGCCCGCACACGTCGGCCGGCCGCGTGCCGACGCCGCGCGGCTACCGGCTGTTCGTCGATACGATGCTGACGGTCGAGGCGCCGATCGACGCCGAGGCCGTCGCCCGCCAGGTGCAGAACACGCTGCAGGCCGGCGAGCCGCAGCAGCGGGTGGTCGCCGCCGCCGCGAGCGTGCTGTCGAACCTGTCGCAATTCGCGGGCGTCGTGCTGACGCCGCGCCGCAGCCACGTGTTCAAGCAGATCGAGTTCATGCGCCTGTCCGACAAGCGCATCCTGCTGATCATCGTCACGCCCGAGGGCGACGTGCAGAACCGCATGCTCGCGACGCCGCGCGACTATTCGCCGTCGCAGCTGACCGAGGCGTCCAACTACATCAATGCGCATTTCGCCGGGCTGTCGTTCGACGAGGTGCGCCGCCGCCTGCGCGACGAAATCGACCAGTTGCGCGGCGACATGACCACGCTGATGCACGCGGCCGTGACGGCCAGCACCGAGGTGCCCGACACGGAGGACACCGTGCTGATTTCCGGCGAGCGCAACCTGCTCGAAGTGGCGGATCTTTCGTCCGACATGGCGCGGCTGCGCAAGCTGTTCGACGTATTCGACCAAAAGACGGGCCTCCTGCAGTTGCTCGACGTGTCGAGCCACGCCCAGGGCGTGCAGATCTTCATCGGCGGCGAATCGACGCTCGTGCCGATCGAGGAAATGAGCGTCGTCACCGCGCCGTACGAGGTGAACGGGCAGATCGTCGGCACGCTCGGCGTGATCGGCCCGACCCGGATGGCGTACAACCGCGTGATACCGATCGTCGACATCACCGCGCGGCTGCTGTCGCTCACGCTGAGCCAGCAGTAACCGCGGCAGCCGACGCCGTTCCGCCATCGTGCCGCGGCGTCGTGCGCGCCGCCAGTCGGCCGATCGGCCAGCCGACCCGATCGAGACGGCCCGCTATAATTGAGGGCCGTCCGGTCCCGTGCCCCGAGCACGTTCTTGCCCATGCGTTTCGATCTTGAGCCGCCTTCGAGCGTCGCGGCCGCCCATCGCGTCGGTGTGCTGCTGATCAATCTCGGCACGCCCGACGCGCCCACGCCGCGCGCGGTGCGGCGCTACCTGGCCGAATTCCTGTCGGATCCGCGGGTCGTCGAAATCCCGCAGGCCGTCTGGCAGGTGCTGCTGCGCACGCTGATCCTGCCGCTGCGCGGCCGTGCGTCCGCGAAGAAATACGCGGCCGTCTGGATGCCCGAGGGTTCGCCGCTGCGCGTGTACACCGAGCGCCAGACCGACAGCGTGCGGCATCTGCTCGTGTCGAACGGCTATCACGTGATGGTCGATTACGCGATGCGCTACGGCAGCCCGAACATTGCGCACGCGCTCGCGCAGTTCAAGCGCGCGGGCGTCGAGCGCGTGCTGCTGATGCCGATGTATCCGCAATACTCGGCGTCGACCACGGCCACCGCGTTCGATGCCGCATTCGCCGCGCTCGCGCGCATGCGCAATCAGCCGGAAGTGCGCACGGTGCGGCACTACGCCGACCATCCGGCCTATATCCACGCGCTGGCCGAGCAGGTGCGCCAGTACTGGGCGCAGCACGGCCGGCCCGATTTCGCGGCCGGCGACAAACTCGTGCTGAGTTTCCACGGCGTGCCGAAGCGCACGCTCGATCTCGGCGACCCGTATCACGACCAGTGCCAGCAGACGGGCGCGTTGCTGACGGCCGCGCTCGGGCTGTCGGGCACCGAATGCCGCGTCACGTTCCAGTCGCGCTTCGGCAAGGCCGAATGGCTGCAGCCGTACACCGCGCCGACGCTGCGCGAATTCGGCGAGGCCGGCGTGCGGCGGGCCGACGTGTTCTGTCCCGGCTTCACGGCCGACTGCCTGGAGACGATCGAGGAAATCGGCATGGAAGTGCGCGATGAATTCCTCGCCGGCGGCGGCAAGACCTTCCACCGGATTCCGTGCCTGAACGGCGCGTCCGCGTGGATCGGCGCGCTCGGCGAGATCGTCGCGGAGAACCTGCAGGGCTGGCCGGTCAAGGCCGCGCAGGCTGAAACGGTAAGCTGAGATGAAACGATTCCCACGCTCGCTACGTCCGCTGTTCCCCAAGAGAGCGGTGCGCCGCCCACGGCCGGCTTTGCAAAGCCGGCCGGCTACGCAGGCGCGGAGCGATGCGCTGCGAATTCCCTGCTACGCCCTTGGGGCGGCCCGGCGGAGGCCGACATGAACTACAAGATTTCGACGGAGCCAGGTGCGAAGCTGCGCATCGACAAATGGCTGTGGGCGGCCCGGTTCTTCAAGACACGCTCGCTCGCGACCGATGCGGTCGACAAGGGGCACGTGAAGATCGGCGGCGCGGCGGTCAAGCCGGCGAAGGACGTGCGGGTGGGCGACGAGGTCGAGATTGCGATCGACGGCATCGTCTGGCACATTGCCGTGCTGGGCGTGTGCGACGTGCGCGGGCCCGCGAGCGTCGCGCAGACGCTCTATGCGGAAACGGAAGCAGGGCGGGCCGCGCGGCTCGCCGAACTGGAGCGGCGCCGCACGTATCGCGAGCCGGCGGCCGAGTTGCACGGCCGGCCGACGAAACGCGACCGGCGCATCATCGACAGATTTTCTGGTGGGAGCTGAACATCTGGTCGAACGTCGCCCGCACGCTTCCGTATTCGGTCGTGCGATCGGTGACGGCTCCCGACAGGCAGATGGTGGTGGTGCCGGCAATGAGTACCAGCGCGACCACCGATATCGCAAAGGTCAGTTTCACGGTACTCCCCTCGAGAACAAGGGTGAAAACGGCGGCAGGTGGATGTCGGGCGACGGTCGGCTAAGGGTAAACACGCTTTACGACGCCTGAATGGAGTGTAGTGCAGCCGGCCTGTGCGGAGCTAGTACTGGGCGGGTAAGCGTTGTTACAGGCCGTTTCGCCCGATCGGGCGGACTATCCGACGCCTGCACCCGAAAACGCTCGGTTGTTTCGCGGCATTGGCGAATGCCGGCGAAAGACCCTCTTGAAATCGCAGTTTTCGCCCTTATTTGCACCAGTAATGTGCGGTGCCGCCGAGTATACGTCCGGCGGTCGCCGATTTGGCTTCAACCTCTAATCGACTTTCAGCGACATGGAAAACACGCAAGAGAATCCGGCTACCCAATCGGGCGAAGACATCGGCAGCGAGAAGCAGGCGGCGCAAGGCGCCGCACCCGCCGCCGAAGCTGCCGACGCGGCGCTCGCGGAGGCTCAAGCCAAGGTCGCCGAGCTCCAGGAAAGCTTCCTGCGGGCGAAGGCCGAAACCGAGAACGTGCGCCGCCGCGCGCAGGACGACGTGTCGAAGGCACACAAGTTCGCGATCGAGAGCTTCGCGGAACACCTGCTGCCGGTGCTGGACAGCCTGGAAGCGGCCGTCGGCGATACCTCCGGCGACATCGCGAAGGTGCGCGAAGGCGTCGAGCTGACGCTGCGCCAACTGACGAGCGCGCTCGAGAAGGGCCGCGTCGTCGCGATCAACCCGGTTGGCGAGAAGTTCGATCCGCATCAGCACCAGGCCATTTCGATGGTGCCGGCCGAGCAGGAGCCGAACACCGTCGTCACGGTGCTGCAAAAGGGCTACATGATCGCCGACCGCGTGCTGCGCCCCGCGCTCGTCACCGTCGCGCAGTCGAAGTAAGGCAGCGGAGATGGTGCCCGCCGGCGTCGATCCGGCCGCGTTCGACGCGTTCGACATGCAGGCGCTCGACGCCGGCACGTTCGACGCGGCCATCGACGGCGCGGGCGATGCGCTGGCGGTGGTGTTCTTCTGGGGCGTCGACTGCTTCAACTGCGAGATCGCGAAGAAGGCGATGCTTGCCCAGCCGGCCCCGATCCGCGCGCTGGATTTGAAGTGGTTCCATTGCAACGTGTACGAACACCCTCAACTGGGGCGCCGCTTCGGGCTGCACGGCGTGCCGACGTGGTTCTTCTTCCACCGCGGCAAGCGGCTGGGCCGCGCGACCGGCTGGCATGGCCTCGCGCAGTTCCAGGCCGCCGTCGCGGCGGCACGCGCGAAGATCGTATCGGGCGGCGATCCGTCGGGCGGCGATCCGTCGGGTGCGATCCGCTAGCCGGCGGCGATTGAAAAAATTTAATATCCGCATCGCTCGTCGGGTCTTGAAAACGGATCGGACGGACGCATTTCGGGAACAGAGTTGAATTCTGGCGTGCGAAACCGCCCAAAAACGCGGGGTTTCGTGCAGCAAACAAGCATTTCTGGAGATTAGGAAAAAATGGGAAAGATCATCGGTATTGACCTTGGCACCACGAACTCGTGCGTCGCCATCATGGAAGGCAACCAGGTCAAGGTCATCGAGAACTCGGAAGGCACGCGCACCACGCCGTCGATCATCGCGTACATGGACGACAACGAAGTGCTCGTCGGCGCGCCGGCCAAGCGCCAGTCGGTGACCAACCCGAAGAACACGCTGTTCGCGGTGAAGCGCCTGATCGGCCGCCGCTTCGAAGAGAAGGAAGTCCAGAAGGACATCGGCCTGATGCCGTACTCGATCATCAAGGCCGACAACGGCGATGCATGGGTCGAGGCGCACGGCGAAAAGCTCGCGCCGCCGCAAGTGTCGGCCGAAGTGCTGCGCAAGATGAAGAAGACGGCCGAAGACTACCTCGGCGAGCCGGTCACGGAAGCCGTGATCACGGTGCCGGCGTACTTCAACGACAGCCAGCGCCAGGCGACCAAGGACGCCGGCCGCATCGCGGGCCTCGAAGTCAAGCGGATCATCAACGAGCCGACGGCGGCCGCGCTCGCGTTCGGTCTCGACAAGGTCGAGAAGGGCGACCGCAAGATCGCCGTGTACGACCTCGGCGGCGGCACGTTCGACGTGTCGATCATCGAGATCGCGGACGTCGACGGCGAAATGCAGTTCGAAGTGCTGTCGACCAACGGCGACACGTTCCTCGGCGGCGAAGACTTCGACCAGCGCATCATCGATTACATCATCGGCGAGTTCAAGAAGGAGCAGGGCGTCGACCTGTCGAAGGACGTGCTCGCGCTGCAGCGCCTGAAGGAAGCCGCCGAAAAGGCGAAGATCGAGCTGTCGTCGGGCCAGCAGACCGAAATCAACCTGCCGTACATCACGGCGGACGCATCGGGCCCGAAGCACTTGAACCTGAAGATCACCCGCGCGAAGCTGGAAGCGCTGGTGGAAGACCTCGTCGAGCGCACGATCGAACCGTGCCGCATCGCGATCAAGGACGCAGGCGTCAAGGTGTCGGACATCGACGACGTGATCCTGGTCGGCGGCCAGACGCGCATGCCGAAGGTCATGGAGAAGGTGAAGGAGTTCTTCGGCAAGGATCCGCGCCGTGACGTGAACCCGGACGAAGCCGTCGCGGTCGGCGCGGCGATCCAGGGCCAGGTGCTGTCGGGCGACCGCAAGGACGTGCTGCTGCTCGACGTGACCCCGCTGTCGCTCGGTATCGAGACGCTCGGCGGCGTGATGACGAAGATGATCAACAAGAACACGACGATCCCGACGAAGCACGCTCAGGTGTACTCGACGGCCGACGACAACCAGGGCGCCGTGACGATCAAGGTGTTCCAGGGCGAACGCGAAATGGCGGCGGGCAACAAGCTGCTCGGCGAGTTCAACCTCGAAGGCATCCCGCCGGCACCGCGCGGCGTGCCGCAGATCGAAGTGACCTTCGACATCGACGCGAACGGCATCCTGCACGTCGGCGCGAAGGACAAGGCGACCGGCAAGGAAAACAAGATCACGATCAAGGCGAACTCGGGCCTGTCCGAGGCTGAAATCGACCAGATGATCAAGGACGCGGAAGCGAACGCAGCGGAAGACCACAAGCTGCGCGAGCTGGCCGATTCGCGCAACCAGGGCGACGCGCTGGTCCACAGCACGAAGAAGGCGCTGACCGAGTACGGCGACAAGCTGGACGCGGGCGAGAAGGAAGCGATCGAAGCGGCGCTGAAGTCGCTCGAGGACGCGCTGAAGGACACGTCGGCCGACAAGGCGGCGATCGACGCGAAGGTCGAGGAGCTCGGCAAGGTCTCGCAGAAGCTCGGCGAGAAGATGTACGCCGACATGCAGGCCCAGCAAGCGGGTGCGGCAGGCGCAGCCGGTGCGACGGAAGGCGCGGCCCATGCAGGTGGTGCGCAACAGGCTGCCGACGACGTCGTCGACGCCGAGTTCAAGGAAGTGAAGAAGGACTAAGCCGGGTAGCAATGGCACCGTACGCCGCGCGCAAAAACGCGCGCGGCGCGACCGACCAGCGGCTGAAAAGCGGTCTGTCTTTCCTTCCGGATGGCCGGATCGACTCCACGCCTGGCGGGCCTTGCGGCCCTCCGGGCACATTTGTTTTTTGGCGGGTGCTGCGCGAGCCGTCCGCGGACGGTGCAGCGCCAGACGAGTCGAGAGACTTTACTGCGGGCGAAAGGAGCCGCCGCGTGCGCGATGCGTGGCGGCACAGTGAATCGATATGGCGAAACGGGATTACTACGAGGTTCTGGGCGTCGCGAAGAATGCGAGCGACGACGAAATCAAGAAGGCATATCGCAAGCTTGCGATGAAGTATCACCCTGACCGCAATCCGGACAGCAAGGATGCGGAAGAGCATTTCAAGGAGGTGAAGGAAGCCTATGAAATGCTGTCGGATGGTCAGAAGCGGGCCGCGTACGACCAGTACGGGCACGCGGGCGTCGATCCGAACATGGGCGGTGCGGGTGCACAAGGCTTCGGCGGCTTCGCGGATGCGTTCGGCGACATCTTCGGCGACATCTTCGGTCAGGCCGCGGGCGGCGCCGCGCGCGGCGGCCGCGGCGGCCCGCAGGTGTACCGCGGCGCCGACCTGCGCTACAGCATGGAAATCACGCTCGAGCAGGCCGCGCACGGTTACGACACGCAGATCCGCGTGCCGAGCTGGGTGTCGTGCGACGTCTGCCACGGGTCGGGCGCGAAGCCCGGCACGAAGCCGGAAACCTGCCCGACCTGTCACGGCCAGGGCACGGTGCGGATGTCGCAAGGCTTCTTCAGCATCCAGCAGACCTGCCCGAAGTGCCATGGCACGGGCACCTACATCCCCGAGCCGTGCGCGCATTGCCACGGGTCGGGCAAGGTGAAGGAAACCAAGACGCTCGAAGTGAAGATCCCGGCCGGGATCGACGACGGGATGCGGATCCGCTCGGCCGGCAACGGCGAGCCGGGCATCAACGGCGGGCCGCCGGGCGACCTGTACGTCGAGATCCACATCAAGCCGCACGCGGTGTTCGAGCGCGACGGCGACGATCTCCACTGCCAGATGCCGATTCCGTTCACGACCGCCGCACTCGGCGGCGAGATCGAGGTGCCGACGCTGGCGGGCCGCGCGTCGTTCCCGGTGCCGGAAGGCACGCAGTCGGGCAAGACGTTCCGCTTGCGCGGCAAGGGCATCAAGGGGCTGCGTTCGAGCATCGCGGGCGATCTGTACGTGCACGTGCAGGTCGAGACGCCCGTGAAGCTGACCGACACCCAGCGCGACCTGCTCAAGCAGTTCGAGAAGTCGCTGGCCGAGGGCGGCGCGCGTCACAGCCCGCAGAGCAAGAGCTGGTTCGACCGTGTGAAGAGCTTCTTCGAGTAACGGCATGACTGAAGGCAACGAGAGCGCGTCGTTCGCGCTCTTGGACGATTGCGACTCGACCGCGTCCGCGCGGTCGAGTCGTTTGTATTCGGGCTTCGTGCGCGAACGCGTGTGCACGGACCCGGCGCAGCTCGACGCCATCGATGCGGCGGTGGCGCAGGATCTGCGCGACGGGCTGCATGCGGTCGTCGTCGGCGATTACGAATTCGGACGCAACCTGCAAAAAGCGCAGCCGGGCCATGCCCCGCTGCGCTTTTTGCTGTTCGCGCGCTGCGAGCGGCTGTCGCGCGACGAAGTCGACGCGTGGCTCGCGCGGCAGGACGGCGGCGGCACGCCGTCGATCGCGGGTGTCGCACATGTCTCGAAGAGCGTGTCGCGCGATGCGTTCGACGCGGCGATCGCCGCGGTGCACGACGCGTTGCGCGTGGGCGATTCGTATCAGGTCAATTACACGTACCGGCTGAATTTCGACGTGTTCGGCACGCCGCTCGCGCTGTA
This sequence comes from Burkholderia sp. AU16741, assembly GCF_002223345.1. Lineage (NCBI taxonomy): Bacteria > Pseudomonadati > Pseudomonadota > Betaproteobacteria > Burkholderiales > Burkholderiaceae > Burkholderia > Burkholderia sp. AU16741. The sequence continues at coordinate 228,215 of NZ_NKEZ01000003.1, forward strand.
CCGGCGGCTGCGCGCGCGCCAGCCGGTGCGGTACGGCGCGCTGATCGCGCTGCCCGACGGCGCATGGGTCGTATCGTGCTCGCCCGAGCTGTTCGTCGAGAAGCACGGCGACGTGCTGCGCGCGCGGCCGATGAAGGGTACGGCGCCGCGTTCGGCCGATCCACGTGAAGACGCGGCGGCCGCCGCATTCCTCGCGAGTGATCCGAAGAATCGCGCGGAAAACGTGATGATCGTCGACTTGCTGCGCAACGACGTGTCGCGGATCGCGCGCACGGGCACCGTCGAGGTGCCGGCGCTGTTCTCGGTCGAGCCGTATGCATCTGTGTGGCAGATGACGTCGACTATCGAGGCCGGCTGGCGCGACGGCACCACGTTCGCGCAGATGCTGCGCGCGCTGTTCCCTTGCGGGTCGATCACGGGCGCGCCGAAGTACAAGACGATGCAGTTGATCGACACGATCGAGTCGACACCGCGCGGGCTCTATACGGGGGCGATCGGCTGGCTCGACGCGCCGACGAAGGGCGCGGACGATGCGCTGCACGGCGCGGCGGCCGGTTGCGGCGATTTCTGCCTGTCGGTGGCGATCCGGACGCTGACGCTCGATGCGGACGGCATCGGCAACGACACGGACAGTCCGGGCACCGCCACCACGGCAGCCAGCCGGCGACGCGGCACGATGGGCGTCGGCGCGGGCATCGTGCTCGACAGCGTCGCGGCCGACGAATATGCGGAGTGCGAATTGAAAGCGCGATTCCTGACGGACGCCGATCCCGGCTTCCAGTTGTTCGAAACGACGGCCGCCACGCGGGCGGACGGCATCCGCCATCTCGAACGCCATCTCGCGCGGCTGCAACGCAGCGCGGACGCGTTCGGCTTCCGTTTCGACGCTGACGCGCTACGCCGCGAGATCCACGCCCGCTGCGCGGCGCTCGACGGCGACGGCGCGTACCGGATGAAGCTTGCGCTCGCGAAGGACGGTACGATCGAGATCGTCGCGGCGCCGCTCAAGCCGCTGCCGGCGGGGCCGGTCGGTGTGCTGCTGGCTTCCGCGCACGGCTTCGCGCCGACTCGAGCCGACGATGCACTGCTGCTGCACAAGACCACGCGCCGCGCCGAATACGACCGCGCGTGGCAGGCGGCGGAGGCGCTCGGCGGGTTCGACATGCTGTTCGTCAACGAGCGCGGCGAGGTGACGGAAGGCGGGCGCTCGAACCTGTTCGTGAAGCTCGACGGCCAGTGGGTGACGCCACCGCTGGCGTGCGGCGTGCTGCCGGGCGTGATGCGCGGCGTGCTGCTCGACGATCCGGCATTCGGGGCAGTGGAGCGCGTCGTCACGCTTGGCGATCTGGCACGCGCGCAAGCGCTGTTGCTGACCAATGCATTACGTGGGGCGCTCGATGCGCTGCTGAAGTGACGATGTGATGGAGCGGGCGCCGTATGCTTGCTCCAGTGTCACGAACTCGGTGATCCAAGCAGCGCACAAACGAAAAAGCGCGGCGCCCTGTAAAGGGCGTCGCGCTTTTTTACATCCAGCCGGCGACGTCAGAACGAGTGTTCCGGGCCTGGAAACGACCGATTCTTCACCGCGCTCACATACGCTTCGACGGCCGCCTGAATAGTCGGCTGTCCGTGCATGAAATCCTTCACGAAGCGCGGCCGCTTGCCGGGAAAAACGCCGAGCATGTCGTGCAGCACGAGCACCTGCCCCGAGCAGTCGACGCCGGCGCCGATGCCGATCGTCGGAATCTTCAGCATGTGCGTGACTTCGGCCGCGACGAGCGTCGGCACCGCTTCGAGCACGACGAGCTGCGCACCGGCGTCCTCGATCGCGCGCGCGTCGCGCAGCAGTTGCGCGGCGCCGGCCTCGGTCTTGCCCTGCACCTTGAAGCCGCCGAACGCATGCACCGACTGCGGCGTGAGGCCGAGGTGCGCGCACACGGGCACCGAGCGTTCGACGAGGAAGCGGATCGTATCGGCGAGCCATTCGCCGCCTTCGAGCTTGACCATCTGCGCGCCCGCGCGCATCAGCTTGACCGCGTTCGCGAATGCGTCGACCGGCGTGCCGTACGTGCCGAACGGCAGATCGGCGACGACGAGCGCGCGCGGCTGCGCCCGGGCGACACACGCGGTGTGGTACGCGATGTCGTCGATCGACACGGGCAGCGTGGTCGCGTGGCCCTGCAGCACGTTGCCAAGCGAATCGCCGATCAGCAGCACGTCGGTGCCCGCGCGATCGAGCAGCGCGGAAAAGCTCGCGTCGTAGCACGTGAGCATCGCGATCTTCTCGCCGGCGTCGCGCATTGCCTGCAGCTTGGGTACCGTCACGGCAGGCCGGCTCGATTCCTGGAGATAGGTCATGGGAAATCCGGGTCGATGGGTGAGGAACGACAGGCGAGGACGCGTCAGCGCGTCGTCTCGCCCTTCACGAAGAATTCCTTGCGGCCGCGCATCGTCTCGATGCGCTCGACCAGCAGGGCGAGATCGTCGGGGGAATCCAGCGGGTTCAGGTGTTCGGCCGCGACCGTCAGGACCGGCGTGCGGTCGTAGTGGTAGAAGAATTCGTTGTACGCGTCGACGAGCGAGCGCAGGTACGCATCGCTGATCTGCAGCTCCATCGGCGTCCCGCGCTTCTGGATGCGCGAGAACAGCACTTCGGGGCTGGCCTGCAGGTACACGACGAGATCGGGCGACGGCGCCTGCGGCACGTCGACGTGCGTGGCGACCGAGCGGTACAGCTGCCACTCGTCTTCCGGCAGGTTCAGCCGCGCGAAGATGTCGTTCTTCTGCGGCATGAAATCGGCGATGACGGGGCGGCCCGTGTCGAGCGCGCCGATCAGCTCCCGCGCCTGCTGCGCGCGCTGCAGCGCGAACGACAGCTGCACGGGCAGCGCGTAGCGCGCGGTGTCGCGATAGAAACGTTCGAGGAACGGGTTGTCCTGCGGGCGCTCGAGCAGCGTCTGCATCGACCAGCGCTCGCCGAGCAGGCGCGCGAGCGTCGTCTTGCCGACGCCGATGGGGCCTTCGATCACGAGATAGCGGTGCGGGGCGCGCAGGTCGGGCGCGGTGACGGTCAGCGGAGTCGAGTTCATCGGCAGCGGGTCTTGTCGGCGTCTTCGCCGGCAGCGAGCGCCTTTTGCATCGGGCACTGGCAGGTTTGCACCTTTTCGACGCGCTGATCCGCGACGGCGGCGAGAAAGGCGTCGGCTCGGCCGCGCGCGGGGATGTCGAGCGCCGGCTCGATCTCGACGAGCGGCACGAGCGCGAAGGCGCGGTCGGTGAGGCGCGGGTGCGGGACGATCAGGTCGGGTTCGTCGATCGAATCGGCGCCGAACAGCAGGATGTCGAGGTCGAGCGTGCGCGGCGCATTGCGATACGGGCGCTCGCGGCCGAAGTGATGTTCGATCTTCTGGCAGAGCGCGAGCAGCTCGCGGGCCGACAGCGTCGTGTCGAGCTTGACGACGCAGTTGTAGTAGTCGTCGCCGCCCGCTTCGAACGGCGCCGTGCGATACAGGCTCGATTTGCCGAGGATCGAGATGGTGCGCTGCTGCGCGAGGCACACCACCGCGTCCTTCAGGGTCTGGCGCGCATCGCCGAGATTCGCCCCCAGTCCGATATATGCAACCGTCATGGCATCACTTCCTACGTCGTTCGCCGGCGCACGCGTCAGTCGTCGGAACCGCTCGCGGTATCGCTCGCGGTATCCGGCGCCTGCTCGGCGGCGCCTTCGCCCTGCTGGCGGTTTCGCGCCCCGCCGCGGCGGCGCCGCTTGCGGGGCGATTTTTCCTTCGAGCCGCCCTGCGTCAGCAAGGCCTCGCGAGCGGCCGCGTCGCCTTCGATGAAATCCGTCCACCACTGTCCGACTTCCGTATCGAGCTCGCCGGATTCGCAGCGTAACAGGAGGAAATCATACCCCGCTCTAAACCTTTGGTGTTCCAGCAGCCGCATCGCGCTGCGGCCCGAGCGTTTCTCCAGGCGCAGCTGCAGGCCCCAGATCTCGCGCATGTCGGCCGAGTAGCGCTTGTGGATCGCGAGTTTCTCGGTTTGCATGTCGAGCACGTCGTCCATCGCGCGATGGAGCGCCGGCACCGGGATTTCGCCCGCGGCCGTGTATTGCTCGAAGCGCTGGCGCATGTCGTGCCACAGCAGCGTCGCGAACAGGAAGCCCGGCGACACCGGCTTGCCGGCACGCACGCGCGCGTCGGTGTTGTTCAGCGCGAGCGTGATGAACTTCTCGCCCTGCGGCTGTTCGAGCACGACGTCGAGCAGCGGCAGCAGCCCGTGGTGCAGCCCTTCCCTGCGCAGCCGCTGCAGGCATGCGAGCGCGTGCCCCGACAGCAGCAGTTTCAGCATTTCGTCGAACAGGCGCGCGGCCGGCACGTTGTTGATCAGGTCGGCGAGCGCGTGGATCGGCTCGCGCGTATGCGGCTCGATCTCGAAGCCGAGCTTCGCCGCGAAACGCACGACGCGCAGCATCCGCACCGGATCCTCGCGGAAGCGGGTGGCCGGATCGCCGATCATCCGCAACAGGCGGGCGCGTACGTCGGCCATCCCGTCGTGATAGTCGAGCACCGTCTGCGTCGACGGGTCGTAGTACATCGCATTGATCGTGAAGTCGCGGCGCGCGGCGTCCTCGTGCTGCTCGCCCCACACGTTGTCGCGCAGCACGCGGCCGCTCGCGTCGACCGCGTGCGTGCGGCGATCGAGTTCGTCGCGCTTCAGGCGCCGCGGCGGCTCGGCCGTGGCCGCGGCGGCTTCGGGCGGCGCGTCGACCAGCGCGCGGAACGTCGATACCTCGATCAGTTCCTGGCCGAACTGCACGTGGACGATCTGGAAGCGGCGGCCGATCAGGCGCGCGCGGCGGAACAGGCGCTGCACCTCGGTCGGCGTCGCGTCGGTCGCGACGTCGAAGTCCTTCGGCGCGATGCCGAGCAGCAGGTCGCGCACCGCGCCGCCGACGATGAATGCACGAAAACCCGCCTGCTGCAGCGTGTCGGTCACGCGCACCGCGTTCTTCGAGATCAGCGCCGGGTTGATGCCGTGCACGCTGGCCGGCACGACGGTCGGCTCATGGTTGCTGCGCGGTTTTTTCGCGCCGCCGCCTCGGGCGCCCTTCGGGGCACGCGGGGCAGCAGGGGCCGCTTCGTCGGCCGGGGCCGCTGCGGAAGGCGTTTGCTCGGTTTCGTCCTGGCCGAGCAGCTTTCGAATGAATTTTTTGATCACGACGTTCAGAAGAGATCGAGGATACGCCAGCCGCGGGTGCTTGCATGCGCACGCAGTGTGTCGTCAGGGTTGGTCGCGATCGGGTCGGTGACTTTCTCGAGCAGCGGGATGTCGTTGTGCGAGTCGCTGTAGAAGTAGCTGTGCGCGAAGTCGTCCCAGTGCTTGCCGAGCGATGCGAGCCACGCTTCGGTGCGCACGATCTTGCCTTCGCGATAGCTCGGCGTGCCGGTCGGCCGGCCCGTGTACGGCGAATCGGGATGCCCGTCGGTCGTTTCGACCTCGCACGCGATCAGCGTGTCGACGCCGAACGCGGTCGCGATCGGGCGCGTGATGAATTCGTTGGTCGCCGTCACGACGCAGCACAGGTCGCCGGCATCGAGGTGCTGGCGCACGAGTTCGAGCGCGGCGGGCGTCATCGCGGGGCGGATCACCTCGTGCATGTACTGCTCGTGCCACTCGGCGAGCTGCGCGCGCGAATACTTCGCGAGCGGCGTGAGCATCGCCGTGAGGTACGCGTGGATGTCGAGCCGGCCGGCCTTGTAGTCGGCGAAGAACTGGTCGTTCTGACGCGAAAAGCTTTCCGCGTCGACGATGCCGAGCTTCACCATGAAGCGACCCCATTCGTGGTCGCTATCGGTCGGGATCAGCGTGTGATCGAGGTCAAAGAGTGCCAGATTAGTCATGGAAGCGCATTTTACTCGAAGCGGTTCGGGCCCGTGCCCGGTGGTGTGATGTCGTCGCCGGGGCGCGCGAGCATCCGGCGCAGCAGCGGCAGCGTGACCGCGCGTTTCTGCTCGAGCGAGAAGCGGTCGAGCGCGTCGAGCAACGCCATCAGGCTCGGCATGTCGCGGCGGAAATGGGTCAGCAGGTACGCGGCGATGTCGTCGGTGAGCGCGATGCCGCGCTCCTTCGCCGCGAGCTTGAGCACCGCGATCTTGCCGGCGTCGGACGGCGGCGACAGGTGGAACACGAGCCCCCAGCCGAGGCGCGTGCGCAGATCCTCGCGCACGTCGAGCGCGAGCGGCGCCGCCGGGCCCGCCGCGACGAACGCGCTCGACGGGTGCGCGCGCACTTCGTTGAACAGGTTGAACAGCGCGACCTGCTGCGTGTCGCTCATCCGGTCGCAGTCGTCGATCGCGTAGATGCCGATGCGCGGGTCGAACGTGAACGCGCCGAGCGGGCTTTGCGGCGTCAAGTAGCGCGCATAGCCGTACGACGCGTCGCTCACGAGCGCCTGCAGCAGGTGGGTGCGGCCGCTGCCCGGCTCGCCCCAGATGTAGAACGACCGGTCCGGCACGGGGCCGGCCGCGAGTGCGAGATCGAGCTTCTGCAGGCGCGTGACGAGCTCGTCGTTCTCGTCGCTCATGATGAAGTTGTCGAACGTGGCGGGCGGCGGCGTGCCGAGATCGAGCGTCAGTTGACGGGACACAGCAGTCACAATGCGGATCGGTTGAAAAAACGCGTGCCGTACGCCGGGCACGCGTGAGGGAAGGCGCCTCGGCTGGCTTCACGCGCGACCGTACGCACGGCGGCGCGGCGCGGGTTTCGGCGCGCCTCGCCCGGCGATGAAAACGGGGACGTGTTGACCAAGATGCAATCCCTGACGATTCGGTGCTGGGAATTCCGGCCAACGGGCCGGCTTCGGGTAAAATCGCATTTTACCGACCTTCTCGCATTCCCCCATGAATCCTCCGAAATCCGCTCCCGACGCTCAGGGTCTGTCCTATCGCGACGCAGGTGTCGACATCGACGCAGGCGACGCGCTCATCGACAAGATCAAGCCTTTTGCGAAGAAAACCCTGCGCGACGGCGTGCTCGGCGGCATCGGCGGGTTCGGCGCGCTGTTCGAAGTGCCGAAGAAGTACAAGGAGCCCGTGCTCGTGTCCGGCACCGACGGCGTGGGCACCAAGCTCAAGCTGGCCTTTCATCTGAACAAACACGACACCGTCGGCCAGGATCTCGTCGCGATGAGCGTGAACGACATCCTCGTGCAGGGTGCCGAGCCGCTGTTCTTCCTCGACTATTTCGCCTGCGGCAAGCTCGACGTCGACACGGCTGCAACCGTCGTCAAGGGCATCGCGCAGGGCTGCGAACTGTCGGGCTGCGCGCTGATCGGCGGCGAAACGGCCGAAATGCCGGGCATGTACCCGGACGGCGAATACGACCTGGCCGGCTTCGCGGTCGGCGCGGTCGAAAAGAGCAAGATCATCGACGGCGGCACGATCGCCGAAGGCGACGTCGTGCTGGGCCTCGCATCGAGCGGCATCCACTCGAACGGCTTCTCGCTCGTGCGCAAGATCATCGAGCGCGCGAATCCCGATCTGTCGGCCGATTTCCACGGCCGCTCGCTGGCCGACGCGCTGATGGCGCCCACGCGCATCTACGTGAAGCCGCTGCTCGCGCTGATGCAGAAGCTGTCGGTGAAGGGCATGGCGCACATCACCGGTGGCGGCCTCGTCGAGAACATCCCGCGCGTGCTGCGCGAAGGCCTCACCGCCGAGCTCGACCAGCACGCATGGCCGCTGCCGCCGCTGTTCAAGTGGCTGCAGGAGCACGGCGGCGTCGCCGATGCGGAAATGCACCGCGTGTTCAACTGCGGGATCGGGATGGCCGTGATCGTCTCGGCGGCCGATGCCGACGCAGCGATCGCCGACTTGACCGCCGCCGGCGAACAGGTGTGGAAGATCGGTACCGTGCGTGCGACCCGCGAAGGCGAGGCGCAGACGGTCGTGGTCTGACGCGTCGCAAGCAGATGCAGCAGGAAAAGCCGCCCGGAGTCGATCCGGGCGGCTTTTTTTTCGGGCGGTGCGCTGCGGTCCGGCAAGTGGGCGACGGGCAGGACGCGTTCGTCGGCGACGCTTCCGCCAGCCTGCCGCCGACGCTGGAGATCCGCCGGTAATCAGTCCGGCGTGCGCCCGTCGAGCACCCGTTCGAGCGCGTCAAGGGCGCGGGCCGTCGAATCCGGCGCGATGCAATCGACGACGATCCGCTCCGGCATCGCGCGCAGCCACGTGATCTGGCGCTTGCAGAGCTGGCGTGTCGCGAAAATGCCCTTGTCGCGCATCGTCCGGTAGTCGGTGTCGCCGTCGAGGAATTCCCATGCCTGCCGGTAGCCGACGCAACGCATCGACGGCAGGTCGGGATGGAGATCGTCGCGGCGCCGCAGCCGTTCGACTTCGTCGATGAAGCCTGCGTCGAGCATCGCGTCGAAGCGCCGCGCGATCCGTGCGTGCAGCACCGCGCGGTCCGACGGCTCGAGCGCGACCGGCACGAAGCGGTACGCGGCGGCGGCATCGTCCGTGCGGCGCGGCGCGGCGAGCAGCGCCGACATCGGCTGCCCGCTCAGCATGAAGACTTCGAGCGCCCGCTGAATCCGCTGAGAATCGTTCGGCGCGAGCCGCGCGGCCGTGTCGGGATCGACCTGCGCGAGCCGCGCGTGCAGCGCCGGCCAGCCGTCGCGCGCGGCGTCGGCGTCGAGTGCCGCGCGGATCTCCGGATCGGCGCCCGGCAGGTCGTTGAGCCCTTGCGTCAGCGCCTTGTAGTACAGCATCGTGCCGCCCGCGAGCAGCGGCGTGCGGCCGCGCGCGACGATCTCGCCGATCAGCCGCAGCGTGTCCGCGCGGAATTCCGCGGCCGAATACGCGTCGGCCGGGTCGATGATGTCGATCAGGTGATGCGGCACGCTCGCGCGCTCGTCGCGCGACGGTTTCGCGGTGCCGATATCCATGTCGCGGTAGACGAGCGCCGAATCGACGCTGACGATCTCGATCGGGCGGCGCGCGGCGAGCGCCAGCGCCGCGGCGGTCTTCCCCGAAGCGGTGGGGCCGAGCAGGCAGGCGATCGTCATCGGGCGGGACGGCGAAGCAGCGCTCATTGGCCGCGCATGAAGAGACGGTCGAGATCGTTCAGCGTGAGCTGATACCAGGTCGGCCGGCCGTGATTGCACTGGTCCGCGCGCTCGGTCGCCTCCATCTGGCGCAGCAGCGCGTTCATCTCGTCGAGCGTCAGGCGCCGGTTCGCACGCACCGCGTGATGGCACGCGAGCGTGCCGAGCAGTTCGTGCTGGCGCTCGGTGAGCACGCGCGAGCCGCCGAACGCGTGCAGGTCGGCGAGCACCGCGCGCGCGAGCGACTGCAGGTCGGCGTCCTTCAGCAGCGCCGGCACCGCGCGGATCGCGAGCGTGGTCGGCGACAGCACCGCGAGGTCGAAGCCGAGCGATTCGAGCGTGTCGCGCTCTTCCTCGACCGTGCCGATCTCGACCGGCGTGGCCGTCATCGAGATCGGCAGCAGCAGCGACTGCACGGCGACCGTACGGTCGGCGAGCGCGTTCTTGAACTGCTCGTACAGGATCCGCTCGTGCGCCGCGTGCATGTCGACGATCACGAGGCCGTACGCGTTCTGTGCCAGCACGTAGATCCCGTGGATCTGGCCGAGCGCGAAGCCGAGCGGCTGCTCGTCGTGCGTGCCGGCGGCGAGCGGCGACGCAGCGAAGCCCGGCAGCGGCGCGGCCGGTGCGTCGGTCGAATCGGCCGCATCGCGGGCGATGAGTGTCGTGCCGTCCGGCGTGCCCGCGCCGCTGTCCTTGCGGCCGAACAGCGCGTCGTAGAGCGCGAGCGGCTGCGCGACGGGCAGCGTGCCTTGCGTCATTCGCGCCTGACGCATCCAGGTGTTGCCGGACGACGAAGACGACGACGGCGACGAGAAGCCGCTGCCGCCGATTCCACCGCCGCCGATTCCACCGCCGCCGCCTGTCGCATGGCCCTGGCTTTGGCCGAGCGGCGTATCGAGGAACGATGCCGGCCCGCGCGGCGCGGGCTCGATATGCGCGGCATGGCCCCCCGCCGTGGTTTCCGGCGATGCGCCCGCATGGCGCGCGAGCGCCCGCTGGACCGCGTGGAACACGTACTGGTGGATCGAGCGCGAATCGCGGAACCGCACTTCGATCTTCGACGGATGCACGTTCACGTCGACGGCTTCGGGCGGCAGGTCGAGGAACAGCACGTACGACGGGTAGCGGTCGCCGTGCAGCACATCCTCGTACGCCGCGCGCACCGCGTGCGTCAGCAGCTTGTCGCGCACGAAACGGCCGTTCACGAAGAAATACTGCTGGTCGGCGCGCCCGCGGCTCGCGGTCGGCAGGCCGGCGCAGCCGTACACGGCGAGCGGGCCGGCCTGCTCGTCGAGCGGCAGGTGCGCGGTCGCGAAGCCGTCGCCGAGGATCTTCGCGACGCGCTGCGCGGGCTCGGTCGCGTTCCAGTGCTCGACGGCCTTGCCGTTGTGCAGCACCGAGATCGCGACGTCCGGCCGCGCGAGCGCGGCGCGGCGGATCATTTCGAGGCAGTGGCCGAATTCGGTCTGCTCGCTCTTCAGGAACTTGCGTCGCGCGGGCGTGTTGAAGTACAGCTCGCGCACCTCGATCGTCGTGCCGATCGAGCCGGCGGCGGGCGACAGCACGCCCGTCTGCGCATCGATCTTCATCGCATGCGCGGCATCGGCCGTCCGGCTCGTGATCGACATCTCGGCGACCGATGCGATCGACGCGAGCGCTTCGCCGCGAAAACCCAGCGTCGCGACCGCCTCGAGCTCCTCGAGCGAGCGGATCTTGCTGGTCGCGTGGCGCATCAGCGCGAGCGCCAGTTCGTCCGGCGGAATCCCGCAGCCGTCGTCGGTGATCGAGATGCGCTTGACGCCGCCTTCTTCCAGCACGATGCGCAGCGTCGTCGCGCCGGCGTCCATCGCGTTCTCGAGCAACTCCTTGACGACCGACGCCGGGCGTTCGACGACCTCGCCGGCGGCGATCTGGCTGATCAGCTGGTCGGGCAGGGGCTGGATCGCGCGCAGGGGGCGCGCGGCGGGGGCGGGCGCGGCGCCCGCGGCCGTTTCGGTGATATCGGACATGGCCGAATTATAGCGAGGCCGCGAACGCGTGCCGGGGCGGCCGGCGGTTACGTTTTTTCACGGCGCCTTAAGGTAGTTTCGGTATCATCACTGCGTTGCGCGCGCCAGCCTTGGCTGGCGGCCGCCTCGGCCATGTCTGGCCTGTTCCGGCCGTTCCGGCCCCATCGCCTTCGAGGAATCGCATTTGGATACGCTGCTGCATTTCGTCAACCTTGTCCTGCATATCGACGCTTTCCTCGGCGATTTCATCCGGCAGTACGGTGCGTGGGTCTATCTCGTGCTGTTCCTGATCGTGTTCTGCGAGACGGGCCTCGTCGTGTTCCCGTTCCTGCCCGGCGATTCGCTGCTGTTCATCGGCGGCGCGTTCGCGGCGACGGGCGAAATGAACGTCGGCCTGCTGATCGTGCTGCTGCTCGTCGCGGCGATTTCCGGCAACACCGTGAACTACCTGATCGGCCGCTGGGTCGGCCCGAAGGTGTTCAATACGCATATCCCGGTGCTCGAGCGGTTCCTCGATCGCGCCGCGCTGCAGAAGACCCACTCGTTCTACGACAAGCACGGCGGCAAGACGATCGTGCTCGCGCGCTTCATTCCGGTCGTGCGCACGTTCGCGCCGTTCGTCGCGGGGGCGTCGTCGATGAGCGTCGCGCGCTTCCAGTTGTTCAACGTGATCGGCGCGCTGGTGTGGGTGCTGCTGCTCGTGCTGCTCGGCTATTTCTTCGGCAACATCCCGTTCATCCGCCAGTACCTGAACGTGATCGTGCTGGTCGGGATCGGCGCGGCGATCGTGCCGGTCGCGCTCGGCGCGGTGTGGAAGCTCGTGCGCGGGCGGCGCTCGGACGAGGCGCCGAAGGCGGGCGGGCGCTGACGCGATGCGACGGGTTTCGACGCAATAGAAAAGCGTGGCGAGTGCCACGCTTTTTTTCGTCCGTGCGGTTCGGCCGCGGCTTTCGTCACGCGTTGCGATGCGAGACCGGCGTTTCGGGCGTCGGATAGCCGGCTTCGCGGAACGTATCGAGAATCACGCGGTTGGTGTCGCAATACACCTGCCAGTAGTTCTCCGGTTGGGTCGACGGGCGCACGAACAGCAGCGGGCCTTCCGGCGTGAACTGCAGCACGCCGACGTCCGGCGCCGGCACTTTCAGCACGTTCGGCACCAGCTGGATCTGCGTTTTCAGGCGGTTGATCGCATCGGCGGCGTCGACGCTGTTCGCGATCTTCGCGGTGAGGTCGACGCGGCGGTGCGGCGTCGCGCTGTAGTTCGCGATGTTGTCCGAGAAGATCTTGTTGTTGCCGACGATCGTCACGATGTTGTCGGCGGTGACGATCGTCGTGCCGAACAGGCCGAGCTCCTTCACGGTGCCCGTGACGCCGCCCGCGCTGATCACGTCGCCGATCTTGAACGGGCGCAGCACCTGCATGAACACGCCGGCGGCGAAATGCGCGAGCAGGCCGCCCCAGGCGGTGCCGATCGCGAGGCCGAGGCCGGCGAGCAGTGCGGCGAACGAGGTCGTCTGTACGCCGAAGATCTGCAGGATCGCGAGGATCAGCAGGATCGTGAGCAGCACGCCGACGACGGAGGTCAGGTAGTCGGTGAGCGTCGGGTCGACCTTGCCGCTGCGGCGAACGACCTTGCCGAGCAGGCGCGTACCGATGCGGATCGCCCAGCGGCCGACGAACCACAACACGATCGCGGCGAGGAGGTTGAGGCCGAAGTCGAGGCCGCGAGTCATCAGGAATTGCTGGGCGGTGGCGAGATCGATCATGCGTTCTCCGAAGTCGAGGGTAAAAGGGCGGCGCATGCACCGGGATGGGAGGCGCTTTTATAACCTGACCTTTGAGCGCCGGGCAACCGGGCTGACATTGGTTGACGTAATGAAAAGCGGGCAGGACGTGGGTGCGCCGCGCCGGGCGGAATGGGAGGTCGACCGGTTTTCGGTCAGATCGCGTTGCGGTGGCCGACGATGGCCTGGTTCGCGCGGTGACGGAGGTTCACGACGGACGGCGACGTGCGTCAACCGTTCAACGGCAATTTCTGCATGATCGCGTGCACGCATTCCAGCGGACCTGCTTCGCCCGTGCGCACGTGCACGTCGGGCGATACCGGTTTTTCATAGGTCGATTCGATGCCGGTGAACTGCCGAAGGGTCCCTTGCCTTGCCCGCGCGTAGAGCCCTTTGGGGTCGCGCGCTTCCGCCACGTCCAGCGCAGCGTCGACGAAGACTTCGAAAAACATGCCCTGCGGAAAACGTGCGCGCGCTTTGGCGCGGGCCTCCTGAAAAGGCGAGATCAGCGCGACGATGACGACGAGCCCGGCATCCACCATCAGGCGTGCGACCTCGGCCGTCCGACGAATGTTCTCGTGGCGGTCTGCGTCGCTGAATCCCAGGTCCTGATTCAATCCTTCGCGAAGCTGGTCGCCATCCAGCAGAAAAGTCCGAAGGCCGCGCGCATCGAGGTGTTCCTTGAGAAGATTCGAGAGCGTCGATTTACCGGCACCGGACACGCCGGTGAGCCATACCACGAAAGCATGGTCTTGCTTCATGCTGGAAAGCACGGATTGATTGCCCGTGAGCATGACAGGGCGGGAATGAGGGAGATCTTGAGTCATCTCGGATTCGATGTGCCGGTAACTGCGTCGTACTTTATTGATGCGAATTCAGTCGTCGTCGAATTGTAACGGTGCTTTTTAAAATTTGTAAGTTGAATATTTTGCTCGGGAATAAGCTTTCGCCTTCAGGCGGCGAGACGGTGTGCGAACCGCATCTGCCCGGTAATGATTGCCGGTTGGTCGTAATAATTCGAAATAAGTAGGCGTCGTCGACAGGATTTTCGATCGTGGATCTATTATTGAAATCCCAACTGAATTAATTTTTATTCGACGAAAACCACAACAGTCCGCACGGGGCTGCTTTTGTGATGCGATTCCGTCACTTATTATCGAATGGGGAATTATCCGACGCCTGTTGCCTCGACGTATTTTTGCCCGGCGACGATTGGCATCCCTTCCGATTGGGTCGGCATGACCGAGCGTCGGCCCCCTTAAAAGCCGGATCGCCGCGATTGCCCCGTCACGCTGAGGTCGTCGCTACCCGAATTCGCCCGATTTCGTCAGGACCGCGGCACGTCACTTGTGCCGCGGCCCGAACGGCCGCTGCTGCACATCGGCGCCGTGCGCGACGATCGCCATGCCCTCCGGCACTTCCTCCCACGCGCCGCGCAGGTCGACGAGCGGCTCCGACACGACCATGAACGCATCGTCGCCGGCTTCGGCGATGCGCGGGTTATGCGGATACAGCTCGTGCAGGTGCTTGAACGACGTGCTATGGAACAGCGAGCGCGATTGCCGTTCGCTCGAATAGCGCACCGCGACGATCCGTTCGCCGTCCGTCGCGCAGATCGTCATGTTGAGCGGATCGGCGACGCGATGCCGCGCGGCGGTTTCCTCCACCACGCCGACCATGCGTTCGAGCGCCGGCAGCGGCGCCTGCTCGAGACCGTACGTCAGCGCGAGGCGGAACATCAGTTCGGAGTCGGTCGAGCCTTCGAGCGTGGGGAACAGCGCGGGATCGACCTTCATCGTCAGGTCGCGGCGCAGCTTGTGGAAATCGCGGATCAGCCCGTTGTGCGCGAACAGCCAGCGGCCGTGGCGGAACGGATGGCAGTTGGTTTCCTGCACGGGCGTGTCGGTCGCCGCGCGAATGTGCGCGACGAACATCCGCGAGCGGATCGCACGCGCGGCTTCGCGCAGGTTGCGGTCGTTCCATGCGGGATGCACGGAGCGATAGCGGAACGGGAGTTCGTCGGGGTGCCCGTACCAGCCGATGCCGAAGCCGTCGCCGTTGGTGGTCGTCGCGCCCAGCTCCGAATGCAGGCTCTGGTCGATCAGCGAATGCTTCGCGCGGAACAGCACGGTTTCCAGATGAATCGGATTGCCCGTATAGGCGAGCCAACGGCACATGGAGCGCTCCTTCACGATGTATCGTTCGCGCATGGTAGCCGACTCCACGACGCTTACGCGTCGAAGCGAGTCGCCCATATTCGTCACGCACGGCAGGCTCGTCCGCGCGATGCGCAACCGCCCGGCCATGCGGTCGCGCGCCACGCCACGCAACGACGCGGTGCGGCACGACGAGCGTGCCGCACCGCGCGGGCTCAGTCGCCGAGCGCGTCCATCACGCGCGCCGAATAGACGAGCGCCGCACCGGCATTCAACGCGATCGCGACGCCGAGCGCTTCCGCCACTTCCTCCTTGGTCGCGCCATGCTTGGCCGCTTCGGCCGTATGCACGGCGATACAGCCGTCGCAGCGCGTCGTGACGGCCACCGCGAGCGCGATCAGCTCGCGCGTTTTCGCGTCGAGATGGCCGGTTTTGGCGCCCGCGCCGGACAGCGCCTTGTAGCCGGCCAGCGTATCGGGCGACAGCTTGGCGATGTCGCCGATACGCGTCGAGAGTTCCTTCCGGTATTCGTTCCAGTTCAGCATGATGCGTCCTTGTCGAAAAGAGTGAGGAGGGCGGCGGGTGCCGCGAACTCCGGCGATGCAAGGCTATTCTGATCGCTATCGATGAGGGTTTGGATACGTTGAGGCGTCGATTTTCAGCGCAATCGTCTCGTGGATGCATTGCGTCAACCGTGGCTCACGCTCGCGGCGGATGCGCGACGGGCCGTCGTGACGCGCGCCAAAGCTGCTACCATGCGCAAAACGCAGTTCGATGACAACGATTTCGAACAACAAGAAAGAGAGGGCAAAGCAATGAACCAGACCACCATCCAGCAACCGTCGTTCGCGTTCGTGGCCGCGTCGTGGGCCGCACTGATCGCCGGTTTCGCGGCCTTCCTGATCGGGCTCTGGAACGCCGGCATGCAGCTCAACGAGAAGGGTTATTACTTCACCGTGCTGGTGTTCGGCCTCTATGCGGCGATTTCGCTGCAGAAGAGCGTGCGCGACCGCGCGGAAGGCATCCCCGTCACCGGCATCTACTACGGCCTCAGCTGGATCGCGCTGCTGCTGTCGATCGCGCTGCTGATCGTCGGCCTCTTCAACGCGACGCTGCAATTGAGCGAGAAGGGCTTTTACGCGATGTCGTTCGTGCTCGCGCTGTTCGGCTCGGTGGCCGTGCAGAAGAACACGCGCGACTTGCAGAACGCGAAGCCGCGCTATACCGACGCCGATTCCGCGCCGTCGATCCAGGAGTGACCGCACGTGCAGCGGGCGCCCGCCGAGGCCGCCGGCTGCGCGACGCCGTTCGTGGCACCCGCATTCGCCGGCGTGCCGCGGGCCCGACGTCCTTTCGTTTTGTCCATGCCGTCGCGCACGACGATGGAGATATTCCGGATGCCGAACTTCACCGACACCGCAGCGCGGACGCGCACGGCCGCCCGTTCCGTGGCCACGCGGGCTGCGTTTGTGCTGGAGACCAATAACCTGCGCGGCGGCGCGGGCCTCGCACAGGCCGTCGACAGCCTGAAGCGCGTCGTGGCGGCGCTGGCGAAACAGACCGTGACGCCGGCGGAATTTGCGCAATGGATCATCACGCACGACGGCCTGCCCGCCGACGCGTGCGCGGACATCGCCGCGCTGGCCGGCCGCCCGATCGACTTCGTCGAGATCGGCGCGAGCACCGGCTACTACGACGCGAAGAACGACGGCTTCGATCGCGTCGATGCCGATCGCTGCGACATCGTCGTATTCGGCGATGCCGATTGCCAGCCGGCCGACGACTGGGCTCAAGCACCTATATGGTGCGGTACTGCGGGACGTGAGTGTGCGGTGAATCGGCCGGAGGCTGGATCAGGTCGCTCGCGACCTGAGCGTGGCGAGCATCGTCGAGAATCCTGCTCCAACGGCGCGGCGACAGACGCAAAAAAGCCTCCGCGAGGGAGGCTTTTTTACACTATCGAAGATAGTTGGTAGGGTGGGAGGGACTCGAACCCTCGACTCTCTGATTAAAAGTCAGATACTCTAACCAACTGAGTTACCACCCCACATTCTTGAAACCTGTCGGTTCGTTGCTTCAATAAACTGGGCAACGACCTAAAGAGCAAAAAATTATAGCGGCGGGTTACAAGGCTGTCAACAACCCGTCACGATAATTATTTGATGGTTTCGAGCTTGCCCTGCGCCGTCTGCGCCGCGTTCGACCCGGCGTACTGCGACACGACCTGCTCGAACGTCTTCTTCGCGGCCGCCTTCTGGCCTTGTTCGAGCTGGTTCGTACCGATCGCCACGAGGGCGTCGGCCGCGCGCGGGTGTTGCGGGAACTTGCTGACGATCCCTTGCCACGTCGCGGTCGAACCGCGGTAGTCGCGCAGCGCGTATTGCGCGTTGCCGTACCAGTACTGCGCGGTCGGCTGATAGGGACTTTGCGGATACTTCGCGATGAACGCGCGGAACGAAGCCGCGGCCGCCTTGAAGTTGCCGTTGCGGAACTGCTGCTGCGCCGCGCTGAGCGCATCCGTTTCACCCGGCTGCACGGTGCCTTCGACACCATCGATCGTCGCCTGCTGCGGCTCGAACTTCTTGAGCCGCGTGTCGAGATCCTGGTAGTACTCCTTCTGCTGCCGCTCGAGCGTCGTCAGCCGGTTCGTCAGATCCTCGTTCTCGCCGCGCAGCGTCGCGACCTGCTGGCTCAGCTGGTCGAGACGGCCGGATTGATCGAGGATCGTACGCTGGGCGGCCGACAACTGGCTCGACAGGTTGTCGCTCTTGCTGCGCAGATCGAGTACGGCACGGCGCGCTTCGTTGTCGTCGAACATGCCGGCGTGCGCCGGCGCGGCCGACCACGCCGCGCCCGCGACGCAGAATGCTGCGGCAACGCGCAGCCAGGTTGAACGGTGCGTCATACGGCGATTCTTCCGTTACTTACTGTTGGTAGACGAGGTCGGCGCGACGGTTCTGCGCCCACGATGCTTCGTCGTGACCCGTTGCCTGCGGCTTTTCCTTGCCGAGGCTCACGGCTTCCATTTGCGAGTCGTTCACGCCAAGCAGGGCCATCGCGCGGCGGACGGCTTCCGCACGCTTCTGGCCGAGCGCGAGGTTGTACTCGCTCGTGCCGCGTTCGTCGGTGTTGCCCTGGATCAGCACGTGGCGCTGCGGGTGGCTCTTCAGGTACTGCGCGTGCTGCTGCATCAGCGGCTGGTACTCGTCCTTCACCGAATAGCTGTCGAAGTCGAAGTAGATGCTGCGCTTCGCGAGCGGGCTGTTCGGGTCGTTCAGCGGATCGACGTTCACTTGCGCGACGTTGTCGGCGTTCGGCTGCGTGCCGATTGCGCCGGCGTTCGCCTTGTCGTCGAGCTTCACGCCCGACTTGCACGCTGCGAGCGCGCTGATCATCATCACGGCCAGGGCCAGACGAGCTTTATTCGACATCATGGTTACTCTCCTTGTGGTCATTGCATGAAGGGCCCCCACGACGGCTCGCGAACGGAGCCGCCCTGGACGGACAGGATCTGCGGCGGCGCGCTGCCGTCGGAAGGCACTGCAGCCAGCACATTGCGGCCACCCGACTGGGTAGCGTACAGAATGTACTGGCCGTTTGCCGCGAAGCTCGGCGATTCGTCGCGATTGGTATTCGTGATGGCGTTCGCCGCGCCAGTCTGCAGATCCTGAACGTACAGCTTGAAGCCCCCGCCCGTGCGGGAGATGTAAGCGAGCAGCTTGCCGTCCGGGCTCACGCGCGGGCTCGTGTTGTAGCTGCCGGTGAAGGTCACGCGCTGCGCGGCGCCGGCGCTCTCGCCCTGTGCGGGCATCCGGTAGATTTGCGGCGCGCCGCCGCGATCGCTCGTGAAGTAGATCCAGCGGCCGTCCGGCGAGTAGAACGGTTCGGTGTCGATCGAGCTGCTCTGCGTGAGACGGCGCAGGCCGCCGCCGTTCGCGTTGACCGTATAGATTTGCGTATTGCCCGTCAGCGACAGCGCGACGGCCAGCGTGTTGCCGTCCGGCGACCACGCCGGTGCGCTGTTGTTGCCCTTCTGGTCGGAGACCATGTAGCGGCGGCCGGTCGGCAGGTCATGGATGTAGACGATCGGTTTCTTGCGCTCGAACGACACGTACGCGACCTTCGTGCCGCTCGGCGACCAGGCCGGCGAAATGATCGGTTCGGTGCTCGACAGCGCGATGCGCGCGTTCTGGCCGTCCGAATCCGAAATCTGCAGCTGGTAGCGGTTGCCGGTCTTGATCACGTACGACAGGCGCGTGGCGAACACCCCGCGCACGCCGAGCAGCTTCTGGTAGATGTAGTCGGCGATCTTGTGGCCGGCCGTGCGCAGCGTGGTGTCGGTGGCCGTCAGCGACAGGCCGCCGAGGCTTTGCTGCTTCACGGTGTCGTACAGGATGAAGTTGACCTTGTACTGGCCGTTCGCCTCGCGGTTCACGCTGCCGGCGACGAACGCATTCGCGCCCTTGGCCTTCCACGCGCCGAGATCGACCGATGCGGTCTCGGGCACGGGCGTGCTGCCCGCGTCGATGTTGGTGAATTTGCCGCTGCGGGCGAGGTCGGCGCGCACGATCGACGTAACCTGCTGCGGCAGGCTCGCCTCGTTCGTGAAATTCGCGGTGGCAATGGGGAACTGGGTCGACCCGACACCGGTGATCAGCACGTTGACCTGGGCGTTAGCGGCGCTGCCCGCCGTAATCAGACACGAGGCCACGAGTGCCCTGAAACCTAGCTTTGTCATCAAACTCATGCTTCTTGCTTCCCGTATGGCTTGGATCGCTGCGCAACCGCAGAGACAGTAAAAATACCCGATTCGTTCCCGTCCGACAGCGACGCCCGGAGTGTAAGCGCATTTCGTTTCACTCCGCCGCCTTGAAGGTAATCGTAATGTCGGACGGGGTACGACCGTTAGAATCGGGCGGCAACGGGACCGATGCGTGGATCGCATTGACCACGGCTTGATCCCACCCCGAATTCCCGCTCGAGCGGGAGACCGATGCGCTCAATACGTCACCGGACGGCGTGCACCGAATCTTGACGACGGTGGTCAGGCCTGCCCGCTCGCCGCCCCAAACGATGTTCGGCTTGACGCGGCGGCGCACCTTGTCGGCATAGCCGGGCGTCGCGGCATTGCCGCCGGAGCCCGTGCCTGTGCCGCTTTTCGCGAGGCCGTCGCCGCCGCCTTCGCCGGCGCCGGACAGCCCCTGCATTTGCGCGAGGCGCGCGTTGCGCTCGCGGTCGAGCTTCGCGTTCGCCGCCGCAGTGGCCTTCGCGTGCGCCGCGGCTTCGGCCTTCGCCTTGGCCTGGGCTTCCGCCTTTGCCTTCGCGGCTGCTTCGGCCTTCGCCTTCGCCGCCTGCTGCGCTTCGAGCTGCGCCTGCTTTTGCTGCTGGAGTTTCTGCTGTTCGAGCTTCTGCTGCTCGGCGAGCTGCTGTTGCTTGAGCTTCTCGGCCTGTTTCTGTTTTTCGCGTTCCGTGGCCTTCTGGGCGGCGAGCGCGGCGGCCTGCTGCGCGGCAAGCTGCGCGCGCCGGGCTTCCTCTTCCTGCTGGGCCTTCAGTTGCTGCGCACGGCGCTGCTGCTCGAGCTGCGCTTCGCGCGCGGCCGCTTCCTGCTGACGCTTCTTCTGCTGCAGCGCGATGTCGGCCTGCTCGTCGCGCACCGGCGGAGGGGGCGGCGCGACTTTCACGGGCGGTGTGGGCGTGACGACGGGCCGCGGCGCGGGGACGTCGGGCACTTCGGTCCACAGCTCGGCCTCGGCGCCGGCCGGCGTGCTGTTCTGCCACTGCACGCCGTGATAGAGGAACAGTGCGAGCAGCACGTGCATCAGCGCGGCGAGCGCGAACGCGCGCCACGTCCCGCGCTCGCGAGGAGGCTGGAGCGGGTAGGCGGACCTGCGCGTGGATTGCTGCCGGTTCATTGCGATTTGACGAGGAGGCCGACGCGCTTGACGCCGCGCGCCTTCAGATCGGACATCACGGTCATGACGGCATCGTACTGCACGGTCTTGTCGGCTGCGATCACGACCGGCTGGTCAGGATGATCGGCCTGACGGGCCGAGATGAAGCTGTCGAGTTCGGCCTTCGTCATCGTGTCTTCCTGGGTCGCGCCCGAGTCGCCCTTGTACTTGACGCTCATCGTGCGGTCGGCCTTGATGTTGACGACGACGGGCGGCGTCTGCTCCTGCGGCGCGGCATTGCCGACGGTCGGCAGGTTGATGATCGACGGCGCGACGAGCGGTGCGGTGACCATGAAGATCACGAGCAGCACCAGCATCACGTCGATGTACGGCACGACGTTGATGTCGGCCATCGCGCGGCGCGAGCGGCCGCCGCGCATGCTGGATCGGATGGGGCTTCCTGCCATGGCGCGCTCCTTACTGGGCCTGACGCTGCAGGATGTTCGAGAACTCTTCGATGAAGGTCTCGAAGCGGATCGCGAGGCGGTCGATGTCGTGCGCGTAGCGGTTGTACGCGACCACCGCCGGAATCGCGGCGAACAGGCCGATCGCGGTGGCGACGAGCGCCTCGGCGATGCCCGGCGCGACGTTCGCGAGCGTGGCCTGCTGCACGTTCGCGAGGCCGCGGAAGGAGTTCATGATCCCCCAGACCGTGCCGAACAGACCGATGTACGGGCTGACCGAGCCGACCGACGCGAGGAATGCGAGATTGGCTTCGAGCACGTCCATTTCACGCTGGAACGACGCGCGCATCGCGCGGCGCGCACCGTCGAGCACGAGGCCCGGATCGCTGAGGCGCTTTTCCTTCGCCTTCAGGAATTCGCGCATCCCGGATTCGAAAATCCGCTCGAGCGCACCGATCGTGTGACGGTTGTTGGCCGCGCTTTGATACAGCGCCTGCAGGTCTCCGCCCGACCAGAAATCCTTCTCGAAGCGTTCGGTCTGCGCGCGTGCGCGGCGGATCGCGAACCACTTGCGGAAGATGAAGGTCCACGACATCAGCGACAGCAGCAGCAGCAGCCCCATCACGGCCTGGGCCAGCACGCTCGCGTTGAGGACGAGGGAAATGATCGACAGGTCTTGAACAGTATTCATAGAGGTTTGAGTAACGTCCCTTCGGGAATGCCCGGCAAGGGCGTCCGGTGTGCGTGCGGCGCGGCGCGCCGGCGATGCCTGACGCCGAACCTTGCTTAGTATCGAATCAGAACGGCAAGTTCATAGGCTGTATCTAAACGGCGCTCATGCGAGCTTCGTTGACAGACCAGTCTGCCCGGTGTCGATGACGGGCCCGCGTTGCAGCGCGTCGAGCACGGCCGGCGGGATGGCCGCGGGCCGGATGCCGTGACGGTCGACGCAGCCGAGGCGGATCTGCCCGGCCACGAGCAGCGTGTCGCCACACCAGGCTTCCTGCGTGAATTCCACCGATGCGCGGCCGATGCGTCCGGGCCGGCTCGTGATCGTCAGCGTGTCGTCGAGTCGCGCCGGCGCGCGGTAGTCGAGCGACGTGCTGCGCACGATGAAGATCGCATCGGTATCGTCGGCGAGCCGACGCTGGTCGACGCCGCACGCGCGAAGCCACTCGGTGCGGGCGCGCTCGAAGAACTTCAGGTAGTTGGCATAGAAGACGATGCCGCCTGCATCGGTATCCTCGTAGTACACGCGCACCGGCCAGGTAAAGCCGGACGGCGCTTCCGGGGAGCGGGTAGGCTGAGTCATGGCGCGCATTCTACCGGAAGGCAAAGACGGGATTCGTAACCGATTCGTAACGGAATGTAGTGCGTCGTAGCACACCGCGGGCCGGCCGCAGGCGGCCCTGCGGCGGCGGGCGACGCGTCAGCCGCGATGGATCGTGAGGCCGGCCGGCGCTTGCGCGACCGGCATCATTTCGATCGTATTGATGTTGACGTGCGCGGGACGCGTGGCGATCCAGTAGATCGTGTCGGCGATGTCCTCGGCCGTGAGCGGCTGGACATTCTCGTAGACGTTCGCCGCCTTTGCATCGTCGCCGCGGAAGCGGACGTTCGAGAATTCCGTGCCGCCGCACAGGCCCGGCTCGATGTCGGTGACGCGCAACGGCGTGCCGATCAGGTCGGTACGCAGGTTCAGGCTGAATTGTCTGACGAAAGCCTTGGTCGCGCCGTATACGTTCCCGCCTGGATACGGATAGGTGCCGGCCACCGAGCCCAGATTGAAGATATGGCCGCGACCACGCGCGATCATGCCGGGGAGCAACGCGTGCGTGACGGTCACGAGGCCCGAGCAGTTCGTGTCGATCATGGTCTGCCATTCGTCGAGGCTCGCCTTCTGGGCAGGCTCGACGCCGAGCGCGAGGCCGGCGTTGTTGACGAGCACGTCGAGCGCGGCGAATTCGGCGGGAAGGGAGGCCGGCACGGCTTCGACGGCCGCGCGGTCGCGCACGTCGAGCTCGAACGGCAGCAGTGCGTCGCCGAGTTCGGCCGCGAGCGCGTCGAGGCGATCCTTGCGGCGCGCGGTGGCGACGACACGATGGCCGCCCTTGACGAAGGCGCGGGAGATGGCGGCGCCGAAGCCGGCGGACGCACCTGTGACGAACACGATCATTGCTGCTCCTGGTCGGTAACGGAATAGCGGGTGGAATCCCGCAAGCCTACTGAGAATGCCGCACCGCGGCAAGACGGCGAAGTGTTTCGGCACGGGCGCGTAGAGTCCGGCCCTTATTGTTTGGAGGCCACTGCCGTGCGGTTGCCTATTCATGACGCATCCAATACACTAATGCGCTCATCACCCCTGCGTGACTGGCGATAGAACCCTTCGGGTTCAAGGTGGAGCATCCCACCGTGAAGCGCGGGGCGCCGTTTTTGCCGTTCGCCTGGGCAGCCGTTGTGCGCCGTCGCGTGCATCGCCGGTGGCTGTCCTGCCTCGCGTCATACGGATTCTTCCGCCACGTCGAGCTGGTCTCGCCAGCAGCGCACCGTACTCGGCCGCTCCGGTCAACCTGTACACACTTAACGGAACCCGTATGTTTGACAGAGCCCAAAGCACCATTGCGAACGTCGATCCCGAAATCTTTGCAGCGATCGAGCAGGAAAACCGCCGCCAGGAAGATCACATCGAGCTGATCGCGTCGGAAAACTACACGAGCCCGGCCGTGATGGCCGCCCAAGGCTCGCAGCTCACGAACAAGTACGCGGAAGGGTATCCGGGCAAGCGCTACTACGGCGGCTGCGAGTACGTCGACGTGGTCGAGCAGCTGGCGATCGACCGTGTGAAGCAACTGTTCGGCGCGGAAGCCGCGAACGTGCAGCCGAACTCGGGTTCGCAGGCGAACCAGGGCGTGTTCTTCGCGATGCTCAAGCCGGGCGACACGATCATGGGCATGAGCCTCGCGCATGGCGGCCACCTGACGCACGGCTCGCCGGTGAACATGTCGGGCAAGTGGTTCAACGTGGTGAGCTACGGCCTGAACGAAAACGAAGACATCGACTACGACGCAGCCGAGAAGCTGGCGCAGGAACACAAGCCGAAGCTGATCGTCGCGGGCGCGTCGGCGTTTGCGCTGAAGATCGACTTCGAGCGTCTGGCGAAGATCGCGAAGTCGGTGGGCGCGTACCTGATGGTCGACATGGCGCACTACGCCGGTCTGATCGCGGCGGGCGTGTATCCGAACCCGGTGCCGCACGCGGACTTCGTGACGACGACGACGCACAAGAGCCTGCGCGGCCCGCGTGGCGGCGTGATCCTGATGAAGGCCGAATACGAGAAGCCGATCAACTCGGCGATCTTCCCGGGGATCCAGGGCGGCCCGCTGATGCACGTGATCGCGGCGAAGGCCGTGGCGTTCAAGGAAGCGCTGTCGCCGGAGTTCAAGGAATATCAGCAGAAGGTCGTCGAGAATGCGCGCGTGCTGGCCGAAACGCTGGTGAAGCGCGGGCTGCGGATCGTGTCGGGCCGCACGGAAAGCCACGTGATGCTGGTCGACCTGCGCGCGAAGAACATCACGGGCAAGGCAGCGGAAGCGGCGCTCGGCGCGGCGCACATCACGGTGAACAAGAACGCGATCCCGAACGACCCGGAAAAGCCGTTCGTGACGAGCGGCGTGCGCCTGGGCTCGCCCGCGATGACGACGCGCGGTTTCGGGCCGGCGGAAGCCGAGCAGGTGGGCAACCTGATCGCCGACGTGCTCGAGAATCCGGAAGACGCAGCGACGATCGAACGCGTGCGCGCGCAGGTCGCCGAGCTGACCAAGCGTTTCCCGGTCTATCGCTGATCGCCGATGCGTTGCCCGTTCTGCCGGCATGACGATACGCAGGTCGTGGACTCGCGCGTGTCCGAAGATGGCGCCGCGATTCGGCGGCGCCGTCGCTGCTCGGCTTGCGACAAGCGTTTCACGACGTACGAGCGGGTCGAGTTGTCCCTGCCGTTCGTCGTGAAGAAGGACGGCAGCCGCACGGAATTCGACCGTCGCAAGATCGTCGCCAGCATGCAACTCGCGCTGCGCAAGCGGCCGGTTGCCGCCGACGCGATCGACGCGGCGGTCGCCCGCATCGAGTATCAACTGCTCGCGACTGGCGAGCGCGAAGTGCGTAGCGAGAAGCTGGGCGAACTCGTGATGAACGAGTTGCGCGGCCTCGATACGATCGCCTATGTGCGCTTCGCCTCGGTGTATCGCCAGTTCGAGGACGTTTCCGAATTTGCCGACGTGATCGAAGAGTTCCGTCGCGCCTCTCCCGCCAAGACCCCACGTAAGCGCTGACGCGCTGCGTCCGTTCATCGTCTGCTCCATTGGTTCGATTCGCGCCGATTGTGTCGGTTGCGATCGCATGTCGCCAGTCGGCCGTTCGGCCAATGGCGCGCATCCGCACGCGCCGCTACAGTCGTCGCATCACCGTGGCGGAGGACGATTGCGATGGAACGGGGCGCTCAACCCTTGAAGAATGTGGTGCGACGGCCGGGCGGATTTACGCTGGTCGAGCTGATGGTCGCCATGTCGCTGGCGGCGGGGCTCGCGCTCTATGCGGTGCCCACGTTCGACCAGTGGCGCATGCGCGAACGCGTGGATGCCCGCTCGCGCGCGCTGCTCGGTGCGCTGTCGTTTGCGCGTGCCGAGGCAACGCGTCTCGGCGCGCGCGTCACGCTGTGCCGCGCCGGGCGCGACGGCGCCTGTTTGCGTGCCGGCGAGCGATGCGATCCGGCCGAATGGTCATGCGACTGGATCGTCAGCGGGCAACTCGACGGGCAGTCGCGTGTGCTGCGACGCTACCCGCGCGATGCCGAAGTGGCCGTCGCGGGCGCCGCGCATGAGCTCGCGTTTGCACCGCCGGTCGGTCAGTCGATCGGCGGCATCCGGCGTTTCGAGGTGCGTCCGCGGCGCAGCGTGTCCGGCGCCGACGACGCGCGCGTATCGCGTTGCGTGCGGATTGCGGCAGGCGGTCGCGCGCGGCTGGTCGCCGGGCGCTGCGACGCGGCGTGATCGCGATGCGCAATGCCATGCGAGGGACGTCGTTGATCGAGGCGACGCTGGCCATCGCGCTGCTCGCCACCGTAATGCTGGCAGTGGCCGGCAGCCAGCTCGCGATGGCGCGTGCGCAGCGCGCGACGATCTGGCGCGAACGCGCGCTGTGGCTGGCCGATGCGCGTATCGAACGTCTGCATGCTGCCGCGGCGGCCGGCGATGGACTCGAGGCGCTGGCGGCCGCATCGTTGCCGGGTGGCGCGATGACGCTCGATGGCGGCCCGGCAGGCGTCCGCTACGCGGTCGTCCGCTGGCGTGGCGGCGATGGACTCGCGTCGGTGCGTTGCGATGCCGCGGCAATGTCGACGCAGCCGCCGTCGTGTGTCCGCATTCCATTTCGGGAGAGGGCGCGCGATGCACGCTGATCGCCGTACGCGCGGCCATACGCTGCTCGAAGTGCTGATCGCGATGACCGTCGGGCTCCTCGTGCTCGCGGCGGCCGGTGCGCTGTACCACGCGCAGCGCATTGCGCAGCGTCGCGCGGAAGACGGGTTCAGGATGCGCGACGCGGCGTCGACCGCGCTGATGCTGATCGGTCAGCAGATCCAGATGGCGGGATTCCGGCCGCTCGATGCCGACGCGGGATCGTCGTTGCCGCCGGTGTTCGGATGTTCGGCGGCGCGCGTGCGGGGTAGCGGCGCACAGGTGCGCTGCGAGCCCGCGCGCCTGTCGTCGGACGCGGTGCTGGTCCGGTATGTCGACGATGCCGTGTCGACGTGGCCGACGGTGAGCGGCCACGCATCGGATTGCCTCGGGCAGGGTGTCGGCGAGCTGGGCGAAGCTGCGGCGGTGGAGAATCGTTTCGATGCGCATGTCAGCCCATCGACGGGCGAGCCCGAACTGTATTGTGAAGGAAGCGGCCGTCCAGGCACGCCGCAACCTGTCGCGGCGGGAATCGATCAGTTGCGTATGCGCTATTTGCGTCGAGGGGCCACGCAGTTCGTCGACGCCGATGCGATGCGTGCCGACGACTGGCGCGAGGTCGTGGCCGTGCATGTCTGCGTGCGGGCGCGCGGCGAGCCGACGCGCGAACCGACGCAGCATGTCGACTGCGACGGCCGCGCCGCCGTTGCACCGGACGGCCGCGCACGTTTGACGCTCGAACGCATCGTCGCGTTGCGAAACGTCGCGCCCGCATCCGACGCTGCTTTACATGACGCAACTCGCGCAAGCGAGGTGGCGCGATGAGCGGCGCAGCGCGGTGCGCGCGGGACGATATCTCGCGACGCGTGAAGACAGCCCACGTCCAAGCGCACGCCGTCGCACATGATGACAACCCGCAGCCAACCGCATGTGCCGGCGCTCCGCCTGCGAGCCCGCGCGAGCCGCACATGCGCTGCCGGCTCGTCCGCCGCGCGTGGCGTCGCGAGGCAGGCCTTGCGTTGCCAGCGGTGATCGCGGTCGGCGCAGCAGTCGCGGCACTGACCGGCACGTGGTTCGACGCCGCATTGACGGAGTCGCGCCGCACCCGCGCGTTGTCGGATCGGTTGATCGCATTTCACGCGGCCGATGCCGCGCTGGCCGCGTGCACCGCGCGATTGCTGCACGGCTCGGCACCGTACGTGAGCGAAAGCGACTCGCGCGCGGAGCCGGACACCTGGCGGCGCATGCCGCCGCTGGCGGCTGCCGAAGCGTTCGCGCCTTTCGCCGATTGGCCGATGGCCGCGCAACCGCCGCGGTGCCTGATCGAGGCATGGCGGCTTCCGTCGGCGCAGGCCGGCGACCGCGCTTACCTTGTCACCGCGCGTGGCGTCGGCGCGCACGCATCGAGCGCCGTGTGGCTGCAACACCAGGTCGCGATACGCGCCGGCCGCATCGTCGTGTTGCGCTGGCGTCGTGTCGCGGCGGTGCTTCGATGAACGGCCGTTTGCCCCGGTGCCGAGCGGCCGGATTGACGCTGATCGAGCTGATGATCGTGCTCGCGATCGTCGCGGTGCTGGCCGCGTGGGGTATCCCGTCGTATCGCGGGCATGTCGTGCGGGTTCACCGTGCGTCGGCGGTGTCCGCGCTGTACCGTGCGGCCCAATATCTTGAAACACTGGACGATGCGCCGCCTGCGGCGTTGCCTGACGCACTCGCGCAGGCGCCGCCGGACGGGCATGCCGTGTATCGATTGACGCTCGGGCGGCCGGATGGCGACGATTCGCCGGTGGGCTACGAATTGGCAGCGACGCCGCTCGACACCGGGCCGATGCGCGACGATGCCTGCGGCACGTTCACGCTGCGCTCGGACGGCACGAAGGGCAATGCGGGAGGCGAGGGTGTCGACGAGTCGGGCGCTGTCTGCTGGGGCGTGCGCTGAGTTCGCCAGGCGGGCGCGCAGCGGCGTATGGCCGTGCGCGGGATGCTAACGGTCAGTCGTCGCGTGGGTCGAGCCCGCGCTCCTCGCGGGACTGCTTCCAGATCCGGTAGACCTCCCATGCGGCGAAGCCGAGCGTGCCCCACTTCAACGCGGGGCCCGTGCTCGCACGCAGCAGCGAGCGAACGGGTTTCGCCAGCACGAGCGACGCGAGCGAGCTCAGCATCGGATACTGGTTGACGAGCTGGCCGAGGCTTGCGTTCAGGTTCTTGGCCGACTGGCCGAACCTGCTAGTCGACAGCCCGGGGATGAACACCTTGAGCCAGCTGAAGCGCGTGACGGCCTGGCGCATTTCGGCGGCGGCCTCGGCAAGTTCGAGCCGCTCGACTTCGGATCGCAGGATCAGCAATTCCTTGCGGAGCGCGCGGTGCTGCGACGCGCTCCAGTTCGATCGCGACGAATGGGAGCGGGAGGGATTGCCCGTGATGTTCTGGCTCATGGCGCGTCGGCGAAGTAGGTGGGAGGGGCGAGCGCGAGCGCGCTCACGGCTTGCCGCGGAACAGGTCGCGGTCTTTCTCGAGTTCGGCGAGCGTGGCCTCGAACACTGTGGGCGCGTCGCGCAGGCCCGAGCGCGCTTTCAGCGCGCACGTGATGCCGCCAATGGCATACAGCGCGGTGATCGCGGCGAGCGCCTGCCAGCGGTAGGTATCCCAGAACGCGATCGCGATCAGCACGGTGAGGCTGATGAGCGCCATCGTCGCGAGCATCATCGCGGCGAGTCCGAGGAACAGCACGCCCATCAGGCGCTCCTTCTCCTCGGCAAGCTCGATGCCCACCAGTTCGAGGCGCGTCTGCAGAAGGCCGATCGCGGAGCCGACGAGGCGGCGCAGCGGTCCTTGACCGGACGGCTGCGAAGGGGTGTCTGTCGTCATGGATAAGAGGCTTGCGCGTGCAGTAAGCAGCTAGGACAAAGCCGCCGGCGCAAGCCGGCGGGCTTCGACGTTCGACGCCCGCCGGCCGCGCGACGCTGCCTGCGGGACGAAACGGCGCAGAGCGCGTTACTTGCGGTTGATCAGCAGGCCGATCAGCACGCCGACGCCGGCAGCCACGCCGATCGACGTCCACGGGTGCTCATGCACGTAGTCGTCGGTCGCGCGCGCGGCCTTCTTGCCTTTCTCGACCACCACGACCTGGACGTCGGCAGCCTTTTCCTTGGCCTGCTTCAGGCGAGACATGGCCTTCTCGCGCAGCTCGGCCGCACGGTCGCCCGTGCTGCTCGCCGCTTGCTTGAGCAGGTCTTCGGCGTCCGAGAGAACGGTTTTGATATCCGACATCAGTTTCTCCTTGTTGATTTCCGACATTGCAACTCCCTTCGTGCTGTCATGCTGCAGGTTCACATCGTAGCGAAACCCCTGCCTGCTGGCGAGCCGGGAAGACACACGGCGGCAGCGCAAGACTGCATGGTAAACGACTTGTAATCATGAACAGAGCGACAAAGGATTGAAAAGTTTCCCTCGCCGCCCACCGTCCTGCCACGACGTCGGGTAAAAATGACAAAAAAGCATGAATATCAAACGGAATATTCGTTCGCACGGCCCATGGCTTCCCGTAAGCTGATGGACTGCCCGCGCTTTCCGGCGCGCGGTTTCAACCAGTATCGTTCGAGGAGGGAACATCATGAGTCTGCGTCTTGGCGACATCGCACCGGATTTCGAGCAGGAATCGAGCCTGGGCACGATCAAGTTTCACGAGTGGCTCGGCAACAGCTGGGGTGTCCTGTTCTCCCATCCGGCCGACTACACGCCGGTGTGCACGACCGAACTCGGGTTGACCTCGAAGCTGAAGGGCGAATTCGAGAAACGCAACGTGAAGGTGATCGCGCTGTCGGTCGACGGCGTCGAATCGCACAAGGGCTGGATCAACGACATCAACGAAACGCAGTCGACGGTCGTGGGCTTCCCGATCATCGCCGACGCCGATCGCAAGGTGTCGCAGCTGTACGACATGATTCACCCGAACGCGAACGAAACGCTGACGGTGCGTTCGCTGTTCGTGATCGACCCGAACAAGAAGGTGCGGCTCACGATCACCTATCCGGCCAGCACGGGGCGCAACTTCGACGAAGTGCTGCGCGTGATCGACTCGCTGCAACTGACCGACAATTACAAGGTCGCGACGCCCGGCAACTGGAAGGACGGCGACGACGTCGTGATCGTGCCGTCGCTGCAGGATCCGGAAGAGCTGAAGAAGCGCTTCCCGAAGGGCTTCAACGCGGTGCGTCCGTATCTGCGCCTGACGCCGCAGCCGAACAAGTAAGCATCGGCGGCCCGGAGCCGCGGCTCCGATGAAAACAAGCCCGCCCGGCAGCGATGCCGGGCGGGCTTTTGCGTGGCGGCATGCGCGTGCGCGGCATCGCCGCCGCGCGTGTCATGGCCGCATCGTCAGAAGAATGCCTGGATGCCCGTCTGCGCGCGGCCGAGGATCAGCGCGTGGATGTCGTGCGTGCCTTCGTACGTGTTGACCACTTCGAGGTTCACGAGGTGACGTGCGACGCCGAATTCGTCGGAGATGCCGTTGCCGCCGAGCATGTCGCGGGCGAGCCGCGCGATGTCGAGCGCCTTGCCGCATGAATTGCGCTTCATGATCGACGTGATCTCGACGGCGGCCGTGCCTTCATCCTTCATCCGGCCGAGGCGCAGCACGCCTTGCAGGCCGAGCGTGATTTCGGTCTGCATGTCGGCGAGCTTCTTCTGGATCAACTGGTTCGCGGCGAGCGGCCGGCCGAACTGCTGGCGGTCGAGCACGTACTGGCGCGCGGTGTGCCAGCAGGACTCGGCCGCGCCGAGCGCACCCCACGCGATCCCGTAGCGCGCCGAGTTCAGGCAGGTGAACGGGCCGCGCAGGCCGCTCACGTTCGGCATCAGGTTCTCTTCGGGCACGAACACCTCGTCGAGGACGATCTCGCCGGTGATCGACGCGCGCAGCCCGACCTTGCCGTGGATCGCCGGCGCCGACAGGCCCTTCCAGCCCTTCTCCAGGATGAAGCCGCGGATCGCGTCCTTGCCGTTCTCCTCCAGCTTCGCCCACACGACGAACACGTCGGCGATCGGCGAGTTGGTGATCCACATCTTCGCGCCGGACAGCGCGTAGCCGCCCGGCACCTTCTTCGCGCGCGTGACCATGCTGCCGGGATCGGAGCCGTGATTCGGCTCGGTCAGGCCGAAGCAGCCGATCCATTCGCCGGTCGCGAGCTTCGGCAGGTATTTCTGCTTCTGCGCGTCGGAGCCGAATTCGAAGATCGGCACCATCACGAGCGACGACTGCACGGACATCATCGACCGGTAGCCCGAATCGACGCGCTCGACCTCGCGTGCGATCAGCCCGTAGCTCACGTAGTTGAGGCCGGGGCCGCCGTATGCCTCGGGAATCGTCGGGCCGAGCAGGCCGACCTCGCCCATCTCGCGAAAGATGGCCGCGTCGGTGCGTTCGTGGCGGAACGCTTCGGTGACGCGCGGCGCGAGCTTGTCCTGTGCGTACGCCTGCGCGGCATCGCGGACCATCCGCTCTTCTTCGGTCAGTTGCTGATCGAGCAGCAGCGGATCGTCCCAATGAAAAGTTGCAGCACTCATCGTCTCATCTCCTGTCGGCCCGAGTTAGCGCTTTAGCGCTTACTCGGGCCCCATGCTTCGCGGTCGGCGTCGAGTTAGCGCTTTAGCGCTTACTCGGGCCCCCTGCTTCGTGGTCGGCCCGAGCCAACGCTCACTCGGCTCCATGCTTTGCGGTCGATCGGGGCGGGCGCCTCGACGCCGACTCCCGCCGTGCGCGTCGGTCGGCAGTGGTCGGGCTTCGGCGCTTGCTCCGGGCGGATACCTGAAGTTCGCTTGACTTGCGTTCCGCTGTGCGGAACAATGTTTTGCAAATCGACCTCAGTGTAGCACTGGATGACACTTTCAACCATCGACGACACCCCCATCGACGAGCGCAAGTTCGTCGTCGCGCTGGCGCGCGGCCTCGACCTGCTGCGCGCCTTCCGGCCCGGCGAGACGATGCTGGGCAACCGCGACTTCGCGGAACGCACGGGCCTGCCGAAGGCGACGGTGAACCGGCTCGCCTATACGCTGACCGTGCTCGGCTATCTGCGCTACGACGAGACGCTCGGAAAGTATGCGCTGGACGCCGGCGTGCTGTCGCTCGGCTATGCGCTGCTGTCGGGCTCGGGGACGATCGATCTCGCGCGGCCGCACATGCAGGCGCTCGCGCGGGAGATCGGCGCGGCCGTGTCGCTCGGCTGCCGCGACGGGCTCGACATGATCTATCTGGAGACGATCCGCAGCGAGACCGCGCTGACGCTCGGGCTCGCGCCCGGCTCGCGGCTGTCGATGCTGACGAGCTCGATGGGGCGCGCGTACCTGGCCGTGCAGCCGGAGGACGTGCGCCGCGCGCTCTATGCCGAACTGCACCGCGCGGCCGGCGGCGCGGCCGACGCCGATGCGCTCGTCGCGGCCGCGCAGCAGGCGGTGGCCGAGTTCTCCGAAGGCGGATGCTGCTATTCGTTTCGCGCGTGGCATACGGACGTGAACGCGGCGGCCGTGCCGTTTCGCGAGCCGCGCGAGGGGCGCTGGCTGATCCTGAGCTGCAGCGGCCCCGCATCGTCGATGGACGAGGACGTGTTTCGCACGCAAGTCGGGCCGCGGCTGAAGGCACTCGCGCAGCGGCTCGGGCAGACCGTTTGAGCAACGCGCGCGCGGAGGGTGCCGTCGCGTGCCAACCGGTTCGTTCGCGGCGGATACGGGGAGCGGAGGCGTCGCCGTCGCGTATTGCGCGACGGGCGAACCGCGCTCATCATCGTTTGCCTGTTTCCCGACGACGAGGCTTGCCATGGCGTACCCCGAACCGATGGAAGGCGGATGCGCGTGCGGCGCGATCCGCTACCGCATCGCCGACGTTCCGACCGATGCCGGCTTCTGCCACTGTCGGCTTTGCCAGCGCACGACCGGCGCGGCGGTCGTCGCATCGGCCTCGGTGCCGATCGACGCATTCGAATATTTGCAGGGCGAACCGACCGTCTACGCGTCGAGCGCGTGGGGCGAGCGGCGCTTCTGCGGCCGTTGCGGCGCGCAGCTCGAATACCGGCGCGCCGACGCGCCGCGGGCGGTCGAGATCAATTACGCGACGCTCGACGAACCGTCGAGGCTGCGTCCGGCGTGGCACGTCTGGTACGGGGATCGTTTCCCGGGCATCGAGATCGACGACGATCTACCGAAGTACGACGACGGCGGACGAGAATAGGCCGCACATTGGCGTCGAACGCGCGCACAAGCACGTTCGACCTTTCTGCGTGAACGAACCGGGAACCGACCGGCGCCGAGCGACGCTGCGTGCTGAACCCCGATCCTTGCAGCGACACAACACCGGAGTCCGCCCTCCGGCGCGCCTTCTCCGCCGATCGCTCAGACCGTCACGACCTTCGCGAACACCGGCCCCTGCATGAACCGTACGTCGTGCTGGCGCAGCAGCTCGCACTGCGTCTCGTCCACGACGCCGTCGAAGATCAGCGGGATCCGCACGCGCTGCGCATAGGCGACGAGCGCCTTCACCATCCCGTCGCGCAACGCGATGCCGGCATCCATCTTGATGTAGTCGGGGCGTGCCATGTCCGATTCGACCGCGAGGATGCGGCCGGGGTCGGGCAGCTTGTCCGCGACCTTGAAGCCATGATGCTGGTAACTGCGCGTCAGGTAGCCGAGGAACGTCTTGTGGGCGACCGCGACCGCCGGCAGCTCGATCACGATCCGCTCGGTCGGTAGCCCGAAGCGCTGCAGCACCGACGAGAAATGCTTGCCGTGGTCGTACTTCACGCTCTTGAGCAGCCGCTCGTGCACGCGCAGGAACAACAGCCCGTGGCGCTGCGCGCCGAAGAAATTGATTGCGTGCAGCGCGCGCGACAGGCGGTCGATCGCGACCAGCGTCTGGTCGTCGACGGCGGCATCGACCGGATCGTGCTGCGCACCCGTGACCAGCGTGACGGCCTGGAAGCCGAGTTCGTCGCCGTAGCGCTCGATCGCGTCAGCGAACGACGTCGATTGCGGCGAGCCGGGCATCGTCACGTCGTAGATCGGCTCGTACGCACTGGCGAGCGTGCGCTCGGGCAGATTCGCGCACGCGGTGCCGCCTTCGGCAAGCGCGAGGTGCTCCCGCAGATACGGGAGTTGCCCGGCACGGGTCACCAGCTCGGGGATGGTAGGCGGAATCATCGGCGTGAGAAGGAAAAATGGCGGCCGAAAGGGCCGCCTCGTGACTTGATATTAGCAGCGCGCGCCGCGCTCGGCTTGGCGTTTCACTCATATGGTTATCCCGTTCCCGAGCGAACGACTAGGGTTTACGTTGATTTCACTATACGTAATTGGTTTTACTATTCGTAAATCCAGGGATGTGTCGTCGATCAAGAAATGCGGCAGGCAGGCGCCGCGAAACGGCGCCATTCAAGAATCAACAGGAGCAAGGAGCGAGACGTGGCGGTTGACAGGACAGGCGGGCACGCGCGCCGGCAGGAGACGAACGGGACGACGGGCGCGGTGGTGCGCGCACGGCGGCGTTGAGGCGCGGATGGCGACCATGAGCATCGATTACCAGACGCTGAAGTTCGAGTACCGCGCCCGCGCGCACGACGCGGCCGTTCACCCGGTGATCGTCGTCGGCGCGGGCCCGGTGGGCCTCGCGGCCGCGATCGATCTCGCCCAGCAAGGCGTGCCGGTCGTGCTGCTCGACGACGACGACACGCTGTCGACCGGCTCGCGCGCGATCTGCTTCGCGAAGCGCACGCTCGAGATCTTCGACCGGCTCGGCTGCGGCGAGCGCTTCGTCGACAAGGGCGTGAGCTGGCACGTCGGCAAGGTGTTCCTGCAGGACGAGCAGCTTTACGCGTTCGACCTGCTGCCCGAGGAAGGGCATGCGCGCCCGGCGTTCGTCAACCTGCAGCAGTACTACGTCGAAGGCTATCTGGCCGATCGCGCGTTCGAGCTGCCGAACATCGACATCCGCTGGAAGCACAAGGTGACGGGCGTCGACCAGTCGGCCGAACACGCGGTGCTGACGATCGAGACGCCGGACGGCATCGCGACGCTGCGCGCGCAATACGTGATCGCGGCCGACGGCTCGCGCAGCCCGATGCGCACGATGATGGGCCTCGAAAGCCGCGGCCGCACGTTCAAGGACCGCTTCCTGATCGCCGACGTGAAGATGAAGGCGGAGTTTCCGACCGAGCGCTGGTTCTGGTTCGATCCGCCGTTTCACCGCAACCAGTCGGTGCTGCTGCATCGCCAGCCGGACAACGTGTGGCGCATCGACTTCCAGCTCGGCTGGGATGCCGATCCGGTCGCGGAGAAGCAACCGGACCGCGTGATCCCGCGCGTGCGTGCGCTGCTCGGGCCGGACGTCGAGTTCGAGCTCGAGTGGGTGAGCGTCTACACGTTCCGCTGCCAGCGGATGGATACGTTCCGCCACGGCCGCGTGCTGTTCGCGGGCGATTCCGCGCACGGCGTGTCGCCGTTCGGCGCGCGCGGCGCGAACAGCGGCGTGCAGGATGCGGACAACCTCGCGTGGAAGCTGAAGCTGGTGCTCGACGGCCGCGCGCACGACCGCCTGCTCGACACGTATGCGAGCGAGCGCGAGTTCGCGGCCGACGAGAACATCCGCAACTCGACGCGCTCGACCGACTTCATCACGCCCAAGAGCGCGGTGTCGCGCGTGTTCCGCGATGCGACGCTGAAGCTTGCGCGCGACTGCGAGTTCGCGCGCAAGCTGGTGAACAGCGGGCGCCTGTCGGTGCCGGCCGTGCTGGTGGATTCGCCGCTCAACACGCCGGACCGCGGCGGCGACACAT
This sequence comes from Burkholderia sp. AU16741, assembly GCF_002223345.1. Lineage (NCBI taxonomy): Bacteria > Pseudomonadati > Pseudomonadota > Betaproteobacteria > Burkholderiales > Burkholderiaceae > Burkholderia > Burkholderia sp. AU16741. The sequence continues at coordinate 264,896 of NZ_NKEZ01000003.1, forward strand.
TTGCATGCGCGATGCGGCCGGGCACGGTGGCGGCCGATGCGCCGGTGCGCGTGCAGGGTGCGCCGGGCTGGCTGCTGCAGCATCTGCGCGGCGGCTTCAGCGGCGTGCTGTTCGGCTTGCCGGGCGATGCGGCCGCGCTCGCGCAGGCCGTCGACGGCCTCGCGCTGCCGGTGCGGCCGGTGCTCGTCGTGCCGGCCGGGCACGCGCAGCCAGTGGCCGGCGTCGACGTCGTGGAGGACGTCGACGGGCTCGCCGCGCGGCGTTACGACGCGCAGCCCGGCACGTTCTACCTGCTGCGTCCCGACCAGCACGTGTGCGCCCGCACGCGCACGCTCGACCGTCAGGCGATCGCCGACGCACTGGCGCGCGCGAGCTGCGCACGCTGAATACGATAAAGACACCGGAGACACCGTCATGCCCCCACTCGATACCCGCCCGCGCCTGGCCGACCCCGACGCGTTCTACGAAGCGCTGATCGACATGCATCGCGATCTGTCGGACGCGGACAGCCAGCTCGTGAACGCGAAGCTGATCCTGTTGCTCGCGAACCAGGTCGGCGACGCCGACGTGCTGCGCGAAGCGATGGCGCTCGCGCGCCAGGGCGTGACGTCGCCCGTGCATCCGGCCGCCGAGGTCGCGCAATGAGCGCGGCGGCCGATGCGCGCGTGCTCGAAGTCGAGCGCGTGATCGACGAGACCCATCGCCCGGGTTTTCACGCGATGCTGCTCGCGCTATGCGGGCTGTGCCTCGTGATCGACGGTTTCGATGCGCAGGCAATGGGCTACGTCGCGCCGAGCGTGATCGCGGAATGGGGCGTGCCGAAGCAGGCGCTGGGGCCCGTATTCAGCGCGAGCCTGTTCGGGATGCTGCTCGGCGCGCTCGGGCTGTCGGTGCTGGCCGACCGGATCGGGCGGCGCCCGGTGTTGATCGGCTCGACGCTGTTCTTCGCGGTGACGATGCTCGCGACGCCGTTCGCGAACTCGATCCCCATGCTGATGGCGCTGCGCTTCGTCACGGGCCTCGGCCTCGGCTGCATCATGCCGAACGCGATGGCGCTGGTCGGCGAGTTCAGCCCGGCCGCGCATCGCGTGAAGCGGATGATGATCGTGTCGTGCGGCTTCACGCTCGGCGCGGCGATCGGCGGCTTCATCAGCGCCGCGCTGATTCCGGCGCTCGGCTGGCGCGCGGTGTTCTTCGTCGGCGGCGCGGTGCCGCTCGTGCTGACGATCGCGATGGTCGCGCGGCTGCCGGAGTCGCTGCAGTTCCTGGTGCTGAAAGGGCGCGTCGCGCAGGCGCGCGACTGGCTCGCGCGGTTCGCGCCGCAAGCCGGCATCGATGCGAATACGCGGCTCGTCGTGCGCGAGCGCGCGGCGAGCGGCGCGCCGGTCGCCGAGCTGTTCAGCCATGGCCGCCTGCCGGTCACGCTGCTGCTGTGGGCGATCAGCTTCATGAACCTGATCGATCTGTACTTCCTGTCGAACTGGCTGCCGACCGTGATGCGTGAGGCCGGCTATTCGCCGGGCACGGCGGTGATCGTCGGCACGGTGCTGCAGACGGGCGGCGTGATCGGCACGCTGTCGCTCGGCTGGTTCATCGAACGTTACGGCTTCGTGCGCGTGCTGTTCGCGTGCTTCGCGTGCGCGGCCGTGTCGGTGGGGCTGATCGGCTCGGTCGCGCATGCGCTGCCGTGGCTGCTGGTGGTCGTGTTCGCGGGCGGGTTCTGCGTGGTCGGCGGACAGCCGGCCGTGAACGCGCTCGCGGGCCAGTATTACCCGACGTCGCTGCGCTCGACGGGCATCGGCTGGAGCCTCGGCATCGGCCGGATCGGCTCGGTGCTCGGGCCGCTCGTCGGCGGGCAACTGATTGCGCTCAACTGGAGCAACGGCGCGCTGTTCCACGCGGCCGCCGTGCCCGTGCTGTGCTCGGCGCTGTTCGTGCTGGGCCTGGCCGGTGTCACGCGGCGCAGCGGCGCGCAGGCGCCGAACGCCGCCCTGAATTGATGGAGAAAGGAAAACGATGACGCTTGACCTGTCGAAACCGGCGACCGCCGGCTACCTGAGCGGTTTCGCGAACGAATTCGCGACCGAGGCGCTGCCCGGCGCGCTGCCGCACGGCCGCAATTCGCCGCAGCGCGCGCCGTACGGGCTGTACGCGGAGCAGCTGTCGGGCACCGCGTTCACCGCGCCGCGCGGCCACAACCGCCGCGCGTGGCTGTACCGGATTCGCCCGGCCGCCGTGCACCGGCCGTTCGAGCCGTACGCGGGAGCGCCGCGGCTCGTGTCGGAGTTCGGCGATTCGGCCGACGTGCCGCCGACGCCGCCGAACCAGTTGCGCTGGGATCCGCTGCCGATGCCGGTCGAGCCGACCGATTTCGTCGACGGCCTCGTGACGATGGCCGGCAACGGGTCGGCCGCGGCGATGAACGGCTGCGCGATCCACCTGTACGCGGCGAACCGCTCGATGCAGGACCGCTTCTTCTACAGCGCGGACGGCGAGCTGCTGATCGTGCCGCAGCAGGGGCGGCTGTTCATCGCGACGGAATTCGGCCGGCTCGACGTCGAGCCGTTCGAGATCGCGGTGATTCCGCGCGGCGTGCGTTTTACCGTCGCGCTGCCGGACGGCGACGCGCGCGGCTATATCTGCGAGAACTTCGGCGCGCTGCTGCGCCTGCCGGATCTCGGCCCGATCGGCTCGAACGGGCTCGCGAACCCGCGCGACTTCCTGACGCCGCAGGCCGCGTACGAGGATCGCGAAGGCGCGTTCGAACTGATCGCGAAGCTGAACGGGCGCCTCTGGCGCGCGGACATCGGCCATTCGCCGCTCGACGTCGTCGCGTGGCACGGCAACTACGCACCGTATAAATACGACCTGCGCCTGTTCAACACGATCGGCTCGATCAGCTTCGACCATCCCGATCCGTCGATCTTCCTCGTGCTGCAGGCGCAGAGCGATACGCCGGGCGTCGACACGATCGACTTCGTGATCTTCCCGCCGCGCTGGCTCGCGGCCGAGGATACGTTCCGCCCGCCCTGGTTCCACCGCAACGTCGCGAGCGAGTTCATGGGGCTCGTGCACGGCGCGTACGACGCGAAGGCCGAAGGCTTCGTGCCGGGCGGCGCGAGCCTGCACAACTGCATGTCGGGCCACGGGCCCGACGCGGACACGTTCGAGAAGGCGTCGGCGAGCGACACGACGAAGCCGCACAAGGTCGACGCGACGATGGCGTTCATGTTCGAAACCCGCACGCTGATCCGGCCGACGCGCTATGCGCTCGACACCGCGCAGTTGCAGGCCGATTACTTCGAATGCTGGCAAGGCATCAGGAAACACTTCAATCCGGAGCAAAAGTGAGCGATATCCAAGACTGGCGCGCGACGCTCGACCCGGCTCGCAAGAGCTGGGTCGACACGGCGAACGATCCCGCCTGCGATTTCCCGATCCAGAACCTGCCGTTCGGGATCTTCAGCGATGCGAAGCAGGGCGCGCGCCGTGCGGGCGTCGCGCTCGGCGACCAGATCGTCGATCTCGCGGCGCTCGCGCGCGCGGGCCTGGTGACGCTGCCGGCCGGCGCCGATGTGTTCGCCGCGCCGACGCTCAACGCGTTCATCGCGCTCGGCCGCGACGCGTGGCGCAGCGTGCGTGTGCAACTGTCGGCACTGTTCTCGCGCGACAACGCGACGCTGCGCGACGACGCGGCACTGCGCGCACAGGTGCTCGTCGCGCAGCGCGACGCGACGCTGCATCTGCCGCTCGACATCCCCGGCTACACCGATTTCTATTCGTCGAAGGAGCATGCGACCAACGTCGGCTCGATGTTCCGCGATCCGAAGAACGCGCTGCTGCCGAACTGGTCCGAGATGCCGATCGGCTACAACGGCCGCGCGTCGTCGGTGGTCGTGAGCGGCACGCCGGTGCGGCGCCCGAACGGGCAACTGAAGCTGCCCGACCAGGAGCGTCCGGTGTTCGGCGCGTGCCGCAAGCTCGACATCGAACTGGAAACGGGCTTCATCGTCGGCAAGGGCAACGCGCTCGGCGAGCCGATCGCGTGCGAGGACGCGGAAGCGCATATCTTCGGGATGGTGCTGCTGAACGACTGGAGCGCGCGCGACATCCAGCAGTGGGAATACGTGCCGCTCGGCCCGTTCAACTCGAAGGGGTTCGCGACGACGATCTCGCCGTGGATCGTCACGCTCGACGCGCTCGAACCGTTCCGCGTCGCGCAGCCGGAGCAGTCGCCGCAGCCGCTCGCGTATCTGCGGCATGCGGGCAAGCATGCGTTCGACATCGCGCTGGAAGTGACGCTGCGGGCGGAGGGCGCGGCCGAAGCGACGTCGATCTGCCGCACCAACTTCAAGTACATGTACTGGACGATGGCGCAGCAGCTCGCGCATCACACGGTGGCGGGCTGCAACACCCGCGTGGGCGACCTGATGGGTTCGGGCACGATCAGCGGGCCGACCAAGGATTCGTTCGGCAGCCTGCTCGAACTGACGGGGAACGGCAAGGAGCCGGTCGCGCTGGATGGCGGCGGCGCCAGGACGTTCATCGAGGACGGCGACGAGCTCACGCTCGCCGGTTGGTGCCAGGGCGACGGCTATCGCGTCGGCTTCGGCACGTGTGCGGGCAAGATTTTGCCGGCGCGCGGCGCATGACGGATCGCGACGCCGGGCGTTGCGTGTAGGTTGCGTGTAGCCACGCGTCGTCCGGAAGGACAGGGCGGCCCGCATCGCGCGGGCCGTTTTCGTTTACCGCGGGAGGGACGCGAGCGGGCCGATGCGTATCGGTGCATGATGCCGCGCGCCGACGCCGACGCCGACGCCGACGCCGACGCCGACGCCGACGCCGACGCCGACGCCAACGCCAACGCCAACGCCAACGCCCATCTGCATCAGACCGCGCGCTGCACCGCCGAGCGTCGTTCCCACGACGCGGCTGCGACGAACGAGGCGACGCAGGTGATCAGCACGCCGACCAGCGCGTTGCTGCCCAGTTGCTCCATCAACGCACCAGCCACGAGCGGGCCGCCGAAGCTCGCGGCGCTCCACGACGCCGACACGAGCGAGCTCGCGGTGACGAGCGCCGCGCCGCGGAAACGCTCGCCGCACGCGACGAGCGACAGCGTGTAGATGCTGCCGGCCGCCGCGCCGAGCACGAACAGCAGCGGCCAGCACAGCCACGGATTCGCGATCACGAACGGCAGCAGCGGCAGCCCGGCCAGCACGATCCAGCCCGCGCCGAGGTGCACGCGTTCGCGGCCGAGCTTGTCCGCGAGCCAGCCGATCGGGAACTGCATCGCGGTATCGCCGAACAGCATGATCGACGCGAGCAGCACGGCGGTCGCGCTGGCGACGCCGTGATCCATCGCATAGAGCGGCAGCAGCGACAGCGCGAGCGTGTCGAACAGCGCGAAGAAGCCGGTGCCGATGATCAGCGCGGGCATGCGCGGCAGCACGTCGAGCCAGCGGCCATGCGCTTCGTGATGCGCGTCGTCGCCGGCGAGCGGCGCACGGCGGATCGTCGCGAGCGTCGGCAACGCGAGCAGGAACAGCGCGCCGCACAGCGCGAAGCGGATGCTCGTCGCGCCGGCGATCTGGCTGACGAGCACGGGGCCGGCCATCTGGAACAGCGTGAAATTGGTCGCGTAGATCGCGACCACGCGGCCGCGCGTCGAATCGTCGGCGAACTGGTTGACCCACGCCTCGCCGATCGTGAACAGCAGCATCAGCGCGGCGCCGCACAGCACGCGCAGCACGCCCCACAGGAACAAGCTCGACGTGAACTGCATCAGCGCGGTGGCGGCCGCGAGCAGCACGACCGACACGACAATCGCGCGGCGCGCACCGATATGCCGTGCGAGCGCGGTGACGAACGGGACGATCGCGAGGCTGCCGAGGGCCTGCGCGGCGGTGAGCATGCCGACGACGTTGGTGCCGTGCCCGGCTTCGGTCAGTGCAAGTGCGGTGAGCGGCAGTGTGGCGCCGGTGCCGAGGCCGACGACCGCGACGCTCAGGATCAGCGCGAGGAAATCGCGATTGAGAATGGCTTTCATCGGCCGCGATGCTACACCGCGACCGGTGAAAGGTCCATGAAGGCCGTCACGTTTGAATGGAGTTGCGTACGCAACGAACGCAGCAGGTTCTCGTCACACGTACTCGGTCGGCACGGCCACCGGCCGGCGTTCGAGCGACGCCGACCACAGCGTGAGTGCAAGCGCCGCGACGGCCATCGCGACGCCGACCCACGGCAGGCTCACGAGCGACACGCCCGAGCCGATCGCCATCCCGCCGAGCCATGCGCCGGTCGCGTTGCCGAGGTTGAACGCGCCCTGGTTCAGCGTCGACGCGAGGTTCGGCGCGTCGCTCGCGCGATCGACGATCATGATCTGCAGCGGCGGCACGATCGCGAACGCGAGGATGCCCCACACGAAAACCGTCGCGAGCGCGGCGAACGGCAGATGCATCGTGCCGGCGAACAGCGCGAGCACGATGCCGATCAGCGCGAGCGTCGCGATCAGCGACGGCATCCGGCGCCAGTCGGCGAGCCTGCCGCCGAGCGTGCCGCCGACCGTCAGGCCGAGGCCGAACAGCAGCAGCACGTAGGTGACCTGATGCGGCGAGAAGCCCGTCACGTCCTCGAGGATCGGCGTGATGTACGTGAACACGCTGAACAGGCTCGCGGACGCGAGCACGCTGATGCCGAGCACCATCAGCACCTGCGGGTGCTTCAGCACGCTGAATTCGCGCGTGATGCTGGTGTCGGGCATCGCGAGGTTCTTCGGCAGGCACACCGCGAGCGCGGCGGCCGCGGCGATGCCGATGCCGGTGACGGCCCAGAACGTCGCGCGCCAGCCGAACGCCTGGCCGAGCGCGGTGCCGAGCGGCACGCCGAGCACGTTCGCGAGCGTGAGGCCGGTGAACATCAGCGCGATCGCCTGCGCGCGGCGGTTCGGCGCGACGAGGTTGCTCGCGACCACCGAACCGATGCCGAAGAACGCCCCGTGGCAGAACGCGGTGACGACGCGCGCGGCCATCAGCACCGCGTAGCCGGGCGCGATCGCGCAGAACAGGTTGCCGGCGATGAACAGCCCGATCAGGCCCATCAGCGCACGCTTGCGCGGCATCTTCGCGGTGACGATCGCGAGGATCGGCGCGCCGATCGTCACGCCGAGCGCGTAGCCCGACACCAGCATCCCGGCGGCCGGGATCGACACGCCGAGGTCGCGCGCGACGTTGGGCAGCAGCCCCATGATCACGAATTCGGTGGTACCGATTCCAAATGCGGCGACGGCAAGGGCGAAAAGAGGCAGGGGCATCGCGGTAGGCTCGGGAAAGGAGGCCGCTCGAGCCGGGCGCAGGATGCGCGGGGCGGGCGGTCGGTGAGGCGAGAGTCAGCCGCGATTCTACTTCAGTGAAAACCCTGATGCTTGCCGCCAAAATGGGTGTTGCCGCCGTGCGACGGGGCGGCGAGCCGGGTGCTCAGACTGTGGGATTTACGGCGGTTCGGCGGCGGGTGAGGCGGCTGCCGAACCAGGTCAGGCAGCGGGTTCCGTGGCCCCGCCGAGCAGCGCGCCCGACGTTTCGGTCTCTGCTGGCGACGCCGCCGATCCGGCCCCATCGATTGCCGCCGGCTCGTCCCAGCCGTTCTCGAACAGGCACGCTTCGATCGGCATCCGCGCGGCCCAGCGTTCTTCTTCCAGCATCGGCTTCGCATAGAACGCATCGACGTGCCCGACGCACAGCACGGCGATCGGCTTCGCGCCGTCGGGCATCCGCAGCAGCGTGCGCAGCGCATCGACGTCGAACAGCGACACCCAGCCCATCCCGAGCCCTTCCGCGCGCGCCGCGAGCCACATGTTCTGGATCGCGCACGCGGCGGATGCCAGATCCATTTCCGGGAGCGTGCGGCGGCCGAACACATGGCGTTCGCGGCCATCGGCGAGCGCGACGACCAGCAACTCGCCGCATTCGCGCACGCCTTCGACCTTCAGCCGCATGAATTCGTCCTGGCGCTCGCCGAGCGCGTCGGCGGTCGCGCGGCGCTCGGCCTCGACCAGCGCGTGAATGGCGGTGCGCAATGCGGAATCGGTAATACGGATGAAGCGCCACGGCTGCATGAAGCCCACGCTCGGTGCGTGATGCGCTGCACGCAGCAGGCGCGCGAGCACGGCCGGATCGACGGGCGCCGGCGTGAAGTGGCGCATGTCGCGCCGTTCGAAGATGGCGCGGTAGACAGCGGCGATGTCGGAATCGTCGAAACGCATGAGCGGCAAAGGCAGGGAAGGACGTCGGCGCAACGATAGCAGACGGCGCGCTCGAAACGTTACTTCAAACGAAACAATGCGTTGAATTGTTGACGAGGGTGACTGCGGTTCGCGGCGGGAGGCAGGAGCAAACGATTGCGGATGCGCGACAGGCCCCTGAATGGGCGGTTTTTCAGCGATTTGCCATTACGACGTTCCGCGGCGTCCGTGCATGCCACGCCTCGATGTTCAGCAGGGTGGTGTGCGCGATCTCGGCCAGCGCCTCGCGCGTGAAGAACGCCTGGTGCGACGTGACGATCACGTTCGGGAACGTCAGCAAGCGCGCGAGCACGTCGTCCTGCAGCGGCAGGTCGGAGTGATCCTCGAAGAACAGCCCGCTTTCTTCCTCGTATACGTCCAGCCCGAGATGGCCGAGCCGGCCGCTCTTGAGCGCGTCGACCAGCGCCTGCGCATCGACGAGGCCGCCGCGCCCCGTGTTGATCAGCATCGCGCCGTGCTTCATCCGCGCGAGCGTGCGTTCGTTGATCAGGTGGTGCGTCGACGGCAGCAGCGGGCAATGCAGGCTCACGATGTCGGCGTGATGCAGCAGCTCGTCGAGTTCGACGTAGCGCGCGCCGAACGCGATCAGCTCGTCGTCGTACGGCGGCACCGAGTGCGCGAGCACGTGCATCCCGAAGCCCATCATGATCTTCGCGAACACGCTGCCGATGAGGCCGGTGCCGATCACGCCGACGGTCTTGCCGTGCAGGTCGAAGCCGAGCAGGCCGTTCAGCGAGAAATCGCCTTCGCGGGTGCGGGCGACCGCGCGCGGCAGGCGGCGGTTGAGCGCGAGGATCAGCGCGACCGCGTGCTCGGCCACCGCATGCGGCGAATACGCGGGCACGCGCACGACCGTGATGCCGAGCCGTTCGGCGGCGGCGAGGTCGACATGGTTGAAGCCCGCCGAGCGCAGCGCGATCAGCCGCGTGCCGCCGTCGGCGAGCCGTTCGAGCACGGCCGCGTCGACGGTGTCGTTGACGAACGGGCAGACGACGTCATAGCCGTGCGCGAGGATCGCCGTTTCCGCGTCGAGGTGCGACGGCTGGAAGTGCAGCCGATAGCCGAACTGCCGGTTGGCGGCGGTGAACGAATCGTCGTCGTACTGCCGGCTGCTGAACAGGATCACGCGCACGCTGCACCTCCGAGGGCTGACGCGCGCAGTTTACTGCAGGCCCGTGACGATGTCGGAGCGTTCGGGGCCGCGCACCGGCCGCAGGAAGTCGTAGTCCGTCTGCCCGCGGGCGGCCGGCGCGCCGAAGTGCTCGAGCGCGTGCTCGACGAAGCTGCGTGTACGGGCCGGCACGTACTGGCGGTTCGGATAGACGAGCGACAACTGCGCGTCGGGATCGTCGATCCGGTAGCCGGCCATCAGCCGCACGAGCGTGCCGTGGTTGAGCGCGTCGGCCACGCACGGCGCGGGCAGCACCGCGATGCCGGCGCCGGCCACGGCCGCCGCCTGCACGAGCGCGAGCTGATTGACCGTGCAGGCCGGGCGCACCGTGACCGAATGGGCGACGCCGTCGTGACCGACCAGTTGCCACGTCGGCGCGTGCTGATGCGCCGCGAGCGTGACCCAGTCGTGGCCCGGCAGATCGTCGGGCACGCGCGGCTCGCCGCGGCGGTCGAGATAGGCCGGCGCCGCGCACGCGACGAACGGGTTCGGCGCGAGCGCATGACCGATCAGCGACGGGTTGCCGTCGAGCCGGGTGCCCGTGACGATGCCGACGTCGTAGCCCGAATCGAGCACGTCGAGCGGCCCTTCGGCGACGGTCAGCTGCACGCGCAGCTCCGGGTAGCGGTGCCGGAAGCTGCTGACGAGCGGCGTCAGCGCGAGCGGCGACAGCAGCCCCGACGCGACGACGCGCAGCGTGCCGGCCGGTTCGCGCACGGCATGCGCGACGGACGATTCGAGGTGGTCGAATTCCTCGAGCAGCGCACGGCAACCGTCGAGGTAGCGCACGCCGGCCTCGGTAAGCGACAGGTTGCGCGTGGTGCGATGGATCAGCCGTGTGTTCAGGTGGCCCTCGAGCATCGCGATCGAACGCGTGACGAGCGCATTGGACACGCCGAGATGGTGCGCCGCGCGCCGGAAGCTTTGCTGCTCGGCGACGCAGACGAATACACGCATGGTCTGAATCTGGTTCATGGCTTGCGTATTTCTGGCCCGGTTGATTGATTTTGGTTGTGGTTAATCGCCGCGCAACGTCGAAGCGCATTGCGCGGCCCTAGCTCTCCCTCGTCTCGAAAATAGAATTTTCGATTCCGCAGATGATTGTTCAATACAGAGCGGATATCCGTCAACCTGAGAAAACGGGCGGCTTGCGTAAAATCGAAATCGCGAGTACCCGTTTAACGCTGCAATGCAGCAAGGGCGGCCCGGCAAAACCGGTGGAGTATTGTGGTATGCGCGGCGAATTGAAAAATTCGCTTTTTAATCAGTAGTTTGCGTGAAATATGAGCAAGCCGGGACGCATCGGTTTCGGCGTCGCTCCCCAATACATGCTGCAATAATGGATGTTTTTTCCACGTTCGGATTTTGTGTATCGCATTCGTTCCGCGATTTGTATCAGGTGGCCGGTTCATTCCGTTCGGCCGGCGAATGAGGTTGAACCGCCGTTTCCGACGAATCATCTCGATATTGGGGGAGAAAATCGCGCGTTCGGAACCCTGAGTGGAACCGTTTCGCGGCCCGCGGGCAATCCCTTTTCAATCCGGCCGGGCATCGGGGGCGCGGCGTGCGGCCGGCTGGCCCGGTCCGGCGACCGGGCCACCGTCGCGCTGTCCGGACGTGCGTGCCTCTTGCGCGAGGCGGCCGAACACGGAATGATCGATCAGTTGGTCGCGCCGTGCCGTGAGCCCCGTGCCGCGGGCGTTCGGGCACTTCCTTTCCTCATCCTTTTCCAGCCATGTCCATCGATTATTCGCCGATTCCTTGTCCCGTCGTCGTGCCGCTCGACGCGATCCTGCCCGAAGAACCGCTGCTGATGATGGGGGCCGGCCCGGTGCCGATCCCGGCCGCGGTGGCCAAGGCGAACACGGTCGTGGTCAACCACCTCGGCGCGACGATGGCGAAGATCATCGAGCAGGTGAAGGAGATGGCGCGCTACGTGTTCCAGACCCGCACGAAGTGGGTGCTCGGCGTCGCGGGCCCCGGCTCGGCCGCGATGGAAATGGCGATCTCGAACCTCGCCTGGCGCGGCACGCGCGTGCTGTCGATCCGCAACGGCTTCTTCAGCGCGCGGATGGCCGAGATGGCCACGCGCGTCGGCGCCGACGTCGCGACGCTCGAAGTGGCCGACCGCGCGGTCGCGAGCCTCGACGAGATCGCCGACGCGATCGCGCGCGAGCGGCCCGAGATCGTCACGATCGTGCAGGGCGAGACGTCCAACACCGTGTGGAACCGCGACCTGCGCGACATCGCCGCGCTGGCGAAGGCGGCCGGCGCGCTGGTGGTCGTCGACGCGGTGTGCACGCTGTCGACGATGCCGCTCGAGATGGATGCGTGGGGCATCGACGCGGTGATCACCGGCGGCCAGAAGGGGCTGTCGTCGATCCCGGGCGTGTCGCTGATCGCGTTCTCCGATGCCGCGTGGGACCGCATGAAGCATCGCCCCGAGCCGAATGCGCACTGGTGCCTCGACATGGCGCTCGCGGAGAACTTCTGGCACAACGCCGGCTATCACTACACGGCGCCCGTGTCGGGCGTGCTCGCGCTGCACGAGGCGCTGCGGCTCGTTTGCGCGGAGACGCTCGAAAGCCGCTTCGCGCGCCACCTGCGCTGCTCGCTGGCGCTGCAGGCGGGCGTCGAATCGATGGGGCTCAAGCTCTATGCGCCGAAGGACTGCCGGCTTAATTCGGTGGTCGGGATCGAGACGCCGGAGGGGCTCACGCCCGGGATGGTCTGCGGCCATATCTCGAAGCAGTACCAGGTCGAGATCTCGGGCTCGTTCGGCTTGCCGATCGTGCGGATCGGGCAGATGGGCGAGCAGTGCCGTGAACACAATCTGTTCCGCACGCTGCATGCGTTCGGCCGCACGATGGTCGACCTGAAGGTGCCGGTCGACCTGCCGGCCGGCGTCGCGGCGCTCGAACAGGAGCTGTCGCGGCGCGGGGCGTAAGCGGGAAGAAGCGAGGAGACGAGGAAACGGGCCGTGCTCAGCGGCCCTGCATCGCGCGCCGGTACGTATTCGGCGTCGTGCCGTGCGCGTCGCGAAAGCGATGGCTGAAGTGGCCGGCGTTCGCGTAGCCGCAGTCGGCCGCGATCTGCGCGAGCGGCAGCATCGTCGTGCGCAGCAGCTCGCGGGCGCGGGCGAGCCGTTGCTCGGCCACCCACGCGTGCGGCGCGCGGCCGAACGACAGCCGGAACATCCGCGAGAAATGGTATTCGGACAGCGCGGCAACCTCGGCGAGTTCGCCGAGCGTCAGCGGCTGCGTGAGATACGTGTCGATGTAGTCGCGCACGCGGCGGCGCACGGCCGGCGCGAGGCCGCCGCGGAACGACGTGTCGGTGCGCGTCGTGCTCTGCCCGCGCAGCAGCAGGCTCAGCACGTCGTGCGCGGTCTCGTTCACGCGCAGCCGCTCGTCGGCATCTTCCCAGCCGTCGAGCGCGAGCGAGCGCAGCAGCGCGGCGACGCGCGCATCCTCGAAATAGGTGCGATCGGCGAGCTTCAGCTCGCGCGGCTCGCGGTCGAGCTCGCGGATCGCGCGCTGCGTGAAGTGCTCGGGCAGGAAATACAGGTGGACGAAGTGCATTTCGCCGCGCACCCACCAGCGCGATTCGTGGTCGCCCGGCAATGCGCACAGCAGGCTCGGCGCGCCGTAGCGGGGCACGCGCTGGCGCTCGGTCCGGTAGCCGCCGTCGAGGTAGCACGACAGCGTGTGGTGGCCGGGCTGCTCGTAGACCGTCTCGCTTTCGTCGGTGATCCGCGTCCACTCGGCGATCGCGAGGTGGTCGCCGAGCCACGCGAAGCGCTCGAGCGTCGCGTTCGCGTCGGCGAGCGTGCGGCAGACCGACTGCAGGCCGAACGGCAGATCGCCGCCGGCCAGGGCGGCGGCGCGGTCGACGGGCGGGGCGCAGAGGGAGAGACTCATGATGCGCCGAGTATAAGCGGGCGCGCGGCGCCGCGTGCGGCGTCCCGAAAAAGACCGCAATTCCGGACAATCGGCACGCGCGGGGCGACGGCATAGTCGGGATCCCGATTCACTCGATTGTCCGGAATGCCGCCATGAACCTGTCGCTTTATTTCGTCACCGTGCTGATCTGGGGCACCACCTGGATCGCGATCAAGTGGCAGCTCGGCTCGGTGCCGCCGCCCGTGTCGATCGCATGGCGCTTCTGGCTCGCGGCCGCCGTGCTGTTCGCGCTGCTGCGCGTGATGCGTCGCCCGGTGCGTCCGCCGCGCGAAGCGTGGCGCTTTCTCGTCGCGCAGGGCTTCGCGCTGTTTTGCCTGAATTTCCTGTGTTTTTACTATGCGGAGCAGGTCGTGCCGAGCGGGCTCGTCGCGGTGATCTTCTCGACCGCGCCGTTGCTGAACTCGATCAACGGCCGGCTGTTCATGGGCCGCCCGCTGCGGCCGTCGGCGATCGCCGGCGCGCTGCTCGGCCTGACCGGCATCGCATGCCTGTTCTGGCAGCAGATGGCCGGCCATCTCGACGACCACGCGACGTGGACGGGGCTCGCGATCGCGTTGGCCGGCACGATGTGCTTCTCGGCGGGCAACCTGCTGTCGAGCCGGATGCAGTCGATGGGGCTGCACCCGCTCGCGACCAACGGCTGGGCGATGCTGATCGGCGCGGCGATCCTGACCGTCGGCGCCGCGGTGGCCGGGATGCCGTTCACGCTCGACACGAGCCCGCGCTATCTCGGCGCGCTCGTCTATCTCGCCGTGCCGGGCTCGGTGATCGGCTTCACCGCGTACCTGACGCTCGTCGGCCGGATCGGGCCGGAGCGCGCCGCGTACTGCACGGTGCTGTTCCCGATCGTCGCGCTGGCCGTGTCGACGGTGTTCGAGGGTTACCAATGGTCGCCGCTCGCGGTGATCGGGCTGCTGCTCGTGGTGGCCGGCAATCTCGTTGCGTTCGATTTCACGCGAAGGTTGTTTCTGCGGACGGCCTGACGACGTTCACGGTTGCGCGAACCCGCGATCGAGGAAACCGGCGAACGGCCAATTTGGTTGACACGGTTGACTTGGTTTCGATTCGACGCTACGCTCGATCATTCCGGTCGTGACGGGAGGTGATGATGATTGCGCGAGCTCATACGCTGGAAGGGGCCGTCGTTCTCGATGTCGAGACGGAGGAAGCGCTGCGCAGCGCTGTCGGTGCGGCGACCATGCTCGGCCCCGATCGCGCGCGGGCGCTGCTCAGCCTGTCCGACGCGCAATTGGGGCACCTGTTCAAGGTCGGCATCGCGCAGGTCATCGATCTGGCCGGCACGATCACGTTCGGTATCACCGCTGCGGCGACGCGCGACAGGAAACCGGCCGGCGGGAAGAGGCGGGCGGCGAGCGCCACTGCCGATCCGGAGCGGCAGGTGCAGGCGGAACGGCGCATGCTGGTCGCCGACGGCAAGCTGCTGCCCGCCGGGCGGACATGGGCCGGCCTCGGCATGACGCGGCAGGCGCTCAGCAAGGCCGTGGCGTCCGGCCGGATCTTCACGGTCGATGTCGGCGCCGCACAGTACTATCCGGCCTTCTACCTGGCGGGGGATATCGATCGCAAGACCTTGGGCAGGGTGACCCAATGT
Organism: Burkholderia sp. AU16741; assembly: GCF_002223345.1. Taxonomy (NCBI): domain Bacteria; kingdom Pseudomonadati; phylum Pseudomonadota; class Betaproteobacteria; order Burkholderiales; family Burkholderiaceae; genus Burkholderia; species Burkholderia sp. AU16741. Next base: position 279,940 of record NZ_NKEZ01000003.1, read on the forward strand.
CTGGGCGATTTGCCGGGATGGAGCAAATGGCAGTTCTTCACGACGCCGAAGGCATCCCTCGGCAACGTCACGCCGCTCGTCGCGCTGTCGCGCGGGAAGGTGGATGAAGTCGAGCGCGCTGCCACGGCGTTCGCCGAGCGCTAGGCGGCCCGTTTGCTGACGGCGCCGGGGGAGCATTTCGCGAGCGCGACACTCGTGACGCGCGAGATCGCGCCGACGGCGCTGGTGCGTATCTCGCGATATGCAACCGGCGAGCCTTACTTCGGGAAATCGGGCGGCAATCGCTTCGACGATTCGCGCAAGCGGCGGCGGTACGGCACGAGCTATTTCGGCTTCAATCTGCATTGCGCATTCGCCGAGACGGTGCTGCACGACGAAGTCGCCGATCTGGCGCTGGGCGGTTTTCCGCTCGTGACCACCGAACTCGATCGCTACGTCCTTTCATTTGACGGCGCGCCATTGACCGTCGCTGTCCTGCACGGCTTGCCGCTGAAAAATCTCGGTGGCGACGGTGCGTTGTCGACCACCGCACCATACGACGTTGCGCAACGGTGGTCGCTTGCCGTCCACCGGCATCCCCGTCGCGTCGACGGGTTCTTGTACATGTCGCGCCATCTCAACACGTCGGAAGCGCTCGTGCTGTTCGATCGTGCCGAACCGAAGCTCTCGCTCGGGCGCGCCGTTCCGTTCAGGCGTCATCCCGATGCGGCCCGCGTATTGCGGAACTTCAACGTACTGCGGCGTTGACGCGCGTGGCGGGGGCGCCGACGCGCATCAGCGCATCATCCCTCACGCTGCCGCGCCGCTCCCCGCCACGCGCGCCTGCCGCTGGTACAGCACCATCGACAGCGCGACGCCCGCGGCGGCGGCCACCGCCGCGAACAGGAACACCTGCGGATAGCCGAACGCGCCCGCGACATAGCCGGCGAGCGGCCCCGTGATGCCGAGCGACAGGTCGAGGAACACCGAATACGCGGACAGCGCCGCGCCGCGGCTTGCCGGCGGCACGAGCGCGACGGCCTCGACGCCGAGCGCCGGGAAAATCAGTGCGAAACCGAAGCCCGTCAGCGCCGCGCCGACGAGCGCGACGTGCGGCACCGGCGCGAGCCACAGCAGCAAAAGGCCCGCGGATTCGAACGCGAACGACACGATCGCGACGCGGAAGCCGCCGTAGGTCTTGATCGTGTTCGCGAACAGCAGGCGCGCGCCGATGAACAGCGTGCCGAACACGGTCAGCGACAGCGCGGCGTTCGGCCAGTGGCGCGCCGCGTAGTACAGCGTGACGAACGTGGCGATCGAGCCGAAGCCGGCCGAACCGAGCGCGAGGCCGAGGCCGTGCGGCAGCACGCGCGTGAACACGCTCGCATACGACATCCGTTCGCCGTGCACGAGCGGCACCGGCGCGATCAGGCGGGCGAGGTAGAAGCCGAGCGCGGCGAGCGCGATCACGATCACGCCGATCAGCGCCGGATTCAGCGTATGCGCGATCGCGACGCCGACCGGCGCGCCGAGCGCGAGCGCGCCGTAGGTCGCGATGCCGTTCCACGAGATCACCTTCGCGTTGTGCGCGACGCCGACCCGGCCGATGCCCCACAGGATCGCGCCGGTGCCGCACAGGCTTTCGCCGACGCCGAGCACGAGCCGGCTCGCGACCAGCAGCACGAGGCTCGCGACCGGCCAGTGCGCGAGCAGCAGCGCGACGAGCAGCAGCACGCCCGACACGCCGCAGCCGACCAGCCCGCGCAGCACCGTCTGCTTCGGCCCGAGCGTATCGGCGAGGCGACCGGCGAGCGGCCGCGACGCGAGCGTCGCGAAATACTGGACGCTGATCGCGCCGCCCGCGACGATCGCGGAAAAGCCGAGGTCGTCGTGGACGAAGCCCGGCAGCACTGCGAGCGGCAGGCCGATGGTCAGGTAGCAGATGAACGTGAAGCAGACGACGGACACGATTTGCAGCGTGAGCGCAAACCCGCTGCGCGGCGGTGTGGCGGAATCGGATGACATGGGGTCGGAACGAATGACGGAGCGAACGGAAAACGGCAGAAAAGGGAATCGGGATTTTCCCATGGAACCGGTTTTCCCGCAGGTACCATTTAGTTAAACGCGCCCCGTTCGTGAGGCGGATCGATGGGTCACGGGGCCTGGAACGGACGGAGCGGCCCGTGCCGCAAGGGCCTCGGCCGGTCGGGCGCGCATATCGCTGCAGTTATATGAGCCGCATGCGTGATGGGCTATGGGTTGCGGAATTTGACGGTGATAGCGTGCAAACTGTCAGAAAAACGTCGGTCGAGCGCTCCGCGCCAGCCGCCTTGCCCCCAAATTTGAAGAAACACCGAGACATGAGTGAGCCGATCCGCTTCTACCATCGTCACGCGATCCGCGAAGTCAGCGGCGCGGACGTGACCCGCACCGTGCTGCAATACCTGCGCGAGGACGCGCATTGCACCGGCACCAAGGAAGGCTGCGCGGAAGGCGACTGCGGCGCGTGCACGGTCGTCGTCGGCGAGCTGACCGACGCCGGCGCGGTCGAATTCAAGGCCGTCAACGCATGCATCCAGTTCCTGCCGACGCTCGACGGCAAGGCGCTGCTCACGGTCGAGGACCTGCGCCGGCCGGACGGCTCGCTGCACCCGGTGCAGCAGGCGATGGTCGATTGCCACGGTTCGCAATGCGGGTTCTGCACGCCGGGTTTCGTGATGTCGATGTGGGCGCTGTACGAGAAGCACGGCCACGAAGGCTGCGGCAACGCGTGCGCGAAGGCGAAGGACGTGCCGACGCGCACCGAGATCGCCGATGCGCTGACGGGCAACCTGTGCCGCTGCACCGGCTATCGTCCGATCGTCGATGCGGCGGTGCGGATGTTCGATGCGACCGGCGAAGGCGCGGCCGGAGAATCCGCGCCGCACCCGGCCTCGCCGGTCGACACGGCCGCGCTCGCCCGCACGCTCGCGTCGCTCAAGCGCGACGACACGTTCGACTACACGACGGTCAACGGCGCGCGCTTCGCGGCGCCGCGCACGCTCGACGCGCTGGCCGCGCTGAAGGCCGAGCGTCCCGACGCGCGCATCCTTGCGGGCAGCACCGACATCGGCCTGTGGGTCACCAAGCAGATGCGCCGCCTCGACGACCTGATCTACGTCGGCCAGATCGCCGAACTGCAGCAGGTCGTGCACGGCGACGACTGGATCGCGATCGGCGCGGGCGTGACGGTCGAGAAGGCCTATGCGGCGCTGGCCGGCACGTATCCCGAGCTGACCGAGATGTGGAAGCGCTTCGCGTCGCTGCCGATCCGCAACGCGGGCACGCTCGGCGGCAACGTCGCGAACGGCTCCCCGATCGGCGATTCGATGCCGGGCCTGATCGCGCTCGGCGCGCGCGTCGTGCTGCGCGGCGGCGACACGGTGCGCGAGCTGCCGCTCGAGGCGCTGTACACCGGCTATCAGCAAAAGGACATGGCGCCGCACGAATTCGTCGTCGGCGTGAAGGTGCCGACCCGCACCGGCGCGCGCGAAAAACTGCAATTCCGCACGTACAAGCTGTCGAAGCGGTTCGATTCGGACATCTCGGCCGTGTGCGCCGCGTTCGCGTTCATCGCGGACGGCGACACGATCCGCGAGCCGCGCATCGCATTCGGCGGGATGGCCGCGACGCCGAAGCGCGCTGCCCATACGGAAGCCGTGCTCGACGGCGCACAGTGGCACGAAGCCACCGCGCAGGCCGCGATGCGGGCGCTCGAGCGCGACTACCAGCCGCTGTCCGACATGCGCGCAACCAGCGCGTATCGCCTCGATACCGCGAAGAACCTGATGTTCCGATTCTGGCTGGAGACGCGTGCGCACGACCCGCTGCCGCCGCAGGCGCTGAACGTGCGCGAAGTGGCCGCCGAAGCAGGCGCCGAAGTTGCCGACGACGCGGCGCGCGTCTGACGACGGAGAACACCGAACATGAACCAGCAAGCAGAACCGTTCCTCAGCACCCTCGACCCGCAGGCCGACGCCGCGCAGGTGCACGTGTCGCGCGCGCACGAATCCGCCCACCTGCACGTGAGCGGCCGCGCCACCTACACCGACGACATTCCGCTCGTCGCCGGCACGCTGCACGCGGCGCTCGGGCTGTCGGCGAAGCCGCACGCGAAGATCGTGTCGATGAATTTCGACGCGGTGCGCGCGACGCCGGGCGTGGTCGCCGTGTTCACGGCCGACGATATTCCCGGCGTCAACGATTGCGGCCCGATCATCCACGACGATCCGGTCCTGGCCAAAGGCATCGTGCAGTTCGTCGGCCAGCCGATGTTCATCGTCGTCGCGACGTCGCATGAAACCGCGCGGCTTGCCGCGCGCCGCGCGCAGGTCGACTACGAGGAACTGCCCGCGATCCTGACCGCGCAGGACGCGCGCAAGGCCGAAACCTACGTGATCCCGCCGCTGAAGCTCGCGCGTGGCGACGCGGCCGCGCGGCTCGCCGTCGCGCCGCACCGCGAGTCGGGCGAGATGCTGCTCGGCGGGCAGGAGCAGTTCTACCTGGAAGGGCAGATCGCGTACGCGGTGCCGAAGGACGACGACGGGATGCACGTGTACTGCTCGACGCAGCACCCGAGCGAGATGCAGCACCTGGTCGCGCACGTGCTCGGCGTCGCGTCGCACAACGTGCTGGTCGAATGCCGCCGGATGGGCGGCGGCTTCGGCGGCAAGGAATCGCAGTCGGGCCTGTTCGCATGCTGTGCGGCGCTCGCCGCATGGAAGCTGCTGTGCCCGGTGAAGCTGCGGCCGGACCGTGACGACGACATGATGATCACCGGCAAGCGGCACGACTTCCATTACCGCTTCGACGTCGGCTACGACGACGACGGCCGCATCGACGGCGTCGCGCTCGACATGACGTCGCGCTGCGGCTTCTCGGCCGACCTGTCGGGCCCGGTGATGACGCGCGCGGTGTGCCACTTCGACAACGCGTACTGGCTTGGCGACGTCGACATCGCCGGCTACTGCGGCAAGACCAACACGCAGTCGAACACCGCGTTCCGCGGCTTCGGCGGCCCACAGGGCGCATTCGCGATCGAATACATCCTCGACGACATCGCGCGTTCGCTCGGCCGCGATCCGCTCGACGTCCGCTACGCGAACCTGTACGGCAAGACCGAACGCAACGTGACGCCGTACGGACAGACCGTCGAGGACAACGTGCTGCGGGAACTGCTCGGCGAACTCGAGACCACGAGCGACTACCGCGCGCGGCGCGCGGGCGTGCGCGCGTTCAACGCACGCAATACGGTGCTGAAGAAAGGCATCGCGCTCACGCCGGTGAAATTCGGCATCGCGTTCAACGTCACGCACTTCAACCAGGCCGGCGCGCTGGTGCACATCTACACCGACGGCTCGGTGCTCGTGAACCACGGCGGCACGGAGATGGGGCAGGGGCTCAACACGAAAGTCGCGCAGGTCGTCGCGCACGAGCTCGGCATCCGTTTCGGCCGGATCCGCGTGACGGCGACCGACACGAGCAAGGTCGCGAACACGTCCGCGACCGCCGCGTCGACGGGCTCCGACCTGAACGGCAAGGCCGCGCAGGATGCGGCGCGCCAGTTGCGCGAGCGGCTCGCGGCGTTCGCGGCGAAGCAGTTCGGCGACGGCAAGGTCGATGCGGCCGACGTGAAGTTCGGCAACGACGTCGTGTGGGTCGGCGGCCATGGCGTGCCGTTCGGCGAAGTGGTCGCGAAGGCGTATCTCGCGCGGGTGCAGCTGTGGTCCGACGGCTTCTATGCGACGCCGAAGCTGCACTGGGATCAATCGAAGCTGCAGGGCCGGCCGTTCTACTACTACTCGTACGGCGCGGCCGTGTCGGAAGTCGTGATCGACACGCTGACGGGCGAGATGCGTACGCTGCGCGTCGATGCGCTGCACGACGTCGGCGCGTCGCTGAACCCGGCGCTCGACATCGGCCAGGTCGAAGGCGCGTTCATCCAGGGGATGGGCTGGCTCACCACCGAGGAGCTGTGGTGGAACGCGGGCGGCAAGCTGATGACGCATGCGCCGTCCACGTACAAGATTCCGACGGTGAACGACACGCCGCCCGAGTTCAACGTGCGGCTGTTCCGGAACCGCAACGTGGAGGACAGCATCCACCGTTCGAAGGCCGTCGGCGAGCCGCCGCTGCTGCTGCCGTTCTCGGTGTTCTTCGCGGTGCGCGACGCGGTGGCCGCGGTCGGCGACTATCAGGTGAACCCGCCGCTCGACGCACCGGCCACCGGCGAGTCGATCCTGCGCGCGGTGAATGCGGTGCGTGCGGCGAGCGCCGCGCGGGCGGGCTGAGATGAACCGCCGCTCCACGCTCGCGTCGTGCGCCGGCCCTGACGGGGCGGTCAGCGTCGTCGGGACGGCCCGGTGGAGGCGCGCATGAACGGCCCCGCTCGTTCGCCGCGTGCCGCGTCGCCCACGCCCGCCGCCGGATACGACGGTGCGTGCGGCAGCACGCCGTCGCAGCCGCAACCGTTCGCGCCGGGCACCGGCCAGCGCAACCGCGCGACCGCGGCACCGCGGCCGATGCACGTCGTGCTGTTCGGCGCCGGGCACGTCGGCCACGCGCTCGTCACGCTGCTCGGCGCGCTGCCGTGCGTCGTGCAGTGGGTCGACACGCGCGACGAGCTGTTCCCCGACGAATGTCCGCCGAACGTGCAGCCGGAGCCGACCGACACGCCGGAGGCCGTCGTCGACGCGGCGCCGCCCGGCACGTACTTCCTCGTGATGACGCACAACCACGCGCTCGACTTCGCGCTCGCCGCGCAGATCATGCGGCGGCGCGACTACGCGTACTTCGGGATGATCGGCTCGCGCACGAAACGCGTGAAGTTCGAGCGCCGGCTCGCCGCGCGCGGCGTCGATCCGGCGCGGCTCGTCGAGATGGTGTGCCCGATCGGCGTCGCGGGCATCGTCGACAAGGCGCCGGGCGCGATCGCGGTGGCTGTCTGCGCGGAGCTGCTGCAGGCCCGCTCGGGCATGCCGGTGGCCGATGCGAAGGCGGCCGCGGCCGGGCGCGCCCGCGACGACGTGTCCTGCGTGCGATAAAGCCGCGGCAAAACGGTCATGCCGCGCGGCCGGCGCACGGCCGCGCGTTTTTGCCTACACTGCACGACAACGCGCGGCAGCGGGCCGCGCTTCATGTCACCGCGCACGCACCCATGTCCGATCACTCCGTCTATCTCGACGCGCTCGATGCGAGCCTCGTCGCCATCGAGCGCTGGCTGTCCGGCGTCGATACCGTGCCGGCGGCGCTCGATGCGCTGCTTGCCGCGTTTTCCGCCGACTTCACGATGATCCTGACCGACGGCCGCATGGTCGACCGTGACGGCATGCGCGCGCTGTTCGCGAAGCTGGCCGGCTCGAAGCCGGGGCTGCGCATCACGCTGTCGGAGATCCGCGTGCGCGCGGCCGACGCGACGCATGCGGTGATCACCTATCTCGAAGCACAGCACGCGACATCGGGCGAACTGCCGGCGCGTCGCGCGACCGCCGTGTTCGCGCGCGACGCGGCGGGCGTCGTGCGCTGGGCCCATCTGCAGGAAACCTTCTGCACGGCCTGAGCGGCCGCGTTGCCTGACCAGTCGCGCGACGCTTTGGCCGCGCGTCAGCGCTTGCGGGTGCGGGCGACCGTCAGCTCGTCGGACACGCTCTGCATCAGCGCGCACAGCCACGCGATGTCGGTCGGCCGATCGGGTTGCGGATGGGTGAGCAGGTAGCTCTTGATGCGCGGGAACGGCACGGGCGGCGTGACGACGACGAGCGGCAACAGTTGCGCATAGTGCGTCGCGAAGCGGCGCGTCGTCGTGAAGATCAGGTCCGACTGCAGCAGCACCTGCGGCACGATGCCGAAGTACGGCAGCGTCGTCACGATGCGCCGCGTGAGGCGCGCACGTGCCAGGCCGATCTCGATCGCGTTGCGCTTGTCGCCGGTGTACGGCGTCGGCGCGACGTGCGCGGCCGCCGCATACGCGTCGCGCGTGAGCGGCTCGCGGGCGAGCGGATGCGCGTCGCGCATCAGGCACACGATCGTGTCGGAGAACAGGTCCTGGCGCGCGAACTGCGGGTCGGGCTTCGGCCAGTTGCCGATCACGAGATCGAGCGCGCCCGATTCGAGCGCGCCCGCGTGATCGAGCGCGGGATTCAGCGAATCGATTTCCAGACGCGCATGCGGCGCGGCGTCGCGAAAGCGCTCGATCAGCGTCGGCATGAAGAAATCGTTCAGGTAGTCGGGCGCGGCGACGCGGAACGTGCGCCGCGCGGACGACGGATCGAAGTCGCCGTGCGGCGTCGCGATGAAGTCGACCTCGCGCAGCGCGCGCGACGCGGCTTCGAGCAGCGACGCGCCGTATTCGGTCGGCACCATGCCGGATTTGCCGCGCACGAGGATCGGATCGTTCAGCGTCTCGCGCAGCTTGCGCAGCGCGGTGCTGATCGCGGGCTGGGTCTGGTTCAGCCGCAGCGCGGCCTGCGTGACGCTGCGCTCGAGCAGCAGCGTGCGCAGCACGCGCACGAGCCAGATGTCGAGCGAGGCGGTACGGTCGTCGTCTTCCATCGATGGGGGGTGATTCCAGTGACGCGTAACCTTACCGCAGCCGTGCGTTGCCGTGCGTGATACCGGCCATCACGCACGCCATCACGCGCGGCCCTTCGGCAGCGTGCTGATCCGCTTGACCTCGCGCGATTCGAGCCAGTTCGGCGTGCGCGCGCAGTACAGCACCATCGGCAGCGCGTCCTCGCCCCAGAACAGTTGCTGGTTCATCCAGAACGTCGGCACGCCGAACACGCCGAGCGCGATCGCGTCGGCCGTGTTGCGCGCCAGCTGCGCGGCGGTTTCCTCGAATTCGATCAGCTCGTCGCCGTGGCTCACGCCGACGCGTTCGCACAGCGCCGCGAAGCCTTCCGGCGTCGACGGATCGTTGCCTTCGCGCCAGATGAAGCGGAACATTTCCAGCACCGTCGCGATATCGGCGCGCAGCGCGATCGCGAGGCGCAGCACCTTGTCGGAATCGAACGGGTGCGCGGGCGGCATCTTGAAGCGGATGCCGAGCTGTTCCGCGCGGAACAGCGCGTGACGGTACGTGAATACACGCTTGGCCGGCACGTCGGCGGTCGCGCGCTGGCCCCAGTGGCGCTGGAGGTCGGTCAGCGACACGGCCACGGGCTGGAACGGCACGTCGGGCCATTTGTCGTGCTGCTCGAGCAGCAGATACGAGAACGGCGACACGAAGTCGAAGAACCAGGCGGGTTGGGCGGTATCGAGGCCGGTTGTCATGTCGTTCTCCAGAGGGTGGGGCGTGCGGCGCCTGGCGGCGGCCTCCATGTTACGCGGCAGCGCGCGCATGCAGCAATGATCGCGGATCGTTCGCTCACGCGGAACCGGGAGTCGCCCGGGGGGCGTCGCCGGCCGGCGGCGGGCCGGTTTCCGCGCGCGCCGGCGGGTTGCCGGCGCCGGGCGGGGCCGCCGGCGCATCCGGGTCGTGCGACGTGAGCCGCTCGCGCACGAAGCCGATGTGCTCGCGCAGCACGTAGAACTGCCCGGCGTACGCGAGCGGCATCTTCATCCGGTTCACGGCCTCCTCGATGTCGTCGAGCTGGTCGAGCAACTGCACGCGCTCCTCGGCCGTATGCTCGCCGAGCGCGCTGCGCTCGAGCGCGATCAGCGCGCCGTACCAGCGGTAGATGCGCGAGCGCACGCGCCAGCCGTACAGCGACGGCACGAGCCGCAGCCCGGGGATCAGTACGACGATCAGCGGCACGACCACCACCAGCAACCGGTCGACGAGGCTCGCGACCCAGAACGGCAGCCGCCGGTACAGGAAGCTCTTGCCGGATTTGTAGTAGCGCGCGGCGTCGTCGGACAGCGGAAAGCCGCGCGTGACGGACGACGGGAATTCGCCCGCGTGCTGCAGGATCGTCGCGTGGCCGTGCACTTCGCGCGCGGCCTCGATCAGCAGGTCGGACAGCGCCGGGTGCAGCGAGTCGCGCGCGACGAGTTCGATCGTCGGCGCGACCGTGTGGATGTCGGCGGGCGGCAGGTTGCGGCCGAGATCGTAGACGCCCATCGGCAGCGTGATCGCGGTCAGGTACGGAAAGCGCCGCGCGTACGCCTCGGCCTGCGTGAACGAATACACGTGCACGCCGGGCGCGCGGAACAGCTTCGCCATCACCGGGATCTGCGTCGAGTCGCCGGACAGGAAGGCGGCGTCGATCTTGCCGTCGAGCAGCGCGGTCGCGGCGTCCTCGCCGGCGGTCGGCAGGAGCTCGGTCGGGCCGCCCGGCACGATGCCGTTCATCTTCAGCAACGCGAGGCTCAATTCGCGCGCGCCGCTGCCTTCGGCGCCGAGCGCGAGCCGCTTGCCCTTGAAGTCGGACAGGCGCGCGACGACCGGGCCGCGGTACATGATCGCGAGCGGCACGTAGCCGATGCTGCCGAGCGACACCAGGTGCTCGTCGCGCGCCTTCGGGCCGATGCCGCTCTGCACGAAGCCGACGTCGACCGGCGCGTTCGGGTTCGACAGCCGCGCGAGGTTCTGCGCGGAACCCTCGGACGATTGAACGTCGAGCGTGACGCCGTTTTTCGCGAGGATCGTCTTGTATTTCTGCGCGGCGTTCCAGTACGTGCTGCCGGGCGGGCCGGCCGAGATCACGAGCGTGGACGGCGGGGCCGGCTGGATCAGCTTGACCGCGAGCCAGACGGCCGCGCCGGCGAGCAGCACGGTCGGGCCGATCGACAGCGCGAGGTCGCGCCACGAGACGGCGACGAAGCGGGCGAGGATGCGGCGCGGCGGGCGAGGGCGGGCAGGCTTCATGGGATCGGCGGATGGCGCTGGCGTGACGCATCGATGACGGTCGTCGCGGGACGACGCGGATTCTCGCGGCGATGGTACCCGGTTTCGCCGCGCATGCGCGAATCCGGCGGGCTCGCGCGGCGGCGCGGCGACGGCGGCGGGCGCCGGCGCGTCAAAAGCTTTGCGCTTCCGCGGGCGCTGGATTACATTGTGCGACGCAGCCGCGCCCGATTCGCGCGCGACCCGGCACGTCATCAGACCGGGCGCGTCCGGCCGGCGGCTGCCCGGCCCGGCCGGCCCGCTTTCGCGTGCGCCGGCCGCCGGCCCGTGACGCCTCTCTCGTATCGCCGTGGAAAACACCGGCTGTCCCGCCCGTTCGCGCGCGGGCCGGCTGTTTTTGGGGGTATCCGGCCGTACTGTGCACGGCCGTTCCGGAGTGATAAGGAGATAGCATGAAGTCGATCGTGTTGAGAGCGTTGGGTGTCGCCGCCGTGGCGGCCTGTCTGTCGGGCAGCGTATATGCGCAGTCGAGCGACGCAGCGGCGACGGAAGCGCCGGCGGCCGCGACGAGCGCGCCGAAGGCCGCCGCGAAAACCGCGAAGAAGGCGAACCGCAAGCTCGGCTACGCGGTGCGCAAGGCCATTACGAAGGCAGGCGGCATCGACGTGGCGAACATCACCGTGCGTTCGAAGGGCGGCGCGATCTCGCTGGAGGGCACGGTGCCCGATCAGGCACAGATCGACAAGGCGGAAGAGGCAGCCAAGAGCGTGAAGGGCGTGACGTCGGTCACGAACAAGCTGACGGTTCAGCAGCAGTAACGCCGGGCGGCGGCGCGCGAGCGCCGCGCGCGCCCGTTTCCAGGCGGGCCCCGGCATGCCGGGGCCCGTTTGCGCTTCAGAGGCCGACAACCGCGCGCGGCGCGGCGGCGGGCCGATAACGATATCGAGGGGGCGGCGATGACGAAGTTCGGGTGGGGCAGGCGGGTGGTGGGGGGCGCGGCGCTGGCCGCGGTCGCGATGCTCGGCGCCTGCAACGGCGACGAGTCGGCCGAGCGCAACCGGTTGCCCGGCTTCGTGTCCGGCAGCGTGCGCACGACGGCCTACGACGGCGCGAGCGACGATCTGCTGACGGCCGGCCTCGGCAAGACGGGCCTTGCGGCGGCGAGCGCGCCGGGCTTCGCGAATCCGTCGCGGCCGACCAGCGCCGAATTGCGCCGCCTCGCCATCTGGTCGAATTACCGCGCGCTCGTCGACATGAGCGCGAACGGCGGCTACGGCCGCTTCTGGGGGCCGAACGTCGATCTCGACGGCAACGACACGCTCGGCGAAGGCAAGATCCCCGGCACCGAATATCTTGCGTATTCCGATGACGGCAGCGGCAGCAAGAACGTGACGCTGCTCGTACAGGTGCCTGCCGGCTTCAATCCCGCGCAGCCCTGCATCGTCACGGCAACGTCGTCCGGCTCGCGCGGCGTGTACGGCGCGATTTCCGCGGCCGGCGAATGGGCGCTCAAGCGCGGCTGCGCGGTGGCCTACAACGACAAGGGCGGCGGCAACGGCGCGCACGAGCTCGGCTCCGACACCGTCACGCTGATCGACGGCACGCTCGCCGACGCGGTGCTGGCCGGCGCCGCGAGCCTGTTCACCGCGAACGTGACGAGCGGCGATCTCGCCGCGTTCAACAGCCGCTTCCCGAACCGCTATGCGTTCAAGCACGCGCATTCGCAACAGAATCCCGAGCAGGACTGGGGGCGCATGACGCTGCAGGCGGTCGAATTCGCGTACTGGGCGCTCAACGAGCAGTTCGGCCCGCTGATCGACGGCACGCATCACGGCGTGCGCTATCGCGCGGGCGACATCACGACGATCGCCGCGTCGGTCAGCAACGGCGGCGGCGCGTCGCTCGCGGCGGCCGAGCAGGACAACCGCGGGTGGATTACCGCGGTCGTGGTCGGCGAGCCGCAGATCAACGTGCGGATGGCGCCGAATGCGGTCGTCCGCGCGGGCGGCCAGCCGGCGCCGTCGTTCGGCCGGCCGCTGGCCGATTACGCGACGCTCGCGAACCTGCTGGAACCGTGCGCGGCCGCGTCGGCGTCGCTCGCCGGCGCGCCGTACCTGAGCGCGCTGCCGGCCGCGACCACGCAGTCGATCCGCACGCAGCGCTGCGCGACGCTCGCCGCGGCCGGGCTGGTGGCGGGCGCCGACACGCAGAGCCAGGCGGCCGACGCGCTCGCGCAGCTCCACGCGGCCGGCTATCTGGCCGATTCCGACCTGCTGCAGGCGCCGATGTGGGATTCGCAGGCGATTCCCGCGATCGCGGTCACCTATGCGAACGCGTACACGCGCTCGCGCGTCACCGACAACCTGTGCAACTTCAGCTTCGCGACCACGAACGCGGCGGGCGCGGTCGCGGCGCCCGCCGCGTCGCCGATGCCGGCCGTATTCGGCGTCGGCAACGGCGTACCGCCGACGGCCGGCATCAATCTCGTGTTCAACAACGGCGCGGGCGTCGACCACCGGCTCGCGACGCCCGATGCAAGCTTCGCGGGCGCGCTGTGCCTGCGCCAGCTGTGGACGAACGGGATGCTCGGCATGCCCGCGAACGTCGACGCGGTGCGCGTGAACGCGAACCTGCACGGCAAGCCGGCGATCATCGTGCAGGGCCGCAGCGACGCGCTCGTGCCCGTGAACCACGCGTCGCGCGCGTACGTCGCGCAGAACGGCATCAGCGAAGCCGGGCGCAGCCAGCTGGTGTTCTACGAAGTGACGAACGGCCAGCACTTCGACGCGTTCCTGTCGGTTCCGGGCTTCGATACGCGCTTCGTGCCGGTTCACTACTACAACGTGCAGGCGCTGAACCTGATGTGGCGGCACCTGAAGAACGGCGCGCCGCTGCCGCCGTCGCAGGTGATCCGCACGGTGCCGCGCGGCGGCACGCCGGGCGCCGCGCCCGCGCTGACGAGCGCGAACCTGCCGCCGATCTCGGGCGTGCCGGGCGCGAACGCGATTTCCGTCGGCGCCGGCACGATCGACGTGCCGCTCTGACGACGGCCGTCACCCGCCTCCCACGAGCCGGACAGCCGTCCGGCTTTTTTATGCGCGTCTCTGGAATCGGTCCCGGACTGCCTTTTATCCGAATGGCGAGTGCTGTAACAAATTCTTACTTTACGGCGATAAATCCGGAACTTATTATGCGCCGGTATTTTCACTTAATTTAATAAATCAGATTACGAGAATATTTCTTTCCATTTAGTTAACCGATCCTTTCGATTTTATTCAATCGGCTCGAGTCGCGATTGATCGCCGCTTCGCGATTAATCGATATCTCGCCGACGGGGATCGTTCGTCTGTTCGAAGTGAAGGCGCTTTGCCGGTCGGGCTTTGCGAGGCGTTCTTTTGTCCGTCGCTTTTGCCGTGCCGGCAAATCCGCGGGAATGAATCCGTATTGCGGCGGATCGTTGAATTGTCGTTGGCAATGGAATTGATGCCATTGTGCGGTTGCAAAAAACATGGGTGGGGTAAATCGTGCCGATCGGTATTCGCCGATTCGGTAAAAAACTCGGAATGCGTCGCATAACGAATGCATTCCCGGTGCGGAGCGTCGGCGCAAATGATCCTTTGCGACCGGCGGTATTTATCGTTCTGTTCGAGAGGCAATAATGACGACACGGAAGTCCTTGAAAGACGGTTTCGCGCTATTCGGAACGACCTTGAGCGTACCGCTCGCCGCCGCAGCGGCCGCGGCGCTGCTCGTCACGGGGTGCGGCGGCGACGACGGGCCGAGCCCGACGGCGTCGGCCGCCACCGCGGCCGCGACGTCCAGCGGCAGCACGTCGGCCAGCACCGACGCAACGGCCGCCACCGCGGCCGACCAGCCGTACGTCGACACCGACGTGTACGGCACCGGGCCGAACGATGCGGTCACGGATTCGACGGAAGGCGCGGCGGTCGTGCACCGCCAGGTCACGATCGGCGGCAAGACGATCAAGTACACGGCCACCACCGGCCACCTGACGACGATCGATCCGGTCACGTCGGCGCCGAACGCGAAGATGTTCTACGTCGCGTACACGCAGGACAATCCCGACCCGTCGAAGCCGCGCCCGGTCACGTTCTTCTACAACGGCGGCCCGGGCTCGTCGTCGGTCTACCTGCTGCTGGGCTCGTACGGGCCGAAGCGCCTGCAGTCGTCGTTCCCGAACTTCACGCCGCCCGCGCCGTACAAGCTGCTCGACAACCCGGACAGCCTGCTCGACCGCACCGACCTCGTGTTCATCAACCCGGTCGGCACCGGTTACTCGACCGCGATCGCGCCGGCGAAGAACAAGGACTTCTGGGGCACCGACCAGGACGCACGCTCGATCGACCGCTTCATCCAGCGCTACCTGACCAAGTACTCGCGCTGGAATTCGCCGAAGTTCCTGTACGGCGAGTCGTACGGCACCGCGCGCAGCGCGGTCGTGTCGTGGGTGCTGCACGAGGACGGCATCGACCTGAACGGGATCACGCTGCAGTCGTCGATCCTCGACTACGCGAACGCGCTGTCCGCACCGGGCACGTTCCCGACGCTCGCGGCCGACGCGTTCTACTGGAAGAAGACGACGCTCAACCCGACGCCGACCGATCTCGATGCGTACATGGTGCAGGCCCGCAACTACGCGGACAATACGCTCGCGCCGCTCGCGCAGAAGCCGAACCCGCAGGACGGCGGCTTCGTGAACGTGCGGCTGAACCTGAACCTGCAGACCGCGCAGCAGATGGGCGCGTACATCGGCACGGACCCGACGTCGCTGATCCAGACCTTCGGCAACCCGGCCGCGCTCGGCAACGTGCCGTCCTCGGACGACAACCCGCCGTACACGTTCTTCCTGACGCTCGTGCCGGGCACGCAGATCGGCCAGTACGACGGTCGCGCGAACTTTACGGGCAAGGGCATCGCGCCGTATATCCTGCCGAACTCGGGCAGCAACGATCCGTCGATCACGAACGTCGGCGGCGCGTACACGGTGCTGTGGAACAGCTACATCAACACCGACCTCAAGTACACGTCGACGTCGTCGTTCGTGGACCTGAACGACCAGGTCTTCAACAACTGGGACTTCAGCCACACGGACCCGACCGGCGCGAACAAGGGCGGCGGCAACACGCTGTACACGGCCGGCGACCTGGCGTCGACGATGAGCGTGAACCCGGATCTGAAGGTGCTGTCGGCGAACGGCTATTTCGACGCCGTCACGCCGTTCCACCAGACGGAGCTGACGCTCGCGCAGATGCCGCTCGATCCGACGCTGAAGGCGCAGAACCTGACGATCAAGAACTACCCGTCGGGCCACATGATCTACCTGAACGACGCGTCGCGGACCGCGCTGAAGGGCGATCTCGCCAACTTCTACGACGGCATCCTCGCGAATCGCACCGCACTGCAACGCGTGCTGAAGCTGCAGGCGCGCACGCAGCAGATGAAGCAGCAGAAGCTGCGGCAGCAGGGGCAGTAAGCGGCGAGGGCGGTCACGCCGCCCGCCGGCCGCCGCGACGAAAAAATGCACTCGCGCGTGCGTCCCGGCGCTGCGCGTCGTGTGCGTCGATGGCGGCGCTGTCGTTCCTCGAGATGCCCTCGGGAGTCATGGACTCCCGGGGGCATTTTTTTGTGCCGGAGGGGGCGTCGCCCCGGAGGTCGCAGGTAACGGCTTCCCTAATCCTCAAAACAGGGATGGAAATCCCTCTATCGAGGATGGGCATGCGCCGACGGCGGCGTTTGTCATCAGGCGCGAGGCGCCCGCTCACGCCAGCACGAGCCGCACGCCGACCGCGACCAGGGTCGACGCGAGCAGGTTGCGCAGCAGCCGTTCGGGCGCGCGCGCCGACAGCAGGCTGCCGATCACGATGCCGGGCAGCGAACCGAGCAGCAGCGACAGCAGCATCGACCAGTCGACGGAGCCGAGCAGCCAGTGGCCCATGCCCGCGACCAGCGTGAGCGGCACCGCATGCGCGATGTCGGAACCGACGATGCGGGTCGTCGCGAGCAGCGGATACAGCAGCAGAAGCACGGTCACGCCGATCGCGCCGGCGCCGACCGACGTCATCGACACGAGCACGCCGAGCACGGCGCCCGTCAGCACGGTCGACCACAGCGTGCGCGCGGGGCTCGGCGCGAGCGGGTTGCGCGCGGCGAACGCCGTGAGCTGAGGGCGAAAGATCAGCGCGAGCGACGTGAGCAGCAGCGCGACTCCGAGCACGAGCTGGATCATCCGCGCGGTGCCGGGCGTGTTCATCCCGTGCGTGTGCAGCCACCACAGCGTGAGCGTCGCGGCCGGTACGCTGCCCGCCGCGAGCCGGCCCGTGATGCGCCAGTCGACCGAGCCTTTCAGGCCGTGGACGAGCGTGCCGGTGGCCTTGGTCGCGGCCGCGTACAGCAGGTCCGTGCCCACCGCCGTCGCCGGGTGGACGCCGAACAGCAGCACGAGGATCGGCGTCATCAACGAACCGCCGCCGACGCCCGTCAGGCCGACGAGAATGCCGACGAACAGGCCGGACAGCGAGTACAGCAGATCGATATGGGGAAGCGACATCGGAGGCAGGCGGTTATATGGCGTTCGGCGGCGGCGCGCGGCGGCGGCGCTGCGCGCGTCAAAGTCCGCCATTGTCGCAAAAGTGGCGCGTCAATGTACGACTGCGTTAAAAATCGCCGGGAGATCCGCACCGCATACGGCCGACGGGACATGAAACGGACGTTTGAACACGAGCGCGGCCGACGTGGGTGATCGACCTGAAAGCGATGGAGAATCGGGGGCAGATGACGCGTATCCGGCGCGCATAAAAAAGGGCGCGACAATGCGCGCCCTCGCTCGATGCCGGTTCCCGGCCTGCCCGTCGACGGTCAGTGCATCGCGGGCCCGGCGCCTTCGACCGCGCGTGGCGGCCGGATGCGCAGCGCCAAACCGGCCAGCGCCGCCACGGCCGCAAACGCCGCGCCGAACGCGAAGGCCGCATGGTAGCCGCCGTTCAGCGCGTCGAGCGGCGTCGCTCGTGCCGCCGCGAGCGCGTCGGTACGGGCGCCGGCGAGACTCGCGAGGACCGCGAGCCCGAGCGCGCCGCCCATCATGAACGCGGTGTTGACGATGCCCGACGCGAGCCCGGAATCGGCCGGGTCGACGTCGTTCATCGCGGCGAGCAGCACCGGATTGAACGCGACGCCTGCACCGATGCCGAGCAGCGTCATGCCGGGCAGCACGTGCCACGCGAAACCGCCGTCGACCGGTGCGCGCGAGAACAGCGCGAGGCCGCACGCCGCGATCAGCAGGCCGGCGGCGATCGGGCCGCGGATGCCGAAGCGCATCACGATCCGCGCCGACAGCCCGAGCGAGAACGCGGCCATGATCAGGTTCGCCGGCAGGAACGCGAGGCCGACCTGCAGCGGCCCGTAGCCGAGCACGCGCTGCATGTACAGCGCGGACAGGAAGAACCACGCGAACATCGCGGCCGCCCACAGCACGGCGATCGCGTTCGCGAGCGCGACGTTGCGCGCGGCGAACAGCGTGAGCGGCATCAGCGGATGCGCGGCGCGTGACTCGATCGCGATGAACAGCGCGAGCAGCACGACGGCCGCGCCGATCAGCGCGACGGTCTGCGTCGACAGCCAGCCGGCCTCGTTGCCGCCGACGATCCCGTAGACGGCCAGCATCAGCGAGGCCGTCACCGTGATCGCGCCGGCGACGTCGAGCCGCGCGGCGCCGGCCGGCGCGCGCACGCGCGGCAGCAGCGCGGCGCACATCGCGTAGACCGCGACGCCGATCGGCAGGTTGACGAGGAAGATCCAGTGCCACGACAGCGAGCTCGTCAGCAGCCCGCCGAGCAGCACGCCGATGCTGCCGCCGCCCGCGCACACGAAGCCGTAGACGCCCATCGCGCGCGCGCGTTCGCCGGGCTCGGTGAACAGGTTCATGATCAGCGACAGCGAGACGGCCGACACGACCGCGCCGCCGAGCCCCTGCACCGCGCGCGCGGCGATCAGCATCGCCTGCGATTGCGCGAGCCCGCAGGCGAACGACGCGAGCGTGAACACGACGAGGCCCGCGAGGAACATGCGCCGCTGGCCGTACAGGTCGCCGAGCCGGCCGCCGAGCAGCAGGCAGCCGCCGAACGTCAGCAGGTAGGCATTGACGACCCACACGAGGGCGGTTTCGGTGAAGTGGAGGTCGGTGCGGATCGACGGCAGCGCAACGTTCACGATCGTGCTGTCGAGCACGATCATCAGCACGCCGAGGCAGAGCACGATCAGCGCGTACCAGCGCTTCTTGCCGTGAATCCCGTGGGTCATGGGCGCGCAGCCTTCTCGTCGTTATAGGGAAGGATGCATTGTAGACGCCGCCGGCGCGGGCTTCCTGTCGGTTCATGGCAGGAGCGTCGCGTAGTGGCGCGCAGTGGCGCATTTGGCCCCGGCGCGCGTGAAGCGGGATGCGCGTTACGCGCGCGCCGGCAGGTCGCAGCCGTCGGGGCCGCAGGCGGCCGCGTCGTCGCCGCCCAGTTCGACGACGCCGTCGCGCCACGCCTGGTCGAGTGCTTGCGCGAACGCGTCGGCCGGCTGCGCGCCCGATACCGCGTAGCGGCCGCCGAACACGAACAGCGGCACGCCGCGCCCACCGATCCGTGCGGCGCGCGCGATGTCGGCGTCGACTTCGTCGCGGTACGCGTCGCTGCGCAGCACCGCTTCGACGGCCGAGCGCTCGAGCCCGGCTTCGACCGCGAATGCGGTCAGCGCGGCATGATCGAACAGCGAGCCGTGCTCGCAGAAATACGCGCGATACAGGCGCTCGGTCAGCGCATGCGCGCGGCCCGACGCTTGCGCGAGCTTCACGAGCCGGTGGCCGTCGAGCGTGTCGCCGACCAGCGTGCCGGGCAGGTCGTAGCGCAGCCCGACGCTCGCGGCCGCCTCGGTCACCTGGCCCAGCATCTGGTCGACCTGCGCGGGCGCCATCCGGTATTTGCCCGCGAGCATCGCCTCGACCGGCTCGACGGGCTGGCCGGGCATCAGCCGGTATGCGCGCAGCGCGACGTCGACGCGCTCGGCGTGCGCGAACGCGGCCAGCGCCTCGTCGAAGCGGCGCTGGCCGATCCAGCACCACGGGCAGATCAGGTCGGACCAGATTTCGACGGTGAGGGTCGGGTGGGCGGTCGGAGTGGGAGCGGTCGTCATGGGCGGTGCGGGGCGGCAAAAAAAGTGTAACTGCGACTATATCACTTTATGCTTCCAGGCTCCGTCGTCCGCTGGTCCGTGCGGCATGCAGCCGCGCCCGCGTATCGCGAGCCTGGACGCGGAAACGGCCGCCCGGCACCGATGGTCAGGCTCGGCCGTCATGACGCCCCCGGCATCGCGTTCAAACTTCGCCCTGCGTTTCCTTCAGGTGCTTCAGATGCTTGTAGACCGTTGCGCGCCCCATCCCGAGCACGTTCGCGACGTAGTTCGCCGCGCTTTTGCCGCGAAACGCGCCTTCCGCGTACAGCGCCTCGACGAGTTCGCGGCGGTGCTCGCGCGTGAGCCCGTTCAACCCGACCTGCCGTTCGCGCAGCCAGCCGTGCAGGAACGTGTTGATGCGCTCCTGCCAGTCGTCGCGGAACAGCTCGTCGGGCTGCGCGACGACGCCCGCGCCCTTGATGAACAGGTCCAGCGTCGCGCGCACCTCGTCGAACACCGCGATGTTGAAGTTGATGCACATCATCCCGGCCGGGCGGCCTTCGTCGTCGAACAACACGTTGCTGACGCAGCGCATGCGCCGGCCGTCCCAGTTCAGCTTCTCGTACGGGCCGATCACGCGCTCGCGCGCCGAATGATCGATTTCCTCGAGCGCGGAATCGTCGCCGACCTCGCGCTTGGACAGGTTGTTCGCCAGATACAGCACGGTCTGGTCGTGCAGGTCGTGGATCACGACTTCCGCGTACGGGAAGAACAGCGCGGCGATACCGTCGGCGATCGGCGCATAGCGGGTGAGCAGCAGGTCTTTGACGGGAGATTTCTTCTTGCGCATCGGTGTCGCGATCTCGGGTGGGCGGGAGCCGGGCAGCGTGTCGGGCCGGCGGGCCGGCGCATCGTCGGCCGGCATGCCCGTGCGCCCGCGCGCGGCCGCCGCGGCGGTTGCGCCATTGTATCGGCCCCGCGCACGCGGGGCGCTCATCCGCGCGTCAGATGCATGTACAGCGCTTGCGCGATCGCGATGTCCTCCAGCCCGAGGCCGATCGAGCGGAACAGTGCGTGACGCGTGCGCGACGGCGCCGCGCAGGTGCCGGCGACGAGCGCGGGCAGGTCGCCGACGATCCGGCCGGCATCCCAGCCGTGCTCGGCCGCCGCGATCCGCATCTCGCCGGCGCTCGCGGGCGTCGTGTGCCGGTAGTCGCAGTAGACGTCCATGTCCGGCAGCCATGCGGGCGGGATTTCGTGCGCACGGGCGACGTTCGTGCTGATCGACGTGACGAGCGCGGGGCGCGTGAGCATCCCGTCGCCCAGCACCGGTGTGCCCGACGACGTGCACAGCATCACCACGTCCGCGTCGCGCACGCACGCCTCGACGCTCGCCGCTGCGCGTGCGCGCGGGTCGAGCGCGGGGAGGCTTGCCTGCAGCGCCGCATCGCCGGCCAGCGCGGGCGAGTACACGCGGATCGTGGCCCAGTCGCGCAGCGCCGCCGTGTGCCGCAGGTGCGCGAGGCCGACCGCGCCCGCGCCGACGATCGCCAGATGGCGCGCGTCGCGCGGCGCGAGGCAGTCGACCGCGAGCGCCGTCGTGCCGGCCGTGCGTTCGACGGTCAGCAGCCCCGCGTCGCACCACATCAGCGGCTGGCCGGTTTGCATCGACATCAGTGCGGTCCATGCGGTGACGATCGGTTTCCCGCCGGTTTTGCCGCCCGTCACGACATACGGCGACAGCTTCGCGCCGAACACCTGCTCGTCGGCGAGCGCGCCGAGATACGTGATGAAGTCGCCGGCCTGGTCGGGAAACAGCGTGAGCGTCTGCGGCGGCTGCACCGCGCGCGCCGCGGCGAGCGACGCGAACATGCGGCGCAGCGTGCCGAGCACGTCGAGCGACGGCAGCGCCGCGCGCACCGCGGCTTCGTCGACGGTCAGCGGCAGGGTGGGGACGGTTTGCGTCATCGGGACATCTCCGGTGCGGGCTGGACAGAAAGTCTCGAAAGACGGTGTCCGGCGGATTTTATGGACCAGAAAGTCTAATATAGACAAACAAAATCGGGATGATTTTTCTTTTCGAGACGTCGTGGCCGTGCCGAACTCGTGAAAAACGCCATGGAATCAACGGCATTTACGAGCGGACAACGAAATTTCGACGTCGAGCAACGTAGTGATCTCCTCGTATCCCCTATAGTCTATAGTAGACTTTTAATCTATATTTCGCGTGCAGGACCCGACACGTCGCCGTGCGGCGGCGGCCTGCGTCGAATGCCGACCCGGCGCGCGACCGATCTTCATCGCCTCACTCCAGAACAGAAGGACCGTCATGAACTGGAAACTTTCCCTCTGCGCCGCCGCGGCGCTCGCGCTCGCGTGCGCGGCCGTCACGGCCCATGCCGAACAGACCACGTTGCGCTTCGGGATCGAAGCCGCCTATCCGCCGTTCGAGAGCAAGACGCCGGCCGGTCAACTGCAGGGGTTCGACGTCGATGTCGGCAACGCGGTATGCGCGAAGCTGAACATGAAGTGCGTGTGGGTCGAGAATGCGTTCGACGGTTTGATCCCGGCGCTGCAGGCGCGCAAGTTCGACGCGATCAATTCGGCGATGAACATCACCGCGAAGCGCAAGCAAAGCATCGACTTCACGCCGGCGATCTACGTGGTGCCGATCGTGATGGTCGCGAAGCGCGGCTCGCCGCTGAAGCCCGACGTCGCGAGCCTGCGCGGCAAGCACGTCGGCGTGCTGCAGGGCTCGTCGCAGGAGGATTTCCTGAAGGCGCACTGGGCGAATGCGGGCGTGGCCGTCGTGTCGTATCCGGATCAGGACCAGATCTACGCCGATCTCGTCGCGGGCCGTCTCGACGCGGCCGTGCAGGAAGCGCAGACCGCGCAGGACGGGTTCCTCGACAAGCCGGCCGGTCGCGACTACCAGATCGTCGGCGAGCCGCTGAAGGATCCTGCGACGCTCGGCGAAGGTACCGGCTTCGGGATGCGCAAGAACGACAAGGCGCTGCAGGCGAAGATCGTCGGCGCGCTCGATGCGCTGAAGCAGGACGGCACGCTGAGCGCGCTGTCGCAGAAGTACTTCAAGCGCGACATCATCGCGAAGTAAGCGCCGCCGCGTGCCGGCCGCGGGCCGGCGCACCGCGCATCCCATCTCGACGCAGTGCGGGGGACCATGGATTTCGACGTCATCGTTCTGGGGGCCGGCATCGTCGGCGTGTCGTCGGCGCTGCATCTGCAGGATCGCGGGCTGCGCGTCGCGCTCGTCGACCGGCGCGCGCCCGGCGAGGAAACCAGCCACGGCAACGCGGGGCTGATCGAGCGCTCGTCGGTCGTGCCGTATGCGTTTCCGCGCCGGCTCGGCACGCTGCTGCGCTACGCGCGCAACCGTTCGGTCGATCTCTATTGGGATTACCGCGCGCTGCCTGCGTATGCGGGCTGGCTCGCGCGCTTCTGGCGCGAATCGTCGCCCCAGCGGCTCGCGGCCGCCGCGCGCGACCTGCTGCCGCTCGTCGCGGCGAGCGTCGTCGAGCACGATGCGCTGCTCGCGCGCACCGACGCGCAGCCGCTCGTGCACGACGGCGGATGGATCGAGGCGTTCCGTTCGCCCGCGCTGTTCGACGCGCAAGCGCGCGTGCAGCAGCAGGTTGCCGCCGCGCACGGGCTGCGGATGACCGTGCTCGACGCGCATGCGTTGCGTGCGCGCGAGCCCGGTATCGGCGACGCATTCTGCGGCGCATTCCACTGGCAGGATCCGAAGACCGTGTCGAGCCCGGGCGGGCTGACCCAGGCCTATGCGCGGCTGTTCGAGCGCGACGGCGGCACGTTCGTGCACGGCGACGCGACGACGCTCGTGCAGGTGGACGACGGCTGGCAGGTCCGGTCCGAACACGGGCCGATCTCGGCGCGCTCGGCCGTGATCGCGCTCGGGCCGTGGTCCGATCAGGTGTTCGCGCCGCTCGGCTACCGGATCCCGCTGCGCGCGAAGCGCGGCTATCACATGCATTACCGGCCGACACGCGCGCCGCTGAACGTGCCCGTGTGCGATACCGAGGCAGGCTTCGTCGTCGCGCCGATGGAGGGTGGCCGCCTGCGGCTCACGACGGGCGTCGAGATCGCGCCGCGCGACGCGCCGCCGACCGGCGTGCAGCTCGCGCGCGCCGAACCGCTGGCGCGCGACGCGTTCGGCATCGGCGAGCGGCTCGATCCGGAACCGTGGCTCGGGATGCGACCGTGCACGCCCGACATGCGTCCGGTGATCGGGCCGGCGCCGCGCCACCGTCATTTGTGGTTCGCGTTCGGCCACTGCCATCACGGGCTCACGCTTGGGCCCGCCACCGGCCGCCTGCTCGCCGAAATGATGACGGGCGCGCCGACTTATATCGATCCCCATCCGTATCGGCCTGCACGTTTCGGCTGAACTTGGGGCGCGCAGATGCGGTTTTGGCCGCCGGCACGCGCAGGACGTCGTGAACCAGGTCACCGGCACGTTTGGCAACGTCGGCGGCGCAGGGAGCCCGCTCGCACCGGTGACGACGCTGCTCCGGTCGCCGACCGGCGCATTGCCGAGGTAACCGGCAGCAACCGCACGACGCTTTGTCATTTCCGGCTTCCCGCGTGCTTGCGTCGTATGAATGATGCGTCGCCGCTCGTCGCGCCGCCGCATGGAATAACCGGCCACCGCCGTCCGTTTACATACCGAGTTCCGGCACGGCCGCCCGGCGGGATAATGATCGCGACGAAGCCGATCGTCCCGCCCGGCGGCAGCGTGCCGCGACACGACGCCAAGGAGAACGGGAATGAAACGGATGCTCTTCGCTGCCGCGTTGACGGCGGCGATCGTGCGGCCGGCGGCCGCGGAACCGCCCCAGGTCGGCGACGGGAAACTGGTCGACGAAGCCCACATGACGCTGTACGTGTTCGATCGCGATGCGCCGGGCAAGAGCACGTGCGACGGCACGTGCGCGGCCAACTGGCCGCCCGCGCTCGCCGACGCGTACGACAAGGCGTCGGGCGCGCTGAGCCTCGTCGCCCGCGACGACGGCAAAAAGCAATGGGCATACCGCGGCCGTCCGCTGTATCGCTGGAAGATGGACCACCAGGCCGGCGACGCGGGCGGCGACGGAATCGGCGGCATGTGGCACGTCGCGCGGCCGTGACCGTGAGTGCGCGACGACGCGCGAGGCGCCCCGATGAGCTATGAATCGGACCTGCTGGTGTGGCTTCCGCATCTCACGCGCTATGCGCGCGCGCTGACGGGCGAGCGCGCGTGGGCCGACGATCTCGTGCAGGACACGCTCGAGCGTGCGCTGAACCGGCCGCCGCGCGACGGCAGTAACCTGCGCGCATGGCTGCTGACGCTGTTGCGGCACCGATTCATCGACCAGTTGCGCGCGCGGCACGAGATCGCGGTCGACGACGCCACGGCGCCCTGGCAGACGATGGCCGCGCCGTCCGGCGAGGTCGGCGGGCTGGAGTTGCGCGACGTGCAGCGCGCGCTGTACCGGCTGCCGGTCGAACAGCGCGAGGTGCTGCTGCTGGTCGCGCTCGAGGAGTTGAGCTACCGCGATGCCGCGCAGGTGCTCGGCGTGCCGGTGGGCACGGTGATGTCGCGGCTCGCGCGGGCGCGCGCCCAGATGCGCGCGCTGCTGTCGGACGCGCCGTCGACGCACGGCGCGGCCACGTTACGGGTGATCGGGAAGCCATGATGGACGATCCGCGCAAGCCTTCGAACGAGCAGGAAGACGATGCGTCGGCGCAACTGCTGTCCGCGCTGCTGGACGGCGAACTGTCCGGGCATGAGCGGCGCGAGGTCCTCGCGCGCCTGCAGGTCGATCCGCAGGAAGCCGAACGATTCGCGCATTACCGCGCACAGCGCGATGCGCTGAAGGCGCTGTTCCCGTTGCCAGGCGCGGCGCCCGCGTTGTTCGTGCAGCGCCGCGCGCCGCGCTGGCGCGCCGTCGCGCATGCGTGCGCGGGGCTGGCGGCCGGGCTGCTGATCGGTGTCGCGCTGCATGCGGGCTGGGCGGCGTTCGGCCGCGAACCGGCGTTCGCCGCGCGCGCCGATGTCGCGTACGCGGTGTACGCGGCCGACCGCGAACATCCGGTGGAAGTCGGCGCGGCCGATCCCGGGCGTCTCGCCGCGTGGTTGTCCGCGCGCGTCGGTCGGCCGGTGCGCGCACCGTCGCTCGACGAATACGGCTACGCGCTGCTGGGCGGCCGGTTGCTGCCCGGCGACGCGGGGCCGGCCGCGCAGCTCATGTACCAGCGTGCGGACGGCGCGCGCGTGACGCTGTACATGACCGCATACGACGCGCGGCGTCTCGCGCCGCAGGCGCTGTCGGCCGACGGCCGCTACACGTATTTCTGGTCGGATCGCGGCATGGGTTATGCGCTGTCCGGCCGTGGCGACGAACGGCGTCTGCGCGAGCTGGCGATCGACGCATGCGGTGCGCTGGGCGGGCCGACCGATGCGTGGAAGGGGTGACGCGCGGCGCCCGCGGGGAGCAGGCGATGAAGATGGCGATGATGAAGGGGCTCGTGCTGACGGCGTGCCTCGCGGGCACGATGCTTGCGCACGCGGACGGCGACCCGCCCGTGCGCGTGCCGGTTGATGCCGATGGCGTGCAGCGCGTGACGATCGTCGGCGGCAGCTATTTCTTCCGGCCGAATCATGTGATCGTCCGCGCGCACGCGCCGGTCGAGCTCACGGTATCGGCCGAGCCCGGCGTGGTGCCGCACAGTTTCGAAATCGACGCGCCGCAGGCCGGCATCGCGGTACGCACCGAACTCGATACGACGCCGAAGACGTTCCATTTCACGCCGGTGCAGCCCGGGCGATTCGCCTACTATTGCACGCACCGGCTGCTGTTTTTCAGAAGCCATCGCGAGCGCGGGATGGAAGGCGTGCTCGAAGTCGAGGCGGCGCCGTGATCGCCGCGTTGCTGGCCGCGAGCCTGATAGGAGCGAGCATGACAGCCGATCCCGTGACCGCCGCGCAGGCGCATTTCGACCACGTCCGCTCGTACCGCGCGACGATCCGCTCGTCGGCGCGCGACGGCGAGCACACCGAAATCCGCTACGCGTACCTGAAACCCGGCTTCGTCCGGATGGATTTCGTGTCGCCGCATCGCGGCGCGGTGCTCGCATACGATCCCGGCGACGGCAAGGTCACGCTGCGCCCGTTCGGCACGCATGCGCCGCCCGCGCTGACGCTGTCGCCGTCCAATCCGCTCGTGCGCGACCGCGCCGGCCACCGGGTCGACCGCTCCGACGTCGGCGAACTGCTGCGCAACGTCCATGCGCTGCAGCAGGGCGGCGCGACGGTGACCGAAGGCGAGGAGGCCGTCGGCGGCCGGACCGCGCAACGCGTGCTGGTCACGGGCGCGCCCGCGCACGCGGTCGACGGCGTGCATCGCTACCGGTTGTGGCTCGACGCCGCGGACGGTTTTCCGCTGAAAGTCGTCAGCTATGCCGGCGACGACGACGTGCCGCTCGAAACCGTGACGCTCGACGACGTGGAAATCGACGTCGCGTTTCCCGAGCGTTTCTTCGCGCCCTGACGGCGCGCCGTGTTCCTGAACGCGCATGCCGGAGGCTGCATGGCGGAGTACCGGTTTTCGACGACCTGGCGGGTGGATGCGCCGCTCGCGGCGGTCTGGGACGCGATCTACCAGGCCGATCGCTGGCCCGACTGGTGGAAGGGCGCCGTGCGCACCGTCGAGCTCGAGCCCGGCGACGCGCGCGGCGTCGGCGCATTGCACCGGTATACCTGGAAGGGCGCGCTGCCGTACCGGCTGACCTTCGACATGCGCGTGCGGCGCGTCGAGCGGCCGCACGCGCTCGAAGGCCATGCGAGCGGCGCGATCGAGGGCGACGGCCGCTGGTCGTTCGCCGCCGACGGCGCGCGCACCGTCGTGCGCTACGACTGGCACATCCGCACGCACGGCTGGATGAACTGGCTGGAGCCGCTCGCGCGGCCGCTGTTCCGATGGAATCACGACGTCGTGATGCGCGAAGGCGCGAAGGGGCTCGCGCGCCGGCTGGGCGCGACCGTCGAAACGGACGGCCGGACCTTCCGGCCGCTGTCCGGCGCGGACTGCGCCGACGCGTGAAATCGGCCGGGCCACGCCGGCGAGCGAGCACGTCGTGGCGGACGAAATCGGCGCCCGCACGGTTTTTTTGATGTGATGTCGCCGGTCTCAGGAACTCCGGGCTTACGCGGTGTCCAAACGGGGCTGGATGGGTTCGGCGGGCCGCACGGCGCCGCCGTTCGGGTTGGATGAATGCCACATGTCTTTGTTTAAAAAGGAGTTTTTGTTGTTTTTGCGTGTTTTTCCCGCCGCGTCGCCTCCCCGAAAATTCCTCCGGTTCTCCTTCTTGAATTTGTCAAAACCCGTCCATATAATTAGCACTCGCTGCACGAGAGTGCTAACAATTCTCTGCCGGGCACCCAGCCGGGCAGATTCCCTAAGCGTTCTTCAATCTCAGTCAAGAGAGGAGTGAATATGAACCTTCGTCCTTTGCACGATCGCGTGATCGTCAAGCGCCTGGATCAGGAAACCAAGACCGCCTCGGGCATCGTGATCCCCGACGCCGCTGCTGAAAAGCCGGATCAGGGCGAAGTCCTGGCGATCGGCCCGGGCAAGCGCGACGACAAGGGCGCCCCGATCGCGCTCGACGTGAAGGTCGGCGATCGTGTCCTGTTCGGCAAGTACGCAGGTCAGACCGTGAAGGTCGACGGCCAGGAACTGCTGGTCATGCGCGAAGAAGACATCATGGCCGTGGTCAACGCCAAGTAAGCGTCCTCCGACGGTACATATTCCCAAGAATTCAAGGAGTTAGAAGATGGCAGCTAAAGACGTCGTATTCGGCGATTCCGCCCGTTCGAAGATGGTCGAAGGCGTGAACATTCTCGCCAACGCAGTCAAGGTCACGCTGGGTCCGAAGGGCCGCAACGTCGTGCTCGAGCGCAGCTTCGGCGGCCCGACGGTCACCAAGGACGGTGTGTCGGTCGCGAAGGAAATCGAGCTGAAGGACAAGCTCCAGAACATGGGCGCGCAAATGGTCAAGGAAGTCGCTTCCAAGACCAGCGACAACGCAGGCGACGGCACGACGACGGCAACCGTCCTCGCGCAATCGATCGTTCGCGAAGGCATGAAGTACGTCGCATCGGGCATGAACCCGATGGACCTGAAGCGCGGCATCGACAAGGCAGTCGCAGCGGCTGTCGAAGAGCTGAAGAAGATCAGCAAGCCGTGCACGACCAACAAGGAAATCGCACAGGTCGGCTCGATCTCGGCGAACAGCGATTCGTCGATCGGCGATCGCATCGCTGAAGCGATGGACAAGGTCGGCAAGGAAGGCGTCATCACCGTCGAAGACGGCAAGTCGCTGGCCGACGAGCTCGACGTCGTCGAAGGCATGCAGTTCGACCGCGGCTACCTGTCGCCGTACTTCATCAACAACCCGGACAAGCAAGTCGCCGTCCTCGACAACCCGTTCGTGCTGCTGCACGACAAGAAGGTGTCGAACATCCGTGATCTGCTGCCGGTGCTCGAGCAAGTCGCGAAGGCTGGCCGTCCGCTGCTGATCATCGCTGAAGACGTCGAAGGCGAGGCACTGGCCACGCTGGTCGTCAACAACATCCGCGGCATCCTGAAGACCGTTGCGGTCAAGGCGCCGGGCTTCGGCGATCGTCGCAAGGCGATGCTGGAAGACATCGCGATCCTGACCGGCGGTCAAGTCGTCGCGGAAGAAACCGGCCTGACGCTCGAAAAGGCAACGCTGGCAGAACTGGGCCAGGCGAAGCGCATCGAAGTGGGCAAGGAAAACACGACGATCATCGACGGCGCAGGCGAAGCCGTGAACATCGAAGCACGCGTGAAGCAAGTGCGCGCGCAAATCGAAGAAGCGACGTCGGACTACGACCGTGAAAAGCTGCAAGAGCGCGTGGCCAAGCTGGCAGGCGGCGTTGCAGTGATCAAGGTCGGTGCTGCGACCGAAGTCGAAATGAAGGAAAAGAAGGCACGTGTCGAAGACGCACTGCACGCGACGCGCGCAGCTGTGGAAGAAGGCATCGTGGCCGGTGGCGGCGTCGCGCTGATCCGCGCACGCACCGCGATCGCAGGCCTGACCGGCGCGAACGCCGACCAGAACGCCGGCATCAAGATCGTGCTGCGCGCAATGGAAGAGCCGCTGCGCCAGATCGTCACGAACGGCGGCGAAGAAGCCAGCGTCGTGGTGGCGGCGGTTGCTGCAGGCCAGGGCAACTACGGCTACAACGCAGCAACGGGCGAGTACGTCGACATGGTTGAAGCCGGCGTCGTCGACCCGACCAAGGTCACGCGCACCGCACTGCAGAACGCAGCTTCGGTCGCAGGCCTGCTGCTGACGACGGACGCAGCCGTCGCGGAACTGCCGAAGGAAGACGCACCGATGCCGGGCGGCATGCCGGGCGGCATGGGCGGCATGGGCATGGACATGTAATCGACTTCGGTCGACGGTGTCCGGAGCGCGCAGCGATGCGCGTTCCAGCCAAAAGAAAAGACCCGCAGCGATGCGGGTCTTTTTTTATGCGCGCGGTTTTGATGCGTGCGCGGGGCGGCCGGATCCGTCACGCGCCAAGGCGGCGCGGCGTATGGCGGCGGAATCTGCCCGCCGCGTCGCGACTCAATGCCGGTGGGACGTCCTCGACACCAGGTCGGCCTTCACGGCCGGCGGCGAGTCCGACTCGTCGTTGCTGCGCGCCCAGAAGAACCGGTCGGGCAGGTACGCGCCCATGCCGGGCCGGAACGCGTCGCGCACGGCCTGGTACAGATATTCCTGCGCCTCGCGCACGGCTTCGGGCGGCTCCTGGCCGTTCGCAAGCAGCGCCGCGATGGCCGCGCCGAGCGTATCGGTGATGCCCATCAGCCGGTGCGGCGAGCGATCCCACATGTCTTCGCGAAGCTGGCCTTCCTCGCCGTACAGCGTATTGACGAGCCGGTGCGAGCCCGTTTCCGACGACAGGATGTATTCGCAGCCCTGCGACAGTAGATGCGACACGGCCGCGTCGAGATTCGGCGCCTCGGCATCGCCGTCCGGCTGCGCGAGCGCGATCAGCGTCGCGTGGTCGGCCACCAGCAACGTGGTTTGCGGCGCGAGCAGGTCGGCGATCGATTCGCGCAGGTCGTCGGCGGCGAGCACGTGCTCGTCGTCGAGCGTGAAGTCCGGCGCGAGCACGAGCGGCACGCCGTCGTAGTCGGCGACGACTTCGGCGATCGCGCTCACGACTTCCGCGCGCGTCGCCGCGCCGATCTTGAACGCGGCAACCGGCATGTCCTCGAGCAGCATGCGCGCCTGTGCGGCGACGACGTCGGGGTCGAGGCCGGTCACTTCTTCGCAGGCGGCCGAGTCGCGCACGGTATAGCCGGTCAGGACGGACACGCCGTGACAGCCCATGCTCGCCAGGGTCATCAGATCGGCTTGGAGGCCGGAGCCGCCGGTGGGATCGGACAGGCCGAAGGTAAGGACGATCGGAGGGGCGTTGCTGGACATGTAGAAATGGGGCAAGAGAAAAACGGACAAGCGACGGAGATGCGAACGGCGAGGCGAATGGGCTGGTTCGGCCCCGTGTTGCCCGGCAGGCCGCACTTTTCGACCATTATGCGGTGGAATCCGGCCGGTACGACGGATTTTTTAGCGCAACGCAACGTAGTTGTCGTCCTCCAGCGCGATTGCTAGGCAGTCCGGCCCCGACACGGTACCATCATGGCTCCCGAATTTACCGACTTTTCCCCGACGCGGCTTAAGATGGAATACAAGAGCTGGATGTGCCTGATTTGTGGCTGGATTTACGACGAAGAAGCCGGGCTGCCGGAAGAGGGCATTGCCCCGGGCACGCGCTGGGAAGACGTCCCGATCAACTGGACGTGTCCCGAATGCGGCGCCCGCAAGGAAGACTTCGAGATGGTCCAGATCTGATCGGACCGCTGGCCCACGGACACTCTGCTCAGGCCTCGCCCCGGCCCGGCGCTCGCGCGCCGCGGTTCGCGCGAGCGACTTGACGATGACAGGCGCGCGTGTCCATGACGTCCGATCCGGCGAACGTTCCCCACCCTGACGCATTGCCCAACCCGCGCGGCGGGGCCGTGCGCGCGGCCGACGCATGGCTGGCGGCGGCCGCCGACGCATTCGAGCGGCGCGACGACGCAGCGGCACCGCTTGCCGCTGCCGCTGCCGTGCTGGCCGAAGCCGGCTGGCTGCCGGCCGCGCGTTTCGCCGGGCAACTGGCGGCCGCCGTGCCGCTCCTCGCCACCGAGCCGACTTCGGCGGGCTGGCGGGCGGCGCTGCACGATTTTCGTGCGGCCGTCGGGCGCCACAACCTGCGCGAGCTCGCGTGCTCGCCCGTTCTCTTCGAGCATTTCCGTGCGTTGCGCGCGCAAGGCGCCGCCGACCTGCGCGCGAGCGTGCCGCTCGACGCGCTCGCGCTGGTCGGCCGTGCGGTCCCGCCTGCCACGTTGCGCGCACTGCCCGATGCAGTCGCGGCCCGGATTCGCGCCCGCTACGAGCAGGCGCTGCTCGGCGTGCTGCGGGCCGGACACGGCGCGCCGGGCGCCGCGCTCGACGAACTCGACGCGATGCTGGCCGCGCTCACCGACGACGGGCCCTACGATTTCTGGCGGCTCGCGGCTGCGTGCGTACGCGCGCTGCGCGCAAGCGGCGCACCCGAACTCAAGCGCTTTCTCGCGCGGACCAACCTGCTGCTCGGCGAACACGCGCAGGGCCGGCGCAGCGCGCCGCCCGAACTGGTGCGCGAGACGGTGGCGCTGCTGTGGCGCGATTTCGCGCTGTTCGGCGCCGCGGCCGAGGACGTCGCGCTCGTCGACGTGCTGCACGACTACGGGTTGACGGTCGACTGGCACGTCGCCGGCACCCCTGCATCCGAAGCGTTGTGGGAGGCCGATGCCGCGCGGGCCGAGCACGACGCGGTCGTCGCCGCGCCCACGCGCGTGCTCGGCGTCGTGACCGTCAACGCGCATGCCTATGAGGATTTCCTGCAGACCGCCGATGCGTCGATGGCCGACCTTGCCGCCAACCCGGCCACGGCCGACGCCAGCGCCGCATGGCACGCGTCCGCCGCCGCCTACCGGGTCGGCACGGCCGCCTGCGCGCTCGGGCTCGGCCACGCGGCGCTGCTGGCCGACACGCTTGGCCTGGCATGGCGCCGTGCGGCGCACGGCGTGCCGCTCGCCGACGGCGGCCTCGATGCGCACCGCCACGCGTCCGACATGCTGCGTGCGGCGCTCCTGAAGATCGCGGCCGGCGTCGCGCCGCCGGATCTCACGGCGGCGTCCGAAGCACTCGGCGCGGCCCTCGGCCGGACCTGACGAACAAGGGCACGGACACGCGACGGCGGCCCTTGCCGCGCGGGCCTGCAACACGCTGCCGACAGCGCCCGCGCGCGTGTTAGAGTGCCGTGTAATCCGCGCGCGCCGTTGCCAGCGCGGCGCGGCGTTGCTTGTTGATCGCGGCCCGGTCAGGTCGCGGCGTCTTTGCTAAAATTCAAACCATGTCAAAGCCTTCCGATCGCATCAATCTCACCAACCAGTTCCTGATCGCCATGCCGAACATGGCCGATCCGACGTTCTCGGGAACGGTGGTCTATCTTTGCGATCACAGCGAGCGCGGTGCGCTCGGCCTCGTCATCAACCGTCCTACCGATATCGACCTCGAGTCGCTGTTCAACCGCATCGACCTGAAGCTCGACATCGAGCCGCTGCCGCACATTCCCGTGTACTTCGGCGGCCCCGTCCAGACCGAGCGCGGCTTCGTGCTGCACGAGCCGGTCGAGGGCGCGAGCTACAACTCGTCGATGTCCGTCGACGGCGGGCTCGAGATGACGACGTCGAAGGACGTGCTCGAGGCGGTCGCGACGGGCACCGGCCCGAAGCGCTTCCTGCTGACGCTCGGCCATGCCGGCTGGGGCGCCGGCCAGCTCGAGGAAGAAATTTCCCGCAACGGCTGGCTGACGGTCGCCGCCGATCCGCGCATCGTGTTCGACACGCCGGCCGAAGAGCGCTTCGAAGCCGCGCTCGGCCTGCTCGGCGTCAGTTCGTCGATGCTGTCCGGCGAAGCAGGGCACGCATGAGTGGCGCGAGCGCGCGCGATGCGACGCTCCTGGCGTTCGACTACGGCGAAAAACGGATCGGCGTCGCGATCGGCAATGCGCTGACGCGCTCGGCCCGTGCGCTCCTCGTGATCCAGAACCTGAACCGCGAACACCGCTTCAAGGCGGTCGGCGACCTGCTGGCCGAATGGCGGCCGGACGCGCTCGTCGTGGGCCTGCCGATGCATCCGGACGGCACGCCGCACGACATGACGCAGCAGGCGAAGCGCTTCGGCAACCAGCTGAACGGCCGCTTCGGGCTGCCCGTCACGTGGGTCGACGAGCGTTATTCGTCGGTCGAGGCCGAGGCCGGGCTGCGCGAGCGCAACGTGCGCGGCCGCGCCCGCACCGACATGCTCGATGCCGAAGCCGCGCGCGTCATCCTTCAACAGTATCTCGATCAATTGTCCGACCATGAGCACCATTGACGCCGAGGCGCTTTACCGCGTCCTGCTCGACCAGATCCGCGCCGCGTACGGCACGGCGTTCGCCGAACCGGGCGGCCCGCGGCTCGCCGGCATTTACAGCGGCGGCGCGTGGCTCGCCGAGCGCCTCGCGCGCGATCTCGGCGCAACGGCATTCGGCGTCGTCAACGTCGCGCTGCATCGCGACGACTACGCGAAGAAGGGGCTGCACAGCCAGGCCAGCCCGACCTCGCTGCCGTTCGAGATCGACGGCGCGCGCATCGTGCTCGTCGACGACGTGCTGTACACCGGGCGCACCGTGCGCGCGGCGCTCAACGAGCTGTTCGACTATGGCCGTCCGGCCGCGGTCGAGCTCGCGGTGCTCGCGGATCGCGGCGGCCGCGAGCTGCCGGTCGCCGCGCGCTTCGCGGGCGGCACGCTCGACGTGCCGCCCGACGCGACGCTCGTGCTCGCGCGCGACGATGCGCGCTTCACGCTGCGTATCGAGGCCCACGGCGAGTCGCACGGCGCCTGAACGACACGCGAACCGTATCCCGGGCCGCTGGTTCGCACCGCGGCCCGTTTGCATAGTTGGAATCACGCACACCATGACCACCGACACCACTGGCCGCACCGGCAATCCCGCGGCGGCCGCGAGCCCCGACCGGTTTCGCTACGGTTTCCTGAAGGGCAACCCGCAGCTCACGAAAAACGGCGAGCTGAAGCACCTGCTGTCGATCGAGGGCCTGCCGCGCTCGATCGTCAATCACATCCTCGATACGGCCGAGCAGTTCGTCAGCGTGACGGACCGTGAAGTGAAGAAGGTGCCGCTGCTGCGCGGCAAGTCCGTGTTCAACCTGTTCTTCGAGAACTCGACGCGCACCCGCACGACCTTCGAGATCGCCGCGACGCGCCTGTCGGCCGACGTGCTGAACCTGAACATCAATGCGTCGTCGACGAGCAAGGGCGAATCGCTGCTCGACACGATCAACAACCTGTCGGCGATGCATGCCGACCTGTTCGTCGTGCGCCACGCGTCGAGCGGCGCGCCGTACCTGATCGCCGAGCACTGCGCGCCGCACGTGCACGTGATCAACGCCGGCGACGGCCGCCACGCGCACCCGACGCAGGGCCTGCTCGACATGTACACGATCCGTCACTACAAGCGCGACTTCACGAAGCTGCGGGTGGCGATCGTCGGCGACATCCTGCATTCGCGCGTCGCGCGCTCCGACATCCATGCGCTGACCACGCTCGGCGTGCCGGAAGTGCGCGCGATCGGCCCGCGTACGCTGCTGCCGGGCGGCCTGGAGCAGATGGGCGTGAAGGTGTTCCACAACCTCGACGAGGGGCTGAAGGGCGTCGACGTGATCATCATGCTGCGCCTGCAGAACGAACGGATGAGCGGCGCGCTGCTGCCGTCCGCGCAGGAGTATTTCAAGACGTGGGGCCTGACGCCCGAGCGCCTCGCGCTCGCCGCGCCCGACGCGATCGTGATGCACCCGGGCCCGATGAACCGCGGCGTCGAGATCGATTCGCAGGTCGCCGACGGCCCGCAATCGGTGATCCTCAACCAGGTCACGTTCGGCATCGCCGTGCGGATGGCGGTGATGGGCATCGTCGCCGGCAACAGCGACTGAGCCCGCTTTCGCGCATCCTCGTTCAGGCATTCAACGTATTCAACGCATTCACAGACAGCGCATGAAGATTCATATCCAAGGCGGCACGCTGATCGACCCGGTCGCCGGCACCGAACGCCAGGCCGACGTATTCGTCGTGGACGGCAAGATCGCCGCGCTGGGCAGCGCGCCCGCCGGTTTCAACGCGGACAAGACGATCGACGCATCGGGCCTGATCGTCGCGCCCGGCCTCGTCGACCTGTGCGCGCGGCTGCGCGAGCCCGGCTACGAACACAAGGCGACGCTCGCGTCCGAGATGGCCGCGGCCGTCGCGGGCGGCGTCACGACCCTCGTGTGCCCGCCCGACACCGATCCCGTGCTCGACGAGCCCGGCCTCGTCGAAATGCTCAAGTTCCGCGCGCGCAACCTGCACCAGGCGAACGTGCATCCGCTCGGCGCGCTGACGGTCGGCCTCAAGGGCGAGGTGATCACCGAGATGGTCGCGCTGACCGAATCCGGCTGCGTCGGCTTCACGCATGCGAACGTGCCGGTGCGCGACACGCAGGTGCTGCTGCGCGCGCTGCAATACGCGAGCACCTACGGCTACACGACGTGGCTGCGTCCGCTCGATGCGTTCATCGGCCGCGGCGGCGTGGCCGCGAGTGGCGCGCTCGCGTCGCGGCTCGGGCTGTCCGGCGTGCCGGTCGCGGCCGAGACGATCGCGCTGCACACGATTTTCGAACTGATGCGCGTGACGGGCGCGCGCGTGCACCTCGCGCGGCTGTCGTCGGCGGCCGGGCTGGCGCTCGTGCGTGAAGCGAAGGTCGAGGGGCTGCCCGTGACCTGCGACGTCGGCGTGAACCATGTCCATCTGATCGACGTCGACATCGGCTACTTCGATTCGCAGTTCCGGCTCGACCCGCCGCTGCGCAGCGAGCGCGACCGCGAAGCGATCCGCGTGGCGCTCGCCGACGGCACGATCGACGCGATCTGCTCGGATCACACGCCAGTCGACGACGACGAGAAGCTGCTGCCGTTCGGCGAAGCGACGCCGGGCGCGACGGGGCTCGAACTGCTGCTGTCGCTGACGCTGAAGTGGGCGGACGAGACGCGTACGCCGCTCGCGCAGGCGCTGCGCCGCATCACGTCCGCGCCGGCCGACGTGCTGCAACTGCCGGCGGGGCGCCTCGCCGAAGGCGGCGCGGCCGACTTGTGCGTGTTCGATCCGCGCGCGCACTGGCGCGTCGAGCCGCGTGCGCTGAAGAGCCAGGGCCACAACTCGCCGTTCCTCGGCTACGAACTGCCGGCCACCGTGCGCGCGACGCTCGTGGCCGGGCAGGTCGCGTTCGAGCGCCACTGAACCACGCCGGATCTTCGCCATGACCGCTCTTCGCAAGCTGCGTCTCGTCTTTCACCTGCTGCGCGGCATGGCGATCGTCGCGCTGCGCTTTTCGCACGTCACGCCCGCGCGCCGCGCCGAACTGATACGCCGCTGGTCGGTCAAGATGCTGCGCATCTGCGGGATGCGCCTCGTCGTCCACAACGACGGCGCGCGGCTCGACGCGAGCGCGCTCATCGTGGGCAACCACGTGTCGTGGCTCGACATCTATGCGGTCAATGCGTGGCGGCCGACGCCGTTCGTGTCGAAGGCGGAGGTGCGGCAGTGGCCGGTCGTCGGTTGGCTCGCCGAGAAGCTCGACACGGTGTTCCTCCAGCGCGAGAAGCGTACCGAGGCGATGCGGATCATGCACGAGATGGCCGAGCGCCTGCGCACCGGCGGTGTGATGTGCGTGTTTCCGGAAGGGACGACGTCCGACGGCCAGGATCTGCTGCCGTTCCATGCGAACCTGTTCCAGGCCGCGGTATCGGCCGGCTGCGCGGTGCAGCCGATCTGCCTGATGTATGAGGACGCGTACGGGCGGCAGTCGGTCGCGCCGGCCTACACGGGCGATTTGTCGCTCGGCAAGTCGCTCGACATGGTGCTGCGCGGCGGCCCGCTCGTCGCGCATCTGTACGTGTGCGAACCGATCGCGCCGGGCGGCGACCGCCGGGCGACGTCCGCCGCGGCGCGCGATGCGATCGTGGCCGCGCTGGCGACGCTGCAGGAGAAGGTCGGCAAGCCGACGGCCGAGTCGCTCGCCGAGTTGCAGAAGCATGCGTATCCGGCGACCGAACTCGGCGCCGACGCGGCGGGCGACGCGACGACCGATGCGCCCGTGCCGGGGCGCGAGGGCTGACGCGCCGAGGGGGCGCGTGAATCAGCGTGTCGTCACTCGCCGCCCGGCGTGCGGCACGCCTCGCACTGCACCTGCGTGACCGTGCGCTGTGCCGGATCGGCCGTCAGCCGAACGGCCGACAACTGGTTTCCCCATACGCATCCCGAATCGAGCGCGACGACGTTGTCGCGCAGCATCAGGCCGAGCGCGGCCCAGTGCCCGAACACGACCGTCACGTCCTCGGTGCGGCGCCCCGGCACGTCGAACCACGGCAGGTAGCCGAGCGGCGCGCTGTCGGGGCCGCCGTTCGCCTTGAATTCCATTGCGCCATCGGGCGTGCAGAAGCGCAGGCGCGTGAACGCGTTGAACGCGACGCGCATCCGGTCGCGTTTTTTCAGGTTCGGGCTCCATTGATTCGGCTCGTTGCCGTACAGGCCTTGCAACGTGTCGCGCCAGTCGGGGGCACGGAGTGCGCGCTGGAGTTCGTCGGCGAGTTCGAGCGCGAGCGTGGCGTCCCATTGCGGTAGCACGCCCGCGTGCACGAGCAGCTTTCCGTCTTCGACATGCACGAACGGGCGGTGGCGCACCCAGTCGAGCAGCGCGTCGGCGTCGGGCGCGTCGAGGATCTCGCCGATGGTGTCGCCCGGGCGTTCGGTGCGCAGGCCGGCGGAGACCGCGAGCAGGTGCACGTCGTGATTGCCGAGCACGACGGTCGCGCGCGGGCCGAGGCCGACGACCGCGCGCAGCGCGGCGAGGGAGCCCGGGCCGCGGTTGACGACGTCGCCGGCGATCCAGAGGGGCGTGTCGGCGGGAGGCGCGAGCTGGTCGAGCAGCGACTGGAATGCGGAATGGCAGCCTTGGATGTCGCCGATGGCGAGGGGGGGGGAGGTCATGGGATCGAGGGGGCGCAAATCTGGGCGTACCGTAGGAAGAAGTTCGACAAAATGGGCCGCTTTCAAGATTACCATCTCACCCGAACGAGGCTGATTA
This sequence comes from Burkholderia sp. AU16741, assembly GCF_002223345.1. NCBI lineage: Bacteria > Pseudomonadati > Pseudomonadota > Betaproteobacteria > Burkholderiales > Burkholderiaceae > Burkholderia > Burkholderia sp. AU16741. The sequence goes on from NZ_NKEZ01000003.1 coordinate 319,299, forward strand.
CGTAGGCTTTTTTCGCAATCGATGCGGGTTTCCGCCGCTGTTTCAAGTTGTTAGCAGCATAGCTTTCGCGTGGGAAGGCTTTCTATAATCACCGGTTTCCCCGTGAAAATTACCATCAGATGACTCTGGCAGGCGTGGTGACCGGGTAAAATGCCGGGCCTAAGGTGGCAGCAGATGATGTTGCCGCTCGCAACATCTGACGTGACAGTGGGCCTAGGCGGCGCTCGCCGTGTACTGCCGGCGCGGAGCCACATCATCTGTGGTCTCGCCCGACCTTTGCGGCGGTGGCTGCGGGTTCGGCATGGGCTCATTGACCGTGCTGGAGCGCTCTGACATGGTCGACGATATTTGTCTTGTGATCCTATTTCTTCATTTTTGAAAGCTTGCATGCTTACCCTCTCACTGGCTGACCTAAAGAAAAGCATAACGGCGTGGCGGTTGTGGACACTGCTCGGCTGGCTTGAAATTCGGCAACGCTATGCGCGTTCGCGGTTGGGGCCGTTCTGGCTGACGATTAGTATGGGTGTGATGATTACGTCGCTGGGCGTCGTCTACGGCACGTTGTTCGGGCAGAAGATCAACGAATATCTGCCGTTTCTAGCGTGCAGCCTCGTGCTTTGGGGGACATTTTCAGCGACCATCCAGGAAGGCAGTGTCGCGTACATCAACAGTGCGCCATACATCCGTCAGATGGCCACTCCGAAGTTGATCTACATCCTGCAGGTGGTCTGGCGGAACCTGATCGTCCTCGCACACAACTTCGTGATAGTCATCGCGCTGATGGCAATTTTCGGCGTGAAGCGCTGGGAGACGCTGCCGATGTTCATTCCGGCGCTACTGCTGTTTGTCGCCAATGCCACGTGGATTGCAATGGTGATCGGCCTGCTGTCGGCCCGCTTCCGTGACTTGCCGCAGATCGTGGGCGCGTTACTCCAGGTCGCGTTCTACGTAACGCCGATTATTTTCCGCCCAGATGCGTTGAATCGGTTCTCGTTCATCGTGGAATGGAATCCGCTCGCTTACCTGATTGACGTTGTGCGCAGCCCCCTGATCGGGCAGATTCCGAGCGGCACGAGCTGGGCGGTAGCGATCGGCATGGCGGTAATCGGATGGCCTGTCGCGCTATACATGACAGGGCGCTACCTGAAGCGCATTCCGTATTGGGTTTGAGGAGGCGCTATGGCATATATTGAATTGAAGAATGTCACGCTTGATCTGCCGATCTTCGACGTGCAGGGGCGTTCGCTTAAGAAGCAGGTGCTCCGCATGGGGCGGCGCAACAGGATCGCAGAAGGGAACGATGGAGTGATCGTCGTACGCGCGCTGGACGACGTGAATCTGCGTTTCGAGCGCGGCGATCGTGTTGGATTGATCGGATATAACGGCGCGGGCAAATCGACTCTGTTGCGGGCGATGGCAGGGATTTATCCTCCGACTTCTGGCGCGCTTTCGCGGGAGGGGAAAGTCGTGCCGTTGCTCGATATCGGCCTTGGCATGGACGAAAATTCGACCGGTATCCAGAACATCCGGCTCCGCGGGTTACTGCTCGGCATGTCCGATGCGGAGATCCGGGCAAAGCAGCGCGAAATTGCTGACTTCTGCGAGCTCGGGGATAGCCTGGACCTGCCGATTCGGACGTATTCCAGCGGGATGAAAGTACGGCTTGCGTTTGCGGTGTCAACGGCGGTGGATGCGGAAATCCTGTTGCTGGACGAAGTGATGGGGGTCGGAGATGCATTGTTCATGCACAAGGCGGAGGCACGGCTGGCGGATCTGCACAGTCGGGCGGAAATAGTCGTACTCGCGATGCACTCGAACTCGGAAATTCGCAAGGTGTGCAACAAGGTGCTCTGGATGGAGCATGGGCGCGTGCGCGCGTTCGGGCCTACGGAAGAGATCGTATCGGCTTACGAGGCGACAACAGGCTGAACGCGTCGACCGGCCAGGAGATCATGCTTGATCGCGTGCGGGATTTGCAGCACACGGCGGAAAGATGTCCCGTGACGGAATCGCTCCTGGCCGAGTGCGATCGACTGCTTGCGTCTTATCGTGTTGGGCCGGTCATGCTGCCCGACATCTGCGTTCAGAACAGCGAATTGCTCGTGATCCGAGCGATGTACTTCGGAAGTGCGCGCAACGTCATAGGTTGCGGCGACGCCTCACCTTTACAAACCGTCCACACGGCGATTCCCGAGCCATAACCGACGCGTGATGTGCCGAGGCCGAGTGTGTGATCTTGCGCATGCAGCGTGTTTTGACTTAGTGATCGTTGGCGGATTGCAGTGCGATACGCGTGTCGCCGAATCGTGGAATGGGCCAGCGACACAATCGGTCGCGGGTTGCCAGACAGCGTGGCCCGATTCATTCGGTACAGTTCATCCATTCGATGTACGTCCTCCGCAAGGCGGCACTGCGTGACGATGTTGTCGCGCGACCGTCGCGGGGGCGACTGTGGCGAAGCCGTAGGTTCGCATTATTTGCTCTGACGAAGACAGGATCGACGCGTCTGGCGTTCATCGCTATCCGTATTTCGAATGCGCTTGGGACTCACGTTTTTTCTATGCACAGAGCATGTTTTGCCGCTTGGGGGCACTTCACAAAGGGCTCGCGGAGACGGGGCGCGGCCCATCCGAAACTCTGTGTGCGAGGCATAAACTGACGGCCAAGGAGCCGCTTTTATGCCACGCACGCGCAAGGAAGAAGTGACGATTGAACCGAGCAAGAGCTCGAACCGAGACCCGACACTGATCAAGCAACTAGTCCCCGAAACTCTGGATCGGGCAACGATCAGCGAGCAACTGGCCGCGCAAGAAGGCGATCTTGGCCGTGCGCTGGGCGGACTCCATATCGGCTTTGAAGGTTCGCGGGATTACGGCATTGCATTGCGCAGCATCGAGCAGCTCGATGCTGCCGGTCGCGCGGCATCTGGATGCCGTCGAATAGACGGTGCGAATCTGCGGTGTCCGGTACCCGCCGCAGCCCGTGCCATCTCTCGTGAGCCTGACCATTCCAACGCTGCGCCCTGCAGTTGATTCGTCGTTGCATCCACAGCATTGTCGCGAAGACGCAGTAATTTGTGGTTTTTGGGTCGTGATGCTGGTTTTTGCTGATCCGAAAGCGACTGATGAGGAAGTGCGCGGGCTCGACGAGGCGAGGTTGATCGTCGCGTGCGACGACGTGAAATTGTGTTGGTCGTGCCCGAGAGGGGCAATTGAAACTTGTGGGCGAAATTTGAGGCTTTATCATTGCACGTCCACTCCGCGCCTGCGAGGACAACCTGGAAAGGCAGGCGCGCACTGTCCCCGAAATTGCCCACATGCATAAGCGCTGAGTTATGCTCGTAGCGGACCATCCTGCTTGCAGCTTGCATCTTTCTTGGGAGCTTGACGACTTCGTCTTCCTGCCCCCAGCCACAGCGCGTCGAGCAATTGCGATGAGGAATCCACGGCCTGTCGTACCGGCTGTCGTCTCCTTCGGAGGTTCAGGGTAGTCGGTAGGGTAGTGTCTGTATAATTGTTGCGGTTTGTAACGTTTGCTGCACCATATGCTCTTCCAACGTTGAACTCGATGCAGTCGCGAGGTGTTTGACGGGAAAGTGAATGGTTAAAATTTGGAGAGGTTAGGAATGGCGGAATCTGAAGAGCGAGTCTTGATCACGGGTGCCGGTGGGGTGATCGGCCATGCATTAAAGCGGGAATTGGCGGACTCGGGGTATTCGAACGTCGTCGCAATCACGAGCAGTGACGTTGATCTTAGAGATCAAAATGCGACTGAAAAAATGTTCGATGAATTGCGCCCGACTATCGTTTTCCATATGGCGGCGCGGGTGTACGGCATCATGGGGAATATGTCCAATCGGGGCATCGCGTATCTGGACAACGTTCGAATCAATACCAACGTAGTCGAGGCTGCGCGTCAAACAGGCTGCAAGAAGTTTGTCGCCATGGGCTCGACAGCTATTTACTCTGATCAAGTGCGTCTCCCGATGTCGGAGGAGGAAATCTGGGTTGGGGCGCCGCATCATTCCGAGGCTCCGTACGCACACAGCAAGCGCGGTATGCTTGCGCAGCTCGAGGCCTACAAAGATCAATACGGAATGGACTACGCATTTTGCGTATCCACCAATCTCTTCGGTCCTCACGATAAATTCGACGAGAAGTTCGGACACGTCATTCCGTCGCTTGTGTCGAAATTCTATCGTGCATCTGTTCTAGGGCAGCCCATCTCCGTCTGGGGGTCTGGGAAGGCTGAACGGGATTTTCTCTTCAGCGGCGACGCAGCGTATGCGCTTCGCCTTATCGCCGAAAATCACTCGGGTGCAATCAATCTGGCGACCGGTCAATCGCACACGATTCGACATACGGTCGACACGCTTTGCAAGATTTCGGGCTTCAGTGGCAGCGTCGAATGGGATGCGACAAAGCCGGATGGCCAAAAATTGCGCGCATACGATATCTCTCGTCTGACGGCGTTGGGTTTCAAACCAAGACTCTCGTTCGACGAAGCGTTGGCGATTACTTATGACTGGTATTGCAAGAATGTAGCGTCCGCCAGAAAGTAATTGCATGGTATTGCCTCTGGTGTGCTTGCATGTAAAGAGGCTGCACACCATCTTTCTAACGTGTGGTCATTCGAGTTGTTTGATCGATGAAATTTGTATCGTACGCGCAGAACTATGAAGATGTGATGCTCCGGCGCGCGCTCGCTAAAGTCGATCGCGGATTCTACATAGATGTTGGCGCCGCCGAGCCGTATGCAGATTCGGTAACGGCGGCATTCTACGAGCGGGGCTGGCGTGGCGTAAATATCGAGCCGATGCCTGGGCCGTTCAATAGGCTGGCCCAGGCCCGACCTCAAGACGTCAATCTACAAGTCGCCGTGGAGAACAAGCAGACGGTCGCCCGGTATTTCGCAGTGGATGGCGGTAACGGGATTTCGACGGGTATTCAAAAGCTTGCCGAAGGGTATAGGAACGCGAACTGGGACATCAGTCAGGTAACGGTTGCGGTCACGACATTGCGCGATATATGCGAAACGTATGTCGGCGAGAGGCCAGTCCATTTCCTCAAGATCGATGTGGAAGGTAACGAAAAAGAGGTGCTGGCGAGTGCCGATTTCAATACCTTTCGCCCTTGGATCATCCTGGTCGAGGCCACGGAGCCGAATTCCCAGATACCGTCCCATGACGACTGGGAAGGTCTCTTGCAGGAAGCGGAATATCATTTCGTCTATTTCGATGGATTGAACCGCTTCTACGTGTCGGCAGAAAAGATGGATGAATTGAAACATGCCTTTATGGTTCCGCCAAACTGGTTTGACGGATTCATTCGAGCATCGGAATTCGACATGATTCAGCGTGCGACGGATCTGGAGCAGCAACTCGTTGAGTCGCAGCGGCAGCTGCAGGAGGCTCGTGACGGATGGTCTTTGGAAAAGGGCGCACGAGAAGAATTAGAGGTGCGATTGAACAGTGCATATCACCACATGACTGATCGGGTGCATGACGAGCAGGCGTCGCAGGGTGTTTTGCAAGACGCAAGCCAAGATCCCGCGATGAAGAATCCCGAGATCTCGCACGAGGAAATCGATCAACTCAAGGCGCGACCTGCGGGAAGTGCGGGAGACCTCGAGAATCATCAGGTCCAATTGGCCGAGTTGCGCGCCCGATTGACCGAGAGTGAAAAGTCCGGACAAGCGCTCAGCGTCGAGCGTGACACCGCCTACCAGGAACTATTCGAGTCATCCAGGCATGCTGCTTGGCTGAGCCAGGAAAGAGTGCGCTTGCAGGAAAGGATCGACGAGTCATCCAGACATGCTGTTTGGGTGAATCAGGAACGGGGACGCTTGCAGGGGAAGGTCGACGAGCTTGAACACATGGTCGATACGCTCCGCTTGCAAGAGGAGCGTGTTTCGGCCGCGCTGCAAGCGGTGTTCCAGAGCACATCGTGGAAATTGACCGGCCCGATGAGATGCATAAAGCGCATGATGCGTCGCCGATCCTAGTATTAATGGAGCAAGTTTTGGTATCGAATTCGATTTGCGTCATTGGTCGCTGTACTTTCGGCACTGGAATCGGCGCTGTGACTTATGCAGCGTGTGAGATGTTGAGCCGATTTTATGCTGTTTCCATTTTCCCGACTGAGCCGCATTTCCGTACTGAGCGCGAAATCGTACTGCCGAACGGGACGGTGATCCCCGTTTGCACTGATCTTTCGCAGGCAAAGGTTGTCTTCTATGCGGACGTGCTCTGGAACGGAGCATATGACTTGAATTACACCCTGGTTCCGCCCGGGGTGTTGCGATTTGCTCATATCGCTTACGATTCCGATGAACTACCGTCTCAATGGGTCAAAGTGCTTAACGAGCACTTCGATTTCGCTCTCTTCATGAGCCATCACTTGGAAGGCGTGGCTCGGAGATCGGGTGTCGAGATAGGGGTGGGTACACTGCCACTCGCCTTGGACATTGAGGGACTGTTGAGTCGTCCCTATAGAGCATCGTCCGATGGCAAGATCAAATTCTGTTCGATTGCAGCATTTCACGCGCGTAAAGGTGTTGAGGCGCTTGTCGAGGGGTTCATTCGTGCTTTCGGTGATCGACAGGACGTGGAGCTCACGATACATTCAAATCTAGCTATCGGCTCAAGTTTTGAGCGCGTCAAAAAACTGGTCGACTCGAGAAAGGCAACGAATATTGTAATCAGCTGTGCTCCCCTGACTGATCAAGAAAAAAATTCACTGATCGAGGAATGTGATGTTTTCGTGAATTGCTCTCGTGGTGAAGGATATTCCATCGGACCGCGAGAAGCCCTGGCATTAGGGAAAGTGCTTGCAATAACGGCTGTCGGTGGTCATAACGATCTAATTTCTGCGCCTGGCGTTTTTTCTATACCGGCTACTATTGCGATGCCGGCACGCTACCCGGAAATCGATAACCTTGTAGTCGGTCGGCAATTTGCTGCGGACATCGACGACATTGGCACTGCGCTCACGGACGCTTTCGAATATGTTTCGTCCGGCATAAGCGCGACGACGGTACACGCGCGGCGCCAACTCGCTGCCGAGTTCAGTTTTACTGCTCTGGAGTTGAATTACGGTGAGTTGATCGATACCAAGCTTCGGTCATTCCGGCCTCGGCAATGCGGTTCGCGTTTTGCCAGATTGCCGGCCGAATTGCCAGCGACCGTGGAGCGGTTTCTGGGCCATCGTTCAGCATCACTTCCTGGTGTTGATCGCACCGTCGTGCAATCTCATGACGGCGGCTTCTTCTCCGTCTTCAATGCATTCATGAGCCATTTGGTGTGGGATCAGCGTGATAAGCGGTGTCATATGGTCTTGCCTGACTGGAACGTGGATCGCATGATCAAGCGCGCAGGTACGGCTCAGTTCATGAGCTTTTGCTATGGGCGCCCAAATGAGGGAAATGTCTGGTCCAAGCTGTTCGAACCGCTCTATGGCCTCAGCGACGCAGACATGGACGACGAGAGCTTCCTGTACGCAAAGGGGCGTCCTCCTGTCGCGGTGTTCAATCACGAGCGTGAGCCGCAGCTTACTTATGTCCATGCGTATAAGCTGTATAAGAGCGGTCAATTTTCACGCATTCGCTCGCAATACAACAGGGTATTCAAGGATCATGTGCATTTGCGCCCTCGATACCAGCAAGAATTGGATGAATTCCGGGAGAAATTTGCCGGGAAGTTTATGATCGCGGCTCACGTCAAGCATCCGAGTCACGTGATCGAGCAGCCGAGTGGAAAAATCGCGCACATCCAATCGTATATAGACGGTATTAAGCGTCAGCTTGATGCTCGTGGGCTCAAAAAGGATTCACCAGACTGGGCGATATTTCTCGCGACGGATCAGGATCGAGTAATTAATGTCTTCAAGGGAGAGTTTGGCGACAAGGTCTTTTTCTACGAGGATGTCCGCCGAACGACGGAGGCCGAAGACGCGCGCTACGACCAGTTGGGGGCGGATGAGCGTCGTGCAGAAGGCTTCCAGGTGCAGCACTTGGTCGCTGCAAATCCGGATAACTGGAACATTAGGATGGCTTGGGAAGTCATTCGCGATGCGATGACCATGGCATATTGCAATGTGCTTCTCCACATTGTCAGCAATGTGTCGACAGCAGTGTCGTACATGAATCCTGACATTGAACTGGTTTTCTGTTCCGCAGAAGAGGGTGAGTCCGCACGTCACTGAATGTCTGCTTTGCGTGTGGCGCCGAGGGCATGCGGAGCGTGGAGTGCGCGCCGGGCTTGGTCGTTGCGTCTGATGGAAAACATATGGGGCCAACAAGCAAGTGCTGGTGCGCATGACAAAGCTGGTGCGTCTGCGCGACAAGTGCGCCAGAACTATGAGGTGACTTGCGCCCTAAGCGCGACGCTATATCAGAACTGACGGTGCCGCACCGTAAGATGTATCGCTGGTCAGTCGAATTGCTACGGCCTATCGGCAGATTGTCGGATGCCGTGGGACGTTTGATTCCACACGGGCAGGCGATACGAGCGTGGGGGGGCGATGCAACTCTCGAGAGTGGGGCCATGACTTTCGCCGCCAGTACGCTGTCGCGCGGCAGAATGAGATGGAAAGGTACGCCGCCGATTGAGGCCACTGCGCGAGCCCTGTCGTTATCTAGAATTTATATGTGAGTTACAGGAGATAGTTTGTCCACCAACGCTCAGGATTGCCCAACTAGCGAAATTTTGCGTATCGCGGTGGTGAGTTCCCCGCGGAGCGGTAATTCATGGATCAGATCAACGCTCGCCGGCGCACTGTCCATGCAGGAGATCGCGGTTCACAATTATCTCGATGCCCCTGCCGTTTTGCCGGCGAGGTGTTTTCTTCAGATCCATTGGTATCGCGAGCCGAACTTTCAAGCTTGGCTTCGTGCGAACCAATTTCGCGTATTGACGGTAGCAAGACATCCACTCGACGTTCTTGTGTCGGCGCTGCACTACATTCGATACGAACCGGGAACGAGCCGATGGCTTGAGGGGAATGTGAAGTTGCCCGGGAAATTGGCGAGCGCCAGCCCGTCCTCGGCCGAATTTCTTGAGTACGCTCTCGGCATGGGAGCGGAGGATCTGCTGTCGATCACCTATCAATGGTGGAACGATCCAGAGGTGCTTCGCCTTCGATACGAAGATGCCGTCGCGAACCCGGAAGTGGTGCTGGGCAATCAGATCGCTGCATTGGGAGGTAGTGCACAGGATGTCGTTCCCTGGCTGGCGCATCTCAGTATCGAGAAGATGCGGGCGACGCCGAACCGGCACGGGTGGCAGGGAAGCCCGGGGCTCTGGCGCCGTTTGATTGTCCCTCAAGACGCCATTCGCATCTACAGAAGGCATCGAAGAGTTTTTGATACCTTGGGCTACGCGATTGGGCCGTACTTTCTGACGCGTGCATCGGCCTATCGAAACTGGATGGCGCGACTTTAGCAGGGGGGCGCTTGGTCGTGTTTCACAACGCGACGGCGGGTGTATGCCTCGCGAATTCCCGCTCACCCGATAGAGGGATGTGTTTCGTCAAGCGCTCGGGGCCGACTCGGGTCGGTAAATGGTGCTGCTACGCGGCATGGCGAGCAGAACATCGCAGTGTCGCCGTGAGGGTGCGATGAGCGCTTGATTTTGATGCTCGCCCTGTTGGATCTTTCGGACGTAGTAAATCCACGAGACGGGGTTCCGCAATGTCGCGAAGGTAGATGGAAGCAAGGCGCGCTGGTAGAAGGGGGAGCGCTATATCGCGGGCGAGCTAGATACCACTTTAACCGGTGGACTTTTCCGGCGCCCGGGAGTATCAATTTGTTACAGGCATGACTCTTGCTTGGTGCGATTTCCTATAATTACCTTTTTCTTGCAGAAATTAGCACTTCGTGACATTGACGACCATGGTGACCGGTTAAAATTCGGGCCTGACGTGGCTCGGGCGTTGCCACCCGTGATATGTCATGCGACGAGCGCCCGACCGGGGCGTGCCGCACATTTCTAGAGGGAGTCTCATGATCCTGGTGACGGGCGGTGCGGGTTTTATCGGCGCCAACTTTGTTCTCGACTGGCTACACCGCAACGACGAAGCCGTGCTCAATGTCGACAAGCTGACCTATGCGGGCAATCTGCGCACGCTGCAGTCGCTGACTGACAATCCGAAGCACGTATTTGCGCGGGTCGATATCTGCGATCGCGCCGCGCTCGACGCACTGTTTTCGGACCACAAGCCGCGTGCCGTCGTGCACTTCGCCGCCGAAAGCCACGTTGATCGTTCGATCCATGGTCCTGCCGATTTCGTGCAGACCAATGTCGTCGGCACGTTTACGCTGCTCGATGCGGCGCGCGCGCACTGGAGTGGCCTGAGTGATGCCGACAAGGCCGGATTCCGCTTCCTGCACGTGTCGACCGACGAGGTATTCGGCTCGCTATCCCCGACTGATCCGCAATTCTCGGAAACGACGCCATACGCGCCGAACAGCCCATACTCGGCGACAAAGGCCGGATCCGATCACCTGGTGCGTGCCTACCACCATACGTACGGCCTCCCGACGCTGACGACGAACTGCTCGAACAACTATGGCCCATATCAGTTTCCCGAGAAGCTGATTCCGCTGATGATTGCGAACGCGCTTGCGGGCAAGCCGCTGCCCATCTACGGCGACGGCCAGAATGTGCGCGACTGGCTGTACGTCGGCGATCATTGCGGTGCTATCCGCGAGATACTTGCGCGCGGCGTACCGGGCGAGACGTACAACGTCGGTGGCTGGAACGAGAAGAAGAATCTCGACGTCGTGCATACATTGTGCGACCTGCTCGACAGCGCGTGTCCGAAGGCCACTGGCTCGTATCGTGACCAGATCACCTATGTGACGGATCGTCCGGGCCACGATCGCCGCTATGCGATCGACGCGCACAAGCTTGAACGAGAACTGGGGTGGAAGCCGGTGGAGACGTTCGAAACGGGGCTGGCGAAGACCGTACGCTGGTATCTCGACAATCAGGCTTGGGTTGACGACGTCGTGTCTGGCGAATATCGCAAGTGGGTCGAGACGAATTACGCGCAACGCACTTGAGGGCATGGTCGATGGCACGTAAAGGCATCATTCTCGCGGGCGGGTCCGGCACTCGACTGTATCCGATCACGCACGTCGTATCGAAGCAGCTCCTGCCGGTCTACGACAAGCCGATGATCTACTATCCGCTGTCCACGTTGATGGTGGCCGGGATCCGCGACGTACTCATCATTTCGACACCGCAGGACACGCCGCGCTTCGAGGCGATGCTTGGCGATGGTAGTCAGTGGGGGATGAATATCCGCTACGCGGTGCAGCCGTCACCGGACGGGCTCGCGCAGGCGTTCATCATCGGCAGGGAATTCGTCGGCAACGATCCGTCGGCGCTGATTCTCGGTGACAACATTTTCTACGGGCACGATCTGGCGAAAAAACTGGAGCGTGCGGACGCGAAGGAGTCGGGCGCGACTGTGTTCGCGTATCACGTGCAGGATCCCGAGCGCTACGGCGTCGTCGAATTCGACAAGCAATTCCATGCGCTGTCGATCGAGGAAAAGCCGGCCGCGCCGCGCTCGAATTATGCGGTGACAGGCTTGTACTTCTACGACAATCAGGTGTGCGACATCGCCGCGGATATCAAGCCATCCGCGCGCGGTGAACTCGAGATCACTGACGTGAATTCGCGCTATCTCGCTGACGGCAAGCTCGACGTCGAGATCATGGGGCGCGGCTATGCATGGCTCGATACCGGCACCCACGATTCGTTGATCGATGCAGCGACGTTCATCGCGACGTTGCAGAAGCGTCAGGGGCTCGTTGTTGCCTGTCCTGAAGAGATCGCCTATCGAAGACAGTGGATCGACGCGGAGCAGTTGCGCAAGCTTGCCGTGCCGCTGGCGAAGAACGGCTACGGGCGCTATCTCGAACACGTTCTTTTGGATCAGGTTGCATGGCAATTCAAGTAACGGCGACGGCGCTGCCGGAAGTCAAGATTATCGAGCCGAAGGTGTTCGGCGATGCGCGTGGCCATTTCTATGAAAGCTTCAACGCGCGCGACTTTGCGGAACACGTGGCGGCGGGCGTCGAATTCCCTCAGGACAATCATTCACGCTCGACAAAAGGCGTGCTGCGCGGCCTCCACTACCAGATTCGGCACGCGCAGGGAAAGCTCGTGCGCGTCGTGGAGGGCGAGGTATTCGACGTCGCGGTCGACATCCGCAAGCACTCACCGAATTTCGGCAAGTGGGTCGGCGTCGTGCTGTCGGCCGAGAATCATCGGCAGGTATGGATTCCGCCCGGTTTTGCGCACGGCTTCGTCGTGCTGTCCGACGCAGCGCAATTCCTGTACAAGACGACCGATTACTGGTACCCGGAGCACGAGCGCTGTATCGTGTGGAACGATCCGGAGATCGGGATCGAATGGCCGGTCGATGTAGAACCGTTGCTGGCGGCCAAGGATGCCGCAGGCTCACGACTTAGCGAAGCCGAGGTCTACATTTGAGACAGGATACGAGGCAGCAGTCGACGATTCTCGTGACCGGGGTAACCGGCCAGATCGGTTTCGAATTGTTGCGGACGCTCCAGGGGCTTGGTCGAGTGGTGCCGTGTGACCGGTCAATGCTCGATCTTTCCGATCTCGATCGTGTGCGGGCTTTCGTACGGGAGCTGAAGCCGTCCCTGATCGTGAATCCGGCCGCTTATACGGCGGTGGACAGGGCAGAGACCGAAATCGAGCTCGCGCGACGCTTGAATGTCGACGTGCCGCGCGTATTTGCCGAGGAGGCGGCGCGTAGCGGCGGCGCCCTGATTCACTACTCGACCGATTATGTGTTCGACGGTGCGAAAGCGGCAGCGTATGTAGAAACCGACCCGACGAATCCCCTGAATGTATACGGAGCGACGAAGCTCGAGGGGGAACAGGCGATCGCCGCGACCGGATGTGCGCATTTGATCTTGCGAACGAGCTGGGTATATGGCCGGCGCGGCAGCAACTTCCTGCTGACGATGCTGCGGCTGGGTGCCGAGCGCTCCGAGTTGCGGGTCGTCGCGGATCAGATCGGCGCGCCGACCTGGGCCAGGACTATTGCCGCCGCGACATCGCACATCGTCGCCCAGGGCGCTGCATCGGTTGACGCCGACTGGTGGGCGCGCCGGTCCGGTATCTACCACTTTACGTCTGCCGGAGCGACCTCCTGGAGCGGCTTTGCCGAAGCGATCTTGGGTATCGCGATGGCTTCACGTGCGCCGAGGGTGGTGCCGATTTCCTCGGACGACTATCCGACGGCCGCAAGGCGGCCGGCCAACTCGCGAATGGCGTTGGGGAAGCTGACGACAGCATTCGGATTGCAGATGCCGGATTGGCGCGATGCATTGCAACTGTGCTTGAGCGAATGAGGGGTCACGACACCGTCCGAGACGTGTTGTCGGCGCTCGCGCGAATGTCCCGGCCCTCTCCGGAGGTTGTTCCGGGCGCCTCGACCGTTTCCGGGGAAGGTGGTTCGCCGGCTATAATTCCTCTTTCGGCCCGGTCCGGTGCGACCCGGCTGTCACCGATGCCGGCGGTGTATTGATGCAAATGGCGAAGGCCTTGACCTTGCCAACGGATACTAAATTTCTGGAGTGAATGCGATGTTAATCCCCGTCATCCTGTCCGGTGGTGCTGGCACCCGACTTTGGCCAGTTTCCCGCGAAGGGCATCCCAAACCGTTCATGAAGCTTGCCGACGGCGAGAGCCTGCTCGTGAAAACCTACCGCCGTGCAGCAGCGGTAGTTGGTGACAACACGGAATCGGAGCGTGGAGAACTGTTGACGGTCACGAACCGCGACTACTACTTCATGAGCAAGGATGAGTTCGGTTATGCCGCGCTCGGAAATCAGCAGTCCGGTGTATTCATGCTCGAGCCGGCCGGTCGCAACACCGCGCCTGCGATTGCGATGGCGGCGCATCACGTGGCTGGCAAGTACGGGCGCGATGCGCTGATGCTGGTGCTCGCAGCCGATCATCTGGTGCAAGACCAGCAAGGTTTCTCGGCCGCCGTCGCGAGCGCGGTCGAACTGGCGAAGCAGGACAAGGTGGTCACGTTCGGCATCGTGCCGACGAGTCCGGATACCGGCTTCGGCTACATCGAGGCCGGAGAAAGGGTCGGGAGTGGCCGCGCTGCGCTGCGCTTCGTCGAGAAACCCGATGCGGTGAAGGCTGCCGAATATCTTGCAGCGGGCAACTATCTGTGGAATTCGGGCATGTTCTGCTTCAAGGCCGGCGTCATTCTCGATGAGATGGCGCGTCATGCTCCGGACGTCGCGACAGCCGCCGACGCATGTTGGGCTTCGCTGCAATCGGACAAGGAATCCGCGCAGATGCTCGAGATTCCTGCCGAGTCGTTCCAGAAGATGCCCGACATCTCGATCGACTATGCGGTGATGGAGCGTTCGTCGAAGGTTGTGGTGGTGCCGTCCAGTTTCGGCTGGAGCGATATCGGCTCGTGGGGCGCTGTGCGAGACCTGACCGTGCCGGATCAGGACAGCAACCGCGCCGTTGGCGAAGCGATCTTCGTCGATAGCCGGAACACCTACGTGCAGAGCCAGGATCGTGTCGTGGCGGCGGTCGGCGTCGCCGATCTGATGATCATCGATACGCCGGACGCATTGCTGGTCGCGAGTCCCGATCGCGCGCAGGACGTGAAGCAGGTTGTCGCTCGCCTGAAAAAGCAGAATCACGATGCGTACAAACTGCATCGCACCGTGAGCCGCCCGTGGGGTACCTACACGGTGCTGGAGGAGGGGCCGCGCTTCAAGATCAAACGCATCGAAGTCAAGCCGGGCGCGAGCCTCAGTCTGCAGATGCACCATCATCGCAGCGAGCACTGGATCGTCGTGTGCGGGATGGCCAAGGTCGTCAACGGCGATCGGGAAATCTTCGTTCGCACCAATGAATCCACTTATATTCCTGCCGGTCACAAGCACCGCCTCGAGAACCCCGGCGTGCTGGACCTCGTGATGATCGAGGTGCAGAGTGGCGAATATCTGGGAGAAGACGACATCGTTCGCTTCGAAGATGTGTACGGGCGTGCTTAACGTCGGGCAGGCTGGCAGTCCTTCGAATTCTTCAGGGCTTTGTTGTGGGAAGCGTCAAGCGGGAATTCCGGCTCAGGTACTGGAATTCCCTGCCGGACGCGGCCTGGGCCATCTTCGCCGGACGACGATCGTCGCGGCGGGCACGGGTGCCCGGTTGCTTGTTGCCGACAACGGCTTCGTGTACAGCATCCACCTGTATGCACGCATGTTGCCGTGCAACATGTTCGTGGAAATCGTCAGTCGCACCCGGAATGCGCTCATCGATAGCGTCAACCTGGTCAAGCAGCTGAGGTTCCCCCGGCTCCGCTTGCCTGTGATGGATAGATTCGTCGGTGTGGCGTGGCTGCAGGCGACGGTGAGGAGTTTGCCGTAGTGGATAGCTTTTATCGTGCGTTCGAAGATCAGCATCGCGGCTCAAGGGGGCTGATCAAAAGTCGACTGGCGAAGTACCAGCCGTTTATTGCGCCCTTGGCGACGCTTCATCCGGGCGGGAAGACACTCGATCTGGGTTGCGGCCGCGGTGAATGGTTGGAGTTGATGGTCGAAGCAGGGTTCACCCCGGTAGGTGTGGACCTCGATGCCGATATGCTCGAAGCGTGTCGGAGGCGCGGTCTGCCAGTATTTCTGGGTGACGCTATCGAGTACCTTGCCGCGCTCGATTCGAATAGTCACGCCCTTATTTCAGCTTTCCACGTCGTTGAGCACGTGTCCTTTGAGCAAGTTCGAAGAATCGTGACCGAAGCTTTGCGCGTACTGAAGCCTGGCGGGCTGTTGATTCTCGAAACACCGAACCCGGAAAATATCGTCGTTGCAGGCTGCAACTTCTATCTGGACCCCAGCCACAAACAACCGATTCCTTCCGAACTGCTGAGTTTCCTTGGCGAACATGCCGGATTTGCCAGAGTCAAGCGGCTTCGATTGCAGGAACCCCCTTCGTTGCAGGATGGGAGCGTGCGGGTTCATCTTCTTGATGTGCTGGGCGGCGTAAGTCCGGATTACGCCATTGTTGCCCAGACATCCTGCAGTGAAGAAGACGCTCGATTGTTTGACGAAGCCTTCGATGCCGACTACGGACTGTCCTTGGCCGAACTTGCCGCTCGTTTCGAGGAGGGACGGGCCGGGGAGCAGAAAGCCATCGCCGAACAGACACAACGAACCCAAGACGAAGTGGCGCGACTTCAAGGCGAACTGGGCCTGGTCCATGACGAATTGACGCGCACCCGCGGCGAGCTGATGCAAGTCGTCGATGAATTGGGGCGAATTCGGGGCGATTGGGGGCGGATCCGGGGCGACCTGGATCAAGTGAGCGGCGATTTGAAGCGGGTGGCCGATGAGGCGCGGCACACTGCAGGGGAATTGCAGGCCGTTTATGGCAGCACGTCATGGCGTGTCACCGCGCCCATGCGAAGTGCCGTAACGTACGCCCGTAGCGCGAAAGGGGTGTGCAAATCCGGCATGAGGCGCGTGCTGTTCAGAAGCGTCGCGTACGTCAATCGCAATCCCCGTCTGCGACGATTGGCCGTGCGAGTGTTGGGCGCGATGCCCGGAATGAAGCAGCGACTCGTTCGGATTGTCGTTGGGGCCCCTACGCAGTCGGTGCAGAGGAAGCCGATCGATGATGATGGTTTGACGCCCCGCGCGCGCGAAGCGTACATGGCTTTGAAGTCAGTCCTCGCGCCCGAAACTGGGGATATTGAATAATGCGTATTGTTGTTGACATGCAAGGGGCGCAGAGCCTCAATTCGCGTAATCGCGGCGTGGGCCGTTACACTGAGTCCATCGTCAAGGCGATGATTCGGAATCGTGGTAACCATGAAATCGTACTTGCCCTGAATGGCGCGTTCGAGGAGTCCGCCCGGATTCTGCGTGAGGAATTTGAAGCATTACTTCCGAAGCGTGACATTCACGTCTGGCATGCGGTGGCTCCGGTCGCCCATGCAGATAAAGCGAATCGTTGGCGCCGCGAGTCAAGCGAATTGACCTATGAAGCGTTTCTGACGAGCCTGCGGCCGGATTTCATTTATATCGCCAGCCACTTCGAAGGATTCGGCGACGATTCGATTACCAGCATTCATGCGCTTCAAAACAGCGTTCCGGTCGCGGTCACGCTGTACGACCTGATTCCATACCTCTATGCCAAGCCTTATCTGGAGAATCCTCTATTCAAGGATTGGTACCTGGGGAAAATCGAACATCTTCGACGCGCAGATTTGTGGCTCGCGATATCCGAATCGTCGCGTTCGGAGGGGATCGAACATCTCGGTCTTGCGGCCGAGTGGTCGGTCAACATGTCCGCCGACGTCGACGCGTGGTTTCGTCCGGAGCAGATTGCTGCCGAGCGTGAAGCGGCATTGCGGAGCAAGTACGGGCTGGCGAAGCCGTTCGTGTTGTATACGGGCGGTATCGACCATCGCAAGAACGTCGAGGGCATGATTCGCGCATTCGCGTTGTTGCCACCCGCGTTGCGGAAGTCGTACCAGTTGGCGATCGTTTGCTCGATTCAGCCGGCCAGTCGTGACGCGCTGACGCGTCTGGCCCGGCAAGTCGGACTGGACGCGGCCGATGTCGTGTGCACGGGGTTCGTGCCCGACGAGGATCTGCTGTCGCTTTACAATTTGTGCCGTTTGTTCGTCTTTCCTTCATGGCACGAGGGTTTCGGTTTGCCGGTGCTGGAGGCGATGCGCTGCGGCGCGCCTGTGATCGGCGCGAATACATCGAGCGTTCCGGAAGTGATTGGATGGGAGGATGCGCTGTTCGATCCCCGATCCGATGAAGCGATTGCGCAACACATGCAGCGCGGTCTGACCGACGAGGACTATCGTCAGGCCCTGATCGAACAGGGAAAGCGCCAGGCCGCGAAGTTCTCGTGGGATCGCAGCGGGCGTTGCGCGCTCGATGCAATGGAGCGGAGGCGCGAGGCATGGCTGACCGAATCGCACGAGCCGGAGGTTCAGGCGCAACGTCCCAGGCTGGCTTACGTGTCGCCGTTGCCGCCGGCCCGCACGGGGATTGCCGACTACAGCGCGGAATTGCTGCCGGAGTTGGCCCGCTTTTACGATATCGATGTCATCGTTGACACGGATAAAGCGGGGCAAATTCCGTCCGGTCAGCTTGCGCACGTTTCGGTGAAAACACCGGCGTGGCTGCGCAAGCATGCGGATTCCTACGATCGTGTCCTCTATCATTTCGGAAACTCGTCGTTCCACGAGTACATGTTTCCGCTGCTGGAAACCGTCCCGGGTGTGGTCGTGCTGCACGATTTCTTTCTGTCGGGCATTCTCGCGCACATGGCCGTTCACGGAAATCGTTCCGACTGCTGGTCCAAGGCGCTGTATGACGCACACGGGTATGTCGGTCTGAGGGCGCGGCATCTGAAAGAGGACATCGCGGATGTCGTCTGGGAATATCCGTGCAGCCTGGGCGTGATTCAGAAGAGCTTGGGCCTGATTGTTCACTCGCCCAATTCGCTGCGATTGGCGCGCCACTGGTACGGCGGGGATGCGGTCGACTGGACCGTCATTCCGCATATGCGCGATGCGACTACCGTATTGAGCAGCGACGATGCGCGCGATGCGCTGGGAATCGGCAGGAACGACTTCCTGGTGTGCGCGTTCGGCGGGCTCGGGCCATCCAAGCTGAATCATCGGTTGCTTCGCGCATGGAATCGATCGTCCCCTGCGCGTGATCCGGCTTGTCATCTGGTCTTTGTCGGGGAGAATCAACCGACCGAATATGGCGAGGAACTCGCGCGCAGCATCCGGCAAACAGGCCAGAAAGGCAGAATCCGGATTACCGGGTGGGCCGATGCGCAGATGTTCCGTCGGTATCTGGCGGCGGTTGATGTCGGCGTCCAGTTGCGGACGCTGTCACGTGGCGAGACGTCGGGAACCGTGCTGGACTGCATGAATTACGGCAAGGCAACGATCGTCAATGCAAACGGAAGCATGGCGGACCTGGATCTCGAGGCCGTGTGGATGTTGCCGGACGAGTTCTCCGACGAGCAACTGATCGACGCACTGGAGACGTTGCGTTCGGATCCGTCGCGCCGACAACGAATGGGCGCGCGCACGGGACATTATCTTGAGCGCTCATGCACCTGACGTCTGTGCCGAGCAGTATCGCGATGCCATCGAGCGATTCTATCTCCGGGCCGACGCGAATCCGACCGTATTGTCTCGCGCAATCGCGCGTCGGGTGGGCCCGGCAAGCGACGACGAGTTGCGCACATGGGCGCTGAGCGTGGCGAAGAGTTTCGTTCCGCGCAACAACAAGCGGCAATTGCTGGTAGATATCTCGGAGCTCGTGCAGGTGGATGCCAGGAGCGGGATCCAGCGTGTGGTGCGCAATCTACTGAGGGAATGGCTGGATTCTCCACCCGACGGCTTTCGGGTGGAACCGGTGTATGCCACGACCAAGGATTCCTATCGCTATGCGCGTGGTTTCACGATGAGGTTGATGGGATTCGACGATGGCTATCTGCAGGACGAGCCGATCGACTATGCGGCAGGAGACGTGTTTGTCGGCCTGGATCTGCAACCCCGGGTCGTCCCCGCGCAGCGAGCGTTTTATCGAAATCTGCGATTGCAGGGCGTGCAAGTCAAGTTTGTCGTCTACGATTTGCTGTGTGTGCTGCTCCCCCAATACTTTGTTCCTGGCGCCGCCGAGGGTTTTACGGGCTGGCTGGACGTCGTGGCGGAGAATGACGGCGCATTGTGCATTTCGCAAGCGGTGGCCACGGACCTTTCGTCATGGATCGCGACGCACGCTCCCGAGCGGGCGGGCTCGTTCGAGATCGACTGGTTCCATTTGGGTGCGGATATCGAAAATTCCCCGACGACTTCGAAAATCCCGCGCGACGGAGGCAAGGTACTTCAACAACTGCGTAATTGCCCGACGTTTCTGATGGTCGGGACCCTGGAACCTCGCAAGGGACACGCTCAGGTTCTAGAGGCGTTCGACCGGCTGTGGCGCGAGAATCAGAACGTCAATCTGGTCATCGTGGGGCGGCAGGGATGGATGGTCGAGGATCTGGTCGGGCGGTTGCGGGCGCATACCGAGCAGGGACGCCATTTGTTCTGGCTGGAAAACGCCTCTGACGATTACCTGGAGAAAATCTACGGGGCGAGTTCGTGTCTGATCGCGGCGTCTTATGGTGAAGGCTTTGGTTTGCCGCTGATTGAAGCCGCGCAGCACGGATTGCCGATCATTGCGCGCGATCTGCCGGTGTTTCGTGAAGTGGCTGGTGAGCACGCATTTTATTTTTCCGCGCAAGAAGGGCATGATCTGGCGACCGAGCTCAAGGCATGGCTCGAGCTTCGAGCGAAGCAGCAAGAGCCTTCGTCTCGTGGCATGCCGTTCTTGACTTGGGCGCAAAGTGCCCGCCATTTGGCAAAAATTCTCACGCGCACTGAAGCGTATTCTTAAAGTAGGACGACTATGTCTAACAAAATTTCCATCATCACCGGCATTACCGGACAAGACGGCGCTTATCTGGCCCAGTTGCTGCTCGACAAGGGCTACACGGTTTACGGCACTTACCGCCGCACTAGCTCGGTGAATTTCTGGCGCATCGAAGAGCTGGGCATTGGTAAGCACCCGAACCTGCATCTGGTCGAATACGATCTGACCGATTTGTCGGCGAGTATCCGGCTGCTGCAGACGACCGGCGCGACGGAGGTTTACAACCTGGCGGCGCAGAGCTTCGTCGGCGTGTCCTTCGACCAGCCGGTCACAACCGCCGAGATCACCGGCATCGGCCCGCTGAACCTGCTCGAGGCGATCCGCATCGTCAATCCGAAGATCCGCTTCTATCAGGCAAGTACGTCCGAAATGTTCGGCAAGGTGCAGGCGATCCCGCAGATCGAATCGACGCCGTTCTATCCGCGCAGCCCGTATGGCGTGGCCAAGCTGTATGCGCATTGGATCACGGTGAACTATCGCGAGAGCTACGACATCTTCGGTTGCAGCGGGATCCTGTTCAACCACGAATCGCCGCTGCGCGGCCGCGAATTCGTTACGCGCAAGATTACGGATTCCGTCGCCAAGATCAAGCTCGGCCAGCTCGACGTACTCGAACTGGGCAACATGGATGCGAAGCGCGACTGGGGTTTCGCGAAGGAGTATGTTGAAGGTATGTGGCGCATGCTGCAGGCCGACGAGCCGGATACGTACGTGTTGGCCACGAACCGTACCGAGACCGTGCGTGATTTCGTGAGCATGGCGTTCAAGGCAGCTGGCATCGACCTCGAGTTCAAGGGCAGCGACGAGCAGGAAATCGCCGTCGATGTCGCCACTGGCAAGACGGTGGTCCGGGTCAATCCGAAGTTCCATCGACCGGCCGAAGTCGATCTGCTGATCGGCAATCCGGAGAAGGCCAAGCAGAAGCTCGGCTGGGAACCGGAGACGACGCTCGAGCAGCTGTGCGCAATGATGGTCGAAGCGGATCTGCGCCGAAATGAACGCGGCTTCTCGTTCTGATGCCCCGCGCGCCCTGGTGACGGGGCTCGGCGGCTTTACCGGCGACTATCTCGCGAAGTCGTTGCAGGCGGCCGGCTATCGCGTGTTCGGCACGACGCACGGCTCCGAGGCGACCGGAGCCGGCATGTACCGGGTCGATCTGTGCGACCGGGCGGCGCTGGCAAAGGTCGTCGCGGACGTGCAGCCGGACGTGGTCGCGCATCTCGCCGCAGTCTCGTTCGTCGCGCACGGTGATACGGACGCAATCTATCGCACGAATGTGGTTGGCTCGCGGAACCTGCTGGAAGCGCTCGCGAATCTGGCGAATCGTCCGCGAGCGATTCTGCTGGCGAGCAGCGCCAATATCTATGGCAACGCGGCGGTCGAGTCCATTGACGAATCGGTCGAGCCGAATCCCGCGAACGATTACGCGGTTAGCAAACTGGCGATGGAATACCTGGCGCGCCTGTGGCAAGACAAGCTGCCGATCGTCGTTGCGCGTCCGTTCAACTACACGGGCGTCGGGCAGTCGCCGCAGTTTCTGCTGCCGAAGATAGTCGGGCATTTTCAGCGCGGCGAGCGTGCGATCGAACTCGGCAATATCGATGTCGAGCGAGATTTTTCCGACGTGCGGCGCGTGGCGGATGCCTATCGGCGCCTGCTGGAACAGGCACCGGCTGGTGGCGTGTTCAACGTTTGTTCGGGCCGCGCGGTGTCGCTGAAGGCGGTGATCGCGATGATGGAGCAGATCGCCGGCTATACGATCGACGTCCAGGTCAATCCCGCATTCGTACGTGCGAACGAAGTGCGCCGACTGCAGGGCGATGGTGCGCGGTTGCAGGCCGCTATCGGGCCGCTCGGCGACATTCCGCTGGAGAGTACGTTGCGCTGGATGTTCGAAGCGGGGCGTGGGTGAGAATTGGTTTCGCTATGGTTGCGTCGGTCTCGCGTGAAGCGTACGTCGTCTTGCCGGGCGCGTGTCGGCAGTTTGTTGAACGTGCAGGGTGTGACGAGGTATCGACCTCGTTCAGCCGGATTGTACGATTCTCTGCGTTCGGTGGCCGCGTTCGCGTTGCTGATGAGTCGGCTCGGATGAGGAGCAGCACGTGAAGTTGGGGGTGGATATCACCTGGATGGTGGGCAACTACCGCGGCATGGGGCGATTCGCCCGACAACTGGTGGAACCGGTCAGCGCGTCGGTGCTGGGTCTGGCACCGAGTGGCGTGAGTGCCGAGGAATGGCCATTCGTCAGTGACGGACACGGTTTCTTCCCGTGGTGGGAGCAGGTCGAGTTGCCACGCTTGTGCCGTGAACAGAAGCTCGACTACCTGCTATGCCCGTATAACACGGGACCCCTGCGGTCCACGGGCAACACCCGGGTGATCGCGGTTGTCCATGACCTGATCTACATGAAGCCGTGGCATGTGTTGCCGCCGGCGCGATCGCTGTATCAGACTGTTGGGCGAGTCTACCGTCGTCAAGTGGTGCCGCGGCTGGTTCGCCGGGCCGACGCCGTGCTCACCATCTCACGCTTCACGCAGCGAGAGTTGATGGAGCGGTTCGGGCTGCGCGAGGCGGACGTTCCTGTCATTCCGTGCACAATTTCGGACGACTGGTTCGCGCCGCCGGTCAGTCGGTCTGCCCGCCAGCCGTATCTGTTCACGGTGGCGGGCGAAGTGCCCAGCAAGAATGTTGACCGCTTGCTGCAGGCGTTCGCGATGGCGAGGCCCGAGCTGGGCGATGACGCACGGCTCAGGATCGCGGGAATCAAGTCCGATCATCACGCGCACTTTCTCGGGAGAGCGGAAGCGCTCGGGCTGGGAGGCGTCGTCGAACTGCTGGGCTACGTGTCGCGAGAGGATCTGCGGCATCAGTACCGCCAAGCCCGCGCGTTCGTCTTTGCGTCGTTGTTCGAAGGGTTCGGGATTCCATTGCTGGAGGCGATGGCGTCCGGTACGCCTGTCGCATGCAGCAACACGACGTCGATGCCCGAGATCGTCGGCGATTGCGGTCTGCAGTTCGATCCTTATTCGGTCGAGGACATGGCCGAACAGATCCGCAACGTATGGGGCGACAGCACGCGATTCGACGTGGCGGTCGGTGCCGGCATGGACCGGGCGCGCACCTTTTCGGCGTCTGCCGTTAGCCCATTGATTCAGGATTTCTGGGCCCGTCTGTCATGAGCCAGAACAAGAAGAAACTGCTGGTGCTGACGCCGCGGTTTCCCTATCCGGTGATCGGCGGCGACAAGCTACGGATCTACCATCTTTGTCGCGTGCTGTCCCGCCATTACTCACTGACGCTGCTGAGCATGTGCGAGACCGACGAAGAAATGCATGCCGCGTTGCCGGACGACGGGGTGTTCGACCGCGTCGAACGGGTCTTCCTGTCGCGCCGGCGATCGTACGTCAATACACTGTTCGCGTTGCCGACTCGCACGCCGTTGCAGGTCGCGTATTACCGGAGCCGCGAGTTTGCGGTGGCGGTGGCGAGATTGCTGTCGTCACATGATGGCGTATTCGTGCATCTCGTGCGCTGTGCCGAATATGTACGCAAGTCGGACAAGCCGCGCATCCTGGAAATGACGGACGCGATCTCGCTCAACTACAGTCGCGTGAAGCAGTTGAAGAATGCACGCGGGCTGAAGTCGCGCGTGTTCGGTATCGAGGCAAAGCGCCTGCTCGACTACGAGCGCACGATCGTCGACGACTTCGATCTCTCGGTGCTGGTTTCCAGGACCGATCGCGACTACCTGTTTCCCGACGCGTCAGGCAAGAACGTGATGGTGTGCTCGAACGGTGTGGATCTGTCGGACCTGCCGTACACGGCGCGCAGCATGGCAAGCCGGCTCGTGATTTTCATCGGCGACATGCGCACGGTCCAGAACCAGGATATGTGTCAC
The DNA here is from genome assembly GCF_002223345.1 of Burkholderia sp. AU16741. Lineage (NCBI taxonomy): Bacteria > Pseudomonadati > Pseudomonadota > Betaproteobacteria > Burkholderiales > Burkholderiaceae > Burkholderia > Burkholderia sp. AU16741. The sequence goes on from NZ_NKEZ01000003.1 coordinate 343,732, forward strand.
TTTTTCGCCGGGGCCGTGTTGCCATTGCTGCGCAAGCGTGCCGACTACCGTTTCCGGATCGTGGGGTCGATCGTACCTGCACTCGCCGAACGATTTCGCGCATACGAGGGCGTCGAAGTAACCGGTCGGGTCGAGTCGGTTGCGCAAGCTGCGTCCGACGGCGCAATCGGCGTATGTCCGATGCGCATCGGCGCCGGGGTGCAGAACAAGATTCTCGAGTACATGGCGCTCGGGCTGCCCGTCGTCACCACGCCGCTGGGTCATGAGGGCCTGGGCGCGGAAGGAGGCCGGGAACTGTTGATTGCCGACACTCCGGAGGAATTTGTCGATTGCATCGAACAGCTCGTTGCCGACGAGGCCGCGTCGGCAGAGATGGCGGCGCGAGCGCGAACCTTCGTCGAACGTGAGCATGGGTGGGAGCGAATGATTGCGCCGCTCGTCGAAAAGGTGAACGCATTGCTGGCTTGATCGCTGTCGTGCCCAAGATTGTCGTGGCCGATGCGCGCACGGCTCGCTTGCAAGTAGCGGTTCGAGTGCCATCGGCCCGGCTGTTCGACGCGCCCGCTTGGAGGTCATGAGCCGGCGCGGTTACAATTTGGCACGCGTCCGATCGGATGCCGATGCCGGTGGCGTCTTTTTTCACGATGCCGCGTCCGGGGAGAGAGCGGTCCCGGTCACATCAGCGACGCAGCATTGACGTCCGATTCGGAGACACGTATCGATTCGTATCGGCCTCGCCACGGCCGCCTGCGCGGTGATGCGAATAGATGACGGTGTCCACGATCGATATCCCCCTCGTTTTCGAGAGCCATCTGTGTTCGTCTTTGGCCCCCTTCCCGTATGCGCGCGCCCGTTGGGCACCGGCAGTCCCGCGTGCCATGCAGCGCGTGGCGTTGTAAAGCGCGAGCCTGTCGCTTCGATTTCGTGCGTGGTCATCGGCAGTGGCATCGGGCGGTTATGTAGCGATGTCCGTCGGTTGAGTTGGAGGCGACCATGACGCATCTCGTTGTCACCGGCGCGAACGGTTTCGTCGGCCGCGCGGTTTGCCGTCGCGCGCTAGCCGCCGGGCACGCTGTCACCGCACTGGTGCGGCGGCCGGGCGGATGTGTCGACGGCGTACGCGAGTGGGTGCATGGCGGCGCCGATTTCGATGGCCTCGCCGAAGGATGGCCGGCCGACCTAACCGCCGATTGCGTGATCCACCTCGCCGCGCGCGTGCACGTCATGCGCGACGAGTCGCCCGATCCCGACGCCGCATTCGACGCGACCAACGTCGCCGGCACGCTGCGTCTCGCCGAAGCCGCGCGCAAGCATGGCGTGCGTCGGATCGTGTACGCGAGCAGCATCAAGGCGGTGGGCGAAAGCGACGGCGGCACACCGCTGTCCGAAAGCACTCGCCCGAACCCACAGGACGCATACGGCCGCTCGAAGCTGCGCGCGGAGCAGCAACTCGCGCTGTTCGGCGCATCGGCCGGGCTCGATGTCGTCGTCGTGCGACCGCCGCTCGTCTACGGCCCGTCCGTCCGTGCCAATTTTCTGCGTATGATGGACGCGGTGGCGCGCGGGATGCCGCTGCCGCTCGGTTCCGTCGCCTCGCGTCGCAGCATCGTCTACGTGGACAATCTCGCCGATGCGATGCTGCAATGCGCGACGGACCCGCGCGCGGCCGGCGAATGCTTCCACGTCGCCGACGACGACGCACCGTCCGTCACGGGCCTGTTGCGTCTGGTCGGCGACGCTCTTGGCAAGCCGGCGCGGCTTCTGCCGGTTCCGGCTGCGTTGCTGCGTGCGCTCGGCAAGCTGACCGGCCGCAGCGCGGCGATAGACCGCCTGACCGGCAGCCTGCAGCTCGATACGGGCCGGATCAAGCGCGTGCTTGGCTGGCAACCGCCTTATACGATTCGCGAGGGCCTCGAAGCGACCGCTGCATGGTATCGTTCGCGCGATACACAACAATAGCCGATATGCCTTTCCCGATATTCGCGTGCCCCCTGGCGGTTACGGTGGCGTTGGCCGCCGCCATCGCATCGACGGCCATCCTGCGCGTGCTGCTCGCGACCGGCCTCGCTTGGCGCCTCGCCACCGACATCCCGAACGACCGTTCGCTCCATACGCTTCCGACGCCGCGCGTCGGCGGCTGGGGCATCGTGCCGGTTTGCATCGTCGCGCTGCTGGCGGTGGCGCCGCACCTGTGGCTGATCGCAGTCTCCGCCGCCGCGCTTGCCGCGATGTCGCAGATCGACGATCGACGCGGGCTACCGGCCCGCGTGCGGTTCTCGGTGCACCTGGCGGCCGTCGTCGTGCTGATCGCGGTCTATCCGGCCGATGCGCCGTGGTGGCTGCTCGTCGGCGTCGGCTTCGTGATGGTCTGGCTCACGAACCTGTACAACTTCATGGACGGCGCCGACGGCCTCGCGGGCGGCATGGCGCTGTTCGGCTTTGGCGCGTACGCGGCCGCTGCAGCGACCGGCGCGCATCCGTCCCCCGATCTCGCCTTGACGGGCGCGGCGGTCGCAGGCGCCGCGTTCGGTTTTCTGCTACTTAACTTCCATCCGGCGAGGCTGTTTCTCGGCGATGCAGGCTCCATTCCGCTCGGTTTCCTGGCCGGCGCGCTCGGCTACTGGGGCTGGCGTACGAGCGTCTGGCCGATCTGGTTTCCAGCCCTAGTGTTCGCGCCCTTTATTGCTGACGCATCTGTAACACTTTTGAGACGTCTGTTACGTGGCGAAAAGTTCTGGCAAGCCCACCGCGAGCACTATTATCAAAGGATGGTCCGGGCGGGCGTAGGTCACCGCCGGACCGCTCTTTATTGGTACCTCATCATGCTCGCAGGCATAATCGTCGCCGTGTGGGCAAAGGACCGCGCGGAACTGCAGCAGTGGCTGTCGTTCTTCGCGTGGTACGGCGTCCTGGCATGTCTCGGATTGGTGATCGACATGCGTTGGCGCCGGTTTCAGTCCGCCGCCGAAAATAACTCTTGAGGTCTCCCGCCGATGTTGCGATCCAAAGCATCATGGCTTTCGCTGAGCGCTTTCCTGTTTGACCTGACGGCGGTCGTCGCGTCGTGGTTGTTCGCTTATCTCATTCGTTTCAACGGCAGCGTTCCGCCTGATTTCCTGAGCGGCGCGCTGATGGCGCTCGTGTGGGTGTTGCCGGTCTACGCGCTGATGTTCCACCTGTTTGGCCTGTACCGTGGGCTGTGGGTATTTGCGAGCCTGCCCGACCTGATGCGCATTTCGAAAGCGGTCGTCGGCGGTGGCGTTATCGTGATGATCGGGGCTGTGATGTTCCAGCCGTCGCCAATCATTCCGCGCTCGGTGTTGCTCGTCTCGCCGCTGATGCTGTTTCTCGCGATGGGCGGCGCGCGCGCGCTGTACCGCGCGACGAAGGAGTTCTACCTGTACGGCGGGCTGGTCGGGCAGGGCAAGCCCGTGCTGGTGCTCGGCGCCGGTACCGCCGGCGCGAGCCTCGCGCGTGAACTGTCGCGTTCGGGCGAATGGCGTCTGGTGGGCTTGCTCGACGACGACGTCACCAAGCAGGGGCGCGAGATCTACGGTTACAAGGTGCTCGGCTCTTTCAATGACCTGAAGCACTGGACAGACGCGCTGAAGGTCGAATACGCGATCATCGCGATTCCGTCGGCATCGGTCGAGACGCAGCGCAGGGTTGCGACACTGTGCGTGCGCGCCGGTGTGAAAGCGATGGTGCTGCCGTCGCTGACCGCGCTGATGCCGGGGCAGGGCTTCCTGTCACAGGTACGGAGCATCGATCTCGAGGATCTGCTCGGCCGCGACGCGGTGACGATCGACACACCGCACGTCGAGGCGTTGCTGCGCGGCCGCGTCGTGATGGTGACGGGTGCGGGCGGGTCGATCGGCTCGGAGCTATGCCGGCAGATTCTCCGTTTTGCGCCGGCGCAACTCGTCGCGTTCGACCTGTCCGAATACGCGATGTATAGGCTGACAGAAGAGTTGCGCGAGCGTTTTCCCGATCAGCCAGTGGTGCCGATCATCGGCGACGCGAAGGATTCGCTGTTGCTCGATCAAGTGATGTCGCGTCATGCGCCGCACATCGTGTTCCATGCGGCAGCGTATAAGCATGTGCCGCTGATGGAAGAGCACAACGCGTGGCAGGCGCTGCGCAATAACGTGCTCGGTACGTATCGCGTCGGGCGCGCGGCGATTCGTCACGGCGTGCGTCATTTCGTGCTGATCTCGACCGACAAGGCGGTCAATCCGACCAATGTGATGGGCGCGAGCAAGCGTCTCGCCGAGATGGCCTGCCAAGCGCTGCAGCAGACGAGCGGCGGCACGCAGTTCGAGACCGTGCGTTTCGGTAACGTGCTCGGCAGTGCCGGCAGCGTGATTCCGAAGTTCCAGCAACAGATCGCGAAGGGGGGGGGCCGGTGACGGTCACGCATCCCGAGATCACGCGATTTTTCATGACGATCCCTGAAGCATCGCAACTCGTGCTGCAGGCATCGAGCATGGGGCATGGCGGAGAAATCTTCATTCTCGACATGGGCGAGCCGGTAAAGATCGTCGATCTCGCACGTGATCTGATCCGCCTGTATGGGCTTTCGGAAGGGCAGATCCGGATCGAATTCACGGGCCTGCGGCCGGGCGAGAAGCTTTATGAGGAACTGCTCGCGGATGATGAAACGACGACGCGTACGCCGCATCCGAAGCTGCGGATTGCGCGCGCACGCGAAGTGCCGGATCATCTGCTCGATGAATTGCTGCCGTGGCTGATGCAGAATCGCGTGCTGAGCGACGACGAGGTGCGGCGCGATCTGCGGCGCTGGGTGCCGGAATATCAGGCGGCCGCAAGTCCTGCCCTTCAAACCGTATCAGCGTTGTTCCCGCCGAAGTCCGTCGCGCGAGGATAGCGACCGCGCATACCTCCACGCACGACCGCCACCGTATCCATTTTTGCAATCGTTCCTGGAGGAAGGCGACATGCATCGAACACATGATGCAACCTGGCGTTACGGTGCTAGTAGTGCCCCGTATCGTGCAATTGCTCGCATGGTGATTTGACGCTGGAGCGACGGTATATTCGCGCCCTTGGGGAGTCGACGTATCGCCAGCAGGGACCAGAGTTTCGCATCGAGCCTGCACCGGTCATCCAGCAATGACAGAGTCTCTTGATCGAGTTCCTTGTCGAGACGAATTCGCATATTTTCCGGCACGCGTGCAGTTGGATTAAGATGCATCATCGGCAGATCGGTGTTAAACCATCGACTCAAATTTTGATGGAACTGAGGATTCTCGATAATATCGCTATAAGCGACTGAGTTGAGCCGGTTCAGTGCATCTTTCAGTAATCTGGGCTCCTGATCGCGGGCGATGAACGAATCATTGCCGATACGCTCGTCCGGCCACAATAGCATGCGTGTGGCCAGATTGTCCGTTTGGCACGCAATGCGTGGATCCGTCAGGAAGTCTTTAAGGGTGCCGCGCGATAGTTTGATGCAATCTCGCCAACTTCCCCACCGCACAAGATATTCGTCCGACATACATCGCCAGTACACCCAATGAGACATCAGGCGGGATAACGGCTCACGAAGGAAAGTCAGTAATTGGGCGCGAGGGTATCGACTCGTCAAAGTGTGATAAGAGAAGTGGCCCATGATCAGCTTCGATTCCGGCATCTTGCTTTCATCAAGATGAATCGTGCGTGCAACCTCATCATCGAACTCCGAAAGTCGATCGAATGCGCCGAGCAGTAGTCGATCGATTCCTCGAACTTCGTCATTCGTTTGCAAGGTTTGCGATATGCCGGTGACTACTGATGTGCCTGCCGTTTTCGGGATATGCATGACCGCAAGCGACTTCTCGCCGTTGCGCGGCTCGTTTTGAAATCTGGGCGTAGTGAAATAGTCGAACACGATTTAGTCGAAGATGATCTATCGATGATCGCCTTGGAGAGGCGGTTTCTTCACGATGACTCGCGATAAGTACAAGGCCGGCGGGGCATATCGATCCACAGGCGCGGCTATGTTCGGGCGTCAGTTTATCGACAACGAAATGCGGCTGCCACAATACCAGCATCGCAGACGGGCCGCAGCGGCTGTCCTCGATATGAGTGAGCCGTTCGAGATCGCGGATCTCGGGTGGGCCCTGATCCGTCTCCCGTTTTTTCGCTTACACGATCGGGATCGAATTCCCACCAACTGCGTCTGGAGTGAAACCATACGGCGACCCGCACACCGGCTGCCAAACTCCGGATCGTGCGCCGCGGAAAGTGTCGAATGGCTCGGTCGACTAGCGGCGGGCAAGATCGACTCATGTGCGTAGTGATCAGGGGAATGCGGCGGGTCTGCGCCGCCGGGTGTCGGAATGCCGATCGCCGGTTGTATCTCGGCGTCGGCGGATGCACGCGCGGCGTTGCCATCCATTTCGGGTACGGATCATCCTGTTCTATTCCACCCCGCGTTCCACCCGGCTGCATTCAATTGACTACCGACCGATTCCTTCCTATGTTTTCCTCAAGGTAGCCGTGCGATTGCCGTAAAGAAAAAAGGCGAACAGCCAAATACGAGGCTCTACGGTCCATACCAATTCGATGAAAACGGAACAACTTGTCAGGGGAATAGGCGCGGCGCTCATGGTGCTCGCGCTGGCAGGCTGCGGCGGCGACGACGCTGGTCCGGCTGCGACTTCTGCGCAGGCGGTCAAACTATCGGCGCTGCGGGCCACGGGCAACGTGGTGGGCGCCGCGCCGATGAGCGCGACGGCGCCGGTCCATGTTGTGCTGGTGCTCAAGCTGAATGACGAAGCCGGGTTGAACCGCTTTCTGCAGCAAGCGCGAACTCCGGGAAGCGCGAGTTTCGGGGCCGTGCTGACCTCCGCGCAGGTCGCCGCACAATACGCACCCAGCGCAGGCCAGGTCGCCACCGTGAAGACTTACTTGGCAAGTAAGGGCTTCACGAACATCAGCGTGGCCGGCAACAACATGATCGTCGAAGCCGATGCCCCGGCCGGCGTGATATCGGGCGTGTTTCAGACGACGCTCGTACCGGTCGCGATGGCGGACGGCACCAGCACGCATATCAATACCGCCCCGGAGACGGTGCCCAATGCGATCGGCGGTGTCGTTCAAGGGGTGCTCGGGCTCGATACCGCGACCCGCCTGCACCCCAATTTCGTACGCGCTTCCGATGCCGCCGTCGCGCCGACCGCGAACGCATCGCCGACGACTTCCGCCGTCGCGGTGGGTCACAATCCGACGGATTTTCCCCGCATCTATTCCGTCGGCAGTGCCCCGGCGGCGGTGAACACCATAGTAGGCATCATTGCCGAAGGAGACGTGACGCAGTCCGTCATCGACTTGGCGACGTTCGAAAGCAATAACCACCTGCCTGCCGTACCCGTTTCCGTGATTCATGCCGGGCTGTCGAGTGGGGACACGAGCGCAACCACGGAATGGTCGCTCGATAGCCAGACCATCGTCGGGATGTCCGGCGGCCTCAAGCAACTGAATTTCTACGTTGCGCGGTCGTTTGCCTGGAGCGATATGGCGCTGGCGATCAATCGCGCCGTGACCGACAACACTGCTCGGGTCATCAACATGTCGATCGGCGGGTGCGAGAACTGGGCGCCGACGGCGGTCATCGACACGTTGTTCCAACTCGCCGTCGCGCAGGGGCAGACTTTTTCGGTCAGCTCCGGCGATTCAGGCAGCGTGGCATACGGCTGCAGTGGCACATCGGTGCAATATCCCGCAACGTCACCGTATGTAGTGGCCGTTGGCGGCACGACGCTCTATACGAACGGGAACGGCAGCTATGCAGGCGAGACGGCCTGGGATTCCAGTGGGGGCGGCATTAGCGGTATCGAGCCGATTCCATCGTGGCAGTCGAATGTTCCGGCGCTCAAGGGGCGCGCTTTTCGGGGCATGCCGGACATCGCGTTCGACGCCGATCCGAACAGCGGCGAAGCAGTCGTCGCGGGCGGACAACTCGTGATAATGGGTGGGACGAGCCTGTCCGCGCCGTTGTTTGCTGCGACCTGGGCGCGCATGCTGTCCGGGGCCTGCGCAACGAATCTTGGTTTTGCGGCGCCCACGCTGTACAGCGCCCAGGTCAAGACGCCGTCGATCTTTCGCGATATCACCTACGGATCGAACGGCGCATACGGTGCAGGCTCGGGATGGGATTTCGTGACCGGCTGGGGCACGCCGAACGTCAGCGCGATGTATTCTGCGATATGTGGTCCGACAGCGGCGATTTACGGCGGTGTGATCAATCAAGGTACGACGCTCAGGCCGGGGCAAATCGCATATTCGGGTTCCAGAAGCCATCAGTTGGTCATGCAGAATGACGGCAACCTCGTGCTTTACAACACGACCAATGGTGCCGCGGTGTGGAATTCAGGCACTTACGGAAATCCCGGCGCGTATGCCGCCTTCCAAGGCGATGGCAACTTCGTGGTGTACGGCGCGAGCGGTAATGTGCTGTGGAACTCGGCGACCAGCAGCACGTCCTACAGCCAGTTTCTTGTCGTGCAGGACGACGGCAATCTGGTGATCTACCGATCATTCGTCCCGGTATTCTCCACATCGACCGCTTCCAGCGGATATGCGAACTCCCCGGCCGGCCCGGCCGTATGGAAGGGCGGTGTTGCCCTCGGCAGTGGCCAGAGTTTTACTTCAGGCAATGGTGCGAACGTGCTGATCATGCAGGGAGACGGAAATCTCGTGCTGCTCCGCCAGGGCGTTGTGCAATGGAATTCCGGTACGTATAGTCATCCGGGCGCATTCGCGGCGATGCAAACGGATGGCAATCTGGTCGTCTACAGTCCGACGGGGGTCCCGCTCTGGTATTCCGGCACCAGCGGCAATTCAGGCGCGGCGACTTATGTTCAGGACGACGGCAACGTCGTGATCTATGTGCCGCTGCCGCGCTGGAGCACGAATACAGCAGGTGCCTAGCAGCTTCACTCGTCGCTTCGCGACCGAATATCGCACGGCCGCCGTTCCCGGCGGCGGGCTGCGCGAGCCGGGCAACACGCCGGCCGCGGCTCCTCAGTGCCCCCGCCGCTCCTTCCTCACCACCATCCACCGCGGCGCCCTGAACCTGACGATGCTGAGATAAAGCCACACATACGTCAGCGCGAACAGCACGACGAACACGAACAGATGCACCGTATGCCGCCAGAACAGCGTCGCCGGAATCACCGCGACGAGGCACAGCAGCCACAGATAAGGTGAAGTCAACGAATTCCGCCGCGTCAGATCATGCGCGTGCTTCGTCCCCACGGCCCACCGCATCAGCCGCTTGTACACGAGCATATGCAGATGCACGCCGTCCGGAATCCCCGGCGACATCCCGCGGATGAACTTCTTCCGGTAGATCGAGAAGCAGGTCTCGAAGATCGGATACATGAACAGCAGCACCGGATACCACGCGGACACCTCGCGGTTGCGCATCACGAGCATGATCGCGAGCTCCGCGAGCATGAAGCCGATGAAATACGCGCCGCCGTCGCCGAGGAAGATCAGCCCGGCCGGGAAATTCCACAGGAAGAAGCCGAGCACCGCGCCCATCATGATGATCGACGCGGACATCACGACCGGGTCGTTCACATGGAACGCGACATACGCGAGCGACGCGAACATCATGAAGCTGACCATCGATGCGAGCCCGTTGAACCCGTCGATGATGTTGATCGCGTTCGCGAGCGCCGCGACCGCGAGCACCGTGATGAACGCCGAGATGGCCACGTAGCCGAGCAGGAAATCGAGCGGCGGCACGCTGATGCGCTTGACTGCGATGCCCAGCAGCCAGAACGCCAGCGCGGCCGCGCCCATCGTGCAGAGCAGCCGTGCGCGCGGCGACACGCGCTTGGTCAGGTCCTCGACGAGGCCGGAGAGGAAAGCCGGCAGCCCGCACGCGGCGATCCCGAGAATGCTGCAGGAGATCGTCGGATAGCGCCGGGACAGCACCAGCGCGGCCACGACGACCCCGGCGAGGATCCCGATGCCCCCGACGCGCGGCACGGGCCGCACGTGGAATTTCTGCACGCCGGCCAGGTCGCTGTCGATCGAGAATTTCTCGTGAAGGTGCGCGTAGCGCACGATGAACAGCGTGACGAGCAAGGAGACGATGAAGCCGGACGCGAAGCTGAGCATGGGATCGCTCGAAAAATGGACAGCGGATTATACAAAACCGCGCGGGTTGCCCTCCTGCCATCGCCAGTGGTCGGCACACATTTCCTCGATGCCGAGCGTCGCACGCCAGCCGATGATGTCGGCCGCGGCCTGCGGATTCGCATAGCACTCGGCGATGTCGCCCGGACGGCGCGCGACGAGTTCGTACGGCACCGGCCGGCCCGACGCCTTCTCGAACGCACGCACGACTTCCAGCACGCTGTAGCCTTGCCCGGTGCCGAGGTTCACGACGAAGCTCGCGTTGCGCTTGGCCAGTGCGTCGAGCGCGGCGATGTGCCCCTTCGCGAGATCGACGACGTGGATGTAGTCGCGCACGCCGGTGCCGTCCGGCGTCGGATAATCCGAACCGAATACACGGAGCTTTTCCAGCTTGCCGACCGCGACCTGCGCGACGTACGGCATCAGGTTGTTCGGGATGCCGGCCGGATCCTCGCCGATCAGCCCGCTCGCGTGCGCGCCGACCGGGTTGAAGTAGCGCAGCGTCGCGATGCGCCACGACGGGTCCGAGACTTCGAGATCGCGCAGGATCTGCTCGGCGATCAGCTTCGACTGGCCGTACGGGTTCGTCGCGGCGAGCGGGAACGATTCGTCGATCGGCGAGCGCTCGGGCACGCCGTACACGGTCGCGGACGAGCTGAACACGAACTGCCTGACGTTGCGCTCGCGCATGACCTTGAGCACGGCGAGCAGGCCGCCGATGTTGTTCTGGTAGTACTCGAGCGGCTTCGCGACCGATTCGCCGACGGCCTTGAGCGCCGCGAAGTGAATCGTGCCGGTGATCGGGTGCGCGTCGAATACCTTCGCGAGCGCGGCTTCGTCGCACACGTCGACTTGGTGGAACGCGGGCGTCTTGCCCGTGATCCGCTCGATGCGGCGCACGGATTCGGCCTTGCTGTTCACGAGGTTGTCGACGATCACGACGTCGTAGCCGTTGTCGAGCAGCTCGACGGCCGTGTGCGAGCCGATGTAGCCCGCGCCGCCGGTAACGAGGATGGTGCCTTTAGCGGTCATGCTGATGCGCTCCTTCAGAGTGTGAATCCCGTCAACGAATGGATGGTCTCCCTGTAGCGTTCGACGACCTGCTGTTCGTCGAATTCCGCCGCGACCTTGTGCCGGCCGCGTACGCCCATCGCCGCACGGCCTTGCGGCCCGAGCGCGATCATGCGATTCAGTTGTTCGGCGAGGCTCGCGCTGTCGCGTACGCGGCACAGGAAGCCCGTTTCGCCGTCGGCGACGACGTCGCGGCAGCCCGGCACGTCGGTCGCGACGATCGGGCGACCCATCGCCGATGCTTCCATCAACGTGCGCGGCACGCCTTCGCGGTACGACGGCAGCACGACGCAATCGGCCGCCGCGATATGTGGGCGCACGTCGTGCGCTTCGCCGAGATACTCGACGATGCCTTCGTCGACCCACGCGTCGACGTCCGTGCGACCGATCGCGCTCGGATTGTCGACGCCGAGCGGCCCGAGCAACTGGAAGCGCGCGTTCGGGAAGCGTTCGCGCACGAGACGCGCGGCTTCCACGTATTCGCGCACGCCCTTGTCCCACAGCAGCCGGCCGATCAGGATGAAGACGGGCGCGTCGCCGCCCGGCAGCGGCACGGGCGAGAACTGTTCGAGATCGACGCCTTCGCCGTGCAGCAGCCGCGCGCGCTCGGGATGCGCGAGCAAGCGCTCGTCGGTGAAGGTCGCGAGATCGTCGCGGTTCAGGAACCACACCTCGCGCGGGAAGCGGAACGCGAACCGGTACAGGCGCTTCGCGACGCTCGCCGCGCGGCTCTTCTGGATGAACACGTAGCCGAGGCCGGTCGTCACCGCGATCGACGGCACGCGCGCGAGCCACGCGGCCACTGAGCCGTAGATATTCGGCTTGATCGTGTAATGGAACACGAGATCGGGCCGCAGCGCGCGGTAGTGGCGCGCGAGCGCGGCGAGCGTGCCGAGATCCTCGCGCGGGCTCGTGCCTTTCGACGCGATCGCGAGCGCCACGTAGCGGCAGCCCATCTGCTCGAGCAGTGGCACCGTGCGGTCGTGCGGCGCGATCACGATGACCTCGGCGCCGCGCGCGACGAGCGCACGGATCAGCCCGTGGCGATACGTATGGATCGCCCAGGCCGTGTTGCAGACGAGCGCGATGCGCAGCGGGGAGGTGGCGGACATGAAAAAAAGAAAAAATAAAGCGTCGAAATGGGCGAGCGGGCCGGATGCGCGTCAGGCGGACGGCCGCGCGGCGAACAGCGTCTGCTTGATGCGCTGCAGCGTACGGTACGGCGTCACGAAATGCAGCAGGTTCTTGGCGAGGCCGGCCCAGTCGTACGGGTTCAGCACGTTGAAGTGGCGCAACAGCAGCGTGAGCGTCGACACCAGCTGGCGCCGGCGTTTGGTCGCGCTGATCCCGCCCTCGTTAAGCTCGTAATACAGGCCGAGTTCCGGCAGGTTCGCGCAATCGTAGCGTTGCATTAACCGTAAAAAAAGATCGAGATCCTCGGCCGCGCGGTACTGCGCCCGATAGTTGCCCACCTCGCGCACGGCGTCGATGCGCAACATGACCGACGGATGCACGAGCGGCGAGCGCAGGAAGCGCGTGCGGCGCAGCGTACGCGGATCGGCGGGCGGTGTCAGCATGAAGCGCGGCTCGCCGGCGCGCGACACGACCTGCGTCCACATGCCGACGCAGGCCACGCGCGGGTGGGCGCCGAGATAGGCACGTTCTTTCGCCAAGCGCTGCGGCGCGGCGAGATCGCCCGCATCGATGCGGGCCGCATAGCGGAAGCCGCGCGCGGCGAGCGCGTCGATGCCGGCCGCCAGCGCGCGTTCGATGCCGCCGTTCTGCGGCATGCGCAGCACGTCGATCGACAGGCCCGGCAGGTCGGGCGCGACGATCGGCGGCGTGCTGCCGTCGTCGACGATCAGCACGTGCACGCGCGCATCCTCGCGAAACGACGCGAGGGTCCGGACGACGTCGTCGTGCCCGTTGTAGGCCGGCATCAGCACGGCCACGTCGTCGAGCGGGGGCGGGCAATCGGGGGGCGTCATGTTCGCAGCTTGAAACGGATGTAATAAAAGTTGACGGCGGCGGCGGCGAGGTAGCCGGCCGCCAGCCCGACGAGCGCGCCGTACAGGCCGAGCCGCGGGATCGCGAACAGGTTGACGAGCGCGGCGATCGCCAGCGCGAGCAGCCATTTCGTGAGCAACACGAATTTTGCTTGATATTTGAGAACGATAAGATTGCCTATCGCCTCGATGCCGGCCGGCACGGACAGCCAGACGGCCCAGCGGAAGATGTCGACCGACGCCTCGTAGCCGCGGCCGAACACCTTGCCGACGATCAGCGGGGCGGCCGCGTCGAGCACGAGCGCGCCGGCCGTCATCAGGCCGGCCGTCATCGCGATCAGCCGGACGATGTTGCGGCGCAGCCGCGCGACGTCCTGCACGCGGTAGACGAACGCGGGCGCGATGGTCTGCGCGAGCATCAGCGCGAGCGTGATCCAGTTCTCGTTGAGCTGCTGCGCGGCCGAATAGCGGCCGAGATCGGCGAACGACACGTGGCGCTCGAGCATCAGGCGGTCGAGTTTCAGGAACAGGTACATACAGATGAGGCCGAGCCAGAACACGGTGCCGGCCGTGGCAAAGTGCCGGAACAGCGATGTGTCGAACGTCCAGCCGAGCGCGCCGCCGTTACGATGGCGGTAGTACAGCAGCAGCGCGAGGCCGATCGCGGCGGCTTCCAGCGCCCACAGCCACGCGAAGCGGGCAGGGCCGACGGCGGCACGCACCAGCAGCCAGACGAGCAATGCCTTCGCGAGCGCGGTGACCATGCTGGTGACGAGCTGCGGCTTGCTGTAGGTCATGCTCTGCAGCCACGCGTTGATCACGCCGACGAACGGCTCGCGGAACACCATCGTGACCGCGAGGCCCGCGAGCATCGCGCCGACCAGCGGGTCGAACGCGCCCGCGGCGATCGCGATCCAGGTCGCGGCGAGCGCGGCGACCGACACGGCGATGCGCAGCACGAACGCGCTGCCGAGCACCGCGCCGAGCTGGGGCGACGGGCGCTGGACGATGGTCGGGACGAGGATTTCCGCGCCGCACACCCAGGTGAGTGGCGCCAGCACCAGGAGAAGCGTATTCGCATACTGCCATTTGCCGAACACATCTGGCCCGAAATAACGGGCCAGCAGGCCGCTGATCGCGATCGCGACGCCGATCTGCGTGAGCCGTTCGAGCCCCAGCCAGACGAGGTTCGCGACGGCCTTCGCGACGTCCGGGTTGCCGAAGCGCTTCAGCATGCGCGGCGGCGGCGGCGCGCGCGGGAGGCGGCCGGAAGCGGCGGGTGGGCGGCGGCGGAGCGGCTAGGCATTAAAATGGGCGATATGCGCGTCATCAAAACCCGCGATTATAAGTGGGATCGCGACCGCTCCAGCCGTTCCGCTCCCTGTTTTACGGGGCGCCTGTATCATGCGCGGCACCGGCGAGAGGCGGCCAGCCAAGCCAGACAATTTTCCATGCACGCAACTGAGAGAGAAGAGAATCGATGATCTCCCAATCCATCTTCAAGGCATATGACATCCGTGGCGTGGTCGGCAAGACACTCGACGTCGACACGGCGCGCGGGATCGGCCGCGCATTTGGTAGCGAAGTGCGTGCGCAGGGCGGCGATGCGGTCGTCGTCGCGCGCGATGGCCGCCTGTCCGGGCCGGAACTCGTCGGCGCACTGGCCGACGGCCTGCGTGCGGCCGGGGTCGACGTCGTCGACGTCGGCATGGTGCCGACGCCGGTCGGCTATTTCGCGGCGAACGTGCCGCTGGCGCTGAAGGGCGGCGAGCGCCGCGTCGATTCGTGCATCGTCGTCACGGGCAGCCACAACCCGCCCGACTACAACGGCTTCAAGATGGTGCTGCGCGGCGCCGCGATCTACGGCGAGCAGATCCAGGCGCTGTATCGCCGCATCGTCGACGAGCGCTTCGAGACGGGCAGCGGCACCTATGAGGAAATCGACGTCGCCGATCAGTACATCGCACGCATCGTCGGCGACGTGAAGCTCGCGCGGCCGCTGAAGCTCGTGGTCGACGCCGGCAACGGTGTCGCGGGCCCGCTCGCGACGCGCCTGTTCAAGGCGCTCGGCTGCGAGCTCGTCGAGCGCTTCACGGACATCGACGGCACGTTCCCGAACCACCACCCCGATCCCGCCCACCCGGAAAACCTGCAGGACGTGATCCAGGCGCTGAAGGACACCGACGCCGAGATCGGCTTCGCGTTCGACGGCGACGGCGACCGCCTCGGCGTCGTCACGAAGGACGGCCAGATCATCTATCCGGACCGCCAGTTGATGCTGTTCGCGGAAGAAGTGCTGTCGCGCAACCCGGGCGCCCAGATCATCTACGACGTGAAGTGCACGCGCCACCTCGCGCAGTGGGTGAAGTCGAAGGGCGGCGAGCCGCTGATGTGGAAGACGGGCCACTCGCTCGTGAAGGCGAAGCTGCGCGAGACGGGTGCGCCGCTCGCGGGTGAAATGAGCGGCCACGTGTTCTTCAAGGATCGCTGGTACGGCTTCGACGACGGGCTGTACACCGGCGCGCGCCTGCTCGAGATTCTCGCGAAGACGGCCGATCCGAGCGCGCTGCTCAACAGCCTGCCGGACGCGATGAGCACGCCCGAACTGCAACTCTGGCTGGACGAAGGCGAGAATTTCCGCCTGATCGAGCAACTGCAGAAAGAGGCGAAGTTCGACGGCGCCGACGAAGTCGTGACGATCGACGGCCTGCGTGTCGAGTACCCGGACGGCTTCGGCCTCGCGCGTTCGTCGAACACGACGCCGGTCGTCGTGATGCGCTTCGAAGCCGAGACGCAGGAAGGGCTCAAGCGCATCCAAGAAGACTTCCGCCGCGTGCTGACGGCCGCGAAGCCGGACGTCAAGCTGCCGTTCTGAGCGCAGGCGGCCGGCGGGCCGCCCGTACGACGGCCCGTTCATCGGCCGTGTTTATCCCGAAAAGCGGCGCGCGCCCCGGCGCGCGGCCGCTTTTTGTCTGTCCGGCCCTTCGGCCGGGATAAAATCTCCCCTTTATGTCTGTCGCCGGCTGCCAGCCGGCGTTTTTTCAGCGTGCAAAAGATCCTGATCGTGCGCGTGTCGTCGCTGGGCGACGTCGTGCACAACATGCCGGTGATCGCCGATATCCGGCGCCGTCACCCCGATGCGCAGATCGACTGGCTCGTCGAGGAAAGCTTCGTCGACCTCGTGCGGCTCGTCGACGGCGTGCGCGACGTGCTGCCGTTCTCGCTGCGCCGCTGGCGCAAGCAGCCGTTCTCGGGCGCGACGTGGCGCGAGATCCGCGCATTCCGCCGGCGCCTCGCGGCCGAGCAGTACGACCTCGTGATCGACTGCCAGGGCCTCATCAAGACGGCCTGGGTCGCGAGCTGGGCGCGCGGCCCGCTCGTCGGGCTCGGCAATCGCACCGACGGCGCCGGCTACGAATGGCCGGTGCGCTTCTTCTACCGCAAGCGCGTGCCGATCGCGCCGCGCACGCACGTGGTCGAGCGCTCGCGGCAACTCGTCGCGGCCGCGCTGGACGACCCGGCGCCGACCCCGGCCGACCCGGTGGAATTCGGCCTCGACACGCGGGCGGCGGCGCTCGCGGTGGCCGCGCTCGGCCTGAACCTGCCGGTGCCGTACGTCGTGTTCGTCCACGCGACGTCGCGCGCCGACAAGCAGTGGCCGGATGCCGCCTGGATCGAGCTCGGCCAGGCGCTCGTGCGGCGCGGTGCGTCGCTCGTGCTGCCGTGGGGCAACGACGCGGAACGCGCGACCAGCGAGCGGCTCGCGAAGGAATTCGGCGCGGCGGCGATCGTGCCGCCGAAGCTGTCGCTGCCGGCCGTGGTCGGGCTGATCGACGGCGCGGCCGCGACGGTCGGGGTTGATACAGGTCTGGTTCACATCGCGGCCGCGCTGAAGCGTCCGACGGTCGAACTGTACAATTTCGCGACGGCCTGGCGGACCGGCGGCTACTGGTCGCCGAACGTCGTCAATCTCGGCACGGCGGGGCAGCCCCCGTCGATCGCGCAGGTGAAGTCGGCGCTCGCGGGCTTCGGTCTCCTGTAACGCTGTCCACACGCGAACCGATCATGAGCGAATCCCAGATCATCGAAGTCCCGTCCGCCGACTGGAGCGGACACAACCTGTCGGCGCCGCGCGAGCAGTTGCTCGCCGCGGTCGAGGAAGGCAAGGTGCTGTATTTCCCGCATCTGCGCTTCGCGATCGAAGGCGGCGAGGAAGCGCTGCTCGATCCGGCGCTCGCCGATCCGAAACGCAAGAACATCAGCCTCGCGCCGAACGGCGGCGCGCTCGCCGGCGTGCTCGGCGACAGCGTCACGCAATCGGCCGTGCGCGCGCTCGTCGCGCGCTTCCAGCAGCAGGCCGGCACGCTCGTCGACGGCCTCTTTCCCGAATACCGCGGCAAGCTGCGCGTCGCGCCGACGAGCCTGCGGCTGATGCAGGTCGAAACGCGCCAGACGTCGTGGCGCAAGGACGACAGCCGCCTGCACGTCGACGCATTCCCGTCGCGGCCGAACTACGGCGAGCGAATCCTGCGCGTGTTCACGAACGTGAACCCGGCCGGCGCACCGCGCGTGTGGCGCGTCGGCGAGCCGTTCGAGGACGTCGCGAAGCGTTTCCTGCCGAAGATCCGGCCGCAGTTCCCGGGCTCCGCGTGGCTGCTGAACCTGCTGCACGTGACGAAATCGCCGCGCAGCGCGTACGACCACCTGATGTTGAACCTGCACGACGGGATGAAGGCCGACCTCGACTATCAGAAGACTTGTCCGCAGCAGACGATGCCGTTTCCGCCGGGCAGCGTGTGGATATGTTTCTCGGATCAGACTTCGCACGCTGTGATGTCCGGCCAGTTCATGCTCGAGCAGACCTTCTTCCTGCCGGTCGATGCGATGGTGCGCCGCGAGTGCGCGCCGCTCGGCATTCTCGAACGCCTGACGGGCAGGGCGCTGGTTTGAGCGCGCCTCTGCTTCGACGTCACTCGAGGGCGGCCGCATGCTGAGGGCGATCTATCGTGCGCTGTGGTGGCTCGTCGCGCCGGCCGCCGTGATCCGGCTCTATGTGCGTTCGCGCAAGGAGCGCGGCTATCGCGAGCATATCGGCGAGCGCTTCGGCCGCGTCGCGGGCCGCTCGCCGGACGATCGCGCGCCGCTGATCTGGGTGCATGCGGTGTCGGTCGGCGAGACGCGCGCCGCGCAGCCGCTGATCGACGCGCTGATGCATGCGCGCCCCGATGCGCGCATCCTGCTCACGCACATGACGCCGAGCGGCCGCGCGACGGGCGAACAGATCTTCGGCGATCGCGTGCTGCGCTGCTACCTGCCGTACGACATGCCGGGCGCGGTGCGGCGCTTCCTGCGCGCATGGCGGCCGACGCTCGGTCTCGTGATGGAAACCGAGGTGTGGCCGACGCTGATCGACGAGTGCCGCCGCGCGGATGTGCCGCTCGTGCTGACCAATGCGCGGATGTCCGCGCGTTCGTTCCGGCGCGCGGCGAAGTTCGGCACGGCGACGCGCGACGTGTTCGGCGGCTTCTCGCGCGTGCTCGCGCAGAGCCCGGCCGATGCGGAGCGGCTGACGTCGCTCGGCGCGCGCAACGTGACCGTGCTCGGCAACCTGAAGTTCGACATGACGACGCCGCCGGAACTCGCGGCGCGCGGCCATGCGTGGCGCGACGCGATCGGCGCGCGGCCGGTGTGGGTCGCCGCCAGCACGCGCGAGAACGAGGAAGCGCTCGTGCTGCAGGCGTTCGCGGAAATGCGCACGCCCGGCGCGCTGCTGGTGCTCGTGCCGCGTCATCCGCAGCGCTTCGCCGAGGTCGAGGCGCTCATCGTGCGCAACGGGCTCAAGTGCGTGCGGCGCTCCGTCTGGGCGGCCGATGCGGCCGCGCTCGCGGCGGGCCGTCCGGCCGCCGAACCGCTGGCCGACGACGTGACGGTGCTGCTCGGCGATTCGATGGGCGAGCTCGGCGCGTACTACGCGGCGGCCGATATCGCGTTCATCGGCGGCAGCCTGTTGCCGCTCGGCGGGCAGAACCTGATCGAAGCGTGCGCGGTCGGCGTGCCGGTGCTGATCGGGCCGCACGTGTTCAACTTCACGCAGGCGACCGCCGATGCGGTCGCGGCCGGCGCGGCGATGCAGGTCGCGGATCCGCTCGATCTCGCGCACGTGCTCGACGCGCTGTTCGCCGACAAGGCGCGGCGCATCGCGATGGGCGCGGCCGGCGCGGCCTTCGCGTCGCGTCACCGCGGCGCGACCGCGCGCACGGTCGACGTGCTCGCCGCGCTGCTGCCGCCCGCCGAAGCCGGTGCGCGTGGGCTGCCGGGTGGGCTGGGCGCCGCTTCCGAAGACGAATAGACGAAGGGCGGCGCAAGGCCGCCCGCGCACGCATGGCGGCGACGCGAGCCGCCGCCATGCCGCTCACACCGTCAGCAAGCCCTTCTTCTCGATGAACGCGATCACGTCCGCGACGCCGTCGAGCGCCTTCAGGTTCGTCATCACGTAAGGCCGTTCGCCGCGCATCTTCCGCGTGTCGGATGCCATCACGTCGAGATTCGCGCCGACCAGCGGCGCGAGGTCGGTCTTGTTGATCACGAGCAGGTCGGACTTCGTGATGCCGGGGCCGCCCTTGCGCGGAATCTTCTCGCCGCCGGCCACGTCGATCACATAGATGGTCAGGTCCGACAGCTCGGGGCTGAAGGTCGCCGCGAGATTGTCGCCGCCGGACTCGATGAACACGATGTCGGCATCCGGGAAGCGCGCGAGCATCCGGTCGACGGCCTCGAGGTTGATCGACGCGTCCTCGCGGATCGCCGTGTGCGGGCAGCCGCCCGTTTCGACGCCCATGATGCGTTCCTCGGGCAGCGCGCCCGCGACCGTCAGCAGCCGCTGGTCTTCCTTCGTATAGATGTCGTTCGTGATCGCGACGAGGTCGTACCGGTCGCGCATCGCCTTGCACAGCATTTCGAGCAGCGTGGTCTTGCCGGAGCCGACGGGGCCGCCGATGCCGACGCGCAGCGGCGGCAGTTTTTTCGTGCGGCGGGCGGGGGAGGGAGCGGGTGCGTTCATGGCGTGGATCAAGTTCAGGAGCGGAACAACCGCGAATACTGGGTTTCGTGCCGCGCGGACAGGATGCCGAGCTGCGGCGCGAACGTGTTGACAGCGTCGGGCGGCGTCGCGAGCGCGCGGCGCACGGCCGCGTCGATCGCGCCGCGCAGCGCGACGATGATGCGTTGCCCGGCGAGCTGGCCGAGCGGCACGGCCTTCAGCGCGGCGGACGTCTGGTTCTCGACCCAGCCGAATGCGTACGCGGCGAGCGTCGCGTCGGCGCTGGCGTCGTGTGCGGCCGCCGCATATGCGAACGCGGTCGGCAGCGCGACCGGCGACAGCGACGCGAGCGTCGCGCGGCGGGCGGCGTCGCCCCATTCGAGCGACGCGCACAGCTGCGCGAGCGACCAGCCCATCTGTTCGGTTTCGCGGCGCAGTTCGGCCGATTCCCGGCTCGCGACGAACCACGCGTTTTCGGCGACGAGCGCGTGTGTGTCGTGCGTCTGCCAGCGGTTGAGCTGGTGCGCGAGGAACGGCAACTCGCCGTGCGCGAGCACGTCGGTCAGGCCGCTGGCGATCCAGTCGCGGGCGGAATCGGCGTCGTGGATCAGGTTCGCGTCGAGCGCGGCTTCGAGGCCCTGTGAATAGCTGTACGCGCCGATCGGCAATGCGGGCGATGCGAGGTGCAGCAGCGCGACGAGTTCAGTGGTGGTCATGACCGTGGTGGCCGTGCGTGCAGCCGGGACCATGCTGATGATCGTGATCGTGATCGTGATCGTGATCGTGATCGTGATCGTGATCGTGCGAGTGCGAGTGTCCGTGGTGTTCGCCGAACACCTGCTGGGCGAGCGCGTAGTCTTCGGCGAACGTCGCGTCGTGCCCGTGCTTGTGGCCGCCGCCGTACGCGCCGGCCTCCGGCTGGAACGGTGCGCTCGTTTCGTCGACCTGCGTGCCGAGCCGACGCAGCATGTCCGCGAGCACGGGATCGGCTTCGAGCTTCAGGTAGCCGTCGCCGATTTCGACCGGCGTATGACGATTGCCGAGGTGATACGCGGCACGCATCAGCGTGAGCGGGTCGGCCGCGCGCACGAGCAGCACGGTTTCGGGTGCCGCGGCGATGCGCACGAGCGCGCCGTCGTCGGCGACGAGCACGTCGCCGTCGCGCAGCACGGTGCCGCGCGGCAGCAGGACCGCGACGTCCTCGCCGCTGTCGAGCGTCGCCGCGAGGCGGCTCTTGCAGCGCGCGTCATAGGCGAGCGTGAGCGTCGGCGCGCGTGCGACGAGCGACGCGGCGAGTTTCACGTTCGGGGCAATGCGTTTGTCGAGGGTGCGCATGAAGCTGAGGATTCCGGATCAGAACAAGAAATAGCGCTGCGCCATCGGCAGCACCGTCGCCGGTTCGCAGGTGAGCAACTGGCCGTCGGCGATCACGTCGTAGGTTTCGGGATCGACGCTGATCGACGGACGCCATGCGTTGTGAATCATGTCGGCCTTCGTCACGTTGCGGCAGTTGCGCACCGGCACGATCCGCTTCGCGAGGCCGTAGCGCTCCGCGATGCCCGCGTCGGCCGCCATCTGCGACACGAAGGTCAGCGACGTGCGCGCGAGCGCGCCGCCACGCGTCGCGAACATCTCGCGATAGTGAACCGGCTGCGGCGTCGGGATCGACGCGTTCGGGTCGCCCATCTGCGCGACGGCGATCATGCCGCCCTTCAGGATCATCGACGGCTTGATCCCGAAGAACGCGGGTTCCCACAGCACGAGGTCGGCCCATTTGCCGGGCTCGATCGAGCCGACTTCGTGCGCGATGCCGTGCGTGAGCGCCGGGTTGATCGTGTACTTCGCGACGTAGCGCTTCGCGCGGAAATTGTCGTTGCGTGCGGTGTCTTCCGGCAGCGCGCCGCGCTGCACCTTCATCTTGTGCGCGGTCTGCCACGTGCGGATGATCACTTCGCCGACGCGGCCCATCGCCTGCGAATCGGACGACAGCATCGACAGCGCGCCGAGATCGTGCAGGATGTCCTCGGCCGCGATCGTCTCGCGGCGAATGCGCGATTCGGCGAACGCGAGGTCCTCCGCGATCGACGGATCGAGGTGATGACACACCATCAGCATGTCGAGATGCTCGTCGAGCGTGTTGATCGTGTACGGGCGCGTCGGATTGGTCGACGACGGCAGCACGTTCATCTCGCCGCACACCTTCAGGATGTCGGGCGCATGGCCGCCGCCCGCGCCTTCGGTGTGGTAAGTGTGGATCGTGCGGCCCTTGAACGCGGCGACCGTCGATTCGACGAAGCCGGCCTCATTCAGCGTGTCGGTGTGGATCGCTACCTGCGTGTCGGTGTCGTCGGCGACCGACAGGCAGTTGTCGATCGCGGCGGGCGTCGTGCCCCAGTCCTCGTGCAGCTTCAGCCCGATCGCGCCGGCCGCGATCTGCTCGACGAGCGGCTGCGGCAGGCTCGCGTTGCCCTTGCCGAGGAAGCCGAGGTTGATCGGCCAGCCGTCAGCGGCCTGCAGCATCCGCTCCATGTGCCACGGGCCCGGCGTGCAGGTGGTCGCGTTGGTGCCGGTGGCCGGCCCCGTGCCGCCGCCGAGCATCGTCGTGACGCCCGAGGCCAGCGCCTCGTCGATCTGCTGCGGGCTGATGAAGTGGATGTGCGTGTCGATGCCGCCCGCGGTCACGATCAGCCCTTCGCCGGCGATCACTTCGGTCGCCGCGCCGATCGCGATCGTCACGCCCGGTTGAATGTCGGGGTTGCCGGCCTTGCCGATCGCGGCGATGCGGCCGTGCTTGATCGCGATGTCGGCCTTCACGATGCCCCAGTGATCGAGGATCACCGCGTTCGTGATGACGGTATCGGGCACGTCGGCGGCCACGCGCTGCGACTGGCCCATCCCGTCGCGGATCACTTTCCCGCCGCCGAATTTCACTTCCTCGCCGTACGTGGTGAAGTCGCGTTCGATTTCGATCAGCAGTTCGGTATCGGCGAGCCGCACGCGGTCGCCCGTCGTCGGCCCGAACATTTCCGCGTACGCGCGGCGGCTCAAGCGTAGTGTCATGTGCTGTTCCTGAAGAGCGGGGCGCGGCTTACAGCGGCCCCATCACCTTGCCCTGAAAACCGTAGACGGCGCGCTCGCCCGCGAGCGCGACGAGCTCGACGGTGCGCGTCTGGCCCGGCTCGAAGCGCACGGCCGTGCCGGCCGCGATGTTGAGCCGGAAACCGCGCGCGGCCGCGCGGTCGAACGACAGCGCGTCGTTGACCTCGAAGAAGTGGTAGTGCGAGCCGACCTGCACCGGGCGATCGCCGGTGTTCGCGACGACGAGCGACAGCGTCGCGCGGCCCGCATTCAGTTCGTGGTCGCCGTCGTCGGTGAGGATTTCGCCGGGGATCATGCGGGGCCTCACGGAATCGGGTGGTGGACGGTCACGAGCTTCGTGCCGTCGGGGAAGGTCGCTTCGACCTGGATGTCGGGAATCATTTCCGGCACGCCGTCCATCACGTCGTCGCGCGTGAGCAGCGTCGTGCCGTAGTGCATCACTTCGGCGACCGTCTTGCCGTCGCGCGCGGCTTCCATCAGCGCCGCGGTGATGAAGGCGACCGCCTCCGGATAATTCAGTTTCAGGCCGCGCGCGCGGCGGCGTTCGGCAAGCAACGCCGCCGTGAAGATCAGCAGCTTGTCCTTTTCGCGGGGAGTCAGTTTCATGAAGGCAGGCGTTCAGGAAAACGTAATTTTTATCGGTGCGTAAGCGACCGGGCAGGGTGCGGACCATCGTAGCACCGCCCTGTTTGGCGTGCGTCGTGTATCGCTTATGTAAGCAGCAAGGTGCGTGCCATGGGCATTCGACGTGCCGCCATGCGCGCCCGTGGTGCGTGATGCATGCAGACTGTGCGTCGTGTGTCGTGGCGTTGCGCCGAAACGGTGCGTAAGGTGGACGTGCTCAGGTCTGCCAGAGACGCAGCGGCCGCGCGTCGACGCTGTGCACGATCGGTCGCAACTGCAGCCAGCAGTCGGTGAAGTGGCGCTGCAGCGCTTCCATCGACGTCGACATCGCGCGCACCAGCACGACGCCGGGCGTCACGCAGGTGGCGCCCGCGCGCAGCGTGTCGTCGAACGGCATGCGTGCGGCGAGCGCTTCGGCGAGCGCGGCGTCGCACGCGGCGCCGGCCGCCCACAGCGTGCCGTAGGCGGGAAAGCCGGCGAGGCCCTGCAGCGCGCCGCGCAGCGGGTCGCGCGCGTCGAGCAGAGCGCGCTCGGTCCATAGCGGCCGGCCGTCGGCGGCGACAAGCGCCGAGCTCGACGCGATGCGCCCCGCCGACCAGCTTTCGCCTGCCGCCTGCCGGCCGAGCTGCGTCGCGTCCCAGCCGATCGCGCTCGCGCCTGCGCCGAGCGTCACCGTGAAGTCGAGCGACGCGTGCGCCGTGTCGAAGAACAGGTTGTTCTGCGGCAGCCAGTCGAGCTTCGCGTGTTCGCCAACCGTGATGCCGATCCGTTGCGTCGCGTCCAGCCCGTTCGACTTGTACCACTTGGTCGCGCCGGGGGTCGTCAGCACCGCGTGCGTGCCGTCGCCGAGCGCGATGTCGATGTCGAGCTGGTCGCCGCCCGCGACGCCGCCCGGCGGATGGACGATCACCGCGTGGCAGATCGCGTCGCCCTCCGGATACAGCGGCCGCTGCACGCGCAGCGGGCCGTTGTGCAGTCGGTGCACGAGCGTCGTGCGCGCGCCGTGCCGCTCGAAGCCGAGTTCGAGGCGGCCGTGCCACGACTTGGCGACGGCGGGGCGGGACAGCGTGGCATGCGAATCGGGGGCGGACATCGGCGGCGAACGGGAAACGAGGAAGCGGGTGCGAAGAACGTGGATGCTACCGGAACAATAATGCAGATACTGCGTTCGTTGAAAGGGCTGTGCGCGGCTGCCCGCGCGCCGTCCGCACGTGTCACCCGCCGCGCACCGCGGCGCCGGCCGCCACGCCTGCCGTCACACCGCGATCAGCTCGCGCACGCCGTTCGCCTCCATGTCGCGCGCGTCGCCGCCCGCGACGATCTCGCCGCGGCTCATCACCCAGTAGCTGTCCGCGATCGAGCGCGCGAAGTCGTAATACTGTTCGACGAGCAGCACGGTCATCTTCGATTCGTCGACGAGCTGGCGCAGCGTGCGCCCGATGTCCTGGATGATCGACGGCTGGATGCCTTCGGTCGGCTCGTCGAGGATCAGCAACTGCGGCTCGCTCATCAGCGCGCGGCCGATCGCGAGCTGTTGCTGCTGGCCGCCCGACAGGTCGCCGCCGCGCCGTGCGCGCATGTCCTTCAGCACCGGGAACAGGTCGTAGATGCGATCGGGCACTTTCGACGGCGCCTTGCGGCTCGCCGCGCCGACGAGCAGGTTCTCCTCGACGGTGAGCCGTGGAAAGATGTCGCGGCCCTGCGGTACGTACGCGAGCCCGGCCGCGACGCGCGCATACGGCGGCAGCGCGCCGAGCGCGGTGCCGCGCCACGACACGCTGCCGCTTTTCGCGGCGACGACGCCCATCAGGCAGCGCAGCAGCGTGCTCTTGCCGACGCCGTTGCGGCCGAGCAGCACGGTGAGCTTGCCGTCGTCGGCGGCGAGGTTCACGTTGCGCAAGATATGGCTGCCGCCGTAGTACTGGTTCAGCGCTTCGATTTTCAGCATCGCATCATCGTCCGAGGTAAGACTCGATCACCGCATCGTCGCGCTTGACCTGGTCGAGCGTGCCGTGCGCGAGCACCGCGCCTTCGGCCATCACCGTCACACGCCCCGTGTCGCCCGCGAGCGCCGCGACGAACTCCATGTCGTGCTCGACGACCATCATCGAGCAGGTGCCGCGCAGCGTGTTCAGCAGCTCGGCGAGTTCCATCGTCTCGTGGTCGGTCATCCCCGCCGCCGGCTCGTCGAGCAGCAGCAGCGCGGGGCGCTGCATCAGCAGCATGCCGATTTCGAGCCGCTGCTTCTGCCCGTGCGACAGCTCGCCGGCCGCGCGATAGGCCTGGCTTTCGAGGCCGATCAGCGCGAGCGTCTCCTCGATCTTCGCCTGCGCGGTGCGGTCGAGCCGCGCGCGCAGAGACGCGAGCCAGCCCTTGTCGGTCTGCATCGCGAGTTCGAGGTTTTCCCACACCGGATGCTGTTCGAACACGGTCGGCTTCTGGAACTTGCGGCCGATGCCCGCACGCGCGATCTCGGGTTCGTTCATCCGCGCGAGATCGATCGTCTGGCCGAGAAACACCTTGCCCGCATCGGGCCGCGTCTTGCCGGTGATCACGTCCATCATCGTCGTCTTGCCCGCGCCGTTCGGGCCGATCACGCAGCGCAGCTCGCCCGCGTCGATCGCGAGCGACAGCTTCTTCAGCGCCCGAAAGCCGTCGAAGCTCACCTCGATATCCTCGAGATAGAGGATCGTACCGTGCGACGTGTCGATGCCGGCCGGCACGACGCGCCCCATCGACGCGCTGCCGCTGACGGCGAGCAGCTCGTCTTCGGGCGGCGGCGGCGTGAACTGATAGAGAGCCGTTCCGTTCATGCGCGTTTCCCCTTCGCGAGCACGGTTTCGACGAGGCCCATGATCCCGCGCGGCAGCAAGAGCGGCACGAGCACGAAGATCAGGCCGAGGAAGAACAGCCAGTATTCGGCGAAGTACGCGGTGAAGAAACTCTTCGCGCCGTTCACCGCGAACGCGCCGACGATCGGCCCGATCAGCGTGCCGCGCCCGCCCACCGCGACCCAGATCGCCATTTCGATCGAATTGCCGGGCGACATCTCGCCGGGATTGATGATGCCGACCTGCGGTACGTACAGCGCGCCGGCGATGCCGCACAGCACGGCCGACACGGTCCACACGAACAGCTTGTACGCGAGCGGGCTGTAGCCGAGGAACATCAGCCGCGTCTCGCCGTCGCGCACCGCGGTCACCACGCGCCCGAGCTTGCTCGTGACGATCGCGCGCGCGGCGACGAACGCGAGCACGAGCGTCGCGAAGGTCAGCAGCAACAGCACCGTGCGCGTGCCCGGCGACGTGATCGCGAAGCCGGCGATGCGCTTGAAATCGGTGAAGCCGTTGTTGCCGCCGAAGCCCGTCTCGTTGCGATAGAACAGCAGCATCGCGGCGAACGTCATGGCCTGCGTGATGATCGACAGGTACACGCCCTTCACGCGCGAGCGGAACGTGAAGAAGCCGAACACCCACGCGAGCACGGCCGGCACGAGCACGACGAGCGCGAGCGCCCACGCGAGATGCTGCGTGCCGCTCCAGTACCACGGCAACTGGTGCCAGTCGAGAAACACCATGAAGTCGGGCAGGTCGCTGCCGTACTTGCCGTCGCGGCCGATCTCGCGCATCAGGTACATGCCGATCGCATAGCCGCCGAGCGCGAAGAACAAGCCGTGGCCGAGGCTCAGGATCCCGCAGTAACCCCACACGAGATCGAGCGCAAGCGCGGCGATCGCGTAGCACATCAGCTTGCCGGCGAGCGTCATCGTGTACGCGGACAGATGGAACGCGCTGGCTTCCGGCGCGACGAGCGCGGCGAGCGGCACGCCGATGCCGATCGCCACGCAAAGCGCGACGAGCGCGAGCCATGCGCGGCGCGACAGCAGCGCGGGGCGGGGCGGCAGGCCGAGCGCGAAGCCGTCCGCCGCGCGCGCGCCGGCGGCGGGCTGCGGCATGCCGGCGACCGGGTTCGACATCGAATCGGTGTATGAAGTCACGTCAAGCCTCCGCGCTGCGGCCCTTCGGCGCGAACATGCCCTGCGGGCGTTTCTGGATGAACAGCACGATCATCACGAGCACCGCGATCTTCGCGAGCACGGCGCCCCAGAACGGTTCGATCGCCTTGCTCGCGAGGCCGAGCCCGAAGCCGCCGAGCACGGTGCCGGCGATCTGCCCGACGCCGCCGAGCACGACGGCCATGAACGAATCGATGATGTAGTTCTGGCCGAGATCGGGACCCACGTTGCCGATCTGCGACAGCGCGCAGCCGCCGAGGCCCGCGATGCCCGCGCCGAATGCGAACGCATACGCGTCGACGCGGGCGGTCTTCACGCCGACGCAGGCGGCCATCCGGCGGTTCTGCGTGACGGCGCGCACGAACAGGCCGAGCCGCGTCTTCGTCAGCACGGCCCACGCGACGAACACCACCGCGAGCGCGAACGCGAGGATCGCGAGCCGGTTGTACGGCAGGATCAGGTTCTGCATCACCGTCACGCCGCCGCTCATCCACGACGGGTTCACGACCTGCACGTTCTGCGCGCCGAACAGCATGCGCGTCGCCTGGATCAGGATCAGGCTCACGCCGAAGGTCGCGAGCAGCGTTTCGAGCGGGCGGCCGTACAGATGTCGCAGCACGAGCCGTTCGAGCACGATGCCGACGAGCGCGGCCACCGCGAACGACACCGGCACGGCGACGAGCGGATACCAGTCGAACGCGCCGGGCGCGTAGTGCTGGATCAGCGTCTGCACGACATAGGTTGCGTACGCACCGATCATCAGGAATTCGCCGTGCGCCATGTTGATCACGCCGATCAGCCCGTACGTGATCGCGAGGCCGAGCGCGGCGAGCAGCAGCACGCTGCCGAGCGACAGGCCGGCGAACACCGTGCCGACGATTTCGCCGCGGCGCTGCAGTGCGTGCAACGCATCGAGCCCGTGTTGCGCGGCGTCGCGCACGCGTGCGTCGGGTTCCGCGTAGCTGCCGTCGGCGTTCTTCGCGACGAGCGGGCGCAGTTGTTCGATCATGTCGAGGTCGCTGCGCGCGGCTACCACCTGCACGGCTTCGAGGCGTTTCGCCGGATCGGCGTCGTGCAGCGCGGCAATTGCCCACAGCGCGTCGAGGCGACGTTTCAATGCCGGATCGGTTTCCTTTGCGCGGGCACGATCGATCATCGGCTTGAGCGCCGGGTCGGGCGACTTCAGCAGCGCGTCGATCGCGTCGCGGCGTGCGGCCACGTCGGGCGACGCGAGCGCGAGGCCCGACAGCGCGCCGGCGATCTTCGTGCGCAGCAGGTTGTTCTGCATCACCGGCTGCGCGTCGCCGGCCGGCGTCGCGGCCTGCGTGAGCGCGTCGTGCGCGGTGTCGCCGGACTGGATCAGCAGGCGGCCGTCGCCGGTCGCGAGCGCATCGCCGCTCGACAGCGCGTTGAGCACCGCGACGGCGCGCGGATCGGTGTCTGTGGCGAGCCGTTCGATCGCCGCCGTCTTCGCGTCGAAGTCGTCGCCGGCGAGCGCGGCGGTGTCGGCCGCCGTCAGTGCGAACGCGGCGTGCGGCAGCAGGCCCGCGAGGGCGGCGCATGCCACGATCGCGCGGGCGGCTCGGCGAAAGCGTGTAGGCATCGGGAAATCCTGTCGGGCGAGGGGAGCGGAGTGGTGCGGCGCCGGCGGTGGCGATTCGTCACGACAAGCGCGGCCGGCGCATCGCGGTGGATGCGCGAGCGGCACGTCGCGCACGAAGCGCGACGCGCCGCACGGCGTCACGCCAGCGCCGCGCGCTGCCGGCGCAGGAACGCCGGAATCGAGCTGACGACGTCCGGCTTGCCCTGGTTGCCCGCGATGAACGGGCTCCACGGTTGCGCGCGCACGGCCGTCTTCGTCTTCCACACGACGTTGAACTGTCCGTCGCCGCGAATCTCGCCGATCATCACCGGCTTGTGCAGGTGATGGTTGCCGTCCATCGTGAGCGTGAAGCCCGACGGCGCGGCGACCGTCTGGCCGATCATCGCGACGCGCACCTTGTCGACGTCGGTGCTCTTCGCCTTCTCGACGGCCTGCTTCCACATATGGATGCCGACGTAGGTCGCTTCCATCGGATCGTTGGTCACGCGCTTCGCGCCGCCGGGCAGGTTGTTCGCCTTCACCCACGCGGCGAACTGGTCCTTGAACTTCGTGTTGGTCGGGTTCTTCACCGACATGAAGTAGTTCCACGCGGCGAGGTGGCCGACGAGCGGCTTCGTATCGATCCCGCGCAGTTCTTCCTCGCCGACCGAGAACGCGACGACCGGCACGTCGGTCGCCTTGATCCCCTGGTTGCCGAGTTCCTTGTAGAACGGCACGTTCGAATCGCCGTTGATCGTCGAGATCACGGTCGTCTTGCCGCCTTGCGCGAAGGTCTTGATGTTCGCGACGATGGTCTGGTAATCGCTGTGGCCGAACGGCGTGTAGACCTCCTGAATGTCGGCGTCCTTCACGCCTTTCGATTTCAGGAACGCGCGCAGGATCTTGTTGGTCGTGCGCGGATACACGTAGTCGGTGCCGAGCAGGAAGAAGCGCTTCGCGCCGCCGCCTTCCGCGCCCATCAGGTACTCGACGGCAGGAATCGCCTGCTGGTTCGGCGCGGCGCCCGTGTAGAACACGTTGCGCGACATTTCCTCGCCTTCATACTGCACCGGGTAGTAGAGCAGCCCGTTCAGCTCCTCGAACACCGGCAGCACGGATTTGCGCGATACCGACGTCCAGCAGCCGAACACGCACGCGACCTTGTCCTGCGTGAGCAGCTGGCGCGCCTTCTCGGCGAACAGCGGCCAGTTCGACGCCGGGTCGACCACCACCGGCTCGAGCTTGCGGCCCATCACGCCGCCGCTCTTGTTGATGTCGGCGATCGTCATCAGCGCGGTGTCCTTCAGCGACGTCTCCGAGATCGCCATCGTGCCCGACAGCGAATGCAGGATGCCGACCTTGATCGGGCCGGTGCCCGCATCGGCCGCGTGCGCGAACGGGCTCTTGCCCGCCAGCGCGAGCGCGCCGGCCATCGAACCGAACTTCAACAGACTGCGACGTTTCATCGGTATCCCCTTGTCGTGTTGGATGCGCGTGCGCCGTGGCGGCGCCGGCCATCGTGTAACGCAAGGCATGTGCCAGTCGCGCGGATGCACGCCCGGCGTGCCTGCGCGGGGCACGGGTGGGCACCGGCGGGCATCGGCGCGGTGCGGATGACGCGCCGTGCAGCATCCGCGGTCCGTTGCGGTGCAGGCGCACGGGCGCAAATGGTGCACGACGGTGCGGCGGCGTCGAAACGCAGGCAAACCGGGGGAGGAAAAGAAAAACGGGCGCGCGGTGCGCGCCCGTTCGGCGGATCTGTGCGGCCGGCGGCGGGGTGCCGGGCGGCGCGGCGGCACATGATGCGCCGCCGGAAGGATCGATCAGTAGCGCGGCACCGACGGATCGACGTCGCGCGACCACGCGTCGATCCCGCCTTGCAGGTTGTACAGCTTCGTGAAGCCGCGCGATTCGAGGAACATCGCGACCTGCGCGCTGCGCATCCCGTGATGGCACACGCAGACGATTTCCGCTTCGTCGTCGAGCTCTTCGCTGCGCGCGGGAATCTGCTGCATCGGAATCGACACGCTGCCGGCGATCTGCGCGGTCGCGATTTCCCACGGCTCGCGCACGTCGAGCACGACCGGCGCGGGGCGCGCCGTGTCGCCGAGCCATTCCGCGAGCATCGCGGGCGTCAGGATCTGCATGGAGGCTCCGCCGCTCAGAACTTGAAGCGCGACGGCTCGATCGCGTTGACGAGGTGATCGATGTACGTTTCGAACACGTCGGCGACGCGGTACTGCTTGTCGTCGATGCGCGTGATGATCTGCGCCTTCATCACCGGACGGCCGCCGACGAACGCCGACAGGCGGCCGCCGACCTTCAGCTGTTCGAGCATTTCCTGCGGCACGACCGGCAGGCCGCCCGCGACGCAGATCACGTCGTACGGGGCCTTGGCCGCCCAGCCGCGCGAGCCGTCGCCCAGCACGACTTCGGCGTTGGTCACGCCGTCGTTGCGCAGGTTGTCTTCCGCGAACTTCGCGATCGCCGGATCGATCTCGACGGCCGTCACGTGCTGCGCGCGATGCGCGAACAGCGCGGCCAGGTAGCCCGAGCCCGCGCCGATCACGAGCACGTTCTCGTGCTTCTTGACCGTCAGCTCCTGCAGCACGCGCGCTTCGACGCGCGGAAACAGCATCTTGCTCGTGCCGCCCGGCAGCGGCAGTTCGAGATCGGCGAACGCGAGATCGCGATATTGGGCCGGCACGTAGTTTTCACGCTTGACGATCGACAGCAGGCCCAGGACATCCAGATCCAGCACGTCCCACGGACGGATCTGCTGTTCGATCATGTTGAAACGCGCGTTTTCGATATTCATGGTGTGGTCACGCAGCCAGGTCGGCCATCAGCGGGGATAGAGAAACTTCGTGATTGTACCAAACGGCACGGCCGCGAAGCCTTCAGGCGGCCTGCAACAGACCTTTACCCTTTGCTCTTCTTGATCTGCGCCTCGAACGCGAGGTCGAGCTTGCTCGCCTTGCGCGGCTTTTTGGGGCCAAATTCGTCGACGAACTTGACGAATTCGTCGAGCGGCAGCGGCTCGCAGCGTTTTTCGGCGGTGCCGCCCGAGCGGTCGACGAGATAGAACAGGCCGCCCGCCATCGCGACGGCCGCGAATTGCGGGTTGCCGGAGCGGGCCTTCAGGCGTTCGACCGCGTGGGTCGCTTTGGTGGTGCGCATCTTGGGGTGGCGGAGCGGATGTAAGCCTCACACTCTATCAAACCGGCCACGAGCGTGCGGCCGGCGCCCGCCCGTGGGCCGGCGCGCGAACCGCCCTAAACCGTGCGCGAGTAGCGCTGCTGCGACGTCTGGCCGAGGTACGCGTCGAACGCCATCGCGATGTTGCGCACGACCATCCGGCCGGCCGGATGGATCGTCAGCCGGTCGCGCGCGATCGTCAGCAGCCCGTCGCGCTCGAACGGGCGCAGCGCGTCGAGCTCGCGCGCGAAATGATCCGCGAAGCGGATCCCGTGCGCGGCCTCGACATGCGAGAACGGCAGTTCGAGGTTGCACATCAATTGCGTGATCACGTCGCGGCGCAGCCGGTCGTCCGGCGTGAGCCGCACGCCGCGCGCGATCGGCAGCCGGCTGGCGTCGAGCGCGGCGCCGTAGGCGGGCAGGTCCTTCGCGTTCTGCGCGTAGACGTCGCCGACCTTGCCGATCGACGACACGCCGAAGCCGATCAGATCGGTATCCGCGCGCGTGCTGTAGCCCTGGAAATTGCGCTGCAGCGTGCCGTTGCGTTGCGCGCGCACGAGCTCGTCGGACGGCCGCGCGAAGTGGTCCATCCCGATGTACACGTAGCCGGCCGACGTCAGCATGTCGATCGCGAGGCCGAGCAGCGCGATGCGCGTTTCCGGCGGCGGCAGCGTCGCATCGTCGATCTGCCGCTGCATCTTGAACAGGTGCGGCATGTGCGCGTAGCCGAACACCGACAGGCGATCGGGAGCGAGTTCGATGATCGTCTCGAGCGTGCGTGCGAACACGGCGACCGTCTGGTGCGGCAGCCCGTAGATCAGGTCGACGCTCACCGAATGGAAGCCCGTCGCCCGTGCGGCGGCGAGCAGGTCGGCCGTCATCGCGCGCGGCTGGATGCGGTTGATCGCCTGCTGCACGACCGGGTCGAAATCCTGCACGCCGAGGCTCAGCCGGTTGAAGCCGATCGTGCGCAGATGGACGAGCGTCGCCGGCGTGACCGTGCGCGGATCGATCTCGATCGAGAACTCGGCGTCGGCGTCCGGCGCGAGCGTGAAATGCTCGCGCGTGGCCGCCATCAGCTCGGCCGTTTCGTCGTCGGACAGGAAGGTCGGCGTGCCGCCGCCCCAGTGCAGCTGCGTGACGGGGCGGGACGGATCGAACAGCGCGGCCTGCAGCGCCATCTCGCGCTTGAGCTGGTCGAGATACGGGCGCGCGCGGCGGCGGTTGTTGGTCGCGATCTTGTTGCAGCCGCAGTAGAAGCACGCGGTGTTGCAGAACGGGATGTGGAAGTACAGCGACAGGTCGCTCGACGACGCGCCGGGGTCGCGGGCCGCGCGGACGTAGTCGGCCGGATCGAAATCGTCGCGGAACTGCAGCGCGGTGGGGTACGACGTATAGCGCGGCCCGTTCGCGCCGTATTTCGTGAGCAAATCGGGACGGAACATCGTGTCGGCAGAACCAGAACGCATGGCGGTCTCGCGCTTTTTTAGATGCTTTCGAGTATATGAACACGCGCTCGGGCTGGATTGTGTAATAACGTCGCAGCCGGCGATGGCACAATGCGGGGTGGGGCTGCCGGACGCCGCGTCCGGTTGCCGCACCGTTTTTCGTTGTTCGTCGAGAGAGTCGAGTGTCCGTCGAAATGCCTGCCCGCCCGGCGCCCGCCGAAGTCCCGCCGCCGCATGCGTGCCGCGAGGGCTGCGGCGCGTGCTGCATTGCCCCGTCGATTTCCAGCCCGATTCCGGGCATGCCCGACGGCAAGCCGGCCGGCGTGCGCTGCGTGCAGCTCGGTGACGACCTGCGCTGCATGATCTTCGGCCGGCCCGAGCGCCCCGCGTGCTGTTCCGGGCTGCAGCCGTCCGCCGACATGTGCGGCGCGTCGCGCGACGACGCGCTCGCGTGGCTCACGCGCCTCGAGGCCGCGACGCGGCCGGCGCATCCAGGAGAGAAATCAGCATGACCGTCCCTCGCGCGCCCGGCCGGCGCCGTTTTCTCGCTGCCGCTATCGGCGCCGTCGGCGTGTGCGTATCGCTCGCCGCGTGCGCGTCGACGTTTCCGTTCATTCCCGATCACTACACGTTCTCGCGCGGCGACGTGCAGAAGGCCGTCGCGCGCAAGTTTCCTTACCAGAAGACGGTCGCCCAGGTGGTCGACGTGTCGCTCGCGAACCCGGCCGTCAACCTGCTGCCCGACCAGAACCGCGTGGCCGTGCAGCTCGACGCCCATTTCGCGAGCCCGTTCCTGCGCGAGCCCGTCAGCGGCAAGTTCACCGTGTCGGGCCAGCTCGCGTACGACGCACCGAGCCGTTCGGTCGTGCTGAGGGCGCCGGCCGTCGACAGCCTCGCGCTCGACGGCGACGCGCAGATGTACGCGCAGCAGGTCGGCGCGGCCGCCGGCCTGCTCGCGACGCAGCTGCTGACCAACTATCCGATCTACACGTTCAAGCCGGAACAACTCCAATTTGCCGGAGTGAACTACGAACCCGGTACAATTACGATCCTTACAAACGGCATACGCGTGGCGATCGTCGAAAAGTGACGACGGGCGCGCACGGCCGGGCGGGCCGCGCGCGCAAGAGTGGCCCTTTCTTTCGACCATTTCGGAGTTGGGCCACGGATGGACTGGATCCTGATCTGCAAGGCATTGATCCTCGGCGTCGTCGAGGGGCTGACGGAATTCCTGCCGGTGTCGAGCACCGGACACCTGATCGTCGCGGGCAGCTTCCTGAATTTCAACGATTCGCACGCGAAGACGTTCGACGTCGTGATCCAGTTCGGCGCGATCCTCGCGGTCTGCTGGGAATACCGGCAGCGCATCGTATCCGTCGTGTCCGGGCTGCCGAGCCGGCCCGACGCGCAGCGCTTCACGCTGAACGTCGTGATCGCGACGATTCCCGCGATCGCGCTCGGCCTGCTGTTCGAGAAGAAGATCAAGGCGGTGCTGTTCTCGCCGGTGCCCGTCGCATTCGCGCTCGTCGTGGGCGGCGCGATCATCCTGTGGGCCGAGGCGCGGCAGCGCGAACGCAGCGAGCCGCCGCGCGTGATGTCGGTCGACGCGCTGACGCCGCTCGACGCGCTCAAGGTCGGTATCGCGCAGTGCTTCGCGCTGGTGCCCGGCATGTCGCGCTCGGGCTCGACGATCATCGGCGGGATGCTGTTCGGCCTCGACCGGCGCGTGGCCACCGAATTCTCGTTCTTCCTCGCGATTCCGATCATCTTCGGCGCGACGCTCTACGAAACCGTGAAGGACTGGCAGGCGTTCACCGTCGATTCGCTCGGCCTGTTCGCGCTCGGGCTCGTCGCCGCGTTCGTCAGCGCGTTCGTGTGCGTGCGCTGGCTGCTGCGCTACGTCGCGACGCACGATTTCACGGTGTTCGCATGGTACCGGATCGCGTTCGGGCTATTCGTGCTGCTGGTGGGTTACAGCGGCTGGCTGAACTGGACGTGAGGCTGGCGAGCGGTCGATGCGCCGCTCCATGAAAAAATCCCGATCGGCGCGAGACGCCGGTCGGGATTTTTTTATTCCGCGCGGGGTGGGGCGCTCAGCGTGGGCGCTTGCGGAACACCAGGTCCCACACGCCGTGGCCGAGCCGCAGTCCGCGCCGTTCGAACTTCGTCACCGGACGGTAGTCGGGGCGCGGTGCGTAATCGGCGGCCGTGTTTTCGAGCGTCGGTTCCGCGCCGAGCACTTCGAGCATCTGCTCCGCGTAGTTCTGCCAGTCGGTCGCGCAGTGCAGGTACGCGCCGGGCTTCAGACGCGACGCGAGATGCGCGACGAGCGGCGGCTGGATCAGCCGGCGCTTGTGGTGACGCGCCTTGTGCCACGGATCGGGGAAGAAGATGTGCACGCCGTCGAGGCTTTCCGGCGCGATCATGTGCTCGAGCACCTCGACCGCGTCGTGCTGGACGATGCGGATGTTCGTCAGATCCTGCTCGCCGATCAGCTTCAGCAGCGCGCCGACGCCCGGCTCGTGGACCTCGACGCCGAGGAAGTCGTCACCCGGGCGATGCGCGGCGATTTCCGCGGTCGACGCGCCCATCCCGAAACCGATCTCGAGGATGCGCGGTGCGCTGCGGCCGAAGATCGCGTTCCAGTCGGGCAGCTCCGGCGCATACGGGACGACGAAGCGCGGGCCGAACTCGTCGAGCGCGCGGCGCTGGCCGGTCGACACGCGGCCGGCGCGCGTCACGAAGCTGCGGATGCGGCGGCGGTGCAGCGGGTTGACTTCGTCGGCGCCTTCGCCGGCTTGGCCGGCTTCGTCGGGAATGGCGTCGTCGTGCGGCGGCAGGCCGGCTTCGTTCGGATCGTCGTGCATCATCGGTACAGAGAAAGGCTCGGTTCGGGCGAGGGCCCGTGCGCAGCAATGCTGCCGGGCGATTCGGCGCATGGTACAAAAAAGCCGCCTTCGACGAGGCGGCTCATGCGCAGGCTGTTGTGCAGCCGGAAAGTGGAGCGGGCGATGGGAATCGAACCCACGTCATCAGCTTGGGAAGCTGAGGTAATGGCCATTATACGACGCCCGCAGAACGCGCAATTCTACAGGGATTTGGCCGGGGATGGCAAGCGGAGCGTCTTGGCCGCCGGTATCGAAACTGGTGCGGCCCGGCCGGCACGCCAGCCAATGTCGAAAATGGACGAGTCGGTGTCGGAAGCATACAAGCCCATGCAAAGCTTTCGAACTAACGTGACAGGCCTCTCATACGATCGTTAGTCTGGAGCCGACATGTCCGATTTCATCACCGTTCTGCGCAAAACCTGCCCGACGCCTGTCCTTGATGCAACCAAGTGGAAGCGCATCGGCGGCGATCCGCACACCGTGAACCTCAACGCGTACGTCTCGAAGGACGGCAGCAAGATCATGGGCACCTGGATCTGCACGCCGGGCAAGTTCGAGGTGAATTATGAAAAATGGGAGTACTGCCACTTCCTCGATGGCTACTGCATCATCACGCCGGAAGGCGAGGAGCCGCAGCACTTGAAAGCCGGCGACGTGTTCGTGATCGAACCCGGCATGAAAGGGACGTGGGAAGTGGTCGAGACGGTGCGCAAGTACTTCGTTTTCGCCTGAGCGAGCCTGTCGATTCGATTCAGTCCAGGCATACCGCCATCGTCCCGGTTCATGGAGCCGGGACGGCAATCGAGATCCCGGCTCGACCGGACTCGATTCGGAAATAGCGCACCGAGCCTGGCCGCCTGCTCGGCGCGCTTCTTTATCCAGCTGCACCCCCTGACGAATTCGACACGCAATTGCCCGGGCGACGACACGATGACGCTCGCCACCGATCCTGCACGCCATCACGCAAACCCCTAAGATGCAGCGATCCGCCCACCGTTTCCGCTGCAGCGCACGAACTTTCCGCCTGTGCCGGACGCCCCTCCGGAGCCCCGACCATGCGCATCACCGCGATCCACGAACGTGCGATTCCCGTGTCCCGCTATGCCGATCCCGCGATTGCGTCCGGCGGCCTGACGACGAGCGTCGTCGCGGTCGTCACCGACGTCGTGCGCGACGGCCGCCCGGTGACGGGCTATGGCTACGCGTCGATCGGCCGCTTCGCGCAGGGCGGCCTGATCCGCGAACGGTTCGCGCCGCGCCTGCTGGCCGCGGCCGACGCACTCGCCGACGAAGCCGGCACGAACCTCGACCCGTTCCGCGCATGGCGCGCGATGATGGCCGGCGAAAAGCCGGGCGGGCACGGCGAACGCTGCGTCGCGGTCGGCACGCTCGACATGGCGATCTGGGACGCCGCCGCGAAGATCGCCGATCTGCCGCTGCACCGTTTTCTCGCCGATCGTCTCGGACGCACGCCGCAGTCGCGCGTGCGCGTGTACGCGGGCGGCGGCTACCGCTATCCGCATGACGATCTCGCGCGCCTGTCGGACGAGATGCGCCGAATCGTCGATTTCGGCTACACGCACGCGAAGATCAAGATCGGCGGCGCGGATGTCGAGCAGGACCGGCGCCGCATCGAAGCCGCGGCCGCACAGCTGGCCGGCCCTTCGCATCTTGCAGTCGACGCGATGAACACGTACGACGCGACGACGGCACCCGCCGCGACCGCGATGCTCGCGCCGTTCGA
This sequence comes from Burkholderia sp. AU16741, assembly GCF_002223345.1. NCBI lineage: Bacteria > Pseudomonadati > Pseudomonadota > Betaproteobacteria > Burkholderiales > Burkholderiaceae > Burkholderia > Burkholderia sp. AU16741. Next base: position 382,598 of record NZ_NKEZ01000003.1, read on the forward strand.
CCTCTGGTGGTTCGAGGACATCTGCGATCCGCTCGACCTGCCGCTCCAGGCGGACGTCGCCACGCGATACGCTCCACCGATCGCGTCCGGCGAAGCGCTGTTCTCGCTCTCGGAAGCGAAGCTGCTCGACCGCTACGGCGGCTTGCGCAACGACCGCGACGTACTGGTGTTCGATCCCGTGCACAGCTACGGGCTGCCGGGCTATCTGCCGATCGTCGATCACTTCGTATCGCGTGGCTGGCGGCGCGACGCGTTCTGGCCGCACGGGGGGCACCTGTTCTCGTTGCACGTCGTCGCGGCGCTCGGGCTCGGCGGTGCGGAAGTCAGCCCGTTCGCATTCGAACCGTTCAGCGGACTCGCCGATGGCGAAATCGTCGACGCGGGATACGCACGCGTGCCGCGGGCACCGGGTATCGGGTTCGAATTGCATGCCCGCGCGCACGACGTATTCCGCGCGATATTGGAATCGCTATCGGGCGGCTGACGCCTAAAGCGCGTCGATCGCGAAACGCGCCGCGAAGCCGAGCATCATCATCGCGACGAAGCCGTCGAGCACGCGCCACGCGAGCGGACGAGCGAACCACGCACGGCACGCGCGTGCGCCATAGACGAGCACCAGAAACCACGCGAGCGACGCAGTCACTGCGCCGATCGCAAACGGCGCGCGGGCGGACGGCGCGTGGCTCACGATCACGGTGCCGAGCAGCAGCACCGTATCGATCCATGCATGCGGATTGAGTAGCGAAACGGCGGCGGTCGCGAGCACCGTGCGCGACCGCGTGGGTTCGCTGCCGACGCGTGAGCCATCTACATGCTCAGGCTGCCGTCCGACGATCGCCGAGCGCAGCGCGAGCAGGCCATAGCCGGCGAGATATGCGATGCCGGCCCACAGCGCGGCCGACACCACGCCGGGATGGCGCGACAGCAACGCCGACAGCCCGTGTGCGCCGAGCGCGATCAGCAGCGCGTCGCTACCGGCGCAGACGAGGGCAATGGAAAGCAGGTGAGGGCTCGAAATTGAGCGCTTGATGACGAAGGCGTCCTTGGGACCGACCGACGTGAACAGGCCGGCGCCAAGCAGCAGGCCTTCGATGAAGGCAGAGGTGTCGAGCACGAGCGGGCCGACAACCTCTTAAGCTGAACCGGTGATGGTTAGGATGGACGCCACGTTAAGGGGTGCCTGGGGCGTTGTCAATACCGGCCGGCCGCGCACGCTCCGGCCGTTGCCCGTGCGTATCGAACCGCAGACGATTTCGGCCTTCACCTCCTGCACCGCGTGGCTGGCGAGCGCGGTGTCGTGTCAGCGCAGCGACAGAGCGCGCGCGAACAGCCTGTGCGGTACCGTCTACAGCGCGAGCTTGCATTCCTGGGTCTCGATGTGCGCGGCCATTGCCGACCGACGCGCTCGAACGGATCGCCGACTTGCGTCGGCATGCGTGCGAAGGCGCGGATTTCGACGAGGGGTTGCGTGCGTTCGCGGAGCGGCGTGCGCCGGTATTTCGCGGCGTTTAGGCGAGCAGGCGGCGCCCGGGGCGATGACGGCGGCGCGCGTCAAGCGCCGCCGAGCGCGTGCAAGCCGACGAGCAGCAGCGCGCCGATCGCGATCAACAGCAGCGCATGAATGCGTGTGTACATCACGCACAGCGTCGACGCAATCGCGATCGCGCGAGCCGCCCAGCCGCCGTCGAGCGCCTGCAGCAGCACCCATACCGACGCGAGGATCATGCCGGCCGCGACCGGACGCAGGCCGGCTTCGAGCGCGATTTGCCAGCGCGCGCCCCGGTGTCGTCGCCATAGATGCGCGACGCCGTAGATCAGGAACGCGGTCGGGCCGAACAGTGCGAGCGTCGCGATCACCGCGCCCCAGAAGCCGGCGACCTGCCAGCCGATCAGCGTCGCCAGCAACGAGCCCGGGCCCGGCGCCATCCGCGCGATCGCGAAGTCGTTCACGAATTGCGTGGCGCTCATCCAGTGATGGACATCGACGACTTGCCGCTGAATATCCGCGATGACCGCCTGCCCGCCGCCGATCGTCGCGATCGACAGCGGCGCGAACACGCCGAACAGTGCTGCGTAACGTGCGGACGCATTCATCGCGCGTCGCTCCCGACCGGCGCGGCGGCCGCACGACGGTATTCGAGCGCGACGCTCAGCGTGCCGCCGATCAGCACGGTCCATACGAGCGGCCAGTGCAGCACCGCAACCGACGCGAACGTGAGCGTCATGACGGCGAACGGCAGCACGCGGCGCGGCAGCCGGCGCACCGCGGTGATCGCCATCGAGATCGAGAGCCCGATCGCCGCGGCCGCCGCGCCGGCGAGCGCGACGTGCGTGAGCGGAAAGCGCGTGAGGGTCGAGAACGCGACGCCGAACAGCACGATCAGCACGGCCGGCGGCGCGATGATGCCGGTGAAGCCGGCCACCGCGCCGCGCCATCCGGCGAGCCGGTAGCCGATCCAGATCGCGAGGTTCTTCACGTTGACGCCCGGCAACGCCTGCGACAGCGCGAGACCGTTGAGGAACGCCTCTTCGTCGAGCCAGCGTCGCTCGTGCACGAAATCGCGCATCATCCGCCCGCTGAGCCCGCCGCCGAAGCTGGTCAGGCCGATCTGCGCGAACGCGACGAACAGTGCGAGGACGCCCGGCGACGGTGCGTCGCCTGCGGGCGGCGCCGGGGCAGTTGTGGTGGAGGGCGGAAGCATCAGGCGGGTAGCACGTGGTGATCGGACGATCGCCCATGTTAGCAAGCGGTGCCTGTCAGCAGGCTGACATGGGTTCGGCACGAGTGCGGTGCAACTCGCAACCGATTCGGCGCGTACGAGCGCACCGCACGCTATGCGCGCACCACCGTCACACCGGCGGCCTCGATCGGCTTCGTCAGCGCGGCGTCGGTTTCCTTCTCGACGACGATCGCCTGCGCCAGCGCGATGTCGCCGATCACGAACTGCGACGCCGCGCGCAGTTTCGACTGCGACGCGAGCACGACCGTCTCGGCCGCGCGTTCGGCCAGCGCGCGCTTGATCGCCGCTTCCTCGAAATCGCCGGTGCTCAGGCCGGCTACCGGATGCACGCCCGTGACGCCCATGAAATACAGATCTGCGTGAATGCGCGCGATGCCTTCCATCGCCGCCGCGCCAACCGCGACGATCGAGTGCTTGTAGAGCCGCCCGCCGATCAGGATCACGTCGATCGACGGATGCGCGGCCAGCGCGACCGCGACGCTCGGGCTGTGCGTGACGATCGTCGCGCGCAGGTCGGCCGGCAACTGGCTGACGAGCAGCGCGGAGGTCGTGCCGCCGTCGACGATCGCCACCTGCCCGGGCGCGATCATCTGCGCGGCCCGCCGTGCGATGCGCCGCTTCTCCGTGGTTTCGAGCGCCTCGCGCTGCGCGAACGGCGCGACGGCCGGCGACGCCGGCAGCGCACCGCCGTGCACGCGCTGCAACAGCCCTTCGGCCGCGAGTTCGCGCAGGTCGCGGCGCACCGTGTCTTCGGACACGCCGAATTGCACGCTCAGCTCGGCGGCCAGTACCTGGCCGTCGCGCACGAGCGCATCGAGGATCGCCTTCTTGCGTTGGGTCGTCAGCATCGTGTTTGCACGAAAATTCTTGAAATTGCACGAATCTGCACGTTACCATGGGCGCCGTCCTTTGTCGAACCGGAGGCTGCAATGGCTGGACTGGCTGCAACGCGGGAGCGGGTGCGCATCGTCGATACGACGGTGCTGTCCGACGACTGGTATGTGCTGCGGAAGGTGACGTTCGATTTCCTGCGCCGCGACGGAACGTGGCAGCGCCTGAGCCGAGAGACCTACGATCGCGGCAACGGCGCGACGATCCTGCTGCGTCATGCCGAGACGGGCGACGTGCTGCTGACGCGGCAGTTCCGGATGCCGGCGTTCGTGAGCGGGCACGACGGCATGCTGCTCGAAGCGGCCGCCGGGCTGCTCGACGACGAAACGCCCGAAGCGCGCATTCGCGCGGAGGCCGAGGAGGAAACCGGCTATCGCGTGCGCGGCGTGCGCAAGGTGTTCGAGGCGTTCATGAGTCCGGGTTCCGTGACGGAGAAGCTGCATTTCTTCGTCGGCGAATACGATGCGTCGCTGCGCACGGGCGCGGGCGGCGGCGTCGCGGAAGAGGGCGAGGATCTGGAGGTCGTCGAGATGCCGCTGCAGGCGGCGCTGGACGCGGTCGAGCGCGGCGAGATCGTCGATGCGAAGACGATCATGCTCCTGCAATACGTCGCGCTGCGGGAAACCGCGGGCGTGCGCGCCGCATGACGCCGCGGCTCGTGCTGGTCGCCGGCCCGTATCGCAGCGGCACGGACGGCGACCCCGCGCGCATCGCCGCGAACCTGCACCGGCTGGAAGCGGCGGCGCTCGCCGTGTATCGCCGCGGGCACGTGCCGATGATCGGCGAATGGGTATCGTTGCCGCTCGCGGCCGCGGCCGGGTCGACACAGGTCGGCGACGCGATCGGCGAAACGTTCCTGTATCCGGCCGCGCACCGGCTGCTGCGGCGTTGCGATGCGGTGCTGCGTATCGACGGCGCGTCGCGCGGGGCGGATGCGGACGTCGCGCTTGCGCGGCAACTCGGTAAGCCGGTCTATTTCGCGGTCGACGAGATTCCGGTTGCGCAGGACGAATCGGCTCACTGAGCAAGCGTGGGCGCCGCGTCGCGGGGGCGCCGGTGCGGCGCGTGCGGATGGCGCGCATGCGCATCGCCGAGCCGCACACGCGCAGCGCCACGCGGTTGCGTTGCCGATGCGGCGTGACGTCCGAACCGGCGTATGATCGCGACGCTACTCGCGCAACGTTCGACGCCACCGCTTTTCCATCATGCCGCTTTCCGATTCCGCCGACTCCGCCGACTCCGCCGCCGCGCCGCTTCCCGCCGATCTCGTCGCGTCCGCCGTCGACGCACTCGCGCGCGCCGACGCATTGCTCGTCACGGCCGGCGCGGGCATCGGCGTCGATTCCGGGCTGCCCGATTTTCGCGGCACGGACGGTTTCTGGCGCGCGTATCCGGCGCTGCGCCGCGAGCGTTTCGAATTTCACGAGATCGCGTCGCCGCACGCGTTTCGTGCACGTGCGGCGCTCGCATGGGGCTTCTACGGACACCGTCTCGCGCTTTACCGCGCGACCACGCCGCACGCTGGCTTCGCGATCGTGCGCCGCTGGATCGACGCGATGCCGAACGGCGGCTTCGTGCTGACGAGCAACGTCGACGGCCAGTTCCAGAAGGCCGGTTTCGATCCGGCGCGCATCGTCGAAATCCACGGTTCGATTCATGCGATGCAGTGCCTGCGCCCGTGCACGGACGACACGTGGGACGCGGCGCCGTTCGTGCCGGAGGTCGACGAAGCGACGTGCCGCCTCGTGGGCGACATGCCGCGCTGCCCGCACTGCGGCGGTCTCGCGCGGCCGAACATCCTGATGTTCGGCGACACCGGCTGGCTCGGTGCGTGCTACGACGCGCAGGAACGCGCCCTGGACGACTGGATCGCGCGGGCCGGGCGCGTCGCCGTGGTGGAGATCGGCGCGGGCACCGCGATTCCGACCGTGCGCCTGCTGAGCGAACGGCTCGGCGCCGACGTGATCCGCATCAATGCGCGCGAAGCGCATGCGCGCCGGGCGGACGTGATCGGGCTGAAGGGCGGGGCGCTGGCGACGCTGAACGCGCTCGACGCGGCCCGGCAGCGCGCATGAACGTGCCGGGGGGCTGGCACACGGCCTGCGCGTTGCCGGCCGCCGTCGTTGCGGCGGCTCGCCGAATCCGCATACAGTTCAACTAGTGCCGCGCGTCTGCGCGCCGCCCGGGTAACCGGGAGACGGCGGCTGCGCCGCGCTGTGTCATCGACCGGGGGTGCCCTTGTTCTATTCGATCGTCGCCATCTTCGTCGGCGCCGGCCTCGGCGCGTTGCTGCGCTGGTTCCTGAGCCTCGCGCTCAATGCGTTCTTTCCCGCGGTGCCGCTCGGCACGCTCGCGTCGAACCTGCTCGGCGGCTACGTGATCGGCATGGCCGCCGTCGTGTTCACCGTTCGCGTCGGGTTGCCGCCGGAGTGGCGGCTGTTCGTGATCACGGGCTTTCTCGGCGGCCTCACGACGTTCTCGACCTATTCGGTCGAGGTGATGACGCACGCGCTCGAGGGCGAATTCGGATGGGCGTTGGCGGTGGCTGTCCTACACTTGACTGGATCGTTCGCGCTGACGGCCCTCGGCATGTGGACCGCGCGTGCGTGGCTCGCGGCGGCCTGAGCGGGCTGCCATCGGAGGGTGCGATGGACCGGGTCTTTTTGCGCTTCTACGTGCACGAGCAGCACCGGCTGCACTGGAAGCCGCTGTGGGAATGGCTGCTGGAAGAGGCGAACCGGATGGGCGTCGCGGGCGGTTCCGCGTTTCGCGCGATGGCCGGTTTCGGCCAGCATCGCGTGCTGCACGAGGATCGCTTTTTCGAACTGCAGGGTTCGCTCGCGATCGAGGTCGAATTCATCGTCACCGAGGACGAGGCGCGGCGGCTGCTCGAGCGGCTGTCGCACGAGAAAGTGCGTGTGTGCTACGCGATGATGCCCGCGCAGTTCGGCGTGATCGACACGCTCGGCGCACCGCCGGCGCAGGGGCCGGCGGCGTAGATGTCGCGCGGGATCAGATGCCGAACATCGTCAGCGACACGGCGGCGCGCGTGACGATCATCAGCAGCACCTGCACGATCACGAACAGCAGGATCGGCGACAGGTCGATGCCGCCGAGGTTCGGGATCACCCGGCGCAGCGGGTTCAGGAACGGCGCGGTGAGCTGGTAGAGGATCGGCATCGCCGGCGAGCGCGGGTTGAGCCACGACAGCAGCGCCATCAGGATCGTCATCCAGATCACGAGATTGAGCGCCCACTTCACGACGGTGAGCAGCGCGACCACGACGAGCGTCGCGATCACGGCGGCCGGATCGAAGCCGGCCATCACGACCATCAGCACGACATAGACGAGCGCGGTGAGCAGCGCCGCGACGACGCTGGCCCAGTCGATGCCGCGTACGCCCGCGATCACGCGGCGCAACGGCAGCACGAGCCAGTTGGTCGCCTGCAGCACGGCTTGCGTGACGGGGTTGTACGGCGGCACGCGGACGGCCTGCATCCAGACGCGCAGAATCAGCGCGGCGCCGAATAGCGTGAAGACGGTATTGAGCAGAAAACGGGCGATCTCGCCGAACATCGTTGGCATCCTTTTTATACAGTCAGTAGCGTGCGGCCGCCAACGCCGGTTGGCGGCGCATCGGCCGACACCTTATCACGCCTCGTCTCGCGACGGGGAGGGGTGTATGGCCGCGCGCGCGAGGGAGGTTTCGACGGCTTCGGCCAGCGCCGGCAGCGACGCCGGCGGCGCCGCGCGTTTTGCCGCCAGCGCGACCGCGCGGCGCGTCAGCAGCGCGTACAGCATCGCGTGATCGCCGCCGCGCGCGTCGAGCAGCGCGAGCTGACGCTCGACGATGCCCGTGTCGCCGCGCGACACCGGGCCCGACAGCGCATTCGCGAGCCCCTTGTCGCGCGCGGTCTCGATCGTGCCGGCGAGCATCGGCAACAGCGCGCGTAGCGCGGCGTCCTCGTCGAAACCGAGGCCGCGCCACAGTTCGACCGCTTCCGACAGCCCGCACAGCGCGAAGCTCGCCGCGTAGTGGGCAGCCGCGTGATACAGCATCCGGCCGCCGGCCGGAATCGACAGCGGATGGCAGCCGAGTGCGGCGGCAAGTCGCAGCAGCGTCGCGTGCAGCGCACCGTCCGCTTCGATCGTGACCGAGCAGCCGTCGATGCGCGCGAGGTCGGCGTCGGTGCCGCCGAACAGATAGAGCGGATGGAAGCCGCCGGTGGCCGCGCCTTGCTGCTTCGCCGGATCGAGCAGCGCGACCGCCGATGCGCCGCTGCAATGGACGACCGCCTGGCCGGCGGCGCGCGATGCGTCGAAACGCAGTGCCGCGGCGCTCGATGCGAGATGATCGTCGGGCGTCGTCACGAAGATCAGGTCGGCGGCATCGACCACCTGCTGCGGGGTATCGACCGCGCGACAGCCGTCGATGCGCGCGGCAAGGTCGGCGGCCGACGCAGGCGTGCGGCTTGCGATCGCGACGACGGGGAAGCCTGCCCGGGCGAAACGCTGCGCGATACAGCGCGCGAGGCGACCGGCGCCGATGAAGCCGAGGCGGGGTGTGTCGGGAAGCGGCATGGCAGTCGATGTAAGCGAAAACGAAGCAACCGCCAGTATCGCAGGAATGACGGCGGTGTCGGGGAAGGCGCAGGGGCGGATGCACGTATGAATTACCGGTATACGGTGCGATTTGTGTACGCGTCGAAGTTCGGCATTGCAGGCGGCTCATGAGGGAGTATCCGACCCCAAACACCGTGCCCCGCATCCCGCTTGAAATGTCGGCATCTTGTCTCAAATTTGTAATCGTTCATTACGCAAGCGTGCCCGCCGCGCGCGGCCGATTCGGTAAGGCTGACCGGCCATTTTGTTGCGACCCGACTCAGCGGACGGAATCGCGCGACCTGCGAGGCTCGCCGCTCCCGCCGGGCGCCGCGCCGCACGGCGGTCTCGGCCCCGTGCAATTGCAATTTGCAACAAATGGACGATACGCGCGGGGCGGGTTTTCGCTACATTGCTTCCATGCGACGTGCATGCCCGCCGTTGCCGACAGGAGCGCCTAAAATCCCGCTCCAGCAGGAGAATCGAAGTGAAAAAGCTCATTCCGTTCATCGCCGCCGCCGCACTGGGCCTGGGTGCCGCAAGCGCCGCGCAGGCCCACGTGTCGATCGGGGTCGGCATCGGCATCCCGGTCGCACCCGCGTATCCCGTCTATGCACCGCCGCCGCCCGTGTACTACGCGCCGCCGCCTCCGCCCGTGTATTACGCACCGGCGCCCGCCTACTATGCGCCGCCGCCCGCGGTGGTCGTGGGCGGCTACTACGGTCGCCCGTACTGGCGCCATGGTTACGGCGGCTGGGGCCATCACGGTTACTGGCGTCGCTGATTCGTCCCGCGCGGCCTGACCGCGCGCGGCAAAACGGCGCTACGTCCCGCGAGGGGCGCTGCGCCGTTTTTTCATTGAGGCTCACAGGTGGCGCCGTGACGCGCGCGGCAGCGCGACCGCGATTAGGCCGCGTGCACGATCAGGTCGCGGTAGCCGCCGACGATCACGCTGTACGAGAAGTACGCGAACAGCAGCGCCGACGCGACGTGGCACGCGCGCATCAGCCCGGTGCCCGCGCGCTTGCGGCCCTGGCTCGCGAGCGTGCACATGAAGAGCGTCCACGCGAGGCCGCCGAGGAAGAAGCCCGACAGGAACACCGACGCGGTGGCCGGCGTGGTCGCACCGGCTTTCGCGATCAGCGCGCCGCCGACCGCCGCGAACCACAGGATCGCGCTCGGCGACGACATCGCGAGCAACATTCCGCGCAGAAAGCTGCGTCGTGCACTCGCGCGCGGCAGCGGTGCATCGTCCGCGTCGTCGTCGGCCGTCTTCGCGGGCGTCAGCGCTTCGCGCGCCATCTTCCACGTGAGGAACAGCAGCACCGCGCCGCCGCCGATCCACACGATCCAGCGCACGGGTTCGAACTGCAGCAGCACGGCCATCCCCGCGAGCGCGAGCGCCGCGTAGACGAGATCGCCGACGCACGACCCGACGCCGAGCCAGAAGCCCGGCCGGAAGCCGTGCGACAGCGTGAGCGACAGCATCGCGACGTTCACGAGGCCGATGTCGAGACACAACGACAGCGACAGAAAGAATCCGTCGGACAGCATGGAGGCGGGCGGAAAGCTCATCTTCTGGGTGCGTGCGGCGATTGCGATGCGTGGGCCGGCGCGCGCCGGCCGCGTGGCGTCAGAGGCCGATCTCCTGCCACAGCCGGTCGACGCGCGCCTTCACGGCCGCATCCATCTCGATCGGGCGGCCCCATTCGCGGCTCGTTTCGCCGGGCCACTTGTTGGTCGCGTCGAGCCCCATCTTCGAGCCGAGCCCGGCCACCGGCGACGCGAAGTCGAGATAATCGATCGGCGTGCTGTCGACCATCACCGTGTCGCGCACGGGGTCGACGCGCGTCGTGATCGCCCAGATCACTTCCTTCCAATCGCGGATGTTCACGTCCTCGTCGACGACCACGATGAACTTCGTATACATGAACTGCCGCAGGAAGCTCCATACGCCGAACATCACGCGCTTCGCATGGCCCGCGTAGCTCTTCTTCATCTGGACGATGGCCATCCGGTAGCTGCAGCCTTCCGGCGGCAGGTAGAAGTCGGTGATTTCCGTGAACTGCTTCTGCAGCAGCGGCACGAACACCTCGTTCAGCGCGACGCCGAGCACCGCGGGCTCGTCGGGCGGCTTGCCCGTGTAGGTCGAGTGGTAGATCGCGTCGCGGCGCATCGTGATGCGCTCGACGGTGAACACCGGAAACCACTCCTGCTCGTTGTAATAGCCGGTATGGTCGCCGTACGGCCCTTCGAGCGCGTGCTCGTATGCGGCCGCCGCATGGCCGGCCGGGCGCGGCGGCGCGCCGGCCGGAGCGGGGCCGGGCGCGCCTTCCTGCGGATGAATGAAGCCTTCGAGCACGATCTCCGCGCGCGCGGGCACCTGCAGCGTGTCGACGCCGGGCGTCAGGCACTTCGCGAGTTCCGTGCGGCTGCCGCGCAGCAGGCCGGCGAACTGATACTCAGACAGCGAATCGGGCACGGGCGTCACCGCGCCGAGCGTGGTGGCCGGATCGGCGCCGAGCACGACCGCGACCGGATACGGCTTGCCCGGGTTCTGCAGCGCGAATTCGCGGAAGTCGAGCGCGCCGCCGCGATGCGCGAGCCAGCGCATGATCAGCTTGTTGCGGCCGATCAACTGCTGACGGTAAATGCCGAGGTTCTGGCGTGACTTGTTCGGCCCGCGCGTGACCGTCAGGCCCCACGTGACGAGCGGCCCCGCATCGCCGGGCCAGCAGGTCTGGATCGGCAGCTGGTTCAGGTCGACGTCGGCGCCTTCCCACACGATCTCCTGGCACGGCGGGGACGACACCGACTTCGGCGCCATGTCCCACACGGCCTTCGCGAGCGACAGCAGCTTGCCGGCATCCTTCAGGCTCTTCGGCGGATCGGGTTCCTTCAGCGCGGACAGCAGGCGTCCGAGATCGCGCAGCGAGCCGAGCGCGGCATCGTCGCCCGCATCGACGCCCATCCCGAGCGCGACGCGGCGCGGCGTGCCGAACAGGTTGCCGAGCACCGGAAACGCATGGCCGGGCGGCGCGTTGAACAGCAGCGCGGGGCCGCCGGCGCGCAGCACGCGGTCGCACAGCTCGGTCATTTCGAGCACGGGCGACACGGGCTGCGTGACGCGCCGCAGTTCGCCGAGCGCCTCGAGGCGCTGAATGAAATCGCGTAAGTCTTTGTATTTCATGAAGAAGGTCCGGGCCACCCGCGTGAACGGGCAGCGATGGGCGGGGCCGCGGCCGGCTGCGACCCCGAATCGACCGACGATTTTACCCCGGGCAGCCGCGCCGCCGCCCCGGCGGAGAAAAACTCGATCGCGCGCAAACCCCTTACGGCACGGGGATTGCGTTCTGAAGAGGGCTTTTAAATTACTTTTTGTTATGAATTTGAGTTTTTATAGTGTTGACGATCTATAAAACCCTGCTAGAATCCGCTCACATTGGTTGCAGGGTAAAAGGCTTCGAGCCGCCAATCACCGATCTTTGACGCAGCGCGTCACCGTCCGCCGAATCCTGCACGGCGTTTTCGACGGCTTATGTCGTAGTCCCAGCCAGCGCCACGAGACGCTGGTTTTTTGCGTGGGTGCCACCGCGTATGCCCGCCTCGCCCAATGTGCGAAGGCGCCGGCCTTCTTACACCGTGGCCTCGAACGGTACTTATACCGTTTCCCCGATGCTTGCGCGTCCCAACCAAGGCGTGCGGCGTCGTGATTCCGCGGCGCGTTTTCTGTCTCGCCATCGAGCTGAGCGAGCCGCACGAGTCATGTTCATGGGAGATGATCTGAATGAACGCTTGGTTATCGTGGCGTCCCACTGAGCAGCATGCGCAAATCGTGCGCAACTTGCTGCGTCGCGGGACGCGTGTCAGTCACCATCTATTCAGCGTTGTCGGCTGTTTCGCTGTCGCGGTTGCGCTTGCACTGTGGCTGCTGCCAACCGTCCGCGGCACGCTCGCCGCGAAGCTGATGCCGGTCGTGTCCGCGGCCGTACAGGCCGGTCCGGCCCGTCTGCTGTCCGGCCATCCGCTGCCGAACTTCGCGCCTGCCGGCGCGCAGCCGCAGCAGGAAGACGCGCCCGAAGCCGATGCGCTTGCGGTCGGCCTCGATGTCGCACCGGAAACCGCCGCTCAGGGCGCTCAAGGCGCCCAGGGCGATGCGTCCGACGCGGCCCGCAACGGCCCGTCGCCCGTCGCACTGGCCAAGCTGATTCCGATTCAGCGCGTGGCGGCCGATGCCCGTGACGATCGCGCGCTCGCGTCGAACCGCGAACAGGCGCTCGTCGCCACCTATCTGTCGCGCCGTTACCGCGTCGCGCAGGAGCCGCTCGGCCAGCTCGTCAAGGCCGCGTTCCAGACCGGGCGCGACGTCGGCCTCGATCCGCTGCTGCTGCTGTCCGTGATGGCGATCGAATCGGGCTTCAACCCGTACGCCGAAAGCGGCGTCGGTGCGAAGGGGCTGATGCAGGTCATGTCGAAGATTCATTCCGACAAGTTCGAGTATTTCGGTGGCACCGACACCGCGCTGCAACCGCTCGCGAACCTGCAGGTCGGTGCACTGGTGCTGAAGGACTGCATCGCGCGCGGCGGTTCGCTCGCGAGCGGCCTGCGCCTGTACAACGGCTCGACGAACCCCGACGACAACGGCTACGGCTCGAAGGTGATGGCCGAGCGCGGCCGCCTGCGCGACGTCGCGCGCGGCCGCAGCGTGCCGGTCAATGCGCCGCAGGCGCCGGCGCAGCCCGCGAAGCCGATCGTTACCGCCGCTGCCGTGACGGCCGCGGCAGGCGGCGCGAAGCGCGTGCATGCGACGCTCGACGGTGCGCAGCCGCTGACCGCGAAGGCCGCTGCCGCGTCGAAGGGGCCGCCGCAGCAGGACGACGCGAGCGTCGACACCGTCAAGCAGGCCCACGGCGATCATTCGGAGCTCGGCGCGTAACGCCACGCGAGCAACCGCCGCGGACCGAAACGAAAAAGCACCCGAGCGGGTAATGCCGTTCAGTTAAGAACTGAACGGCATTTTTGTTTTGGGTGTTGTAAACGGTGATGGAGGCTGTTAACCTGCGTCGCCATGCTTGATGACACCCTGAATTTTCTCGCTGAAGAACAGGAGACGCCCGACTGGGCTCGTCTGGGTGAGCACTTGCCCTACGAGTGGATTGAGCAGGTGGTGGCTTACACGGGACGGGCGAGCATCCGGCAACGCCGCTTGCCCGCTGAACAGGTTGTTTGGCTGGTTATTGCGCTGGCATTGTATCGGCATCAATCGATCAGCGAGGTTGTCGACGATCTCGATCTTGCGCTACCGGATATGCAGGCGCCGTTCGTCAGCAAGAGCGCTGTCGCTCAGGCCCGGCAGCGCCTGGGCGCGCAACCACTGAAGGCGCTGTTCGAATTGTCGGCCAAGGCGTGGGCCGAGCAGGACCGCAAACAATACCTGTTCAAGGGGTTGAGCCTGTTTGCGATGGATGGCACGACGCTCAGGACGGCGGACACCCCCGAACATCGGGCTCATTTCGGCGCCCAGGTTTATGCCGGCAACACCATCGCCAGTTATCCGCAGGTCCGTGGCGTGACGCTGACTGCCGTGCCCACGCACCTGATCCGCAGCGCGGCGTTCGGTCCGTATGGCACGAACGAGATGCTATATGCCAAGGATCTGCTCGACGCCATCCCCGATGATTCGCTGACGGTATTCGACAAGGGGTTTCTATCTGCAGAAATCCTGTGTGGCTTGAGCCGCGCGGGTTCGAACCGTCACTTCCTCATCCCGGCCAAGGCCAACACCAAATGGGAAGTCATCGAGGGAACGCCTGATGATGCGGTGGTAAGCATGCGCGTGTCGCCCCAGGCACGCAAGAAATGCCCGGACCTGCCAGAGGTGTGGCAGGCGCGAGCCGTCACCCTGGTCGACTCAAGTGCCCGCAAGCGCGTACTGCTGACGTCACTGTTCGACCGAAAACGCTACACGAGCGCCGATATCGTGGCCTGCTATGCGCGCCGCTGGCAAATTGAAACCAGCTATCGAGAACTCAAGCAGACGATGATGGGCATGGCGCCGATCCTGCGCAGCCGCAGCGTTGAGGGGGTGTATCAGGAAATCTGGGGCGCGCTGATTGCCTACAACCTCGTGCGATTGGAGATTGCCAAGGCCGCGCTTGCGGTGAAGTGCGAGCCGACTGAGATTAGCTTCGTGCGCGCCTTCCACGTCATCCAGTACGAATTGCACTGGGCCGCGGTTACCCGTGCGCAGGGCAAACTCCCAGCCCTGCTGCAACGACTGCGACTACGTTTGGTCGCGCTACTCAAAGAAGAACGGCCCGCTCGAAAATTCGAGCGGGCCGTGAAGGCTGTGCCAAAACGCTATGCCGTCCGTGTCCTTAAAAAGAACCTTAACTGAACGGCATTAACCCGAGCGGGTGCTTTTTTTGTGCGCGGCCGCCGTGGGTGGGCCGATGGCCGGCAGAAACCGGCGGCGCGTGGCCTCAGCGCTGTCCGAACAGCGTCGCGAGCCGGTCGACGGCCTCTTCGAGCCGCGAGTACGCGGTCGCATAGGACAGGCGGATATAGTCGCGCGGCGCATGGACACCGAAGTCCATCCCCGGCACCAGCACCACCCCCGCGTCGTGCAGCATCGCCTGTGTGAGCGCGGCGCTGTCGCCAGCCGCCGGGTGGGCGACGCCGCCGCAATGCGCATACACGTAGAACGCGCCGTCCGGCATCACCGGCACCGTAAAGCCGAGCCGTTCGAGCGCCGGTGCGATGAAATCGCGGCGGCGCTTGAACTCGAGCCGGCGTGTTTCGTAGATGTCGAGCGTTGCCGGCTCGAAGCAGGCGAGCGCCGCATGTTGCGCGAGCGCGGACGGGCAGATGAACAGATTCTGCGACAGCTTCTCGAACGCGCCGACGAGCGCCGGCGGCACGACGAGCCAGCCAAGCCGCCAGCCCGTCATGCTGAAATACTTGGAGAAGCTGTTCACGGTGATCACGTCGTCGCCGAACGACAGCGCCGACACGGGCGCGGCGTCGTAGCTGAGCCCCTGGTAAATCTCGTCGACGATCGTGAAGCCGCCGCGGGCGCGCACGGCTTCGACGATCCGCTTCAGCTCGTCCGGTTCGAGCGACGTGCCGGTCGGGTTCGACGGCGACGCGAGCAGCACGCCGCGCGTGCGATCGTTCCAGCGCGTGCGGACGTCGTTTTCGGTGAGCTGGAAGCGCGCGTCCGGGCCGCTCGGCACGAGCACCGGCCGACCTTCGGCCGCCGCGACGAAGTGCCGGTTGCACGGATACGACGGGTCGGGCATCAGCACTTCGTCGTCGCGACCGACCAGCGCGAGGCACGCGAGGAGCAGCGCGGCCGATGCGCCGGCCGTCACGACGATCCGCTCGGGGGCGATCGTGAGGCCGTACGCGTGCGCATAGTGCGCGGCGATCGCCTCGCGCAGCGGCGCGATGCCGAGCGCGCTCGTGTATTGCGTGACGCCGCGGCGCAGCGCGGCCGCGGCGGCCTCGACAACCGGCTCCGGCGCGGTGAAATCCGGCTCGCCGATGCCCATGTGGATAACATCGCGTCCCAAGGACTCGAGCCGCTGTGCCTCCTTCATCAGTTCCATCACGTAGAAGGGCTGGATCGCGTCGACGCGTGCGGCGAGCGTGACGAGCGAATCGGCGGTGGTATTCATCGGCGGGCAGGGCGGAGGGGGAAAAGAATGAAAAACGGGCGCTTGCGCGCCCGTGGACAAACAAACGGCATCAGCCGTTGCGACGCGCCTGCGTTTCGGCGGGGCGCAGCTTCGCGGCCAGCTTGTCGAGCACGCCGTTCACGTACTTGTAGCCGTCGGAGCCGCCGAACGTCTTCGCGAGTTCGACGGCTTCGTTGATGATCACGCGGTACGGCGTTTCGACATGGTGCGTGAGCTCGAACGTCGCGATCAGCAGCACCGCGCGTTCGACCGGCGACAGCTGATCGATCGGACGGTCCAGCGACGGCGCCAGCGCTTCGACGAGCGTCGCATGCTCGCGGATCACGCCGTGCAGGATTGCTTCGAGCAGCTCCTTGTCAGCCTTGTCGTAACCGAGCGCGCCGCGCAGTTGCGCGTCGATCTCGCCGGAGGGCGCGTTCGACAGCAGCCACTGGTACAGGCCCTGCGTCGCCAGCTCGCGCGATTGTCGGCGGGCGCTCTTCTTCATGCGCGCTCCTCTTCGTCGTCTTCGTCTTCCTCTTCGTCCTCGTCGTCGCCGAGTTGGTCGAGCGCCATCGTCAGGTTCGCCATTTCGACGGCGACGCGCGCGGCGTCACGACCCTTTTCGGTCATGCGCGCGACGGCCTGCTCGTCGTTTTCGGTCGTCAGGACCGCGTTCGCGATCGGCAGGTTGAAGTCGAGGCCGATGCGGGTGATGCCCGCGCCGCTCTCGTTCGACACGAGTTCGAAATGATAGGTCTCGCCGCGGATCACCGCGCCGAGCGCGATCAGCGCGTCGAACTGGCCGCTTTCGGCGAGCTTCTGCAGCGCGAGCGGGATTTCCAGCGCGCCGGGCACCGACACGAGCAGCACGTCTTCACCGGTGACGCCGAGGCGTTCCAGTTCCTCGACGCACGCGTCGGCGAGGCCGTTGCACACGGGTTCGTTGAAGCGCGATTGCACGATGCCGATACGCAGGCCGTCGCCTTCGAGATTCGGTTGGTATTGTCCGATTTCCATGATCTGGTCCGTGGTGTGGATGAACGGTTATAGGGCGAAAGCGCCGTGGCGGGTTACGCGTGGGACGCCGGGCAGGACGTGGCTTCGCCGCCGGGCATCGGAATGAAGCCCGTGACTTCGAGGCCGTAGCCGGACATGCTGCCCAGCTTGCGCGGATTCGACAGCACCTGCATCTTGCCGACGCCGACATCGCGCAGGATCTGCGCGCCGATGCCGAACGTCTTGAAATCGACCGGCCGGCGCTTGAGCGCAGCCGCCTTTTCTTCCTCGTCGAACGCCTTGAAGACGTCGATCAGGTGTTCCTTCGTATCGCCGCAGTTGAGCAGCACGATCACGCCGAGGTCGCGTGCCGCGATCTCGCGCATCGCCGCGTCGAGCGTCCACGAGTGGGTCGACACGCCCGTCTCGAGCAGATCGAGCACCGACAGCGGCTCGTGCACGCGCGCCGGCGTATCGACGTCGGGCGACGGCGTGCCGCGCACCAGCGCGATGTGCGGCGAGCCGCTCGGCTGGTCGCGGTACAGCACCGCGCGGAACGTGCCGTGCGCGGTCTGCATCGTGCGCTCGGCGATCCGCTCGATGATCGATTCGGTGCGGCTGCGATACTGGATCAGATCGGCGATCGTGCCGATCTTCAGGTTGTGTTCCTTCGCGAACTCGAGCAGGTCGGGCAGGCGCGCCATCGTGCCGTCGTCCTTGATCACCTCGCAGATCACCGCGGCGGGCGTCAGGCCCGCGAGCGCGGTGAAGTCGCAGCCGGCCTCGGTATGGCCGGCGCGCACGAGCACGCCGCCCGGCTGCGCCATGATCGGGAACACGTGGCCCGGCTGCACGATGTGCTCGGGGCGCACGTCGTGCGCGACCGCCGTGGCGATCGTGTGCGCCCGGTCGGCGGCCGAGATGCCGGTCGTCACGCCTTCGGCCGCTTCGATGCTGACCGTGAACGCGGTGCCGTACTGCGTGCCGTTGCGATAGGTCATCAGCGGCAGGTGAAGCTGCTTGCAGCGTTCCTGCGTCAACGTCAGACAAATCAGGCCGCGGCCGTACTTGGCCATGAAGTTGATCGCTTCCGGCGTGACGAATTCGGCGGCGATCACGAGGTCGCCCTCGTTTTCGCGGTCTTCTTCGTCGACCAGGATCACCATCCGGCCGGCTTTCAGCTCGGCGATGATGTCGAGCGTGGAGGCGAGCGTCATAAGGGGGCGAGAAAGAGGAAAGTGCGTATTTTACGCCAGCCGGACGGCGTTTCGGCTGGCGCGGGCCGCGCGCGGCGGGCAAGCGCTCCGGAAAACGGAGCGGGCGGCCTGCGCGGCAGGCCCGGCGGGCCGCCGCCGCGCGTGGCCGGCACGCGGGTGCGGACGGTTGCGGGCCGGGTCGACCCCGGCCGCGCGTCATGCGTGCTGGTCGCGCCCGCCGAGGTAGTCGAGCTTGCCGAGTTCGACGCCGCTGTGGCGCAGGATGTCGTACGCGGTCGTCACGTGGAAGAAGAAGTTGGGCAGCACGAAATGCAGCAGGTACGACTGGCCGGTGAACTCGATCGGGCCCACGCGCATCTTCAGCACGATCTGGCGCGTCTCGCTGCCGTCGATCTGCGCGGCGTCGAAGCTTTTCAGGTAGTCGATCGTCTTCTGGATGCGCGCGTGCAGTTCGTCGAAGGTCTGCTCGACATCCGGGTAGCTCGGAATCTCGGCGCCGGCGAGCCGCGCGGCGCAGCCCTTGGCCGTGTCGGTCGCGATGTAGACCTGGCGGACGAGCGGCAGCATGTCAGGGTAGAGGCGTGCGCCGACGAATACCGACGGATCGATCTGCTTTTCGGCCGCATGGGCCTGCGCCTTGCCGAGGATGTGCTGCAGGTTGGTGAGGCCGCGGATCAGGACGGGCAGCGAAGCCTGGTACATCGAGATGGACATGGGGACGACTCCTGTGGGATGAGGCGCGGCCGCTACGCGGCGCGTCGTGCGTGGCGGCGTGGAAACCGCTGTCGACGCATCTTAGCGCGACGGCATGACCCGTGCGCGTCGTTGGCCGTTCGTCCAGGTGCCGGCTGGCCGGACGGCCATCGAGCGGACGCGATCGCGCTGCTCTCGCTTCGGATGGCCGGCGACGGGGCGGCACCGCGCGAAACAGAATGGGGGCAACGCCCGGGGGCGCCGCGGCGCGCCGAACAATGCCGGACCGAGCCGTCAGCCATCGTTCCCTATACAGGACAGAATGGAACTGCCCGATCAGTCCTGATGCACGCCCTGCGATGCCGACAACATCCGCTCCACATACCGCGCGATCATGTCGACTTCGAGATTGACCTTGTCGCCGGCCTTCACGTGACGCAGCGTCGTGACCTCGACCGTATGCGGAATCAGGTTGATCGAGAATTCGCAGCCGTCCGCGCGATCGTCGACCGTATTCACGGTCAGGCTCACGCCGTTCACCGTGATCGAGCCCTTGTACGCGAGATAGCGGCCGAGTTCGCGCGGCGCGACGATCCGCAGTTCGTGCGACTCGCCGACCGGCGCGAAGCGCGTGACGGTGCCGAGGCCGTCCACATGGCCCGACACGATATGCCCGCCGAGGCGGTCGTGCGCGCGCAGCGCCTTCTCGAGGTTCACTTCGCCGGGCTGCGCGAGGCCGACCGTCCGGTTCAGGCTTTCGCGCGACACGTCGACGTCGAACGTGGCGGCGGTCTTTTCGATCACCGTCATGCACGCGCCCTGGATCGCGATGCTGTCGCCGAGCGCGACATCGGCCAGGTCGAGCCCACCGGCCTGTACGGTCAGGCGCACGCCGGCATCGGCCGACGTGCCGAGCGGGGCGATCGTTTCGATGCGGCCGATGGCCGCGACAATTCCGGTAAACATCGTGACGATTCCGTTCAGTGAGCGGCGTCGGGCGGCGCGACACGCGCGAGGATCCGCAGGTCGTCGCCGATCCGCTCGATACCGTGGAACGACAGCCGCGTGCGCGCATCGAGGCCGGCCGGCGCGGCGAGATCGAACATGCCGGCCGCGTCGGCGCCCAGCAGGCTCGGCGCGAGATACACCAGCAATTCGTCGACGCAGTGCTCGCGCAGCAGCGAACCGTTCAGCTTGTGGCCGGCCTCGACGTGCAACTCGTTGACGCCGCGCGCGGCGAGCGCCGCCAGCATCGCCGGCAGGTCGACCTTGCCGTGCGCATTCGCGAGCGGCACGATTTCCGCGCCGCGCGACTTCAGCACGTTCGCGCGTAGTTCGCCGGCGGCGTCGAGCCGGCCGCAGAAGATCAGCAACGGCGCGCCTTCGAGCAGCCGCGCGTCGAGCGGCAGGTCGAGGCGGCTGTCCACGAGGATGCGTTGCGGCTGGCGCGGCGTGTCGATGCCGCGCACGGTCAGCAGTGGATTGTCCTCGCGCACGGTGCCGATGCCGGTGAGGATCGCGCAGGCGCGGGCGCGCCATGCGTGCCCGTCGAGGCGCGCGGCTTCACCGGTGATCCACTGGCTTTCGCCCGAGGGCAGCGCGGTGCGGCCGTCGAGCGACGCGGCGGTCTTCATCCGCACCCACGGGCGGCCGCGCGTCATCCGCGACACGAAGCCGATGTTCAGCTCGCCGGCCTCATGCGCGAGCAGCCCGCAGCGCACGTCGATGCCCGCGTCGCGCAGCATTCCGAGGCCGCGGCCCGACACCTGCGGGTTCGGATCTTCCATCGCCGCGACGACCTTGGCCACGCGCGCGTCGATCAGCGCGTTCGCGCACGGCGGCGTGCGGCCGAAATGGCTGCACGGTTCGAGCGTCACGTAGACGGTCGAGCCCGCGACGTCGTTGCCGCGTGCGCGAGCGTCCTTCAGCGCCTGCACTTCCGCGTGGTCCTGGCCGGCCGGCTGCGTGAAGCCTTCGCCGATCACGTCGCCGTCCTTGACGATCACGCAGCCGACGCGCGGATTCGGCGCGGTCGTGTACATGCCGCGCGCGGCGAGCGCGAGCGCGCGCTGCATGTGGGCGAAATCGGTGTCCGAGAACATGCGGGCGGCCCCGGGTCAGGCGGCGAGTGCCGCGAATGCGCGGCGCGCGGCCGCGAGCGTCGCGTCGATCACCGCGTCGTCGTGCGTGCTCGACACGAAGCCGGCTTCGTATGCGGACGGCGCGAAGTACACGCCCTCGTCGAGCATCAGGTGGAAGAAGCGGTTGAAGCGCTCGGTGTCGCTCTTCGTGACTTCCGCGAAGCTCGTCGGCACGCGCTCGGCGAAGTACAGGCCGAACATCGCGCCGATCGAATCGGCCGCGAACGGCACGCCGGCCGCGCGCGCTTCGGCCGCGAGGCCGTCGGCGAGGCGCTTCGTCTGCGCGGCGAGCGCGTCGTAGAAGCCCGGCGCCTGGATCAGTTGCAGCGTCTTCAGGCCCGCGGCGACGGCGATCGGGTTGCCCGACAGCGTGCCGGCCTGATACACGCCGCCGAGCGGCGCGAGGTGGGCCATGATGTCGCGGCGGCCGCCGAACGCGGCGGCCGGCATCCCGCCGCCGATCACCTTGCCGAGGCAGGTGAGGTCGGCCGCGATCCCGTAATACGCCTGCGCGCCGCCGAGCGCGACGCGGAACCCGCACATCACCTCGTCGAAGATCAGCACGGCGCCGTGCTTCGTGCACAGCGCGCGCAGCGCGTTCAGGAATTCGGGCGTGCCGCGCACGAGGTTCATGTTGCCGGCGACCGGCTCGACGATCACCGCGGCGATCTCGTCGCCGAACGCGCCGAACGCTTCTTCCAGCGCGGCGACGTTGTTGTATTCGAGGACGGTCGTGTGCTTCGCGATGTCGGCGGGCACGCCGGCCGACGTCGGGTTGCCGAACGTCAGCAGGCCCGAGCCGGCCTTGACCAGCAGGCTGTCCGCGTGGCCGTGGTAGCAGCCCTCGAACTTCACGATGCGGCTGCGGCCCGTGAAGCCGCGCGCGAGACGCAGCGCGCTCATCGTGGCCTCGGTGCCGCTCGACACCATCCGCACCTGTTCGATCGACGGCACGAGCTTGCAGATTTCCTCGGCGATCTCGATCTCGGCTTCGGTCGGCGCGCCGAACGAGAAGCCGTCGGCGAGCACGTTCTGCACGGCCGACAGCACGTCCGGATGGACGTGGCCGACGATCATCGGGCCCCACGAGCCGATGTAGTCGATGTACTGCTTGCCGTCGGCATCCCAGAAATACGGGCCTTGCGCGCGCGCGACGAAACGCGGCGTGCCGCCGACCGAGCGGAACGCACGCACCGGCGAGTTGACGCCGCCGGGAATGGTCTTCTGGGCGCGTTCGAAGAGGATCTGATTGTTGGACATGAGCGAAACCTGCGAGAGAAGGGCGCGGGGGCCTGTGCACGGGCCGCGGCGCCTGGGCGGAACGATCGTCTGATTGTACCGGAGACACGCGCGGCAGGCCCGCCAGCGCTTGTGCGGCCTT
The DNA here is from genome assembly GCF_002223345.1 of Burkholderia sp. AU16741. Classification (NCBI taxonomy): domain Bacteria; kingdom Pseudomonadati; phylum Pseudomonadota; class Betaproteobacteria; order Burkholderiales; family Burkholderiaceae; genus Burkholderia; species Burkholderia sp. AU16741. The sequence goes on from NZ_NKEZ01000003.1 coordinate 404,942, forward strand.
TCGGCGCGTTGGGGAATCGGCCGGGCGGAAAGGCCCCGATTCGACCCGGTTTACGCTGATCGCGGCGGCTTGCGCTTGCCGGTCAGCTCGGCCCAGCGCTTTTCGAGCGGGCCCTCGACCATCGGCTTGATCGACGTGCCGGAACTCTGCGCGTCCCACGTCTGCACCGAGTACGGATGCACGCGCAGCGCGTCGCGCGCGATCACGACGTCCTGATGCGCGTCGACGAGCCAGTCGTACACGAAGTCGATGCACAGCCGGTAGCCGCGCTTGGTCGACGGATCGGGCACCTCGTACGGCGCGCGCGTCACGTAGCCGGAGCCGAACACGCCCTTCGGTTCCTTCGCGACGCGGTGCAGGAACACGCGGTCGCCCGGCAGGATGCCGCGCGCGAAGCCGCAGCCCCACACGTCATGCACGGCCTCGCCGGCCTTCACGCGCGCGGCGACGTCGGGCAGCTCGGGCCATGGCCATTTCTTGGGGCTCCAGATCAGCAGGAAAGCGGTCATCGGTCGGTCGTACGTCGAATAGGTCAGACGAGAGGGGCGGGCAGCAGCAAGCTTAATCGAATCCGCCCGCGGGCTCGTTCGGCGCGCGACGCGCATGGGCGTGTCCCCGGCCGCCGCCGCGTGCGGGCCGAGGCACGCAAAAAAGTTGCGCGTACAATCATGAGCCTGAACGCGCCGCTTGCGGCGCGGCCTGCCGTCTTCACCGCCACGCGCGCCCCGATGCGTGCGGGCACCCATTCCGGATACCCATGTCTCACGTCGTCCGGCGCCGGCCCGATGCCCGGCTGATCCTGTTGCTCGGCGCGCTCGCGGCCTGCGGGCCGATCGCCACCGACATGTACCTGCCGAGCTTGCCGTCGATTGCCGACGGCTTTTCCGTGAGCCCCGGCGCCGCGCAGCGCACGCTGACGAGCTTCATGGCCGGCTTCTCGATCGGCATGCTGCTGTACGGCCCGCTGTCCGACACGTGGGGCCGCCGCCCGGTGCTGCTTGGCGGGATCGCGCTGTTCACGCTCGCGAGCATCGGCTGCTTCGTGTCGGGTTCGATCGACGTGCTGATCGTCGTGCGTTTCCTGCAGGCGCTCGGCGCCGGCGCCGCGTCGGTGCTCGCGCGGGCGATCGCGCGCGACGCGCACGAACCGAGCGACGCGGCGAAGGTGCTGTCGATGGTCGCGATCGTCACCGCGGTCGGGCCGCTGCTCGCGCCGCTGATCGGCGGCCAGATCCTGCGTTTCTCCGGCTGGCGCGGCGTGTTCGTCGTGCTGGCCGTGTTCGGCGCGATCTGCGCGACGACCGCGTATCTGCGCGTGCCCGAAACCTGGCCGAAGGAGCGGCGCAAGAGCGCGGCCGTGCTCGCGTCGTTCGCATCGTACGGGCGCATCCTGTCCGACCCCGTCGCATGGGGGCACATGCTGTGCGGCGGGATGGCGTTCGCGTCGATGTTCTCGTACATCACCGCGACGCCGTTCGTGTACATCGAGTATTTCCACGTGTCGCCGCAGCACTACGGGCTGCTGTTCGGGCTGAACGTCGTCGGGATCATGATCGGCAACTTCGCGAACACGCGGCTCGTCGGCCGCATCGGGTCGCTGCGCATCATCGCGGCCGCGTCGCTCGTGAGCTGCATCGCGTCGCTCGCGGTTGCGCTCGTCGCGCTGACGGGGTGGGGCGGGCTGTGGTCGATCGTCGTGTGCCTGTTCTTCGTCGTCGGCGTGGTCGGGATCCTGTCCGCGAACTGCACGACCGACCTGATGCACCGCTATCCGCACAACGCGGGCGCGTCGGCGGCCGTGTTCGGCGCGATGCAGCTCGCGCTGGGTGCACTCGCGAGTGTCGCGATCGGCGTACTCGCGGACGGCACGCCGTTCGCGATGGGCGTGACGATCGGCATCACCGGCGTGCTGTGCTTCGTCGGGCGCTATCTGGTGCTGCGCTGGCATGGACCGCCCGTGCCGACCGGGGCTTAAGCAGCGCGGCGGAACTGGCGGAGGAGGGCGGTCGACGGGTTTGAACTTCCCACCTCTGCATCACTTTGAACGGTCTGACGAGCGATTGTCGAGTCGATAGCTGCGCTTCGGGTTGATCACGAATCGCCTGACTTCAGTCTCGAGTTCCTGGCTGTGATACAGATCTAGGCATTTTAAAAAATCAAATCTCACGCCCTTGATTTCGGACTCGACGACCGGATTGCGATAGTCGCGTGCAAGAAAACGATTGACCAGTGATTTGCTCGCGTCGGGGTTCCGCTCCAGATCGAAGTCGGTCCAGTCCATCAGCGCACTGGCACTGCTTCCCGCGTCCATCGCAGCGGTCGGTTCATTCCGATAAGCGGTCGCGATGCATTCGGCGAGCACCATGTCCTTGTAGTTCTGCGCGTAGGTTCGGGCGCCGGCTTGCGGCGACGACGTATCCGCGGCGTGGCTGGGTTGTGCCGCGAACATCAGCGCCCAGAACATCACACACCGGAGCAGCGGATTTTGTCTGATGGCAGACTCCAGAGGTATGCACAGATCCAACACATCGCCTAAAAGATGAACCGGTCTATTTGGCGAGGTGCAATCAGCGCGGCAGGCTTTCCAAGCGCTGATTGCTCCACGCTCCATCCAGAATAGCCTGATAGAGCATGCCTAGAGTCAGTGGCACTTTGTCATATTTTTCTCGGCGTTTTCTGGAGAAAGCCATCCGCGCAACTTCAATCAAGCTAAAGCCCTCTCCTGAGAAGTAGCGATTGAATTCAAAATCTCCAACTTGCACTGGAAATTTATCAAAGAAGCGCTCCATAAACTCGACCGCATCATCGCCAGTGATATCCAAATCACCCTCGACGGCATGATCTTTTGTGAGAATTTTTTGGGGACCAACACCGGCCTCCCTTCTCACAAAATCCTCAAACTCGTTCCACGTAAACTGACTCATCAGAACACCTTGTCCTCAGGTTTAACAAGTGCGTTATAGCGCGACACGGAACGAATGCTGATCATCGTGACATCCTTGGCAGCAATGACCCAGCCAACGACAGGAACCGCGCGCCCAACGAAAACCCCAATGTTTCTTACCAGAATGAACTTCAAGCGCTTGACGCTGGCATTGGTCAGCGTTGGGAGGATCTTCTTCTTCAAATCGTAGTCCAGATACTTGCGACTCAATATCGACGCAACGGAAGTACCCGGCGTGGTACCAAAGGGCTTCGCTCGTGTTGGCATCCAATTTTGACCGGCCACAATGGCAACCACTGCTGCCACATCGTCAACACCAAGCTCCTTGCATGTCTCATCGATAAAGACAAGGAAAAACAGCTCCATCGGCGTGAGATCTCGATGTGTACCAAAGGCATAGGTATTGTTCATTATAGTATTCCTCTCTCAGGCTATCGACGAGGCTGAAATCTCGAAGAGAACGATCCCCTGCCTATCGTCCAGGGTGCTGCCGCCCAGCGAAGGCGGGAATTTGATCACTGCTGCTTTGTTCCATCGCTGGATATGGGTGGCAACGTTGTCCCCAATCGTTCGCGCAACTTTCTCCGCGGAATTTATCGGCGCGTAAATGCGCATTGCTGCTGCCCATGCGGCTGAAAAACATGGTCCAGGCATATCCCTCTCCGCAAACTGGATGAACGTGATGCCGTCGATGCCAATCGGGGTTCGGTGAGAAACGCGTCGTTTCTCGCGTCGGACCGGGATGGCGGCATCACGCGGAGTGAAGGAAGTTACCGAGCCAGGACAACTGCCGACAATCGGACTTGTTCGAAAATGTGGGGATGTACGAACGTATGACGTCACGTGCCGTCATCGATGCCTGCCGGGCTGATGTGGTTCGCACCGGTGCCGCTGATGCAAAACGCCCCGAACGCCGGGTTTGAATCCAGCGTTCGGGGTGTCGTGGATCGACGGTGTTTCGCCGAAGCGTCAGTCCCGCGCGACGTCCTTCGCCGCCGGCGACGCGCCGTGGCTCAACCAGTCGAGCACGTCGGCCGTTTCGTCGTCGCTCGCCCGCGCGCGCGCCTGCGCCACGGCCTCCGGCAATTCGCCGTTGGTCGACGCGCGACGGATCGCGACGCCGACCGCGAGAATGTCGATCATCAGCAGGTGCAGGACCCGCGAGATCATCGACAACTGCGACTCGCGCATCTCGATGTGGTCGGTCTCGAGCGCGACGGTCGCGCGCTTCGCGAGCGGCGTGTTGCTCGACGTGATCGCGATCACCTTCGCGCCGGCCTGCATCGCGACGTCGAGCACGCGCAGCAGCTCGGGCGCGCGTCCCGACTTCGACACCGCGACGATCACGTCGCCCTTGCCGAGCAGCGCGGCCGACGCGGCCTGCATGTACAGGTCGCCGTACGCGATCGTCGGGATCCCGAAGCGGAAGAACTTGTAGTGCGCGTCCTGCGCGACGATGTTCGAGTTGCCGAGCCCGTAGAACTCGATGCGGCGTGCGCCGTTCAGGATCTCGATCGCGTTCTCGACGTGCTCGAAATTCAGGTGTTCGCGCAGCTGCAGGATCGCGGACACCGTGTTGTCGAGCACCTTCGCGCCGAAGTCGGTGGCCGTATCGCCGAGATGCACCTGGCTGTGGCTCATCGGGATCGTGCCGGTGAGGCCGGTCGCGAGCTTCAGCTTGAAATCCGACAGCCCCTGGCACCCGAGCGAGCGGCAGAACCGGATCACGGTCGGCTGGCTCACGTCGGCCTTGCGCGCGATGTCGACGATCGGATCGTTGATGATCGAGCGTGGATGGTTCAGCGCGAGATCGGCCACGCGGCGCTCGGCCGGCGTCAGCGCGTCGCGCATCTGGCGGATCCGCTCGAACACGGCCGACGACGCGCCGCCCGAACGGTTCGACAACTGCTCCGCGAGAATCGCCGATACGCCGAGGAACGCCGGGTACTCGGCGGTGATCAGGTAGGTCGGGATGTTCTGCAGATAGTGCGTGAAGCGGCCCTTCGCCTCGAAGCGCGCGCGGAACGACGAGCGCGTGAACAGCTCGCCCAGCTTCAGCGCGACGCCGCCGCCGATGTACACGCCGCCGAGCGCGCCGAGCGTGAGCGCGACGCTGCCGGCGAACGCGCCGAGAATCCCGCAGAAGCATTCGACCGTCTCGAGCGCGAGCGCATCGCCCGCATGCGCGCGCTCGACGATCTCGACCGTGTCGACGGATGCGGCCACCCGCTTCTTGTCGCGCGTGGCGAGCGCACGATAGATGATCTCCATGCCGGGGCCCGCGCACACACGCTCGAACGACACGTGCGGAAACTTCTTGCGCGCGTATTGCAGCACCAGATCCTCGCGCTCGTCCTGCGGCGCGAACGAGGCGTGACCGCCTTCGCTGCCGAGCGCGATCCAGCGGTCGTCCGCCGGGATCAGCCCCGACACGCCGAGCCCGGTGCCGGGTCCGAGCAGGCCGATCACGCTGTTCTGGCGGCGCGCGCCGCCGCCCACCTGCACGCGCTGCGCATCGGTCAGACCGGGCAGCGCCATCGCGAGCGCGGTGAAATCGTTGACGACGAGCAGCGTGTCGAAGCCGAGCGCGCGGCGCGTCGCCTCGATCGAGAAGCTCCAGTCGTGGTTGGTCATCGTGACCTGGTCGCCGTCGACCGGGTTCGCGATCGCGATCGCCGCGTGGTTCACGCGGCTGATCTTCACGTCCTTCAGATACTTGCGGATCGCGTCGGTGATCGTCGGATAATCGGCGCCGGGATAGACGCGGATCTGCGTGATCTCGCCCGGGCCGGTTTCCAGCGCGAAGCGCGCGTTGGTGCCGCCGACGTCCGCGAGCAGGCGCGGGCCGTCGGCATGCTGACCCGCGACGACCGCCTTACTTTGCGCACCAGTAGACATCGAGCTGGGTCCCCTTGTCGTTGGCCAGTTGGGAAATCGCGTTCTTCTGCAGCGACGCGGCTGCCGCGTCGAGCACGTCGCGCTTGCGGGCGCCCGCGATCAGCAGGAACAGCCGGTCGACGCGCTTCAGCGCATCGAGCGAATAGCTCACGCGTGCATGGGGCGCCGCGCCCGGATGCACGGCGACGAAGCGCTCGGACGTCGTGATCGCGTGGTCCCATTCGGGCGCGTCGGCGAAAATCGACGCGGTGTGGCCGTCCTCGCCCATGCCGAGCACGGCGACGGTCGGCACGCGGTAGTCGGCGTTCGCATTGAGCGCGGCGACGTGCGCGTCGAGCGACACACGTGTGTCGACGAGCGGCAGGAAGCGGGCAGGGGCCGCCGCGTGCCGCAGCAGCGTGTCGCGCACGAGTTGCGCGTTGCTGGCCGCGTCGTCGTCCGGCACCCAGCGGTCGTCGACCAGTGTGACGTCGACGCCGGCCCAGTCGAGCGCCGCGTGCGACAGCGTGTGCAGGAACGGGCGCGGGCTGGTGCCGCCGGACACCGCGAGCGTCGGGCGCGCGGGGCCCGCGAGCGCCGCGCGCAGCGCATCGCCGACGGCGCGCGCGAGCGCTTCGCTTTGCGCTTCCTGGGTGTCGAAAGCGTGGATCTCGATCACATCTCCTCCGGACTGCTTTGTCTGTTCAAATCGTACGAATCGTGAGGCGCGTTGCCGCGTACGGTGACGTACGCCGCAACGGTTTGCATCAGTTTTCTTCTTCGAGCCAGCAGGTGTCGTGCTGCGCGAGCATCGCGCTCGACGCGGCCGGCCCCCACGTGCCCGCCGCATACGGCTTCGGCGGTTTCAGCGTGCGCGCCCATTCGTTCAGGATCGGCTCGACCCACTGCCATGCGGCTTCCTGTTCGTCGCGACGCACGAACAGGGCGAGCCGGCCGTTGATCACGTCGAGCAGCAGGCGCTGGTACGCCTCCATCTGCCCTTCCTTGAAGAACTGGTCGAACGCGAGGTCGAGGTGCACGCTCGCGAGGTTCATCCCTTCGCCCGGCTGCTTCGCGAGGCAGTACAGGCGGATCGTCTCGTTCGGCTGCAGCCGGATCACGAGGCGGTTCGCACCGGCGCGCAGCGCGGAGGCCCCGAGCGCCGAGTGCGGCACCGGGCGGAAGTTGACGACGATTTCCGCGACGCGGTCGGCCAGACGCTTGCCGGTGCGCAGGAAGAACGGCACGCCCGCCCAGCGCCAGTTCTCGATCTCGACCTTCAGCGCGACGAAGGTTTCGGTCTGGCTGTCGGGCTTCACGCCCGGCTCGGTCGCGTAGGCCGGCACCTGCGCGCCCTTGATCACGCCCGCATGATACTGGCCGCGCACGGCCACCTTGCCGATGTCGCGCGGGTCCACCGGCTTCAGCGCGCGCAGCACGCGCAGCTTCTCGTCGCGCACCGAGTCGGAATCCATCGAGTGCGGCGGCTCCATCGCGACGATCGACAGCAACTGCAGCAGGTGGTTCTGCACCATGTCGCGCAGCGCGCCCGTATTGTCGTAGAAATCGCCGCGCGCCTCGACGCCGAGCTCCTCGGCGATCGTGATCTGGATGCTCTCGACCCATTCGCGGCGCCACAGCGGCTCGAACAGCGCATTGCCGAAGCGCAGCGCGAGCAGGTTCTGCACGGGCTCCTTGCCGAGGTAGTGGTCGATCCGGTAGATCTGGCCTTCCGCGAAGATCTCGCCGACCGCGTCGTTGATCGCGTTGGACGACTTCAGGTCGTAGCCGAGCGGCTTCTCGAGCACGATGCGCGCGCCTTCGTTCAGGCCGACCGACGCGAGCGCCTTGCAGATCGGCACGAACAGCGACGGGCCCGTCGCGAGATAGAACACGCGGATGCCGGGCAGCGATGCAACCGCGTCGCGCAGCACGACGTAATCCTCCGCGCGGCCGAGATCGAGCTTCACGTACTCGATGCGGTCGAGAAACGACTTCCATGCCGCGTCGTCGAACGCGTTGCCGGCCGCCTTCGCCGCATGCGGCTTCACGTGCGTGTCGACCCATTCGAGATAGGCCGCCCGATCCGATTCGTGTCGCGCCACGGCGACGATCCGGCCGCTCGCCGCCAGCATGTTCGCGCGGTGCGCTTCGAACAGCGCGGGCAGGATCTTGCGCATCGACAAATCGCCGGTGCCGCCGAAAAGTACGAAGGTAAAGCTGGAATCGGTATGCATGTGTCTCCGCCGTGTTGGGGGTGCCCGGAAGCGATCCGTAGTGCGATAAAAATATTTTTGACACTGAATTGTAGTTTAACTACAATCCGCCGCAAGGGGTAGCACCTGGGTGAAGAAAAAAAGAAGCGCGGTCGATGAGCTGCGCGAGCTTCGCCTTCGGGAGCGCCTTGTGCCGAATGTTATCGGACATTGGCGGTGCGCATCGTCCGCGCGCCGTCGGCCCCGGGCTCGCGTCGCATCATCGCGGCGGGCCAGAAACACAAAGAGGAGACACGCCGTTGAATCTCGATTCACGCTTTCTGTAAGAGCCCGGCCGGTCATCGGCCCCGTACGCTGCATGCGTCCCGCGGCTCGATTTCCCCGTCGTTATCAAGAAGCCGGTTCCCGGTGAGGGAACCTCACGAGTTGATTCAGTCTGGAGGAGATAAGTAATGAAAGTTCGCTCGATCATGGGCGCGCTCTGCGCCGCAGGTCTGATGGCTGGCGCCGTGGCGGCGCAGGCAGCCGAGAACGTAACCGTGCTGCACTGGTGGACCTCGGGCGGCGAGTCGAAGGCCGTCGGCGTGCTGAAGGACGACCTGCAGAAGCAGGGCTACGTGTGGAAGGACTTCGCGGTCGCGGGCGGCGCCGGCGCCGCGGCGATGACCGCGCTGAAGACCAAGGTGATCAGCGGCGACGCACCGTCGGCCGCGCAGATCAAGGGCCCGCTGATCCAGGACTGGGCCGACCAGGGCGTGCTCGTCAACATCGATTCCGTCGCAGGCGACTGGAAGCAGAACCTGCCGCCGGAAATCGACAAGATCATCAAGTACAAGGGCCACACCGTCGCCGCGCCGTTCTCGGTGCACCGCGTCAACTGGCTGTACATCAACAAGGCCGCGCTCGACAAGGTCGGCGCGAAGGTGCCGACCACCTGGCCCGAATTCTTCGCGGTGGCCGACAAGCTGAAGGCCGTGGGCATCCAGCCGGTCGCGATGGGCGGCCAGCCGTGGCAGGACCTGACGCTGTGGGAAGACGTGGTGCTGTCCCAAGGCCCGGCGTTCTACAAGAAGGCGCTGGTCGACCTCGACCAGGCGACGCTGACGTCGCCGCAGATGCTGTCGGTGTTCGACACGGTGCGCAAGATCCAGGGCTACTTCGATACCGGTCGTAACGGCCGCGACTGGAACCTCGCGACCGCGATGGTCATCAACGGCAAGGCCGGCATGCAGTTCATGGGCGACTGGGCGAAGGGCGAGTTCGAGAACGCCGGCAAGAAGTCGGGCAAGGACTACATCTGCGCGCCGGTGCCGGGCACCGCGAACGCATACACGTTCAACGTCGACTCGTTCGTGTTCTTCCAGCAGAAGGGCGAGAAGAACGCGACGCCGGGCCAGCTCGCGCTCGCGAAGACGATCATGACGCCGGACTTCCAGGAGCAGTTCAGCCTGCTGAAGGGCTCGATCCCGGTGCGCCTCGGCGTGAAGATGGACAAGTTCGACGACTGCGCGAAGAAGTCGTACGCCGACGAGCAGGTCGCGATCAAGTCGGGCGGCTACGTGCCGTCGCTCGCGCACGGGATGGCGCAGAACGACGCGACCGCCGGCGCGATCACGGACGTCGTGACGAAGTTCATGAACTCGCAGCAGGATTCGAAGAGCGCGGTCGCCGCGCTCGCGAAGGCCGCGAAGGTCAAGTAACGCGCGCCAGGCGCCCGGCCGGAAACGCTTCATCGGCCGGGCGTTTTTGCATGTGCAGCAAACGGGCTCGCCCGCGGGCCCGTGCCGTACCCGGCGCCGGCCCGGCCTGCGCCGCCCTCGTTCCAGGAGTCGAATCAAGTGGCTGCCCCTCTTAGCGGAAACGGATCCGGCGCTGCCGCCGCACGGCGTACGTCGCCGATGTCGGCCTTCGCCGATCGCTGGATCCCGAAGCTCGTGCTCGCGCCGAGCGTCGCGATCGCCGTGGTGTTCATCTACGGCTTCATCCTGATTACCGGCTATCTGTCGCTGACCCGCTCGCGGCTGTTGCCCAACTACGAATTCGACGGCTTCGGCCGTTACACGGACCTGTTCCAGAACGACGTGTGGTGGACCTCCGCCGCGAACCTCGGCTGGTTCGGGATTCCGTTCATCGCGATCTGCGTCGGGCTCGGCCTGTTCCTCGCGATCCTGCTCGACCAGCGGATCCGCAACGAAGGCGCGCTGCGCGCGATCTTCCTGTACCCGATGGCGCTGTCGTTCATCGTGACCGGCACCGCATGGCAGTGGATCCTGAACCCGGGCCTCGGCCTCGAGAAAGTGATGCACGACTGGGGCTGGACGAGCTTCTCGTTCGGCTGGCTCGACGATCCGGACAAGGCGATCTTCTGCGTGGTGATCGCGGCCGTGTGGCAGTCGACCGGCTTCGTGATGGCGCTGTTCCTCGCGGGGCTGCGCGGTGTCGACGGCGAGATTTTCAAGGCCGCGCAGGTCGACGGCGCGACGCTGCCCACCATCTACCGCAAGATCGTGATCCCGAGCATGCGCCCGGTGTTCTTCTCGGTGCTGCTGATCCTCTGCCACATCACGATCAAGACCTTCGACCTCGTCGTCGCGCTGACGGCGGGCGGCCCGGGCACGTCGTCGTCGCTGCCGGCCATGTTCATGTACACGTTTTCGTTCAACCGCGGCCAGCTCGGGCTCGGCGCGGCGTCCTCGGTGATGATGCTCGCGACCGTGGTCGCGGTGCTGGTGCCGCTGATGTATATGGAATCGAGGAGCACCCGCAATGCAGCCTAAGATGACGATCAGCCGGGCAGTGATCTATGCGGCACTGATCCTGTTCGCGCTGTATTTCCTGTTCCCGATCTACGTGATGCTGTCGACGTCGTTCAAGGATCTCGACCAGCTGCGCACCGGCAACCTGCTGACGCCGCCGACGCACTGGACCTTCGATCCGTGGATCAAGGCATGGAGCGGCGCCTGTACCGGCGTGCGTTGCGACGGGATGAAGCCGTTCTTCCTGAACTCGCTGCAGATGGTGATTCCCGCCGTGCTGATCTCGTCGCTGATCGGCGCGTTCAACGGCTACGTGCTCACGCACTGGCGCTTTCGCGGCGCGGACGCGCTGTTCACGATGATGCTGGTCGGCTGCTTCATCCCGTTCCAGGTGATCCTGCTGCCGATGGCGCGCCTGCAGGGGATGCTCGGCCTCGCGAACACGATTCCGGGCCTCGTGTTCGTGCACGTCGTGTACGGGATCGCGTTCACGACGATGTTCTTCCGCAACTTCTACGTGAGCGTGCCGGCCGAACTCGTGAAGGCCGCGCGCATCGACGGCGCCGGCTTCTTCACGATCTTCACGAAGATCCTGCTGCCGGTGTCGCTGCCGATCTTCATGGTGTGCCTGATCTGGCAATTCACGCAGATCTGGAACGACTTCCTGTTCGGGATCGTGTTCTCCGGCGTCGACTCGATGCCGATCACGGTCGCGCTGAACAACCTCGTCAACACGTCGACGGGCGTGAAGGAATACAACGTCGACATGGCCGGCGCGATCATCGCCGCGCTGCCGACGCTGCTCGTCTACATCGTCGCCGGCCGCTACTTCGTGCGCGGGCTGACGGCGGGCGCGGTGAAGGGGTAGGCGCGGCTTTATCCGATACGACGAACCGGCCGCGCACCACGCGCGGCGCATCGAAACGAACCCGACGCGGCGCCCGAGTGCGCCGCGCGAGACGAGACAGAGGATTCACAGCATGGCAAGCCTTTCCATCCGTGACGTGTACAAGACCTACCCGAACGGGGTGCCGGTCCTGAAGGGTGTCGACATCGAGATCGAGGACGGACAGTTCCTGATCCTGGTCGGCGGCTCGGGCTGCGGGAAATCGACGCTGCTCAACATGATCGCCGGGCTCGAGACCGTCACGAGCGGCGAGATCTGCATCGACGGCAAGGTCGTCAACGACCTGTCGCCGAAGGATCGCGACATCGCGATGGTGTTCCAGTCGTACGCGCTGTATCCGTCGATGACGGTGCGCGAGAACATCTCGTTCGGGCTGAACATCCGCAAGGTGCCGAAGAGCGAGCAGCAGCAGATCGTCGACCGCGTGGCGTCGATGCTGCAGATCCAGCACCTGCTCGACCGCAAGCCGGGCCAGCTGTCGGGCGGCCAGCGCCAGCGCGTCGCGATGGGCCGCGCGCTCGCGCGCGATCCGTCGTTGTTCCTGTTCGACGAGCCGCTGTCGAACCTCGACGCGAAGCTGCGCATCGAGATGCGTGCGGAAATCAAGCTGCTGCACCAGCGTCTCGGCACGACGATCGTCTACGTGACGCACGACCAGATCGAGGCGATGACGCTCGGCGATCGCATTGCGGTGATGAAGGACGGCGTGGTCCAGCAGTTCGGCGCGCCGCAGGACATTTACGATTCGCCGTCGAACCTGTTCGTCGCGGGCTTCATCGGCGCGCCGCCGATGAACTTCATCAACGGCAAGCTGGTGGAGCAGGGCGGCGGGATCGCGCTCGAGATCGACACGGGCCTCGCGCGCAGCGCGCTGATCCTGCCGTTCGACGCGGCGAAGCTGAAGTCGCACGTCGGCCGCGAGGTGATCCTCGGCCTGCGTCCGGAGCGCATCACCGACGCGCGCAACGCACATCACGGCGAGGCGTCGAAGCTGCAGCCGATCGACGTGCGCGTCGACGTGACGGAGCCGACCGGCCCGGACACGCACGTGTTCGCGCAGGTGAACGGCAAACGGATCGTGAGCCGCGTGCATCCGGCCGCGAACCCGCAGCCGGGGCAGACGCAATCGCTGCTGTTCGACGTGTCGAAGGCCGTGCTGTTCGATCCGGCGTCGGAAGAGCGGATCGCGTGACGCGACGCTTGGGTGAATGAAAGACGAAGGGGCCGTTTCGATGAGCGGCCCCTTTTTCGTTTCGCCGATGCGGCTGACGCGCGCGCGGATGCGCCGGTCAGTGCGGCAACCGCACGTCGAACTTGAACGTCGCGAGCCGCGCGACGAGGATGAAGCCGGTCGCGAGCAGCACGCTGTACACCGAGTCGAACTGCAGCCACACGAGCAGCAGGTAGAACCAGCAGCCGACGAATGCACAGGTCGCGTACGGCCGCGAATCGCGCAGGATCAGCGGGATGTCGTTGCACAGCACGTCGCGGACGATCCCGCCGACCACGCCGGTGATTACGCCCATCATCACCGCGATGAAGCGCGGCATCTCGGCGTCGAGCGCGATCGACGTGCCCGAGATGCTGAAGATGCCGAGCCCGATCGCATCGGCGATCAGCAGCAGCCGTTCGGCCGATAGCCGCGACAGCATGCGCAGCACGAACGGCGCGAACAGCGCGAGCACGAAGATCGCGATCACGTAGTCGTCGTGCATGACCCAGTAGAACGGCCGGCGCTCGAGCAGGATGTCGCGCAGCGTGCCGCCGCCGAAGGCGGTCGCGAGCGCGACGACGAACGTGCCGACCGAGTCGAGGCGGTTCTTGCGCGCCTCGATGAACCCCGAAATCGCGAAAGCCAGCGTGGCGATCGCCTCCAGTATCGCGATCGCGAGCGTCAGCCTAGGATGCGGCACGCGGCCCCCGGTCGGCCGGCGCCGCGTGCGGCTGCAGCAGCACCAGCACCGCGCCCGCGCCGCCGTCGTGGCCGCGCGCCTCGCAGAAAGCGATCACTTCTTCCTTCTGCACGAGCCACGCGCGCACCTTGCCCTTCAGCACCGGTTCCTTGCCGATCGAACCGAGGCCCTTGCCGTGGATCACGCGCAGGCAGCGCAGCCCTTTCTTGCCGGCTTCGCGGATGAATTCGGCGAGCGCATCGCGCGCTTCGTCGCGCCGCATGCCGTGCAGATCGATCTGCGCCTGCACGATCCACGCGCCGCTCCTCAGCTTGCGCACGACGTCGCGGCTGATGCCGGGGCGGTGGTAATAGAGCGAGTCGTCGCTGTCGAGCAGCGTCTCGGGATCGAATTCGTCGGACAGCGTCGCGTTCAGCACGGCCTCCTCGTCGCGCTGCGTCTGTTTTGGCACCGGGTCGGGCGGCATGCGGCCCGACGACGCGCGCGGCGGCGCGTTCAGCGGCCGGATCGTGCCGATTTCGTTGCGGAACAGGTTTGCGTCGGCTTCCGCCTTGCGCTCGGCCTGCGCGGTTTCGATGCGCGCGCGCTCGCGACGATCAGCTTCGCCTTGCAGCGACTTGCGCAACGCGCCGAGGCCCGCGAGGCCCTGGCCGCGCAACGCGGCCGCATCGGGCGCGGGCGGCGGCGCGGCGGGCGCCGGGGTCACGGGACGGGCAGCGATCTTCCGCTTCGCGGGATCGCTCGGATGGGGCTGGTTCTTCGCCATGATTCGGTAACGGGGCAGGCGCGTTCGGGCGCGCGGGCACAAAAAAAGCCGCTGCGCGGCGGCAGCGGCTTTCCGGTCGAGCCCGCTTCGCGGCAGCGGACGCCATTGTAGCGCCCGCTGCGGCAAGGCTCCCGGCTTACTTCTTGTCGTGCAGGCTTTCGAGGTAGCGCTGCGCGTCGAGCGCGGCCATGCAGCCCGTGCCCGCGCTGGTGATCGCCTGGCGGTACACGTTGTCCTGCACGTCGCCCGCGGCGAACACGCCCGGCACGCTCGTCGACGTCGCGTTGCCTTGCAGGCCGCTCTTCGTCAGGATGTAGCCGTCCTTCATCTCCAGCTGGCCCTGGAACAGGTCGGTGTTCGGCTTGTGGCCGATCGCGACGAACACGCCCTGCACGTGCAGGTCTTCCGTCGCGCCGGTCTTCACGTTCTTGATGCGCAGGCCCGTGACGCCCGATTCCTCGCCCGTCACTTCGTCGAGCACGTGATCCCACTTGATGTCGACGACGCCTTCCTTTTGCTTCTCCAGCAGGCGATCGATCAGGATCGGCTCCGCGCGGAACTTGTCGCGGCGGTGGATCACGGTGACCTTCTTCGCGATGCCGGTCAGGTAGAGCGCTTCCTCGACGGCCGTGTTGCCGCCGCCGATCACCGCGACTTCCTGGTTGCGATAGAAGAAGCCGTCGCAGGTCGCGCAGGCCGACACGCCCTTGCCCATGAACGCTTCCTCGGAGGCCAGGCCGAGATACTGCGCGGACGCGCCGGTCGCGATGATCAGCGAATCGCACGTGTATTCACCCGAGTCGCCGATCAGGCGGATCGGTTGCTCGTGCAGCTTGGCGGTGTGGATATGATCGAAGACGATTTCGGTGTTGAAGCGCTCCGCGTGCTCCTGGAAGCGCGCCATCAGTTCCGGGCCTTGCACGCCTTTCGCGTCCGCCGGCCAGTTTTCGACGTCGGTCGTGGTCATCAGCTGGCCGCCCTGCGCGATGCCGGTGATCAGCACCGGGGACAGGTTGGCGCGGGCCGCGTAGACGGCAGCCGTGTAGCCGGCGGGGCCGGAACCGAGAATCAGGACTTTGGCGTGTTTGGGCGTGGACATGTGCGAATCCGTAAAAGGCGGCTGCGGCGGGCGGGGTAGGGGCTCGCCGGACGGTCCGGGTTGACCGGGATGCCGTCATAGGTGGGTATCAGACGCGCATTATAAAGGCCCCGTTGCTGCGCTGCCGAACGAGAGTTTCAATCGTGGCGATAGCGTTTCGTGGCGTGCCCCCGCGTACCGCGGCGGTGAGCCGGGCGGCGGCCCGCGATGCGGTGGCGCGTTGTCGCGGGGGCGCGCATCCGGCCGGCTGCCGGCGGCGCCGGTTCGGCACCCCGTCCCCGTTATGTAACCGTCATTTACACTTGGCGGCCCGATGCAGCGTTTACAATAAGCGCGATCGAACGACAGGCGGGCGCACGGCCCGTCCTCTTTATACGGATTCATGGCAAAAGCTCCTTATTCCGCCCAGGCACAGGCGTTGCCGCACCGGATGTCGAAGCTCCTCACGGAGATCCGCTGGATTCTCCAGGTCGCGCTCTGCGCGTTTCTGGTGATGGCCCTGCTGAGCTACAGCCGGCGCGATCCGAGCTGGACGCACGCCGCCCAGGTCGATCACATCTCGAACTGGGCCGGCCGCGTCGGCGCGTGGACGGCCGACATCATCCTGCTGCTGTTCGGCCTGTCGGCCTACTGGCTGATCGTGCCGCTCGGGCGGCGCATCGCCGTCAACTACCGCCGCATCACGCGCCACGACGCGATGCCGGACGAACCGGAGCGGCCGATCGGCTGGCTCACCGAAATCTTCGCGTTCGTGCTGGTCGTGCTCGCGTGCGACGGCATCGAGGCGCTGCGCATGTGGTCGCTGAAGGTGCAGCTGCCGCGCGCGCCGGGCGGCGTCGTCGGCGAAGCCGTCGCGGGCGCGATGTCGCATGCGTTCGGCTTCACGGGCGGCACGCTGCTGCTGCTGATCGCGCTCGCGATCGGCCTGTCGCTGTATTTCCGCTTCTCGTGGCTGTCGGTCGCCGAGCGCGTCGGCGGCGCGATCCTGTCCGCCGTCAACGTCGCGAAGCTGCGCCGCGAGGCCGAGCGCGACCGCAAGCTCGGCGAGGCCGCGGCGGTGCGCCGCGAAGGCAAGGTCGAAGAGGAGCGCGTGCGCATCGAGGATCACGAGCCGGTGACGATCGTGCCGCCGGTCGTCACGCCGGCGAAGTCCGAGCGCGTCGAGCGCGAGCGCCAGGTGCCGCTGTTTACCGACCTGCCGGGCGATTCGACGCTGCCGCCGGTGTCGCTGCTCGACCCCGCGCCGAAGACGCAGGAAGCGATTTCCGCCGATACGCTCGAATTCACGTCGCGTCTGATCGAGAAGAAGCTGAAGGATTTCGGCGTCGAGGCGAGCGTCGTCGCCGCGTATCCGGGCCCGGTCGTCACGCGCTACGAGATCGAGCCGGCCACCGGCGTGAAGGGCAGCCAGATCGTCAACCTCGCGAAGGATCTCGCGCGTTCGCTGTCGCTCGTGTCGATCCGAGTCGTCGAGACGATTCCCGGCAAGAACTACATGGCGCTCGAGCTGCCGAACCAGCGCCGCCAGACGGTGCATCTGTCCGAGATCATCGGCTCCGAGGTGTATGCGGCCGCATCGTCGGCGCTGACGCTGAGCCTCGGCAAGGACATCGGCGGCAAGCCGGTGTGCGCGGATCTCGCGAAGATGCCGCACCTGCTGGTGGCCGGCACGACCGGTTCGGGCAAGTCGGTCGGGATCAACGCGATGATCCTGTCGCTGCTGTACAAGGCGACCGCCGAGCAGGTGCGCCTGATCCTGATCGATCCGAAGATGCTCGAAATGAGCGTCTACGAAGGCATTCCGCACCTGCTGTGCCCGGTCGTCACCGACATGCGCCAGGCCGGCCATGCGCTGAACTGGACGGTCGCGGAGATGGAGCGCCGCTACAAGCTGATGAGCAAGCTCGGCGTGCGCAACCTCGCGGGCTACAACAACAAGATCGACGAGGCGGCGAAGCGCGAGGAGAAGATCCCGAACCCGTTCAGCCTGACGCCGGACGATCCGGAGCCGCTCGGCCGCCTGCCGAACATCGTCGTCGTGATCGACGAGCTGGCCGACCTGATGATGGTCGTCGGCAAGAAGGTCGAGGAGCTGATCGCGCGGATCGCGCAGAAGGCGCGCGCGGCCGGCATCCACCTGATCCTCGCGACGCAGCGTCCGTCGGTCGACGTGATCACCGGCCTGATCAAGGCGAACGTGCCGACGCGGATCGCGTTCCAGGTGTCGTCGAAGATCGACTCGCGCACGATTCTCGACCAGATGGGCGCCGAATCGCTGCTCGGGATGGGCGACATGCTGTACCTGCCGCCCGGCTCGGGGCTGCCCGTGCGCGTGCACGGCGCGTTCGTCGCCGACGACGAAGTGCATCGCGTCGTCGAGAAGCTCAAGGAGCAGGGCGAGCCGAACTACGTCGAGGGCCTGCTCGAAGGCGGCACCGCCGACGGCGACGAGGGCTCGGCCGGCGCGGGAACCGGCGAAGGCGGCGGCGAGTCTGATCCGCTGTACGACCAGGCGGTCGAGATCGTCATCAAGAACCGCCGTGCGTCGATCTCGCTCGTGCAGCGTCATCTGCGAATCGGTTACAACCGCGCGGCGCGGCTGCTCGAGCAGATGGAGCAGTCGGGGCTCGTGTCGGCGATGTCGTCGAGCGGCAACCGCGAAATTCTTGTGCCGGCGCGCGACGCGGAATGAGTCCGCGGCGCCCGCAGCGCCGGCCACCCACGGAGAAAACCGCATCATGCAGCAACTTTCGTTCGCCCCTTCCCTTCGTTCGACGCGGCGCTGGCTCGGCGCGGCGCTCGCCGGCGCATCGCTGATGCTCGCGGCGACGCACGCGTTCGCGGGCGGCACCGAGCAACTGAAGGCCTTCGTGTCGCAGGTGCGTTCGGCGAAGGGCGATTTCACGCAGCAGATCGTCAAGGCGCCGGCGGCCAAAGGCGCGAGCGCCGTGCAGGCCGCGCCGAAGCCCACCGACAATTCGAGCGGCACGTTCATGTTCGCGCGGCCGGGCAAGTTCATCTGGACGTACCAGAAGCCGTACCAGCAGGTGCTGCAGGCCGACGGCGACAAGCTCTATGTGTACGACCGCGACCTGAACCAGGTCACCGAGCGCAAGCTGAACGGCGCGCTGGGCGCGAGCCCCGCGGCGATCCTGTTCGGCAGCAACGATCTCGACAAGAACTACACGCTGCGCGACGCCGGCGAGAAGGGCGGCATCGACTGGCTCGAGATGCTGCCGAAGGCGCAGGACACGCAGTTTCAGCGAATCGGCATCGGTTTCCGCAACGGCACGCTCGCCGCGATGGAGCTGCACGACGTGTTCGGCAACGTGACGCTGCTGACCTTCACGAACATCCAGACGAACCTGCCGCTGAAGGGCGATACGTTCAAGTTCGTCGTGCCGAAGGGCGCGGACGTGATCAACGGCTGACCGTCGCTGCACCGTTTTCCCGATACGGGCCTGCCGGCAACGGCAGGCCCGTGTTGTTTGGGGGCGCGTGCAACGGGCGCGTGCAACAGGCGCGTGCAACAGGCGCGTGCAACAGACGCGTGCAACAGACGCGTGCAACAGACCCGGGCAACAGACCCGGGCACTGCCCGCCGGGCCGCGGCGGCGCCGTCGCGCGGCTGTCATAATGTCAGGTCCGGCGGCCGGTTCGGCCGCGACCGTTTGATGTGGAGCGAGGGTTCATGTCCGACCTGTTTCAAGTCGAGCCGCGCCGCCCGCTCGCCGAGGCGCTGCGGCCGAAAACGCTCGCCGAGGTGATCGGCCAGACGCATTTGCTGGGCGAAGGCAAGCCGCTGCGGCTCGCGTTCGAATCGGGCAAGCCGCATTCGATGATCCTGTGGGGGCCGCCCGGCGTCGGCAAGACGACGCTCGCGCGGCTCACCGCGGCCGCGTTCGACTGCGAGTTCATCGCGCTGTCCGCGGTGCTCGGCGGCGTGAAGGACATCCGCGAGTCGATGGAGCAGGCGAAGGATACGCTGAACCGTACCGGTCGCCACACGATCCTGTTCGTCGACGAAATCCACCGTTTCAACAAGGGGCAGCAGGATGCGCTGCTGCCGTTCGTCGAGTCGGGCCTCGTGACCTTCATCGGCGCGACGACCGAAAACCCGAGTTTCGAGGTCAATTCGGCGTTGCTGTCGCGGGCGCAGGTGTATGTGCTGAAGTCGCTGAACGACGACGAGATGCGCCAGTTGCTGAAGCGCGCGCAGGAAATCGCGCTCGACGGCCTCGCGTTCGACGACAAGGCGATCGATACGCTGGTCGGCTACGCGGACGGCGACGCACGCCGCTTCCTGAACTTGCTCGAACAGGCGCAGACGGCGGCGACGTCGGCCGGGGTCGCGACGATCGATGCCGATTTCGTCAGCAATGCGATGACCCTGAACGCGCGGCGCTTCGACAAGGGCGGCGACAACTTCTACGACCAGATTTCGGCGCTGCACAAGTCGGTGCGCGGCTCGAGCCCGGACGGCGCGCTGTACTGGTTCTGCCGGATGATCGACGGCGGCGCGGATCCGAAGTATCTCGCGCGGCGCATCGTGCGGATGGCGTGGGAAGACATCGGCCTGGCCGACCCGCGCGCGTTGCAGGTGGCGAACGACGCGGCCGAAACCTACGAGCGGCTCGGCTCGCCGGAAGGCGAACTCGCGCTCGGGCAGGCCGTGATCTATCTCGCGTGCGCGGCGAAGAGCAACGCCGGCTACAACGCGTTCAACCAGGCGATGGCGTTCGTGAAGCAGGACAAGTCGCGCGAGGTGCCCGTGCACCTGCGTAACGCGCCGACCAGGCTGATGAAGGAGCTCGGCTACGGTCACGCTTATCGTTACGCGCACGACGAGCCGAACGCGTACGCCGCCGGCGAGACGTACCTGCCGGACGGGATGCGCGAGCCGCGCTGGTATCAGCCGGTGCCGCGCGGGCTCGAATCGAAGATCGCCGAGAAGCTCGCGTGGCTGCGCGAGCTCGATCGCGAGGCCGGCAAGAAGGACTGACGCCGCCGCGCGCGCGTCAGCGCTTGCGGCCCGGCTGCTGTTGCTTCCAGTATTCGAACGGCTCTTCGTGGCATTCGATGTCGAGTTCGGCGACCCGTGCATGCAGGCGTTCCTGCGCGTCGGCGATCGCGAGGTTGTAGATCGCCGGCGCGACTTCCTGAATGAAGAAATGCAGCAGGGCGCCGGCCTGGATGTTGCCGATCGGCTCGTCCATGTTTTCTGTGAAATAACGTTGCAGCGACGCGATCGCGCGGTCGCGTACATCCTTGTCGAGTTCGATGGTCATCGGATTCCTTGGGAGCTGTGACGCGGAGCCGGCGCGCCGCTCGATTCGATTGCCGCGAGCCGGCGCGGGCGTGTTGCGATCCGTCATGGCCAGGCGCGGCAATTCGCCGGGCGCCGATGCGGCGGACCGCCAATGCGATACTGCCATGGTCGCCCATTTGCGGCATTGTCCATCCGGCCGACGCCGTGGCGGCCGCGCGGTGCGTTAGAATTCCCGTCTTACACAACGATTTTCCAAGTCCTCCCATGCTCGACATCCAGTTGCTGCGCAAAGACCTCGACGGCGTCGCCAAGCGCCTCGCCGATCGCGGCTACACCCTCGACGTCGCCGCGTTCTCCGCACTCGAAGCGGAACGCCGCGCGATCCAGACCCACACCGAAGAGCTCCAGGCGCGCCGCAACAGCCTGTCGAAGCAGATCGGCGCGATGAAGGGCAAGGGCGAGGACACGTCGGCCGTGATGGCCGAGGTCGGCGGGATCGGCGATGAAATGAAGGCGTCGGAAGCCAGGCTCGGCGAGATCCAGGCGCGTCTGTCCGACCTGATGCTGGGCATGCCGAACGTCGCGCACGAAAGCGTGCCGGTCGGCAAGGACGAAGCCGACAACGTCGAGACGCGCCGCTGGGGCACGCCGCGCCAGTTCGACTTCGCGGTGAAGGATCACGTCGACGTCGGCACGCCGCTCGGCCTCGATTTCGAGACGGGCGCGAAGCTCGCCGGTGCACGCTTCACGATGCTGCGCGGCCCGATCGCGCGCCTGCACCGCGCGCTCGCGCAGTTCATGATCGACACGCACACGCAGCAGCACGGCTATACCGAAACGTATACGCCGTACATCGTGAACCCGGAGATCCTGTACGGCACGGGCCAATTGCCGAAGTTCGCGGACGACATGTTCCGCGTCGAGAAGGGCGGCGCGGAAAACACGGTCACGCAATACCTGATCTCCACGTCCGAGATTTCGCTGACGAACACCGTGCGCGAGTCGATCGTCGACGCGTCGGCGCTGCCGATCAAGCTCACCGCGCATTCGCCGTGCTTCCGCTCGGAAGCCGGTTCGTACGGCCGCGACACGCGCGGGATGATCCGTCAGCACCAGTTCGACAAGGTCGAGATGGTGCAGGTCGTCGCGCCGGAAACGTCGTACGCGGCGCTCGACGAGATGGTCGGCCACGCGGAAGCGATCCTGCAGAAGCTCGGCCTGCCGTACCGCGTGATCACGCTGTGCACGGGCGACATGGGCTTCTCGGCCGCGAAGACGTTCGACCTCGAGGTGTGGCTGCCCGCGCAGAACACCTATCGCGAGATCTCGAGCTGCTCGAACACCGAGGCGTTCCAGGCGCGCCGGATGCAGGCGCGGTTCCGCAACGCGCAGGGCAAGCCGGAGCTCGTGCATACGCTGAACGGTTCGGGTCTGGCGGTCGGTCGCACGCTCGTCGCGGTGCTGGAGAACTACCAGAACGCGGACGGCTCGGTCACGGTGCCGGAAGTGCTGCGTCCGTACATGGGCGGCATGGAGCGGATCGACGCGCCGGCACAGGCGTCGTAACGCGGGTCTTTCGAAGCCCTCGCAAAAAATTTGCAGAAAGGGCTTGTCAGCCGCGAAGCACTCGTCTTATAATCTTTTTCTCGCGGAAACGACCAGCCGCGAAGGCAGTAAGGAAGGAGAGGTGGCAGAGTGGTCGAATGTACCTGACTCGAAATCAGGCGTACGGTTTCCCCGTACCGTGGGTTCGAATCCCACCCTCTCCGCCAAAATACGAAGCCCCTTGATCCGAAAAGGATCAAGGGGTTTTTCGTTTTGGGCCGTCGGTGCGGCGTGTCGATTGCGGATGCGGATGCGGATGCGGTGGCGACAGGCCAACGGCGGGCATCGGATCGTGCCGGGACGATAGCGGCGCGATCGTCCCGCACCGACTGTCGGAAGTCCTGACGGTTTTACATTGCTGGCTGCCGTCGTCCCCGGGCCATGTTCGCGTTGCCGGAAATGGCGTGACGGCGTCGCTGCCGAACCGTGCGCATGCAAGCCGGATGCCGGCGCGCCGACCGCATCGAGCAGCGCTCGCCGGCATTCACACAGTCCTGCCCTCCCATCACGCCGCCGCCGGATACTGCGCCAGCACCTTGTCCCGAATCGACGGCTTGATATTCGATTGCGCCATGTCGCCGCGATAGTGCGCGACGACCCGCGGGTTCATCACGCGATACCACAGCGGCGGCACGTACGCGAACAGGATCATCGTCGCGTAACCGGCCGGCAATTGCGGCGCATCGTCGAAGTGGCGCAGCGCCTGGTACGAGCGCGTCGGATTCGCGTGATGGTCGGCGTGTCGCTGCAACTGGTACAGGAACAGGTTCGTGACGACGTGATTGCTGTTCCACGAATGCTGCGGCGTGCAGCGTTCGTAGCGCCCGTTCGGCAGCTTGCGGCGGCCGAGCCCGTAGTGCTCGACATAGTTCACCACTTCGAGCAGCGACGCGCCGTAGACGGCCTGGATCACGAGGAACGGGATCACGACCTTGCCGGCCATCGCGATCGCGATGCCCCACACGACGGCGGTCATCGCCCATGCGTGCAGCACTTCGTTGCGCCAGCTCCACGGCGAATGCCCGAGCCGTTCGAGGCGAGCCTTCTCGAGCCGCCACGCGGAACGGATGCTGCCGGTCACCGTGCGCGGCAGGAACGCCCAGAACGACTCGCCGTAGCGCGCGCTCGCCGGATCCTCGGCCGTCGCGACGCGCACGTGATGGCCCCGATTGTGTTCGACGTAGAAGTGGCCGTATGCGACCGGCGCGAGCGTGATCTTCGCGAGCCAGCGTTCGAAGCGGTCGGTCTTGTGCCCGAGCTCGTGCGCGGTGTTGATCGAGATGCCCGTCGAGGCGCCGAGCGACAGCGCGAAGCCGACGTAGTCGTACCACGCGAGCGCGTGCGTGCCGACGATCCACACGCCCATGAAGAACGCGACGTATTCGACGAAAGTCGCGAGATAGACGATGTATCGGTAGTAGCGCTCCCGTTCGAGCCGCGGCACGACGGCTTCGGGCGGATTGTCGCGATCGTCGCCGATCAGCGTGTCGAGAATCGGGATCACCCCGAACGCGAACAGCGGGCCGAACCACCAGAACACGTGAAGGCCCGTCGACAGCGCGAGCTGCGCGGCGAGGATCGGCAGCGTGATCGTCAGCGCGCCGAGCAGCCACAGGTAACGCTTGCCATCCGACCAGCCCGAGGCCGATCCGTCGGTCATTGCCATTGTCTCCCTCCAGTCGGCCGGCCCGCGGGCGGCCGCATGCATGATTGTTCGAATCCTCGTGGTCCGCGATGCGCGCGGCGGCGCCGGATCGGTGTCCGGTTCTGCCTGTTATACGACCGGCGCGCGCGCTTGCCAAATACCGCCGCTAGGCGCGATGCTCCAAACGACGCGCTGCCCAAGACGCAGGGCGAGGAGGGGCCGACACGCGCCGATTGAAACGGGCCGACGGCGGCGGATGGGCTCGCGACGGCGACGCGTTTGTCAGACGAATGGCGCGGCCTGCAGTGCGGGCGAGCGCGTGTGAGCGGGCTGCAACGAATGTTGCGTCGCAATAATGAGGCCGCCGAAGTAAGGGCGCCGAGCGCTTTTCGTTCGCTTATATTACGTAGCGTTACGGCCGCGGCGACGCGTTGCAACGCGGCTCGAAACCGGCCGGCCGCGCATTGCAAGGAGAACGACGCGAAGCGCCGGATCATGAGAGTGCGCTCACCGTCCAACACCCGGCGTCGACGTACCGATGCTGCACCTGCACATCGGGCCGCGCACGTCGTCGTGGATGACATCCGCTGTCTTTCGATTCGCGCCGCCGTTTGAAAATTACGATTTGACTCATGCCCCGCTTTCGGTTGAAGCTACTAGCTTGCTGTCCGAAGGGGGCTGTGCCTGCATGAGTTCGACCTTGACCGTTCGTCGTATCGCTGCCGATCAGGGCGGGGTATATCGCGAACTCCGCGCCGCATCACTGCGTGAGCCCTATGCGCCCGGCGAAGCGCCGGAGGCCGAATTGCTGACCGTCGAAACGGACGCGGCGTCGGCGATCGCCGCGCAGCGCGCCGTGTCCGACGAGTCGACGACTTTCCTGCTGTACACCGAAGGCCACCCGGCCGGCATGATCGGCGCGTATTTCGACAACACGCCCGATCGGCGCGCGTTCGTCAGCGAACTGTGGGTCGCGCATGCGGTGCGTCATCTGCGCGGCGGCGTGCTGCTGCTGGAGACGGCCACCGCATGGCTTGCCGAGCGCGGCGCCACCGACGTCTACGCATGGATCGCCGATGCGAACCGCAACGCAATCCGCTTCTACGAGCGTGCCGGTTTCGGCAACACCGGCGAACATGCGCCGATCGCGCGGATGCCCGGCGCGATGAAATCGCTGTTCGTGTCGCAGGTGAAGCACTGACGCGACCTCGACATGGCCAGCCGCGCGGCGCGACGAAAGCCCGATCGCCCGCTGGCCCGCCCGCCTGCCGGTGGTGCGTCCGTCCAGGCCGCCGCCATCCCGAGTCCCAAAAATAATGGCCGCCTGCGTGGACGCCTGTAAAATACGCAAAAAATTTTTGCAGAGTGTCCATGTCGCTTAAAAAATCGCCATTCTTCGAGCTGCGCAGCGGATCGGTCGATACGTTGCTGTTCACCGTGAAGACGACCGATCTCGACGCGTTGCGTACCGAACTGGTCAAGCGCTTCGAAGCGACTCCCGAGTTTTTCGCCGACGATGTCGTCGCGATCGACGTCCGCCGCCTGGCTGACGGCGAGCGCGTCGCGCTCGCGGACATCCGCCAGATGCTGAACGACGTGCGGATGCGTCCGGTGGGCGTCGTCGCACTGGCAACGCAGGCCTGGGCGGGGGAAGCCGGCTTGCCGTTGCTGGAGGCGCGCGATCGCCGCGCGCCGGCCGCGAAACCGGCCGACGAAGCGGAACCGGCGGCCGTGCCAGCCGTCGAGCCCGCCGCCGCGGCAGCCGCAGCGGCGCCCGAACAGCCGTTAGAGCCTGCGCCGACACTCGTGCAGGCCGGCGGCCAGACGCTGGTGATCGACCGGCCGTTGCGTTCGGGGCAGCAGATTTATGCGAAAGGAGACCTCGTGGTGCTCGCGCCGGTCAGTCACGGCGCGGAAATCATCGCGGAAGGCAATATCCACATCTACGCGCCGTTGCGCGGCCGCGCACTCGCGGGCGTGCACGGCAATCACGACGCGCGCATTTTCTGCACGTGTCTCGAACCGGAACTGATTTCGATCGCGGGTATCTATCGAACGACCGAGAACCCGCTGCCCGCCGACGTACTGGGCAAATCGGTCCAGATCCGGCTCGAAGAGGAAAAACTGATGATCGAACCGCTGCGCCTGACGTGATTCACGCGGCGCGCTCCGGGTCGATCGGCTCTCATTGACGAACACAGGGTATTGGGTAAATGGCAAAAATCATCGTGGTGACCTCGGGCAAGGGCGGCGTGGGCAAGACGACGACGAGCGCGAGCTTCGCGTCGGGTCTCGCGCTGCGCGGCCACAAGACGGCCGTGATCGACTTCGACGTCGGCCTGCGCAACCTCGATCTCATCATGGGCTGCGAGCGTCGCGTCGTGTATGACCTGGTGAACGTGATCCAGGGCGAAGCGAACCTGAACCAGGCGCTGATCAAGGACAAGAAGTGCGAGAACCTGTTCATCCTGCCGGCGTCGCAGACGCGCGACAAGGATGCGCTGACGCGCGACGGCGTCGAGAAGGTGCTGAACGACCTCGTCGCGATGGACTTCGAATACATCGTTTGCGATTCGCCGGCCGGTATCGAGGCCGGCGCGCTGCACGCGATGTACTTCGCGGATGAAGCGCTGATCGTCACGAACCCGGAAGTGTCGTCGGTGCGCGACTCGGACCGCATTCTCGGCATCCTGTCGTCGAAGACGAAGCGCGCGACCGAAGGCAAGGAGCCGATCAAGGAACACCTGTTGATCACGCGTTACAGCCCGAAGCGCGTGAGCGAAGGCGAGATGCTGTCGCTCGAGGACATCAGCGAGATCCTGCGCATCAAGCTGATCGGCGTGGTGCCCGAGTCGGAAGCCGTGCTGCATGCGTCGAACCAGGGTCTGCCGGCCGTGCATATCGACGGCACGGACGTCGCGGAAGCGTACAAGGACGTCGTCGCCCGCTTCCTCGGCGAGGACAAGCCGCTGCGCTTCACCGATTACCAGAAGCCGGGCCTGCTGCAGCGCCTCTTCGGCAGCAAGTAACGGAGGCCGCCCATGTCCATCCTTTCGTTTCTCCTCGGCGAGAAGAAGAAGTCCGCATCGGTCGCGAAGGAGCGCCTGCAGCTCATCATCGCGCACGAGCGGGTCGGCGGCCGGCCGCCGGCCGATTACCTGCCGGCGCTGCAGAAAGAGCTCGTCGCGGTCATCTCGAAGTACGTCCATATTTCGGACGATGACATCCGCGTGAGCCTCGAGCGTCAGGACGACCTCGAAGTCCTCGAAGTGAAGATCGAGATTCCGCAAGCCTGACGCTTGGCGTGTGTCCCTCCGCACGGCGGCGCCCGCCGCCGTGCGCGTCTTACGCCCTGTTGCACTTTCGGGCATGCCGTAACACGACGCCTGTCGGCCGTCATCGACCCTCCCGCATTGAACGAATACGCTCACGTGACTTGTTCAATCAGGAGGTTGTGATGGCTGTCTCTATCGTTTCCCGCCGTATCGTTGCGCTCGCGCTGTTCGCCGCGGGCCTGTCAGCCGTCGTCGCACCGTTTGCCGCGCACGCGGACGAGATTCTCGTCGGCACGCCGGTGATCGCGCCGCAGGGGCGCATGGTCATCGCGGAGCCGGCCGCCGTGCGCACCGAGGAAATCGTCGTCGTCGCGCCGAATGCGCCGCCGCCCGTGCGCTACGAGGTCGTACCGGCCGCGCGCGTGGGCTACGTGTGGGACCGCGGGCACTGGCACTGGGACCATGGGCGCTACGTGTGGATCGGCGGCCACTGGGAGGCCGAGCGCGTCGGCATGCACTGGGTGCCCGGGCATTGGGACCAGCGCGGTCCGAACTGGTTCTGGACGCGCGGCCACTGGGCCTGAGGGAGGCGCGCGATGAAAAGAACCGCAATCGCCATCGCGCTCGTCGCGATCACGCTGGCCGGGTGCATCGTCGTGCCGGCGCGGCCGGTCTACTACCGGCCGGCGCCCGTCGTGATCTACTGAGCGTCGCGCGGGCCGTGCCGTTGCGCCGGGTCGTTTGCGTCGGGCGCAGCCGGCCCGGCATCGTGCGCCGCCGCCGTGTGCGCTGCGCCGTCGGCCGGCGCCGCGGCGGTCGGCTCGTCGCCGCCTTCGTCGCGCAGCGTGTCGAGCGGATCGGCGGGGGCCGCGGTCGCGTCCCGGGGTTCGGTCACGTCGGTCATGTCGCCCGCCGCGGCCGCTGCGGTTGCCGCGGCCGGCGCGGCGGCCGCGACGGGCGGCGCCAGATAACGCTGCGCGAGCGTTTCGTAGAGCGGCGGCGCGAAAAAGCGCGATACCCGGCTCGATACCAGCGCGGTCGCCATCAGCGAAATCACGAGCGCATGACCGTTGATCATTTCCATCACGATCACGAACGACGTGATCGGCGCCTGCGTGACGGCGGCCAGATAGCCGACCATCGCGAGCGCGATCAGCATCGGCAGGCTCATGTTGCTGAATACGGCATGCAGTACGTTGCCGAAGCCGGCGCCGATCGACAGAGACGGCGCGAAGATCCCGCCCGGGATGCCCGGCAGGTACGACGCGACCATCGACACCATCTTCAGGAACGGATAGAAGACCGACAGCTGCTGACTGCCGTCGAGCAGGCCGCGCGCCTCCGCATAACCGCTGCCGAACGTCGTGCCGCCGGACACGAGCCCGACGACGGCGATCGTGAAGCCGCACAGCGCGGCGAACGCGACCGGCCGCTCGCGATACAGGCCCAGCAGTTGCGCGGGCAGCCAGCGCCCCGTGTTCAGCAGCAACCAGCAGAACAGACCGCCCGCGATGCCCGTCACGATCGCGGTGACCAGCACCGCGACCGCCAGCAGCTTCGGGAAATGGAGCCCGGCGTTGATCGTGCCGAAATACGTGTAGTTGCCGTTCAGCCCGAGCGCGACGACGCCGGCGAGAATGATCGCGGTGATCAGCACGCCGCTGGCGCGCGCGGAGAAGCTGCGGGTCAGTTCCTCGATCGCGAACACGATGCCCGCGAGCGGCGTATTGAACGCGGCCGACAACCCGGCCGCCGCGCCGGCCAGCACGAGCTGGCGTTCGATCTGCGCGTTCGAGCGCGGGTAGAAGCGCCGCAGGTTGAACATCAGCGCCGCACCGACCTGCACGGTCGGCCCTTCGCGGCCGATCGTGAAGCCGCCGAGAATGCCGAGGAACGAGATCAGCACCTTGCCGAACAGGAGGCGCAGCGTCAGCAGTCGGGCGCCGAATGCGCTCGGGCTGGCATGCAGCGTCGCGATCACCTGCGGGATACCGCTGCCCTCGGCGCCGCGGAAAAAGCGCCGCGTGGTCCACGCCGACAACGCGGCGATCGCCGGCGTCAGCAGCAGCGGCAGCCAGACGGCGTGATCGCGCATCGCGCGGAAAGTCTCGTAACCCCAGTCGATCAATCGCGCGTACAGGACGGCCGCGAGGCCGACGACGATCGCGCCGAGCCAGAAAACACCATACTGGCGCCAGATCCGGAGCGAGCGGCGGGTGAGGGCGGGAAACAGCGCGGGGAGAGTGGGGCGCGGCATGGGTTCGGCCGGAGGGCAAAGAGAAGATTATAAAAAGGAACCGATGCCAGCGGGACGACAACGCTTCGAGACGGACGACAAAAATTCACAAAAGCGAAGCAATTTGTTGCAAATGTAATGTTCGCGTAATGTCTGTACATGGCAACCCTCGTTAGCATGCCCAAATGGCCAGTCAAGGACCCCCGCTTATCGTGAAACGTATCCTTATCGTGAAAGTGACGTCGCTCGGCGACGTCGTCCAGACGCTGCCTGTCGTCGCCGACCTGCATCGCGCGTTCCCCGGCGTGACGGTCGACTGGGCCGTCGACGAATCGTGCGCGGAGGTCGTACGCTGGCATCCGGGCGTGAGCGCCGTCCTGTGCGCGCCGCTGCGCCGCTTCAAGAAACTGCGCAATGCCGGCGACCTGAAGGCGATCTCGGCGTCGATCGGTGCGTTGCGTGCGCATCGCTACGACGCGGTCATCGATCTGCACGGCGTGTACAAGAGCGCGATCATCTCGTCGCTGGCGCGCGCCGCGCGCCGGGTCGGCTACCAGACGCAGGATCTCGGCGAAACGGGCGCGCGTTTCGCGTATTCGCACCGTTTCGGCCCGCGTCCGGACTGTGACGCATGGCACGGGATGCGCGTGAGTGCCGGCGAGGCGCTCGGCTACGTGCCGGAAGGGCCGGCCAGGCACGGCATCGTCGCGCCGCAGGATGCGAGTCTGCCGGCCGCGGTGACCGACGGCGGGCCGTTCATGCTGCTGTTCCATGCGACGTCCAATCCGGACAAGAAGTGGCCGGCCGACCACTGGGCCGCGCTGGCCACGGAGATGATGGCGCGCGGCGTGCGCGTGCTGGTGCCGTGGGGATCGGCAGCCGAGCACGACGATGCACGCGATATCGCCGCGCGGGCGCCGGGCGCGATCGTGTTACCGGCGATGACGGTACGGGAGCTCGGCGCGGCGCTGGGCCGGGCCGCGCTGGTGGTGGGCGTCGATACGGGGTTCGTGCACATGGCGCACGCACTGCAGCGGCCGACCGTGATGATTTTCGTCGCGACGTCGCGCCACCATTGCGGCATCGGCGGCACGCCGAATGCGCTGTCGATCGGCGAGCCGGGCGCGATGCCGACCGTCGACGAGGCGCTGGACGCGATCGATACGGTCTGCCCGGCCTATGGCGCGTTGCGCGCGCGGCTGTCCGCCTGACTCGGCGCCGAGGCTCAGGCGAGCAGCGCTTCGATCGTGACGACGGCGGCGATGGCCGCCAGATTCGCCAGCAGCGCCTCGAACACGAGGCCACGCCAGGTCTTCGGTCGGAATCGCAGCGCGAGCAGCAGCGCGCCACCGAGCGCGAGCGCAAGAATCAGCACGAGATCGGCATTGGCAAGGCGGATGTTCATGGCGGCGGCTCCTGTCGGGGCGGGATCTCCGGGCGCGCATCGACGCGCCCAGGATCGAGTATAGGCAGCGCCCGCCGTCGTACAACCCGGGTCGCCCCGAAGGGTCAGACGAGCGACGCGTCGCGCGTCTCGCGCATCAGCAGCACGCCGATCAGGCTGATCGCCGCCGCCACCGACACATAGCCGCCGACCCACGACAGCCCGCCGCGCGCAGCCAGCAGTTGCGCGATATACGGCGCGATCGACGCGCCGAGGATCCCGCCGAGGTTGTACGCGACGCCCGCGCCCGTGTAGCGGACGTTGGTCGGGAACAATTCCGGCAGCAGCGCGCCCATCGGTGCGAACGTCACGCCCATCAGGAACAGCTCGATCGTCAGGAACAGCGCGACGAGCGGCATCGAGCCGCTGCCGAGCAGCGGTTCCATCGCGAACCCCGACAGCAGCGCGGCGAGCGCGCCGACGACCAGCACCGGCTTGCGCCCGAAGCGGTCCGACGCCCATGCGGACAGCGGTGTCGCGAGGCCCATGAAGACGACCGCGAAACACAGCAGGCCGAGGAAGCTCTGGCGCGGAATATGCAGCGCCGACACGCCGTACGACAGCGAGAACACCGTCGAGATGTAGAACAGCGTGTAGCAGACGACCATCGCGAGCGCGCCGAGCAGCGTCGGCCGCCAGTGCTGCGTGACGAGGGTCGCGACCGGCACGCGCACGCGCTCGTTGCGATCGAGCGCCGCCTGGAACGCGGGCGTTTCGGTGATCTTGAGCCGCACGTACAGGCCGAGCGCAACGAGCACCGCGCTGACGAGGAACGGAATCCGCCAGCCCCAAGTGCGGAACTGCTCATCGGACAGCGACAGCGCGAGCGCGAAGAACAGCCCGTTCGACATCAGGAAGCCGACCGACGGCCCCAGTTGCGGGAACATCCCGAACCAGCCGCGCTTGCCCTGCGGCGCGTGCTCGGTCGCGAGCAGCGCCGCGCCGCCCCATTCGCCGCCGAGGCCGATCCCCTGGCCGAAGCGCAGCACGCACAGCAGCACCGGCGCGAGCGCGCCGATCGTGTCGTAGCCGGGCACGAAGCCGATCGCGGTGGTGGACACGCCCATCACGAGCAGCGATGCGACGAGCGTCGATTTGCGACCGATGCGGTCGCCGAAGTGCCCGAACAGGAACGAGCCGATCGGGCGCGCGATGAACGCGATCCCGAACGTGACGAACGCGGATAGCGCTTGCGCCGTCGCGGAGCCGTGCGGGAAGAACACGGGGCCGATGACGAGCGCGGCGGCCGTCGCGTACACGTAGAAATCGTAGAACTCGATCGCGGTGCCGATGAAGCTCGCGAACACGATGCGCCGGTGGCTGACGGCGCCGGCCGAACCGGTTGCGTGTGCAACGGCCGGGGGGGATGCGGACATGGATGTCTCCGTTTTGTCGTTGGGGCAGCGGGCTGGGCGTGCGCTGGGGCAGGCGACTGCCTGCCGGGAGCCGCCGGGCACATGATTGATGCGGATGACGCGGTGGCGGCGTGGATGCGCGCCGTGGCGCGGACGTCACTCGCCGGTCGACGATGGAGACGGGTACGTCGCCGCCGCCCGGTGCCGGCGTGGTCGGCTCGCTTGCCGGGTGCGGCGCGCGAACGCGCGCGCGGCGTGATGGCCGCGCGAGTGCGGAAAATTATAGCCAGCGCCGCCGCCCACCGGCAATCGGGCCGCGGCGGCGCGTCAGTCGATCGATTGCGCCTGCGCGGACGCGGTGCTTTGCAGCTGGAAGTGGCCGTCGTCGTTGAAGAGCCAGCCTTCCATCAGTTCGAGTCGACCGTTGCCGTCGAGCAGCCGCGACGGCGGCGCCGGCAGCGGTGCCGAGCGGCGCAGCGACGCGAGCGCGAGCGCTTCCGCCTCGCTGTCGCCGTTGCTGCGATAGACGGATGCGTTGATCACGCGGCCGCTGCCATCGACGGTGAAGGCCACGACGACGAGCGAGCGCAGCATGGCCTGCGGTGTGCCGTGCAGCATGCCGGACGGATTGCGCTCGGCGACGCGGTGCGCGACCTCGACGCGATACTGGTCGAGATTGCCGCCGCGTATGACCGACGGAATCGTCAGGACCGAGCGTAACGACGAAGGCGGCGTGATCGTGCACGCGGCAAGCAGGGCGACGACGGCCAGCGCGGCAACACGCAGCCGGGCGACGCGCGGACGGAGAAGGGGGCGCATGACGGGATGGCCGGGAGGGACGATAAAAAAATGATAGGCGTACCGACGCGAGACGATATGGGGGGAAACGCATAGCGCGCGGGACCGGTCGTTGCGATCGCGGATGATGCCGGCTGGACGCCGCGTCGGGCAACGTGCATCGGGCGCGATGCATCGCGATGTGACGCGACATGTGACGGCGCTTGCGGCGCACGCGCGTGTCGGAAGGTTGAAAGCCACGGCGCGCTGCAATCGTGCGGCCGGGCGGCGCGCTCGGCCGATGCGGCAACCTCGGCCAGCCTGCCGACCCATCACCTGCGATGCCTTCCGGCCGCGTCAGAAGCCGTGCGTCACGAGCGACAGGACCGACAGGTCGGGGTGCGTGCCGTCGATGATGCTCTTGCCGATATGCACGGCTTCGTGGATCGCCTCGTCGACGCTCGCGAAGCTTTCCTCGCCGTCCGCGTGGAACGGCACCGCATGGCCGGGCAGCGCGGGATTCACGCCCGGATGGCACACGTAGCCGGTGTAGGTATAGCGCGTGTCGCTGCCGGGCATCGCGGCCGGCACGACATGGATCTCGAAGCCTTCGTAATCGACGTGGTCCGTCGCGCTCGACAGGTCGGTCATGGCGATCTCCGTGTGCCGCGCGCAGGGGTGGCGCGTGCGGCATCGAATACATCGAACACGCGGCGGCGTTCGTGTCGCCGTGTTGAACGAATTCTAGGCGATGGCGGGGCGGGCCGGGAGGCGTCCGACGGTGTGCGGCGGCTGGCGTCCCGGACGCTCGCACCCTGTCGCTTCGGCGCGTCGACGATCGGGCGCCGGTTCCATCAGCGGGCGACGGAAACGGGGATCATCGTATTTTTCGCGTCATTGCTTGCAGCGCGCGTCCTTGCGCTGCACCACGACGATCACCGGATACGTCTGGCCATGATCGAGTTCCACGCGCGCGACGACGGTCAGCGTCGCCGGATCGGAATCGTCGTACACGCTGACCTGTTCGTTGCGCAGGTAGGTCACGCCGGTGCAGTTCGACGTGCGTCCGTCGTCGCCCACCTTGCACTGCAGCTCGTTGTCCTTCAGGTAGTTGTACGGCGACGGGCTCGCGAGATATTCGCTCAGGCCGCGCGGCGAACCGCCGACGCCGGTCACGTACGCGATCGCGCACGACGCCTGCGCGTCGCTGCCGGAGGCGGTGTCGGCCGCCGCATGCGTGCTGACGGCGGCCAGCACGGCGACGAGCGACGAGACGAGGAAGGGCTTCATGACGTGGATTTCCCGTTTCGCGAATCGGAGCGCGGGATTGTAACGGCATCCGGCGCGATGCGTCGGAACGTGCGGGGCGCACGCGTGCGGACAAACAAAAACCCCGTCATTCTGCGAATGGACGGGGTTCGGCGAACTTCCTGGCGGAAGCGGTGAGATTCGAACTCACGGACAGTTTCCCGTCGCTGGTTTTCAAGACCAGTGCCTTAAACCGCTCGGCCACGCTTCCACACGAGGCGGCATTGTAACCGAAATGCCGCCTCGTTCATCCGTTCAGTCGTCGCGCAGGAACAATTCCTGCAGGTCGTTGAGGAAGCGCTGGCCGAGCGGCGTCGGCGCGATTTGCGTGAAATCGCGCGTGATCAATCCGCGCCGTTCCGCTTCCTTCAACGCCGGCTCGATGGTGCTCATCGGCAGGCCCGTGCGTTCGGCGAAGCTGTGCACGGGGAAGCCCTCGACGAGCCGAAGCGTGTTCAGCATGAATTCGAACGGCAGGTCGCGCGCGCCGACTTCACGCTCTTCCTGCACGGCCGTGCCGGCCTTCGCCTGTTCGATGAAGGTCGCCGGATGCTTGTAGCGTGCCTGCCGCAGGATCCGGTTCGGGAACGACAGCTTCGTGTGGGCGCCCGCGCCGATCCCGAGATAGTCGCCGAAGCGCCAGTAGTTCAGGTTGTGCTTGCACTGATGATTCGGCTTCGCGTACGCGGATACTTCGTAGCGCCCGTAGCCGGCTTCGGCCGTGCGCGCGTGGATCCATTCCTGCATGTCGGCCGACGCGTCGTCGTCGGGGACGACGGGCGGAAACTTCGCGAACAGCGTATTCGGCTCGAGCGTCAGGTGATACAGCGACAGGTGCGGCGGCGCGAACGACAGCGCGGTCTCGATGTCGGTGCGGCATTCGTCGAGCGTCTGGTTCGGCAGCGCGAACATCAGGTCGAGGTTGAAGTTGTCGAAGTTCTTCGCGGCGATCTCGACGGCCGCGCGTGCCTGCGCGGTGTCGTGAATCCGGCCGAGCGCCTTCAGGTGCGCTTCGTTGAAGCTCTGGATGCCGACCGACAGGCGATTCACGCCGCTTGCGCGGAACTGCGCGAACTTCGCGGCTTCGAACGTGCCCGGATTCGCCTCGAGCGTGATCTCGGCATCGGCGTCGAGCGGCAGCAGCGCGCGCACGTCGGACAGCATCCGGTCGAGACCGGCCGCCGACAGCAGGCTCGGCGTGCCGCCGCCGATGAACACGGTATGCACCTGCCGACCCCACACGAGCGGCAACGCCTGCTCGAGGTCGGCGCGCAACGCGTCGAGATAGTCGGCTTCCGGAAACCGTTCGCCTTTCCATTCGTGCGAGTTGAAATCGCAGTACGGGCACTTGCGCACGCACCACGGGAAATGCACGTACAGCGCGAGCGGCGGCAGCGACGTGAGGCGCACCTGGCCGGGCGACGTGAAGGTCGCGACGACGCGCGCGCCGGTGTCCGCGGCCTGGCTCATGCCGCCTCCCGCAGCGAAGGGGTGTCGGGCATGTTCATGCTTCCTCCGCGAGCCGCGCGAGCAACGCCTTCAGCGCCAGCGCGCGGTGGCTGTGCGTGTTCTTCACGGCCGGCTCGAGTTCGGCGGCCGTCGCGCCGAGCGACGGCAGGTAGAAATACGGGTCGTAGCCGAAACCGTGTTCGCCGCGCGGCGTATCGACGATCTCGCCGGCCCAGCGCCCTTCGGCGAACAGCGGTTCCGGATCGTCCGCGTGGCGGACGAGCGCGAGCACGCAGCAGTAGTACGCGCGCCGGTCGTCGACGCCGCGCAACTGCTCGACGAGATACGCGTTGTTCGCCGCGTCGCCCTTGTCGCGGCCCGCGCGCTGCGCGTAGCGCGCCGAATAGACGCCCGGCGCGCCGCGCAGCACGCGCACGCACAGGCCGGAATCGTCGGCGATCGCCGGCAGCCCGGTGAGCCGCGACGCGTGGCGCGCCTTGGTCAGCGCGTTCTCGATGAACGTGCCGAACGGTTCTTCCGCCTCCGGCACCGCGAGGTCGCCCTGCGGGACGATCTCGATGCCGACCGTCGAGAACAGCGCGGTGAATTCGCGCAGCTTGCCGGCGTTGTTCGACGCGAGAACGATGCGCGACAGCGGCGCGACGGCGCGGTCGTCAGGCATGGTTCACACCCAGCACGTCTTTCTGCAACCGCACGAGTTCGGCGATCCCGCCCTGCGCGAGGTCGAGCAGCGCGTTCATCTCGGCGCGCGAGAACGGCACGCCTTCGGCCGTGCCCTGGACTTCGACGAAGCCGCCCGCGCCGGTCATCACGACGTTCATGTCGGTGTCGCAGCGCGAGTCTTCCGCGTAATCGAGGTCGAGCACGGGCGCGCCTTCGTACACGCCGACCGAGATCGCGGCGACGTGGTCGGTGATCGGCGAGCGCGCGAGCTTGCCGGCCGCGATCAGCTTGGTCACGGCGTCGTGCGCGGCGACGAACGCGCCGGTGATGCTGGCCGTGCGGGTGCCGCCGTCGGCCTGGATCACGTCGCAGTCGATGTGGATCGTGCGCGGGCCGAGCGCCTCGAGATCGAACACCGCGCGCAGCGCGCGGCCGATCAGGCGCTGAATTTCCTGCGTACGGCCCGTCTGCTTGCCGCGCGCCGCTTCACGGTCGCTGCGCGTGTGGGTCGCGCGCGGCAGCATCCCGTATTCGGCGGTCAGCCAGCCTTGCCCGCGCTCGCGCAGGAACTCGGGCACGCGCTCGGCGACGCTGGCGGTGCAGAGCACCTTGGTGTCGCCGAATTCGACCAGCACGGAGCCTTCGGCGTGTTTCGTGTAGTGGCGCGTGAGGGCGACCTGGCGCAGTGCGTCGGCACGGCGGCCGCTCGGGCGGGAAACGGAAGACGTCATGGGGAAATCGCGGAAGGAGAGGAAACCCCGATTTTAGCGCCGAACGGCGGGCGTGCCCGGCGGGGTGGTCCGCAAAAATGGGATAATGCGCGCTTCCCGCCCCGCGCCTTCCGATGCGCCGGGCGCCTCGATGTATTCCCCGCCCGCGAGGGCACCAGACGGCGAGACGAACCATGATCTACAGCATGACGGGCTACGCGAGCGCGACGCGCGAACTCGCGACGGCCGCCGGCAACGGCGGCACCAGCGTGTCGGTCGAACTGCGCACCGTGAACTCGCGCTTCCTCGATCTCAATTTCCGGATGCCGGACGACGTGCGCGCGTGCGAACCCGCGTTGCGCGAAATGCTGATGAACAAGCTGTCGCGCGGCAAGGTCGACGTGCGCATCAACCTGCAGCGCGGCGAGCAGAGCATCGGCGCGGGCGCGCTGAACCAGTCGGCGCTCGGCCAGCTTGCCGATCTCGAACGCGCGGTGCTCGATTCGTTCCCGGGCGTCGGCCGTCTGCGCGCGGGTGAAATCCTGCGCTGGCCCGGCGTGCTCGCGGAGAGCGGCGTGTCGGCCGAAGCGATCCGCGACGCGGTGCTCGCCTGCGGCAAGGAAGCGATCGGAGAGCTCGTCGTCGTGCGTTCGCGCGAAGGCGCGCAATTGGCGACGATGCTGCTGTCGAACGTCACCGAGATGGAGGCGATCGTCGCGCGCATCACGCCGCTCGTGCCGGAGCTGATCGCGAAGCACCAGCAGAAGATCGTCGAGCGGCTGCAGGAAGCGCTCGGCCTCGCGGCGCCCGAAGGCGGCTCGACGGTCGTCACGCGCGAGGAAGCCGCGGAGCGCATCCGTCAGGAAGTGACGATGTACGGGATCCGGATCGACATCGCGGAAGAGCTGTCGCGGCTCACCGCGCACCTGAACGAAACGCGTCACGTGATCGAGAAGGGCGGCCGCGTCGGCAAGCGTCTCGACTTCATGATGCAGGAATTGAATCGCGAAGCGAACACGCTCGGCTCGAAGGCGGCGGCGAAGGAACTCGCCGACGCGTCGATGGCGCTGAAGCTGCTGATCGAGCAGATGCGCGAGCAAGTGCAAAACCTGGAGTAAAAGCAACATGATCGACCCCAACCGCGACGGCCACGCGTCGCATTCGCTGCACGGCGGCGTCTATCCCGGCAACCTGTTCATGGTCGTCGCGCCGTCGGGCGCCGGCAAGTCGACGCTCGTGAATGCGCTGCTGTCGAAGGACAGCGACATCTGCCTGTCGATCTCGTACACGACGCGCAAGCCGCGCCCGGGCGAGCAGGACGGCCAGCACTACCACTTCACGAGCGTCGAGGATTTCCGCGCGCGTCACGCGGCGCACGAATTCCTCGAGAGCGCGGAAGTGCACGGCAACTACTACGGCACGTCGCGCGTCTGGATCGAAGAGCAGATGAAGAACGGCCACGACGTGCTGCTCGAAATCGACTGGCAGGGCGCGTTGCAGGTGAAGAAGCAGTTCCGCAACGCGGTCGGCATCTTTATCCTGCCACCGTCGCTCGACGCCCTCGAGGAACGCCTGAAGAAGCGCGGCCAGGACGAGCCGAACGTGATCACGCGACGCCTGCTGGCCGCCGGCAGCGAGATCGCGCACGCGTCGGAAGCGGAGTACGTGGTGATCAACGAGAATTTCGAGCGGGCGCTCGCGGAACTCGAATGCATCGTCGCGGCGACGCGCCTGCGTTTTGCTTCGCAGTACGCGCGACACGCGGAGCTGTTCATCGAGCTCGGCATCCATCTGCCCCACGCGGAATGACGCGGGGCACGAGGGACATAAGGCAGAATAAGGACTATATTCAGAAGGAATTACCAACATGGCTCGCATTACCGTCGAAGACTGCCTGAAGCAAATCCCGAATCGCTTCGAACTGGCGCTCGCCGCCACCTATCGCGCGCGGCAGCTCGCGCAAGGCCATACGCCGAAGATCGAAAGCCGCGACAAGCCGACCGTCGTCGCGCTGCGCGAAATCGCCGCCGGCCAGGTCGGCGTCGAGATGCTGAAGAAGGTGCCGGTGTAACGCGCATCCGGCCCGTTCCAGCCATGTAGTCCACGCGCGCAACGACTCGACCTGGAGGCGAATATGAGCACCACCCCATCGTCCGCCTCCGCGGATTCGACCACCGAAGCCACGGCCCAGTCGCCTGCGCGCCAATACATCGACGCGGTCCTCGAACAGTCCTTTCGGCATCTGTTCGGGCCGACCGCCACCCCGGAGCAGCCGCGCAAGCACGGCGTCGTTTCGATCGCGAAACTGACGGCGGCGCTTGCCGAGTATCTCGCTCCGGACGAAATCAAAGAGGTCAAGGCGGCGTTCCATTTCAGCGACGAAGCCCACCTCGGTCAATATCGCCAGAGCGGCGAACCCTACATCACCCATCCCGTCGCCGTCGCTGAAATCTGCGCCGGCTGGAAGCTCGACGCGCAGGCCGTGATGGCCGCGTTGCTGCACGACGTGATGGAAGACCAGGGCGTGACCAAGAACGAGCTGGCCGAGCGGTTCGGCCCGAAGGTCGCCGAACTGGTCGACGGCCTGTCGAAGCTCGACAAGATGGAGTTCCGCAGCCGCGAGGAAGCGCAGGCGGAAAACTTCCGCAAGATGCTGCTCGCGATGGCGCGCGACGTGCGCGTCATTCTCGTCAAGCTCGCCGATCGCCTGCACAACATGCGCACGCTCGGCGCGGTGCCGATGGAAAAGCGCCGCCGCGTCGCGCGCGAGACGCTCGACATCTACGCGCCGATCGCGCACCGGCTCGGGTTGAACAACACGTACCGCGAGCTGCAGGACATGAGCTTCGCGAACTTCAACCCGCATCGCTACGCGACGCTCGAGAAGGCGGTGAAGGCCGCGCGCGGCAACCGCCGCGAAGTGATCAGCAAGATCCTCGAGGCCGCGCAGCGCGCGATGGCCGACGCGAAGATCGACGCCGAGATCACGGGCCGCGAGAAAACCATCTACAGCGTCTATCGCAAGATGCGCGACAAGCAGCTGTCGTTCTCGCAGGTGCTCGACGTGTATGGCTTCCGCGTCGTCGTCGACAGCCCGCTCGACTGCTACACGTGCATCGGCGCGCTGCACGCGCTGTACAAGCCGGTGCCCGGCAAGTTCAAGGACTACATCGCGATTCCGAAGATCAACGGCTATCAGTCGCTGCACACGACGCTCGTCGGCCCGTTCGGCGCGCCGATCGAGTTCCAGGTGCGCACGCGCAAGATGCACGAGATCGCCGAGGCGGGGGTCGCCGCGCACTGGCTGTACAAGAACGGCAGCGCCGATCTCAGCGACGTGCAGAAGCGCGCGCACCAGTGGCTGAAGTCGCTGCTCGACATCCAGAGCGAAGCGGGCGATTCGAGCGAATTCCTCGAGCACGTGAAGATCGACC
The DNA here is from genome assembly GCF_002223345.1 of Burkholderia sp. AU16741. Classification (NCBI taxonomy): domain Bacteria; kingdom Pseudomonadati; phylum Pseudomonadota; class Betaproteobacteria; order Burkholderiales; family Burkholderiaceae; genus Burkholderia; species Burkholderia sp. AU16741. Next base: position 445,611 of record NZ_NKEZ01000003.1, read on the forward strand.
TGTTCCCGGATGCGGTCTACGTGTTCACGCCGAAGTCGAAGATCATGGCGCTGCCGCGAGGCGCGACGGCGCTCGATTTCGCGTATTCGATCCACAGCGATCTCGGCAACCAGTGCGTGGCCGTGAAGATCAACAACGAGCTGCTGCCGCTGCGCACCGAGCTGAAGAGCGGCGACATCGTCGAGGTGATCACCGCGCCGTATTCGAAGCCGAATCCCGCATGGCTCGGCTTCGTGCGTACCGGCAAGGCGCGTTCGGCGATCCGCCACTACCTGAAGACGATGCGCCTGAACGAGTCCGTGCAGCTGGGCGAGCGGCTCGTCGACCAGAGCCTGAAGGGCTATGGTTTCTCGCTGGCCGATGTCGAGCCGGAGGTGTGGGAGAAGCTCGTGCAGTGGACGGGCAACAAGAGCCGTCAGGAAATCTTCGCGGACATCGGCCTCGGCCGCCGTGTCGCCGCGGTGATGGCCAAGCGCATCGAAGTGCTGATGAGCGGCCGCGACGCCGACGACGATCTGCCGAAGTCCGAGCGGCATCCCGCGCATCATGCGCCGCCGGTCGTGATTACCGGCACCGAAGGGATGTCCGTGCAGTTGTCCGCGTGCTGCCGCCCGATCCCGGGCGACGCGATCATGGGGTATATCGGCATCGGTCTGGGCATGGCGATTCATACGACGGATTGCCGTGTCGCGCAGCGCATCCATCGCCGCGATCCGGGCCGCTGGATCGACGTCGAATGGGCGCCGCAGCCGGGCCGCCTGTTCGATGTCGCGGTGAAGGCGCTCGTGAAGAACACGAAGGGCATCTTCGCGCGCGTCGCGGCGGACATCACGTCGGCCGACGCGAATATCGTTCATATCGCGATGGACGAGGATCTGACGCACGAGTCGACGGTGCTGCGCTTCGTGATCCAGGTCAGCGACCGCGTGCATCTCGCGAACGTGATGCGGCGCGTGAGGACCAATCCGGACGTGATGCGGATCATGCGCGAGCGCTCGACCGACGACGGTGCGCATGCGCGCCATGACGGCGGCATGCGTATCGAGCGCGAGCGGCAGGATTACTGACGCTGACGCGCGCCGCGGCGGGCGGATTCGATGATCGACGGACGGCGGCTGATGGCCGCCGTTTTCATTGGGGCTGCCGAAAGCGCGGCGGGAGCGATGTTGACGGTGCCCGGCCGAAGGCGCGCGGGGCGAGGGCGGGAACGACGGGGGAGGCGGGCGCACAAAGAAAAAGGGCTTTCCCGGAGGAAAGCCCTTTTAAGGTGGCGCGGCTGGCAGGATTCGAACCCACGACCCCTTGGTTCGTAGCCAAGTACTCTATCCAACTGAGCTACAGCCGCACGCAAAACGGTACTGCTTCAACTGTCGGAACCTTCTGCGATGGGAAGGCCCCCAAAAAAGTGGCGCGGCTGGCAGGATTCGAACCCACGACCCCTTGGTTCGTAGCCAAGTACTCTATCCAACTGAGCTACAGCCGCACGCAACAACAAACTTCTACTGCTTTGAACTGAAAGGGCCTTCGGTTCGGAAGGCCCTCGAAAAAGTGGCGCGGCTGGCAGGATTCGAACCCACGACCCCTTGGTTCGTAGCCAAGTACTCTATCCAACTGAGCTACAGCCGCACGCAGAAGCGGAAGTATAGCAGAGTCGTATAAAAAGGGAAGCCTTATTCGCGAATTTGGTGCCATGGCGTTGGCCGGCCGCCCTTCGTGTACCCTTTGGGAATCAGTCATCCACGTTGAATCTGCATCATGAACAAGGCGTTTGTCAAAGAGTCGGACGGTGACGACGACGATCTCGACCAGGCTCAACCCGCGATTCCGGCGGGCGCCAAGAACTACATCACGCCGGCCGGCCACAAGCGGCTGAGGGACGAGCTGCTGAACCTGATCGACGTCGAACGTCCCGAGGTCGTGCGGCTCGTGTCGTGGGCAGCGTCGAATGGCGACCGGTCGGAAAACGGCGACTACATCTACGGCAAGCGGCGGCTTCGCGAGATCGATCGTCGCATCCGCTTCCTGACGAAGCGGCTCGACCTCGCCGAAGTCGTCGACGCGAGCCGGCAGGAGAATGTCGACCAGGTGTTCTTCGGCGCGACGGTCGATTACGAGACGCCGGACGGCGAGGCGCACACGGTGACGATCGTCGGGATCGACGAGGTCGATCTAGACCGCGGCTGCGTCAGCTGGATCTCGCCGGTCGCGCGTGCGCTGATCAAGGCGAAGATCGGCGACACCGTCACGCTGATGACACCGGTCGGCCCGCAGCCGATCGATATACTCGACGTCCGGTATCCGGCGCGGAGCGACGCCTGAGTCGCGGCCCGCGCGCCGTGGCCGAGAAAAAGCGCCCCGATGGGGCGCTTCGTCTTTCGGCGCACGGCGAATGTGCCGGTCGCTCAGAAGCGGTGACGCAGGCCGGCCGTGACCGCGATCTGCTTGTTGGTCGATGACGCGGCGCCCAGGCCGTTGATGTTGGCGCCGATGTCCAGTCCGTCGTTGTTGACCTTCTGGAACTCGCCCTGCAGGTACACGTCGGTGCGCTTCGACAGCGCATAGTCGGCTTGCAGGTTGAACTGGTGCCAGGTCGGCTTGTCGCCGGACAGGCGACCCTGCGTGTACGTGTAGGAGCCGGCGAGCGACAGGGCCGGCGTCAGCGCGTAGCGGCCGTTGACTTCGTAGTTGCTGAAGCGCCCGCTGTCGCCGAGGCCCGTGATGCCGCCCACCACGCCCGATTGGCCGGCGCTGATCGCGCGCAGGCCGGTCAGGCGCGTCTGGGTGAACACGAAGCCGACCGTGGCCGGGCCGAACCCGTAATTCAGGCCGGCTCCCCAGGTGCGCTGCACGCGCGACGCGAAGGTCCAGTCGCCGGTGACCGCGCCCGGATCGGATGCGGCCTGCGCGAGTGCGTTCACGTCGCTGTTCAACTGCAAGTAGGCCGCGGCGAGGTTGAAGCCGAGGTAGCTGTACGACACGCCGCCGCTATACGCGCGGTTGTTCGCGAACGCCGACGAGTTCGATAATCCGTACAACGCACCGAACTTGAGGCCGCCGTAGTTCGCGCTCTGGTACTTGACCGAGTTGTTGATCCGGAACGAGTTGTTCAGGTTGTCGTTGTCGAACGGGTGGGCAAACTGGGTGCCGCCATATTGGGTGCCGGTCAGCGACAGCGGCCCGAGATAGTCGACGACGCTGTCGTACTGCCGGCCCATCGTCAGCGAGCCGTAGGTGTTGTGCGCGAGCCCGACGAACGCTTGCCGGCCGAATTCGCGACCGTTCTGCTTGAGCGTGCCGTTGTTGATGCCGAAACCGTTTTCCAGCGTGAAGATGGCTTTCAGGCCGCCGCCGAGATCTTCGGTGCCGCGCAAGCCCCATCGGCTGCCGTTGATCGAACCGCTCGTTTCCTGCCAGGCGCTGTGTCCGCCTTGATTGTTCGTGTAGGTGATGCCTGCGTCGATCAGGCCGTACAGCGTCACGCTGCTTTGAGCGTGGGCAGCGGTACCGAATACCCCCGACAACGCGGCGACGATCAGAGCTTTCTTCATGGATCTGTCTCCCAACACGATGATGTCGATCGAACCTGGGCGGACGGCCGTGTTTTGCTTGACGCTGTAGCCGGTCCGGCAGAACGGCGGTGCGCTTATCAGACATCCATCTGCAGTGTACGAAGTGTGCGGAGAGGCGGCGCTCCACGCTTTAAGAAACAGTGTGTTTTGGAATCCGCAAAAATCGGCAGAGGCGCGTCAACGATTGCCACGTAAGGGTTCGCTGCGGTGCAGCGAATCGAAATGACGATTGGGACCGCGCAACGAGCGTTGCGCGTGTGCGACAGACGATCAGGGGTAGGCGGGGGCAGCTATAGCGCGATTATTGACACATCGGCAATAGAGGTTTGTGTGGAGCATGGATAATGAAAGGTAGTTCTATCGCTATACTGCGATCTCTGCTTTCCGAAGCAGACTTTTTCGTTGACGGAAAAGATCTCCAAACCTTTGTCGGCGCGACTTCCCAGTCGCGCTTTTTTTTGCCCGCCGCTCGGGGCGCTACGGCGTGTACGAGCGACGCTTGCGCTTGCCCGCGGGCGCGGCCTTCTCCGCTTCGATCGGCGCCGGTGTGTTGGTCCAGTCTTCCATCACGTAGTGACGGGCATCCAGCGGCGATGCGAGCAGGTTCTGCCAGTGATCGCCGTGCCACGTCATATCGAATTCAGTATCGTACGGCGCTTCGCGGGGGGACTCGGCCAAGGCGCGGGACTTGCGGCGTACGCGTCCGAGCCGGCTCGCGAAGCGCTTGATTGCGTCCAGCCACATGACCTTCTCCTTCCTTTCGGTGTTGATTCAGGATCGCAACGTCGCCGACGTTATGCAACCCGAAAAAACCCGAGGATTTTACCGGGTCGATTTGTCCCCGGTAGAAATTTCACTTGCGGGGATTATTAACGATCCGATCCCGGTAATGTTGACAGGTTTTTGATGCGAATCAATTAATCAATCGGTGATGGTGTACCGATTCCAGTGGTATTAGCGTCTTTTCAAGAAAGCAGCGGCTAAAAATTTTCTTGACGCACCCGGATTGTCCAATTTATAAAGTCAGCACTCCGTCCTCGGGCGGCGTGCTGGTGCGGGTGCTGGCGCAATGTTTCGGGATTTCGGGAAACGGCTATAAAAATAGCTTTTTTGATCTTATAGAGTGGGGAACGAAGACATGGATACCGGTATCGTGAAATGGTTTAACGATGCTAAAGGTTTTGGCTTTATTACGTCGGACAATGGCGGTGAAGATTTGTTTGCGCACTTTTCCGAAATCCGGATGGACGGCTTCAAGACGTTGAAGGAAAACCAGCGTGTTTCGTTCGAGGTCAAAGTCGGGCCGAAAGGCAAGCAGGCAGCGAATATCCAGGCGGTCTGACGCGCCGCGCATTGCCGATCACGTCCGGCCCCCGCATGGCGGGGGCTTTTTGTTTTCCGGAGACGGGGCGGGGCCGGTCCGGGCTGGCCCGAGTACGCGTGCCGGTGCATACTCACGGAAGCATCGTTTCCCTGTCTTTTCATGTCCGATTCCGTTCCGTCCGATCCCGCCCGCGAGCAGCCACTCGTCTTCGTCGACCTTGAAACCACCGGCGGCTCGTCCGCCGACCACCGCATCACCGAAATCGGCGTGGTCGAAATCGGACCGCTCGGCGTGTCGACGTGGACGAGCCTCGTCAATCCGGGGCAGGCGATTCCGCCGTTCATTCAGCAACTGACGGGCATCTCGGACGCGATGGTGCGCGATGCGCCGACGTTCGCTTCGCTCGCGCCGGCGCTGTTCGAGCGGCTCGACGGCAAGCTGTTCGTCGCGCACAACGCGAGCTTCGACCGCGGCTTCCTGCGGGCCGAATTCGAGCGCGCCGGCCTGGCGTTCAATCCCGATGTGCTCTGTACGGTACGGCTGTCGCGCGCGCTGTTTCCGCGCGAATCGCGGCACGGGCTCGATGCGTTGATCGAACGGCATGGGCTCGTTCCGGCCGCGCGTCACCGCGCGCTGGCCGATGCCGACCTGATCTGGCAGTTCTGGCGCCAGCTGCACGACATCGTGCCGCTCGATCGGCTGCGCGACCAGATCGCGCGCACGACGCGCCACTTCCGTCTGGGCGGCGATCTGACCGAAGCCTGGCTGGATACCGCGCCGGCAGGGTGCGGCGCGTATGCGCTGTTCGGCGAACGTGACGAAGCGCTGTATGTCGGCCGCAGCGTGCGCGTGCGCCAGCGGCTGCGCGCCCTGCTGACCGGCGAGCGCCGTTCGTCGAAGGAAATGCGGCTCGCGCAGCAGGTGCGGCGTGTCGAATGGCGCGAGACCGGCAACGAGCTGGGGGCGATGCTGGCCGAAGCGCAATGGATCGCCCGGTTGCGCCCGTCGTACAACCGGCGGCCCACGGCCGACGCCGGCCGCGCGGGCGGTGCACCCTGGCCGTTCGAAGGCGCGGTCGCGTTCGAGGCGAACAGCGAGCGCCGCCTGTTTCATGTGATCGACGGCTGGTGCTATCTCGGTTCGGCGGACTCGCTCGATGCGGCCGCACGGCTCGTGGCCGACGCGGCGGCCGCCACGTTCGAACCTTTCACCCATCGCCTGCTGCAGACGCATCTCGCGCGCGGCCTGCAGGTGATTCCGCTCATGGCGCTGACGCCTGCGGACTGAGCGCCGCGGGACGATCCGCGCCTGCCCCCGTCAGCCGATCGCGCTGGCTCCGCCGGCGGAGCAGACATGCGACAGCGCGGTATCGAGTGCCCGCGTCTGCGTGGAATCGTAGCGCGTGAGCGTCTTCCAGTTCGCGATGCTGCGCGCGAGCCGCGCCTGGCAATCGGGCGCATCGCGCAGCGGGGCAACCTGCGCGAGACCGGCGAGCATTTTCTGCGTCAGCCGATCGAGGGCGGGCCGCGTGCTGGTCGCGAGATCGGGCGGCGTGCCTTCCGGCGGCCGCGTCGTGCGCCAGGTCGCGAACAGTGCGTTCTGCACGTCCTTGCTTGCGGTGATCTGATCCTCGAAGAACGTGCGAGCGAAGGCGGGGTCGACGCCGGCCTGGGCCGCGCGCTTTTCGACGGCGGTGAGCAGGGCCGCTTCACGCGGCTGGTCCTCGATGGCCTTGTGATTCGCCCATTTCCATCGCGCGACCGGTTCGGCGAGCGCGAGGCGCTGCGACGCGAGCGCCACGACGTTGGTGAGGGCGGTGTCGTCGCCGTCCGCGCGGGCGGTAGGGGGCGACGAAAGGGGGGCGACGCCGAGCGCGGCGACAGCGATGCTGGCACGAATGGCTTGCTTCATCGGAACGATCGGGAGAGCCGGGCGGGCCGGACGTGGAAAAACAGAAGGATAGACGAAGACAGTCGCGCGGCGTAGCGTCGCGACAGGAGAATCAGCAGGCGAGCTGATCCGGCACCGTCAGGCTGTTGCGGCCCGGGTGCGAGGCGAATTGCGCGCGAAGCGCAGGGATGAACCGCACGATAGCGATGATCGACACGTGGCGGTTACAGAACCGAACTGACGTTCACTTCGGCGAGTACAGCCGGTGCTGCTCGTCGAAGAATGCCCGAACGTGCTCGGGCAATTCGGCGAGGAATTCCACGCCGACGGGTTCCGGATCCGGGCTCATCACTTGCTCGGGCGGGGGCATGCGAGTTGGTCTTTCGTCCATGATCGTTTCTCCAGCAGGTTCAATGATTATCAACCTCGTGCTCGGATTTATGCCAGCGGCGAATCGTTAGATTTTGTCTCTGTTGTATTAACGGCACATGCGTGCCGGCGCGAAGTGTGATGCCCGCTATCACGCGCCGCGCGATCGGCATCCAGCGGGCCGCTTGCTATACTTGCGCGCACTTTTTCTTGGACCGCGATGAGACGAACGACGCGATGGATCGGCCTCGTATGGCTGGCGCTGGTACTGAACGTACTGTCGCCCGTCGTCGGCTACGCGCGCCTTGCGTCGAGCGGTTCCGGCGCGCTCACGCTCGAGTTGTGCAGTGCAGCGGGCGCGCGTCAAATCGTGCTCGCGCAAGCGGGCGACGAGCGCGACACGTCGTCGGCCGACCATGCCGGCGTCCCGCATTGCGTGTATTGCCCCGGCTTCGCGGCGAACGTCGCGCTGGGCACGAGCCTTCCCGCGATGCCGCGCTTCGTACGCACGTTCGCGTATCGGGCGGTTGCACCGATCGTTCCCGACGTGCCCCGCAAGGGCATCCGTCTCGCGCAGCCGCGCGCCCCGCCTGAAAACGTTCCGGTCTGATTGATGTCCTGCGCGCGCCCCGGTGGCGCGCGAGCCGCCTGCGGCCTCGGCCCGCGCGTCGCGCCGTACGTGCGCGTCGCGCGCCCCATGCCCGGCGGCGTCCGATCACGTTTTCAGGAACGCACTCATGTCGTCTCCCCTTGCCGCGCGGTCGTCGCGCGGCCGGCTCGCGCTCGCATGCGCGGCCGCTTTCGCATGGCCGGCCGCTCACGCGGCGTCGACCGACGATGCCCGCGCCGACGCGGCCCGCAACGGTGGCATCGATCGTCTCGCCGCCGGGGCGTCGGCGTCCATGGATGTCGACGCGGCGGCCGCCCCCGCAGGCGACACGCTGACCGCCGTCAGCGTGACCGCGCAGCGGCAGCCGGTCGACCCCGATACGCCGGCCGTCGTCACGTCGATCACGCGCGAGCAGATCGATGCGCACACCAACGTCACCACCGAGGACGCGCTGAAGTACGCGCCGAACCTGATGGTCCGCAAGCGCTACATCGGCGACCGCAACAGCGTATTCGCGGGCCGCGACTTCAACGAATTGCAGAGCGCGCGCGGGCTCGTCTATGCCGACGGCGTGCTGCTGTCGAACCTGCTCGGGTCGAGCTATGCGTACCCGCCGCGCTGGTCGCTGATTCCGCCCGACGACATCGCGCGCGTCGACGTGCTCTATGGCCCCTTTTCCGCGCTGTACCCGGGCAACGCGATCGGCTCGACCGTGCTGCTCACCACGCGCCGCCCCGACCGGCTCGAGGCGTCGCTGTCGACGCAATTCTTCACGCAGCGCTACCGCGACGGCTACGGGTTGGCGGACAGCTTCGGCGGCAATCACCAGACCGCGCGGATCGCGAACCGCGTCGGCCGGTTCCGGTTCGCGCTGTCGCTCGACCGGCTGGAGAACGACGGCCAGCCGATGCAGTACGCGAGCCCCAATTCGGCCTACAACCCGAAACTGGGCGCCGCCGTGCCCGTGACGGGCGCCGCGACCGACATCGGACCCAACGGCAAGCCGCGGACCATCGTCGGCGCGCAGACGATCGAGCGGACCGAGCAGCTCAACGAGACGGTTCGGATGGGCTATGCGTTCACCGATCGTGTCGACGCGTCGCTGACGCTCGGGCATTGGGAGAACCACTACCGGCAGCACGGCGAGACCTTCCTGCGCGATGCGACGGGCAACCCGGTTTACGGCGGCAACGTGTCGATCGGCGGACAGAACATGACGGTCGCGCCGAACGCGTTTGCCCCGCAACGCGGCGACCAGGAGAACTGGCTGTATGCGCTCGGCCTGAACGGCCGGCTCGATTCCGGCTGGCGGCTATCGGGCGTGGTGTCCGCGTACGACGTGTCGCGCGACGTGCTGCGCGCGGCCTCGACCGTGCAGGGCGGGGCGGGCACGCTGTTCCAGGGCGACGGCACCGGCTGGCGCACGCTCGATCTGAAGGCCGAGGCGCCGGAAGTGAAGGGCCATACGTTCACGTTCGGCTATCACTACGACAATTACTTCCTGCGCAACGTCACGGTCAACACGGCCGACTGGCTGGCCGGGCCGGCCACGTCGCTCGCGAGCGTCTATCGCGGCGACACGCGCACGCAGGCGCTGTTCGGGCAGGACGCGTGGCGTTTCGCGCCGGGCTGGCTCGCGACGCTCGGGCTGCGCTACGAGCGCTGGGAGGCGTACGGCGGCGCCCTCGGCAATGCCAACGGCACGCTCGGCTACGCGGATCGCGGCGCGAATGCGCTGTCGCCGAAAGCCGCGCTGCAATGGGATGCGACGGAGGTCTGGCGCTTCCGGCTGTCGTTCGCGACCGGCACGCGGTTCCCGACGGTCGGCGAGCTGTTCCAGGGCACGATCTCGAACAACGCGATCGTCAACAACAACCCGAACCTGCGTCCGGAAAAGGCGATCGACTGGGACTTCACGGCCGAGCGCGACGTGGGTGTCGGCGTGGTGCGCGCGAGCGTGTTCCAGAGCGACTTGCGCGATTCGATCTACAGTCAGACGACGGTGTCGGGCGCGACGACCGTCACCAACGTCTCGAACGTCGACCGCGTGCGCGTGCGCGGCGCCGAACTCGCGTTCAGCGGGGAGAACGTCGGGCTGCGCGGGCTCGATCTCGACGCGAACGTGTCGGCGAGCAACGCGCAAATCCTCGCCGATGCCGCGAATCCGGCCTATGTCGGTTCGCGTTTCCCGCGCATTCCGCGCATGCGCGCGAACCTGCTCGCGTCGTATCGATTCGACGAGCACTGGCTCGCGAGCGTCGGCGTGCGCTACTCGGGCCGCCAGTTCAACACGCTCGACAACAGCGACGTGAATCCGGACGTCTACGGCGGCACGAGTTCGTTTACCGTCGTCGATCTGAAGGCGCGCTACCGCTTCGATCGTCACTGGACCGCGTCGGCCGGCATCGACAACCTGACGGACCGCCGCTACTACGTGTTCCACCCGTATCCGGGCCGCACTTTCTATGGAGAACTGAAATGGTCGCTGTGAAATCGTTCGCGGCGGGATACGGGGCCGTGGCACGCGGCGCCGTCGGGGCCGGTGCGCACGAGGCGCCCGGCATGCCGAAAGCCGCCGATCCGCAGATCGCGCAGTATGAGAACGCGGAGCCCATGCCCGAGCGGCCACGGGCAGCGCTCGGTGCGGAATGGAGAGGGGAGATGCCGCGCACCGTGTGGATCGGGCGCGATGGTGTGCATGAAGCGTTCGGCGGATGGTTGACGGCCGACGTGCTCGACGGCTGATTGCGGTACGCGAAGCGTTGACGGGGCGGGTGGCGCGCGGCGAACGGGCCGCGCGCCGGCCCGATGCGAAAACGCGCCCGAAGGCGCGTGGTCAGAAACGTCAGGCCGCTCGCCTGAATAGCCGGATCACGAACAGCAGGATCACCGCGCCGATGACCGCGACGATCACCGAGCCGATGAAGCCGCTGCCGATGCTGATGCCGAGCAGGCCGGCGAGCCAGCCGCCGATCACCGCGCCGACAATCCCGACGATGATGTCGACGATCAGCCCGAAGCCGCCGCCCTTCACGAGCAAGCCGGCAAGCCAGCCGGCGATCGCGCCGATGATGAGCCACATAATCAAGCCATGAGTCATGGTGGTCCTCTCCTTGGGTTGAGTCGAAATGACCGGGCACCGGCTGTCGCATGCCGCAAGTGGGTTGAAAGCGGCATGCGGCCGTCGCGCCGCCCACGCAATGTAACGCGATAGACGGGTCAGGATCGTTAAGTAATGTTATGCACCCTTAAACAGATTTTCCAGGGGGATTTGTCTGCCTAGCGCATGCGCGGTGCGCGCCCCGTGCATGGCGAAATGAATCTGTAAGGATGGGCTGTCGCCGAAGTCCGTCCGTCGGGCACGCCATCGCTCCAGCGTCGTTGGTGGCACGGTGGCCTCGGGTAGTCCGTCGGCTGCGTCGGGGATCACGCGCCCGAGGGTCGCGGCATCGCCGATTGCTTCGATCGACAGAAGCGCGAAACGGGTGGGGAAGCGCGGCGTATCGGTTCGCCGATCGGCGGCATCGTATGGCACCGATCGATGTAGCGTGTGCCGTATCCGATATCCGCCATCATTCGGGATCCTGAGGGATCGGCTTCGAATGATGTGTGCGGAGGGGGCGGGAGATAGAGTGTGCAGTCGTGCCGGCGAGCGCTTGACGGTCGGGGTGCGGGGGAAAAGCGGATGCCGTTGCGCGGGCTGCTTAGGTCGGGCAAGTCGGCCATCGTCGTCATGGCCGCCGCAGGCTGTGCTGTTACGCACCGCAAGAGGGGGGGCGATACGATTGGCCGGCGGCCGCCGAGTGCGTGGATATGTCGTGCGGATGTTGCGCAGATAACGCGCCGCGGCGAGGATCGGCCCCGGACAACGCGCAGGGGAGATGGCCGAATTCGTACGCCAAGACGCCAACACCGTGCGCGGCGTGATTGGGGGAGTGCGCAGTCGAACGACTTTACGATTTTGGCGCCGCAAAAGAGAAAAGGTCTGACAAGCGATGCTTGTCAGACCTTTATGTCTTGGTGCCGGAGATAGGAGTCGAACCTACGACCTTCGCATTACGAATGCGCTGCTCTACCAACTGAGCTACACCGGCAGCAGAGAAATGAAATTATATGGTGAAATCCGAGATCTTGGCAATAGGTTTTGCGAAATTTTTTCAGCGTGCTGCGGCTGCTTCGCGAAACCCTCGATCCGGCGGACTTTCCGCTTTCACTTCACCGCGACGCGGCCCGTTAGGGCCACATCGCGAAGGCGCGATTGTACTGATGTCTCGCCCCTGCGTCCAGTGCTGCAGTGCGATTATTTCGCTTCGTCGTGATAGCCGGTCACGCGCTCGACTTCGTTCTTTGAACCGAGGAACACGGGCACGCGCTGATGCAGGCCGGTCGGCTGCACTTCCATGATGCGCTGCGTGCCGGTCGTCGCCGCGCCGCCCGCCTGTTCGACGATGAACGACATCGGGTTCGCTTCGTACATCAGGCGCAGCTTGCCCGGACGATCGGGCGTGCGCTTGTCGGCCGGATACATGAAGATGCCGCCGCGGTTCAGGATCCGATGCACGTCGGCCACCATCGACGCGATCCAGCGCATGTTGAAGTTGTCGCCGCGCGGGCCGTCCTTGCCGGCGTTCAGTTCGTCGACGTAGCGCTTCACCGGGTCGTACCAGTGGCGCGCGTTCGATGCATTGATCGCGTATTCGCGCGTGTCGGCCGGGATCTGCATGTTGCTCTGCGTGAGTACCCACGAGCCGACTTCGCGGTCGAGCGTGAAGCAGTTCACGCCGTTGCCGGTCGTCAGCACGAACACCGTCTGCGGGCCGTAGACGGCGTAGCCGGCCGCGACCTGCTGCGTGCCGGGCTGCAGGAACGATTCTTCGGTCGCCTGCTTGCCGTCCGGGCAGCGCAGCACCGAGAAGATCGTGCCGATCGACACGTTCACGTCGATGTTCGACGAGCCGTCGAGCGGATCGAACACGAGCAGGTATTCGCCGCGCGGGTAGTTCGCCGGGATCGGGAAGAACGTTTCCATTTCCTCCGACGCCATCGCGGCGAGGTTGCCGCCCCATTCGTTCGCGTCGAGCAGGATTTCGTTCGACAGGATGTCGAGCTTCTTCTGCACTTCGCCCTGGACGTTCTCGCTGCCGGCGGTGCCGAGCGCTTCGCCGAGCGCGCCCTTCGACACGTTGTAGCTGATCGCCTTGCACGCGCGGGCGACGACTTCGATCAACAGGCGCAGGTCGGCGGGGAGGTTGTTGGTCTCACGTTGCTGTTCGATCAGGAACTTCGACAGCGTGGTGCGGCGGGCAATGGACATGACAGACTCCGAAAGGCCAAAGAATCCTTGAATGGCCGCAATTTTACCCGTCGCGCCTTCGGTGCCGCCGGCTTTTTTCGTCCGGTTACATGGCCGGGCCGCCGAATCGGCGCGGTATCGGGCGGCGACGCCGGGGCGGGGCGCGCCTTGCCGCGGAGGCCGCCCGAGCGGTCCGACCCCGCGCATGGTGCGATTGCAGCCGTGCTCGTGCAATAAAAAAGCCGGCGCCGCGTGAAGCGGCGCCGGCTCGATCGCCCGGACGCGACAGGGGCGATCGCGTGACTTACGCGAGCGCCTTCTCGACGATCTCGCGCACGTCGCGCGACTTCGCGCCGGCGGCGACCTGTTCGAGCGCTTCGCGCATCCGGTCGCGCAGCGCCGGCGTGAAGCGGCGCCACAGTTCGAGCGAGCGTGCGAGGCGCGCCGCGACCTGCGGATTGATTGCGTCGAGCGCGAGCACCTGTTCGGCCCAGAACGCGTAGCCGGAACCGTCGGCCGCGTGGAATTGCGCGGGGTTGGCCGCGCAGAAGCTGAAGATCAGCGAGCGCGCGCGGTTCGGGTTCTTCAGGTTGAACGCCGGGTGCGCGAGCAGCTTGCGCACCTTCGCGAGCGTCGGCTGCGCGGGCGTACCGCGTTGCGCCGCCTGCATCGCGAACCACTTGTCGATCACGAGCGCCTCTTTCTCGAAGCGACGGTAGAAGTCGTCGAGCGCCTGCTCGGCAGGCCCGTTCGCGCCTGCGGCGGCCGCGGACAGCAGCGCGCCGAGCGCCGCCGCGCGATCGGTCATGTTGTTCGCCGCGTCGTACTGGGCCGTGGCGAGGCGCACGGCATCGGCCGGATCGTCGAGTTCGGCGAGATACGCGAGCGCGAGATTCTTCAGCGCGCGGCGGCCCGACGTTTCCGGTGTCGGCTCGTAGGCGCCGGGCGTCTGGTGCTGCGCGTACGCGGCGAGCCAGTCGGCGCGCAGCGCGGTCGCGAGCTGGCGGCGCACGAACTGGCGCGCGCGATGCACGGCGGCCGGGTCGGCCTCGGCCATCTGGTCGGCGAGGTAGGTTTCCGACGGCAGCGTCAGCGCGAGTTCGCGGAACGCCGGCGACAGGCTTTCGTCGGTCAGCACGCGGCGGAACGCGGCGACGAAGTTCTCGCCGAGCGCGAGCGGCGCGTCGGCGGCGGCACGGGCGGCGAGCGTCAGCAGCGCGCGCGTCGCGAGGCGCTGGCCGGCTTCCCAGCGGTTGAACGGATCGCTGTCGTGCGCGAGCAGGAACGCGAGATCGTCGTCGCTGTAGTCGTACTCGACGATCACCGGCGACGAGAAGTTGCGCAACAGCGACGGCAGCGGCGCTTCCGGCACGTCGACGAACGTGAAGGTCTGCTCGGTGGCGGTGAACTCGAGCACGCGCGTCGTGCCCGATGCGGCGGCTTCGCCGTCCAGGCGCAGCGGCAGGTCGCGGCCGTCGCGGCCGATCAGGCCGATCGCGAACGGGATCAGCAGCGGCCCTTGCTGCGTTTCGCGCGCGGCCGGCGACGCGTCCCCGTAGCCTTGCGCGAGGGTGACCGTATAGCGGCGCGCGGCCGCGTCGTACGCGGTGCGCACCGACACGCGCGGCGTGCCGGCCTGGCTGTACCAGCGCTCGAATTGCGCGAGGTCGCGCCCGTTCGCGTCGGCCATCGCGTGACGGAAGTCGTCGCAGGTCACCGCGTGGCCGTCGTGGCGCTTGAAGTAGAGATCCATCCCCTTGCGGAAGCCGTCGCGGCCGAACAGCGTCTGGTACATCCGCACGACTTCCGAGCCTTTCTCGTAGACGGTCATCGTGTAGAAGTTGTTGATCTCGACGTAGCTCTCCGGGCGCACCGGGTGCGCCATCGGGCCGGCGTCCTCGGCGAACTGCAACTGGCGCAGCACGCGCACGTCCTCGATGCGCTTGACCGCGCGGGCCGCCGATTCGACGTCGTCGCCCGCGGCCATGTCGGCCGAGAACTCCTGGTCGCGGAATACCGTCAGGCCTTCCTTCAGGCTCAGCTGGAACCAGTCGCGGCAGGTCACGCGGTTGCCGGTCCAGTTGTGGAAGTACTCGTGGCCGACCACCGATTCGATGTTCGCGAAATCGGTGTCGGTCGCGGTCTCGGGGTTCGCGAGCACGTACTTCGTGTTGAAGATGTTGAGCCCCTTGTTCTCCATCGCGCCCATGTTGAAGTCGCCGACCGCGACGATCATGAAGCGGTCGAGATCGAGCTCGAGGCCGAAGCGCTTTTCGTCCCAGCGGATCGAGTGGATCAGCGAATCCATCGCGTGACGCGTCTTGTCGAGGTCGGCCGGTTCGACCCACACCTGCAGCAGTTTCTCCTTGCCCGAACCGGTCTTGATCGTTGCCTCGATCGAGACCAGCTTGCCCGCGACCAGCGCGAACAGGTAGCTCGGCTTGCGGAACGGGTCTTCCCACTTCGCGAAGTGGCGGCCGTCGGGCAGGTCGCCCGAATCGACGAGGTTGCCGTTGGACAGCAGCACCGGGTAGGCGGCCTTGTCGGCGCGCAGCGTGACCGTGTACGACGCCATCACGTCGGGGCGGTCGAGGAAGTAGGTGATGCGGCGAAAGCCTTCGGCTTCGCACTGCGTGAAGAAGTTGCCGCTCGACACGTAGAGGCCCGACAGCGTCGTATTCTGATCGGGCGCGCACGCGCTTTCGAGCGTCAGCTCGAACGCGTCGGGCACGTTCTCGACCGTCAGGCCGTGTTCGTGCGCGCGCACAGTGCCGTGCGGCGCGCCGTCGAGCCGCGCGTCGAGGAATTCGAGCGCTTCGCCCATCAGCTCCAGGTGGGGCGTGGGCGCGGCGTCCGGATTGCGGCGCACGCGCATCGTGTTCCTGACGATCGTGCGGGCCGGCGCGAGATCGAATTCGAGTGCGACGGAATCGATGAGGAAGGCCGGGGGCGTGTAGTCGGCGCGGCGGATCACGGTGGAGGAGGCGTTGTCGGACATGGTCGTCGAGATCGGTGGAGTGGGGGGCGGGCCCGTCGCGCGGGCCGGGCGAACCGGGCCATTGTACAAAGGCTTGCGCCCGCGTGCCGGGCGAACTTTTTACCGCTTCCGGGAGTCCGCGTATTATCGGCATCCCGTTGTGCTTCGCGCGGTGCGACGAACGGGTGACGGATCGACGAGGATCAACATGAAACGCGAATGGATTTTTCGCGGTGCGGGCTGGGCAGCGGCGCTGTGCGTCGCGCTGCTGACCGGCTGCACCAGCTACGTGACCACCCAGGTCACGGCCTTCTCCGACTGGAGCGGCAGCGACGCGACCCGCACCTATGCGTTCACGCGCACGGACGCGCAGAAGAACAGCATCGAGCAGTCGACCTACGAGCCGATCGTCGCGAACGAGCTGTCCGCGTATGCGTTCCGTCAGGTGCCGCCGTCGCAGGCCCGCTATCTCGTCGGGCTGACCTATTCGGTCGGCAGCGATCTCGTGACGGTGCCGCAACCCGTCTACTACGACCCGTGGTTCATGGGGCCGGGGCCGTACTGGCGAGGCGGGCCGTGGAGCCCCTGGGGCCCGTGGGGTCCCTGGGGGCCGATGCCGGCCGGCTACGTCGCGCAGACGTACCAGGTATTCGACTACACGCTCGGCATCCGCATCACCGAGCGCGCGACGGGCAAGGAGGTCTACAACGTGTCCGCGCGCACGACCGGCGACAACGGCACGCTGCTTTACGCGATGCCGTTCCTCGCGCGCAGCGCGCTCGCCGATTTCCCGTTGTCGAACGGCGCGGTCCGCACGGTCAGGCTGCCGGTCGACAAGCGCGGCGGGCCGGCGGCGCCGGCCGCCAACGAGCGCGCGGTGCCGGCGGCGCCAGCGTCGGGCGCGGCCGCCGCGAAGTAACGCGGCATCCCTCTCGGCGCGGCCGCCCGGCCGCGCCGGCCACCTGCCTTTTCGTCAGACCCCGACACCCAGCAGCGCCAGCGCGCCGAGCACGACGAACAGCACGGCCGCGATCCCGTGCACGAGCTTCGTCGGCAAGCGGTGCGCGAAGCGGTCGCCGAGCAGGATCGCCGGCACGTTCGCGAGCATCATCCCGAACGTCGTGCCGGCCACCACGCCGATGTAATCCTGGAAGCGGGCGGCCAGCGCGACGGTTGCGATCTGCGTCTTGTCGCCCATCTCCGCGAGGAAGAATGCAACGAGCGTCGCGCCGAACACGCCGAGCCGCGAGCGGGTCGCATTGGCTTCGTCCTCGTCGAGCTTGTCCGGCACCAGGATCCACAGCCCCATCGCGATGAACGAGAACGCGAGCGCCCAGCGCATGATCGACGGCGTGACGAGCACGCCCAGCCATTCGCCGAGCGCGCCGGCGAAACCGTGGTTGACGAGCGTCGCGACGAGCACGCCGAGAATGATCGGTACCGGCTTGCGATAGCGCGCGGCCAGAACGAGGGAAAGCAGTTGGGTCTTGTCGCCGATTTCAGCGAGGGCGACGGCGCCGGTGGAGATCAGGAAGGCTTGAGACACGAATGGGGTTCCACGGGCCGTTGTTGTGCGTGCGAGCGACGATCCACCGCGCGCCGGGCCCTGATGCGGCGCGCAGTGAACCATCGGTCTCGCCAGGCCAACGTGGCTGCGTCCGCCATGGCCGAACGGCCAAGTCTGTTGACGGACGCCTCCGTCACGATGCGCGCCGGGGGCGCGGGACATCGAGCGGAGCGGCTACTCCCCAATGAGCGGCGAATTCTAGCACGGCGTGTTGCGCACGGGAAAGCGGCCGGGGCCGCCGTGCGGCGCGCCATGCGCGCGATTCCCGGCAGCGCGACGGCGTACCCGCGAGGCGTTACGCGGCGGCCGGTCGGCGCGCGGCGCCGCGTTCGTGCACGAGTTCGCCGGCCGCATAGGTGCGGTATACCGCACGGTCGTCGCCGAGCAGCGCGAACGCGAACAGCAGTTCCTCGAGCGAATCCGCGCGCTGCGTGCGGCGCGCGAGCAGCGGCGTCGCGTGCGGATCGAGCACGACGAAGTCGGCCTCGGTGCGCGGTGCGAGCGTGCCGACCGTGTCGGCGAGGTCGAGCGCCTGCGCGGCGCCGGCCGTCGCGAGCCAGAACATCCGCGTGGCGGTCAGGTGGTGCCCCGACAGCCGCGCGACCTTGTGCGCCTCGTTCATCGTCTGCAGCATCGAGAACGACGTGCCGCCGCCGACGTCGGTCGCGAGCGTGACGGGGACGTCGTATTCGCCGGCCTTGTCGAAGTCGAACAGCCCGCTGCCGAGGAAGAAGTTCGACGTCGGGCAGTGCGCGACGACGGTACGCGTCTCGGCCATCCGGCGGCGATCCTCGTCGTCGAGGTGGATGCAGTGGCCGTACACCGCGCGCGGACGCAGCAGCCCGTAGCGGTCGTAGATGTCGAGATAGCTGCGATGGCCGGGGAACAGCTCGGCCACCCATTTCACCTCGTCGACGTTTTCCGCGACGTGGCTTTGCACGAACACGTCCGGATGGCGGCGCGCGAGTTCGCCGCACGCCTCGAGCTGCGCCTCGGTCGACGTCGGCGCGAAGCGCGGCGTGAGCGCGTACATCTGGCGGCCCTTGCCGTGCCAGCGGTCGATCAGCTCGGCGCTGTCGTCGTAGCCCGACTGCGCGGTGTCGCGCAGGAATTCGGGGCAGTTGCGATCCATCAGCACCTTGCCCGCGATCATCCGCAGGTCGCGTGCGTCGCTCGCCGCGAACAGCGCATCGGCCGACTGCTTGTGCACGGTGCAGTAGACGAGCGCGCTCGTCGTGCCGCACGCGAGGAGTTCGTCGACGAAGAAGTCGGCGACTTCGCGCGCATGCTCGGGATCGCCGAACTGGCGCTCGGTCGGGAACGTGTACTTGTCGAGCCACGGCAGCAGGCCCGGCGCCGGCGACGCGATCATGTCCGTCTGCGGATAGTGAATGTGCGTGTCGATGAAGCCGGGCACGATCAGCTTGTCGCGCAGGTCGTGGATCACCGCATCGCGCGCGAGCGTCGCGGCGAGCCGGGCGTACGGGCCGGCCGCGACGATCTTGCCGTCGTCGACGATCAGGAGCCCGTCGGTCTCGTAGTTCGCGGCCTGGCTCGATTGCGCCGGGTCGCCGTTGAAGGTCAGCAGTTGGGAACGGAAAGCGTTTTGCGTCATGACGAAGGGTCCTGCATCAAGGTAAGGCGAACAGAAGAAAGCGATCGACGCCGCACGGGGGCGGGGCGGTGCTTCGCGGGCGGCTGCGGCGGCACGTGATGTGCGGCACGGCCGGAGGCGATTGCGCGGGCGAACGTGGCGGCCGAAGCCGCCCGCGAGTGGTTGCGGGCGCACCTCGCGGCCGTTGCGTTCGCAACTGGTACATCCGCAACCGATACGTCCGCAACCCATACGACGGCGAACGGCACGGCAAGCCGCGACGGCCGGTGCGTGCGAGCGACGCCGTACGGCGCGATCGCGACGCCTGCATGCAGCCGATCAGCCCGGCGCGGCGCCGAACGGGGAATCGCGAAGCGGATGCCGTTGCCGTGTTTCATCTGTCAGCGTGCCTCGATGCGGGCCGTCACGCGGCCTGCCAGTACGCGTCGAGGCGCGCGTACAGTGCGTCGCGCTGCGCCGGTTCGATGAACGACGCCTCGAAGCCGTTGCGGATCACCGCATGCACTTCGGCATCCGTGAGTTGCAGCCCTTCGACCGTCGCGAAGTAGTTTTCGTTGACGTAGCCGCCGAAATAGGCCGGATCGTCGGAGTTGATCGTCACCGCGACGCCGCGGTCGAGCAGCGCCTTCAGCGTGTGCTTCGCCATGTCGTCGAACACGCACAGCTTCAGGTTCGACAGCGGGCACACGGTGAGCGCCGTGCGCGTTTTCGCGAGCCGCTCGACGAGCGCCGCATCCTCGATGCTGCGCACGCCGTGGTCGATCCGGTCGACCTTCAGCACGTCGAGCGCTTCGTAGATGTACGCGGGCGGGCCTTCCTCGCCTGCATGGGCGACGAGCTTGAGCCCGAGCGCGCGCGCCTTCTCGAATACGCGGGCGAACTTCGTCGGCGGATGGCCGAGCTCGGACGAATCGAGGCCCACGCCGATCAGCCGATGGCGATAGCGCTCGAACAGCGGCAATGCGGATTCGAACGTCGCGAGCGCGTCCTCTTCGGACAGGTGGCGCAGGAAGCACAGAATCAGCTTGCTCGACAGCCCGCGCGCTTCGGCATCGGCGAGCGCGCGCTCGATGCCCGCGACGACCGTCTCGATCGGCACGCCGCGCTCGGTGTGCGTCTGCGGGTCGAAGAACAGTTCGGTGTGGACGACGTTGTCGGCGAGCGCGCGCTCGCAGTACGCGGCCGTCATGTCGTAGAAATCCTGCTCGGTGAGCAGCACGCTCGCGCCGGCGTAGTAGATGTCGAGGAACGACTGCAGGTCGGTGAACGCGTACGCGGCGCGCAGCGCGTCGATCGAGTCGTACGCGAGCTTCACGCCGTTGCGCTGCGCGAGCGCGAAGATCAGTTCGGGCTCGAGCGAGCCTTCGATGTGGATGTGCAGCTCCGCTTTCGGCGCGCGGGCAATCTTGTTCTTGAATGTCGGGGTCATGGCGTCGTTTTGGTCGGTCAGTCAGTAGGGGAAGCCTGCGCGGACGCATTCGCCTCGACGGCCTGCAGCAACTGCGCGGCCACCGAGATCGCGATCACTTCGGGCGCCTTGTCGATGATGCCTTCGACGCCGATCGGGCAGCGCATCCGCGCGACCTGGGCCGGGTCGATGCCGATCGCGGCGAGGCGATGATCGAACTGCGTGCGTTTCGTCTGCGAGCCGGTCATCCCGAAGTACGCATAGTCGCCGCGTCGCAGGATGCGCTCGGCCAGCACGAAATCGAGTGCATGGTCGTGCGTCATCACGACGAAGTAGGACTGCGGCGGCGCTGCGTCGACTGCGTCCGCCGGGGAAGCGGCCGCGTCGATCGCGAGGTTGCCGATGCCGGCGAGCGCATCGGCCGGCGGGAACAGCGCATCGGGCCGGTCGATCCAGCGCACCTGGCACGGCAGCGTCGCCAGCACTTTCACGAGCGCGGTGCCGATGTGCCCCGCGCCGAACAGTACGACGGGGAACGCATACGGCGCGATCGTTTCGGTCATCAGCGAGACGCCGCCGGTTTCCCACAGCAGGCAGTCGGCGCGCGCGGCTTCCGATTCGGGCTCGCTCAACAGCGGCGCGCCCGGCGAGGGGCCGAATGATACGCTACGCACGGTCGCGGCGCCGGCCGCGACGCGCTTCGCGAGCGACATGATCCAGCCGAGGTCGCCGACGTCGAGCCGCTCGAACGCGAGCACCACGGCGCCGCCGCAGCACTGGCCGAGGCTCGGGCCGAGCGCGAGCCGCTCGAGCCGGCGCGCGTGCGGCACGTGCGCGCCGTCCTTCAGCAGGTGCCGCGCGATCTCGATCGCCTTCCATTCCAGATGACCGCCGCCGATCGTATGGCGGGCCGTGTCGCGCGTGACGAGCATCTTGGTGCCGGCCTCGCGCGGCGCGGAGCCGTCGGTGTGCGCGACCGTCACGAGCACGGCCGCTTCGCCGTGCGCGAGCAGTTGCTGCAGATCGCCGAGCCAGGCTTCCATCAGCACGCTCCGTTCGGGACGACGCGGCACGACGCGCGGCGCGCTCTGGCGGGCGCGGCGGCAACGAGAACGAACGGGGGCGCGGCAGGCCGGCTGCACGGCGGATGCCATGCGGCGGCGGCCGACCGACGGCGTGCGTGAACGGCGCCGCCGGACGCGCGGACGCCATGAGGGTGACGGATGCGGATGGTGTGCGTTGTCATGATGAATCCAGTCGACATTGCGGATCGGGCGCGCGTTACGCAGGCAGCGGTGAGACCGCCTGGCCTCGCGCACGTAGATCGCCATCCAGTCCCGAAGATAGCACCGCCACGCGGCGGGAACATGGCCGGGCGGTGATCCGGGCTATCAGGCGGCGATCATGTCGATCATAGGCCCGCCGCGCGGGATCGGGGGACCGATGCATGCACATCGGGCCGAAACGCATGCGTGGCGGGGCAGGGGCGCGGCGATCGCGCGACGCGCGCCCGCCCGGAAATCCGGGCGGCGGCGGGGTAGGTGTTTACGCGCGGCGGCCGGGCGGGGCCGGCGCAGGCCGCAGCCGGGTGACGACGCGCCGGCGGCGCGCGGCCCATTCGCGCGGGTCGCGCATGCGATGGGCCGGCACCGCGGCCGGCGGGTCAGCCCGCGAGCTTGCGGCGATGGCGCCAGAGGCTCGCGACGACCGCGACCAGGATCAAGGCGAAGCCGATCAGCGCCCAGCCGGGCAGCAGGATGCCGAGGATCGGCGGGTAGACGGTCTCGCACAGCCCGGCGACCTTGAACATGCCGGGGAACCACTGCGCGGGCGGCAGGCTGTCGACGATCGGCTGCAGCGTGTCGAAGCCGCAGCTGAAGCCCGGATTCATCTGGATCGACAGGTGCCGCGCGGCCGTGCCGACACCGCCGGCCGCGGCGATCGCGATCAGCAGTTCGAGCACCCAGACGCCGCGCCAGTTGCGGATCCCGGCGGCCAGGAACGCGAAGATCCCGATCGCGCAGAAAAAATAGCGCTGGATGATGCACAGCGGGCACGGGTCTTCGTTCTTCACGTACTGCAGGTACAGCGCGCCGGCCAGCAGGGCGATGCACACCCATCCGAGCAGCATCAGCAGGCGGCGTTCGCGGCGGAGTGCAAGCGTGTAGTCATTCATGTCGGCGGGGGTCCTCGTCGGTCGGTCCGTAAAACAATCGCGCGATTTTAGCGCGAATGATCTGGCACGAAACTGACAGCCCGCGTGCGGCAGCCTGCCGCACCACGCGCGGGCCGAAGGCGATCGGTGCGCGACCGGCTTGCCATCGGCGGTGCGGTCAGCGGATCGTGTTCAGCACGGCCTCGACCGACTGGCCGATTGCGAGCAGCGCGTCGTCGCGATGCGGCGCTGCCGCGAGCATCAGGCCGACCGGCGCCGCGTCGCGCGGATGGCACGGCAGCGACAGGCCGCACGCATCGAGGAAGTTGAACGCGCTCGGGTTGCGCAGGATCAGCGCGTTGGTGCGCGTGAACGCGTCGTCGTCCGTTTCGAGTTCGGCGATGCGCGGCGGCACGACCGGCACCGTCGGCGCGACGAGCGCATCGAAGCGCGACCAGACCGTGTGCGCGGCTTCGTCGAGCATCGCGGCGCGCGCGGCGAGCAGGTCGAGATAGTCGGCCGCGCTTGCGGGTTCGCCCTTCAGGATTCGCGTCAGCACGCGCGGGTCGTACTGGTCGCGATGCTTGGCGAGCAGCGGACGATGCCATGCGTACGCTTCGATCGGCGAGAAGCCGAAACGGTTGATTTCCGGCAGCCGGTCGAGCGCGGGGAAGCGTACTTCGGTGACGATCGCGCCGGCCGCTTCGAGATGCTTGAGCGCGGTGTCGAGCGCCGCCGCGACGTCGGCATCGACGCCATCCGTCACATAGTTCGTCAGCACGCCGAGCCGTACGCCTTCGAGCGGCCGGGCGGCCGGCACGTGCGGCTCGAGCCCCGCGAGCATCCGGTCGACCAGTGCGCAGCGCGCGACCGTCAGGCCGATCGGGCCGAACGAGTCGAGCGTCGTCGACAGCGGCACGCCGCCTTGCGTCGGAATCCGGCTCGCGGTCGGCTTGAAGCCGGTCAGCCCGCACAGCGCGGCCGGAATGCGGATCGAGCCGCCGGTGTCGGTGCCGAGCGCGACGGCGGCCATCCCGTCGGCGACCGACGCGGCCGCCCCCGACGACGAGCCGCCCGAAATCCGCGCATCGCCCGGCACGTCGCGGTGGTACGGCGAGCGCGGGTTGCCGAAGTGCGGATTCAGCCCGAGCCCCGAGAACGCGAACTCGCTCATGTTGGTGCGGCCGACCAGCACCGCGCCCGCGCGCTTGAGCCGCGCGACGGCGACCGCATCGGTGCGCGCGGCCGGCGCGCCGTCGAGTACGCGCGACCCCGCGCGCGTGACCTGGCCCGCGACGTCGAACAGGTCCTTGATCGACACGGGAATGCCCGCGAGCGGCGACAGCACGGTGCCCGCGGCGCGCAGCCGGTCGTGCGCGTCGGCGGCCGCGCGGGCGTTGTCGGCATCGACTTCGGTGAAGACGACGGCGCCCTGGCCCGACGGATCGGCGATCCGGTCGAGTGCGGTGTCGACGAGCGCGCGGCTCGTGGTCCGGCCGGCGGCGAGGTCGGCGGCGAGCTGGGCGAGCGGGGGGAACGGCGTGAAAGTGGTCATGGCGGCTCAGGGGCGAAGATGTTGGAGAAGCGTGGAGCGGAACGAATCGATATGGCTTTCGACGGCTGCGCGCGCGCCGGCGGCGTCGCGTGCGGACAGCCGGTCGAACAGCGCGCGGTGCTCGTGCTGGACGTCGGCGAGATGGTGCGGTTCGGACAGCGTGACGAACCAGAAGCGCAGCGAGCGCTCGTGCAGCGCGCGCAGGATGTCGGCGAGCACCGCATTGCGCGTGGCCGCCGCGATCGTCTGATGAAACGCGCGGTCGAGCTCCATCATGCCCTCGACGTCGTGGGTGTCGACACAGGCCTGCCCGTCGTCGAGCAGCGCGGCCAGGCGCGCGAGATCGTCGGGGGTCGCGTGGCGCGCGGCGAGGTCGGCGCAGTGCGCTTCGTTGACGCGCCGCACGTCGATCACCGCGACGATGTCGTCGAGCGACAGCGGCTGCACCATCAAGCCCTTGCGCGGGATCACCGACAGCAGCCCTTCGAGCACGAGCCGATGCACGGCCTGGTGCACCGGCGTGCGGCCGATGCCCGTGCGCGCGACGAGGTCGGCTTCGTTCAGCGCGGCGCCCGGCTTCAGGCGCATCGTGATGATGTCCCGCTGGATCAGCGCGTACGCGCGGTCGGCGAGACTGGCCGGCGACGCGGCGGCGCGGTCGGGGGTAAGGTCGGTCACGGTACTCATGCCGGTTGCGGCGCGGTGGCGGGGAAGGGCGCGATCATGGCGCGGAGGCTCGGGAAGCATGGACGATCGCTGGATATTATTGTGATATATCACCGATGTCCAGCGCGGCGATACGGGGGTAACGATCCCGGCGCGGGTGGCCGCCACTTGCAACAATATCGACAGGATGTTGCAGGTTTACCGCGCGATCGTGCACTGAAGCATAATGAATCCTCGTCTATCCCTACGCGCGAGCGACGCATCAGACTATCGTCATGAGCGAAAACACGCCTTCCCCGGCCGGTCTGCCCGGCACCTCTTCCGCTTCTTCCGATTCCCCTCGTCCCGATCCGGCGAAAACGCCCGATGCGCCGGCCACGCAGGCCGCCGCGGAGCATGTCGCCGATGACGGTGCATCGCCCGTCACGGCCGCCTCCGAGCCGGGCGCGCCCGGTGCGGCAGGCGCCGTCGGCGATGACGCTGCCGCGGTCGCACCGCTGAAGCCAGGCGCGCCGCCGCCCGGCTTCGGCGCGCCGCCCGATTTCGACACGCCGCGACCGCCGCCGGCGAGCGCGCAGAATGCGCCGCCCGCCTATCTGAAGCAGAGCGACACGCCGTGGTCGGTATTCGGCCGGATCGTCGCGGCCCGCGCACGGCGGCTGTTCGACCGCGCCGGCCAGCGCATCACGCAACGCACGCTGCGCATCGGCGTATCGGCGCGGATCTTCCATCCGGAGCCGGGCGCGAAGGGGCTGCGCGGCAAGACGCTGCAGTATCTCGAGGAATCGATCGCCCACTGGGTGATGTCGCGCGACGTGCTCGTGTTCATGATTCCGACCGTCGGCCATCAAGGCATGATCCATCCGAGCAACATCCGTCTGCGCGATTACGCGAAGCATCTCGACGGCCTGCTGCTGCAAGGCGGCGCCGACGTGTCGCCGCAGACCTGCGCGGCGTCGGACGCGCGCCCCGAATGGCCCGGCGATCGCGTGCGCGACATGTACGAGCTCGAGCTGCTGCACGAATTCGTCGAGTCCGGCAAACCCGTGCTCGGCGTATGTCGCGGCTGCCAGTTGATCAACGTCGCGTTCGGCGGTTCGCTGTACCAGGACATCGCCACCGACGTGCCGACCGCGAACGCGCACGTGAGCGAGCATTACGACCAGCATCGTCACGCGATCCGCTTTCCCGATTCGTCGACGCTCGCGAGCATGTTCCCGGGGCGCAGCGAAGCGATCGTCAACTCGATTCACCACCAGGCGATCCGCGATCTCGGTCGCGATCTGAACATCGAGGCCGTGTCGGCCGGCGACGGGATCATCGAAGGCATTCGCCATCGTCGTTCGCCGTTCGTCGTCGGCGTGCAGTGGCATCCGGAGTTCCATCGCGCGGGCGGTTCCGAACTGCTCGACTGCACGCCGCTGCTCGACGCGTTCCTGCGCGCGGCACGCGAAACGCGCTTGTAGCACGCCGTATTTTTCGCGTGGCACGCAGGCCGGCCGCATCCCGATAAATTCGAGATGCGGCCGTTTCGTTTTGCACGATAATCGCCAGTTCCGATTTGTTCGCCGGAGTCTGACGTTGGCTTTCCGAAACTTCTTCCCTGCACGATGCGCAACGTGGATCGTTGCGCTGGCCGCCTGCGCGCAAGCGGGCGCGGCCTGGTCCGCCGATGCGACCGCACCCGTCGCCGGTACGCGTCCGGCAGTCACGAGCCTGAGCGGCAGCGCGTCGTCGGCGCCATCGGCATCGGCCTCGGTCGCGTCGGACACCGCCGCGCAAGGCAACGTCGCCGAGCTGACGCAGATGCTGCACGACGGCCGGATCGTCGAGATGCGCACGACCTACAACGGCAGCTACGGTGCGAGCCTGATGTTCGATCCGCGCGAGATGACGTATTACGTCGCCTTGTTCCAGGACAAGAACCTGTGGCGCGTGATCCGTTCGCAGGAAAAGAATCGCGCGGAGATGGTGTACGCGAATTTCGTTCAGCAGACGGCGCAGCTCGCCGATATCGAGATTCGCCGGACCGAGCTGCAGGCGCAGAAGGCATTTCTCGAACGCGTGATCGCGCTGCAGGCGAATCGTGCGCAGCAGTTGCAGGCCGACTTGAGCGTCGCGCGCAGCCAGCAGGCCGAAGTCGCGCAGCGGCAGAAGTCGGCGCAGGAGCAGGCGCAGGCGCTGCAGGTCGAGAAGCGGGCGGCGCAGTTGCAGTTGCGCGATCTGCAGGAGCAGGTGCGGCAACTCGAGAAGCAGACCGAAACGGGGCTGTCCATGCACAAGTAACGATTCGTCGAACGGACGGAACGAGACGAGCGAAAACCCCGGCGAAGCGATCTTCGCCGGGGTTTTTATTGGGCGGACGTCAATGCGCGAACGCGTCCGGCACGTCGGTCAAGCGGCGATGCGACAGTCGCGTCGTCCAGTCGAAGCCGGCCGCGGGCGCGTGTGTCGGCTGCGTTACGGGCAGCGCGTTCGCGATGGCAATCAACGTGGCCGGATCGTCGAGCGAGTCGCGCGTATCGCGCGTGTCTGCCATGCGCGGCGGCCGGGCGAGCCGATCGCGTGTGCGGGTGTCGCCCGCGGCGCGCGGGAGCGGCGCATGCGCAGCCGGTCGCGGCACGACCGGTGTGCGGGGCGATGCTTGCGTCGTGCGCGGGCCCGTTGCCCGACGTGGCGAAGCAGGGGCGGCGTGCCGCACCTCGGAGGTCGCTTGCGGGTGAAGCGACGCGTGGCGGAGCGGAATGTTGTGCGGGGCGGGCGACGACTCCGTCGTGTTCGCGACACGCGTTGCCATCTTGCGCCGCGGCATGGCGTTCGTCGACGGGGCCGTTTCAGCCTCGGCGACACGTACGGTGCCGGTCGATATCGTGGTGTGCGCGGGCGCGCCGCCGGCGGCTTGAATCGTGTACGGGGAGCCGAAACCCGCCGGTGGCTCGTACGCGCCGATCAGCCAGCCGATGATGCCGAGTGTGCCGATGCTCCAGCAGGCGGCGTACATCGCGCGCCGGTCGCGAGGGCGGCGGGCCGGATGGCGCGAGCGCTGGCCGGGGACGACAGCCGGCGTGACAGTCAACCTGGCCGAGGCCGGCAGCGCCGCCGTCACGGATAGCGGCTGCCATTGGCACGTGCGGTGCGGCCGGTCGACATCGATGCAGGACGTTGTCAGGGTCGCGAGGCAGTGCCTGCCGGGCTCGGCACCCCGTGCGTCGCTAAATCGCCATTCGCGGCCGAACGGCGGGACGTGGTCGAGCGGGGTGGCGCGAGGGCGGGCAAGTGCGCCTTCGACCGGGACGAGGGGGGATGGGATCATGGCGGGGGCGTCGTGCGACACGGGCGACCCGTGCCGACGCGGCGTGAAAATGTCGTCGCAAATCCTGACATTGTGGTCAGCCGGCGAAGGTCGGTCGATCGGATCGATCTGATTCTTGTGCCCGTTTCCGGGCGACTTGTACGAGGCGGCCACCGCGACGCCGGTGACGAGCGCGCTACAAGGCAAATGTCGGCTTGCCGTGGCATGATTCGCGAATCATGCCGGCGGCGCGCCGTTACGCGCGGTGCCGCTGGCGGGCAGCGATGCCCGTGCGCGTCGGCCCGGTCCGGCGCGGCGCGCGTCGCCGGATCCATGCGGCGCGGTATGCGCGCCATCCGAGCTGAGCGAGAAAACATGTCCACAGCGTCGCCTGCCATCGCGCAGGAATCGAAAGTCCGCACCGTCTTCCGCGTCGTCAGCGGCAACTTCCTGGAAATGTACGACTTCATGGTCTACGGGTATTACGCGTCGGCCATCGCGAAAACGTACTTTCCGAGCGGCAACGCCTTCGCGTCGCTGATGCTGTCGCTGTCGGTATTCGGCGCGGGCTTCCTGA
This sequence comes from Burkholderia sp. AU16741, assembly GCF_002223345.1. Taxonomy (NCBI): domain Bacteria; kingdom Pseudomonadati; phylum Pseudomonadota; class Betaproteobacteria; order Burkholderiales; family Burkholderiaceae; genus Burkholderia; species Burkholderia sp. AU16741. The sequence continues at coordinate 474,478 of NZ_NKEZ01000003.1, forward strand.
TGCGGCCGGTCGGTGCGATCGTGCTCGGCGCGTACATCGACCATCACGGCCGCCGCAAGGGGCTGATCCTGACGCTCGGGCTGATGGCGATCGGCACGCTCACCGTGGCCGCGATACCGGGCTATGCGACGATCGGCGTGCTCGCGCCGGTGCTCGTGCTGCTCGGCCGGTTGTTGCAGGGCTTTTCGGCGGGCGTCGAACTCGGCGGCGTGTCGGTCTATCTGTCGGAGATCGCGACGAAGGGCCACAAGGGGTTCTATACGTCGTGGCAGTCGGGCAGCCAGCAGGTCGCCGTCGTGTTCGCCGCGTTCGTCGGCGTCGTGCTGAACCGCGCGCTGCCGGTCGAGGAAATGACCGCGTGGGGCTGGCGCATTCCGTTCCTGATCGGCTGCCTGATCGTGCCGTTCCTGTTCCTGATCCGCCGTTCGCTGAAGGAGACCGACGAATTCCTGGCGAAGCGCCACCGCCCGACGATGGGCGAGATCATGCGCTCGATGCTCGACAACTGGGGCGTCGTGGTGGCCGGCATGGGGATGGTGATCATGACGACGGTGTCGTTCTACATGATTACCGCGTACACGCCGACCTTCGGCAAGGAAGTGCTGCACCTGTCGTCGCTCGACGCGCTCGTCGTGACCGTCTGCGTCGGGATCTCGAATCTCGTGTGGCTGCCGCTGTCCGGTGCGCTGTCCGATCGCATCGGCCGCCGCCCGGTGCTGATCGCGTTCACCGTGCTGACGCTGCTGTCGGCTTACCCGGCCGTGTTGTGGCTCGTCGGCGATCCGTCGTTCCTGCGGCTGCTCGCGGTCGAGCTGTGGCTGTCGTTCCTGTACGCGTCGTACAACGGCGCGATGGTCGTCGCGCTGACCGAAGTGATGCCGGCCGACGTGCGGACAGCCGGCTTCTCGCTCGCGTACAGCCTGGCAACGACGATCGGCGGTTTCACGCCGGCGATCTCGACGCTGCTGATCCACCAGACGGGCAACAAGGCGGCGCCGGGGATGTGGTTGAGTGTGGCCGCGATCTGCGGCTTGATCGCGACGCTCGTGCTGTACCGCACGTCCGACGCGCGCAATCAGTACAAGTCGGCCTGACGGCGGCCGGCATAGCGCGCGGTGTCCATCGCGCATCGCGTTGAAAAAAGGGAGCGCATCGCGCTCCCTTGTTCGTTCGCGGTCAGGCTTCGCGCAGCATGCCGGCCACCGCGGCCGCCACGTCGGGCCACGCGCCCGGCGCAGGCTGGCGGGCGATGCGGGCGCGCGTGTACCACGGGCAGTCGCCGCCGGTGAACCAGCGCCAGTCGGCCGCGAACGGCAGCATGACCCACAGCGGCTTGCCGAGCGCGCCCGCGAGGTGCGCGACGGCCGTGTCGATCGTGACGACGCCGTCGAGCCGCTCGATCAGCGCGGCCGTATCGGCAAAGTCGTTCAGCCGGCCGTCGAGGCGATGCACGCGCGGATGCGCGTCGACGCGCGCCCGTTCTTCGTCGTCCAGCGCGGGCTGCAGCACGATCCAGTCGATGTCCGGCAGCGCGAGCAGCGGCGCGAGCGCGTCGAACGGCATCGAGCGGTTTTCCTGCGCCTGCCGGCGCCCCGACCATGCGAGGCCGAACTTGCGCTTCGACTGCCCGCCGAGCGAGCCGCGAAAGCGCCGCCGGGCGCCGTCGGGCGCATCGAGGTAGCGCGAACCGACGATGTCCTCCGGCTGAAGCCCGAGCAGGAACGGCAGGCTCATCAGCGTGCAGGCGACGTCCGCGGCCGGCGGCTTCGCGGTGCCTTGCGGGACGAGCGTCACGCGCCAGCGCGCGGCGGCCGGCGTCAGCAGTGCGACGAGTTCGGGCTGAACCTCGAGCATGACCCGCGCGCAGCGTGCGCGCACCTGCGGCACGAAGCGGACGAACTGCAGCGTGTCGCCGAACCCCTGTTCCGCGCGGATCAGCAGCGTGCGCGACGCAATCGGCTCGCCCTGCCAGCGCGGCAGCGCGCCGAGCGGCGTCGCGCCGGGCGTCTCGTGGCGCGCTTCGTACGCGGGCAGGCCGCGCGTGAAGTCGCGCAGCGTCAGCAGCGTGACCGCGCGATGCAGCCGCGCGAGCGTGAGATCGGGCGCGACGCGCAGCGCCTGGTCGAATGCGCGCAGCGCCATCTCGTGCGCGCCGAGCGCGTGATGCGCGTTGCCGAGATTCAGCCATGCGAGCCCGAACGACGGATCGAGCCCGACGGCGCGCTCGTAGTAGGGCAGCGCGTCGCGATGGCGCGCTTGCGCGCAGAGCGCGTTCGCGAGCCCGAACAGCGCGAGCGGAAACGGGGGGTGCAGCGCGAGCGCGGCTTCGAATGCCGCGGCGGCCTCCGCATGCCGGCCGACCGCATCGAACGTGTTGCCGAGATTGAAATGCGCGGCGACGAACCGCGGCTGCGCGGCGATCGCGGCCTGGAAGTGCGCGATCGCATCGTCGGCGCGACCCATCGCGCTCAGCGCCATCGCGAGGTTGTTGTGCGCGCCCGCATGCCCGGGCCGGAGCTCGAGCGCGCGACCGAACGCGGCGAGCGCGTCGCCGTGGCGGCCGAGCGCGTTCAGCGCGTTGCCGAGATTGTTGTGGATCGACGCGTCGTCGGGCGTGAGCCGCAGCGCCCGGCTGAACGCGTCGATCGCATCGTCGTGACGCTGCAGCGCCGCATACGCGTTGCCGAGGTTGTAGTGCGCGAGCGGAAATTCGGGTGCGAGCGTCAGCGCGTTGCGGAATCGGTCGATCGCTTCGTCGAGCCGGCCGAGCGCTTTCAGTGCGTTGCCGAGATTGAGTTGCAGCGCGGCATCGTCCGGACGCAGCGCGACGGCGCGGCCGACGAGATCGGCTGCCTCGGCATGCTGGCCCTGCTGGTGCCGCAGCACGCCGAACAGGTGCAGCGCGTCGGCGTTGGCGGGGTTGGAGGCGAGCGCGTGGCGATAGCCGTGCTCGGCCTCGGCGAGGCGGCCCGCACGATGTGCGGCGTACGCCCGGTCGAATGCGGAATCCATGACGCGATAACTGGCGGAAAGCGCGTATTTTCCCACACCGCGCGGCGGGGCCGCGCATCGGCCGTCCGGCATATGGCCCCGTCACGCGGAGCGGCGTAGACTGGCAGGGTCGCGTGTCATCGAGGTCTCCATGGCTGACACACAGTCCGATATCCCACCCGTGCTGATCGTCGGCGCGGGGCCGACCGGCCTTGCCGCGGCGATGAGCCTCACGCGGGCCCGCGTGCCGGTGCGCATCATCGATCGGCTCGTCGCGCCCGCGCCGTTTTCGCGTGCGATCGGCATCCAGGCGCGCACGCTCGAACTGCTGGAGCAGCATCGTGCGGTCGAACCGTTTCTCGCGCTCGGCCATCGCGCCCATGCCGCCGAACTGCATGCCGACGGCCGCGTGATCGCGCGGCTCGATTTCGATCCGCTGCAAACGCGCTATCCGTATCTGATGTTTCTCGACCAGAGCATCACCGAGCGGCTGCTCGCGGAGCATCTGGCCGGAATGGGTGTGACCGTCGAACGCGGTACGGCGCTGACCGCGTGCGACACGGGCGGGAAGGGCGGCACGTCGCTCGACGTGACGCTGCGCGGCGCCGACGGTCGCGACGAGTCGTTCGCCCCGTCGTACCTGATTGCCGCCGACGGCGCGCACAGCACGGTCAGGCACCTGCTCGGCCTGGGCTTTGCCGGGCATGCGTTCGAACAGACTTTCCTGCTGGCCGATTTCGCGGCGATACCCGACTGGCCGGACGAGGAGATCCACCTGTTCACGACGCCCGCGGGCATCGCGGGCCTGTTTCCGATGGGCGGCGGCCGTTACCGGCTCGTCGCGGACCGGCCGCCCGGCAGCGGCGCGTCGCCCGACGCGGCGGCGCCGTCGCTCGAGGAATGCGACGCGATCATCCGCGCGCGCGTCGGCGTATCGATCTCGCCAAGCGATCTCGCGTGGTCGTCCTATTTCCATCTGCACAGCCGGATGGTCGACCGGCTGCGTCACGGCCGCGTGTTCTTCGCGGGCGACGCCGCGCACGTCCACAGCCCGGCCGGCGCGCAGGGCATGAACACCGGCATCCAGGAGGCGTTCAACCTCGGCTGGAAACTCGCGCGCGTGATCCGCGCCGGCGCGCCCGAGCGGTTGCTCGACACGTATCACGCGGAGCGCCATCCGATCGAGCGCGACGTGTTGCGGCAGACCGGTTTCGTCACGCAGGTCGTCGAAGCCGAGCGCGGTGCGATGAAGCTGCTGCGCGATCACGTCGTGCCGCTGCTCGCGTCGTTCGGGCCGATGCGCGACGCGGTCAGGCGCACGGTGAGCGAGCTCGGCGTGCAGTACCGGAAGAGTCCGCTCACGCTCGAGCGCGTGCTCGACGGCGGCCCGCGCGCGGGCGAGCGCGCGCCCGATGCGCTCGTGCACGTGCTCGACGGGCCGCTCGGTCGCGCGCCCGGCACGGCGCGACTATACGATCTTCACGATCCGGCGAGTTTCACGCTGTTGCTGCTGGAAGAGCCGGCGAATGCCGACGCCGGCGAGGTGCCGCCGATCCCGGCCGATGCGCAGGCGCTCGTGCAGGGGCTCGAACGGATCATGCCGGAAGCGGTGCGCGTGTGGCGCGTCGCCGATGCCGAAGGCGACGGTGCGGCGGGGCTTGCGCAGGAATACGGCCGCTCGCGGCCGTCGTTCTATCTGCTGCGGCCCGACGGCTATGTCGCCGCGCGCGGGCGCACGGCGACCGACGCGAACGCGTTGCTGCGCCACTGCGAAAGCTGGTTCGCGGGCATGTCGGTGTCCGCGTAGCCGCGCGCTCAGGCGGGCGCCGCGGCAGGCACGAGCGACGCGCGATGCGCGGCGATCGCGTCGCGCACGATCGGCGCCGCGCGTTGCCCGGCTTCGCTCGACGGGTCGTCGAGCGCGGCGAGCAACGCGCGACGCATCCGCGGTTCCCAGAAGCGCCGGATATGCTCGGCGATGCCGCCCAGCGCTTCGTCGCGATCGGGCATCGATTCGAAGAACGCGCCGATCTGGTTGGCCATGTCGATCAGGTGGTCGTGGTCCATGGCTGCCTCACTTGCCCGTCGTCGCGATGGCCGACGCAGCGGCGCGGCGCTCGAGCAGATCGAGTTGCTCCGAGTTGAAGCGCGCATACGCCTGCTGCCAGTCGGACGGTTGCGCAACCGGCATCACCTGCACGGCCGTCACCTTGTATTCCGGGCAGTTCGTCGCCCAGTCGGAGCTCTCCGTCGTGATCACGTTCGCCCCCGATTCGGGGAAGTGGAACGTCGTGTACACGACGCCCGGCTGCATGCGATCGGACACCAGCGCGCGCAACACGGTCTGCCCGGCGCGCGATTCGATGCCGACCCAGTCGCCGGTGCGGATCCCGCGATCCTCGGCGTCGTGCGGATGGATCTCGAGGCGATCCTCCTCGTGCCACCGGACGTTTTCGGTCCGGCGCGTCTGCGCGCCGACGTTGTATTGCGACAGGATGCGGCCCGTCGTCAGGATCAGCGGATAGCGCTGCGTGACTTTCTCCGGCGTCGGAATGAACTTGGTGATCACGAACCGGCCCTTGCCGCGCACGAACGTGTCGATGTGCATGGTCGGCGTGCCTTCCGGCGCGTGTTCGTTGCACGGCCACTGGATGCTGCCGAGCGCGTCGAGCTTCTCGTACGACACGCCCGAGAAGGTCGGCGTGAGCCGCGCGATCTCGTCCATGATTTCCGACGGATGCGTGTAGTGCATGTCGTAGCCGAGCGCCTGCGACAGCAGCAGCGTGACCTCCCAGTCCGCGTAGCCCGCGAGCGGCGGCATCACCTTGCGCACGCGCGAGATCCGGCGCTCCGCGTTCGTGAACGTGCCGTCCTTTTCGAGGAACGTCGAGCCCGGCAGCAGCACGTGCGCGTATTTCGCGGTTTCGTTCAGGAAGATGTCCTGCACGACGATGCATTCCATCGCCGACAGCGCGGCCGCGACGTGCTGCGTGTTCGGGTCCGACTGGACGATGTCCTCGCCCTGGCAGTAAAGCCCCTTGAAGCTGCCGTCGAGCGCCGCGTCGAACATGTTCGGGATGCGCAGCCCCGGCTCCGGCTGCAGCGTGGCCGACCACGCCTGTTCGAACTGCGTGCGTACGACCGCGTCGCTGATGTGCCGGTAGCCGGGCAGTTCGTGCGGGAACGAGCCCATGTCGCACGAACCTTGCACGTTGTTCTGGCCGCGCAGCGGATTGACGCCGACGCCTTCGCGGCCGACGTTGCCGGTTGCCATCGCGAGGTTCGCGATGCCCATCACCGTCGTCGAGCCTTGCGCGTGTTCGGTGACGCCCAGGCCGTAATAGATCGCGGCGTTGCCGCCCGTCGCGTACAGGCGCGCGGCTTCGCGCACCAGCCCGGCCGGCACGCCCGTCACGTCCGCGGTCGCCTCGGGCGAATTGTCCGCCTGCGCGACGAAGTCGCGCCATTGCTCGAACGCGCGCGTGTCGCAGCGCTCGGCGACGAAGGCGTCGGCCACCAGCCCTTCGGTGACGATCACGTGCGCCAGCGCGTTGACGATCGCGACGTTGGTGCCGGGGCGCAACTGCAGATGATGCGTGGCCTTCACGTGCGGGCCGTCGACGACGTCGATGCGGCGCGGGTCGATCACGATCAGCTTCGCGCCTTCGCGCACGCGCCGCTTCAGCCGCGAGCCGAACACCGGATGGCCGTCGGTCGGGTTCGCGCCCATCACGACGATCACGTCGGCCTGGCCGACCGAGGCGAACGTCTGCGTGCCGGCCGATTCGCCGAGCGTCGTCTTGAGGCCATAGCCGGTCGGCGAGTGGCACACGCGTGCGCAGGTATCGACGTTGTTGTTGCCGAACGCGGCGCGCACGAGCTTCTGCACGAGATAGGTTTCCTCGTTCGTGCAGCGCGACGACGTAATCCCGCCGATCGAATCGCGGCCGTACTTCTGCTGCAGCTTGCGGAATTGCGTCGCCGCGTAGGTGAGGGCTTCGTCCCAGCTCACTTCGCGCCACGGGTCGGTGATCTTCTCGCGGATCATCGGCTTCGTGATGCGGTCCTTGTGCGTCGCATAGCCCCACGCGAAGCGTCCTTTCACGCATGCGTGGCCTTCGTTCGCGAGACCGTTCTTGTGCGGCGTCATGCGCACGACCTGCGTACCCTTCATCTCGGCCTTGAACGAGCAGCCGACGCCGCAGTACGCGCAGGTCGTGACGACCGAGTGCTCGGCCTGCCCGAGCTGCACGACGGATTTTTCCTGCAGCGTGGCCGTCGGGCAGGCGGCGACGCAAGCGCCGCACGACACGCATTCCGACGCCATGAACGATTCGCTTTCGCCGGCGGCGACACGCGATTCGAAGCCGCGCGCGGCGATCGTCAGCGCGAACGTGCCCTGCGTTTCCTCGCACGCGCGCACGCAGCGGTTGCAGACGATGCACTTCGACGGATCGTACGTGAAGTACGGATTCGATTCGTCCTTCGTGTCCTTCAGGTGATTCGCGCCATCGAAGCCGTAACGCACTTCGCGCAGGCCGACCACGCCGGCCATGTCCTGCAGTTCGCAGTCGCCGTTGGCCGGGCAGGTGAGGCAGTCGAGCGGGTGGTCGGAGATGTACAGCTCCATCACGTTGCGGCGCAGCGACTGCAGCCGGTCCGATTGCGTGCGCACCTTCATGCCGGCTTCGGCCGGCGTCGTGCACGACGCCGGATAGCCGCGCCGGCCTTCGATCTCGACGAGGCACAGCCGGCACGAGCCGAACGGCTCGAGCGAATCGGTCGCGCACAGCTTCGGGACGTTGACGCCGGCTTCGATCGCCGCGCGCATCACCGACGTGCCGGCCGGCACCGTGACCGGCTGGCCGTCGATTTCGAGCGTGACGTCGGTATCGGCGTACCGTTGCGGCGTGCCGTAGTCGGTTTCGTCGTGCGGATCGCGTGCGCGCGCCTGGGCGGCGCTCTTGCACGCGCATTGGCCCGAGCCGCAGCCGCCTTGGCGGACGTTGTTCGTGTCGAGGGACATGCAGGGCTCCTTCTGGGTCAGGCCGCAGCCTTGACCGGGCCCGACGCGGCATCCTTGCCGGCAGCGAGCCCGAAATCTTCGGGGAAATGGTCGAGCGCGGACAGCACCGGGTACGGCGTCATGCCGCCCATCGCGCACAGCGAACCGGCGAGCATCGTGTCGCAGAGGTCGCGCAACAGCGTGATTTGCCGCTCCGACGTGTCGCCGTCGCGAATCCGCGCGATCGTCTCGACGCCGCGCGTCGAACCGATCCGGCACGGCGTGCACTTGCCGCACGATTCGATCGCGCAGAACTTCATCGCGTATTCGGCCAGCTCGGCGAGATTCGACGTGTCGTCGTGCAGCACGATGCCGCCGTGGCCGACCACCGCGCCGATCGCCGTGTACGCTTCGTAGTCGAGCGGCACGTCCCACTGGTGGTCGGGCAGGTAGGTGCCGAGCGGGCCGCCGACCTGCGCGGCGCGGGCCGGCCGGCCGCTGGCCGTGCCGCCGCCGAAGTCGAACAGCAGCTCGCGCAGCGTGACGCCGAACGCGAGCTCGACGAGGCCGCCGTGACGGAGGTTGCCGGCAAGCTGGAACGGCAGCGTGCCGCGCGAGCGGCCCATCCCGTAGTCGCGATAGAACGCGGCCCCGCGCGCGAAGATCACGGGCGCGGTCGCGAGCGTGATCACGTTGTTGATCACGGTCGGCTGGCCGAACAGGCCGGCGAGCGCGGGCAGCGGCGGCTTCGCGCGCACGACGCCGCGCTTGCCCTCGAGCGATTCGAGCAGCGCCGTTTCCTCGCCGCATACGTACGAGCCCGCACCTTTCGCGACGTGCAGCTCGAATGCGTGCGCGGAGCCGAGCACGTGCTCGCCGAGCCAGCCGGCTTCGCGCGCGCGGACGATCGCGGCTTCGAGCGTGGCGATCGCGTGCGGGTATTCGCTGCGCACGTAGATGTAGCCGACCGTCGCGCCGGTGGCGACGCCCGCGATGATCATCCCTTCGATCAGGCAGTACGGATCGCATTCCATCAGCAGGCGATCGGAGAACGTGCCGGAATCGCCTTCGTCCGCGTTGCAGACGATGTATTTCTGCGCGGCGCGGGCTTGCCGCACGGTGCGCCACTTGATGCCGGCCGGGAACGCCGCGCCGCCGCGGCCGCGCAGACCCGACTCGATCAGCGTTTCGCATGCGGCATCGCCGTCGAGCGCCAGTGCGTTCTTCAGGCCGGCGAGGCCTTCGTGTTGCAGGTAGTCGTCGATCGACAGTGGATCGGTCAGGCCGATCCGCGCGAACGTGAGCCGTTGCTGGCGCGCCAGATAGGGCAGCGCGTCGACGAGGCCGACGCCGCTCGGATGCGCGCCGCCGTCGAGCCAGTTGGCGTCGAACAGGGCCGGCACGTCGGCGGCCGACAGGTTCGCATAGCCGACGCGGCCCGCGGCCGTCCCGACCTCGACGAGCGGCTCCAGCCACAGCAGCCCGCGCGAGCCGTTGCGGACCAGTTCGATCGCGATGCCGCGGCGTGCGGCTTCGGCCGCGATCGCGGCGGCGAGTGCGTCGGCGCCGAGCGCCAGCGCGGACGAATCGCGCGGAACGTAGATGCGGGTCGTCATGCGGCCTCCGGCGTATGGGCGACCGCGTCGGCCAGCAGCGCGTCGAACTTCTCCGGCGTGACCTTGGCGTGGAGCACGCCGTTGACCGTCATCGACGGCGATTGCGCGCACAGTCCGAGGCAGTAGACCGATTCGAGCGCGACGTCGTCCGGCGTGCGGCCTGCGGCGCCGTCGCCGTGCGCGGCGTCGAACCGGCAGCCGGTGCGAGCTTCCGCGTGGGCGGCGAGCGTTTCGCAGCCCATGCTGCGGCACGCTTCGGCGCGGCACATCTGGATCGTCACGCGCGCGGGCGGCGCGGCGCGGAAATGGTGGTAGTAGGTCAGGACGCCGTGCACTTCCGCGCGCGACAGGTTCAGCGCCTTGGCGAGCGGCGCGACGCAGCCCGACGGCACGTAGCCCGCATCGTCCTGGATCGCGTGCAGGATCGCGACGAGCGACCGGCCGGCGCGCGCATGGCGCTCGACGAGCGCATCGGGCGCAGGGGAATTCGGGGACATCGGTTATGCTCCTCCAAAGTCTCATATGCGCTCGAAATTCATATAGTGCGCAGCGGGACTTCGTTCTGATTGATTTTCACCAACGATAAGCGGAAGATTTCGCGGTCGCAATAGGAAATCGGAGTGCATAATTGATTCGGATCGAATGCGACGCGTATCTGACCGTACGCGACACCGAAGGCCGGTCGGCCAGCCTGTCCGACGTCGCGCCGCTGCTGGAGCTCGTGGCCGATACGGGCAGCATCTCGCAGGCCGCGCAAGCCAAGGGGCTGTCGTACCGGCACGCGTGGGGCATGCTCCGCGCGCTGGAGTCGTGCATCGGCGGCGAGTTGATCGAAACCGCGCGCGGCAAGGGTTCGACGTTGTCGGCGCTCGGGCAGGCGGTCGTCGACGCGCAGCGCCTCGCGCGCAGCCGCCTCGACGGGAACCTGCGCACGCTGGCGGCCGAAGTGGCCAGCGAGTTGAACCGGCGGCTCGCGCAGCGCGACGGGGCCGTGCGCATTCATGCGTCGCACGGGTATGCGGTGGCGACGCTCGTTTCCGCGCTCGTCGATGCGCAGGCGGCCGTCGACATCAAATACCGCGAGAGCGTCGAGGCCGTGCAGGCGCTTGCGCGCGGCGAATGCGACCTCGCCGGTTTCCATTTGCCGCGCGGTGCGTTTCGCGCGCAGTGCGCGCAAATCTACCGGCCGTGGCTCGACGACACGCGCCACGTGCTGATCCACCTGACGCGCCGCCAGCAGGGGCTGTTCGTCCCCCGCGGCAACCCGAAACAGGTGCGCGGGCTTGTGGATCTGGCACGCAACGACATCCGCTTCGTCAACCGCCAGCCGGGGTCGGGCACGCGGATGCTGCTCGATCTCGCGCTGCGCGCGATCGGCATCGATCCGGAGCGCATCGACGGCTATGCGTCGGCCGAACTCACGCATTCGGCGATCGCGGCGTTCGTCGCGAGCGGCATGGCCGATCTCGGTTTCGGCGTCGAGCCGGCTGCCCGTCATTTCGGGCTGGACTTCATCCCGGTCGTCGACGAGGACTATTACTTCGCATGCGAACGCGCGCGGCTCGATGTGCGACCGCTGGCCGATGTGCTGGCGCTGTTGCGCGACGCACGCTTCGTCGAGCGCGTCGCGCATCTCGACGGCTACGATCCGGCCGCGTGCGGCGCGCTGGAACACATCGCGACGGGGCTGGCCGGCGGCGACGGCGCGAGTGTGCCGGACGGCAATTTCCGGTAACGAGACGGCGATCGAACCGCGCTGCAGCAGCGGGGGATTTGCGCTACGCTTGCCGCTTGATCAACGTTCCAACAAGCACGCCGTTCAGGCGTCATCCCGCCATGAAATTTTCCGTTCCCCTTGCCGCGGCAGCGTTGACCGCGGGGCTGCTGGTCGTCGCTTCTCCGTTGGCGCTCGCGCAGAATTCCCCGGGTGTGCCCGGCGGCATCCTGAGCGAACAGTTCCGCCTGAACGAACATCCGCAGATGCCGTTCGCGGCGTCGGCGCCGTCGGAGAAATACCAGAGCGGCAAGAAGTCCGCATTGCGCCGCAAGGGTGACCTGGGCGACCCGAACGGCTGCAACCTGAAGTGCCCAATGGATACCCGGTAACGCGCAGGCAACGTGTCGGCGTTCCGAGCGGGGCGTCTGTCTTCTGCGCCGCGACCTGATCAACTGACAGACGCTGCGTACGTTTCGTCCCCATCCCGCTCGATTCGAGCCCCGCGAAGCCCGTCGCTTCGCGGGGCTCGTGCTTTTCTGCGAGCGTTCGTGCCATGCAAGCATGGAGGAGGCCGCCGTTCGCCGACGCCGCGCCGAAAGCAATTCAGGGTTAACCCGTAAATCAGGAAGGCTGTCTTCCTGAAACCTGCCTTATTCTTAAGCATCCACCTACATAAACTTCGGTTTGTCGGCGCTGATCAAGGTGTTCACCGCCGAATCAGACAAATCTGGAGGTAGGTCATCATGAAATCGCTCGTTCAAGCCGTCGTCGTTGCTGCAGCTCTCGTTGCTCCGGTCGTGTCGTTCGCCCAGTCGGGTTCGGCGATCACCCGTGCGCAGGTCCGTGCCGAACTGGTTCAACTCCAGCAGGCCGGTTACAACACCGCCCGCGGCGAGGATCCGCATTATCCGGAAGCCATCCAGGCCGCAACGGCGCGTATCGCGGAGCAGCAGCGCGGTGCGCTCGCACAAGCGCAAGGCGCCGACGCCAGTGGCTACGGTGCGCAGGCACAGGGCGCATCGGCGTCGGGTTCGCGAGCAATGGGCGTACGCCCGGCCAGCGCGGAAGAAATGAAGTCGCTGTATCGCGGCAGCTAAGCCGCACATCGCCCGGTATGGGCGGCGCTGGCGCGGCGACGCGTCGTGCGTTGCCCGAAGCCTGGCCGCCGGGCCGGCCGCCGCCCGGCGCGATCGATGATGGCCCGGGCGCGGCAGAAACATCGGTCACCTCCGGCCGCCGAATACCGGCGGCATTCCGCCCGGCCCGTCCGCGGCTGGGCGCTTTTTCGGAAGGGAAGGAGGCAGGCGTGCGCGTTTCGCCGGCAACAAAAAACCCCGCAGACTTGCGTCATGCGGGGTTCGTGCGACGAGCGCGGAATTTGGTGGAGGCGGCGGGAATCGAACCCGCGTCCAGAAGCGCTCCACGACTAGTTCTACATGTTTAGTCCAGTCTTTTGATTTAACCGCAGCGACGCGGACGAACACGCTGCACTACGGCGATTCGCTAGATTTTCGACCCTGGCGTCGCGACGCCGACAGGGCTTAACTGACGTAAATGACCTCTGGCGGTATTGCTACCGGTCTTGCGACACTAGCCCGTCAGTGAACTAGGCAGAGGACGGCGGCCCTTAGGCTGCCAGTGCGAACGTATCGTCGTTTGCAGTTACGATTTTCCCATTGATTAACGAGGTGACGGGTCCTCGACATGCCCTAGCCGCTTCACAACCCCTGTCGAAACCAGGTCGCCCCCGCGGATAAGATCGATCATTATAGCCCAACATCGCGCAGCAGGGCCTGCAGTTCCTGCGTCGTGTCGACGAGGTGCTGGGCCTGCCAGTCGGCCGGCGCGACGCCGTCGCCGCAATAGCCGTACGCGGCCGCGACGGTGGCCATCCCGGCGGCGCTGCCGGCCTGAATGTCGCGCAGGTCGTCGCCGACGTAGACGATGCGCGCGGGCGCGAGCGTCAGCTGGTCGGCCGCATGCAGCAGCGGGGCCGGATGCGGCTTCGGGTGCGGCGTTGTGTCGCCCCCGACGATGCAGGCCGCGCGCGGCGCGAGGCCGAGCAGTTCGACGAGCGGCGCCGTGAGCCGCATTGCCTTGTTCGTGACGATGCCCCAGCGCACCCCGCGCGCATCGAGTTCGTCGAGCACGTCGCCGATGCCGGGAAACAGCGTCGTATGCACGCAGAGGTCGGCCGCGTAGTTGGCCAGGAACTCGTCGCGCATCGCCTCGTAGCCGGGCGTGTGCGGATCGATGCCGAACGCGCCGCCGAGCAGCCCGCGCGCGCCGGCCGAGGCCAGCGGCCGCAGCACGTCGATCGACGTTTCGGGCAGGCCGCGCTCGCGCTGCATCTTGTTGACGGCTGCCGCGAGATCGGGCGCCGTGTCGGCGAGCGTGCCGTCCAGATCGAACAGGACCGCATCGCAGTGCAACAGGCGCGGTTCGTCTGCGATCCGCGCGGTCGAAAGGGGAGTCGTCATGCCGGTCAAAAGGTCATGCGCCGCGTCGGCATGCGACGAGGTAGTTGATGTCGGTGTCGTTGGACAGCGCAAAGCGCTTGCCGATCGGGTGATACGTGATGCCCTTGATCTCGGCGATGTGCAGATCCGTCGCGCGCACGAAGCCGGCCAGTTCCGACGGGTGGATGAAGCGTGCGTAATCGTGCGTGCCCTTCGGCAGCATTTGTGCGATGTATTCCGCGCCGATCACCGCGAACAGGTAGGACTTCAGGTTGCGGTTCAGCGTCGAGAAGAACACCCAGCCGCCCGGCTTCACGAGCGTCGCGCACGCGGCCACGATATCGCCGGGCGACGGCACGTGCTCGAGCATCTCCATGCACGTGACGACGTCGTAGGTGCCCGGTTCGCGCGCGGCGATCGCTTCGGCGGCGATCGCCTCGTAATCGACCGAAATGCCGCTTTCGAGGCTGTGCAGGTCGGCCACGCCGAGCGCTTCGGTCGACAGGTCGATGCCTTTCACCTGGGCGCCGAGTCCGGCCATCGATTCGGACAGGATGCCGCCGCCGCAGCCGATGTCGAGCACGCGCTTGCCGACCAGGTGCGCATGCGCGTCGATCCAGCCGAGCCGGACCGGGTTCAGGTCGTGCAGCGGTTTGAATTCGGCATTCGGATCCCACCACCGGTGGGCGAGGTCGCTGAATTTCTGGAGTTCGTGCGGATCGGCGTTGGTCATGTCGGCAAACGGGCTACGAGAGGAGGGCGGTGCTTCGGTGCGTCAGCCCCGAGTATATAAGCGGGCGGACGACGAGGCCAGCGAGCGCCTGGACGGGCGTCAATGAAAAAGCCCCGCCGGAGCGGGGCTTTGAAGCAGTCGAAAACCGCGGCTTAGTTTGCCGGAACGGTCGTCTTCTGCACTTGCTGCGTACCAACCACTTCGACTTCCACGCGGCGATCCGGTGCGAGGCAGGCGATGAGTTGCTTGCGGTTCTTCTGGTTGCAGCCAGTCGTAACCGGGTTGCGCTTGCCCTTGCCTTCCGTGTAGATCTTGTTGGCCGGCACACCCTTGCTGACCAGGTACGACTTCACGGCTTGCGCACGGCGCAGCGACAGACGGTCGTTGTACTTGTCCGAACCGATGCGGTCCGTGTAGCCCGTTGCGACGACCACTTCCGTGTTCATGCCTTCGATCTTCGAAGCCAGTTCGTCCAGCTTTTGCTTGCCCAGCGGCTTGAGCGTTGCCTTGTCGAAGTCGAACAGTGCATCAGCTTGATACGTGATCTTCTGGCTCGTGATGGCCGGAGCGACCGGAGCGACCGGCGGCTGCGGTGCCTGGGCGACCAGTGCGCCATCGCACTTCGCGTTGGCGGTGGCCGGCGTCCAGAACGCATCGCGCCAGCAGAGCTCGTTCGTGCCGTTCATCCACACCCATTCGCCCGTGCCGTTCACCCAGTTGTCATTGACGGCTTGACGCGACGCCGGCACCGACTGTGCCGAAGCGGATGCAGCCATAACTGCGGTAGCTGCAATGAACGCGAGCTTTGAAAGTTTATTCATATTTCTCCTCTCGAAATTGAGATTACCGCAGGTTTACTGCGAGCCTGTTGACGGTGACAAGTCATACATTGCTCGAAGTATAACATTGGTGCGGCACAAAAAACGCGGCACCGCTCTGTGTAGACTTCGAGCAGCGTCTAACTTTCAGTGCGTTGGCATTTTGCCATATCGTTCCCTTCCTACGAAAAAAAATCCTCCCCACCCCAAGATCGCTTCAACTTTGTGGTGCATGCGCAACACCGGCCTGCCGTAACTTTTAGAGATTGTCAAGAGCGGGGCGGCGAAATCGCGCGATCGCGTGCAGTTGTTTACTCGTGCGCGGGAAACATGGCGGATGCGATCGCCTTCGACGTCGCGTCGCGTGTCATTTCGCCGGTGCGGATTCCGACCGATGATGTCGGTCGATTCGTCGCGGCCGCGATTTTTGCTGTTTACATATAGAGGGGGAGGCGGATTGGCGGCTGATGGGCGCATGTTAGAATCTCGCGTTGCGTTGCGCATGCAGCGCCCACGCGAAAGGCGTTCGCCGTCTTCGCTCCGAAACGATACGGATACATGGATCAATTCGCCAAAGAGACCCTGCCCACCTCCCTAGAGGAGGAAATGCGCCGTTCGTATCTCGATTACGCGATGAGCGTGATCGTCGGACGTGCCCTCCCGGATGTCCGCGATGGCCTCAAGCCGGTGCACCGGCGCGTGTTGTTCGCGATGCACGAACTGAACAACGACTGGAACCGCGCGTACAAGAAGTCGGCGCGTATCGTCGGCGACGTGATCGGTAAATACCACCCGCACGGCGATACCGCGGTCTACGACACGATCGTGCGGATGGCGCAGGATTTCTCGCTGCGCTACATGCTGATCGACGGGCAGGGCAACTTCGGCTCGATCGACGGCGACAATGCCGCGGCGATGCGTTACACCGAAATTCGCATGGCGAAGATCGGTCACGAGCTGCTCGCCGACATCGACAAGGAAACGGTCGATTTCGAGCCGAACTACGACGGCAACGAAATGCAGCCGTCGGTCCTGCCGTCGCGCATTCCGAACCTGCTGATCAACGGCTCGTCGGGCATCGCGGTCGGCATGGCGACCAACATCCCGCCGCACAACCTGAACGAAGTCGTCGACGCGTGCCAGCATCTGCTCGGCAACCCGGAGGCGACGATCGACGAGCTGATCGAGATCATCCCCGCGCCGGACTTCCCGACGGCCGGCATCATCTACGGCGTCGCCGGCGTGCGCGACGGCTATCGCACCGGGCGCGGCCGCGTCGTGATGCGTGCGGCCACGCACTTCGAGGAGATCGACCGCGGTCAGCGGATGGCGATCATCGTCGACGAGCTGCCGTACCAGGTGAACAAGCGCTCGCTGCTCGAGCGGATCGCCGAGCTCGTCAACGAAAAGAAGCTCGAAGGCATTTCCGACATCCGCGACGAGTCCGACAAGAGCGGCATGCGCGTGGTGATCGAGCTCAAGCGCGGCGAAGTGCCGGAAGTGGTGCTGAACAACCTGTACAAGGCGACGCAGCTGCAGGACACGTTCGGCATGAACATGGTCGCGCTCGTCGACGGCCAGCCGAAGCTGCTGAACCTGAAGGAAATCCTGCAGTGCTTCCTGTCGCACCGACGCGAAGTGCTGACGCGCCGCACGATCTACGAACTGCGCAAGGCCCGCGAACGCGGCCACGTGCTCGAAGGTCTCGCGGTCGCGCTCGCGAACATCGACGAGTTCATCGCGATCATCAAGGCCGCGCCGACGCCGCCGATCGCGAAGCAGGAGTTGATGGCGAAGCCGTGGGATTCGTCGCTCGTGCGCGAGATGCTGACGCGCGCCGAGAGTGAGAACGCGGCGGCCGGCGGCCGTTCCGCGTACCGTCCGGAAGGCCTGAACCCGGCGTTCGGGATGCAGACCGACGGGCTGTATCGCCTGTCCGACACGCAGGCACAGGAAATCCTGCAGATGCGTCTGCAGCGCCTGACCGGCCTCGAGCAGGACAAGATCATCGGCGAGTACCGCGACGTGATGGCACAGATCGCCGACCTGCTGGACATCCTCGCGCGCCCCGAGCGGATCACGACGATGATCGGCGAGGAACTGACCGCGGTGAAGGCCGAATTCGGCGACGCGCGCCGCTCGAGGATCGAGCTGAACGCGACCGAGCTGAACACCGAGGATCTGATCACGCCGCAGGACATGGTCGTCACGATGTCGCACGCGGGCTACGTGAAGTCGCAGCCGCTGTCCGAGTACCGTGCGCAGAAGCGCGGCGGCCGCGGCAAGCAGGCGACGCAGATGAAGGAAGACGACTGGATCGAGACGCTCTTCATCGCGAACACGCACGACTACATCCTCTGCTTCTCGAACCGCGGCCGCGTGTACTGGGTCAAGGTCTACGAAGTGCCGCAGGGTTCGCGCAACTCGCGCGGTCGCCCGATCGTCAACATGTTCCCGCTGCAGGAAGGCGAGAAGATCAACGTCGTGCTGCCGGTCAAGGAATTCTCGGCCGACAAGTTCATCTTCATGGCGACGTCGCTCGGCACCGTGAAGAAGACGCCGCTCGAAGCGTTCAGCCGCCCGATGAAGAAAGGCATCATCGCGGTCGGCCTCGACGACGGCGACTACCTGATCGGTGCGTCGATCACCGACGGCGCGCACGACGTGATGCTGTTCTCGGACTCCGGCAAGGCCGTGCGTTTCGACGAGAACGACGTGCGTCCGATGGGGCGCGAGGCACGCGGCGTGCGCGGCATGCAGCTCGAGGAGGGGCAGCAGGTCATCGCGATGCTGGTCGCGGGCAGCGAGGAGCAGACCGTGCTCACCGCGACCGAAAACGGCTACGGCAAGCGCACGCCGATCACCGAGTACACGCGCCATGGCCGCGGCACGAAGGGTATGATCGCGATCCAGACGTCCGAGCGCAACGGCAAGGTCGTGGCCGCTACGCTCGTCGACGCCGAGGATCAGATCATGCTGATCACGACGGCCGGCGTGTTGATTCGCACCCGTGTTTCCGAGATACGCGAGATGGGTCGCGCCACGCAAGGTGTTACACTCATCAGTCTCGATGAGGGTACGAAGCTCTCTGGCCTGCAGCAGATCGCGGAGGCCGAAGAGGGAGAGGGCGAGGCCGACGAGGCGTCGGACGGCGAAGCCTGAAGAACGGATGAGACTCTGGCCGCCGCGGGCGCAAAGCGCCGCGGCCGGCGAGCAACCATTCATATTTCCAAAAGGGAGTGATGATGCAAAAGCAATTCAAGCAACTGGTTCTGCTGGCTGCACTGGTGCCGACGTTCGCGATGGCGCAAGCGCTGTCGAATTCCGCACCGGCTGCTCCGGCGGCAGCTGCGCCGATCGACGCCGACAAGAAGGCAGCGATCAAGGATCTGCTCGACGCGATCGACGCGCCGAAGCTCGTGTCGGCAATCGGCAACAGCGCCGAAATGCAGGCGAAGCAGCTCGTGCCGGCTATCCTGTCGGACGCGCTGTCGGAAAACAAGACGCTGAACGACAAGCAGAAGCAGGCTGCCGTTCCGACGCTGCAGAAGAACGCGGTGCCGAAGCTGGTCGACGGCGCGGGCAAGGTGTTCGGCACGCAACAGTTCCAGAGCGACGCGATGTCGGCTCAGTACGACGCATACGCGAAGTACTACAGCACGTCGGAGATCAAGGATCTGACGACGTTCTACAAGAGCCCGACGGGCCGCAAGTTCATCCAGGTTCAGGATCAGGTCGGTCGCGACGTGGTCAACGGCCTGATGCAGAAGTACATGCCGCAAGCGATCCAGGCAACGCGTACGCAGGCTGACAAGGAAGTCGCAGCAGTCAAGCCGGGCAAGTAAGCTGTCCGGGCGCGCCCCCGGCCGTTCGGCCGGGTTTGGCGGGAGCCTGACGACAGTGCGATAATGGCCGTTTGCGCGCGAGCGCAAGCGGCCATTTCTTTTCTGGCGCGGTCTGCCGGCGCAAGCCGGTCGCGTCCCTCCCGAGGTTTTCACGATGCGCGTCTTTAATTTCTCCGCCGGCCCTGCGGCGATGCCCGAGGAAGTGCTGCGGCAGGCCGCCGACGAAATGCTCGACTGGCACGGCAGCGGCATGAGCGTGATGGAGATGAGCCATCGCGGCAAGGAATTCATGTCGATCCACGAGGCCGCGCTGACCGACCTGCGCGACCTGCTCGACGTGCCGGCGAGCCACCGGATCCTGTTCCTGCAGGGCGGCGGCATCGCGGAAAACGCGATCGTGCCGATGAACCTGCTCGGCGCGCGCAAGACGGCCGACTTCGTCGTGACGGGTTCGTGGTCGCAGAAATCGTTCGGCGAGGCGAAGAAGTTCTGCACGCCGCATCTGGCCGCGAGCGGCAAGACGGAAGACGGCTTCACGCGTGCGCCCGCGCGCGCCGAGTGGCAGCTGTCGGACGATCCGGCCTACGTGCATCTGTGCACCAACGAGACGATCGATGGCGTCGAGACGTTCGAGATTCCCGATCTCGGCGACGTGCCGCTGGTCGCGGACGTCTCGTCGCACATCCTGTCGCGCCCGATGGACGTCGCGAAGTACGGCGTGCTGTTCGGCGGCGCGCAGAAGAACATCGGGATGGCCGGCGTGACGGTCGTGATCGTGCGCGAGGATCTGCTCGATCGCGCGCTGTCGATCTGCCCGTCCGCGTTCGAATGGAAGACCATCGCCGCGAACAATTCGCTGTACAACACGCCGCCCACCTACGCGATCTACATCGCGGGCCTGGTGTTCCAGTGGCTGAAGCGGCAGGGCGGCCTCGAAGCGATCGAGGCTCGCAACATCGAAAAATCGAAGCTGCTCTACGACACGATCGACGCGAGCAGCTTCTATCTGAACAAGGTCGAGCCGGCAGCACGTTCGCGGATGAACGTGCCGTTTTTCCTGGCCGACGAAACGCGCAACGAAGACTTCCTTGCCGGCGCAAAGGCGCGCGGGCTGCTGCAGCTGAAGGGCCACAAGTCCGTCGGCGGCATGCGGGCGTCGATCTACAACGCGGTGCCGCTCGAGGGCGTGAAGGCGCTCGTCGAGTACATGAAGGACTTCGAGCAGCGCGGCGCCTGACGGCGGCGCGGTTCAAACAGCACGGCAAAACGCATGGACGACGAACTGAATTCCCGCCTGAAACCGCTGCGCGACCGCATCGACGCGATCGACGCGCAGCTGATCGCGCTCCTGAACCAGCGCGCCGCGGTGGCGCTCGAGGTGGGCGAGGTCAAGAAGCATTTCAACGCGCCGGTGTTCCGGCCGGAGCGCGAGCTGCAGGTGATCGCGCGGCTGCAGGACATGAGCGCCGGGCCGCTCGCGAGCGAGCACATCAGCGCCATCTGGCGCGAGATCATGGCGGCGAGCCGCGCGCTCGAGCAGACGATCCACGTCGCGTTCCTCGGGCCGGTCGGCACGTACAGCGAACAGGCGATGCTCGAGTATTTCGGCCAGTCGATCGAAGGGCTGCCGTGCCCGTCGATCGACGAGGTGTTCCGCTCGGTCGAGGCCGGTGCGTCCGCGTTTGGTATCGCGCCGGTCGAGAATTCGACCGAAGGCGCCGTATCGCGCACGCTCGACCTCCTGCTGCAGACCCAACTGGTGATCAGCGGCGAGCTCGCGCTGCCGATCCATCACAACCTGCTCACGCAGAGCGGCACGCTCGACGGCGTGAAGCGCGTCTGCGCGCATGCGCAAGCGCTCGCGCAATGCCAGCAGTGGCTCGCGGCGAATGCGCCGCAGCTCGAGCGGCAGGCCGTGGCGAGCAACGCGGAGGCCGCGCGCCTCGCGGCGGCCGACCCGACCGTCGCGGCGATCGCCGGCGACCGCGCGGCCGCACACTATGGATTGCAGATCGCGTTCTCGCTGATTCAGGACGATCCGCACAACCGCACGCGCTTCGTGATCGTCGGCAAGCAGCCGGCCGGCCAGAGCGGTCACGACCAGACGTCGTTGATCGTGTCCGTGAAGAACGAGCCGGGCGCCGTGTTCAAGCTGCTCGAGCCGCTCGCGCGGCACGGCGTGTCGATGACGCGCTTCGAGTCGCGTCCGGCCCGCGTCGGCACGTGGGAGTACTACTTCTACATCGACATCGAAGGGCATCGCGACGATGCGGCGGTGGCGGCCGCGCTCGCGGAACTCGGCCAGAAGGCCGCGTTCCTGAAGATACTCGGTTCGTATCCTCGCGCACGCTGACGCGCGGCGGCCGTCGCGTGCTTGACGCAGGCGGGGCGGCCGGGCGGGCAGGGCAGGCCGATCGGCGCTGTCGAAGGCGGGTTCGGGCGGTATCCGGCGCAGGTTGTGCCGGGTGCGGGCCCGTTGCCCGGAATCTGGAATTCCGCGTGCGGGGCGTCGTTTCGCGCGCGTAACTTGGCTCTTGTCGTGTCAGGCTTTGCATTCAACAAACTGGTCATCTTCGGCGTCGGCCTGATCGGCGGATCGCTGGCCCGCGCGCTGCGCGAGCGCGCGCCGGGCGGCGCGGGCGAGATCGTCGGCGTCGGCCGTTCGCGTGCGTCGGTCGAGCGCGCGCTGTCGCTCGGCGTGATCGACCGCGCGGCGGCGCTCGACGACGACGACGCGCAGTTGCGCGACGCGCTCGCCGGCGCCGATCTCGTCCTGCTGGCCGCGCCCGTCGCGCAGACGGGCCCGTTGCTCGCGCGCATCGCGCCGTGGCTCGACGGCGCGACGATCGTCACCGATGCGGGCAGCACCAAGTCCGACGTCGTCGCGGCCGCGCGCGACGCGCTCGGCGAGCGGATCGCGCAGTTCGTGCCCGGTCATCCGATCGCGGGGCGCGAATCGAGCGGTGTCGAGGCAGCGTTGCCGGATCTCTACGTCGGCCGCAACGTCGTGCTGTGTCCGCTGCCGGAGAACGCGCCCGACGCGGTGGCCCGGATCGACGCGATGTGGCGCGCGACCGGCGCCGACGTGCGCATGATGAGCACCGAACAGCACGATCGCGTATTTGCATCGATCAGCCATCTGCCGCACGTGCTGTCGTTCGCGCTCGTCGAGCAGATTCTCGGCGAGGCCGACGCGGAACTGAAATTCTCGTACGCGGCCGGCGGTTTCCGCGATTTCACGCGCATCGCGGCGTCGAACCCGGAAATGTGGCGCGACGTGTGCGTCGCGAACCGCGCGGCGCTGCTCGACGAACTCGACGGCTATACGCGCGTGCTCACGCGGCTGCGCGCGGCGATCGACGCCGGCGACGGCGCGGCGCTCGAAGCCGTATTCACGCGCTCGCGCGCCGCACGCAAGGCATGGCAGGAGCGCGGCGGCGCGCCCGCCGCCGAACCGGTCAAGAAATAACAGGACGATTCCCATGGACTACCTCGATCTCGGCCCGTATTCCAGCGCTTCGGGCACCGTGCGCCTGCCCGGCTCGAAGAGCATTTCGAATCGCGTGCTGCTGCTCGCGGCGCTCGCCGAAGGCGAAACGACGATCACCAACCTGCTCGACTCCGACGACACGCGCGTGATGCTCGACGCGCTCGGCAAGCTCGGCGTGAAGCTCGCGCGCGACGGCGACACCTGCGTGGTCGCCGGCACGCGCGGCGCGTTCACCGCGAAGACGGCCGACCTGTTCCTCGGGAACGCGGGCACGGCCGTCCGGCCGCTGACCGCCGCGCTCGCGGTAAACGGCGGCGACTATCGCGTGCACGGCGTGCCGCGCATGCATGAACGGCCGATCGGCGATCTCGTCGACGGCTTGCGCCAGATCGGCGCGCAGATCGACTACGAGCTGAACGAAGGCTACCCGCCGCTGCGGATCAAGCCCGCGACGATTTCGGTCGATGCGCCGATCCGCGTGCGCGGCGACGTGTCGAGCCAGTTCCTCACCGCGCTGCTGATGACGCTGCCGCTCGTGAAGGCGAAGGACGGCAGGACCGTCGTCGAAGTCGACGGCGAGCTGATCTCGAAGCCGTACATCGACATCACGATCCGGTTGATGGCGCGCTTCGGCGTGACCGTCGAGCGCGACGGCTGGCAGCGTTTCGTCGTGCCGGCCGGCGTCCGCTACCGCTCGCCGGGGCGGATCATGGTCGAGGGCGACGCGTCGTCCGCGTCGTACTTCCTCGCGGCCGGCGCGCTGGGCGGCGGCCCGCTGCGGGTCGAGGGCGTCGGGCGGGCGAGCATCCAGGGCGACGTCGGTTTCGCGAACGCGCTGATGCAGATGGGCGCGAACGTGACGATGGGCGACGACTGGATCGACGTGCGCGGCATCGGTCACGATCACGGCAAGCTCGAGCCGATCGACATGGACTTCAACCTGATTCCCGACGCGGCGATGACCATCGCGGTCGCGGCGCTGTTCGCGAACGGCACGAGCACGCTGCGCAACATCGCGAGCTGGCGCGTGAAGGAGACGGACCGCATCGCCGCGATGGCGACCGAGCTGCGCAAGGTCGGCGCGATCGTCGAGGAAGGCCCCGACTATCTCGTCGTCACGCCGCCGGAAAAGCTCACGCCGAACGCGGCGATCGATACGTACGACGATCACCGGATGGCGATGTGCTTCTCGCTCGTCAGCCTGGGCGGCGTGCCCGTGCGGATCAACGATCCGAAGTGCGTCGGCAAGACGTTCCCCGACTATTTCGACCGCTTCGCCGCGCTCGCCAAGGCCTGACCCGACTGACCCGATGAAATCGACCCGACCCTTTCACCCGACCCCCGTCATCACGATCGACGGCCCGACCGCTTCCGGCAAGGGGACCGTCGCGGCGCTCGTCGCCGCGCACCTCGGCTTCCACCTGCTCGACAGCGGCGCGCTGTACCGGCTCGCCGCGCTCGCGAGCGTGCGCTACGGGATCGCCGCGGAAGACATCGACGCGCTGGTGAAGCTGATCGACGATCTGCACATCACGTTCCGTGAAGGTTGTGCGCAGCTCGACGGCGTCGACGTGTCGAACGACATTCGTGCCGAAGCGGTCGGCAACCGCGCGTCGGCGATCGCCGTGCACGGCCCCGTGCGCACCGCGCTCGTCGCGCGCCAGCGCGCGTTCCGCAAGACGCCGGGCCTCGTCGCGGACGGGCGCGACATGGGCACGGTGATCTTCCCGGACGCCGTGCTGAAGGTGTTCCTGACGGCCAGCGCCGAGGCGCGCGCGGCCAGGCGGCATAAGCAATTGATGCAAAAAGGTTTTTCTGCTAATATAGATGACTTGCTCCGGGATCTTCGTGAACGTGACGCGCGCGACAGCAATCGCGCAGCCGCGCCGCTGAAGCCTGCGGCAGATGCCAAGCTGCTCGATACGTCGGCGCTTTCGGTCGATGAAGCCGTCGACCAGGTGCTGCAGTGGTACCGGGCGCTCGGCCAGCCCGCCTGAGAAGGCGGGCAGCGGTAGGTGCTCCGCGTCGCAAGCGCGGAGCGTGTTTCGAACCCTTAACCCCGTGTGGTCCTCGATCTGGCCCTTTCAGCCTGCCATTCCGGCCGGCGTGGCACAGCGAGCCATGCACAATCAGATTTTTATGTCCGACCTGCAAACCTCCACCCCGAATACCGAATCCTTTGCGGCTCTGTTCGAAGAGTCGCTGACCCGCCAAGACATGCGCGCCGGCGAAGTGATTTCCGCCGAAGTCGTGCGCGTCGACCACAACTTCGTGGTCGTCAATGCAGGCCTGAAGTCCGAGGCTTACATTCCGATCGAGGAATTCCTGAACGATCAGGGCGAGGTTGAGGTGCAGTCGGGCGATTTCGTGTCCGTCGCGATCGACGCACTCGAAAACGGCTACGGCGACACGATCCTGTCGCGCGACAAGGCAAAACGCCTTGCATCGTGGCTGTCGCTGGAAAAGGCGCTCGACAACAACGAACTCGTCACCGGCACGATCACCGGCAAGGTGAAGGGCGGCATGACCGTGATGGTCAACGGCATCCGCGCGTTCCTGCCGGGTTCGCTGGTCGACACGCGTCCGGTCAAGGACACGACGCCGTACGAAGGCAAGACGCTCGAGTTCCGCGTGATCAAGCTCGATCGCAAGCGTAACAACGTCGTGCTGTCGCGTCGTGCAGTGATCGAAGCAACCCAAGGCGAAGAGCGCGCGAAGCTGCTCGAGACGCTGAAGGAAGGCGCGATCGTCAACGGCGTGGTCAAGAACATCACCGATTACGGCGCGTTCGTCGACCTCGGCGGCATCGACGGCCTGCTGCACATCACCGACATCGCATGGCGTCGCGTGCGTCACCCGAGCGAAGTCCTGTCGGTTGGCCAGGAAGTCACCGCGAAGATCCTCAAGTTCGACCAAGAGAAGAACCGCGTGTCGCTGGGCATCAAGCAACTGGGCGACGATCCGTGGGAAGGCATCTCGCGCCGTTACCCGTCGGGCACGCGCCTGTTCGGCAAGGTCACGAACATCACCGACTACGGCGCATTCGTCGAAGTGGAATCGGGCATCGAAGGCCTCGTCCACGTGTCGGAAATGGACTGGACCAACAAGAACGTTGCGCCGTCGAAGGTTGTCCAGCTGGGCGACGAAGTCGAAGTCATGGTCCTCGAGATCGACGAAGATCGTCGTCGTATCAGCCTCGGCATGAAGCAGTGCAAGCCGAATCCGTGGGATGACTTCAGCCGCAACTTCAAGAAGGGCGACAAGATCACGGGTGCAATCAAGTCGATCACCGACTTCGGCGTGTTCATCGGTCTGCCGGGCGGCATCGACGGCCTGGTCCACCTGTCGGACCTGTCGTGGAGCGAAGCCGGCGAAGAAGCCGTTCGCAAGTACAAGAAGGGCGACGAAGTCGAAGCGATCGTGCTCGGTATCGACGTCGAGAAGGAGCGCATTTCGCTCGGCATCAAGCAGCTCGAAGGCGACCCGTTCAGCAACTACGTTGCAATGAACGACAAGGGCTCGATCGTCGACGGCGTCGTGAAGACGGTCGATGCGAAGGGTGCGGTCGTCACGCTGACGGGCGACATCGAAGGCTACCTGCGTGCATCGGAAATTTCGCAGGATCGCGTCGAAGATGCACGCAACGTGCTGAAGGAAGGCGACAAGGTCAACGCGATGGTGATCAACATCGATCGCAAGTCGCGCGGCATCAACCTGTCGATCAAGGCGAAGGATTCGGCTGAACAACAGGAAGCGATCCGCGGCCTGCAGTCGGACTCCAGCGCTGCTGCGACCGGTACGACCAACCTCGGCGCGCTGCTGAAGGCGAAGCTCGACGGCCAGAACCAGTAAGCCTTACGAGGTCTGCTGAAGTATGACCAAATCCGAGTTGGTCGCGCAGCTGGCATCGCGATTTCCGCAACTTGTCCTCAAGGATGCGGATTTCGCGGTGAAAACGATGCTCGATGCGATGTCCGACGCCCTGGCGAAAGGGCATCGCATTGAAATTCGGGGTTTCGGCAGCTTCGGCCTCAATCGTCGCCCGGCGCGCGTCGGACGCAACCCGAAGTCGGGGGAGAAAGTGCAGGTGCCCGAGAAGTTCGTGCCGCACTTCAAACCCGGCAAGGAATTGCGTGAACGCGTCGACGGCCGCGCCGGTGAACCGCTGAAGGCTGACGATCCGGACGACGAGCATTGAGCGTCGTTCGGTGTGCCCGGAACCTGTCCGGCGAAGGCTGAAAAGAAAAGCGCCCCTTGCGGGCGCTTTTTTCATTTCCGGCGGCATGTCCGGCAACCGACCCGCAATGCTGCGCACAGGATGTGCGCAGCCGCGGAAACGCTTCCTTTACAATACGGGTCGATTCGGTGCGACGAAGGGGAGTCGCGCGCCGCGGCAAACCTCAACAAAGAGAGGGCTTCATGAAGTTTATCGTCTGGCTGATCCGGGTATTGGTGTTCGTCCTGCTGCTGGTGCTTGCGCTGGCCAATACACAAACCGCGACGCTGAATTTCGTTGCCGGCTACGCATGGCAAGCGCCGCTGATCCTGATCGGCCTGGCATTCTTCGCCGTGGGGCTGCTGGCCGGCCTGCTGTCCGCGCTGCCTTCGATCTTCCGTCTGCGTCTCGAGAACGGGCGTTTGAAGCGCGATCTGCGTGCGGCGCGCGAAACGCCTGCCGTCATCGATCAGCCGCCGATGCCGCCCGTCATTTAACCCGGACGCCGCGCGATCAATCGCGCGGTTTTCGTCTCTGCTTCGATATTTCGCATGGATCTGGATTTCTGGTGGTTGCTCGCGATTCCGGTCGCGTTCGCGCTCGGTTGGGCGGCGTCACGCTATGACCTGAAGAATCTCCTGTCGGAGAGCGCCAACCTGCCGCGCTCGTATTTTCGCGGCCTGAATTTTCTGTTGAACGAACAACCCGACAAGGCGATCGATGCGTTCATCGAGGTGGCCAAGCTCGACCCCGAAACGGTCGAGCTGCACTTCGCGCTCGGCAACCTGTTTCGCCGCCGCGGCGAGACCGACCGCGCGATTCGCGTGCACCAGAACCTGCTGAGCCGTACCGATCTGCCGGTCAACGAGCGCGACCACGCGCTGTACGAACTGGGCCAGGATTTCCTGAAAGCCGGGCTGCTGGATCGCGCCGAAGAGGCGTTCCACAAGCTCGCGGACGGCGACTACGCGCTCGGCGCACAGCGGGCGCTGCTGACGATCTACGAAATCGAGAAGGACTGGAACAAGTCGATCGATACGGCGAAACGCATCGAATCGATGAGCGACAAGCCGCTTGGCATCGAAATTGCGCAGTTTCACTGCGAACTCGCGCAGGACGCGCTGCAGCGCAAGCATGCCGCGGCGGCGGCGGAGCAGTTGCGCCTTGCGCTGACCGTGAATCCGCAGAATGTCCGTGCGACGATCCTGTCGGGCGACGCGGCGCAAGCGGCGGGCGACCACGCGGCCGCGATCGAGCACTGGAAGCGCGTCGAAGCGCAGAACCCGGCGTATCTGCCGCTCGTTGCGGACAAGCTGATGAAGGCGTATGTCGCGCTCGGCAAGAACGTCGAAGGCGCCGAACTGCTGATGGGGTACGTCGATCGTTATCCGTCGAACGACTTGCTCGACATCGCCTATCAGCATATTGCCGGGTTGCGCGGCCAGGATGCGGCTCACACGCTCGCACGCACGCAGATGGAAAAGTCGCCGAACCTGTCGGGAATGCTGCACCTGCTCGATGCGCAGATCGCGGCGGCCGACGAACCGCGCCGTAAGGAACTTGAAATGATGCGTGCGCTGATCAAGCAGCGCACGAAAAATCTGCCACGGTATACGTGCCAGAATTGCGGTTTCCGGGCACGCCTCTTCTACTGGCAGTGCCCCGGATGCAGCGGCTGGGAAACCTATGCGCCGCGCCGCGTCGAACCCGCGATGCCGGGCTGATCCCGGCACGCGGAGCCAACGCGCTGCGGTTGCCGCCGGGCCCGGCCCGGCGGCCAAGTTAGTCAATTACCGGGAAGTACCGGAACATCTATGAAAATCACCATCATCGGCACCGGCTATGTCGGTCTCGTCACGGGCGCCTGCCTCGCGGAGATCGGTCACGACGTCTTCTGTCTCGACGTCGATCCGCGCAAGATCGACATCCTGAACAACGGCGGGATGCCGATTCACGAACCGGGGCTGCTGGACATCATCGCGCGCAACCGCACGGCGGGGCGCCTGCGTTTCTCGACCGACATCGAGGCGAGCGTCGCGCATGGCGAGATCCAGTTCATCGCGGTCGGCACGCCGCCCGACGAGGACGGCTCGGCCGACCTGCAATACGTGCTCGAGGCCGCGCGCAACATCGGCCGCCACATGACGGGCTTCAAGGTGATCGTCGACAAGTCGACGGTGCCGGTCGGCACCGCACGTCGCGTGCGCGGCGTGGTCGACGAGGCGCTCGCCGCCCGCGGGCTCGCGGGCAGCGTCGCGCATCGCTTCTCGGTCGTCTCGAACCCGGAATTCCTGAAGGAAGGCGCAGCGGTCGAGGATTTCATGCGCCCGGACCGGATCATCATCGGCGTCGACGACGACGAAGCCGGCACGATCGCGCGCGAGAAGATGAAGAAGCTCTACGCGCCGTTCAACCGCAATCACGAGCGCACGATCTACATGGACGTGCGGTCGGCGGAGTTCGCGAAGTACGCGGCGAACGCGATGCTGGCGACGCGTATCTCGTTCATGAACGAGATGTCGAATCTCGCCGACAAGGTCGGCGCCGACATCGAGGCCGTGCGCCGCGGGATCGGCTCCGATCCGCGCATCGGCTACCACTTCCTGTACGCCGGCGTCGGCTACGGCGGCTCGTGCTTCCCGAAGGACGTGCAGGCGCTGATCCGCACCGCGGGCGAGAACGGCCAGCCGCTGCGCATCCTGGAGGCCGTCGAGGCCGCCAACCATGCGCAGAAGGACGTGCTGATCGGCAAGATCGAGCAGCGCTTCGGCGTCGACCTCACGGGCCGCGAGTTCGCGGTCTGGGGCCTGGCATTCAAGCCGAACACCGACGACATGCGCGAGGCGCCGAGCCGCCGCCTGATCGCCGCGCTGCTCGAGCGCGGCGCGACCGTGCGCGCCTACGATCCGGTGGCCGTCGACGAAGCGCGGCGCGTGTTCGCGCTGGATTTCGGCGACGATGCGACCGTGCTGGCGCGACTGCATCTCGTCGACACGCAGGACGCCGCGGTCACGGGTGCGGACGCCCTCGTGATCGTGACCGAGTGGAAGGAGTTCCGCAGCCCCGATTTCACGCGCCTGAAGGCCGAGCTGAAGGCGCCGGTGATCTTCGACGGGCGCAACCTGTACGAGCCGGACGCGATGGCCGAACTCGGCATCGACTACTACGCGATCGGCCGGCCGTACGTCGATCCCCAGTCGTTTTCCCGTGGCTGAACGTACGATGAATACTCTTCGCGAAGTCGTTCCGGTGCCGCGCGAGCAACTCGCGCGTTCGCGTGTGCTCGTCGTCGGCGACGTGATGCTCGACCGCTACTGGTTCGGCAACGTCGATCGCATTTCGCCTGAAGCGCCGGTGCCGGTCGTGCACGTGCAGCGTCAGGAAGAACGGCTCGGCGGCGCGGCCAACGTCGCGCGCAATGCCGTGACGCTCGGCGGCCAGGCCGGGCTGCTGTGCGTCGTCGGTTGCGACGAACCCGGCGAGCGGATCGTCGAGCTGCTCGGCAGCAGCGGCGTGACGCCGCATCTCGAGCGCGATCCGGCGTTGCCGACCACGATCAAGCTGCGCGTGCTCGCCCGCCAGCAGCAACTGCTGCGCGTGGACTTCGAGGCGATGCCGACGCACGAGGTGCTGCTCGCGGGGCTCGCGCGCTTCGATGCGCTGCTGCCGCAGCACGACGTCGTGCTGATGTCGGATTACGCCAAAGGCGGCCTCACGCACGTCACGACGATGATCGAGAAGGCGCGTGCGGCCGGCAAGGCGGTGCTGGTCGATCCGAAGGGCGACGACTGGGCACGCTATCGCGGCGCCTCGCTGATCACGCCGAATCGCGCGGAATTGCGCGAGGTGGTCGGGCAGTGGAAATCGGAAGACGACCTGCGCGCACGCGTCGCGACTCTGCGTGCGGATCTCGGCATCGACGCGCTGCTGCTCACGCGTTCGGAAGAGGGCATGACGCTCTTTTCCGCGGGCGGCGAACTGCATGCGCCGGCGCTCGCACGCGAAGTGTTCGACGTGTCGGGCGCGGGCGACACCGTGATCGCGACGGTCGCGACGATGCTCGGCGCCGGTGTGCCGCTCGTCGACGCCGTGGTGCTCGCGAATCGCGCGGCAGGCATCGTGGTCGGCAAGCTCGGCACGGCCACGGTGGACTACGACGAACTGTTTCACTGAGCGCATTCGGCGGCGCGACGAGCGCGCCGCGCGAATGGCTCGCACTTTTCAGGCAGGACGATCATGACCCTCATCGTCACCGGCGCAGCCGGTTTTATCGGCGCGAACATCGTCAAGGCGCTCAACGCGCGCGGCGAGACGCGCATCATCGCGGTCGACAATCTGACGCGCGCGGACAAGTTCCGCAATCTCGTCGACTGCGAGATCGACGACTATCTCGACAAGACCGAATTCGTCGAACGCTTCGCGCGCGGCGATTTCGGCAAGGTACGCGCGGTATTTCATGAAGGCGCCTGTTCGGACACGATGGAAACCGACGGCCGCTACATGATGGACAACAACTTCCGCTACAGCCGCGCGGTGCTCGATACCTGCCTCGCGCAGGGCACGCAGTTCCTGTATGCATCGTCGGCCGCGATCTACGGCGGCTCGACGCGCTTCGTCGAGGAGCGCGACGTCGAGGCGCCGCTGAACGTGTACGGCTACTCGAAGTTCCTGTTCGACCAGGTGATCCGACGCGTGCTGCCGAGCGCGACGAGCCAGATCGCGGGCTTCCGCTATTTCAACGTGTACGGCCCGCGCGAGACGCACAAGGGCCGCATGGCGTCGGTCGCGTTCCACAACTTCAACCAGTTCCGCGCGGAAGGCAAGGTGAAGCTGTTCGGCGAGTACAACGGATATGCGCCGGGCGAACAGACGCGCGATTTCGTGTCGGTCGAGGACGTGACCAAGGTGAACCTGTTCTTCTTCGATCATCCGGAGAAGTCGGGCATCTTCAACCTCGGCACGGGCCGGGCGCAGCCGTTCAACGATATCGCGTCGACGGTCGTGAACACGCTGCGCGCGCTCGACAACCAGCCGCCGCTGACGCTCGCGCAACAGGTCGAGCAGGGCTTGATCGAGTACGTGCCGTTTCCCGATGCGCTGCGCGGCAAGTACCAGTGCTTCACGCAGGCGGACCAGACGAAACTGCGCGCGGCCGGCTACGACGCACCGTTCCTGACCGTGCAGGAAGGCGTCGACCGCTACGTGCGTTGGCTATCCGGCCAGGTTTAAACCGGCGCGTTGCATCGATAGACTGGGTCTCACGGTCGGCAGCCGCCGGCCGTTTTTCTTCGGAGATCCAGCACATGATCAGGAAATGGTTTGCCGCAGCGGTCATGCTCGGCGCAGTGGCGTCGGCGTGGGCGGCCGTCGACGTCAACACCGCGAACGAGGACGCGCTCGTCGGCATCAAGGGCATCGGGCCGGCGCGGGCGAAGGCGATTCTCGACGAGCGCGGCGCGCGCGGTCCGTTCAGGAATGCGGACGATCTCGCCGCGCGCGTGAAGGGCATGGGCGGGCATACCGTCGAGCGGCTTCAGCAGGAAGGGTTGACGATCGGTGCGGTGGCCAGTCCGGGTGCCACGCCGTCGGCCGCAACCAAACCGGCGGCAGCGAAGCCTGCCGCCGCACCGGCCCGCACCGCGCAGAAATAACGGGTCGCGCGTACCCGACACAGGGCTCCTTCAGTCGCCGTCGTTGCGACGGCTTCCCGCGGCATGCCGCGGGTTTTTTGCGTGGGACCACGTGCGCGGCGAAACGCGAACCGCGAACCGCGCGGCACGCGTATTCCATCGTCGCAATGGGGTTGCCGGCGCGGGTGCCGGTGCTGGTTTACAATCGATCGATTGATCGGCCTCGCACTCACGGTATATCCATGGCTTACAAAACTATCGAAGACACGATCGGCAATACGCCGCTCGTGCAACTGGTCCGCCTGCCGGACGACGAGATTCGCGCGCGCAACAACGTGCTGCTCGCGAAGCTCGAGGGCAACAATCCGGCCGGTTCCGTGAAGGATCGCCCGGCGCTGTCGATGATCAGCAAGGCCGAGGCGCGTGGCCGCATCAAGCCGGGCGATACGCTGATCGAGGCGACGAGCGGCAACACGGGCATCGCGCTCGCGATGGCCGCGGCGATCCGCGGCTACAAGATGGTGCTGATCATGCCGGAGGATCTGTCGGTCGAGCGCCGCCAGAGCATGGCGGCGTACGGCGCCGAAATCATCCTGACGCCGGTGAAGGGCGGGATGGAACTGGCGCGCGACCTCGCGGAGCAGATGCAGCGCGAAGGCAAGGGCGTGATCCTCGACCAGTTCGGCAACCCCGACAATCCCGTCGCGCACTACGAAGCAACGGGGCCGGAGATCTGGCGCGATACCGAAGGGCGTATCACGCACTTCGTGTCCGCGATGGGCACGACGGGTACGATCATGGGCACGTCGCGTTACCTGAAGGAACGGAATCCGGCGATCGAGATTGTTGGTGCGCAGCCGGAAGACGGCTCGCGTATCCCGGGCATCCGCAAGTGGCCGGAAGCGTACATGCCGACCATCTTCGATCGCAGCCGCGTCGACCGCGTCGAGAGCGTGAGCCAGGCAGCGTCGGAAACGATGACGCGCCGGCTCGCGGCGGTCGAAGGCATCTTCGCGGGCATTTCGTCGGGCGGCGCATGCGAAGTCGCGATGCGCATCGCGCGCCAGGTCGAGAATGCGACGATCGTGTTCATCGTCTGCGATCGCGGCGACCGCTACCTGTCCACGGGCGTGTTTCCCGCGTGAGCGACAGGGGTGCGCGATTCGCGCATCGATGAAAAAAGCGCCGCGTTCTATGAACTGCGGCGCTTTTGCTTTGGGCGTGGCCGGTGATTACTGCGGCTGCGCGTCGTCAGCGGTGGGTTGCAGCGCGCCGCTCGCTTCCATCTGCGCTTTCACGGCTTCGCCGAGCTGGTACACGGTGAGTGCGTAGAAGAAACTGCGGTTGTAGCGCGTCAGCACGTAGAAGTTCTTCAGGCCGAGCATGTATTCGGTCGCGCGCCCCGGCGTCGGCAGGTCGACCACGGTCACCGGCGTGCCGGCTTCGGTCGTGATGTTGACCGTCGGCTCGTTCAGCGTCATGCCCGCGCGCAGCAGTTGCGACAGCGCCCAGTGCGGTTCGGGCTGGCCGTCGGCGGCGGCCTGTGCGATGCCCAGGCTGCCCGTGTCGGGCGTGATCTGCCAGACCACCGGGCGGTCGGTTTCCCAGCCGTGCTGTTTCAGGTAGTTCGCGACGCTGCCGATCGCATCGACAGGACTGCTGCGCAGATCGACGTGGCCCGAGCCGTCGAAGTCGACCGCATATTCCCGGATGCTGCTCGGCAGGAACTGCGGAATCCCGATCGCGCCGGTGTACGAACCGAGCACGGTGGTCGGGTCGAGCTGGTTGTCGCGGGTCCAGACGAGGAAGTCTTCGAGGTTCTTGCGGAACGTGGCCTGGCGGCTGTCGCGATTCGGCGTGTCCGGGTAGTCGAACGTGAGCGTCGTCAGCGCGTCCAGCACACGGAAATTGCCCATGTAGCGGCCATAGATGGTTTCGACGCCGATGATGCCGACGATCACCTCGGGCGGCACGCCGAACTGCTCGGACGCGCGCTGCAGCGTCGCCTGGTTCGCCTTCCAGAACTTCACCCCCGCATTGATGCGGATCGGCTCGATGAAGCGCGAGCGATAGACGCGCCAGTTCTTCACCGAGGGCGTCGGGGCCGGCTTCACGAGCTTGACGGCCGTCGCCGAATAGCTGATGCGCGAAAACAGCGCATGCAGGCTCGCCGAATCGAAGCCGTTGCGGCTCACCATCTCGTCGATGAACGCGTCGACCTTCGCGTTGTTCGCGTAACGCTGCGGAACGATTTCCTCTTCGAAGGTCTGGCCTTGCGGGGTCGGCTGCTGCGGCTGCGACTGGGCGACGAGCATGCCGGCGGGCTTCGCCGGCTGCGTCTGCGCGACGGCAGGCGCGGTGCCGAGGGCAGCGGCGACGGCAGCGGCGACGAGCGGAGCGCGGACACGGAACAGCGCGGAGAGAAGGGCGGCAGGCTTGCTGGAATTCATGTCGAAGCGGGCGGGCAGGGCGATGGTGTTCGGCGCAGTATACCCGACGCATCCGGCGCGCCGGGCCGAAGCCGGCCCCCGTTGTGGTAAGTTAGCGGCGAATTCGCGGCAGACGATGGACATCATTGAGGGAGACCTGCGACGCACCGCGCGCCGCGGATGACAGCTTATGGCAACCGCTTTCTATACGCACCCCGACTGCATGCTGCACGAAATGGGGGAATGGCATCCGGAATGTCCGGCCCGCCTGTCGGCGATCCAGGATCAACTGATCGCGAGCCGTATCGACGACCTGATCGTGCACGAAACCGCGCCGTTCGCGAGCGAGGTCGCGCTGGGCCGCGTGCATACGCAGGCGCACATCGACTACATCCGCAGCATGACGCCGGTCGACGGCTACGTCGAGATCGATCCCGATACGCTGATGAATCGCGACACGTGGCGCGCGGCACTGCGCGCGGCCGGCGCCGCGATCGCGGCGACCGACGCGGTGATCGAAGGCCGCTACGCGAATGCGTTCTGCGGCGTCCGCCCGCCCGGTCATCATGCGGAGCCGGCGCGTGCGATGGGCTTCTGCTTCTTCAACAACGTCGCGATCGCCGCGCGGCACGCACTCGACGTACACGGCATCGAGCGTGTCGCGATCATCGATTTCGACGTGCACCACGGCAACGGCACCGAGGCGGCGTTCGCGAACGACGAACGCGTGCTGATGTGCAGCTTCTTCCAGCATCCGCTGTATCCGTTCTCGGGCGTCGATCATCAGGCGCCGAACATGGTCAACCTGCCGATGCCCGCACGCAGCAACGGGATGGCGATCCGCGAAGCCGTCGACATGCTGTGGCTGCCGCGCCTCGACGCGTTCAAGCCGCAGATGCTGTTCGTGTCGGCCGGCTTCGACGCGCATCGCGAGGACGACATCGGCAATCTCGGCCTCGTCGAAGCCGACTTCGAATGGCTGACCGCGCGGATCGTCGACGTCGCGCGCCGACATGCGCAGGGCCGTATCGTCAGCTGCCTCGAGGGCGGTTACAACCTGTCCGCGCTCGGCCGCAGCGTCGTCGCGCACCTGCGCGTGCTCGCCGGGATCTGATTCCCGCTCGGCCGGCCGGGCCGGGTGCGCTCAGCGCGCCGGCGCGCGCGCGTGAATCCACGCGATCAGCGCGTCGATCACGCGGTCGCGTTCGAGATCGTTCATCGTTTCGTGGAAGCCGCCTTCGTACAGCGTCAGCGTACGATCGGGCGAGCCGACGTGCGCGCCGAACGCGCGGCTGCCGTCGGGTTCGGTCAGCTTGTCCTCGGTGCCGTGATAGACGAGCACCGGCACGCGCAGCGCGCCGCGGCCGGTTTCGATGCGCGCCATCGCGTCGAGAATCTCCGCGCCGGTGCGTGCGGGCACCGTGCCGTGATGCACGAGCGGATCGGCGCGATTGGCCGCGACGATGGCCGGATCGCGCGACAGCAGGGCCGCATCGATCCTGATCGCGGGGAAAGTGGGCCACACACGGCTGATGACGCGGCTGAGCGCGAGCATCCAGCGCGGCACGTCGCGCCCGGGCGCAAGCGCCGGGCTCGACAGCACGAGGCCCGCCAGCGCGTGGCCGCGGGCCGTGGCGCGTTCGATCGCGTAGAGCGTCGCGACCGCGCCGCCCATGCTGTGCCCCATCAGGAACAGCGGCGCATCGCCGCGCGCGGCTTCGGCGACCAGCGCGTCCGCATCGTTCAGGTAGCCGTCGAAACGCTCGACCCACACGCGCTTGCCGGGCGACTGGCCATGCCCGCGCAGATCGATCGCCAGCACGTCGATGCCCACTGCGTTCAGCCGGCCGGCGAGCGCGGCATAGCGGCCCGCGTGTTCGGCGAGGCCGTGCACCAGCGCGATCGTCGCGCGCGGCGGCGCGGTGCCGTCGCCGGCCGGCCAGCGGTACGACGCCAGTTCGAGCCCGTCCGCGGTACGCAGCCGGCCCATGCGCGGCGCGGGCGCCGAAGGCGCCGACCCGGTGGCGGCGGATGCGGTGGCCGGCGTGGTGGGGGTGCTCATCGGGCGTGTCTCCTGTTCGTTGGCATGTGCGTTTCGCGATCATAGTCGCGGCCTTCCGGCGCGAGCCCAGCCGCGCTCCTCTAATTTCGTCTGGTTATGAAAAGATCGAAATCGATTATTAAGGGGAATGAGGGGTTTGCGGTAAAATCGCCGGCTATTCCAGATGCATCGGCGGCCGACTGGCGGGCCCACTCGCCGGCCGGCCGCCGTTTTGTTTTTTACATGATCGAATTACGCAATCTCTCGCAGCGTTTCGCTGGCCCGGGCGGCTGGGTCGAAGCGTTGCACAACGTCAACCTGACGATCCCGCAAGGCGAGGTGTTCGGCATCATCGGACGAAGCGGCGCCGGCAAGAGCACGCTCGTGCGTACCATCAACCTGCTGACGCGGCCGACCGAAGGCAATGTCGTCGTCGGCGGGCGCGATCTCACGCTGCTGTCGGCCGGCGCGCTGCGCGAAGCGCGCCGCGAGATCGGCATGATCTTCCAGCACTTCAACCTGCTGTCGTCGCGCACGGTGTTCGACAACGTCGCGCTGCCGCTCGAGCTGGCCGGCGCGAGCCGTGCCGACATCGAGGCCGCGGTGCTGCCGCTGCTCGACCTGGTCGGGCTGTCCGCGCAGAAGGACCGCTATCCGTCGCAGATCAGCGGCGGGCAGAAGCAGCGCGTCGGCATCGCCCGTGCGCTGGCGAGCCAGCCGAAGGTGCTGCTGTCGGACGAAGCGACGTCCGCGCTCGACCCCGAAACCACGCGTTCGATCCTCGATCTGTTGAAGCGCATCAACCGCGAGCTCGGCCTGACGATCGTGCTGATCACGCACCAGATGGAAGTGATCAAGCAGGTCTGCGATCGCGTCGCGGTGCTCGATGCGGGTCGCGTGGTCGAGGAAGGCCGCGTGATCGACGTGTTCCTGCAGCCGCATCATGAAGTGACGCGCGCGCTGATCGGCGACGTGATCGCGCAGGAACTGCCGCCCGCGCTGAAGGCGCGCGTGGCCGAGCGGCTGAAGACGGGCAGCGGGCATCTGCTGCGGCTCGCGTTCACGGGCTCGGGGGTCGACCAGCCGATCCTGTCGGAGACGATCCGCCGGTACGAACTCGATTTCAATATCCTGCACGGCCAGATCGACGAGATCCAGGGGCAGGCATTCGGTTCGCTCGCGGTGCTCGCGGGCGGCGAGCCGGGCAAGGTCGGGCAGGCGCTCGCGTTCCTGCGCGAGCAAGGTGTGGTGGTAGAGGAGCTTTCGTATGTTGAGTGAGATGTTCGATATGTTCGTGCAGTCGTTCTGGGAGACGCTGATCATGGTCGGCATCTCCGGGGCGGTCGGTGCGCTCGTCGGCCTGCCGCTCGGCGTGCTGCTCTACCTGACCGACCGCCAGGGCGTGCTGCAGAATCTCGCGGTGAACCGCGTGCTGGGCGGCATCGTGAACGCGGTCCGCTCGACGCCGTTCATCATCCTGCTGGTCGCGGTGATTCCGTTCACGCGGCTCGTCACGGGCTCGTCGATCGGCACGGCCGCGGCGGTCGTGCCGCTGACGCTCGCGTCCGCGCCGTTCATCGCGCGTCTCGTCGAGACGGCGCTGCGCGAAGTCGACCGCGGGCTGATCGAGGCCGCGCAATCGATGGGCGCGACCACGTCGCAAATCGTCTTCAAGGTGCTGTTGCCCGAATCGCTGCCGGGCATCGTCGCGGGCCTGACGATCACGTTCGTGTCGCTGGTCGGCTATTCGGCGATGGCGGGCGCGATCGGCGGCGGCGGGCTCGGCGATCTCGGGATCCGCTACGGTTACCAGCGCTATCTGCCGGAAGTGATGTGGACGGTCGTCGCGATCCTGATCGTGTTCGTGCAGATCGTGCAATCGTTCGGCGACTGGCTGGTGCGCCGGCTGAGCCACAAATAAGACCCGACCGATTCGACAGGGGAGAAACGATGCAACGACGCTTCATGCTGAAATTCGCGGCGGCGCTGGGCGCGGCCGCGCTGTTCGCGGGTGCGCATGCGCAGGCCGAAACCATCAAGGTCGGCGTGACGGGCGGCCCGCACGCGCAGATCATGGAAGTGGTGAAGAAGGTCGCGTCGAAGGACGGCCTGGAGATTCGCATCGTCGAATTCTCCGATTACGTGCAGCCGAACGCCGCGCTCGCGTCGGGCGATCTCGACGCGAACAGCTACCAGCACGATCCGTATCTGCAGGCGCAGGTGAAGGATCGCGGCTACAAGCTGATCAAGGTCGCGGACACCGTCACGTTCCCGATGGGCATCTATTCGAAGCGCGTGAAGTCGCTGGCCGAACTGAAGCCGGGCGCGCGCGTCGCGGTGCCGAACGATCCGACCAACGGCGGCCGCGCGCTGCTGTTGCTGCAGAAGCAGGGGCTGCTGAAGCTGCGCGCGGATGCCGGGCTGAAGGCGACGCCGCTCGATATCGTCGACAATCCACGCAAGCTGAAGATCGTCGAGCTCGACGCCGCGCAAATTCCGCGTTCGCTCGGCGACGTCGACGCGGCCGCGATCAACACCAATTACGCGATGGAAGCGGGGTTGAAACCGAAACAGGACGCGATCGCGATCGAGGGCCCGAACGGCCCGTACGCGAACGTCCTCGCGATCCGCGAGGCGGACCGGAACAAGCCGTGGGTCGCGAAGCTGATCGCGGCGTACCACTCGGCCGACGTGAAGCAGTTCATCGAAGGCAAGTTCGGCGGCGCGGTCATTGCCGCCTGGTAACGGGCAGAGCACGCACGCCCGGCGGGATTAGAGTCGATGATCGAAAACCCGGGCTTTGCGTCCGGGTTTTTTCTCTTTTAAAATAGAACGACCGTTCGCTATCATTGGCGCGTCGCCAAGAAGCGGTATCCTCGACAACCATCATGGTTGGGTCCGCCCGGCCGCGCAGTCACGAGGCCTCGCTATAAAATGGCCTCTGGTCGTATTCGTAACTTTGGAGCGTGTGCATGAAAATCCTGGTGCCAGTGAAAAGAGTGGTCGATTACAACGTGAAGGTCCGCGTGAAGTCGGACAACACGGGCGTCGACATCGCGAACGTGAAGATGTCGATGAACCCGTTCGACGAAATCGCGGTGGAAGAAGCGGTGCGCCTCAAGGAAGCGGGCGTGGCGACCGAAGTGATCGCGGTGTCGGTGGGCGTGACGCAAGCGCAGGAAACGCTGCGCACGGCGCTGGCGATCGGCGCGGATCGCGCGATCCTCGTCGAGTCGAACGACAGCGTCGAGCCGCTGGCCGTCGCGAAAATCCTGAAAGCACTGGTCGACAAGGAACAGCCGCAACTGGTGATCCTCGGCAAGCAGGCGATCGACGACGATTCGAACCAGACGGGCCAGATGCTGGCCGCGCTGGCAGGTCTCCCGCAAGCGACGTTCGCGTCGAAGGTGACGGTGGCCGACGGCAAGGCAACGGTGGCACGCGAAGTCGACGGCGGCGCGGAAACGCTGTCGCTGACGCTGCCGGCGGTGGTCACGACCGACCTGCGCCTGAACGAGCCGCGCTACGTGACGCTGCCGAACATCATGAAGGCGAAGAAGAAGTCGCTGGAAACCGTGAAGCCGGAAGACCTCGGTGTGGACGTCGCGCCGCGCCTGAAGACGCTGAAGGTGGTCGAGCCGCCGAAGCGCGCGGCCGGCGTGAAGGTGCCGGACGTGAAGACGCTGGTCGAGAAGCTGAAGACCGAAGCCAAGGTGCTGTAAGAGGGAGCGCAAAGAAATGACGATTCTGGTGATTGCAGAACACGACAACGCGTCGATCAAGGCCGCGACGCTGAACACGGTGGCGGCGGCCGCGAAGATCGGCGGCGACATCCACGTGCTGGTCGCGGGCCACAACGCGCAAGCGGCGGCCGATGCGGCGGCAAAAATCGCAGGTGTTTCGAAGGTGCTGCTGGCCGACGCGCCGCAACTGGCCGAAGGCCTCGCGGAAAACGTCGAAGCGACCGCGCTGAACATCGCGAAGGACTACTCGCACATCCTCGCGCCGGCCACCGCGTACGGCAAGAACATCGCGCCGCGCATCGCCGCGAAGCTGGACGTCGCGCAGATCTCGGACATCACGGCAGTCGATTCGGCCGATACGTTCGAGCGCCCGATCTACGCGGGCAATGCGATCGCGACGGTGCAGTCGAGCGACCCGATCAAGGTCATCACGGTGCGTGCAACGGGTTTCGATCCGGTGGCGGCGGAAGGCGGCAGCGCATCGGTCGACAAGCTCGAAGCAGCGGCGGACGCCGGCAAGTCGCAGTTCGTGAGCCGCGAAGTGACGAAGCTGGACCGTCCGGAACTGACGTCGGCGAGCATCATCGTGTCGGGCGGCCGCGGCCTGGGCAGCGGCGAGAACTACACGAAGGTGCTGGAGCCGCTGGCCGACAAGCTGTCGGCAGCGCTCGGCGCATCGCGCGCGGCGGTCGATGCCGGCTACGTGCCGAACGACTACCAGGTCGGCCAGACCGGCAAGATCGTCGCGCCGCAGCTGTACATCGCGGTCGGCATCTCGGGTGCGATCCAGCATCTGGCCGGCATGAAGGATTCGAAGGTGATCGTCGCGATCAACAAGGATCCGGAAGCGCCGATCTTCAGCGTGGCCGATTACGGCCTCGTCGGCGATCTGTTCTCGCTCGTGCCGGAGCTCGTGACCGAACTCGGCTGACGCGGTGTGACGCTTCAGCGGTAAGCACACGAGAAGAGGGGCGCGACGAGCGCCCCTTTTTCGTTGTGTCGTCGCCGAATGAGGAGCGGGTGTCGTTCGTCCAGACGATTCGCGCTCGTACCGTGGCGGGCGGAACATGTCGTCGCGTACGCGACCGGCAACGTCGATTCGTTCGACGGGCGATGAGCGCATGCGCCCGTCGCCCGAAGCCTCGTGCCGGGTCGCCACTCCGCAGCCGCAGCCGCCGAAACGAGGAAAGCGCCCTCGGACGCCTTTCTCGTTGATGCAACGGGCCCGCATCGCCGCGGGCCGTGCCGGTTTACGCGTAGGCCGGGCGGGTCCGACCGGGCACGTCCTTCAGGTAACGATGCACCGACAGGTCGTCGGCCTGGATCGCGGGCATCTTGCCCGAGATCAGGTCCGCGAGCAGTTGACCCGAGCCGCACGACATCGTCCATCCGAGCGTGCCGTGGCCGGTGTTCAGGAACAGGTTCGACACCGGCGTGCGGCCGACGATCGGCGTGCCGTCCGGCGTCATCGGGCGCAGGCCCGTCCAGAACGTGGCCGTCGACGTGTCGCCGCCGCCCGGGAACAGGTCGTTCACGCACATCTCGAGCGTTTCGCGGCGCGCCGCGCGCAGCGTCTTGTCGAAGCCGACGATTTCCGCCATGCCGCCGACGCGGATGCGCTGGTCGAAGCGCGTGATCGCGATCTTGTAGGTCTCGTCGAGCACGGTCGATACGGGCGCGGCGGCTTCGTTGACGATCGGCGCGGTGATCGAATAACCCTTGAGCGGATAGACCGGAATCTTCATCAGGTTCGAGATGAAATTCGTCGAGTACGAGCCGAGCGCGACGACGTACGCGTCGGCACGCACCGTCTCGCTGCCGCACTGCACGCCGGCGATCTTGCCGCCCGCGATCGCGAGCGCGTCGATCGGCGTGTTGTAGCGGAACTTGACGC
The DNA here is from genome assembly GCF_002223345.1 of Burkholderia sp. AU16741. Classification (NCBI taxonomy): domain Bacteria; kingdom Pseudomonadati; phylum Pseudomonadota; class Betaproteobacteria; order Burkholderiales; family Burkholderiaceae; genus Burkholderia; species Burkholderia sp. AU16741. The sequence continues at coordinate 517,105 of NZ_NKEZ01000003.1, forward strand.
CGAGCGATTCGGCGAGCGCGGCGAGGCGCGTCGTGAACAGCTGGCAATCGCCGGTTTCGTCGCCCGGCAGGCGCAGGCCGCCCGTCAGCTTGTGCGAGACGGCCGCGAGCGCCGGTTCGGCATGCTTCAGTTCGGCCGGCGACAGCAGTTCGAACGGCACGTTCGCTTCCTGCAGCACGGCGATGTCCTTCGCCGCGCCGTCGAGCTGCTGCTGCGTGCGGAACAATTGCAGCGTGCCACCCGTGCGGCCTTCGTATTCGATGCCGGTATCGGCGCGCAGCGCCTGCAGGCAGTCGCGGCTGTATTCGGCGAGACGGACCATCCGGCCCTTGTTGACTGCATAGCGCTCGGCCGTGCAGTTGCGCAGCATCTGAACCATCCACTGGAGCTGGAAGCGCGTGCCGTCGAGGCGGATCGCGAGCGGCGCATGCTTTTCGAACATCCATTTGACGGCCTTCAGCGGCACGCCGGGCGCGGCCCACGGTGCCGCATAGCCGGGCGAGATCTGGCCTGCGTTCGCGAAGCTCGTCTCCAGCGCCGGGCCGGCTTCCCGGTCGATCACCGTGACTTCATGACCGGCGCGCGCAAGGTAATACGCGCTTGCCACGCCCACGACACCGCTGCCCAGAATGACGACTCGCATAGCTGCTCCAGATGGAAGGAACCAGGTCGAGGCCGGACGCACCTGCGGCTCCGTGTAACCTCTAGCTGATCTAGTTTTTTGCGCTATGGTATTGTCGAATGTGCAGTTTTTGTTATTGTATTTTTCTGGTTTTCAGCATAAACAAATGAGAACGCAACGTCAGCCCGTACGCTCGCTCGACAAGCTCGACCGGCGCATCCTGAAACTGCTCCAGGACGACGGCCGGATGGCGATGAAAGACCTCGCGGAACAGGTCGGATTGACCGTCACGCCGTGCATCGAGCGCGTGCGGCGCATGGAGCGCGACGGCGTGATCACCGGCTATCACGCGCGAGTCGACCCGGGCCAATTGGGGGCCGCGCTGCTGGTTTTCGTCGAGATCACGCTCGGCCACAAGGGCGGCAACATGTTCGAGCAATTCCGCCGGGAAGTGATGAAGATCGACGAGGTGCTCGAATGCCACCTCGTCTCCGGCGATTTCGACTACCTGATCAAGGCGCGGATCGGCGAGATGGCCGACTACCGGAAGCTGCTCGGCGACATCCTGCTGCAGTTGCCGGGCGCCGTGCAGTCGAAGAGCTATGTCGTGATGGAAGAAATCAAGGAAACGCTGACGATCGCCGTCGGCGAGTGACGTGCCCGCGGCCCGTCGTCCGGCCCTTTATCCCGTGCTTGGCATGCTGCGCCCAATACTGTATAAATGTACAGTATTGGGCGCAGGCGAATGGGTGGGCACATGGACGATCGGTCCGACAACGAATTTCCGATAGCGCCGCCCGTGCCCCGCAAGGGGCGCGGTGCGGTCGACAACCTGCAGGGGCGGTATGAAATCGCGCAGCGCGAAGCGGTGGACGACGGCTGGACGCACGAGTCCGACGATGCCGATTTCTCCGCGCCGCTGCGCACGCAGGTCTTCGAGGAACGGGCGAAGAGCATCCTGACGCACAACCAGTCGCCCGATATTCCGTTCAGCGTGTCGCTCAATCCGTATCGCGGCTGCGAGCACGGCTGCATCTACTGCTTCGCGCGGCCGACGCACAGCTACCTCGGGCTGTCGCCGGGTCTCGATTTCGAAAGCCGCATCTACGCGAAGGTCAACGCAGCCGAACTGCTCGAGCGCGAGATTTCGCGCAAGCGCTACGTGCCGGAGCCGATCGCGCTCGGCGTCAACACCGACGCGTACCAGCCGGTCGAGCGCGACCTGCGCATCACGCGCAGCGTGATCCAGGTGATGCACGACCGCGGGCTGCCGTTCGCGGCGATCACGAAGTCATCGCTGATCGAGCGCGATCTCGACCTGCTCGCGCCAATGGCCGAACGCGGGCAGGTGATGGCGGCGGTCACGATCACGACGCTCGATGCCGAACTCGCGCGCACGCTCGAGCCGCGCGCGGCCACGCCGGCGCGGCGGTTGCGCACAATCCGTGCGCTGTGCGATGCGGGCGTGCCGGTCGGCGTGAGCATTGCGCCGGTGATTCCGTTCGTGACCGAGCCCGACATGGAGCGCGTGCTCGAAGCCTGCGCGGAAGCCGGTGCGACGCACGCGAGCTACATCATCCTGAGATTGCCGTGGGAGGTCGCGCCGTTGTTCAAGCAGTGGCTTGCCGCGCATTTTCCCGATCGTGCGGAGCGCGTGATGAACCGTGTGCGCGACATGCGCGGCGGCAAGGATTACGACTCGGATTTCTCGAAACGGATGAAGGGCGAGGGGATCTGGGCCGACCTGTTGCGGCAGCGCTTCCGCCAGGCCGTCAAGCGGCTCGGGTTGAACGAGCGTACGAACGGCATCCTCGATCTGTCGCGGTTCCGCGCTGCGTCTGGCGCCGAGGTGCCGGCGCCGCGCGTCGCGGTTCGTGCAGCCGGCGCGAAGTCGCGCGACGACATGCAGTTGAACCTGTTCTGACCGGCGACCAACGCAGCCGTCGGTGGGCCGTATCGACCGTATTGGTCGTGCTTACTGCGAAATCTGCTTGGCTGCTTCGACCTGCGATTCGAAGTACGTCTGGAACGACAGCGCGAGGGCGGTCATCAACAGGAACGCGCCGATCAACAGCGAGAAGATCACGACGAAGATCACGGTCCAGCCCGACTGGCTGTGCTTGCCGGTGTCGGCGTTGAATTGCGCATCCCATTTTTCATCGGGGCGCAGCCCGTAGACGAGTGCGGCAAGGAACGCCGCCAGCAGCGAGATTGCACCGGGCACCGCGAGCCACCAGCCGAGGCCGGCGCTGCGCTGGGTTGCGGCAAGCAGCAGGAAGCCCGGGATGCCGACGATCGTCGCGAGCAGGTGGGCCCAGCCGTATACGTCGCGAAAGCCGTACAGATAGAAGCGATGCGCACCGATCGACCCGAGCAGGAACGCGAGGGCGGCGGTGAGCGTCTTGGAGCGGAAGCGGCGGGGCGATGCGGTGCTGCTGGACATGGATGGCGGCGTAGTGTCGTTGGCATGGGCGGCCGGCAGGCCGGCGCGGGCGCGCGGCCCGGCACGCATTCTACGATGCCCGGTCGTGGCCGGTCACCCCTCGCGTGCGTCAGGGTGCCGCATACGTCACGCGGTAGATCGCGCCCGCGTAATCGTCGCTGACGAGCAGCGAGCCGTCCGGCAGCGGCAATACATCGGCCGGGCGTCCCCATGCCGTGCCGTCGGGTCGCAGCCAGCCCGTGATGAACGGTGTCTGTCGTGCGTGGCTGCCGTCCGCCGAGACGACCACGCGCATCACGCGGTAGCCGACTTTCGTGCGGCGGTTCCACGAGCCGTGTTCGGCGATGAAGACATTGTTGCGATACGACGCCGGAAACATCGGCCCGGTATAGAAGCGCATTCCGAGCGCCGCGACGTGCGCGCCGAGTTTCAGGACCGGCGGCACATAACGTCGGCACGCGTCGGCGCTGCCGAATTCGGGATCGGGCGTATCGCCGCCGTGGCAGTATGGAAAACCGAAGTCGAGGCCGGCGCGCGGCGCGCGGTTCAGCTTGTCGTCCGGTACGTCGTCGCCCATCAGGTCGCGCCCGTTGTCGGTGAACCACAGCTCGCCCGACTCGGGGTGCCATGCAAAGCCGACCGTATTGCGTATGCCGCGAGCGAACACTTCACGTTCGCTGCCGTCGGGGTTCATCCGCGCGATGATCGCGTAGCGGCTGCGATCGGCGAGGCAGACGTTGCACGGCGCGCCGATCGGCACGTACAGCTTGCCGTCGGGGCCGAACGCGATGAATTTCCAGCCGTGATGGTGATCGGTCGGCAGGGCGTCGGTCACGACGACGGGCGCGGGCGGTTTCGCGAGCCGGTCGTCGATATGGTCGAGGCGCAGGATGCGCGACACGGCGGATATATAAAGGGAGCCGCCGCGGTAGGCCACGCCGACGGGCATGTCGAGTCCCGACGCGATGACATAGCGTGCGCTGATCCGGCCCTCGTGCATGACCAGCGCATGGACGCGGCCCTCCCGCGTGCCGACATACAGGATGCCGCGCGGCGACCACGCCATTTCCCGTGCGGCCGGTACGGCGTCGGTCAGCACGTCCACATGGAAGCCGGGCGGAAGGACGAGTTCGTTCACCGGCAACGGCGCGGCAAACGCCGGGGCGCACGCGAGGCAGGCAAGGCCGGCAAGCAGCGCCGCGAACGGGTGCTGCACGCGGCGCATCGGGGCGGCGCGAAGGGATGGCATGACGGTCGGGAGCATCCTGGATACGACGATTGTATGCCCGGCGCACGGGCCGTCCGCGGATTTTTACGCGTAAGTGTTTGTTGTACCTCTGGTTTCCGGCTATAATCGCGTGTTTCAGTAGTTTCGAACCCGGTTTTCCCGAAGGACATCATATGGTTATCATCCGTCTGGCTCGCGGCGGCTCGAAGAAGCGCCCGTTCTACAACATCGTTGCTACCGATTCGCGCAACCGTCGTGACGGCCGCTTCATCGAGCGCGTCGGCTTCTACAACCCGGTCGCCACGAAGGGCGAATCGCTGCGTATCGCTCAGGATCGCCTGACGTACTGGCAAGGCGTTGGCGCGCAACTGTCGCCGACCGTCCAGCGTCTCGTGAAGGAAGCGCAAAAGGCGCAACCGGCTGCCTGACATGGCACGGTGTGCCGGTCGTGCCGGCTGTGAGGTGCATTGATGGCGGGTCACGATTCCGGTAATGCAAGGCGCGGGCGTGCGTCATTCGGCGCATTCGTCCGCAAGCCGGTCGAGCGCGACGCGGTCGCGAACGCCGGTCAGGCTGCCGAACGAGGCAGTCCCGAAGCGACGCAAGCCTGGCCCGACGATGCCGTCGAGGTCGGAGCGGTGGTCGACGCCTACGGCCTGAAGGGCTGGGTCAAGGTGGCGACGCATGCCGATGCCGGTCGCGGTGGCGACGCGCTGCTCAACGCGCGTCGCTGGTGGCTGGAACGCGGTGCGGAGCGGCTTTCCGTCCGCATCATGCAGTCGAAGACGCACAGCGACACTGTCGTTGCGCAACCCGCGGGCGTCAGCGACCGCGATGCTGCGCTGTCCATGCGCGGCTTTCGCGTGTTCGTGCGCCGGGAAGATTTCCCGGCACTGGCCGCGGACGAATTCTATTGGGTCGACCTGATCGGCCTCGAGGTCGTCAACGAGCAATCGGTGGCGCTCGGGAAGGTGAGCGGGATGATCGACAACGGCGTGCATTCGATCATGCGTGTCGAGTATCCGGCAACCGGCAAAGACGGTCAGCCGACCATCGACGAGCGGTTGATTCCGTTCGTCGGCGTCTACGTCAAAACGGTGGATCAGGCGGCGCGTCGCATCGTCGTCGACTGGGAAGCCGATTACTGAAATGAACCAGGTTACCGAGAGCGCGGTGCAGTTCGACGTCGTCACGCTCTTTCCCGAGATGTTCCGTGCACTGACCGACTGGGGGATCACCAGCCGGGCCGTGAAGCAGGGGCGCTTCGGGTTGCGCACCTGGAACCCGCGTGATTTCACGACGGACAACTATCGCACGGTCGACGATCGTCCGTACGGCGGCGGTCCGGGCATGGTGATGCTGGCCAGGCCGCTCGAAGCCGCGATCGACGCCGCGAAAGCGGCGCAGGCGGAGCAGGGCATCGCGAGCACGCGCGTCGTGATGATGTCGCCGCAAGGCGCGCCGCTCACGCACGATCGGGCGGTGCGAATGGCGCAGGAACCCGGCGTCGTCGTGCTGTGCGGTCGCTACGAAGCGATCGACCAGCGCCTGCTCGATCGTTGCGTCGACGAGGAAATCAGCCTCGGCGATTTCGTGCTGTCGGGCGGTGAATTGCCGGCGATGGCGATGATGGATGCCGTCGTGCGGTTGCTGCCCGGCGTGCTGAACGATTCGCTGTCGGCCGTGCAGGACAGCTTCGCGGACGGCCTGCTCGATTGTCCGCACTACACGCGTCCCGAGGAATACGACGGTGTGCGCGTACCGGACGTGCTGCTCGGCGGGCATCATGCCGAGATCGAGAAGTGGCGGCGTCAGGAAGCATTGAGGAATACGTTGCGGAAGCGGCCGGACCTGATCGTCCGGGCGCGCCGCGAGAAGTTGCTGAGCCGCGCCGACGAGGCGTGGCTCGCGAACCTCGCACGCGAAGCGAAGGACGCCTCCTGAGGCGGCTGCGCGAGCGGGAATTGGCGGTGCCGCACATGCGTGTGCGGCGCCTGATGTGAATCCATCCTCTATCGGGGCCAAGCCTGGAAGCAGGCGGGTGTGAACGCCGACACGATGGCATAAGGAGTCAGTAATGAATCTGATCGCAAAACTTGAGCAGGAAGAAATCGAGCGCGCGCTCGCCGGCAAGACCATCCCCGATTTCGCCCCGGGCGACACGGTGATCGTGAACGTGAACGTGGTTGAAGGTAACCGCAAGCGCGTTCAGGCTTACGAAGGCGTCGTGATCGCGATTCGCAATCGTGGTCTGAACTCGAACTTCATCGTCCGCAAGATCTCGTCGGGCGAAGGCGTCGAGCGTACGTTCCAGACGTACTCGCCGCTGCTGGCAAGCATCGTCGTGAAGCGTCGCGGTGATGTGCGTCGTGCGAAGCTGTACTACCTGCGCGAGCGTTCGGGCAAGTCGGCTCGTATCAAGGAAAAGCTGGTGTCGAAGGATCGCGCCGCAGCAGCTTCCCAAGAGTAAGAGCTGTAAGGAAAAAGCACCCAACCGGGTGCTTTTTTCATTCTGGCGCGACAATATGCTCGATACGACACGAACCCGAGAGCCCCATTGAATCGCCGCCCCATCATCGATCCCGAAGTATTGCCGGTCGAAGGCACCGGCGCCGGCCTGCCTGTCATCGATTCCGGGCTGATGACGCCGTCCGGCCTGCGCGAACGTTTCGCGCGCACGCTCGAATGGAGCGTCGAGCCCGGCGAAGCGAAGTTGCAGGAAGGCGTCGATCCACGCAGCGCCGCCGTCCTCATGCCGCTCGTCGTCCGCGAGTCGGGCCTCACCGTCCTGCTGACGCAGCGCGCCGATCACCTGAACGACCACGCCGGGCAAATCAGTTTTCCCGGCGGCCGTCGCGAGCCGTTCGACCGCGATGCGACCGCCACCGCTTTGCGCGAGGCGAAGGAGGAGATCGGGCTGGCCGCCGAACGCGTCGAGATTCTCGGTGCGTTGCCCGACTACCTGACCGGCACGGGTTTCTGCGTGACGCCGATCGTCGGCCTCGTGCATCCGCCGTTCACCGTGCAGGCCGACACGTTCGAAGTCGCCGAGATTTTCGAAGTGCCGCTCGCGTTCGTGATGAATCCCGCGAACCATCAGGTTCGCGTGTTCCGGTGGGAAGGCGGCGAGCGTCGTTTTTTTGCCATGCCCTACCCGAACGACGAATCGGACGGGCATTACTTCATCTGGGGCGCAACTGCCGCCATGTTTCGCAATCTGTATCGCTTCTTGGCCGCCGGGTAGGCGGGCGCGCCGGCCGGTGCGCGCGAGCGCCCGCGCGGCGACCGCGCCGGCAGCCATGCGCGGCTGACGCTGTGCTATCGTTATGCAAAAAATGACATAACTCCGAAGACGGCGCCACGCATGACTTTCTTTTCGGTTCTCCTCGCTCTCATCATCGAACAGGTCCGCGCGTTGTCGCCGAGCAATCCGGTGTTCGCACTGTTCCAGTTTCATGCGGAAACCGTCGCGCATGGCCTCGACGCCGGCAAGCAGAAGCACGGGATCCTCGCATGGCTTGCGGTCGTGCTGCCGTGGGTGCTGATCGTCGCGCTGATCTATTTCCTGCTGTACAAGGTGAGTTTCGTGCTCGCGTTCCTGTGGAACGTCGCCGTCGTGTATTTCACGCTCGGCTTCCGCCAGTTCAGCCACTACTTCACCGATATCCATCTCGCGCTCAACAACGACGACGTGCCGCGCGCGCGAAATCCTGCACGAGTGGACGGGCATCGACACGGTCGACATGCCGGTCGGCGAAATCGTCCGCCATACGCTGATCCACGCGGTCGTCGCGTCGCATCGGCACGTGTTCGGCGTGTTCTTCTGGTACGTGCTGCCGATCGGCCCGGCCGGCGCCGTGCTGTACCGGATTTCCGAATACCTCGCGCGCAGCTGGTCGACGCCGGGCGACGACCGCACGGCCGCGTTCTCGACGTTCGCGCAGCGCGCGTTCTTCGTGATCGACTGGATTCCGTCCCGACTGACGGCGCTCGGCTTCGCGATCGTCGGCAATTTCGAGGATGCGATCTATGCGTGGCGCAACCATACGCGCCAGTGGCCCGACCCGAACGACGGCGTATTGCTGGCCGCGGGCAGCGGTGCGCTCGGCGCGCGTCTCGCGGGGCCGCTCGCGGAACCGTCGAGCCTCGATGCGCTGGCGGTCGGCGACAGCGGTCCGTTGACGGTCGGTGACGATTGCACGCCGCGCACGCTGCAGTCGGCGGTCGGCCTCGTATGGCGTGCGGTGATCTTGTGGATGATCCTGCTGTTGATGCTGACGCTGGCCGTCTGGGTATCGTGACGTGCTAACCCAGCGCCCGATGAAATGAAAAGGCCGGCTCGATGCCGGCCTTTTCGCTGTGCGTCGGCGCGGTGCGTTCAGTCGTCGAGTGGATCGCGCACGGCGCCGCATTGCCAACACGCGGTGAATTGCGCTTCCAGCGCTTCGCCGCACTGCCGGCAGCACCAAGGTGCCGCGCCGGCCGACGGGCCGTGCGACGCGGCGTCGAGGAGCCGACGGGCGAGCGCATCATCGCGTTCGTCGTTCAGCCACAGTTCGGGCGTGCACGCATCGGCGGGCAGGCCGCCGAGCGCGCCGGTCGCGTAGCAGTTGTGCAGCTCGCAGCCGATGCCGGCCACCTGGAGCACGTTGGCCCAATGCTGTGCGGTCGCGAGGTCGGGTGCCTTGAAACGCATCGCGGCTCCTGTCGATGAAGGCCGGCCCGGCTGGCGGCGGCCGGCCGTCGCATACGTCGCGCGATCAGCGCACGATCTGGCTTGCCTCGTGCACGAGCTGCGCGTACAGCGCGTGCCGGGACGGCGCGATGCGGCCGTCGGCGACGGCTTCGAGGATCGCGCAGCCGGGCTCGTGCAGATGATGGCAATTATAGAAACGGCAGTCCGCGAGCAGCGGCCGGAATTCCGGAAACGCGCGTTCGAGGCGGCCTTCGGTCAGGTGGTAGAGGCCGAATTCCTGGAAGCCCGGCGAATCGATCAGCGCACCGCCGCCTTCCAGCGGGTACAGGCGCGTGAACGTGGTCGTGTGGCGGCCGCTGTTGAGCGCAGCCGAAATCTCGCGGGTCGCGGCTTCGGCGTCGGGCACGAGCAGGTTCACGAGCGTCGATTTGCCCATCCCGGACTGGCCGAGCAGGATCGTCGAATGCCCGGCGAGGTGCGGCATCAACTGCGCGCACGCGTCGTCCGGCGCACCTTTCACGGAGAGCTCGAGCACGTCGTAGCCGAGCGCGCGGTACGGCGCGAGACGCTCGCGCGCAACCGGCAGCGCGGCCTCGACGTCGATCTTGTTGAGCACGACGAGCGGCTTCAGCTCGTTCGCCTCGGCCGCGATCAGCGCGCGGCCGAGCAGATCCTCGCTGAAATAGGGCTCGGTCGCGAGCACGATCAGCAACTGGTCGAGGTTCGCCGCGAACAGCTTCGACTTGAACTGGTCGGAGCGGTACAGCAGGTTGCGCCGTTCGCCGATTTCCACGATCACGCCCTGGTCGGCCGATGCGAGTTCGTACACGACGCGGTCGCCGACCGCGATGTCGCTCTTCTTGCCGCGCGGGAAGCATTGCAGCATCGGCCCGCCGTCGTCGGGCGCGACGATGTAGTGGCGGCCGTGCGCCGCGATCACGCGGCCTTCGGCCCGCTGCGCGCCCGAGGCGCGCGGGGCCGGCTGGCGGGAGGTCGGCCGGCTCATGCGTGCTGCAGCAGGCGGTCGATCCGCTGCGACGCGGGCGGATGCGAGTAGTAGAAGGCCGTGTAGACGGGGTCGGGCGTCAGCGTCGACGCGTTGTCCTCATAGAGCTTCACGAGCGCGCTGACGAGATCCTGCGCATCGGTCTGGCTGGCCGCGAACGCGTCGGCCTCGAATTCGTGCTTGCGCGACGTGAGGCTGCTGAACGGGGTCGCGAAGAACAGGAACACCGGAATCGCGAGGAAGAACAGGACGAGCGCGGCGCCCGCGTTGCTGGTGTCGAGCGACGGCGTGACGCCGAGCCCCGTATAGAACCACGTGCGTTGCGCGAGCCAGCCGAGCAGCGCGAGCAGCACGAGGCTCAGCACGAACGACACGAGCATCCGCTTCATCACGTGGCGGCGCTTGAAGTGGCCGAGCTCGTGCGCGAGCACGGCCTCGATTTCCTGGCCGGACAGGCGCGCGAGCAGCGTGTCGAAGAACACGATCCGCTTCGATGCGCCGAAGCCCGTGAAATACGCGTTGCCGTGCGCGGAGCGGCGGCTGCCGTCCATCACGAACAGCCCCTTGGCTGCGAAGCCGCAGCGCTTCATCAGCGACTCGATGCGCGCGCGCAGCGCGTCGTCCTTCAGCGGCTCGAACTTGTTGAACAGCGGCGCGATGAAGGTCGGGTAGATCAGCAGCACGAGCATCTGGAACGCGACCCACACGATCCAGGTCCACAGCCACCACAGGTTGCCGGCCTGGTTCATCAGCCACAGCACGACGAACAGCAGCGGCAGGCCGAGGACGGCGCCGAGCAACGTGTTTTTCAGCATGTCGGTGAAGAACAGCCGCTTCGTCATCCGGTTGAAGCCGAAGCGCTGCTCGATCCCGAACTGGCGGTAATACTCGAACGGGACGTCGATCACGCCCGTGATCGCGAGCACCGCGGCAACGAGCGCGACCTGCTGCCCGTAGCCGCGGCCGAGCCAGCCGGTCAGCAGCGTGTCGAGCGCGCCGACGCCGCCGAGCAGCGTGAGGCCGACCAGCACGGCCGCGCTGACGACGATCTCGAGCATCGTCAGCCGGGTGCGCTCGACCGTATAATCGGCCGCGCGCTGGTGGGCGGTCAGCGGGATGGTGGCGCTGAACTGCGCGGGCACGCCGTTGCGGTGCGCGGCGACGAAGCGAATCTGCCGCGACGCGAGCCACAGCTTGGTGACGACCATCGCGAGTACGGCGATCGCGAACAGCAGGGTGAACGAAAAGGGTGACATCGAAGGCGCCAAAGGGTTCTATGCGAGAATTATATGTTCTTGCGGACCGGCCCCGCTGATGCGATGCCGGCCGCCTGGGCGGCGCCGCATCGGCGCGCTCGGTTCGCTATTTTCCAGGATGAATCATGACCGATACCGCCGCTTCCGCCAGCCAGCCCGCGCTCGTGCGCAACGAGTTGAACCTCGTCTGGCTCGACATGGAGATGACGGGCCTCGACCCGGATAACGACCGCATCATCGAGATCGCGGTCGTCGTGACCAATTCCACGCTCGACGTCGCCGTCGAGGGCCCGGTGTTCGCGATTCACCAGAGCGACGAGACGCTCGCGAAGATGGACGACTGGAACAAGTCGACGCACGGCCGCTCGGGGCTGATCGACCGCGTGCGCGCATCGACCGTGACCGAGGCGCAAGCCGCCGCGCAACTGCAGGCGTTCCTCGCGCAGTACGTGTCGCCGGGCAAGTCGCCGATGTGCGGCAACTCGATTTGCCAGGATCGCCGCTTCATGGCGCGCTGGATGCCGGAATTCGAGCGGTTCTTCCACTACCGCAACCTCGACGTCAGCACGCTCAAGGAGCTGTGCCGCCGCTGGCAGCCGGCCATCTACAAGGGTTTCCAGAAGCGGGCGATGCATACGGCCCTGGCCGACATCCACGAGTCGATCGACGAGCTGAAGTACTACCGCGAGCATTTCCTGATTCCGGCCGCGTCGGCGCCGGCAGGCGATTCCGTGCCGGCGGCCTGAGCGGGCCGGCACGCGCGGGGCGCTCGGCAAACGCTCAGCGCCGCGCGCTTTTCGGCCGGAACGCCGCGACCACCGCGGCGTCGGTCTCGATATACGGGCCGCCGATCAGGTCGATGCAGTAGGGCACCGCGGCGAAGATGCCGGGCACGGTCGACTTGCCGTCGGCGTCGCGCAGCCCTTCCAGCGTTTCCCGGATCGACTTCGGCTGGCCGGGCAGGTTGATGATCAGCGCCGCATGGTCGGCCGTTTCGCGGATCACCGCGATCTGCCGCGACAGGATCGCGGTCGGCACGAAATTCAGGCTGATCTGCCGCATCTGTTCGCCGAATCCCGGCATTTCCTTCGTCGCCACGGCCAGCGTGGCTTCCGGCGTCACGTCGCGACGCGCGGGGCCCGTGCCGCCCGTCGTCAGCACGAGATCGCAGCCGGCGACATCGACGAGTTCGGTCAGCGTGGCCGAGATCGTCGGCGCGTCGTCCTGGATCAGGCGCGTTTCGGCACGCCACGGCGAAACCAGCGTGCCGGCGAGCCATTCCTGCAGCGCCGGAATGCCCTTGTCTTCGTAGACCCCCGTACTCGCGCGGTCGCTGATCGACACGAGGCCGACCACGAGCTCGTCCGGGTGGTTACGCTTCGTCGTCATGGTCGTCTCCGGCCTCGTCGGCCGCTTCGTCGTCGCTGTCGGACGCGCCGCCGGCCGCCTTGATCCACTGGAACAGCTCGCGGAAATAGCGCGGCGGCTTGCCTTGCTGCGCTTCCTTGCGGGCATTGCGGATCAGCGTGCGGCCTTCCTGGATGTCGGCGTCGGGGTGCTGGCGCAGGAATTCGGTCAGCGCGTCGTCGCTCGCGAGCAGCTGCTCGCGCGTGCGCTCGATCCAGTGCAGGCGGGCGGTGGCGGCCTTGTTCACGCCACGTTGCGCGTCGAGCGCGGTGCGCAGCGCGGCCGTTTCGTCGTCGGTCAGCGAGCGCATCACGCGGCCGACGTACTGGAGCTGGCGGCGCTTGCCTTCGTGATCGGTGATCCGGCGCGCCTCGCGCACGGCGTCCGCGAGGCTTTCAGGCATCGGCATGCGCTTCAGTGCGTCTTTCGGCAGATCGACGAGCGCCTGGCCGAGCACCTGCAACTCGTGCATTTCGCGCTTCAACTGGGATTTGCTGGGGCGATCGTAGCCGTTGTCGTCTTCTTCGGCGACAGGCTCGATCGGCTGGATTCGGGTTTTGCGTGTCATGGGCCGCATTGTATCGCGGCGCGGACACCCCAAGCTTGTCTGTGCGCGGCCCCGGACCTTGCTATGATCGCGGGATACGCAACATTTTGACCATGCGGGCGCCCGCCCGCCACCGGATACCAAGACGATGGCAGCCAATCTCGACGTACAAGCGCGCTATTTCCCGCACACGCAGGACCAGCTCAAGGAAATCGCATCGGACATCCTTCGTCATGCGAAGGCGCTCGGCGCGACCGACGCCGCGACCGAAATCTCCGAGGGCGACGGCCTGTCGGTGTCGGTGCGCCGCGGCGAAGTCGAAACGATCGAGCACAACCGCGACAAGATGGTCGGCGTCACCGTGTTCATCGGCAAGAAGCGCGGCAACGCGAGCACGTCGGACTTCTCGCCGGCCGCGATCAAGGATACCGTCGCCGCCGCCTACAACATCGCGCGCTTCACGGCCGAGGATGAAGCGGCCGGCCTCGCCGAAGCCGAGCTGCTCGAAACCGATCCGCGCGACCTCGATCTGTACCACCCGTGGGCGCTGAGCGCGGACGAAGCCGTCGAGCTCGCCCGCCGCGCGGAGGACGCCGCGTTCGCGGTCAGCCCGCAGATCCGCAATTCGGAAGGGGCGAGCGTGTCGGCGCAGCACTCGCAGTTCATGCTCGCGACGTCGCGCGGCTTCCTCGCCGGCTATCCGTACTCGCGCCACTACATCGCCTGCGCGCCGATCGCGGGCAGCGGCCGCCACATGCAGCGCGACGACTGGTATTCGTCGAAGCGCAGCGCGATCGATCTCGCCGCGCCCGAAGCGGTGGGCCGCTACGCGGCCGAACGCGCGCTCGCGCGGATGGGTGCGCGCCGTCTCGACACGCGCAAGGTGCCGGTGCTGTTCGAAGCGCCGCTCGCGGCCGGCCTGCTCGGCGCGTTCGTGCAGGCGGTGAGCGGCGGCGCGCTGTATCGCAAGACGTCGTTCCTCGTCGACAGCCTCGGCAAGCCGGTGTTCGCGCCGCACGTCCAGGTCGTCGAGGATCCGCACGTGCCGCGCGCGATGGGCAGCGCGCCGTTCGACGAGGAGGGCGTGCGCACGCGTGCGCGCAGCGTCGTGAAGGACGGCGTCGTCGAAGGCTATTTCCTGTCGACCTATTCGGCACGCAAGCTCGGCACGCAAACCACCGGGAACGCGGGCGGCTCGCACAACCTCGCGCTGCGCAGCTCGAACACGCAGGCGGGCGACGACTTCGACGCGATGCTGAAGAAGCTCGGCACGGGCCTGCTGCTGACCGAGCTGATGGGGCAGGGCGTGAACTACGTGACGGGCGACTATTCTCGCGGCGCGGCGGGCTTCTGGGTGGAGAACGGCGTGATCCAGTATCCGGTCGAGGAAATCACCGTCGCCAGCACGCTGCAGGAGATGTTCCGCCATATCGTCGCGATTGGTGCGGATTCGCTCGTGCGCGGTACGAAGGAAACCGGCTCGGTGCTGATCGAGCAGATGACGATCGCGGGGCAGTAAGCCGCGCGCGGCGCAGGCCACCAGGAAGCGACAAAGCCCGACCGGCGCGAGCCGGTCGGGCTTTTTTCATCGTGCGAAGAAGATGTCAGCCGCGCTTGCGTTCGTAGACGACGAACGCATAGCCGAACGTGTTCGGCGCAGCAGCCTGATGCGCGTCGCGCGAGATCTCCTGCCAGTGCGCGGCGTCGGGCGCCGGGAACGACGCGTCGCCGTCGAAATCGGCATCGATCTCGGTGACGATCAGCTTGTCGGCGAGCGTGAGACCTTCCGCGTAGAGTTGCGCGCCGCCGATCAGGAATGCCTCGGGTACGCCGTCGTGCGCGGCCAGCGCCAGTGCGTCGGCGAGCGACGTGACGGTGTCGCAGCCGTCGAAACGGCGCGAGGCGTCGCGCGTGACGACGATATTGCGGCGGCCGGGCAGCGGCCGGCCGATCGATTCGTGGGTCTTGCGGCCCATCACGATCGGCGCGCCCATCGTCGTGCGCTTGAAGAACGCGAGATCCTCGGGAAGTTTCCAGGGCAACTGGTTGTCGCGGCCGATGATGCCGTTGCGGGCACGCGCGACGATCAGGGTCAACGTCGTCATGAAGGTCGGGGAAGAGGGAAGACGGAACGGGCCGATTTTACCGGAACGGCGGCGCGCGCCGGGTTCCGCGTGCCTGCACGGGCGCCCCGCGTTGCTTGCGCCGTGCGCCGCGACGTGGGATGCTCGCGCGCCGCGGCGGCCGTCCGAATAAAAAGAGTGCCCGCCGGGGGACGGAGCACAAAAACTTTTTGCATCGCGCGATCGGCGATACCGGTTCCGCTCGATGGTCTCCCGTCCGACAGGATCGTCAGGTCGATACGCAATCCCGATCGAATCGAGGTGTCGAATGATCAGGGATGCGTATTGACTCGCGCGTCGCCTTCCATCGCATGTCGGATATTGCCCGGCTGCGGCACCGGCAGCGGCGCCGGCAGCGGCAACTGGGGCGGCGGTGAAATCTCGTCCCACAGCGTCACGGAGGCCTGGCGTGCCGGCAGCGGTTGCGGCGCCGACACGGTCACGATGCCGAACCCGTTGTCGGGTTTGCCCGGCGTGTTTTCGGCAAGCAGCGTGGCGCGATGCGGCTGCATGCCTTCGTCCGCGCAGGCCGGTGCAGGCGGGCCGGCGGCCGACAGCACGAGCGTCATCGGCACGAAGGAAAGTAAAAAAAGTTTTCGCATGGCGACTGTCTCCGGTCGTCTCCGTATTCAGCGAAATACATGCCACCGTATCGGGACCGTTGCCGCCATTGCGATTCGTGCCCGAGCATTTCGAATGGCGGCCGAAAACGCCTGGAAATGTTTCAGGCCTGAAACGAGGCGGCTCGGGAATATTGCTGATTCAACCGATACGCTCGAAGGATGAAAATCGGCGCGTGTGTTGGTGACGAAGCCCTTCGTGCGCATCCATTATGTGCAGAGGATTGATCTGCATCGACCTCCTGAGCGATTTGGCCGCATCGCCATCGGTGCTGAAACGGGTTTGTCGTATTCAGCGCCTATAACCAAGTTGTCTTGTCAAAAATTATTGGACGCGAGATAAGCGCCATCATGCGAGGCTTTGTCGTTGCCGCGCATCGGCATGGCGAATCGAGCCACCTCTGGCTGACCCGATTCGATCCTTTTGCACGCGATTTGACGTGTGCGGCAATCGTTAGACGGTTGATGAACGGGGTGAGCATATGGGAGCCGATCAGCGGCACGTGATCTACTATTCGCGCGAACCGAACGACGCGTTGCGCGGCCATTTCGACGAACGCGGCTGGCGCGTCGATCTCGCCGAGACCGTGCGCGACGTACGGCGCGTCGTTCAGCACGGCGTGGCCACCGCCGGCCTGCTCGATTTCTCGCCGGGCTTCAAGCCGTCGGATCTGCGCGAACTCGAAGCCTGCCTGAGCATCCAGCACATCGGCTGGATCGCGGCGACGCGGCGCGGCCAGTTGCAGGACGCGATGCTGCGGCATCTCATCCGCGACTATTGCTTCGACTACGTGACGATGCCGTACGAAACGGCGCGGATCGTCGAGACCGTGGGCCATGCGCACGGCATGGTCGCCTTGACCGATCCTGTCGCGCCGCCGGTCGGCGCCGGGCGCAGCGAAGGCGAGATGGTCGGCACCTGCGATGCGATGCTCGGGCTCTTCAGGACGATTCGCCGGGTCGCGGCGACCGACGCACCGGTGTTCATCTCGGGCGAGTCGGGCACGGGCAAGGAACTGACGGCTGTCGCGATTCACGAGCGTTCGTCGCGCGCGCAGGCGCCGTTCATCGCGATCAATTGCGGTGCGATACCGTCGACGCTGCTGCAGGCCGAACTGTTCGGCTACGAACGCGGCGCGTTCACCGGTGCGAACCAGCGCAAGATCGGCCGCGTCGAGGCCGCCAACGGCGGCACGCTGTTTCTCGACGAGATCGGCGACCTGCCGCTCGAAAGCCAGGCGAGCCTGCTGCGTTTCCTGCAGGAAGGCAAGATCGAGCGGCTCGGCGCGCACGTGTCGATGCCGGTCGATGTCCGCGTGATCTGCGCGACGCACGTGGACATGGAAGCGGCGCTGCGCGAAGGGCGCTTCCGCGAGGATCTGTTTCACCGGCTGTGCGTGCTGAAGATCGAGGAGCCGCCGCTGCGCGCGCGCGGCAAGGACATCGAGGTGCTCGCGCGCCACATGCTCGAGCGCTTCAAGGGCGATGCACATCGCCGCCTGCGCGGCTTTTCCCCGGACGCGGTCGCGTCGCTGTACGGCTATTCGTGGCCGGGCAACGTGCGCGAGCTGATCAACCGCGTGCGGCGCGCGATCGTGATGTCGGAAGGCCGGATGATCACCGCGGCCGATCTCGAGCTGAACGACTATGCGACGCTCGCGCCGGTGTCGCTGCTGGAGGCGCGCGAGGCGGCCGAACGGCAGGCGATCGAGCAGGCGCTGCTGCGCCATCGCGGCCGTTTTGCCGATGCCGCGCGTGAGCTCGGCGTGTCGCGCGTCACGCTCTACCGGCTGATGTGCGCGCACGGCATGCGCGATCGCGGCGACACGCTGGCAGGGTTTTCGGCGCCGTTGCCGGAGCTTCCGCGCCACGCTTGCTAAAATCGGCGGGTACGGTCGCCCCTCGCGGCCGAAGGAACCCGCATGAAACAGTATCTCGATCTCGTTCGTACCATTCTCGATACCGGCACCTGGCAGGAGAACCGCACGGGAATTCGCACCATCAGCATGCCGGGCGCGATGCTGCGCTTCGACCTGCAGCAAGGCTTTCCGGCCGTGACGACCAAGAAGCTCGCGTTCAAGTCCGCGATCGGCGAACTGGTCGGCTTCCTGCGTGCGTCGCGCAGCGCGGCCGATTTCCGCGCGCTCGGCTGCAAGGTGTGGGATGCGAACGCGAATGAGAACGCGCAGTGGCTCGCGAACCCGTATCGTCAGGGCGTCGACGATCTCGGCGACGTATACGGCGTGCAATGGCGCCAGTGGCCGGGCTACAAGGTGCTCGATGCGAGCGCCGACGCGCAGATCGCCGACGCGACGCGCCGTGGCTTCCGGATCGTCACGCGTTTCGACGAAGACGGCGCGCCGAAGGTGCTGCTGTACAAGGCGATCGACCAGTTGCGCCAGTGCCTGGACACGATCATGGAGAACCCGTCCGATCGCCGCATCCTGTTTCACGCGTGGAATCCGGCCGTGCTCGACCAGATCGCGCTGCCCGCGTGCCATCTGCTGTATCAGTTCCTGCCGAACGCGACGAAGCGCGAGATCTCGCTGTGCCTGTACATCCGCAGCAACGACGTCGGCCTCGGCACGCCGTTCAACCTGACGGAAGGGGCCGCGCTGCTGTCGCTCGTCGGCCGGCTGACGGGCTATACGCCGCGCTGGTTCACGTATTTCATCGGCGACGCGCACATCTACGAGAACCAGCTCGACATGCTGCAGCAGCAGCTCACGCGCGAGCCGTACGAAAGCCCGCGGCTCGAGATCGCCGAGCGCGTGCCCGAGTACGCGAAGACGGGCGTCTATGCGCCCGAATGGCTGGAGCAGGTCGAGCCCTCTGATTTCTCGCTCGTCGGCTACCGGCACCATGAGCCGCTGACCGCGCCGATGGCGGTCTGATCGCGCGGCCGGGGCCGCGCGGTTTCATCGCTCCGCTCCCTGCAAAAAGGCTCGACCGGCTGATACCGGTCGAGCCTTTTTGTTTCAGGTTTGCCGCACTTACTGGCGATGCCGCTCCTCGTGGCCGCCCTGCGGCGGCGGATTGCCCGGACGCGGCGCCTCGACGTGCGGCGCCGGCTGCGGCCGTGGCTCCATCCGGGGGGCGGGCATCGACGGGCGAGGCTCCATCCGCGGCGCCGGCTGGGGTTGCGGCCGCGGCTCCATGCGCGGCGCTTGCGGCTGCGGGCGCGGCATGTCATGCACGGCGGGTGCCGGCGGGCGGTACTCGTTCACGCGCGGCGGCGCGATTTCGCGATGGGGCGCCGGTTGCGCGAAGTCCTGGCGCGGGTGCGGCGCGGGGGCGGCCCGTTCGGGCTGCGGCTGCGCTTGGCGGGCCGGCGTCGGGAGTTCGGCGCGCGGCCGCGGTTGCGGAATCTGCGCGATAGGGCCCGACTGCGGCTGCGCGCGCGGCGTTTCGTTCCGGCCGCCGGGCTGGATGCCCTGCGGGGTCGGCACGCCGTCCGGGTGCGGCGGCGCGGCGCTGCGCACGGGCGGCAGCGCATTCTGTCCTGCCGCATGCAGCGCGGTGGGTGGCGCGGCGCGCTGACGCTCCATCGGCGTGTGCGGCTGCATCCACGCGGGTGACGACGGCGCGGCTGCATGTGCATTGCCGATGCCCGTCGGAGCGTTGTTCGCGCCCGGCGGATGCGGAACGCCGTTGCCGGGCGCGAATGCCTGATGCGGGATCGGGCTGCCGGACGCCTGCGGCGCGCCGCCGTTGGCGAAGCGGGGCGCGGTGGAGCTTTCGCCGTTCGCCGGCCGGCCGACGTTCGGCATGCCCGGCGTCGGTACGCCCGGCCGGCCCGCCTGCTCGCCGGCCGGCCTGCCTTCGTGCGGCGCGCGGCCCGGCTGCACGACGGGGCCGTGCGGATTCACGAGCCGCACGTTGTGCATCGCCCAGGCGCCGCCGCCCGGCGTGCCCGGAACACGGACCGGGCGCGCCGTATAGTCGGCCGGCACGTTCGTCTTCACGACGGGCGCGCCGGCGCCCGGGACGCGCCCGCCTTGCTGCGCGAGATGGGCGGCGGCCTGGTCGCGATACGCAGGCGGCACGGCCGGATTGCGCGTCGCGACGTACGGGTGTTGCGCGATCGCCGCCGGCGGACGATAGCTGGCGGTGCGCAGCCCGCCGGTGAAGCTCTGGCGCACCGGCGCGATGCCGGGCGTGCCCGGCGTGACGTGCGCGTTGCGCCATTGCCGCGGATCGACGTGCTGCGAGAAGTGCGCGACCGGCTGCCCGTGCACGAATGCGGCGGCCGGCACGGCCGTGATCGCGTGCGGCGCGCGGAAGTTCACGTACGTCTTGTTGATGTTGGTGATATTGGTGATGTTCGTCACGTTCACGGTCTTGTTCACGTTGACGTTGTTCACCACGATGTTGCGGTTGACGCGGTCGTAGTAGTGCGGGCTCCAGCCGCCCCAGCCCGGATGCCACGGTTCGCCCGGACCGAGCGCGAACCAGGCGCAGCCAGCCGCGGCGACGCCGCCGACCGTGAGCGCGACGCTCCAGTCGGAACCGCCGCCGCCCCCGCCGCCCACGAACGCGACGAGCGCCGGCGCGTAGACGGGCGGCTGGCTGACGACCATCGGGCCCGGCACCCATGCCCAGCTGTCGTCCACGTACGCCCAGCGGCCGTAGTGATACGGTGCGAAGCCCCACGGCGCGTCGTCGACCCAGGTCCAGCCCCACGGCGCCTGCCAGATCCAGTGGCCGTCGTGATACGGTGCCCAGTCGGCCGGCGTGTCGTTCGGCACCCATACCGCGCCGTAATTCGGAGTTTCGCGCCACGTGCCGTTCGCGTCGAGATCCTGGTAGCCGGGAACGTCGCGGGACACGTAGCGGGCCGACACCGAGCGCGCTTCGGCCGCGTCGCGGCTGGCGGCCCACTGGTCGAGCGCGTCGGGGGCCGGTGCGGCCGATTGTTGCGCGACCTGGAGGTCGGTGCCGGTAAACACGACCTGCTGCCCGGGCGACAGCGGATACTGCCCGTTGCTGCCATAGACGGTCGCGCTGCCGCTGCGCATCGTCACCGTCGTGCTCGCGCCGTTCGGCGCGACGTCGACGCGATAGTCGCCGGGGCCCGTGATGCCGAGCGCGAGGTTCGGCGTGTCGATTTCGTACGAGCCGCCGGGCGGCAGACCGCGCACGTGCGTCGACACGGTGCCGAGGCCCACCTTCAACTGCGTCGTCGTGTCGTCGAGGTTCAGCACCGACAGGCTCGTCGATTCGCCGAGCCGCACCGCCGTCGAGCCGATGTGCAGTTCCGAGCGTGCGCCGGCATCGTTCCACAGCTGGTCGCCGGTCGTCAGCGGCCGGTTCACCGCCGCATACGACCAGGTATCGGTGCCGGCCGGTTCGGTCGTCACGGCGCCCGACAGGTAATTGAGCCGCGCGACGCGGCCAGGCGGATCGCCGCCCGGTTGCCGTGCCGCGGCCGCAGCCGGCGGCGCATCCGTCGATTGCGCGAAGGCGGGCGGCAGCGCCGCCAGCGCGGCGAATGCGAGCAGTGTGGAGCGGGCGGTGCGCTTGAGCGCGAACAGGGAGGCCATGGTGAGCGTCATCGTTGTGATCGCGGCGCGTCGATTCGTGCCGTGCAGTTCACGATATCCGCTTGGCCTGTTTCAAGGCACGGTGTTTTGTAAGTCGAGTGGCACGCGATGTAACAAAACCTGTCCATCGCGCGCCGTTGTCGTGCAGCTGCAATCCCGGCGTCAAGCGGACGTAAGCCATGCGTCGAAAACCTGTTGGCCCGGCACCGTGACGCGCAGCACGCGCGGTCGGGCGGCGCGCTCGATCCAGCCGTGTGCACAGAAGCTGTCCAGCAGCGCGGCGCCGAGTGCGCCGCCGAGGTGCGCGCGCCGCTCGCTCCAGTCGAGGCAGCCGCACGCGAAGCGGCGCCGGCGCGCGCGCTGCTGCGCGACGTCGATGCCCCATTGCGCGAGCGCCTGCGTGCCGAGTTCGGTGGTCTCGATCGCGTCGCCGTGGGCGAGCAGCCAGCCGCGTGCGGTGAGGCCGTCGAAGATGCGCACCGCGAGCTCGCCGGCCATGTGGTCGTAGCAGGTGCGTGCATAGCGCAGTTCGGCCGGGACCGTGCGCGACGGAGGCGGAACCGGCCGATGCGGCGCGGCCGCGCGGGCGACGTTCGCGAGCGCTTCGAGCGAGGCGGCGATGTCGGCCGACGCAATGCGGTAGTAGCGATGCCGGCCGCGCACCTCGAGGGCCAGCAGCCCGCCCTCGGTCAGGCGAGCGAGGTGCGCGCTCGCCGCCGACGGCGACAGCCCCGCGATCATCGTCAGTTCGCCGGCCGGCCGCGCGCTGCCGTCCATCAGCACCCACAGCATCGCGGCGCGGCCGGGATCGGCGATCAGTGCGCCGATGCGGCTCAGGCCCGGAAAATGGTGGTCGTCTTGATCGGTCATCGTCGTGTCTCGTCGAGCGGGATGACAGGCAGTGTAGTCCGGGCGCGCATTCGATGTTTCGCTTCCGGATGAAATGTCGGATACGGCGGCGGGGCGCCTGCGCGGACCGGACTGCGGCCCGTTGCAGGGCACGCGTAGAATGGCCGGACGCGGCGGCAGCGGGCCGCCGCACGTGACGCGATGCAACGATGAAGACGATTTTCTGTGTGTTGGCGGCCGCGCTCGTGTGTGCGGCCTGTGCGTCGGGCGGCGCGGGTACGGGCGCGACCGGCGAGCGCAGCGGCAGTATCGAGATGTACGGGACGATCGACCAGGGCATCACGGTGCGCCGCTGACCGCCGTTCCGCGCGCGAGCCGGCATGGGCGCGGAGCCCCGCCACGCGGGGCTTGCCGCGACGCATTGCCGCAGTGCAACGTATAATGGCCCGATTACAGCGCCCCTGCCGCCTGGAGCCATAACGATGCCCCAACCGTCCCCCGTGCCGGCCGCTCTCGACCGCACCGAAACCGTATTCCGCTTCCTTGCCGAGCCTTCGTCCGTGAACTTCGGCGGCAAGGTGCATGGCGGCGCGCTGATGAAGTGGATCGACGAGGTCGCGTATGCGTGCGCGGCCGTCTGGTCGAGCCGCTATTGCGTGACGGTCAGCGTCGGCAACATCCGTTTCCAGCGTCCGATCCTGGTCGGCAATCTGGTCGAGCTGAAGGCGCGCGTCGTCGCGACGGGCCGTACCAGCATGCACATCCACGTGTCGGTGCACGCCGGCGATCCGAAAGGCGGCGTGCTGCGCCAGACGACCGATTGCCTCGTCGTGTTCGTCGCGGTCGACGAGAACGGCAACCCGGTGCCGGTGCCGCCGTTCGTCCCCGAAACCGACGAGCAGAAGGTGCTCGCGAAATATGCGGCCGACGTGCGGGCCGCGCTCGACAAGATCGTCGAGATGAAGCCGGAAGAGGTCGCGAAGGGCACCGTCTGAGTGCCGCGGGCGCCGCGCTCGTCGCGCCGCGCCCCCGTCCTGCCTTTATCGCGTCCCGATCATCTGCTCGGGGCGCACCCATGCATCGAATTCCGCCTCGGTCAGGTAGCCGAGCGCGAGCGCGGCCGCCTTCAGCGTCGTGCCTTCCTTGTGCGCCTTCTTCGCGATCTGCGCGGACTTGTCGTAGCCGATGTGCGGATTGAGCGCCGTCACGAGCATCAGCGATTCGTTCAGCAACAGGTCGATGCGCGAGCGGTTCGGCTCGATGCCCACCGCGCAGTGATCGTTGAAGCTCTGTGCGCCGTCGGCAAGCAGCCGCACCGACTGCAGCACGTTGTGCGCGATCATCGGCCGGAACACGTTCAGCTCGAAATTGCCGCTCGCGCCGCCGACGTTGACCGCGACGTCGTTGCCGAACACCTGGCAGCACAGCATCGTCACGGCTTCCGACTGCGTCGGGTTCACCTTGCCCGGCATGATCGAGCTGCCCGGCTCGTTTTCCGGGATCGACAGCTCGCCGAGCCCGCAGCGCGGCCCGCTCGCGAGCCAGCGCACGTCGTTCGCGATCTTCATCAGGCTCGCCGCGACCGTCTTCAGCGCGCCGTGCGCGAAGACCAGCGCGTCGGCCGCCGCCATCACCTCGAACTTGCTCGGCGCCGTCACGAACGGCAGCTTCGCGAGCCGGCCGATCTCGTCGGCCACGCGCACCGCGAATTCCGGATGCGCATTCAGCCCCGTGCCGACCGCGGTGCCGCCGAGCGCGAGCTCGTACAGGTGCGGCAGCGCCGATTCGACGTGACGGATGCCTTGGTCGAGCTGCGCGACATAGCCGGAGAACTCCTGGCCGAGCGTGAGCGGCGTGGCGTCCTGCAGGTGCGTGCGGCCGATCTTCACGATGTCGGCGAACGCCTTCGACTTCGCGTCGAGCGTCGCGCGCAGCGTGCGCAGCGCCGGCAGCAGGTGATTGACGATCGCATACGCGGCCGCGACGTGCATCGCGGTCGGGAACACGTCGTTCGACGACTGGCCGCGATTCACGTCGTCGTTCGGATGAACCTTGCGCGCTTCGCCGCGCTCGCCGCCCAGCAACTCGCTCGCGCGGTTCGCGATCACCTCGTTGAGGTTCATGTTGGTCTGCGTGCCGGAGCCCGTCTGCCACACCGCGAGCGGGAATTCGCGCGGATGCTTGCCGGCGATGATCTCGTCGGCGGCTTCGATGATCGCGTGCGCCTTGTCGTCGGCGAGCACGCCGAGCGACTGGTTCACGGCCGCCGCGGCGCGCTTGACGATCGCGAGCGCATGGATCAGCTCGGGCGACTGCTTCTCCGTCGAGATCCGGAAATTCTGCAGCGAGCGCTCGGTCTGCGCGCCCCAGAGCCGGTCGGCCGGCACGGCGATCTCGCCGAACGTGTCGCGTTCCATCCGAACTGCTTCATTCATGATGCACTCCTCCTGGAAAGGGGAAAGGCCGCGCGTCGTCGCGCGGCGTCAGACGTAATCGGACGTATCGTGAGGCAACCGCGCCGCTGGTGCGGCGTCTCGACGGGTTCAGCCGACAAGCATAGCGCCGGCCGCGATTTCGTGTCGTGTCGCGCCGACGGCGCGTGACGCGCGCAAGCCGACGCTAGCGCGCCGCCGCGATGAGCGACGCGGTCTTGCGGTGAAAGCGCCATGCCATCAGCACGGCGACGCTCGCGAGGCCCGCCGCGAGCCCCCACCACAGGCCGCGTGCGCCCATGCCCGCGTGGAACGCGAACCAGTAGCCGGTCGGGAAGCCGATGCCCCAGTAGCCGAGGGTCGCGGCGAGCATCGGGATGCGCGTGTCCTTCAGGCCGCGCAGCGCACCGGACCCGACGGTCTGCATCCCGTCGACGATCTGGAACACCGCGGCGATGCCGAGCAGCGACGCGGCGAGCGACACCGTGCCCGCGTTGGCCGGGTCGTCGAGGTGCAGGTACAGGCCGACGATCGTATGCGGCGCGACGATCATCACGAGGCCCGACAGCGACATGAAGCCGACGCCGAGCGCGAGCGCGACGAAGCCCGCGTGCCGCGCGGCGACGGGCGAGCCCGCGCCGATCCAGTAGCCGACGCGCACGTTGGCCGCCTGGCCGATCGCGAGCGGCACCATGAACGACACCGACGCGACGTTCAGCGCGATCTGGTGCGCGGCGAGCGACGTCGCGCCCAGCACGCCGACCGTGAGGCCGGTGGCGAGAAACAGCGTCGATTCGACTCCGTACGTGATCGCGACCGGCCAGCCGATGCCGATCAGTTCGCCCATCACGGGCAGCCTCGGGCGCGCGGCGGTCACGAAATGGCGGAAGCGCTGCCGGCCGTGCAGCAGCCAGATCAGCGCGAGCGCGGTGAGCCAGATCGTGATCGTCGTCGCGACGGCCGAACCGAGAAAGCCGAGCCGCGGCAGCCCGAATGCGCCATGGATCAGCCCGTAGTTCAGCACGCCGTTGACGCCCACGCCGCCGATCGACACCCACAACAGCCGCCGCGCGGCGCCGATCGCCGGCAGGAACGCGCGCATCAGCCCGACGCCGATCAGGCTGCCGAGCGCCGCGAAGCGCAGGATGCCCGTGTATTCGCCGACGTGATGCGCAAGCAGCGGCGGCTCGTGGAACATCAGCAGGATCGGTTCGGCCAGCGACAGCGCGACGATCGCCGGAATCGCGAGCAGCACGGACAGCGCGAAGCCCGTCCAGTAGATGTGCGGCACGCGATCCTCGGCCTGTGCGCCGCGCGCGTGCGCGACGCTCACGCTGACCGACGACAGCACGCCTTGCAGGATCGTCACGATCACGAAGAAGAAGTTCGCGCCGAGCCCGCCCGCCGCGAGCGAGTCGGGGCCGAGCGAACCGAGCAGCACCGTGTCGGTGACGCTCATCGCCATCTGGGACAGTTGCGCGATCGCGAGCGGGGCGGCAAGGCGCGCGGTATCGGCGGCGTGACTGGACAGGGACGGCGGCGCGGCGGCCGTCCGCGTGAGACCGGAATGCGACATGGAATGGGCGCTCGCGCGGGTGCGGGCCCGCGCTTTTGTCGTTATTTTGAGAGACGGCTAGCTTACGGCTTTATTCGTACCGTGTCGAACGCGTGCGCCGATGGCCATGTCGCGGGCAGGGGAACGGCCCAGGGGCCGGCGCAAGCCCGTTATCGGCGTGAACGGGCCTTAGGCCTCGCGTACCGCGATGCGCGTGTCGCCGAGCAGCACGACCTGGCCCGCGCGGATCTTGCAGGTCTTGCGCAGCTCGACCGCGCCGTCGACTTTCACGGCGCCGGACGCGACGATCAGCTTCGCGGTGCCGCCGCTGTCCGCGAGGCCGGTGATCTTGAGAAGGTTGTGCAGCTCGACGTATTCGCCGGTCAGCGTGAAATCCAGAGTGGGCATGACGAGGAAGGGGCGCGACGCGCGGGAGGAAACGCTCCGCATCATACGGCACCGCGGGCCGCCGCCGCACGTTGTAAAGGACTGTGAGCGATTCGTCAGCAAATGAAACGGTGGGTAACAGTCTGAGAGATTCGCGAACCGGCCGCGCGGGCCGCGGGTCTTCTGTCGTACCTGTCGCGTGTTGCGGCGGGGAAGCGACGGACCGCATCGCCGCGGTCGGCGCTCACAACTTCTCGAGGAGAATTGCCATGTCCAAGATTCGTACGATGCTGATCGGTGCCGCGCTGACGGCGTTCGCCACGTCGGCCGCATTCGCCCAGACGGGCACGACGGCGCAAGGCGCGGCCGGTGCCGGCATGCAGGCGCAGACGCCGGCGGCAGGCGTCGGTGCAGGCGTGCAGGGCGGTGCCGGCGCGAACGCGTCGGGCAATGCGGCGGGCGGGGCGACCGATGCGGTCGGCGCGGCAGCCGATGGCGCGAAGGATACGACGTCGTCGGCCGTCCATTCGACCAAGAAGCACACGAAGCATGCGGCGAAGTCGGCCAAGAGCCATGCGGGCTCGGCCAAGAAGAAGGCGGACGACGCGACCGAAGGCGGCGCCTCGGTCGGCGCGCACGGCGGTGCATCGGCGCAGGGCGCCACGCAGTAAGCGGTGCCCGGCGCTCGTCGCGACGCGCGTGTTCGGACGGCGTGTCGCGACGGGCGATCCTCTGGCGGCCCGGTTCGCTTCGCGCGAATCGGGCCGTTTTCATGAGGCGATACGTGCGGCCGGACGCGCGCTTACGGCCGGCGCTGGCCTTGCCCCTGCCCCTGGGCCGGCCGCACCGCAGCCGGGGTGAATACGCTGCGCAGCCACGCGGCGAGGCGCGCGAAGACGTCGTACGGTTCCTCGACGAAGATTTCCGGCTTCAACAGCCGCAGGTATTCCATGATCTGCTGCGCTTCCTGCTTCTGGAACGAGCCGTGCGCGAGCCCGAGGCGCAGCAGCCCGCGCAGTTCGCCGAGCTTGTCGCGCGCGGTGCTGCCGACGCTCATCTCGCACGCGAGCTTGGCCTCGTAGATCCGCTGCCGCAGCGATTCCGCGAGCCGCCACGCAGGCGTCTGCATCAGTTCCTCGAGCGTCTGGATGTCCTGCGCCGCGCCCTTGATCTGCGCCGCGAGCGGGTCGATCAGCGACGCGTCGCCCTGCGCTTCGGCGACGATCGCCTTCGCCCAGTCGCGGCATGCCTTCGCGAGTTCGTCGGGCGTCCATTCGGAGCGCGACGCGAAGCCGAAGCCGAATTCGCCGGCCTGCCGCATCAGGATCGCGACGACGTCCGGAAATTCCTTGTCGAGCGTGCGCTTGGCCCACGCATACTGGCCGCCCTGCAGCATGCGCTGCACGGCGTGCTCGGTGAGCGGCACCATGTTGTCGAGCAGCTTGGCGCGCAGGAAATCCTCGAACGACGGCGTCGCGAATTGCGGGTCGAGTTTCAGCGACACGCGCACGAACGCGTCGTAGTCCTTGCGCAGGGACTCGAGCGTGTCGTCCTTGAGGGAAAGGGTGATCTGGCCCATGAATCGTCTCGATGGCGCCCCGCGCAAGCCGGCGCCGGCACGGCGCACCGGAACGGGCGCAGCGTCGACTGACCGATGCGCGCCGGGGCCGGTGGCGGTCTTCCTCTTCTATATCGGCGCACCGGACGGAAACTTGAGCGCGTGTAATGGAGCGGGCGCTCAGGCGGGCGGCCAATGCGGCAGGACGACCCCTTGCCACAGGAAGAACACCGCGAGGCCGGCGGCGATCGTCATGAGCGGGCGGCGGGTCGCGGCCGACACGAGCACGGCCGCGAGCGCGCCGACGAGCTGCGGATTGCGCCAGGTCAGCTCGGCCGTGCCGCCGTGCGGCGAGACGGTCATCGGCACGATGATCGCGGTCAGCACGGTGACCGGTACGAAGCCGAGCGCGGTCCGCACGAGCGGCGGGAACGTCAGCCGCTCGCCGAACAGGAACAGTGTCGAGCGGATCGCGTACGTGATGACGGCCATGCCGAGGATCAACAGCGCGTAGCTCACGAGGCGGCCTCCGGGCGGGAGCGGGCGCGCGTGCGATCGTGCCGCAGCGTGAGCACGACGCCGATCGCGACGCCGGCGGCGACCGCGCCGAGCAGCCCGAGCTTGTACGGCCAGCCCTGCCAGAAGTACGCGAGCGTGCCGGCCGTGGCGGCCGCCGCGAAGTAGCGCAGCGTGCCGAGTTGCGGGACGACGATCGCGATGAAGGTCGCCGCCATCGCGAAATCGAGGCCGAGCGACTGCAGGCCGGGGAACGCCGTGCCGAAGCCGATGCCCGCGAGCGTCCAGACCTGCCAGTTCAGGTACATCGCGAGCCCGGAGCCGAAAAAGTAGTGGGGGCCGATCGTGCCGGGCGGATGGTGCCGGTAGTGCCCGTAGGCGACCGCGAACACCTCGTCGGTCGTCAACGCGCCGAGCGTCGCGCGCCAGCGCAGCGGCAGATGCGCGACATAGGGCGCGAGCGTCGCGCTGTACAGCAGATGGCGCAGGTTCACGATCAGCGTCGTGGCGAGCACGACGGCGAAACCCGCGCTGCCGGCGATCAGGCCGAGCGCGATGAACTGCGCGGAGCCTGCGAATACGGCGAGCGACATCAGCGCGCCGTGCCAGGCGGCGAGCGGGCCGCTGCCGACGAGCGTACCGAAAATCACGCCGAACGGCGCCGCGCCGATCATCATCGGAATCGTGTCGCGCGCGCCGTCGAGCCATTCGTTGAGCGGGCGGCGCGGGGACGATGCGGGTGTCTTGTTCAAGAAACGCTCCTCCATGCGCTGGAGGATAGCGGGCCGGTGGCCGGCCGGCTTGTATGTTCTTGCGCTCGCCGGCGCGAGGCCGCTGCCGGTGCCTGAGTGCCGGCCGGCGCGGATCGCCGTGCGGCGCGGCCGACGACGGCGGGAAGCCGTGCGTCAGCTTGCCTGCCAGCGCCCGGGCGGCACGCCGAACATCCGTTTGAAATGCCGCGTGAAGTGGCTCTGGTCGACGAAACCGCTGGCCGCCGCGACATCGGCGACCGGCACGCCCGCGCGCAACGGCGCCAGCGCGCGCTGCAGCCGCAACTGGTTGCGCCACGCATGCGGCGGCATGCCGGTCGTGCGCGTGAACAGGCGCGCGGCATGAAACGGCGACAGGCCGACCGCCTGCGCGACGTCGTCGAGCGTCACCGTGGACGTCAGATCGGCGGCGAGCCGCTCGCGCATCGCGTCGACGCGCGGTTCGTCGGCCGCGAGCCGCGCCGGCTGCGGCCGCACGTCGGCATGGCGCGCGATCAGCGTCGACAGCGCATCGAGCATCGCGGTTTCGGCGGCGAGCGGATCGTAGAGGCGCGGCGCGTCGGGAGCTGGAGCGCCGGCCGCCGGATCGCCGGCCGCCGGATCGCCGGCCGCCGGAGCGTCGGCCGCATGCGACGATAGCGCGCGCTCGCTGCCGGCTTCCAGCATCCGGTGCGCGCGCGTGAGCCGGGCCGCGAGATCGGCGTCGCGGATCACGTCGGGGGCAAACCAAGGCGCAGCCTGCGGACGGCCCGCGATGGCCCTCGCAAGTTCGCGGATGAATTCGATCGGCATGTAGCTGACGCGATAGCACCAGCCCTCGTCGGCGGCACGCGACCCCGTATGCACTTCGCCCGGATTGATCACGGGCACGGTGCCCGTTTCGGCGACATGGCCGGTGCCGCGATAGGTGAAGCGTTCCGCGCCTTCGAGAATCACGGGGATCGTGTACGCATCGTGCCAGTGGGGCGCGAACGCGTGATCGCGATAGGTGGCCGTGAGCAGATCCGCGTCCGGCACGAGCGGCGTGCGCCAGTAGCGTGCGGAATCGGGAAGGCGGGTGGCGGACATGATCGGGCGCGGGAGCGGTCGAACCGACAGTGTATCGCTCGCGCGCCCGTCGGATGCGGGCTTACTTGACCGGAATCGTCGTGCCGGCCGGCATCGGCACCGCGGTGACGGCGTTCTTCGGGCTGCCGCTGACGATACGGTCGCTGTAGGTCAGGTAGACGATCGTATTGCGTTTCTTGTCGACCACGCGCACGACGTGCAGCGTCTTGAAGATGAACGACATGCGTTCGCTGAATACGTCGGCCTGCTGCTTGAGCGGTTCCTTGAAGCTGATCGGGCCGACCTGCCGGCAGGCGATCGACGCTTCGCTCGGATCCTCGGCGACGCCGAGCGTGCCCTTGATCCCGCCGGTGCGCGCGCGCGACACGTAGCAGGTCACGCCGTTCACGACCGGATCGTCATAGGCCTCGACGACCACGCGATCGGAACCCGTGACGCGGAAATGGGTGTTGACGCTGCCGACTTCCTCCGCGTGCGCGAGCGGTGCGGCGGCGACGGCGGAGAGCAGGAGGGCGGCGGGGGCGAAACGCAGGAGGCGATGCTTCATCGACGGAACCGAGTGCGGATGCGGGACAGAGACTCTAGCATGCGCATGACCGGGCCACGACAAGCAGGAAAATGGATCGCGGTGGCCGGAAAAACAAAAAGGCCCGTCGAATGACGGGCCTTTCGCTGTTTGGCTCCCCGACCTGGGCTCGAACCAGGGACCTACGGATTAACAGTCCGGCGCTCTACCGACTGAGCTATCGGGGAATAAATCGGTACATCTGCGTGTTGTGTCGTCCAACAAAAAACCCGTCCACTTTCAACGGGCCTTTGTGTTTTTGGCTCCCCGACCTGGGCTCGAACCAGGGACCTACGGATTAACAGTCCGGCGCTCTACCGACTGAGCTATCGGGGAACAAACAACAACAGCAGAGAAACGAGATTGTATGGAGTGTTCGCTAACCTGTCAACACTTCAAAGCCGCGCCGCATGAAATTTTTTGCAGTCGCCGCCGTGCGATCAGCGCTCGAGCAGGTGCAGTTTGTCCTGCACGTCCTTCCACTCGTCCGCGTCGGCCGGCGCCGGCTTGGTCTTCGTGATCGACGGCCAGTTCTTCGCCAGCTCCGCGTTCAGCTCGGTGAACTGCTGCTGGTCGCCCGGAACGTCTTCTTCGGCATAGATCGCATTGGTCGGGCATTCGGCGACGCACACGGCGCAGTCGATGCACTCGTCCGGATCGATGGCGAGAAAGTTGGGACCTTCACGGAAGCAATCCACCGGGCACACATCCACGCAATCCGTGTATTTGCACTTGATGCAGCCTTCGGTCACAACGTGAGTCATCAAAACGCTCCTGCTTGGCGGTATATATGGGGTGGCGTTTGCGCCAAAAGCGGCATTGTAACTGAAGCGCCAAAACCGCATGACGAGCTCGGCTATCCGGCTTATATCGTTTCGTGATTAGTTTATGGGATGCGCGACACGCGTACCCGCACGCCACGCACGGGCGCGATGGGGCGACGCGGCGGCGCGGTTTCACGATGGTCCGGCCCGCATTCGGGTAACATGGCCGGCAGACCGGGCGGCGCGCGGTGCGCCGGTGCCCTGTCACGATATTGGCGCTGCCGTCATCATGATCATCACTTCGCTGCTGGACACGGATCTCTACAAGTTCACGATGATGCAGGTCGTCCTGCATCACTTTCCCGCTGCAAACGTCGAATACCGGTTCCGCTGCCGCACGCCCGGCGTCGATCTCGTGCCGTACATCGACGAGATTCGCGACGAGGTGCGCGGCCTGTGCTCGCTGCGCTTTGCCGACGTCGAACTCGACTACCTGCGGCGGATGCGCTTCATCAAGAGCGACTTCGTCGACTTCCTCGCGCTGTTCCACCTGAACGAGAAGTACATTTCGATCACCCCGTCGCCGAAGGGCAACGGCGAGATCGACGTCGTGATCGAGGGGCCGTGGCTGCATACGATCCTGTTCGAGATCCCGGTGCTCGCGATCGTCAACGAAGTGTATTTCCGCAACACGCAGCGCGAGCCGGACTATCGCGAGGGGCGCGAGCGGCTGCGCGAGAAGATCAAGCTGCTCGGCGCGAAGCCGGAATTCGCCGACTGCAAGATCGCCGACTACGGCACGCGCCGGCGCTTCTCGAAGGTCTGGCACGAGGAAGTCGCGCTCACGCTGCGCGACGGGCTCGGCCCGCAGTTCGCGGGCACGAGCAACGTGCTGTACGCGATGAAGCACGACATCACGCCGCTCGGCACGATGGCGCACGAATACCTGCAGGCGTGCCAGGCGCTCGGCCCGCGGCTGCGCGATTCGCAGATCTACGGCTTCGAGATGTGGGCGAAGGAATATCGCGGCGACCTCGGGATCGCGCTGTCGGACGTCTACGGCATGGACGCGTTCCTGAACGACTTCGACATGTACTTCTGCAAGCTGTTCGACGGCGCGCGCCACGATTCGGGCGACCCGTTCGACTGGGGCGAGCGGATGCTGCGCCACTACGAGGCGAACCGCTGCGACCCGCGCACCAAGGTGCTCGTGTTCTCGGACGCGCTCGACATTCCGAAGGTCATGCAGCTGTACGAACGGTTCCGCGGCCGCTGCAAGCTTGCGTTCGGCGTCGGCACCAACCTCACCAACGATCTCGGCTACGTGCCGCTGCAGATCGTGATCAAGATGGTTCGCTGCAACGGCCAGCCGGTCGCGAAGCTGTCGGATTCGCCGGGCAAGAGCATGTGCGACGACAAGGCCTATCTCGCGTACCTGCGCCAGGTGTTCGGCATCGCGCAGCCGGTCGAGGAAGACACGTCGAAGTAGGCGTTGGCCGTTCGGCCGAAGGTGTGTCGCGGCAGGGGTGGCCGGTATAATCCGACGTATTGCACGCCAACGTCACGAGGACCGTTCATGGACACTTCCGCTGCCCGTCGCCAGATCCTCGCGCGCATTCGCGCGGCGCAGGGGCGCGCGGCCGAACCCGATGCAGCGGAGCGCGACGGCGTCGCCGACTATCTCGCCCGTCATCCGCAGGGTCCGCGCCCGCCGGCGCCGGTCGATCTCGTCGCCGCGTTCGTCGACGAAGCGGGGCGCCTGTCGACCACGGTCGACGAAGTCGCGACGCTGGCCGACGTGCCTGCCGCCGCCGCCCGCTATCTTGCCGCTCATGGTCTGCCGACGCAGGCCGTCGCATGGCGCACGCTGGCCGATCTCGACTGGGCCGGCGCCGGCCTGTCGGTCGAGTGCCGCAAGCCGCGCGACGGCGATCTCGTCGGCCTGACCGGCTGCTTCTGCGCAACCGCCGAAACGGGGTCGCTGGTGCTGCTGTCCGGCCCCGACACTTACGCATCGGCCGGCCTGCTGCCGGAAACCCACCTCGCGATCGTGCCGGCGTCGCGTATCGTCGCCGGTCATGAAGACGCGTTCGCGCTGATTCGCGCGGAGTGCGGCGAGTTGCCGCGCGCGGTCAATTTCGTGTCGGGCCCGTCGCGCACGGGCGACATCGAGCAAACGATCATTCTGGGCGCGCACGGCCCGTACCGCGTGCACGCGATCGTCGTACGGGGCGCATGACGCGCCCGCCCCATTCACAGTTTCGAACAAGGAAGTTCCGCATGAAACGACATGCCGCCTGGGCAGGCATGGCGTCGGGAATCGCGCTTGGCGCCGCTCCCGCGCTCGCATCGGCCGCCACGCTCGACGGTGCCACGTTATCCGCGCTCTGGGGCATCCCGTTCGCCGGGATCCTGCTGTCCATCGCGCTGTTCCCGCTCGTCGCCCCCGTGTTCTGGCATCACCACTTCGGCAAGATCGCGGCCGGCTGGGCGATCGTGTTCCTCGCGCCGTTCGCGGTCGCGTTCGGCGCGGGCGCCGCGTTCGGCACGCTCGTGCATGCGCTGCTCGAGGAATATATTCCGTTCATCGTGCTGCTCACCGCGCTCTATACGGTCGCGGGCGGCATCTGCGTGAACGGCAACCTGCACGGTTCGCCGAAGCTGAATACCGCGATCCTCGCGCTCGGCACGCTGCTCGCGAGCGTGATGGGCACGACGGGCGCCGCGATGCTGCTGATCCGGCCGCTGCTGCGCGCCAACGACAACCGCAAGCATGTCGTGCACGTCGTGATCTTCTTTATCTTCCTCGTCGCGAACGCAGGCGGCTCGCTGTCGCCGCTCGGCGATCCGCCGCTGTTCCTCGGCTTCCTGAACGGCGTGAGCTTCTTCTGGACGACCACCCATCTCGCGCTGCCGATGCTGTTCATCTGCGTGGTGCTGCTGACGCTGTTCTTCGCGCTCGATACGTACTTCTACCGGAAGGGCGGCGAGGAGCGGCCGGCCGCGCTCGATCCGACGCCCGACGGCGCGGCGCTGTCGATCGACGGCAAGATCAACTTCGTGCTGCTCGCGGCCGTGATCGCGCTCGTGCTGATGAGCGGCGTGTGGAAGCCGGGCATCTCGTTCGACGTGTGGGGCACGCACGTCGCGCTGCAGAATCTCGTGCGCGATGTCGCGCTCGTGGTCGTGACGCTCGCGTCGCTCGCGCTGACGCCGCGTTCCGCGCGCGAGGGCAACGCATTCAACTGGGCGCCGATCGAGGAAGTCGCGAAGCTGTTCGCGGGGATCTTCGTGACGATCGCGCCGGTGATCGTGATCTTGCGCGCGGGCGCCGACGGCGCGTTCGCGCAGATCGTCCATCTCGTCACCGGGCCCGACGGCAAGCCGGTCGACGCGATGTACTTCTGGGCGACGGGCATCCTGTCGTCGTTCCTCGACAACGCGCCGACCTACCTCGTGTTCTTCAACCTCGCCGGCGGCGATGCGCAGACGCTGATGACGGCCGGCGCGTCGACGCTCGCCGCGATTTCCGCCGGCGCGGTGTTCATGGGCGCGAACAGCTATATCGGCAACGCGCCGAACTTCATGGTGAAGGCGATCGCCGAATCGCGCGGCGTGAAGATGCCGAGCTTCTTCGCGTACCTCGGCTGGGCGCTCGTCGTGCTGATACCGGTATTCCTGCTGACGTCGTGGCTTTTCTTCACGGCGTAAGCTGACGTTTTTCAACCCCGAGCGGGCGGCTCCGGCGGCGCATGGCGCGCCGCGATCCGTTCGCGGCATGCGGAGATGGCGATGCAGAAGATCCTGGTCGCGCGTCCGATCTTTCCGGACGTGATCGAACGGCTCAAGCAGTATTTCGACGTCGACTGGAACGACGGCGACGCGCTCGCGCCCGACGCGCTCGCCGCGCGCCTGGCCGACAAGGACGGCGCGCTGACGGCCGGCGATCCGGTCGGCGCGGCGACGCTCGCGGCGGCGCCGCGCCTGCGCGTCGTGGCGAACATGGCGGTCGGTTACAACAACTTCGACATGGCCGCATTCAACGCGGCGAACGTGCTCGGCACCAACACGCCCGACGTGCTGAACGAGTCGACCGCCGATTTCGGCTGGGCGCTGATGATGGCCGCCGCGCGCCGGATCGCCGAATCCGAACACTGGTTGCGCGCCGGTCATTGGCGGAAGTGGGCGTACGACGGCTTCCTCGGCACCGACATCCACGGCTCGACGCTCGGCGTGATCGGGATGGGGCGTATCGGCCAGGCGCTCGCGCGCCGCGCGCGCGGCTTCGGGATGCAGGTGATCTATCACAACCGGTCGCGCGTCGCGCCCGAGATCGAGGCCGAGCTGAATGCCGAATACGTGTCGAAGGATGTGCTGCTCGCGCGCGCCGATCATGTCGTGCTCGTGCTGCCGTACACGAAGGAGAACCATCACACGATCGGCGCGGCCGAACTCGCGAAGATGAAACCCACGGCGACGCTGACCAACATCGCGCGCGGCGGGATCGTCGACGACGCGGCGCTGGCCGCCGCGCTGCGCGACGGGACGATCGCCGCGGCCGGCCTCGACGTGTACGAGGGCGAGCCGAGCGTGCATCCGGCGCTGCTCGAGGTGCCGAACGTCGTGCTGACGCCGCATATCGCGAGCGCGACCGAAAAGACCCGCCGCGCGATGGCGAACCTCGCTGCCGACAACCTGATCGCCGCGCTCGGCGAGGGGCCGCGTGCGGGGCAGCCGCCGAATCCGATCAACCCCGACGTGATCGGGAAGCCGCGCGCATGACGATGACGTTGTTGTTGGCGGCGGTCGTCGTGCTGGCCGTCGCGCTCGCGGCGGCGATCGTCGCGCTCGTGCGCGGCGGCGGCCGCCACGACGATGCGGCCGTGCTCGGCGACCAGATCGAGGACGCCGCGCATGCGCAGGCGCGTGCCGTCGAGCGGCTCGAACGCGAATTGCGCGGCGAGATCGTCGAGAACGCACGCGGCTCGCGCACCGAGCTGGCCGGCAGCTTCGCCCAGTTGCAGCAGACGCTCGCCGCGCAACTGACGAGCGTGGCGACCGTGCAGAACAACCAGATCGAGGGGTTCGCGCAGCAGCTCGGCAAGCTCGTCGCCGGCAATGCGCAGCAGTTCGACGCGATGCGCGAGAGCGTGCAGCGCCAGGCCCAGCAGGCGCGCGAGGAACAGGCGGGCGCGCTGCGCGTGTTCGGCGACACGCTGAACCGGCAGCTCACGCAATTGACCGAGGCGAACGACCGTCGGATCGGCGAAGTGCGTGCGACGCTCGAACAGCGGCTGAAGGAAATCGAGACGAACAACGCGGCGAAGCTCGAGGAGATGCGCCGCACCGTCGACGAGAAACTGCACGCGACGCTCGAGCAGCGGCTCGGCGAATCGTTCAAGCTCGTGTCGGACCGGCTCGAACAGGTGCATCGCGGGCTCGGCGAGATGCAGACGCTCGCGGCCGGCGTCGGCGACCTGAAGAAGGTGCTGACCAACGTGAAGACGCGCGGCACCTGGGGCGAAGTGCAGCTCGAGGCGCTGCTCGAACAGATGCTGACGCCCGACCAGTACGCGAAGAACGTCGCGACGGTGCCGAAGAGCACCGAGCGCGTCGAATTCGCGATCCGGTTGCCGGGGCGCGACGCCGGCACGCGCGACGCGCCGCCGGTGTGGCTGCCGATCGACGCGAAATTTCCGCGCGAAGACTACGAGCGGTTGATCGACGCGCAGGAGCGCGCCGATGCGGTGGCCGTCGAGGAGGCGGCGCGTGCGCTCGAGGCGCGGGTGCGGATGGAGGCGCGCACGATCGCCGAGAAGTACGTCGCGCCGCCGCACACGACCGATTTCGCGCTGCTGTTCCTGCCGACCGAGGGGCTCTATGCGGAAATCCTGCGCCGCCCGGGGCTGACCGACCTGCTGCAGCGCGACTACCGCGTGACGGTTGCGGGGCCGACCACGCTCACCGCGCTGCTGAACAGTCTGCAGATGGGGTTCCGCACGCTCGCGATCGAGCAGCGCTCGAGCGAGGTCTGGCAGGTGCTCGGCGCGGTCAAGACCGAGTTCGGCAAGTTCGGCGACGTGCTCGCGCGCACGAAGGCGCAGCTCGAAACGGTCACGCGCTCGATCGAGTCCGCCGAGCAGCGCACGCGTGTGATGAGCCGCAAGCTGAAGCAGGTCGAGGCGCTGCCGGGCGACACGGCGGCGGGGCTGCTCGGCGCGGACGGGGCCGAAGGCGCCGACGCGGACGACGCGTGACGCACGTTGCCGGCCGCCGCCGGACGGAAAAAACGGGCGCCGCGGCGCTAATGCCGTTCAGTTAAGGTTCTTTTTAAGGACACGGACGGCATAGCGTTTTGGCACAGCCTTCACGGCCCGCTCGAATTTTCGAGCGGGCCGTTCTTCTTTGAGTAGCGCGACCAGACGTAGTCGCAGTCGTTGCAGCAGGGCTGGGAGTTTGCCCTGCGCACGGGTAACCGCGGCCCAGTGCAATTCGTACTGGATGACGTGGAAGGCGCGCACGAAGCTAATCTCGGTCGGCTCGCACTTCACCGCAAGCGCGGCCTTGGCAATCTCCAATCGCACGAGGTTGTAGGCAATCAGCGCGCCCCAGATTTCCTGATACACCCCCTCAACGCTGCGGCTGCGCAGGATCGGCGCCATGCCCATCATCGTCTGCTTGAGTTCTCGATAGCTGGTTTCAATTTGCCAGCGGCGCGCATAGCAGGCCACGATATCGGCGCTCGTGTAGCGTTTTCGGTCGAACAGTGACGTCAGCAGTACGCGCTTGCGGGCACTTGAGTCGACCAGGGTGACGGCTCGCGCCTGCCACACCTCTGGCAGGTCCGGGCATTTCTTGCGTGCCTGGGGCGA
Organism: Burkholderia sp. AU16741; assembly: GCF_002223345.1. NCBI lineage: Bacteria > Pseudomonadati > Pseudomonadota > Betaproteobacteria > Burkholderiales > Burkholderiaceae > Burkholderia > Burkholderia sp. AU16741. The sequence continues at coordinate 555,932 of NZ_NKEZ01000003.1, forward strand.
CACGCGCATGCTTACCACCGCATCATCAGGCGTTCCCTCGATGACTTCCCATTTGGTGTTGGCCTTGGCCGGGATGAGGAAGTGACGGTTCGAACCCGCGCGGCTCAAGCCACACAGGATTTCTGCAGATAGAAACCCCTTGTCGAATACCGTCAGCGAATCATCGGGGATGGCGTCGAGCAGATCCTTGGCATATAGCATCTCGTTCGTGCCATACGGACCGAACGCCGCGCTGCGGATCAGGTGCGTGGGCACGGCAGTCAGCGTCACGCCACGGACCTGCGGATAACTGGCGATGGTGTTGCCGGCATAAACCTGGGCGCCGAAATGAGCCCGATGTTCGGGGGTGTCCGCCGTCCTGAGCGTCGTGCCATCCATCGCAAACAGGCTCAACCCCTTGAACAGGTATTGTTTGCGGTCCTGCTCGGCCCACGCCTTGGCCGACAATTCGAACAGCGCCTTCAGTGGTTGCGCGCCCAGGCGCTGCCGGGCCTGAGCGACAGCGCTCTTGCTGACGAACGGCGCCTGCATATCCGGTAGCGCAAGATCGAGATCGTCGACAACCTCGCTGATCGATTGATGCCGATACAATGCCAGCGCAATAACCAGCCAAACAACCTGTTCAGCGGGCAAGCGGCGTTGCCGGATGCTCGCCCGTCCCGTGTAAGCCACCACCTGCTCAATCCACTCGTAGGGCAAGTGCTCACCCAGACGAGCCCAGTCGGGCGTCTCCTGTTCTTCAGCGAGAAAATTCAGGGTGTCATCAAGCATGGCGACGCAGGTTAACAGCCTCCATCACCGTTTACAACACCCAAAACAAAAATGCCGTTCAGTTCTTAACTGAACGGCATTAGCGCCGCGGCGCCCGTTTTCTTTTGCGGCGATCGCCGGCGCGGCCGGCTCGCGCTCAATGCGCGGCGAGCGTGTCCAGCGCGTCGCCCGTCACGCGCACGATGCGCCACTCCGGCAGCACGGTCGCGCCCATCTTCTCGTAGAAGTCGATCGCCGGCTGGTTCCAGTCGAGCACCGACCATTCGAAGCGCGCGCAACGGCGCTCGACGGCGAGTGCCGCGAGCTGGCGCAGTATCGCGGTGCCGAGGCCCGTGCCGCGCTGCGACGGCTGCACGTACAGATCCTCGAGATAGAGCCCGCGGCGGCCGAGGAACGTCGAATAGTTGTGGAAGAACAGCGCGTACGCGACGATCGCGCCGTCGCGCTCGGCCACCAGCGCTTCGGCAGCCGGGTGCTCGCCGAACAGTGCATCGGCGAGATCCGCTTCGGTCGCGACGAACAGCGCCGTGAGCTTTTCGAACGCGGCCAGCTCGCGCATCAGCGCGAGGATCGCGCCGACGTCGCGCGGGTCGGCCGCGCGGATCAGCGGCGTGCCGCTCATGCTTCTTCCGGCGGATCGGACAGCACGATCTCGATGCCGCCGAAGCGCGACGCGACCCAGTTGTATGCGTGGCATGCAATCCACAGCAGCACGAAACCGAGGATCGCGTTCAGCAGCAGCGCGCTCAGGATCGTACTCAACTCGACCATCCCGTAACGGATATACGCGACGAGGATGCCGAGCAGCACGATCGGCACGCTGAACGTCAGGTAGACGAGGATCAGCGCCTTTGCGGTCTGCCCCGCGGCGATCGACGAGATTTGCTTCTTCATGTGCGGATTGCCCCCGTAGAGATATACCGATTGGAATTCAGATCAGGCCGTCGAGCGGCAGGATGTCGACCGGGGCGCCCGCGTCGACTGCCGCGGCATCGTGGCCCAGGACGATGAAACAGTTGGCGGCCGCCAGACCGCTCAGCGACGCGGAGCTTTGCGACCCGGCCGGCGCGACGTGCCATTGGCCGTCGGCGGCGCGCGTCGCGACGCCGCGCAGATAGTCGGTGCGGCCGGGGCGTTTCTTCAACGCTTGCGTGCTGAGCGCCGTGTACATGGCCGGCGCCGGCGTCAGCGCGCCGGCCAGCGTCAGCAGCGCGGGGCGCACGATCGCATGGAACGTCACGACGGACGCGACCGGATTGCCGGGCAAGCCGAAGAACAGCGCGCGACCGGCGCCGTCGGCCGCGCGGGCGAGCGTGCCGCACGCGAGCGGGCGGCCGGGCCGCAGCGCGAGACTCGCGAACGTCACGTCGCCGAGCCGCGCCATCACGTCGCGCGTGAAATCGGCTTCGCCGACCGACACGCCGCCCGACGTGATGATTGCATCGGCCTGCGCGGCGAGGGCGTCGCGCAATGCGGCTTCGAGCGCGGCCGGGTCGTCGCGGACGATGCCGAGATCCATCGCGTCCACGTGCAGCCGTTCGAGCATCGCGATCAGCATGCCGCGATTGCTGTCGTACAGCGCGCCGTGGCCGAGCGGTTCGCCGGGCTCGCGCAGCTCGTCGCCGGTCGAGAACACGGCGACACGCACGCGCCGGCGCACCGTGACGTCGGCGATGCCGAACGACGCGAGCAGGCCGAGATCGGACGGCCGCAGGATGCGGCCGGCGGCGAGCGCACAGGCGCCCTCGGCGAGATCCTCGCCGGCCTTGCGGCAGTTCGCGCCGCGCGCGACGTCGTGCGCGGCGAAGCGGATCGTGTCGCCTTCTACACGCACGCGTTCCTGCGGAATCACCGTGTCGCATCCAGCCGGCATCGGCGCGCCCGTCATGATGCGCACGCATGCGCCGGTCGGCACCGCACCGTCGAACGGATGGCCGGCGAACGCGGTGCCCGCGACCGTCATCGCGACCTCACCCTGCGACGACGCAAGGGCGGCGCTGCCGCCGTCGAACGCATAGCCGTCCATCGCCGAGTTGTCGTACGCGGGAATATCGAACGGCGCATTCACGTCGGCCGCGAGCACGCGGTCGAGCGCATCGCGCAGCGTCACCGTGTCGCACGCGTCGACGGGCACCGCGAAGCGGCACGCGAGCGCCTGTGCGTCGGCGAGCGACAACGGCGCATCGGGATCGGGTGCGGTTCGGGAGGCGGGCGAGGATTGCGTGATCATCAGTCGGACTGCGCCGCAAGGCGTATCGGGTTCGTGGCCGGTGGCGCGAGGAGGGTGCCGGGGCGCGGGTTTCGCGTGTGGCGGACACCGGGCGGGAACGGCGCGGTGCCGTCAGCGGCGGGCCAGCGCGGCGAGTTCCTGCCAGGAGTTGGCATTGTAAAACGCACGCTCGTCGCGAAACTCGACTTCGACCGTCGTGTGGCGTGCGTACCACGCACGCACCTTGCGGTCGCCGGCCGCGAGCCGGGCGGCCAGGTCGTCCGCCAGCGACGTGCGCAGCAGCGCGAACGTCGGCTGCGGCGAGCGCATCTGCTGCGCGTCGACGGTGACCGCCATCGCGATGGCGGCCTGTTGTGCGTCGAGCGCCGCATGCAGCCGCGCGACGAGGTCGGCGGGCAGATAGGGCGTATCGCACGGCGAGCACACGACCAGCGGCGCGCGCGCCGCGCGCATGCCGGCGAGCAGGCCCGCGAGCGGCCCGGGGAAGTCGGGCGTTTCGTCCGCGACGATGCGCGCGTCGAACGGCGCGCCGAGTTCGGCATAGCGATCGGCATGGCGATTCGCGCTGATCAGCGTCTCGTCGACCTGCGGCGACAGCCGGCGTAGGACGTGCAGCGCGAGCGGCGTACCGTCGAGCAGTTGCAGGCCCTTGTCGACGCCGTCCATGCGGGTGGCGCGCCCGCCCGCGAGCAGCAGGCCGGCGATCGACGGGGAGGCGGGAGCGGGCATCGCGCGAAGGGGGAAGAGCGGCGGGCGTCAGCCGCCGATATACGACATTTCGACGCGCTTGCCTGCGCCATCGGGCGCTGCGTCGGCCGGCGCGCTGCCGCGCAGTTGCGAATAGCGGTCGGTGCGCGCGTGCCAGATGCGGGCGATCGCGGTCGCGATCTCGGCATCGGTCGCGCCGCCGCGCACGAGCGCACGCAGGTCGTGCCCCGTCGACGCGAACAGGCACAGGTACAGCTTGCCTTCGGTCGACAGCCGCGCGCGCGTGCAGTCGCCACAGAAGGCCTGCGTGACGCTCGAGATCACGCCGATCTCGCCGCTGCCGTCTGCGTAGCCCCAGCGCTGGGCGGTCTCGGCTGCCGTGTGCGGCTCGAGCGGCACGAGCGGGAAATGTTCGGCGATGCGCGCGACGACGTCCGCCGACGGCAGCACCTCGGTCATGTTCCAGCCGTTCGACGTGCCGACGTCCATGTATTCGATGAAGCGCAGGATCACGCCGGTGCCGCGAAAACGCTCGGCCATCGGCAGGATCTCGCTGTCGTTGGTGCCGCGCTTCACGACCATGTTGACCTTGACCGGCGCGAGGCCCGAGGCCTGCGCGGCGAAGATGCCGTCGAGCACGTCGGCGCTCGCGAATTCGGCATCGTTCATGCGCTTGAACAGCGTATCGTCGAGCGCATCGAGGCTGACCGTGACGCGCGTGAGTCCGGCATCCTTCAGCGCGCGCGCCTTGCGCGCGAGCAGCGAGCCGTTGGTCGTCAGCGTCAGGTCGAGCGGGCGGCCGGCGTGCGTCGTCAGGCGCGCGAGGCGCTCGATCAGGAATTCGAGGTTCTTGCGCAGCAGCGGCTCGCCGCCCGTGATGCGGATCTTCTCGACGCCGTGCGCGACGAAGAGCCGCGCCACGCGCTCGATTTCCTCGTGCGTGAGCAGCGCGCTGTGCGGCAGGAACGGATAGTCCTTGTCGAAGACCGCGCGCGGCATGCAGTACACGCAACGGAAGTTGCAGCGATCCGTCACCGAAATGCGCAGATCGCGCAGCGGCCGGGCGAACGTGTCGGCCAGCGTGCCGTCGGGGGCATGCGCGACGCCGGAGACGTCCGGCATCCCGCTGACGTCGGCGAGGGGAATGATGCGTCGGGACATGTTGGAAGAAGTGCGAACCAGACTGCTATTTTAGCTGCAACCGGCCGGCGGGGCCGGTGGGCGGAAACCCGCAGCGCGGACGTGAAAAAGCCCGCCGGAGGCGGGCTTCCTGGTCGGGCGATGCGCCGTTCAGTGGTGCGTCGTTTCGACCTGCTGCATCGGGGCCGTATCGGCCGGCGGCAGCACCTTGCGTTCGCGCGGCACGCGGGCCGGGCGCGGGAGGCGCGATGCGGCTTCCTGCGCGGCCGCGAACTTGTCGGCGTCCGTGTTCACCCAGACGAGGCCGGCCTGCTCCAGCACGACATCCAGGCTCGCCGAAGCGGGCGCGGCTGCCGGTTGTGCGGGAGCGGGTGCCGGTGCGGCGACGGCCTGGGCCGATGCTGCCTCGACAGGCGCTGTTTCGACCGGTGCCGGTTCGGCAGCCACCGGAGCGGCTTCGATCGCGACGGCCGGTGCGGCCTGCTCGACCGGTGCGGCTTGCGGCGCTTCGACAACGGCCGGAGCGGCTACCGGCACTTCGAACGCGTCGGTCGGCGACACCGCGACCGGCGCCGGGCCCGCTTCCGCGACCTCTGGTGCGACCGGCGCGACCGGTGCCGGTTCTGCTGCCTGGACGGCGACGACGGGCTCGGCCGGGGCGGCCGGAGCCGCTTCGACGTGTGTCGGTGCCGGCTGCGCTTCGACAGCGGCCGGTGCGGCATGCTGCTCGACGACGGCTTCCACGGCGACCACGCTCGCCACGGTTGCGACGACTGCCGGTGCGGCCGTGTGGGCCGGTTCGGCCGCGACCGGTGCGGCCGGCGTCACGGCTTGCGCCGCGACTTCGCCTTCCGCGCCTTGCTCGGCCTGGTCGACCGAGCCGTCTTCTTCGCGCTCGCGACGACCGCCGCGGCGGCCGCGACGGCGACGGCGGCGTTCTTCGCCGTCACGTGCGCCGGCTTCCGCATCGGCTGCCAGTTCCGCGCCGGGCAGGGCTTCCGCCGCAGCCTTGTCGGTTTCCGTCTCCGGATGGTTTTCGCCGCGGGTGACGGTTTCGAGCGTGGCCGCATGCTGGGTCGGCTTGCGGCGTTCGCCGCGCTCGCGACGCTCGCCGCGTTCCTGGCGCTCGCCACGGCCGGCGGCTTCGACACCTTCCGGCTGTTCGACGCGCTCGCGCGGTTCGCGGTTTTCGCGCGGTTCGCGCGGCTCACGGCCTTCACGCGGCTCGCGACCTTCGCGCGGGCCACGGCCCTCGCGGCCTTCGCGACCCTCACGGTTGTCACGACCTTCGCGGCCCTCACGACCCTCGCGCGGCTCACGGCCTTCACGCGGTTCGCGCACTTCCTTGCCTTCGCGTTCCTGGCGTTGCGGCTGGCCACGGCCCGCGGCTGCCTGATCGCGGCCGCCTTGCGCCTGCTGGGCGCTGCCGCGACGGTTGCGGTTGCGATCGCCGCCGCGCTGCTCGGTCTTTTCGGTGCGGTCACGAGCCGGACGGGCTGCCTGCTCCTTCACCGGTGCCGGCGCGACCGGCGCGGGCGCCGGTGCCGGCGACACGCCGAACAGGCCCTTCAGCCAGCCGATGAAGCCGCCGCTTGCGGCGGCGACGGGCGCCGGGGCGGGGGCCGCAACCGGTTCGACCGGACGCTGCGGCGCCGGGCTCGGGGCCGGACGCTCGGGCGTGATGCCCTTGACCGCCGCTTCCTGCTTCGGCTTCACTTCGGCTGCACGCTTGCTGTAGCCGGTTTCCGACTCGAGTTCGCGGGCCGCTTCCTCGGCCATCTTCCAGGACGCTCGCGGATCGTCGAGGCGCGCGTCGTCGTGACGCAGGCGCTCGAGCTTGTAGTGCGGCGTATCGAGGTGCTTGTTCGGGATCAGCACGATGCCGACCTTGAAGCGCGACTCGATCTTGTTGATTTCCTGACGCTTTTCGTTGAGCAGGAAGGCGGTCACCTCGACCGGCACCTGGCAGTGGATCGCCGCGGTGTTTTCCTTCATCGCTTCTTCCTGAATGATCCGCAGGACCTGCAGCGCGGACGATTCGGTATCGCGGATGTGACCGGTGCCGTTGCAGCGCGGGCACGTCACGTGGCTGCCTTCCGACAGCGCCGGACGCAGGCGCTGGCGCGACAGCTCCATCAGGCCGAAGCGGGAAATCTTGCCCATCTGCACGCGCGCACGGTCGTGCTTGAGCGCATCCTTCAGGCGTTGCTCGACTTCACGCTGGCTCTTCGCCGATTCCATGTCGATGAAATCGATCACGATCAGGCCGCCGAGGTCGCGCAGGCGCAGCTGGCGGGCGACTTCGTCGGCCGCTTCGAGGTTCGTGCGGGTGGCCGTTTCCTCGATGTCCGCGCCCTTGGTCGCGCGGGCCGAGTTCACGTCGATCGCGACGAGCGCTTCGGTGTGGTCGATCACGATCGCGCCGCCGGACGGCAGCGGCACCGTGCGCGAGTACGCGGTTTCGATCTGGTGCTCGATCTGGAAACGCGAAAACAGCGGCACGTCGTCGTGGTAGCGCTTCACCTTCGCGACGTTGTCCGGCATCACGATGTCCATGAACGCACGGGCCTGATCGTGAATTTCGTTCGTGTCGATCAGGATTTCGCCGATATCGGGCTGGAAATAGTCCCGGATCGCGCGGATCACGAGGCTCGATTCCAGATAGATCAGCATCGGCTGGCCGGCGTTGCCGCTTTGCGACGCCGCTTCGATCGCGCGCCACAGCTGCAGCAGGTAGTTCAGGTCCCACTGCAGTTCCTCGGCGCTGCGGCCGATGCCCGCGGTACGGGCGATCATGCTCATGCCGTCCGGAATCTGCAGTTGCGCCATCGTTTCGCGCAGTTCCTGGCGCTCGTCGCCTTCGATCCGGCGCGACACGCCGCCGCCGCGCGGATTGTTCGGCATCAGCACGAGGTAGCGGCCGGCGAGCGAGATGAAGGTGGTCAGGGCGGCGCCCTTGTTGCCGCGCTCTTCCTTCTCGACCTGGACGATCAGCTCCTGGCCTTCGCGCAGTGCATCCTGAATGCGCGCGGAGCGCATGTCGATGCCGTCCTTGAAGTACTGGCGGGCGACTTCCTTGAACGGCAGGAAGCCGTGGCGGTCTTCGCCGTAGTTGACGAAGCACGCTTCGAGCGACGGCTCGATGCGGGTGATGACACCTTTGTAGATATTGCCTTTGCGCTGTTCGCGCCCGGCGGTTTCGATGTCGATGTCGATGAGCTTTTGCCCATCGACGATGGCGACGCGCAGCTCCTCCTGCTGCGTCGCATTGAACAGCATGCGTTTCATGAACGGCTCCAGGCGGCTCCGCTGCCGGCGCCTCGCGGTTGTCAGGCGCGAGGGCGGGAACGACGGCAGGCCGCACCTTGTTGTGTTGTCACGAGCACGCTGGAGCGGGAATGCTGGCGGGGAGAATTGCCTGAAGAGGCGCTTGGGCCCGAAAGACGGGGCCGGCGGCCATAGGGCACCTGCGAATACGGCTTCAAAGCACGGCGTTCACACACCGCACGCTGCAAAAGCGCGCTAAGCCTGTCCGGGCATCGCCACGGGCGCGCGCAATACGTCGCGCGCGCCGACGGGCGGCAGATGCTGCGGCTTGGGCCGCAGCGGGGAGTATCGAATCCAGCCCGACTTTCCCGCTTGGGGTGTACTTCCCTGGTTTGACGTCGCCAAGCCCCGCACGCTTCGCGGGGCCAAATCGGGCGCAACGCCGTAATTTTCGCAACCGGCAGCCTGCGGACGCACTGCGCGCCGTCGGGCTGCCGATCAAATTCTTTTCAACCAACTTTCCGTTACCGCGGCGCCTTGCCGACCGAATCCGCCTGTGGGCGCGATCCTTGCCGACGGGCGGCGCCGTGCGTGCAACTTGCTGCATCTCGTTGATTAGGGGCGAGCAGCGGACCCCCGGCGCAAGTAAAATAGCGGTTTGCGCTTGCGCCTTGCCCGATTCAGCCGGGGCCGGCCGGTCAGGCCACCCACAACGTCAGGCTGGGCAAAATTATATTCAGTATGAATGAGTTAGGCAAAATATCCCAGAATTCGGTCGCAAGCGGCCAGGTATCGATGATCGAGATCGACGAAAACTCGGCCGGTCAGCGCATCGACAACTTCCTGTTGCGCGTCTGTAAAGGCGTGCCGAAAAGCCATATTTACCGGATCCTCCGCAGCGGCGAAGTGCGCGTCAACAAGGGCCGGATCGATGCGCAGTACCGCCTCGAACTGGGCGACCTCGTCCGCGTGCCGCCGGTGCGCGTGGCGGCGGCCGACCTCGCGCGCGCCGACACGCCCGTCGTGCCGCCCGCGAATTTCGACGTGCTGTACGAGGACGACGCGATGCTCGTCATCGACAAGCCGGCCGGCGTCGCGGTCCACGGCGGCAGCGGCGTCGCGTTCGGCGTGATCGAGCAGATGCGCCAGGCGCGCCCGCGCGCGAAATTCCTCGAACTGGTGCACCGGCTCGACCGCGAGACGTCCGGGATCCTGATGCTCGCGAAGAAGCGCACGGCGCTCGTCGGCCTGCACGAGCAGATCCGCGAGAACCGGATGGACAAGCGCTACTTCGCGTGCGCGCACGGCGAATGGCAGCCCGACTGGGGCCGCCGCCGCGCGGTGAAGGCGCCGCTGTTCAAGTATTCGACCCCGGAAGGCGAGCGCCGCGTGCGCGTGCAGGACGACGGGCTGGCCTCGCATACGGTGTTCAACCTCGTCGACCGCTGGCCGGACTACGTGCTCGTCGAAGCGGAACTCAAAACGGGTCGGACCCATCAGATTCGGGTGCACCTCGCGCATCTCGGCCTGCCGATCGCCGGCGACGCCAAGTATGGCGATTTCGCACTGAACAAGGCGCTGGCGCGCGCGAACGCGCAGCCGTCGCTGAAACGGATGTTCCTGCATGCGCACCGCCTCAAGCTCGCGCACCCGCTGACCGGCGAGGCGCTGCAGTTCGATGCGCCGCTGCCGGCCGACTGCCGGCGCTTCCTCGATCAACTCAGCGCATTGCGCGATACCGCCTGAACCGCATGGCCCGACAGCAATTTGACCTGATCGTCTTCGACTGGGACGGCACGCTGATGGATTCGACCGCGCACATCGCGCACAGCATCCAGGCGGCATGCCGCGATCTCGGCCTGCCCACGCCGTCCGACGAAGCTTCCCGCTACGTGATCGGCCTCGGGCTGCGCGACGCGCTGCAGATCGCGGCTCCGACCCTCGATCCGTCCGACTACGCGCGGCTGGCCGAGCGCTACCGCTATCACTATCTGCTCGACGACCAGCGCATCGCCCTGTTCGCCGGCGTGCGCGAGCTGCTCGCCGAGCTGCGCGACACGGGCTACCTGCTCGCCGTCGCGACCGGCAAGGGCCGGGTCGGGCTGAACCGCGTGCTCGACCAGTCGAAGCTGACGAGCTGGTTCGACGCGACGCGCTGCGCGGACGAGACGTTCTCGAAACCGCATCCGGCCATGCTGCACGAGTTGTCGCGGGAATTGGGGCAGGACCTGTCGCGCACCGTGATGATCGGCGACACCACGCACGACCTGCAGATGGCCGCCAGCGCCGGCGCGGCCGGCGTCGGCGTGGCGTACGGCGCGCACACGGCCGATGCGCTGGCGGCGCTCACGCCGCGCTTCGTCGCGCCGGACGTCGGCGCGCTGGCTGCCTGGCTGCGGGAGCACGCATGAGCGCGGCGCCGGACGCCGTGCGCGTGTGCGCATCGAGCGCGCTGACCGACGGCGGGGCCGGCGTGCGGGTCGACGCGACGCTGCGCGGCGAGCAGGCCGTCGTGTTTTTCGTGCGCTACGACGGCCGTGCCTACGGCTACCTGAACCGCTGCGCGCACGTGCCGATGGAGCTCGACTGGGCCGAAGGGCAGTTCTTCGAATCGTCGGGCCTCTATCTGATGTGCGCGACACACGGCGCGATCTACGCGCCGGATACCGGCAAGTGCGTCGGTGGCCCATGCCGCGGCGGCCGCCTGCGGCCGGTCGAGGTCGACGAGCGCGACACGCCCGACGGCCGTGCGGTATTCTGGGTGCCCGATGCCGATCTGCATCCTGCCACTTCCGCCACGACCGACTGACGACACCACTGAATGGCCGACCAACCGAATTCCCCCGATTCCCCCTCCCGTCCCGACAGCCGTGAACCGAGCTGGGAGCGCGCGGCGCTCGAGCGGATCGCACTCGCGGCCGTCAAGGAGCAGCGCGCGGCACGGCGCTGGAAAATCTTCTTCCGCTTCGCGTTTCTCGGCGTGTTCGTGCTGTTCGCGTTCGCGCTGATCGATTTCTCGAGCGACTCGAAATTCTCGTCGAGCGGGCGGCACACGGCGCTCGTGACGATCGACGGCGAGATCGCGGCCGGCGTCAACGCGAACGCCGACGACATCAACACGGCGCTCGACGCCGCGTTCGACGACGACGGCACGGTCGGCGTCGTGCTGCGGATCAACAGCCCGGGCGGCAGCCCGGTGCAGGCCGGGATGGTCTACGACGAGATCCAGCGGTTGCGCGGCAAGTATCCGGACAAGCCGCTGTACGTCGTCGTGACCGACATGTGCGCATCGGGCGGCTATTACATCGCGTCCGCGGCCGACAAGATCTTCGTCGACAAGGCGAGCATCGTCGGGTCGATCGGCGTGCTGATGGACGGGTTCGGCTTCACCGGACTGATGGGCAAGCTCGGCGTCGAGCGGCGCCTGCACACGTCGGGCGAAAACAAGGGCTTCTACGATCCGTTCTCGCCCGAAACGCCGAAGATGGACGCACATGCGCAAGAACTGCTCGACCAGGTGCATGCGCAGTTCATCAAGGCGGTGAAGGATGGCCGCGGCAAGCGGCTGCACGAGACGCCCGACATGTTCTCCGGCCTGTTCTGGACGGGTGAAAAGAGTGTCGAGCTCGGTCTCGCCGACGGCTACGGCACGACCGATACGGTCGCGCGCGACGTGCTGAAGGCGCCGGATCTGGTCGACTACACGGTGAAGGAAAGCCTGACGAATCGCGTCGCGCGCAAGTTCGGCGCGGCCGTCGGGGGCGCCGCGATGAAGGCGCTGACGGCCGGCGGCGCGTCGGTCAGCCTGCGCTGACGGCAACCGGCGGGCCGCGACGGCCCGCCTTTCGGCGAGTCAGCTGGTCGCCGTTCTCGGCATCAATTGGCAAGCAGCAGGAAGATCGCAGGGCGCTTGTGCAGATTCGGCACAGGCGCTTTTTTCCAGTCGGCCGCCGTGCGGCTCGCGATCGTCTCGGTCGCGAGGGTCAGGTCGGCCGCGACGCAGATCTGCGTCGACGGCGCGCAGGTCGCGACCAGCGTGTCGAGCATCGCGTGATTCCGGTAAGGCGTTTCGATGAAGATCTGCGTCTGGCGCGCCTTGCGCGACAGTTGCTCGAGTTCGCGCAGCCGTTTCGCGCGCGCGGCCGCATCGACCGGCAGATAGCCGTTGAACGCGAAGCTCTGGCCGTTCAGGCCCGACGCCATCAGCGCGAGCAGGATCGAACTCGGCCCGACGAGCGGCACGACCTTCACGCCGCGCTCGTGCGCGCGGCGCACCAGCAGCGCGCCGGGGTCCGCGACGGCCGGGCAGCCGGCTTCCGACACGAGGCCCGCGTCCGCACCGGCGAGCACGGGCGCGAGCAGCCGGTCGATGGCGCCGGCCGGCGTATTGACGTTCAGCTCGCTGATCTCGATTTCCTGGATCGGTCGCGTCGTACCGATCTTCTTCAGAAACGCACGCGTCGTTTTCGCGTTCTCGCCGATGTAATAGCCGAGCGTGCCGGCCCGCGCCTGCACGGCGGCGGGCAGCACGGCGGCGAGCATCGATTCGTCGCCTTCGCCGAGCGTGTTCGGGACGAGATAAAGCGTGCCGGCGGTCATGCGCGGTCTCCTCGGGAGATGGCGAACAGCGGGTAGTCGGCGGCGCGCAGCATCCGCGTGAGGGCGATCAGCGGCAGGCCGACGAGGGCGGTCGGGTCGTCCGAGTCGATCGCGTCGAGCAGCGCGATGCCGAGCCCTTCGGACTTCGCGCTGCCGGCCACGTCGTACGGCGTTTCCGCGCGCAGGTAGGCGTCGAGTTCAGCCTCGGGCAGCGAACGGAAGCGCACGTGCGTGACGACGTCCTCGACCTGCGCTTCGTCGGTGCGGCTGTCGTACAGGCAGAGCGCGCTGTGGAATTCGACGTCGCGGCCCTGCATCGACACGAGTTGCGCGAGTGCGCGCTCGTGCGTGCCGGGCTTGCCGATCTGGTGCCCGTCGAAGGTCGCGACCTGGTCCGACCCGATCACGAGCACGCCGTCCGGCGCGTCGATCGTCGCGGCCACGGCCCGCGCCTTCGCGCTGGCGAGGCGCAGCGCGGTCGCGGCCGGCGTTTCGCCGGCGAGCGGGGTTTCGTCGAGGTCGGGCGACACGACGTCGAACGGCACGCCCAGGCGCTCGAGGAGCGCGCGGCGGTAGCGGGAACTGGAGGCAAGAATCAGCCGCGGCGGGCGGCAAACGGTATCCGGCATGGTCGGTTGGATCGGTGAGTCGTGAGGTGGGGCGCGGCGTTGCGCGGACGCAAGCTTAAGTGATTGACCGCAAAAGGTAAAACAGGTATGCTTTCCCGCTTTTCGTCGGCAGGCTTTCGTTGGTGGCGCCTGTCGGGTCTTCGGAAGTAAAGTACGTCATCCTTCGATGAGCCGTACGCGAGCGGTGCCAAGCCGGATCCGCAAGTCAGCCTGTAGGCAGGAGCGCACATGAACACTTCTTCTGGCAAACCTGCGGCGGCGCTCGATCCGCACGCGGTCGACCTGTTCGAGTTCGCCCGCAGCGGGCGGCAGGCAGCCGGGGCGGTGCGCCTTTCGCAACTGCCGCGCATGTTAAACGAAGTGCCGACGGACGCGCCAGATCGCGACACGGTCTTCACGTGGCAGGCGGAAGGGTTCACGCAGAAGGAATTGCAGGACGACGGCGCCGACGGGCAGCAGCCGTATCTGCGCCTCGCGGTGCACGGCCATGCGTGGCTCACGTGCCAGCGCTGCGTGACGCCGTACGACCAGACGTTCGACGTCGACATGACGTACCGGGTCGTCGCGACCGAAGAAGAAGCTGAAGAATTTCCGCTCGACGACGATGAAGCCGATGTGATCGTGGGCTCACGCCAGTTCGATCTCGTCGACTTGATCGAAGAGGAGTTGCTGCTTTCGTTGCCGCTCGTGCCCAAGCACGAGGTTTGCCCGGCAGTTCACGAAAGCCTCGTGTCGGGCGCGAGCGGTCCCGTGGAAGAAGCGGACGAGGAGTCCGACGAAGCCGGGGACGAAGGCAAACGGCCGAATCCGTTCGCAGCGCTGCAGGCGCTGAAGAAGGACGGTGACGGCACCAAGAAACACTAAGCAGTTGTGGCGCGGGAAGGCGTAAGGGCTTTGGGCCAGGGTAGTTAAGCGCCGGATCGGGCTGTGTTAGAATCCGGAAAATTATTTAGGAGTTAGTCATGGCAGTCCAGCAAAACAAGAAGTCGCCGTCGAAGCGCGGCATGCATCGTTCGCACGATTTCCTGACGGCAGCGCCGCTGGCAGTCGAGCCGAGCACGGGTGAAGTGCATCTGCGTCACCACGTCAGCCCGAACGGCTACTATCGCGGCAAGAAAGTCGTCAAGACGAAGAACGACCAAGCGTCAAGTCACGCGTTGCGCGCTACGCTCGCCGTTCGCGTGACAACTGGTTCGCTTGACACTTTCCTGGCTCAACAAAAAGGCGGCATTCAACTGCCGCTTTTTTGTGCCTGAAATTCGTCGCATTCCATGACCGTAAAGCTCACAATCGATTGCATGGGAGGCGACCACGGCCCGTCCGTGACCGTTCCCGCGGCAGTCAAGTTCGTCCGCGCGCACCCCGATGCGCATCTGATGCTCGTCGGCATCGAAAGCGCGATTCGCGCTCAGCTGAAGAAGCTGAAAGCCCTCGACGATCCCGCGTTGACCATCGTGCCCGCCACCGAAGTCGTGGCGATGGACGACCCTGTCGAAGTGGCGCTGCGCAAGAAGAAGGATTCTTCGATGCGCGTCGCGCTCAACCACGTCAAGGAAGGCGCGGCGCAGGCCTGCATCTCCGCCGGCAATACCGGCGCGCTGATGGCCGTTTCCCGTTACGTCCTCAAGACGCTGCCCGGCATCGAGCGGCCCGCGATCGCGTTCGCGCTGCCGAACCCGAGCGGCTACACGATGATGCTGGACCTCGGCGCGAACGTCGACTGCGAGCCGCAGCACCTGCTGCAGTTCGCGGAGATGGGGCACGCGCTCGTGGCCGCGCTCGAAGGCAAGGAGCGCCCGACCATCGGCCTGCTGAACATCGGCGAAGAGGTCATCAAGGGCAACGAGACGATCAAGCGCGCAGGCGAGTTGCTGCGCGCCAGCACGCTCAATTTCCGCGGCAACGTGGAAGGCAACGACATCTACAAGGGCACCGTCGACGTCATCGTGTGCGACGGCTTCGTCGGCAACGTTGCGCTGAAGACGTCCGAAGGCCTCGCGCAGATGCTGTCGGACATCATCCGCGAGGAGTTCGGCCGTTCGCTGATGTCGAAGCTGATGGCGCTGCTCGCGCTGCCGGTGCTGATGCGCTTCAAGAAGCGCGTCGACCACCGCCAGTACAACGGCGCGGCGCTGCTGGGGCTGAAGAGCCTCGTGATCAAGAGCCACGGTTCGGCCGACGCGTACGCGTTTGAGTGGGCGATCAAACGCGGGTATGATGCCGTCAAAAACGGGGTGCTGGAGCGCCTCGCGCGCGCGATGGCGGATAATTCAGTGTCGCTCGGCGACGGCGGACACGACGCGGGCGGCGCGGGCCAGGCAAGCCCGGCCGCAGGCCATCACGCCGAACCTTCCGCCGCGCAATCCTCTAAAGCATAAATGGCCCAATCGACTCTCTATTCCCGCGTGCTCGGCACGGGCAGCTACCTGCCGCCCGACCGCGTCACGAACCAGCAGTTGACCGATCGTCTTGCGAAGGAAGGCATCGAGACCAGCGACGAATGGATCGTGGCGCGCACGGGCATCCATGCGCGCCATTTCGCCGCACCCGACGTCACGACGAGCGATCTCGCGCTCGAGGCGTCGCGTCGTGCGATCGAAGCGGCCGGCGTTGATCCGCAGTCGATCGACCTGATCATCGTCGCGACTTCGACCCCCGATTTCGTGTTCCCGAGCACCGCGTGCCTGCTGCAGAACAAGCTCGGCATCAAGAGCGGCGGCGCGGCATTCGACGTGCAGGCCGTATGCTCGGGCTTCGCGTATGCGATGGCCACCGCCGACAGCTTCATCCGCAGCGGCCAGCACCGCACCGCGCTGATCGTCGGCGCGGAGACGTTCTCGCGCATTCTCGACTTCAAGGACCGCACGACCTGCGTGCTGTTCGGCGACGGCGCGGGCGCGGTGATCCTGTCCGCGTCGGAAGAGCCGGGCGTGCTCGGCAGCGCGCTGCATGCGGACGGCAGCTACTCGAACATCCTGTGCACGCCGGGCAACGTCAATCGCGGCGTGATCGACGGTAGCGCGTTCCTGCACATGGACGGGCAGGCCGTCTTCAAGCTTGCGGTCAACGTGCTCGAAAAGGTCGCGATCGAAGCGCTCGCGAAAGCGAATCTCGCGCCCGAGCAAATCGACTGGCTGATTCCGCATCAGGCCAATATCCGCATCATGACCAGCACCTGCCGCAAGCTCGGCCTGCCGCAGGAGCGCATGGTCGTGACGGTCGACCAGCACGGCAACACGTCGGCCGCGTCGATTCCGCTGGCGCTCGACGCCGCGGTGCGCGACGGCCGCATCCAGCGCGGCCAGCACGTGCTGATCGAAGGCGTCGGCGGCGGCTTCACCTGGGGCGCGTCGGTCTTCCGCTTCTGATCCGCGGCGCGCGACAAGCCGCGCGCGGATCCCGTCGGCGCGCCGTTCATGCGCGCCGTCCGAATCGATTCAATTGGGGACGATATGAAATTTGCATTCGTTTTTCCGGGGCAGGGCTCGCAAGCGATCGGCATGCTCAATGCATTCGCCGATCTGGCCGTCGTGCGCGAGACGCTCCAGGAAGCGTCCGATGTGCTCAATCAGGATCTCGGCAAGCTGATCGCCGAAGGTCCGGCCGAAGAGCTGAACCTGACCACCAACACGCAGCCCGTGATGCTGACCGCCGCGTACGCGTGCTACCGCGCGTGGCAACAGGCAGGCGGCCCGGCGCCGTCGATCGTCGCCGGCCACAGCCTCGGCGAATACACGGCGCTCGTCGCGGCCGGCGCGCTCGCGTTCAAGGACGCGGTACCGCTCGTGCGCTTCCGTGCGCAGGCGATGCAGACGGCCGTGCCGGTCGGCCAGGGCGGCATGGCCGCGATCCTGGGCCTCGACGACGACACGGTGCGCGCGGTGTGTGCCGAAGCCGCGGAAGCGGGCGTCGTCGAAGCGGTGAACTTCAATGCACCCGCGCAGGTCGTGATCGCAGGCAGCAAGGGCGCGGTCGACAAGGCGTGCGAGATCGCGAAGGCGAAGGGCGCGAAGCGCGCGCTGCCGCTGCCGGTGTCGGCGCCGTTCCATTCGTCGCTGCTCAAGCCGGCGTCGGATCAACTGCGCGACTATCTCGCGAACGTCGACGTGAAGGCGCCGCAGATTCCGGTCGTCAACAACATCGACGTCGCGGTGGTCAGCGATCCGGCGGCGATCAAGGACGCGCTGGTGCGCCAGGCCGCGGGCCCGGTGCGCTGGGTCGAGTGCGTGCAACACATCGCGAGCACCGGCGTCACGCACGTGATCGAATGTGGTCCGGGCAAGGTGCTCGCCGGCCTGACGAAGCGCATCGACGGCAACCTGGTCGGCGCCTCGGTGTTCGATCCGGCTTCGCTCGACGAAGCGCTCAAGCTCGCGACCGCCTGACGCGGCGCTTTTTCCCAAGCAACGGATATTCGATTCATGGACAAGACTCTCGATAAACAGGTTGCGATCGTGACCGGCGCGTCGCGCGGCATCGGCCGTTCGATCGCGCTCGAACTCGCGCGCCTGGGCGCGACGGTGATCGGTACGGCGACGAGCGAGTCGGGCGCCGCCGCGATCACCGCGGCGTTCGCGGAAGCGGGCGTCACGGGCCGCGGCGCGGTGCTGAACGTCAACGACGCGGCCGCCGCCGAGGCGCTGATCGATGCGACCGTGAAGGAATTCGGCGCGCTGAACGTGCTCGTCAACAACGCGGGCATCACGCAAGACCAGCTCGCGATGCGGATGAAGGACGAGGACTGGGACGCGGTGATCGACACCAACCTGAAGTCGGTGTTCCGCCTGTCGCGCGCGGTGCTGCGCCCGATGATGAAGGCGCGCGGCGGCCGCATCATCAACATCACGTCGGTGGTCGGCTCGGCCGGCAATCCGGGTCAGGTCAACTACGCGGCCGCGAAGGCCGGCGTCGCGGGCATGACGCGGGCGCTCGCGCGCGAGATCGGCAGCCGCGGCATCACCGTGAACTGCGTGGCGCCAGGCTTCATCGACACCGACATGACGAAGACGCTGCCGGAAGAACAGCAGGCCGCGCTCAAGACCCAGATTCCGCTCGGCCGCCTCGGCAGCCCGGAGGACATCGCCCATGCCGTCGCGTTCCTCGCATCGCCGCAGGCCGGTTACATCACCGGCACGACGCTGCACGTGAACGGCGGCATGTACATGTCGTAACGGTTTTCGTTTACCATCCGCGCCGTATCCCGTTTTTCAGGCGGATCGGCGCTTGATCGACCATCAAGCCAACGCGCGTTTTGCCGTCAGCAAACCTGATAAAATGCGCGCACTTGTAAATCTGAACTTTCCCTCGGAGGGGTAATGGACAACATCGAACAACGTGTCAAGAAGATCGTCGCTGAGCAACTGGGCGTCGCGGAAGCCGAGATCAAGAACGAAGCTTCGTTCGTGAACGACCTGGGCGCCGATTCGCTCGACACGGTCGAACTGGTGATGGCTCTGGAAGACGAGTTCGGCATGGAAATCCCGGACGAAGAAGCAGAGAAGATCACGACCGTTCAGCAAGCGATCGACTACGCTCGCGCAAACGTCAAGGCGTAAGCGCCTTTCGCGCTTGTCCGCCACGTCGCCGCGATCTTCGCGATTGACGCGCCATCCTGCCGGCTTCGCGCCGGACGGACTAACAGCCACAGGGCTCGCAGGGCTGGTTCCTGTGGCCACTGTGGCTTTTGTTTTTGTCATCCAATAATGGAAAAGAGGTTACCGTGAGCCGCCGTCGTGTTGTCGTTACAGGCCTGGGGCTGATTTCGCCTGTTGGCAATAATGTTGCCGACGGCTGGGCCAATCTCGTCGCCGGCAAGTCCGGTATCGCCACCGTCACGAAGTTCGATGCGTCGAACCTCGCGTGCCATTTCGCGGGCGAAGTGAAGGGTTTCAGCGCCGAGGAATACATCCCGGCGAAGGAAGCCCGGAACATGGATACGTTCATCCATTACGGCATTGCCGCCGGCGTCCAGGCCATGCGGGACAGCGGGCTGGAAGTGACCGAAGCCAACGCGGAACGCATCGGCGTGCTGGTCGGGTCCGGCATCGGCGGCCTGCCGATGATCGAGGATACGCACCAGACCTACGTCGATCGCGGTGCGCGCCGGATTTCGCCGTTCTTCGTGCCGGGTTCGATCATCAACATGATCTCGGGCCACCTGAGCATCATGTTCGGCCTGAAGGGCCCGAACCTCGCCGCCGTCACGGCCTGCACGACCGGCCTGCACAGCATCGGCCTCGCCGCGCGCCTGATCCAGGCCGGCGACGCCGACGTGATGGTCGCGGGCGGCGCCGAATCGACGGTGTCGCCGCTCGGCATCGGCGGTTTCGCGGCAGCGCGCGCGCTGTCGACCCGCAACGACGATCCGGCTACCGCGTCGCGTCCATGGGACAAGGACCGCGACGGCTTCGTGCTGGGCGAGGGTTCCGGCGTGATGGTGCTCGAGGAATACGAGGCGGCGAAGGCGCGCGGCGCGAAGATCTACGCGGAAGTCTCGGGCTTCGGCATGACGGGTGACGCGTACCACATGACCGCGCCGAACATGGACGGCCCGCGCCGCTGCATGGTCGCTGCACTGCGCGACGCCGGCGTGAACCCCGACGAGGTCCAGTACCTGAACGCGCATGGCACGTCGACGCCGCTGGGCGACAAGAACGAGTCCGACGCGGTGAAGGCGGCCTTCGGCGAGCACGCGTACAAGATGGTGGTCAACTCGACGAAGTCGATGACGGGCCACCTGCTGGGTGGCGCGGGCGGCCTCGAATCGGTGTTCACGGTGCTGGCGCTGCACAACAACGTGTCGCCGCCGACCATCAACATCTTCAACCAGGACCCCGAGTGCGATCTCGATTACTGCGCGAACACCGCACGTGACATGAAGATCGACGTGGCCGTGAAGAACAACTTCGGCTTCGGCGGGACCAACGGCACGCTGGTGTTCAAGCGCGTCTGACGTCGAATCGCTTGACGAGTCCATTCGATGCTCCGGCCGGGCGTCCGCAGCGCTTTGCGTTGCGGGCCTCGGCCGTGTCGTATCTCGTGCTGGCCGCGTTCGTCGCGTCGGCTGCCGCGTCGGCGTACCTGTTCTGGGCGCCGCGCGCGGGCGCTGCCGCCGGCGCTGGCGTGTCGGCCGCGACGGCGGCCCTGCTGGCCGTATGCGCGGCGCGGGCTTGCGCCCGCCGGTTGCCGGCCGAGCTGCAAATCGATGCGTTCGGGGAGATTGCGGCGTTTGGCCGCACCGGGCGATTGCTGGCTCGCGGCCGCGTGACGGGCCATGCGCACTGGAGCAGCCTGCTGCTGGTGCTGTCGGTCGGGCAGGGCGCCCGGCGCGCGCGGCCGCTGCTGATTCCGGCCGACGCGCTCGATGCCGCGTCGTTCAGCGCGCTGTCGGTGCTGGCGAGAACGGCCGGGGCGGCGGGGCGCGCATGACGGCGGCAGTTACCGACCGTAACCAGCGGCCGGCGCCGGAACGCTACAATAACGCTCCGCGTTGCATCCCTAGTTAACGGATTTGTCAGGTGAGTGAAAAAGAAATCGATCAGGCTCTGGTCGAGCGCGTACAGAAGGGCGACAAGGCGGCGTTCGAACTCCTGGTCTCCAAATACCACCGCAAGATCATTCGGCTGATCTCGCGCCTCGTGCGGGATCCCGCCGAGGTCGAGGACGTGGCCCAGGACGCGTTCATCAAGGCGTATCGTGCGCTGCCGCAATTCCGCGGCGAATCGGCGTTCTATACGTGGTTGTACCGAATTGCCGTCAACACGGCGAAGAACTACCTTGCGACGCAAGGCCGCCGGGCGCCGACCTCGACCGAGGCCGATGCGGAGGAAGCGGAAACTTTCTCCGACGCAGACCAACTAAGGGATATCAACACGCCTGAGTCGATGTTGATGAGCAAGCAGATTGCCGAAACGGTCAACGCTGCAATGGCTCTGCTGCCCGAAGAACTGCGCCAGGCAATCACGCTGCGCGAGATCGAGGGCCTGAGCTACGAAGAGATCGCGGAAATGATGGGCTGTCCGATCGGGACGGTCCGGTCGCGGATCTTCCGCGCGCGCGAAGCAATCGCTGCCAAATTGCGTCCGCTGCTCGATACGCCCGAAGGAAAGCGCTGGTAAGCGCGACAGGCGGAGCGACGCGGGTCGGGGTCTAGTTACGGATAGAGTCGTGAAGTCACGACGGGGTGTGCAAGATGGGGAGCATCATGGGGTCGGTCAATACGCAATCGCAAGCGTGCTCGCGCGGCGAGCGCCTTTCCGCGCTGGTCGACGGCGAAATGTTCGATGGCCCGGATCACGGGCAGTTTCTGGCTGAGCTCGACCGCGCGGATCGCGCCGTGTGGGCCCATTACCACCTGATCGGCGATGCGCTGCGCTCGGACGAGCTCGCCCTGTCGCCCGCGTTGAGCGTCGCGTTCACCGCGCGCATGTCGGCCGCGCTCGAAAGCGAGCCGCACCTGCTGGCACCGGCGGCCGCGCCGGGCGCGCGCAAGCTGCTGTCGCTGCGCCGCCGTGTCGTGCCCGCGTTCGCGGTGGCCGCCGCGGCCGCCACGCTGACGTGGATCGTCGTCCCGCAGATGCAGACGGCCGGTGCGCCAGGCGCCGTTCAGGTCGCATCGGCAGGCGCGCCGCAGAACGGCAACCTGCAGCGCGTGACGGTTGCGCAGGCATCGGCCCAGCCGGGTCTGCAAGACGTCAACATCATCCGCGATGCGAGCCTCGACCAATACCTTGAAGCGCACCAGCAATTCGCGCAGCAGCCCGTCGTCACGGGTTCGATGCCGCTGATCCGCGCTGCCGTGACCACCACGCCAGGCCAATAAACCCGATGCGGACATTGCAGTTGAATCACGCCATCTCCGGATGGAAGCGGCTGCCGGCCCTCCTGCTTTGCGCAGCCGCCCTGTTGTCCGTTCACTCCCTTCCCGCCAGCGCCCAGCAACCGGACGATCCCGTCGCGACCCGCAAGGGCGCTGCGGACTGGCTCGACCGCGTCCAGCAGGCCGCGCAGCAGCAGAGCTACGAAGGTACGTTCGTCTATCAGCGCGGCGGGTACGTGCAGTCGTCGCGCATCGCGCACGTGTCGTCCCGCGACGGCGAGTTCGAGCGGATCGAGACGCTCGACGGCAAGCCGCGCAAGCTGCTGCGGCACAACGACGAGCTGTACACGTTCGTGCCCGAGCGCAAGCTGTGCGTGGTCGAGCGCCGTCAGACGCGCGACGCGTTCCCCGCGCTGCTCGGCGCGAGCGGCGAGCACGTGATGTCCGTCTACGATGCGAAGTCGCTCGGCAAGGACCGCGTGGCGGGGATCGACGCGCAGGTCGTCGAACTCGTGCCGAAGGATGCGTACCGTTTCACGTACAAGCTGTGGGCCGATGCGCGCACCGGGCTGCTGCTGCGTTCGCAGACGCTCGACGCGAACGATCGCGTGCTCGAACAGATCGCGTTCTCGCAAGTGCAGACGGGCGGCGCAAGCGGCGACAAGGCCGCGATTGCAGCCGGCATGCGCAACCTGAGCGGCTGGACGGTCGTGCGCCCGCCGGTCGCGACGGTCGACATGGAAGCGCAGGGCTGGCAACTTGCGCCGAGCGTCGCCGGTTTCCAGAAGATTCGTGAAGTGCGCCGGCCGATGGCCGCGCGCGATGCGGGCGATCCGCCGATCCCGGTCGACCAGGCCGTTTTCACCGACGGCCTCGCGACGGTCTCGGTCTTCATCGAGCCGGCCGAGAAAAATACGCGCAAGGAAGGCGCGGGCAGCACCGGTGCGACGCACGTTCTCGTGAAGCGCCGCGGCGACTACTGGATCACCGTGCTCGGCGAAGTGCCGCCGGCAACGTTGCAGCAGTTCGCGTCTGCCATAGAATACAAGGCTTCCAAGTAACGCTACGGCTTCCGACATGACGAAACTCACGCTGCGCAAAGTGCTCGCGGCGGCGGCGCTGTGTGCCTGCCTGCCGCTCGTCCCGCAAACCGCGGTCGCTGTCACGCCTCCCGCTGCCAGCCTGCCCGATTTTGCCGACCTCGTCGAAAAGGTCGGCCCCGCGGTCGTGAACATCCGGACCACCGCGAACGTGCCGGTACCCGGCCCGCGCGGCGTGCTCCCGCCCGGCTTCGACAACGGCGACATGTCGGAATTCTTCCGGCGCTTCTTCGGCATTCCGCTGCCGCAGGCGCCCGGCAATGGTGGCGGCGGCAACGGCGGTAGCCCGAAGAACGCGCCGGCGCCGGACAACGGGCCCGACACCGAGCAGAACCGTGGCGTCGGCTCGGGCTTCATCGTGTCGGCCGACGGTTACGTGATGACCAATGCGCATGTCGTCGACGATGCCGACACCATCTACGTGACGCTGACCGACAAGCGCGAATTCAAGGCGAAGCTGATCGGCGTGGACGACCGCACGGACGTCGCGGTCGTCAAGATTCAGGCGTCGAACCTGCCGGTCGTCGCGATCGGCGATTCGAACAAGGTGCGCGTCGGCGAGTGGGTCGTCGCGATCGGTTCGCCGTTCGGCCTCGACAACACGGTCACGGCCGGTATCGTCAGCTCGAAGAGCCGCAACACGGGTGACTACCTGCCGTTCATTCAGACCGACGTCGCCGTGAACCCCGGCAACTCGGGCGGCCCGCTGATCAACATGCAGGGCGAGGTGATCGGCATCAACTCGCAGATCTACAGCCGCACCGGCGGCTTCATGGGCATTTCGTTCGCGATTCCGATCGACGAGGCGATGCGCGTGGCCGACCAGCTGAAGGCGACCGGCAAGGTCACGCGCGGCCGGATCGCAGTGGCGATCGGCGAGGTGACGAAGGACGTGGCCGACTCGATCGGGCTGCCGAAGGCCGAAGGCGCGCTCGTCAGCAGCGTCGAGCCGGGCGGCCCGGCCGACAAGGCCGGCATCCAGCCGGGCGACATTATCCTGAAGTTCAACGGCCGTCCGGTCGATGCGGCGTCGGACCTGCCGCGCATGGTCGGCGATACGAAGCCCGGCACGAAGGCGACGGTCAACGTGTGGCGCAAGGGTCAGGCACGCGATCTGCCGATCACGATCGCGGAGACGCCGGCCGAGTCGACGGCGAAGGCCGAGCAGCGCAAGAACGCGCCGCAGAAGCCCCGTCAGACCAATTCGCTCGGCCTGACGGTCAGCGACCTGACGGCGGAGCAGATGAAGACGCTGAAGCTGAAGAACGGCGTGCAGATCGACGGTGTCGACGGCCCGGCCGCCCGCGCGGGCCTGCAGCGCGGCGACATCGTGCTGCGCGTGGGCGACATCGACATCGCGAACGCGAAGCAGTTCGCCGACGTGACCGCGCAGCTCGATCCGCAGAAGGCGGTCGCGGTGCTCGTGCGGCGTGGCGACAACACGCAGTTCGTGCCCGTGCGGCCGCGCGCGACCCAGAAGTAACGCGCGGATGTTCACGCTCTACGGCCGCGGTTGGTGCCACCTGTGCGACGACATGCGCGACGCACTGGCGCCTGTGGCGGCCGAATTCGGCGTCGCGGTCGACTACGTCGACATCGACACCGATGCGGCGCTCGTCGCGCGTTACGACGAGGACGTGCCGGTGCTGCTGCTGGACGGCGTGGAAGTGTGCCGCCACCGGTTCGACGACGTGCGGGTGCGCGGCGCGCTGGCGGCCCGGCGTTGAGCCTGGCCTGCCGCCGGCCCGTGCCGCTCGTACGGGGTTTGATCCGGCGGGCGCCCCCGCCGGGCTCGCGCGGGGCGGGCGTCCGAAATCCCGCCCGGCGTAAGCCTTTTCGGCTAAAATAAGCCGTTTTTTCACCGACTTACACAAGGCGTGCTCCGCAGTCGTCGAGCGCGCCTTTTTCGCTTGATCGGCACTGAATGGATCATATTCGCAATTTCTCGATCATCGCGCACATCGACCATGGCAAGTCGACACTCGCGGATCGCATCATCCAGGTATGCGGCGGCCTCGCCGACCGTGAAATGGAAGCGCAGGTGCTCGACTCGATGGATATCGAGCGCGAGCGCGGCATCACGATCAAGGCGCAGACGGCCGCGTTGTCCTATCGCGCACGCGACGGCAAGGTCTACAACCTGAACCTGATCGACACGCCGGGGCACGTCGACTTCTCGTACGAGGTCAGCCGTTCGCTGTCCGCGTGCGAAGGCGCGCTGCTGGTGGTCGACGCGAGCCAGGGCGTCGAGGCGCAGACGGTCGCGAACTGCTACACGGCGATCGAGCTCGGCGTCGAGGTCGTGCCGGTGCTGAACAAGATCGACCTGCCGGCCGCGAACCCCGAGAACGCGATCGAGGAGATCGAGGACGTGATCGGCATCGACGCGACCGACGCGACGCGCTGCAGCGCGAAGACGGGCCTCGGCGTGGAAGACGTGCTCGAATCGCTGATCGCGAAGGTGCCGCCGCCGAAGGGCGACCCGGCCGCGCCGCTGCAGGCGCTGATCATCGATTCGTGGTTCGACAACTACGTCGGCGTCGTGATGCTCGTGCGCATCGTCAACGGCACGCTGCGTCCGAAGGACAAGATCAAGATGATGGCGACCGGCGCGCAGTACCCGGTCGAGCACGTCGGCGTATTCACGCCGAAGTCGCGCAATCTCGAGTCGCTGTCGGCCGGGCAGGTGGGCTTCATCATCGCGGGCATCAAGGAGCTGACGGCCGCGAAGGTCGGCGATACCGTCACGCACGCCGCCAAGCCCGCCGCCGAGCCGCTGCCGGGCTTCAAGGAAGTGAAGCCGCAGGTGTTCGCGGGGCTCTATCCGGTCGAGGCGAACCAGTACGATGCGCTGCGCGAATCGCTCGAGAAGCTGAAGCTGAACGACGCCTCGTTGCAGTACGAGCCGGAAGTGTCGCAGGCGCTCGGCTTCGGTTTTCGCTGCGGCTTCCTCGGGCTGCTGCACATGGAAATCGTGCAGGAGCGGCTCGAGCGCGAATTCGACATGGATCTCATCACGACCGCGCCGACGGTCGTCTACGAGGTCGTGCAGAGCGACGGCTCGACGATCATGGTCGAGAACCCGGCGAAGATGCCGGAGCCCGGCCGCATCGCCGAAGTGCGCGAGCCGATCGTCACCGTGAATCTCTACATGCCGCAGGATTACGTCGGCTCGGTGATCACGCTGTGCGAGCAGAAGCGCGGCTCGCAGATCAACATGCAGTATCACGGCCGCCAGGTGCAGCTCACGTACGAGATCCCGATGGCCGAGATCGTGCTCGACTTCTTCGATCGCCTGAAGTCGGTGTCGCGCGGCTATGCGTCGATGGACTACGAGTTCAAGGAATACCGCTCGTCGGACGTCGTGAAGGTCGACATGCTGATCAACGGCGACAAGGTCGACGCGCTGTCGATCATCGTGCACCGGTCGCAGTCGCAATACCGCGGCCGCGAAGTCGCCGCGAAGATGCGCGAGATCATTCCGCGCCAGATGTACGACGTGGCGATCCAGGCCGCGATCGGCCCGCACATCGTCGCGCGCGAGAACATCAAGGCATTGCGCAAGAACGTGCTCGCGAAGTGCTACGGCGGCGACATCACGCGGAAGAAGAAACTGCTCGAGAAGCAGAAAGAAGGTAAGAAACGCATGAAGCAGGTGGGTTCGGTCGAGATCCCGCAGGAGGCGTTCCTCGCGATCTTGCGCGTCGAAGACAAATAACAGGACTGATCCTTTTATGAATTTTGCGCTGATTCTTTTTGTGCTCGTCGTCGTGACGGGCGTAGCGTGGGTGCTGGACAAACTGGTGTTCCTGCCGCGGCGTCGCAAGGCGGCCGACTCGGCGATCGAAGAGTTCGATCGCCAGCAGTCGCGCATCGACAAGCGTTTCGCGGACGAAAACGCGGCGCAGACGCGTTCGAAGCTGCGTGACGAAAAGCTACGCCAGCCGTGGTGGCTCGAGTACACGGCAAGCTTCTTCCCGGTGATCCTGGCCGTGTTCGTCGTGCGTTCGTTCGTCGTCGAGCCGTTCAAGATTCCGTCGGGCTCGATGGTGCCGACGCTGCTCGTCGGCGACTTCATCCTCGTCAACAAGTTCGAGTACGGGCTGCGCCTGCCGATCACCAACACGAAGATCACGCAGGGCAGCCCGCTGTCGCGCGGCGACGTCGTCGTGTTCCGCTATCCGAAGGACGAGTCGGTCGACTACATCAAGCGCGTGATCGGCCTGCCGGGCGATACCGTCGCGTACCAGGACAAGCAACTGACGATCAACGGCCAGCCGGTGCCCGAAACGCCGCTGCCCGATTTCTTCGACGACGAGCGCCAGAATTACGCGAAGCAGTTCGAGGAAACGATCGGCAACAAGAAGAACGCGATCCTCAACAACCCGGCCGTGCCGCCGTTCGTGATGGGCGCATACGACTATCCGTATCGCGACAACTGCACGTACAACAGCCGCGGCGTGATCTGCAAGGTGCCGCCCGGTCACTACTTCATGATGGGCGACAACCGCGACAACAGCGCGGACAGCCGCTACTGGGGTTTCGTGCCGGACCAGAACATCGTCGGCCGCGCGTTCTTCATCTGGATGAACTTCAGCGACCTGAAGCGCATCGGTTTCTTCAACTGATCGCATTCGATGCACACGCAATACGCGACGCACGGGCCGCGTCGCGTATTGCCGAACTACTTTAAGAACCGGCGGTAACACCGCCTCGTCACGCCTTTTCGTGTCCGGCCGTGCCGTTTCGGCCCGACCGGCCGCCCGCGTTATACTCCTGCACATGCCCTCATCCCAGCTGGAAAGCCGGCTGCGCTACGAATTTCGCAATGCGGAATTGTTGCGCCAGGCTTTGACCCATCGCAGTCACAGTGCCACGCACAACGAACGGCTCGAGTTTCTCGGCGATTCCGTTCTGAATTGCGCGGTGGCCGCCCTTTTGTTCCAGCGCTTCGGCAAGCTGGACGAAGGCGACCTGTCGCGCGTACGCGCCAACCTCGTCAAACAGCAGTCGCTGTACGAAATCGCTCAGGCCCTGAATATCTCGGACGGCCTGCGGCTGGGCGAGGGCGAGCTGCGCAGCGGCGGGTTCCGTCGCCCGTCGATCCTCGCGGACGCGTTCGAAGCCATCATCGGGGCCGTGTTCCTCGATGGCGGCTTCGAAGCCGCCCAAGGGGTCATCAAGCGCCTCTATATCCCGATTCTCGACCACATCGATCCGCGCACGCTCGGCAAGGACGCGAAGACGCTGCTGCAGGAATACCTGCAGGGGCACAAGATCGCGCTGCCGACCTATACGGTCGTCGCGACGCATGGTGCGGCGCACAATCAGCAGTTCGAGGTCGAGTGCACGGTGCCGAAGCTGGACGTGAAGGTAGCGGGTTCCGGCGCGAGCCGGCGCGCGGCCGAGCAGGCCGCCGCGAAGAAGGCGCTCGACGAAGTGATGGCGGCCGCGCCGATGCTGGCCGCGAAGCCGAAGCGCTCGAAAAACGCGCGCGGCTCCAAGCATGTCGAGCCCGAGATCGTGCCGGGTGTGAAGGGTGTGCAGGAAGCGCTCGACCTGCGCTCGCCCGAGCGGAAGGAACGTGCGGCGGCGCGCGAGGCCCGGGCGGGTGGTGCGGTGCCGGCGGCAACCGCCGCAGCTGCAACCGCCGGGGCTGCGGGCGCCGAGCCGGCCGTCGCGCCGATGGCCGCGATTCGCGCGGCGCATGTCGAGCCGCCGACGGACAAGGGCGAACGGGCGGCGAAGCCGGCGGCCGACAAGGTTGCCGACAAACCGGCCGAGCGGGCCGACAAGGCCGCAGACAAGCCCGCCGAGGCCGCGCCGCGCGCAGCCGACAAGCCGGCCGGCCATGCAGCCGATCCGGCATCGTCGTCGGCCGACAAGCTTGCCGCGGGCACCGATTCCGCCGCGCGCACGCCGGCGCGCGCACGCGATGCCGCGGCACCCGACGCCGATACGCCGCCCGGCGGCGCGAGCCTGGCTGCCGCGCAGGCGCGCGTGGCCGATGCCGACCACTGAATTGCCCATCGATCGTGCCGCGCGTCGCGCGGCCGTTTCCGAACCTGTCTCCCAAACGATATGAACACTCCCGCTCCTACCGGTTTCCGTTGCGGCATGATCGCGATCGTGGGCCGTCCGAACGTCGGCAAGTCGACGTTGATGAACGCACTCGTCGGCCAGAAGATCAGCATCACGTCGCGCAAGGCGCAGACGACCCGTCACCGCATCACCGGCATCAACACGTTCGACGACGCGCAATTCGTGTTCGTCGACACGCCCGGTTTCCAGACCCGTCACAGCACCGCGCTGAACCGGTCGCTGAACCGCGCGGTCACGTCGACGCTCACCTCGGTCGACGTGATCCTGTTCGTGATCGAGGCCGGCCGCTTCGGCCCCGACGACCAGAAGGTGCTCGACCTGATCCCGCCCGGCATGCCGACGCTGCTGATCGCGAACAAGATCGATCGCGTGAACGACAAGGCCACGCTGTTCCCGTTCATGCAGAAGGTGAGCGGGCTGCGCGAATTCACCGAGCTCGTGCCGCTGTCGGCGCAGAAGCCGGAAGACATCAAGCGCCTGCTGGACACGATCAAGCCGTATCTGCCGGAAGGCGAGCCGATCTACGGCGAGGACGAGCTGACCGACCGCAGCTCGCGCTTTCTCGCGGCCGAAATCCTGCGCGAGAAGGTATTCCGCTGGACCGGCGACGAGCTGCCCTACACGAGCACCGTGCTGATCGACAAGTTCGAGGAGGAGGGGCGCCTGAAGCGCATCTTCGCGACGATCCTCGTCGAGCGCGATTCGCACAAGGCGATGGTGATCGGCAAGAAGGGCGAGAAGCTCAAGCAGATCAGCACCGAGGCGCGGATGGACATGGAGAAGCTGTTCGACGGCCCCGTGTACCTCGAGACCTTCGTGAAGGTGAAGAGCGGCTGGGCCGACAACGAGGCGGGGCTGCGTGCCTATGGGTACGAATGACGCGCTGACGTCGACCGAAGACGCGGTGACGGCCGGCGCGAACGACGCGCCGCTGCCGGCACCGCCCGAACCGCCGCGCAAGGCGCGGCGCGCGACGTCTCGCACGTCCGATTTCCGCGTCGCCGAGCAGCCGGCGTTCGTGCTGCACAGCTATCCGTATCGGGAAACGAGCCTGATCGTCGACGTGCTGACGCGCGACCACGGCCGGCTCGCGCTCGTCGCGAAGGGCGCGAAGCGCCCGCACTCCGCATTGCGCGGTGTATTGCAGACCTTCCAGCCGCTGCTGCTGTCGTGGTCGGGCAAATCCGAGGTGCGCACGCTGACGGGCGCCGAGTGGGTCGGCGGGATGCTGCCGCTCGGCGGCGATGGGCTGTTGTGCGGTTTCTACGCGAACGAACTGCTCGTGAAATTCTGCGCGCGCGAGGATCCGCAGCCGCCGCTGTTCAATCATTACGTGCTGACCCTTACGCGTCTCGCGCACGGCGAGCCCGCCGTGCAGGTGCTGCGCTCGTTCGAGCGCGTGCTGCTGCGCGAGACCGGCTACGCGATGGCGCTGAACCGCACGGTCGCCCGCCGCGCGGTCGAACCCGAGCGCCGCTACGTGTTCGATCCCGAGCGCGGCGTGCGCAATGCGGACGACGACGTGCCGTCGCACTGGCCGGTGATTACCGGACAGACGTTGCTCGACATGGAGCAGGACGATTACCATCGAGCCCAGACGGTTGCGCAGAGCAAGACGCTGATGCGCTTCCTGCTGAACACCTATCTCGGCGGTACGCCGCTCGCTACGCGTCAGATCCTGATCGACCTGCAAAACCTATGAGCTTCTTCCTGACCACGCCCACCGCCATCGATCTTGGCGTGAACATCGACCACGTCGCGACGCTGCGCAATGCGCGCGGGACGCGCTATCCCGATCCGATCCGCGCGGCGCTCGCGGCCGAAGAGGCCGGTGCGGATGCGATCACGCTGCACCTGCGCGAGGATCGTCGCCACATCGTCGACGCGGACGTCCGCGAGCTGCGCCCGCTGCTGAAGACGCGCATGAACCTCGAATGCGCGGTGACGGCCGAGATGCTCGACATCGCGTGCGAGGTGCGTCCGCACGACGCGTGCCTCGTGCCGGAGAAGCGCGAGGAGCTGACGACCGAAGGGGGGCTCGACGTGGCCGGTCACTTCGAGGCCGTGCGTGCGGCGTGCAAGCAGCTTGCCGACGTGGGCGTGCGCGTGTCGCTGTTCATCGATCCGGACGACACGCAGATCCGCGCCGCGCACGAAGCGGGCGCGCCGGTGATCGAGCTGCATACGGGCCGCTACGCCGAAGCGCACGACGAAGCGGAGCAGCAGCGCGAATACGAGCGTATCGTCGCGGGCGTGCAGGCCGGCGCGCGGCTCGGCCTGAAGGTCAATGCGGGCCACGGGCTGCATTACACGAACGTGCAGCAGATCGCCGCGATCGACGGCATCGTCGAGTTGAACATCGGCCACGCGATCGTCGCGCACGCGATCTTCGCGGGCTGGGACAACGCGGTGCGCGAGATGAAGGCGATCATGGTTGCCGCACGCGTCGCCGCGCTGCACGGCGGCGCGCGGTGACGATGCGAGGCCGTGCCACGCACGCCGTGTGCGACGCGCCTGACCCGGTCTCGCCGGGGCGTGCCGACGGAGACTGACATGGCGATCTACGGCATCGGTACCGACATCGCGCAGGTGAGCCGCGTCGCGGCCGTGCTCGAACGCACGGGCGGCCGGTTTGCCGAGAAGGTGCTCGGCCCCGACGAACTGCGCGTGTTCCGCGCGCGGCGCGCACGTTCCGAGGCGCGCGGCATCGCGTTTCTCGCGACGCGCTTCTCCGCGAAGGAAGCGTTCTCGAAGGCGATCGGGCTCGGCATGCACTGGCCGATGACGTGGCGCGCGCTGCAGACGCTCAATCACCCGAGCGGCGAGCCGTACGTGCTCGCATCGGGCGAGCTGGCCGACTGGCTGGCCGCGCGCGGCATCACGGCGCGCGTGACGGTCAGCGACGAACGCGATTACGCGGTGTCGTTCGTGGTCGCCGAAACGGACGCCGCGCCGCCTGCACCTGCACCTGCACCTGTTTCCCGAACCTCCTCCTGACGGAATTCCCGATTTGATGAAAACGACTCCCGGCCCGGTCATGCTCGACGTCGTCGGCACGACCCTGTCGCGCGACGATGCGCGGCGCCTCGCGCATCCGAATACCGGCGGCGTGATCCTGTTCGCGCGGCACTTCCAGAACCGTGCGCAACTGACCGCGCTGACCGACGCGATCCGCGCGGTGCGCGAAGACATCCTGATCGCCGTCGATCACGAGGGCGGGCGCGTGCAGCGGTTCCGCACCGACGGCTTCACGGTGCTTCCCGCGATGCGCCGCCTGGGCGAACTGTGGGATCGCGACGTGCTGCTCGCGACGAAGGTCGCGACCGCCGTCGGCTACATCCTGGCCGCCGAGTTGCGCGCGTGCGGGATCGACATGAGCTTCACGCCCGTGCTCGATCTCGACTACGGGCACTCGAAGGTGATCGGCGATCGTGCATTCCATCGCGACCCGCGCGTCGTCACGCTGCTCGCGAAGAGCCTGAACCACGGGCTGTCGCTCGCGGGCATGGCGAACTGCGGCAAGCATTTCCCCGGGCACGGCTTCGCGGAGGCCGATTCGCACGTCGCGCTCCCGACCGACGACCGCACGCTCGAGGCGATCCTTAAGCAGGACGTCGCGCCGTACGACTGGCTCGGGCTGTCGCTTGCCGCGGTGATTCCCGCGCACGTGATCTATACGCAGGTCGACAAGCGGCCGGCCGGATTCTCGCGCGTGTGGCTGCAGGACATCCTGCGCGGCAAGCTCGGCTTCACGGGCGCGATCTTCAGCGACGACCTGTCGATGGAAGCCGCCCGCGAAGGCGGCACGCTCACGCAGGCCGCCGACGCCGCGCTCGCCGCCGGGTGCGACATGGTGCTCGTCTGCAACCAGCCGGACGCGGCCGAAGTCGTGTTGAACGGATTGAAGGCGCGGGCCTCGGCCGAGTCGGCGCGGCGCATCAAGCGGATGCGCGCGCGCGGCAAGGCGCTCAAGTGGGACAAGCTGATCGCGCAGCCCGAATATCGGCAGGCGCAGGCGCTGCTGAGCAGCGCGCTGGCGTAAGCGGCCGGGGAGGGCGCGCCGCGCGCCGTCCCGATACGGTCGCGCCAAACGAAAAGCCGCGCGGTTGCGCGGCTTTTTCATGGGCTGCGACAGCCCGATCGTGCAGTCGTCGGAACGCGCTTCTGCGCAACTAACGGTCAGATCCGGCAGTGCCCGTATTCGAGCCCGCCCGCTCAGTTCACCTTCATCCGCTGCAGCTTGTTGTACAGCGTCTTCGGGCTGATGCCGAGCAGCGTCGCCGCACGGTGGCGCGTCCCGCCGACCGCGTCGAGCGTCGCGCGGATCAGCAGATCCTCGACGTCCGACAGCGGGGTGCCGACCTTGATCTGCACGCTGCTGCCGTTCAGCGCGGCGCCGGCGGAGAAGCTGGCCTCGCCCGCACGCAGCGTCTCGATGAAGTCGCCCGAGGCGTCGTATGCGAAACGCACGCGCTCCTGCAGTTCGCGCACGTTGCCCGGCCATTCGTACGACAGGCATTCGCGCACGAAGCCCGGCGCCGCCCGCTTGTCGGTCGTGCTGCGGCCGGTCGCGCGCGCTTCGCGGTTCAATTCGTCGATCTGCGCGTCGGCGATCGCGAGCGCATCGCCGTCGCGCTCGCGCAGCGGCGGCATCGTGATCGACGCCGCGTCGAGGCGCAGCCACAGATCCTCGCGCAGCGTGCCGTTCGCCACCGCTTCGCGTGCCGGGCGGCGCGTGGCCGCGATCAGCCGGAAATCGCTGGTGATCGAGCTCGTGCCGCCGATCCGCATGAAGTTCTGCGAATCGAGCGCGTGCAGCAGCGCTTCCTGGAGCACGAGCGGCAATGCGGTGATTTCGTCGAGGAACAGCGTGCCGCCGCCGGCCTGCTCGAACAGGCCCGATTCGCGGCGTTCGGCGCCGTCGAACGCGCCGCGTTCGTGGCCGAACAGCACGCTATCGAGCGACGCGCCGTGCCGGCCGCCCTGCGCGAGCAGGCGGCAGTCGAACGACACGAACGGCCCCTTGCGGCGCCGGCTCAGTTCGTGCAGCGTGCGCGCGGCCAGCTTCTTGCCGGTGCCGGCTTCGCCCGAGAACAGCACGGCCGTTTCGGTGCGGGCGTTGTGCTCGATCATGTCGTACACGTGCTGCATCGCGTCGCTGCGGCCGACGAGCGCGCCGAAGCGGCCGAGATGGCGCAGCGATGCACGCAGCGACTGCACTTCGTCGATCAGTTCGTAAGGACGGGGAATTCGCGCGAGCAGGCTGCGCAGCCGCGGGATGTTGATCGGCTTGAGCAGGTAGTCCCAGATGCCGTGACGCAGGCCTTCGATGGCGCTCTCGACCGTCGCGTTGCCCGTCAGCACGATCACGGGCAGCGAGCCGTTCGGCTGTTGCTGCGGCAGGTGCTGGAGCAGGTCGAAGCCGCTGCCGTCCGGCAGGTTCAGGTCGACGAGCACGACGTCGGGAATCGAGCGGCCGAGCGCCGTGCGCGCTTCGGCGAGCGACGTGGCCGTGTCGACCGAGAAGCCGTCTGCGGCGAGCAGCGCGGTGAGGCCTGACAGGCTGTTGGGATCGTCTTCGACAATCAGGGCGTGTGGCATGGTGGACGCGAGTCGAGTCAAGAGAGGCGGGCTGTCGGGCAGCGGACCGCAGCCGCATGTCGGATTAAAGACTGATTTTATGCCCCGCCGAACGCGTCACGCGCATTATTTCTCCGGCGCTATAAAACAGTTACCGATGATACAAATTGAATATCTTTACCGGTGGCTTTTGTGCTGCTTCTCGCGCCGACTTGTGGCAGCTGTTGTCGCCGGACAAACAAAAAGCGCCCCGAGGGGCGCTTTGTTCGATGCGGTATCGCTGACGATTACGCGCGGCTGCGGTATTCGTTCGTGCGCGTATCGATTTCGATCTTGTCGCCGGTGTTGCAGAACAGCGGCACTTGCAGTTCGAAGCCGGTCGCCAGCTTCGCGTTCTTCAGCACCTTGCCCGACGACGTGTCGCCCTTGACGGCCGGTTCCGTGTAGGTGATTTCGCGAACGAGGATGGTCGGCAGTTCGACCGAGATCGCCTTCTCGTTGTAGAACACGACTTCGCAAGCCATGCCGTCTTCAAGGTAGTTCAGCGCTTCGCCCATCATTTCGGCTTCGACTTCGTACTGGTTGTAGTCGGCGTCCATGAACACGTACATCGGGTCGGCGAAGTACGAGTACGTCACTTCCTTGCGGTCGAGCACGACGACGTCGAACTTGTCGTCGGCCTTGTAGACCGATTCCTGACCTGCGTTCGTCAGCAGGTTCTTCATCTTCATCTTGACGACGGCCGAGTTACGACCCGACTTGTTGTATTCCGCCTTTGCGATGACCCATGCTTCGCTGCCGATCTGCACGACGTTGCCTACGCGGAGTTCCTGTGCGGTCTTCATAAAAACTGTCCTGATCCAATCAAATAAATAGGTGCCTGAGCGTTGCGCAACGGCTGACGGCGCAAGCGGCGGGGCGTTCCGGTGGGCGCCAAGTGCCCATGCGCGAGCGCTTGCGTGGTCAGCCGTCGGATAACCGCTTATTTTAACTGAGATTTTGCGTATTCCGCCAGCTTTCCCGCGAGATCGCCGACGGCCGCGAGCGCGTCGGCCCAGCGGAGCGCATTGGCGTCCAGCGCGGCGCGGTGTTGCCAGAAATCGGCCCAGTCGGGCGTGCCGACGCCGTTCCACGCATGCCAGAACCGCTCGAGCGCCGCGCGCGGCGCATCGGCGAGGCCGCCCGACAGGTGTGCGAGCGCGGCATCGAGCTTGGGCAGGTGCACGTCGTCGGCCTGCGGGTAGATGTGCCACACGAACGGCTTGCGCGCCCACTGCGCGCGCACGAACGAATCCTCGCCGCGCACGAAATTGAGATCGGCGACCCACAGCAGCGGGTCGTAGTCGGCCTGCGGAACGAACGCCAGGCCATGGGCGGTCAGGTTGCCGCTGCGCGCGTGCGCGCCCGCCGCGAACGCTTCGACCCCGAAAAAGCGCGCGACGGCGGGCGACAGCCGCCCGGCCGGCACGAGCGCGACGACCGGCGACGGGCCGTCGCGCCACTGCGCGAGCAGCGCGTCGACGGCCGGGTTTTCATAGGCGAACAGGCTGACGACCGTCGTGCCGGGCGCGGGGGGCGCCCCGCCGGTCGCGCGCTGCCACCACGCGGCGCGGGCTGCCGGATCGGCATCGAAGGCCGCGCGGCGCGCGTCGAGGTCGCGCTCCTTCGGCACGCCGCCGGTGCCGGCCGACAGGCCCGGGAAGAAGAACGTCTTCAGCAGCGGGTAGCGCGGATGCGGCGACGGCCGCAAATGGAAATCGGCGACCCAGTCCTCGGCGCTCAGGTATTCGAGGTTGATCCACACGGGGCGCCGCGCGCGCCGCGCCATCGCCGCGAGATACGCGCCGGGCAGCTCGCATGCGAACGCCTCGATCACGACATCGGCGATGTCCAGCGCGTCGCCGACTTCCGCATGCCAGTGCTCGATCACGATCGCGTCGACCGCCTGCCGCCCCGCGTCGGGATCGACTTCCGGCAGCAGGCGCGCGAACGTGTGCAGGTCGTCGACGAACAGCCGAACCTGCCAGCCGTGCTCGTGCGCGAGCTGGCGCGCGACGCGCCAGCACACGCCGATGTCGCCGAAATTGTCGATCACCGTGCAGAAGAGGTCGCAAGCGATCGGTTCGCCCGGTGCGAGCGGGACGGCGGAGAGGGGAGCAGCGGCGGTGGGTGGCATCGAAGCGGACGGGTGAATGCTCTAAACTGGCGATTCTAATAGACCCGTTCCGCGTTACAAGGCGCCCGGATCACGCATGACATCCCCAGAAGCCCCCGATACTCCGTTCGAACCGAAGAAGATCCTTGCGCAGTTGCCGCACATGCCGGGCGTCTATCGCTATTACGACACGGCGGGCGCCGTCCTCTACGTCGGCAAGGCGCGCGACCTGAAAAAGCGCGTGTCGAGCTATTTCACGAAGACGCAACTGTCGCCGCGCATCGCGATGATGGTCACGCGCATCGCGCGCATCGAAACGACCGTCACGCGCTCGGAAGCCGAAGCGCTGTTGCTCGAGAACAACCTGATCAAGGCGCTCGCGCCGCGATACAACATCCTGTTTCGCGACGACAAGTCGTATCCGTACCTGAAGCTCACCGCGCACCGCTTTCCGCGGATGGCCTACTACCGCGGCTCGGTCGACAAGCAGAACCAGTACTTCGGGCCGTTCCCGAGCGCATGGGCCGTGCGCGAGAGCATCCAGATCCTGCAGCGCGTGTTCCAGTTGCGGACCTGCGAGGACTCGGTCTTCAACAACCGCACGCGGCCGTGCCTGCTGCATCAGATCGGGCGTTGCACGGCGCCGTGCGTCGGCGCGATCTCCGACGAGGATTACGCGGTCGACGTGTCGAACGCCGCGCGGTTCCTGCTCGGCCGGCAGTCCGAAGTGATGAAGGAACTCGAGCAGAAGATGCACGCGTTCGCGGCCGAGCTGAAATTCGAGCAGGCGGCGGCCGTGCGCAACCAGATGAGCTCGCTCGCGACGGTGCTGCACCAGCAGGCGATCGAGGTCGGCAGCGACAGCGACGTGGACATCCTGGCCGTCGTCGCGCTGGGCGGACGCGTGTGCGTGAACCTCGCGATGGTGCGCGGCGGCCGGCACCTTGGCGACAAGGCGTATTTCCCGACGCACGTCGAGAGCGCGTTGACGCTCGCCGAAGGCGGCCTCGGCGAAGAGACCGAGCCGGCGGAGGCGGCCGGTGCGACGGTCGATACGCCGGTCGATGCGGTGCCCGATCAGCCCGCGGAAGAGGCGGGCAGCGCGCGCGGCGCGGCGGCAGCGTCGGTCGAGGCCGAGGTGCTCGATGCATTCATCGCGCAACACTATCTCGGCAACCGCGTGCCGCCCGTGCTCGTCGTCAGCCATGCGCCCGCGAGCCGCGACCTGCTGGCGCTGCTGTCCGAGCAGGCCGGCTACAAGGTGTCGCTGGTGCGGCAACCGCAGGGGCAGCGGCGCGCGTGGCTGGCGATGGCCGAGCAGAACGCGCGGCTCGCGCTCGCACGGCTGCTGTCCGAGCAAGGCTCGCAACAGGCGCGCACGCGCGCGCTGGCGGATACGCTGAGCTACGATAGCGACGATCTCGCGACGCTGCGGATCGAATGCTTCGACATCAGCCATACGATGGGCGAGGCGACGCAGGCGTCGTGCGTCGTCTATCACCATCACAAGATGCAGTCGAGCGAATACCGTCGCTACAACATCACGGGCATCACGCCGGGCGACGATTACGCGGCGATGCGGCAGGTGCTCACGCGCCGCTACGAGAAGATGGTCGAGCAGGCCGCGCAGGCGGCGGCCGCCGACGAAGCGGCCGGCATCGACGGCGAATCGACCCGGGAGGCCGAAGCGTCGAGCCTGTTGCCGAACATCGTGCTGATCGACGGCGGCAAGGGTCAGGTCGAGATCGCGCGGCAGGTGTTCACCGAGCTCGGCCTCGACACGTCGATGCTGGTCGGCGTCGCGAAAGGCGAGGGGCGCAAGGTCGGCCTCGAGACGCTCGTGTTCGCGGACGGCCGCGCGCCGCTCGAACTCGGCAAGGAGAGCGCCGCGCTGATGCTCGTCGCGCAAATCCGCGACGAGGCGCACCGCTTCGCGATCACCGGCATGCGGG
Organism: Burkholderia sp. AU16741; assembly: GCF_002223345.1. Taxonomy (NCBI): domain Bacteria; kingdom Pseudomonadati; phylum Pseudomonadota; class Betaproteobacteria; order Burkholderiales; family Burkholderiaceae; genus Burkholderia; species Burkholderia sp. AU16741. The sequence goes on from NZ_NKEZ01000003.1 coordinate 594,983, forward strand.
CGAAGCGGGCGAAAGCGCGCCAGACGTCGCGGCTCGAGGAGCTCGAAGGCGTCGGCGCGAAGCGCCGCCAACGGCTCCTCGCGCGCTTCGGCGGGCTGCGCGGCGTGGTGGCCGCAAGTATCGAGGAGCTGGCGAGCGTCGAAGGCATTTCGCACGCGCTCGCCGAGCAGATCTACAAGCAGCTTCACTGACGCGGCCGTGCGGCCGGCGGCGTTGCCAGCGTTCTTGTGGCAGGCCGGTCGACACGGCACAATTGCGAATCCTTTACTGTCCCGCATGCCATGCCGTTCAATTTCCCGATTTTCCTGACGTGGGTACGGATCGTGCTGATTCCGCTCGTCGTCGGCGTGTTCTATCTGCCGGACACGGTGATGGGCGGCGCGCACCGCAATCTCGCGGCGGCGGCGATCTTCATTCTCGCGGCGCTGACCGACTGGTTCGACGGCTTCCTGGCCCGCAAATGGAACCAGACGTCGTCGTTCGGCGCGTTTCTCGACCCGGTGGCGGACAAGCTGATGGTGACGGCCGCGCTGCTGATCCTCGTGCAGATTTCGCGGGTCGACGCGGCGATCGCGCTCGTGATCGTCGGTCGCGAGATCGCGATTTCGGCGTTGCGCGAATGGATGGCGCAGATTGGCGCGTCGAAGAGCGTCGCGGTGAACCAGCTCGGCAAGTTCAAGACCGCGTGCCAGATGGTCGCGATTCCGATGCTGCTGTTCTACGGGCCGCTGCCGCTCGGCGTCGTGACGATCGATACGCGCGTGTGGGGCGAGTGGCTGATGTATCTGGCCGCGGTGCTGACGATCTGGTCGATGCTGTACTACATGAAGCTCGCGTGGCCGCAGATTCGCGAGCGCGGCGGCGCGTGACCCGCGCGCCTGTTCGGCAGCGGTTTTTGTAAAAAGGGCTGGAAAAGCCCTTGACACACGAATGTGCCTTCGACATAATCTCGCTTCTCCGCTGCACGACGAATTAAGTGTGTGACGGGGAAGCAGTAGCGTAGCAATACGCGGGAGTAGCTCAGTTGGTAGAGCGCAACCTTGCCAAGGTTGAGGTCGCGAGTTCGAGACTCGTCTCCCGCTCCAGATTTTTCTGGCGGCGTGTTGGTCGGCAAAGCGCTGCAGATGCAGGACACATGCGGGAGTAGCTCAGTTGGTAGAGCGCAACCTTGCCAAGGTTGAGGTCGCGAGTTCGAGACTCGTCTCCCGCTCCAGATTTTTTCTGGCAGCGTGTTGGTCGGCGAAGCGCTGCAGGTGCAGGACAATGCGGGAGTAGCTCAGTTGGTAGAGCGCAACCTTGCCAAGGTTGAGGTCGCGAGTTCGAGACTCGTCTCCCGCTCCAGTAATGGGGAAGCCACGCTTCCCTTTTTATTTGATGGACTTCCGGTCCTCGAATGGAAATCTGTCGCTTGCCTCACGGCATCCGGACAGTCCGCTTTTGGCGCGATAGCAAAGCGGTTATGCAGCGGCCTGCAAAGCCGTTTAGGCCGGTTCGACTCCGGCTCGCGCCTCCAGAAAAAGCCCCGCTTCGGCGGTAATGCCGTTCAGTTAAGAACTGAACGGCATTTTTGTTTTGGGTGTTGTAAACGGTGATGGAGGCTGTTAACCTGCGTCGCCATGCTTGATGACACCCTGAATTTTCTCGCTGAAGAACAGGAGACGCCCGACTGGGCTCGTCTGGGTGAGCACTTGCCCTACGAGTGGATTGAGCAGGTGGTGGCTTACACGGGACGGGCGAGCATCCGGCAACGCCGCTTGCCCGCTGAACAGGTTGTTTGGCTGGTTATTGCGCTGGCATTGTATCGGCATCAATCGATCAGCGAGGTTGTCGACGATCTCGATCTTGCGCTACCGGATATGCAGGCGCCGTTCGTCAGCAAGAGCGCTGTCGCTCAGGCCCGGCAGCGCCTGGGCGCGCAACCACTGAAGGCGCTGTTCGAATTGTCGGCCAAGGCGTGGGCCGAGCAGGACCGCAAACAATACCTGTTCAAGGGGTTGAGCCTGTTTGCGATGGATGGCACGACGCTCAGGACGGCGGACACCCCCGAACATCGGGCTCATTTCGGCGCCCAGGTTTATGCCGGCAACACCATCGCCAGTTATCCGCAGGTCCGTGGCGTGACGCTGACTGCCGTGCCCACGCACCTGATCCGCAGCGCGGCGTTCGGTCCGTATGGCACGAACGAGATGCTATATGCCAAGGATCTGCTCGACGCCATCCCCGATGATTCGCTGACGGTATTCGACAAGGGGTTTCTATCTGCAGAAATCCTGTGTGGCTTGAGCCGCGCGGGTTCGAACCGTCACTTCCTCATCCCGGCCAAGGCCAACACCAAATGGGAAGTCATCGAGGGAACGCCTGATGATGCGGTGGTAAGCATGCGCGTGTCGCCCCAGGCACGCAAGAAATGCCCGGACCTGCCAGAGGTGTGGCAGGCGCGAGCCGTCACCCTGGTCGACTCAAGTGCCCGCAAGCGCGTACTGCTGACGTCACTGTTCGACCGAAAACGCTACACGAGCGCCGATATCGTGGCCTGCTATGCGCGCCGCTGGCAAATTGAAACCAGCTATCGAGAACTCAAGCAGACGATGATGGGCATGGCGCCGATCCTGCGCAGCCGCAGCGTTGAGGGGGTGTATCAGGAAATCTGGGGCGCGCTGATTGCCTACAACCTCGTGCGATTGGAGATTGCCAAGGCCGCGCTTGCGGTGAAGTGCGAGCCGACCGAGATTAGCTTCGTGCGCGCCTTCCACGTCATCCAGTACGAATTGCACTGGGCCGCGGTTACCCGTGCGCAGGGCAAACTCCCAGCCCTGCTGCAACGACTGCGACTACGTCTGGTCGCGCTACTCAAAGAAGAACGGCCCGCTCGAAAATTCGAGCGGGCCGTGAAGGCCGTGCCAAAACGCTATGCCGTCCGCGTCCTTAAAAAGAACCTTAACTGAACGGCATTACCGCTTCGGCGGGGCTTTTCTTTTTGCATCGCCGGAAAGCCGTCGCGCACGATGCATGCGACGGCCACCACGCGAGATCACCCATCCACCGGCTGCGCCGGCGTCTCGAGCTTCAACTGATAGAACGCCGCGTCGAGCCAGCGGCCGAACTTGAATCCCGCCTCCGCGACCGTGCCCGAGTGCGCGAACCCCAGCTTCGTATGCAGCGCGATGCTGCCGGCATTGGCCGCGTCGATGCAGCCGACCAGTACGTGCACTTGCGCGTCGCGCGCACGCCGCACCACTTCGCGCAACAGCAGTTCGCCGAGCCCGCGCCCGCGCTGATCGTTGCGCACGTAGACGCTGTGTTCGACCGTGTACTTGAAGGCCGGGAACGCGCGGAACGTACCCCAGCTCGCGAAGCCGAGCAGCGTGCCCGCTGCGTCGACGGCGCCGATGACCGGAAAACCGCCCGCGCGCTTCGTCGCGAACCACGCGACCATCGCTTCCGGCGGGCGCGGCTGGTAGTCGTACAGCGCGGTCGAGTTCACGATCGCGTCGTTGAGAATCTCGAGAATGGCCGCTGCGTGCTCGGCCTCGCTGCAATCGATCAGGCGCACGTCGTCGCGCTGTGTCGGGGCATTCATACGGGTTCCTTCCTGTTTGGCTTTAAACCGGTGGTGCGCACGATGCGCGCATCACGCGCTTCGCATGCCGGCGGCGGACGCATCGCAGATCGCGACGACATAGCGCGCGGCATGCGACGACGGATTGCTGAAGATCAGCGGCCGGTCAAGCCGCATGGCGAGGCAGTCGCCTTCGCGAAGTTCGTGAAGCGAATCGCCCAACGTGACGTCGACGCGGCCGCTGATGATCCACACCTGCTGATGCAGCGCGCTTTCGCGTCCGCCGCTGTCGTACGCGACGCGCGCGCCGGGCGGGAAATCGACCTCGACGAGCTGGATCGGCGACGGCCAGCCGGCCGGCGACAGGTTGCGCCGCACATAGCCGGACGCCGGGTCGCGCCATTCGGCCTGCTGCCCGCGCCGTGCGAGCGGCTGGGCGGGCGCGTCGTCCCGGTCGCCGCCGAACAGCCCGGCCAGCGATACGCCGAGGCCGGCCGCGAGCTTGTCGAGTACGACGGCCGTCGGGCTGGCCGACGCGCGTTCGATGAGCGAGATCATCGAACGGCTGACGCCGGAACGCGCGGCCAGCGCGTCGAGCGTGTAGCCTCGAACGGCGCGCAGGTCGCGCACGCGCCGGGCAATGCGCTCGTTGATGCCGGTATCGTCGGCCGTGGTGTTCGCTGATTCTTTCATGATGGATTGATTTTCCAGCAAACTGGAATTCAATGTCAACGGTATTTCCCGCGGCGGGGCGGCGGGAGGTGGGATACGAACGGCTTGTCCCGTCGTCGTGCGTGGCGTAATATACGAAACAGCTACGTTTCGTTTAATTGGGGATATATGGGTATCATCAAGATTTCCGAGCATATGCACGAGCGGCTGCGCTCGACGAGCACGGCGCTGAGCCGTTCGATCAACGCGCAGGCCGAACACTGGCTGCGCGTCGGGATGCTGGCGGAACTCAACCCGGCGCTGTCCTACGGCGACATCTGCAAGATGTTGATCGAGGCCGAGGCGCGGGGCGGCGACGTGGGGCCGGCCGAGACGGTCGCGCCAGGCATCGAGCAGGTGGCGTAATGGCGAAACGCGAAATCCCGATCCGCGGTGCCGCGGAAATCGCCAAGTCGCGCGAAGCCGCGAAGCTCGCGTCGCAGGTGCTGACGATGATCACCGAGCACGTGAAGCCGGGCGTCACCACCGACGAGCTGGATGCGCGCTGTCGCGAATACATCGTCGACGAGTTGGGCGCGATCCCCGCGAACATCGGCTACCACGGTTACCCGAAGACGCTGTGCACGTCGGTGAACCACGTGGTCTGTCACGGCATTCCGACGTCGCGGCCGATGCGCGACGGCGACATCGTGAACCTCGACATCGCGGTGATCAAGGACGGCTGGTTCGGCGATACGAGCCGCATGTATTTCGTCGGCGAACCGAACGAGCTCGCGCGGCGGCTCGTCGTGTCGACCTACGAGGCGATGCATGCCGGCATCCGCGCGGTGCGTCCCGGCGCGACGCTCGGCGATGTCGGCTATGCGATCCAGCAGGTCGCCCATCGCGAAGGGTTCAGCGTGGTGCGCGAGTATTGCGGGCACGGCATCGGCGACGTCTATCACGACGAGCCGCAGGTGCTGCACTACGGTCGCCCGGGCACAGGCCTGCCGCTGCGGCCGGGGATGATCTTCACGATCGAGCCGATGCTGAACGCGGGCAAGCGCGACACGCGCGTGCTGGCCGACGGCTGGACCGTCGTCACGGCGGACCATTCGCTGTCCGCGCAATGGGAGCACATGGTCGTGGTGACGGAAACGGGCTTCGAGGTGCTGACCGACGACGCGAAGCCGCAGGCGTTCGCGGCGCTTTCGGGCACGCACGCGGTCTGACGCAGGCCGTGCGTCGCATGCGGCGGCGCGGTGTTGCAATGAAACGGGCCCCTTTGCGGGGCCCGTGTCGTTCGCGGCGCTTAACCGCGGGCCTTTTGCCACGCGTGTTCGACGAACACGCGGCACAGCGCTTCCATCCCTGTGCGATCTTCGTCGTCGAAGCGCGCGGCGACCGGGCTGTCGACGTCCCACACGCCGATCAGCGTACCGTCGCCGGCCACCAACGGCACGACGATTTCCGATTCGGACGCCGCATCGCACGCGATATGGCCGGGGAAGTCGTGCACGTCGCGCACGACCTGCGTCTCGCGCGTCTGCGCGGCCGTGCCGCACACGCCCTTGCCGAGCGCGATCCGCACGCACGCGGGCTTGCCCTGGAACGGGCCGACCACGAGCTCGGCGCCGTCGAAGAAGTAGAAGCCGGCCCAGTTCAGCCGATCGAGCGAGTGATAGACGAGCGCGGAGAAATTCGCCGCGTTCGCGGTCAGGTCGCGTTCGGATTCGACGAGCGCGCGTGCCTGCTCGACGAGCGTCGCGTATTGATCGGCTTTGGAGGCGGTAGGGTCGTTGGACAGCGTGAACATGGCGGGAAAGCGATAGGGGTTGGAAAATGCGCACTGCGCGTACCGCAGTCTACGGCACGCGCGGGCGCTCTGCAGCGCATGGCTGTGTGCGATGCGGCGCGCTCAATCGGGTTCGAGTTCGGCGAACCGCTCGGCCAGAAAGTCGAGCAGCGCCCGCACCGCGGGCAGCAGCCCGCGGCGCGACGCGAACACCGCGTGCACGATTTCGCGACGCGGCGCCCAGTCCGGCAGCACCGTGACCAGTTCACCGCGCGACACCTCGTCGCGCACCATCATCGTCGGCAACTGCACGACGCCGACGCCTGCGGCGGCCGCCGCGCGCAGCGCGAGCATGCCGCCCGTCACGAAGCGCGGCTGGTGATGGATCTCCGCGTGCGCGCCGTCGGGCCCGCGCAGCCGCCACACGTGCGTGGACTGCGGCACGCCGTGGTCGAGGCTCGGCAGGCGCGTCAGATCGGCGGGAACGGCCGGCACGCCATGCTCGCGCAGCAGCGCGGGGCTCGCGACGAGGCACTGGCCGCGCTCGGCGAGCACGCGCAGCGCGAGATCGCTGTCCTCGAGCGGCGGCGGCCGCACGCGGATCGCGACGTCGATCCCTTCGCCGACCACGTCGACGCGCCGGTTGGTCGCTTCCAGGTGGATCTCGACGCGCGGGCACGCGGCCATGAACGCGGCGATCATCGTGCCGACCAGCGAATCCAGCAGCACGATCGGGCAACTGACGCGCACGATGCCGCGCGGCTCCTCGTGCAGCAGTGCGATCGCCTCGTCGGCGGCATCGGCCTCGACGAGCATCGCGCGGCAATGCGCGTAATAGGTCTGGCCGACGTCCGTGACCGTGAAGCGGCGTGTCGAACGCTGGATCAGCCGCATCCCGAGCCGTGCCTCGAGCAGCGCGATGCGGCGGCTCAGCTTCGATTTCGGCATGTCCAGCGCGCGCCCGGCCGGCGCGAAGCCGCCATGTTCGACGACCTGCACGAAGTAGTAGAGATCGTTCAGATCCCGCGCTTTATCGTTCATGAAATGGAACGCTGAGTGCGATTTCGGCAGTCTACCGGATCGATCGTTCCATCTCTATATTGTGACTCATGGATGCGAAACACGGGTTTCGCCGCAATATGGAGAGGGGCAATGAAGAAGATCCAGGGTGTGTACAGTGCGCCGCGCGGCCATTGGGTCGGCGACGGTTTCCCGGTGCGTTCGATGTTCAGCTACCAGTCTCACGGCACGCACCTGAGCCCGTTCCTGCTGCTGGATTACGCCGGTCCGGCGACGTTCGAACCGGCGAGCGCGCCGCGCGGCGTCGGCCAGCATCCGCACCGCGGGTTCGAGACGGTGACGATCGTCTATGACGGCGAAGTCGCGCACCGCGACTCGACGGGTGCGGGCGGCACGATCGGCCCGGGCGACGTGCAGTGGATGACGGCCGCGAGCGGGATCCTGCACGAGGAATTCCACTCGGAGGCGTTCACGGAGCGGGGCGGCCCGCTCGAGATGGTGCAGCTGTGGGTGAACCTGCCCGCCGCGGACAAGATGGGCGCGCCCGGCTACCAGACGCTGCTGAACGCCGATATTCCGGTGGTCGAGCTGCCGGACGGCGCGGGACGCGCGCGGATCATCGCCGGTGAGTTCGACGGGCGGCGCGGCCCGGCCCGCACGCACACGCCGATCGACGTGTGGGACGTGCGGCTCGTGGCGGGCGGCCATGCGCGGTTCCCCGTCGCCGAAGGGCGGACGCTCGCGGTGGTCGTGTTGAGCGGCACCGTGCTGGTGAACGGCGAGACGGTGGCGCGCGAAGCGCAGTTCGTGCAACTCGGCCGCGACGGCAGCGACGTCGAGATCGAAGCGAACGGCGACGCGAAGCTGCTGATCCTGAGCGGCGAGCCGATCGACGAGCCGATCGTCGGCTACGGCCCGTTCGTGATGAACTCGCAAGAGGAAATCCGGACCGCGATCGAGGACTTCAACAGCGGCCGCTTCGGCGAGATGCAGGCATGACGGCATGACGAGCAGGCCCCGCGCGATGCGGGGCCTTTTTTCGCGCACGGGCAGGCGATCGCGCGCGATAGGCGCTTCGAGGCATAATCGACGGTTGCCGCGCGCCGGCCGGCGCGCCCGAATCAGGACCGACCATGAACGCTTCCGCACCCGCCGCATCCTCGAGCACCGCCGATCTCGACTGGCGCTGGAAACCCTTCGACGCGCTGACGGCGCGCGAAATCTATTCGATCCTCGAGGCGCGCAGCGCCGTGTTCGTCGTCGAACAGAACTGCGTGTACCGCGACATCGACGACGCGGACCAGGCCGCGTGGCACCTGGCGGCATTCGATCCGGCGGGTCGCCTGGCCGGCTATCTGCGCGTGCTGCTGCCGGATGCGCAGCACACCGACGTGCGCATCGGCCGCGTGCTGACGACCGCCGCGTTTCGCGGCGCCGGCCTCGGCAACGGGCTGCTGTCGCGCGCGCTCGAGCATATCCGCGCGCAATGGCCGGACACGCCGGTGAGCCTGCATGCGCAGGCCCACTTGCAGCGTTTCTACGGGGCATTCGGCTTCGCGCCGAGTTCGGACGTGCACGACGAGGACGGCATCCCGCACGTGTGGATGAGCAGCGCGCGCGCGTGACGCGCGCCGCGCTGCGCGGCGGTCAGTGCGCGGTGCGCGCGACCGGTGGTGAGTCCCCGCGCTGCGCGGCCCGCTCGCCGATCAGGCGCCCGCGCGCGGATAGTCGCAGCCAGTGCCGCAGTGCGATCAGCGCACCGATCACGCTCATCATCGAGCCGGGAATCCACAGCAGCAGGCCGCCGATCTGCTGGTCGCGCAGCGGGCTCAGCCACGTGAACGCGCGGCCGCAGATCGAGTAGATCGGATACAGCTCGTGCGGCGTGAAGAAGATCAGCGCGCCGAGCGCGATCTGCGGCGGGATCGCCGCGACGACGATCAGGATCCGGCGGCCCGGCGACAGCCGCGCGGGCGGCGCGGGACGTGGATCGACGACGAGCCACCAGAACAGCAGCCCGTCGATCACCATGCTCCAGTTCATCACGCGATACAGACGCCAGTCGAGCATCGCGATGAAGTGGATCGGCGACAGCAGCCAGAAATAGATCAGCCCGACGAACAGCACGACCGCGACGACCGGATGGAACACCACGTCGAGCGTCGCCCGTACCGGCGCCCACGCGAGCGCGGGGCGCACGAAGCGCTGCCGCCAGCGGAACGGAATGCCCGCACGGATCGCCGCGCCCGGGTAGGACAGCGCGATGAAGAACGGCCCGAGGTGATGCAGCACGAGGTGCTGCGCGCGGTGCATGAAGAATTCGTGCTCGAAGAAATAGTCGAGCCGCGTGTGCAGCGCGATGTAGAGCGCCGTCAGCCCGAACCAGAACGAGAACTGCCGCAGCGGCGACACCTTCGCCTTCTTCACGCCGCGCGCGAACAGCACGGCGGCCGTCAGCACCGCGATGACCACGGTCGGCGACGGTTCCCACGGATCGAGCCAGTACAGGACGTTCATCGCGCGCGCATCACTTCGTCTTGGTCGGCGATTTCACGGCGAACGGCGCATCGACCGTTTCGCCGTCGGAGAACTTCAGGCGCAGGTGCACGGTGTCGCCCGGCTTGATCGCGTGCTTCGGCTCCTCGAGCATGAAGTGATAGCCGCCCGGCGCGATGTCGACCTTGCCGCGCGCGGGGATCGTCAGCTTGTCGACCATTTCCATCTTCTGCGTCGAGCCGTTCGATACCGTCTGGTGCAGCATCGCCATCCCGTAGTCGGGGCTGTCGACGTCGACGAGGTCGATCGGTTTGTCGCCGGTGTTCACGAGCGTCACGTAGCCGCCCGCGGGCAGCTTGTTCGGCAGCCAGCGCACCCACGCGTTCTGCGCGCTGATCGCGCCGGCGGCATACGCGTGCGCGCCGGCGCACAGCGCGGCGACGAGGGCGAACGTCTTGAGGGTCGTTTTCGTGTTCATGGCGGAATTCAGGTCGTGGAGGCAGTGTCGATGATCCGGCGCACATCGGCGGCGATGGCGTCGGGCGAATCGCGATCGGTCGCGAGCAGGCGCGCACGGCCGGTCGCGTCGAAGATGTAGACGGCCGAGCTGTGCGTCACTTCGTAGCCGCCGGACGGATCGCGTTTTTCCATCTGGTACGCGACGCGATAGCGCTTCGCGAGCGATTCGATCTGGCGGTCGGTGCCGGTCAGGCCGCGCGCGTGCGCGGCGTCGAACGCGGCGACATAGGATTGCATCGCCTGCGGCGTATCGCGTGCGGGATCGACCGAGACGAACAGGATGCGCACGTCGTCCGCCTGCGGGCCGAGCTTCGCCAGCACTTCCATCAGCCGCGCCAGCGTTTCGGGGCAGACGTCGGGGCAGTGCGTGTAGCCGAAGTAGACGAGCGCGACGCGGCCGCGGAACGCATCGGCGTCGACGGGGTGACCGTCGCCGCCCGTCAGCTCGAACGACAGGTCGGGCAGGTGGCCGGTGACGTTGGTCAGGTTCCAGCGCGGCTCGTCGTGCGTGCACGCGGCGAGCGCCACGGCGGCGGCGAGGGCCGCGGCCGTGCGGATGAGGCGGGAGAGGCGGGACGGCATCTTAGGGACCGTTTCCATATGGAACGCGCATGCGAATGTCCGAAATTGCTCATAGGGCAAGGAGTAAGGAGCGCCGTTCGGCCGCGCCGAACGAGCGACGCGCGGCAGGCGGTTGCGACTGTAGCGCAATTCGCGCGCCCGCGTCCTTTCGAAACCAATACGGCGCGGGCGAGCGGGGCAATATGTCGCAGTTGACGCGGCGGGCGGAGCGATGTTCGCGTGGCCCCGGTTTCGCCCATCTGGGGGCGCAGGCGCGGTAAGATGCGCACAACTCCATTCGCGCAGCGGCGCCCGGCATTTTCCGGTCGCCCTCAGACTATCGAATCGATGCAATCCGTTCCGGCTTCCCTGTCCCTGACCGACACCGCGTTCTTCTTCGACTTCGACGGCACGCTCGTCGAGCTGGCGCCGACCCCCGACAGCATTCACGTTCCGCCGTCGCTGCCGACGCTGCTCGACGAGTTGTCGCGCCGCTCTCACGGCGCGGTCGCGGTCGTGTCCGGTCGCGGGATCGACAACCTCGACACGTTCCTGAAGATGCCCGGCCTGCCGATCGCCGGCCTGCACGGCGCGGAGCGCCGCGACGCGAACGGCGACACGCAGCGCATCGGCTTCAACGACGAGCGCCTGCTGCGCATCGAGCGCGAGCTTGCCGGCGTGGTCGACCGCCATCCGGGCATGCTGCTCGAAATCAAGGGCGCGGCCGTCGCGCTGCACTTTCGCAATGCGCCCGAGCGCGAGGCGGTGGCGCGCGAAGCGGCCGAGCGCCTCGTCGCCGACTATCCGGATGCGTACGTGCTGCAGCCGGGCAAGATGGTGTTCGAGATCAAGCCGAAGGGCGTCGACAAGGGGCGTGCGCTGGCCGCTTTCCTAGACGAGCCGCCCTTTGCGGGCCGCGTGCCGCTGTTCGCGGGCGACGACCTGACCGACGAGAAGGGCTTCGCGGTGGTCAACGCGCGCGGCGGCCTGTCGATCAAGGTTGGCGCGGGCGAGACGTCCGCGCGGATGCGGCTCGATTCGGTCGACGCGCTGCATGAGCAGATCGCACGCTGGCTCGGCGCGGGGCAACCGCACGCATGAGCCGGCTCATCATCGTTTCAAACCGCGTCGCGCCGATTTCGGAAGGCGAACCGGCGGCGGGCGGTCTCGCGATCGGCGTCTACGACGCGCTGAAGGAAACCGGCGGCATGTGGTTCGGCTGGAGCGGCGAAGTGGTCGCGTCCGGCGCGCCGCAGCCGCAGATCCGCATCGAGGAGCGCGGGCCCGTGACGTTCGCGACCGTCGGGCTGACGCGCCGCGATTACGACCAGTACTACCGCGGTTTCTCGAACGCGACGCTGTGGCCCGCGTTCCATTACCGCGCGGACCTGATCCAGTACGACCGCCACGAATTCGACGGCTACCGCCGCGTCAACGTGTGGCTCGCGCAGCAGCTCGTGCCGCTGCTGCAGGACGACGACGTGATCTGGGTGCACGACTATCACCTGATTCCGTTCGCCCGCGCGCTGCGCGATGCGGGCGTGAAGAACCGCATCGGCTTCTTCCTGCACATCCCGTTTCCGGCCGCGCAGGTGCTCGTCAACGTGCCACCGCACCGCGAGCTCGTCGAGTCGCTGTGCGCGTTCGATCTGCTCGGCTTCCAGACCGAGCCCGATCTGCGCGCGTTCTGCGACTACGTCGAGTTCGAGGCGGACGGCGAAGTCGAGTACGACGGGCACACGGTGCGCGTACGGGCGTTCGGCCAGACGTTGCGCGCGGCCGCCTATCCGATCGGCGTGTATCCGGACGAGATCGCGTCGCTCGCGCAGGCGGGCGAGCACGGCAAGGCGGTGCGCACGCTCGCGACGTCGCTGCGCGGGCGGCAGCTGATCATGAGCGTCGACCGGCTCGATTATTCGAAGGGGCTCGTCGAGCGCTTCCGGGCGTTCGAGAAGCTGCTCGAGCATCAGGCGTCGATTCGCAACCGCGTATCGTTCCTGCAGATCGCGCCGTCGACGCGCGCGGACCTGCGCGCATACCAGGACATCCGGCTGCAGCTCGAAGCGGAGTCGGGGCGCATCAACGGGCGCTACGCGGAGCTCGACTGGGCGCCGATCCTCTACATTCACCGCCAGTACGACCGGCAAGTGCTGGCCGCGCTGTACCGGCTCGCGCGCGTGGGGTTCGTCACGCCGCTGCGCGACGGGATGAACCTCGTCGCGAAGGAGTACGTGTCCGCGCAGAATCCCGACGATCCGGGCGTGCTCGTGCTGTCGCGCTTCGCGGGCGCCGCGCGTGAGTTGACGGGCGCGCTGATCGTCAATCCGATCGATATCGACGGGATGGCCGATGCGCTGTCGCAGGCGCTGACGATGCCGCTCGCCGAACGGCGCGCGCGCTACGCGGACATGATCGCGCAACTGCGCGAGAACAACGTGTCGGTGTGGCGGGACAATTTCCTGCGCGATCTGCAGCAGGTCTGATCCCGTCCGTTGCTGCCGCTGCAATTGAAAAAGCCGCCGTGCGTGAAGCACGGCGGCTTTTTTCGTCGGCGGGATGCCGGTGCGTCAGGCCACGCGTTCGCCGGTCGGCGCGTTGCCGTCCGGGGCCGCATGATGGCGGCCGTGCTGCTTCGCGAGCAGGTCGCGGTACAGGCCGGGGCGGTTGCGCAGCACCTCGGGCGGACCGTCGTCGATCACCTTGCCGTTGCTCATCACGATGATGCGGTCGAAGTTGCGCAGCGTCGACAGGCGGTGCGCGATCGCGATCACCGTGCGGCCGACCATCAGCCGGTCGAGCGCGCTCTGGATCGCCTCCTCGGACGCGCTGTCGAGCGCCGACGTCGCTTCGTCGAGCAGCAGGATCGGCGCATCCTTCAGGATCGCGCGCGCGATCGCGATGCGCTGGCGCTGGCCGCCCGACAGCTTGACGCCGCGGTCGCCGACGATCGTGTCATAGCCTTCCGGCATCGCCTCGATGAACTCCGCGCAGCGCGCGTCGCGCGCGGCGGCGAGCACTTCGTCGCGGGTCGCGTCGGGGCGGCCGTACGCGATGTTGTCGTAGATGGTCCGGTGCAGCAGCGAGATGTCCTGCGGCACCAGCGCGATCGCGTGGCGCAGGCTGTCCTGCGTGATGGCCTTCACGTCCTGGCCGTCGACCTTCACGACGCCGTCCTGCGTGTCGTAGAAGCGCTGCAGCAGCGCGAGCACGGTCGATTTGCCCGCGCCCGACTTGCCGATCAGGCCGACGCGCTGGCCTGGCTCGATATGCAGGTCGAAGTGGTCGAGGATCGCGCGACGGTGCGGGTACGCGAACGTCACGCGCTCGAAGTCGACGCGGCCGCCCGTGGCCGACAGCGGCTGCGCGTCGGAGCGGTCCGGCATCCCGTGCGGCTCGAGCAGCGTCTTCACCGCTTCGGACAGGCGTGCGACGTGCTGCGTGACGTCGACGAGCGCGACCGCGAGATCGCGCGTGCCGTGCAGGATCGTGAAGCCGAGCGAGCTGACGAGCACGATGTCGCCCGACGTCGCGCGGCCCTGGTCCCACAGCCACAGCGCCCAGCCGAGCAGGCCGGCGGACAGCATCGCGGTGATCACCGCGTGCAGCAGGCGCAGTTTTTCGAGATAGAGCAGGCTTTGCTGGCGCGCGTCCATCTCGGCCTTCACCGTCGCGCTGAAGCGCTTCTGTTCGCGCAGCGTCATCCCGAACGCGCGCACGAGGCCCATGTTGCCGATCACGTCGACGAGCTCGCCGTCGACCGCCGCGGCCTTCGCCGCGAACGCATGGTGGCGCGCGGAGCCGCGGCCGGCGAGCTTGAACAGGATGACGGACAGCACGGCCGAACAGCCGAGCAGGCCGGCCGCCATCAGCGGATTGACGACGATGATCATCAGGATCGCGCCCATCACCGCGATGCACGGCGGCAGCACGTTCCACGCCATCGTGTTCTCCGACGTGTAGACCGCGTTCGACGTGGCCGTGATGCGGCTCGCGAGCGTGCCCGGCTGCTTCTCCGAGTAATACGTCGGCGAATGGCCGATCAGGTACTGGAACAGGTCGCGCCGCAGGTCGCCCGTGACCGCGACGAACGTGTGCGCGGCGACCCAGCCGCCGACGCGCCACAGCATGTTGTCGGCCGCGATCAGCCCGACGAGCAGCGCGAACGCGCTCCACAGCGGGCCCGGGTGATGGCGTCCGGTCGCGAGCACGTCGATCAGGTGCTTGATCGCATATTGCGAGCCGAGCGCGCAGCCGACGGCGGCCAGCACGCTGCAGAGCACGATCAGGTGCGCGACGGGGTGGAGGCGGATGTAGCGGAACAGGAACGCGATCGGCCGATGCGCGTAGCTCGACAGCTTCGCGTTGTGGGCGTTGCGCTGGGCGGGGGTGAGAGATTCCAAAATATGGGTGCGGTGATTCGGTGAGTGAGCGTGGCGGCTGGGTTGCAGGCCGGCGTTCGCCCGGACTGAATAATCCGGCATTGTAAACAACGCCGCGCGTCGCGCTGCGCGAATCTTGCCTTGGCCAGGGGCTCGCGCTCGATTTTGAGATAAAATCCGGCATCCCGTCGTGTGCCGGAATCACGCTGCCGGCAGCTGCGGGTTAACAAGGATCGCCAAAACGGCCTTCCACTCTAGAACGGACGCCCGAGTCCGCGGGTTGCAAAGTGTTGCGCCTTTGTAACAAAGTAAAGTGTTTGAAATGTCGTGCGCCGTATCGGGAATAACCCTAGATAATCGGCTCCGGGTTCGATTCCAGGTTTTTTTACGAACCCCTGTCAACGGGTCTTCGTTTCAAACGTTCTATGGCCTGTCGCGTCGCCGACGCTCCTTGAGCAGCGCGGGTTCGACGCCCCCGGCAGGCTGAGTCGTCCGAGGTTCGGACGACATGTTTCCAGCCCGGACCACCGGCAGGTTGCCGACCCATACCTGGTTTTTTGCCGATTTTTTAGGAGTTACGCATGCGAATCGCCCAAATCGCTCCGTTGCATGAAGCGGTGCCCCCGAAACTGTACGGTGGCACCGAGCGCGTGGTGTCCTATCTGACCGAAGCGCTCGTCGAGATGGGGCATGACGTCACGCTCTTCGCGAGCGGCGATTCGCAGACTTCCGCGAAGCTCGAAGCGTGCTGGCCGCAGGCGCTGCGCCTCGACCCGACGATCCGCGACGTGATGGCCCCGCACATGCTGCTGCTCGAGCAGGTGCGCCGCCGCGCGGAAGAGTTCGATGTCCTGCACTGCCACATCGACTACTACCCGTTCTCGCTGTTCTCGCGCCAGCCGGTTCCGCATCTGACGACGATGCACGGCCGTCTCGACCTGCCGGAACTGCAGCCGATCTTCAACGCGTTCAGCGACGTGCCGGTCGTGTCGATCTCCGACAACCAGCGCATCCCGCTGCCGCAGGCGAACTGGCTGTCGACCGTCTACCACGGCCTGCCGGAAAACCTGCTGACGCCGATCCCGAACGTGAAGCCGAGCTACCTCGCGTTCCTCGGCCGCATCTCGCCGGAAAAGCGCGTCGATACGGCGATCCGCATCGCCGAGCAGGCCGGCCTGCCGATCAAGATCGCCGCGAAGCTCGACAAGGCCGACCGCGCGTACTACGAAGAGAAGATCAAGCCGCTGTTCGCGCTGCCGCACGTCGAGTACATCGGCGAAATCAGCGAGTCGGAGAAGACCGAATTCCTCGGCAATGCGCATGCGCTGCTGTTCCCGATCGACTGGCCGGAGCCCTTCGGCCTGGTGATGATCGAGGCGATGGCTTGCGGCACGCCGGTGATCGCGTTCAAGCGCGGTTCGGTGCCGGAAGTGATCGACAACGGCGTGTCGGGCTTCGTCGTCGAGGACGAACTGTCGGCCGTCGCCGCGCTCAAGCGCCTCGATACGCTGCCGCGCGAGAAGGTTCGGGCCGCGTTCGAAGCCCGTTTCTCGTCGAAGGTGATGGCGCAGAACTACGTGAAGGGCTACGAGGAACTGCTGCGCCAGAAGCGCCGCACGGTGCTCCGCGAAGTCAACGCAAGCTGATCGCGGGCCGCCGCCGCGTGGCGGCGCGCGGCCGCCACGACGCCCCGTCCGGGTTTTCCGGCGGGGCGTTGTCACATCTGCGGCGCGGATGTGTTGTATTCTCGCCGCGCCCGGCGCCGAGAAGGGCCGCGGAAGCGGCCCGGCACACCATCCTGCCGTCTGTCCAGACGGTAATGTCCCTATAATGGCCGCCGTGCCGTGAAATCCGGCCCGGTACGACTATCCAGAGGAGAGCAGTCTTGGCGAGAACGAAAACCACGCGCGCAGCGCCGGCCCCCGGCGCCGGTGTGATCTTCGCGTTGCGCGCGATCGGTCTCGTGCTGCTCGCGCGCTGGCTGTTCTCGATGTCCCAGATGGGTTATCGCGCGTCGCTGTCGGCGATGATGTCGTCGCCGTGGGCATTCCTCTATCTCATCCTGATCTTCCTGCTGCTCGCGCTGCCGGGCGCCGCCGCCCGGGCCGAGCGGCCGTTCCATCCGCTGCCGCAGTGGTTGCGCCAGGCGCTGCGCGTGTTCGCGCTGATCGGTTTCCTGTTCGCCGCGTGGTCGATCGGCGCGTTCACGTGGGCGGCCGGCTGGCGCCGCGCGCTGCATGCGGTGACGGCGACCAACGGCTGGCTCGTGGCCGCGCCGGCGCTGTATGCGGCGATCGTCTGGATCTGCCGGCCGCGGCCGCTGTGGCGGACCAACGTGGCCGCGCGCCGCTTCGCGGTCGGCCGGTATGCGATCTCGCTCGACGTGCTGACGCGCACCGCGATCGTCTGGATGGAAAGCCGCAAGGTCGGCCAGTACGACGCGCGCGAACTGTCGGTGCGCTGGCCCGGCCACGCGGCGCCCGCCGCGGGCGAGCACGGCGCGCAGCCGGCGGTCGTGCCGCCGCGTCGCGGCAGCTTGTTCAATCGGCCGAAGGTGGAACTGCTGTGGGATTCGCCGGCGGCTGTCGGCCACAACCGGCAGATCGTGATGCGCACGCCGCTCGCGACCGAAGGCGACCGCGTCGCGGTGCTCGCGCTCGACGCGGCGCTCAAGCAGATCGTCTGACTGTTCGCTGCGTCCTGGATGGCGCGGGGGATAGGGACGCCCGGTTAGGGACGCCCGGTCAGGGACGCCCGGTCAGGGACGCCCGCTCAGGAGTGCCCAGCCGCGCATGACCGGGCGACCTTGCCGCCCGGTCGGCCCGTGCTCAGCGCACGAGGCACGGGCGCTTGTTGTTGAACGTCCAGCCCGGGACCAGGTACTGCATCGCCGTCGCGTCGTCGCGGGCGCCGAGGCCGTGCTGCTTGTACAGCTCGTGCGCGAGCGCGACCGCATCCATGTCGATGTCGATGCCGAGCCCCGGCCGCTTCGGTACTTCCACCAGCCCGTTCTCGATCTTCAGCGGCTCGCGCGTCAGCCGTTCGCCGTCCTGCCAGATCCAGTGCGTGTCGATCGCGGTGACCTGGCCCGGCGCCGCGGCCGCGACGTGCGTGAACATCGCGAGCGACACGTCGAAGTGGTTGTTCGAATGCGAACCCCACGTGAGGCCCCAGTCGCGGCACATCTGCGCGACCCGCACCGAGCCCTGCATCGTCCAGAAGTGCGGGTCGGCGAGCGGGATGTCGACGGCGTGCAACTGTACCGCGTGACCCATCTGCCGCCAGTCGGTGGCGATCATGTTGGTCGCCGTCGGCAGCCCCGTCGCGCGGCGGAATTCGGCCATCACCTCGCGGCCCGAGTAACCGTTCTCCGCCCCGCACGGATCTTCCGCATACGCGAGCACGTGGTGCTGATCGCGGCACAGCCGCACGGCCTCGTCGAGCGACCAGGCGCCGTTCGGATCGAGCGTCACGCGCGCGTCGGGGAAGCGCTCGGCGAGCGCCGTCACGGCTTCGATCTCGCGCGCGCCTTCGAACACGCCGCCCTTCAGCTTGAAGTCGTTGAAGCCGTAGCGTGCATGCGCGGCTTCGGCGAGCCGCACGACGGCCTCCGGCGTCAGCGCCGCCTCGTCGCGCACGCGGGTCCAGTCGTCGGTCGCGCCGCGACCGTCGCGATAGGGGAGCGCCGTCCTGGTGCGATCGCCGACGTAGAACAGGTAGCCGAGCATCTCGACGCGCTCGCGTTGCTGGCCTTCGCCGAGCAGCGCGGCGACCGGCACGCCGAGATGCTGGCCGAGCAGGTCGAGCAGCGCGGCTTCGAGCGCGGTGACCGCGTGGATCGTCGTGCGCAGGTCGAAGGTCTGCAGCCCGCGGCCGCTCGCGTCGCGGTCGGCGAAGGTGCGCCGCACGTCGTTGAGCACCGCATGATAGTTGCCGACCGGCTGGCCGACGACGAGCGCGCGCGCGTCGTCGAGCGTGCGGCGGATGCTCTCGCCGCCCGGCACCTCGCCGACGCCCGTGCGACCCGCGCTGTCCTTCAGGATCACGAGGTTGCGGGTGAAGAAGGGGCCGTGCGCGCCGCTCAGGTTGAGCAGCATGCTGTCGTGGCCGGCGACCGGAATCGCTTGCAGGTCGACGATGCGCGGCGTGTCGGGGGAGGGCGAGGCAGTGACGGCGTTCATGGGCGGCGATGGCGAAAGAGTAGGCGATGCCGTGCGGCAAAAGCTTTGCCGCGCGCGGCGGGAGGTGCGATCATTCGACAACCGACGTGCGCGGCGCGCAAGCCCCGCATGTCGACGCAACGGGGTGGCAGCGACAACCGGGCCCATGGAGCGCAGCACACGAACAGGGGCCGGATCGTTACGCACGGGACCAGGCGGGGCTGAATAGCCGACCTGAGTCGACAGGAGAACCGTGCATAGATCATCAGTCGTCGGATGACTTGTGACGCAGTATAATGAATCATCGGCTTTCGCTCAAACCCCGCGTAAACCCTCGGCTCACATTACGATCATTCAAAAAGGAACCGGCCACATGTCCGTGCCTACGCTTCCCGCAGCGCCGCGCCGTCGCGCACGCAGCCTCGCACAAGATGTCGTCGACGCGCTGACCGCGCAGATCGAAAACGGCACGCTGCGTCCCGGCGACAAGCTGCCGACCGAAACCGAAGTCATGGCAGCGCAGGGCGTGAGCCGCACGGTCGTGCGCGAGGCGATCTCGCGGATGCAGGCGAGCGGCCTCGTCGAGACGCGCCACGGCATCGGCAGCTTCGTGCTCGAGCCGTCGCGCCGCCAGACGCTCGGCATCGATCCCGCGACGATCACGACGCTGCGCGACGTGCTCGCGGTGCTGGAGCTGCGCATCAGTCTCGAAAGCGAGTGCGCGAGCCTGGCCGCGCAGCGCGCGAACGACACCGACCTCGCCGCGCTGCGGCGCGCGCTCGACGCGATCGCGACGGGCGCGGGCGGCGGCCGCGACACCGCGCAGCTCGATTTCCAGTTCCACCTGCAGATCGCGCAATCCACCGGCAACCGCTATTTCGTCGACATCATGACGCAGCTCGGCACGTCGATCATCCCGCGCACGCGCGTGAATTCGGCGCGCTTTGCCGGCGACGATCTCGAGCGTTACGTCGGCCGGCTGAATCACGAGCACGAGGACATCTACGAGGCGATCGCGCGCCACGACCCGGAAGCGGCCCGCGCCGCGATGCGCACGCACCTCACGAACAGCCGCGAGCGGCTGCGCCGCGCGCACGAGGCAGCCGAGGCCGAGGCCGGCTGACCTTGGGTCGCGGCGGCTCGCGACTGTCGCGGGCCCGCTCTCGTCGTCGCCTCAACATCAGTCGTCGTATGAGGTCGGCGTAGCCGTGTCGATCTTCGCGGCCAGGCGGCGTTCCCGCCGCCGGCCGCCTGCCTCACCGATCAGCCTCCCTTCGTCACGATCGTCTTCCACGCGCCGTTCTTCACCTGGTACAGCGTCGACATCCCGCTCTTCAGCGAGCCGTCGTTCGCGAACGAGATGCGGCCGGTCACGCCTTCGAAGTCGACCTTCTTCAGCGCCGGGCGATAGACCTTCGGGTCGGTCGAGGCGGCCGCCTGCATCGCCTTGATGGCCGCCCACGCCGCGTCATAGCCGAACTGCGCGTACGACAGCACGTCGACGCCGAAGCGCTTCTTGAAGCGCGCCTCGAAATCCTTCCCCTGCGGCAGCTCATCGAGCGGCCGGCCGTATTCCCATGCCATCGCGCCTTCGGCGGCCGGGCCCGCGATCTTGATGAACTCGTTGTCCTTCACGCCGCCGCCGCCGACGAACTGCGCGTTCAGCCCGAGCTGGCGCATCTGCTTGATGAAGTTCGCGGCAAGCGAATCGAGGCCGCCGAAGAAGATCAGATCCGGGTTCTTGCCCTTCAGGCTCGTGATCTGCGCGCGGAAATCGACCGCCTGGTTGTTGGTGAACTCGCGGCCGATGATCGTGCCGCCGGCGGCCTTCACGGCCTTCTCGAACTCGTCGGCCTCGCCCTGGCCGAACGCGGTGCGGTCGTCGATGATCGCGATGCGCTTCGCCTTCGTCACGTCGACCGCGTACTTGCCCGCGTTGCCGGCGTTCTGGCCGTCGGTCGCGATCACCATGAACATGTTCGCGAGCCCGCGCGACGTGAGCGTCGGATTGGTCGCGGCCGGGTCGATCACCGGAATGCCGGCCTTGTCGTAGACGACCGACGCCGGAATCGTCGTCCCCGAGTTGAAGTGGCCGACCACGACCGACACGTTCTGGTCGACCAGCGCCTGCGCGGCCTGCACGCCGATGCGCGGGTCGGCCTGGTCGTCCTGCACGACGAGATTGAAGTGGGCGGGCTTGCCGGCGATCTGCACCTTCTGCGCGACCGCATCGTCGAGCGCGAGCTGCACGCCGTTTTGCAGATCCTTGCCGTAGCCGGCGTTCACGCCCGTGAGCGGCGCGGCGAAGCCGACCTTCACGTCGGTTGCGTCGGCAGCCTGGGCGGCCTGTTGCGAGAGGAGGGCAAGCGCGGATGCAATGGACACCGACAGCAGGGAATGACGGAATTTCATGTTGTTCCTCTTGTTCGACACCGGCGAGTGGGTACCGCGCGCGTCCGGGCGGGCCGGGCGCGTGCGACGGGCGGGCGGTTCGACCGCTTCTCGGAATCGGGCGGGGAGGTCGGCATCGTGATCCTCGGAAACGTCTCCCGTCAGGCTCCGCGAAGAGCCCCGATTGCATCGATATATAGGTCGCCGATATGCGCGGGTCTTGGAAATTTGCCGCGCATTCGATGCGGATTTGCGCATAGCTTCCGCGCGAGCACGGGCGGCCGGTATCGGGAGTTTCCCGTCGCGAACGGAACGGGCAGAAAGAAGGGGGCGGTGCGGGGTAAAAACGCGGCGCGGCCCGCCGGGGCCGCGCCGCGCGTGGGGCGGCGTCAGTCGGCCAGGGCGTCCGACGCGGCTTCGGCGTCGTCGTGCGACGCGGTCGTGCGGATCAGCGGGTCGCTGGTGCTCGGGCGGCCCGTTTCGACGTGGCCCGCGAAGCGGCGCAGGAAGCCGAGCAGGCGGCCGTCGCTGACGGTGAGGTCATACCAGCCGTGGCTGCCGCGCAGATCCCAGTAGTCGTCGACGTGCGCGCCCGGCGCGAGGTCGAACGTGCGCGCGCGACCGTGGCCGTACGCGTTCGTGACCTTCAGCCGCACGGCCTTGTGCCCTCGGTTCATCAGGCGCAGCGTGATGTTGCCGTTCGCGACGTCGTAGCCGTAGATCACTTCGGGGTTCACGTTCGCGCTGCCGGTGCCGGTCGCGAACGGGCCGCGGAAATGGCAGTAGAAGCCGTTCGGGCCGTACACGTCGAGGTCGTACAGGCCGAGCGACGCGGCGGCGCTCCACGTATCGGCGACGCGTTTGCCGGCTTCGACCGTGTATGCCCACGGGCCGTCGACGCGGTTGCGCGACTGGACCTGGAACGCGGCGCCCGCGCGACCCGTGTTCGCAAAGGTCAGCCGGAACTGGCCGTTCGCGGCTTCGACGCGGCCGTGCACGAACAGCTCGTACGGCAGCGCGCGCGCCGGACGCAGGCCGGCCTCCTGTTTCGGCAGCGTCTGCAGCACCGGCGGCACCGGGATGTAGTCGGGATGGCGCGCGCGGTCGGGCGGCGCGTAGCCGCTCGTGTCGGGCAGCGTCGGCCACGCGGCGTCCGCGGTCGCGAAGTCGAACGCCGACGTCAGGTCGCCGCACACCGCGCGGCGCCACGGCGACACGTTGGCGGCCGTGACCGGATACTGCGCGCCGAAGCGCGCCTCGATGAATTGCAGCAGCGACGTGTGATCGAACGTCTGCGAGCAGACCCAGCCGCCCTTGGTCCACGGCGACACGACGAGCATCGGCACGCGCGGCCCGAGCCCGTACGGGCCGGCCATGTGCGACGCGTCGCCGGCGAACACCTCGTTGGTCGTCGCGACCGTGGACAGCCCGTTGTCGCGCGACTGCGGCGCGAACGGCGGCGCCACGTGGTCGAAGAAGCCGTCGTTTTCGTCGTACGTGATGAAGAGCGCGGTCTTGCTCCACACCTCCGGATTCGACACGAGCACCTTCAGCACCTGCTCGATGTACCACGCGCCGTAGTTCGCCGGCCAGTTCGGGTGCTCGGAATAGGCTTCCGGCGCGCAGATCCACGACACCTGCGGCAGCGTGCCGTTCTTCACGTCCTGCTGCAGCACGTCGAACAGCGTGCCGCCGGCGCTGATGTTGGTGCCGGTGCGCGCCTTGTCGTACAGCGGCGTGCCGGGCAGCGCGGTGCGGTACTGGTTGAAGTAGAGCAGCGCGTTGTCGCCGTAGTTGCCGATGTACGGGTTCTGCGTCCAGCCCCACGAGCCGTTCGCGTCGAGCCCGGTGCCGACGTCCTGGTAGATCTTCCACGACACGCCGGCCTGTTCGAGCACTTCCGGGTAGGTCGTCCAGCCGTAGCCTTTTTCCTCGTTGCCGAGCACCGGGCCGCCGCCCGTGCCGTCGTTGCCGACGTAGCCCGTCCACATGTAGTAGCGGTTCGGGTCGGTCGAGCTCGGGATCGCGCAGTGGTACGCGTCGCAGATCGTGAACGCGTCGGCGAGCTGATAGTGGAACGGGATGTCGTCGCGCTTCAGGTACGCCATCGTCGTGGTGCCCTTGTTCGGCACCCACTGGTCGTAGCGGCCCTTGTTCCAGGCGGCGTGCATGTCCTGCCAGCCGTGCGGCAGATCCTGCAGGAACTGCAGGCCGAGCTTGTCGGCGCCCGGGTGGAACGGCAGCAGTTCGGCCGGGCCGACCGGCTGGTGAAACACCGACTTGCCGTTCGCGAGGCGCAGCGGGCGCGGGTCACCGAAGCCGCGGACACCGCGCATCGTGCCGAAGTAGTGGTCGAACGAACGGTTCTCCTGCATCAGGATCACGATGTGTTCGATATCGCGGATCGTGCCGGTACGGCGGTTCGCGGGAATCGCGAGCGCATCGCGGATCACGGGCGGAAACAGGTTCAGCGCGGCGGCGCCGGCAGTGCCGGCGGCGACGCGCAGGAAGTCACGACGGTTCGATCGGGTCATGGTCGTTATCGTGGGGTAAAGAGGGAGCCGATTGGCGGGACCTGCGGGAACGGCGCACACCGGGTCGCAGGATGCGGCTGCGCCGGTGGGTGCCGCCGCGAGCATAGCGAGGAATCGGTGTCATTCATGTGAAGTCCGGAAACGTTTGCACGCGTGAATCAGGTCGCGGCCGGCGGTGCGCCGCCGCACGGACTGCGGGAAGCGGCGGCGGGCGAGGCGCGGCACACGGAGAACAGCGGGAACAGCGGAACAGCGAGGGAGTAGCAGGACGGCTGAGGCGCAGCGGCGGGCCGCCGCGGCGAGGAGGGCGATACGCACGCGTCAGGCGTCGGTCACCCACGCGCCGAACCATTCGCTCGGCCGCGCGATTTCGTCCTGCGCGGCGACGAGCTCGAGCTCGTAGCGGCGTGCGTCGTAGGTGGCCTTCACGACCGCGTGCACGGCCGCGAGCGTGTGTTCGAACGCGGCGCGCACCGAGTCGCCGCGCAGCCGGCACGCGACGAAGATCGCACTGGTCAGGTCGCCGACGCCGACCGGATGGCGCGGAAACGCATACAGCGGCCGCTGGCCGATCCACGCTTCGGTTTCGGTGACGGCGAGCATGTTGAAACGGTCGGCCGGGCTGTTGCGGTCGTGCAGGTGCTTGACGAGGATGATCTTCGGGCCGCGGCGGATCAGCGTGCGGCACGCGTCGACGGCTTCCGCGACGGTCTCGATGCGTCGCCCGGCGAGCTTCTGCAGTTCGGTATGGTTCGGCGACATGCCGTCCGCGAGCGCTGGCACCTCCTGGACGATGAATTCCTCGACGCCGGGCTCGGGCCGGACGCCGCCCGTCTGGCCCATCGCCGGATCGCAGAAGTACCACGCGTTCGGATTCATCGCCTTCACCGAGCGCACGATCTCGACCGCCGCGCGTGCCTGCGGCGGCGAGCCGAGGAAGCCGGACAGCACCGCGTCGCACCGCTTGAGCGCGCCGATGGCGGCGATGCCGTCGACGAGCTGTTCCATCTTCGCGGCGTCGATCGCGCTGCCGGCCCAGTGGCCGTACTGCATGTGATTCGACAACTGGACGGTGTTGAGCGGCCAGACGTTGACGCCGAGGCGCTGCATCGGGAACACGGCCGCACTGTTGCCGGCGTGGCCGTAGATGACGTGCGACTGAATGCTGAGGACGTTTTTCATGGGAATTCGCCTGCACGCGTTTCAGGGTCACGTCACACGATACCCGAGTTCGTCGTACGCGCGGAAGTCGCGCGGCGCTGGAGTGTTGCGCGCCGTCGTCACGCGACCGCGTAGAATCGCGGGGCGCGAGACAGCCGCGCTGCAACCCGGCTGCCCGCGCGCGTCTCCACTCACCGTGATCGCCATGCTTTCGATTTGCAAGATCCTGTCTGTCGCGCGCGCCGCGGTGCTCGGCGCGAGCGCCGCCGCCGCGTGCGCGATGCCCGTTGCGGCCGTCGCCGCGACGCCCGCCGCCAACGAAGGGCCCGCGTACGGCCCGCGCCTGGAAGGGTTCGCGTATCCGGCGCCCGTGCACGAATATGCGTTCGTGTCGCAGCGCGAAACCCTCGAGATGGCGTACCTCGACGTGCAGCCCGCGCACCCGAACGGCCGCACCGTCGTGCTGCTGCACGGCAAGAACTTCTGCGCGGCGACCTGGGAGGACACGATCGGCGTGCTGAGCCGCGCCGGCTATCGCGTGATCGCGCCGGACCAGATCGGCTTCTGCAAATCGTCGAAACCCGAGCGCTACCAGTACAGCTTCCAGCAACTCGCGCGCAACACGCACGCGCTGCTCGAATCGCTGGGCGTGAAGTCGGCGACGATCGTCGGCCACTCGACGGGCGGGATGCTCGCGATCCGCTACGCGCTGATGTATCCGAAGGCGACCGACCAGCTCGTGCTCGTGAATCCGATCGGCCTCGAAGACTGGAAGGCGCTCGGCGTGCCGCCGCTGTCGGTCGACTACTGGTATGCGCGCGAGCTGAAGACCAACGCCGACGGCATCCGCCGCTACGAGCAGGCGACCTACTACGGGGGCAAGTGGTCGCCGTCGTACGAGCGCTGGGTGCAGATGCTCGCCGGCATGTATCGCGGCGCGGGCCGCGACGCGGTCGCGTGGAACTCCGCGCTGATCTACGACATGATCCTCACGCAGCCGGTGGTCTACGAATTCGGCGCGATTCGCGTGCCGACGCTGCTGATGATCGGCGACAAGGACACGGCCGCGATCGGCAAGGACGTCGCGCCGCCCGACGTGCACGCGAAGCTCGGCCGCTATCCGGAGCTCGCGAAGCGCACGCAGGCCGCGATTCCCGGCGCGCAGCTCGTCGAATTCCCGGCGCTCGGCCACGCGCCGCAGATCCAGGACCCGGACGCGTTCCACAAGGCGCTGCTCGACGGGCTGGACGCCGTGCGCCCGCAGTGAGCCGGCGCGGGCGGCCGCGCGCGGTCGTGCCGTCAGCTTGCCTCGTTCGCGAGTTCGTCGCGGATCTGCGCGGCCAGTTCGAACGAACGCAGCCGCGCGGCATGATCGTAGATCTGCGCGGTGATGATCAGCTCGTCGGCGCCCGTCTGTGCGATACGGTCGCGCAGCTTGTCGCGGACCGTGTCGCGCGAGCCGACCGCCGCGAACGACAGCGAATGCGCGACGGTCGCGAGTTCGAGTTCGTTCGCCTCGAGCGCGTCGACGGGCGGCGGCAGCTTGCCCGGCGTGCCGCGCCGCAGGTTGATGAACTGCTGCTGTAGCGACGTGAACAGGCGCCGCGCCTCGTCGTCGGTCTCGGCCGCGAACACGTTGACGCCCACCATCGCATGCGGCTTCGGCCAGGCGGCCGACGGCCGGTACTGCGCGCGATAGATCTCGAGCGCCCGCATCAAATAGTCGGGCGCGAAGTGCGACGCGAACGCGAACGGCAGCCCGAGCATCGCCGCGAGTTGCGCGCTGAACAGGCTCGAACCGAGCAGCCACACCGGGACGTCGAGCCCCGCGCCGGGCACCGCGCGCACGCGCTGGCCGGGTACGGGCTCCGCGAAGTAGCGCTGCAGCTCGGCGACGTCGTCCGGAAACGAATCGGCGCTGCCGATCAGGTCGCGGCGCAGCGCGCGCGACGTGGTCTGGTCGGTGCCGGGCGCGCGGCCGAGGCCGAGGTCGATGCGCCCCGGATACAGCGACGCGAGCGTGCCGAACTGCTCGGCGATCACGAGCGGCGCATGGTTCGGCAGCATGATGCCGCCCGAGCCGACCCGGATCGTCTGCGTGGCGCCCGCGACGTGGCCGATCACGACGGCGGTGGCCGCACTCGCGATGCCCGGCATGTTGTGATGCTCGGCCAGCCAGTAGCGCCGGTAGCCCCAGCGTTCCGCGTGCTGCGCGAGATCGACGGTGTTGCGGAATGCCTGCGAGGCGTCGGCGCCGGCCGGAATGGGGGCGAGATCGAGTACGGAAAACGGTGTCATCGGAAGACCTTCGAAAACGGGGTGGCGTGGTGATGCGCTGACGCAACAGACGCCGACGATTTTGCCAAAGGGTTCCGGAACGTGCTGGCGGCGCGAGGATACCCATGCGCCTTACAGGGGCGCAGGCTGGCTTCCGACAATCGTTGCGAAAATCAATCTAATCACCGATTAATTACCAAATTTTACGGCGATTGGAAGTGAAACCGCGTCGACACACAAATTTGCACGAAACGTTTGATTTTAAAGACTGCAATACGCCTGCAAAGTGCTTACGCTACCGTGAACGTGGCCGGGCCGATCAGGCTCGTCGATCCCTCAGCTTTGCCGGAATTGCACTAGTCCGTTTCGCGTAGCGCCGAGCGCGGGGGGGCGCAGACTGCTAAAATCCGCCGCCTGCCCATCTTGTGCCGATGGAGCCATTCGAGTCTTCCCGCATGCCGTCCGGGCGCTGCGCGGGGATACGCCACGCGAAGCCGGGCATGGCCGAACCCGAACAACGGGTCGCGCCTCCCCCATTACAGACGCTGCAGGAACAAGGAGTCGGGTCGTGCCCGCGTTCGTCGTCGTCGGAATACCGCATCACGTTCAATCGCGCTCAAGCGTTTGCCATGGCGCCCGCGTCGCCGGGAGGCATCGCGCATGACGCCTACCGCCACGCTGCTCGACTGGCTCCTGATCGCGTTCACGCTGGCCGCGGCCGGCTATGCGCTCGTCGCGGCCTTCGCGCCGCGGCCGCGCACACCGCGCACGGCCGCGCGCGACGGCTTCGAGCCGGTCAGTGTGTTGAAGCCGCTGTGCGGCGCGGAGCCGCACCTGTATGAAAACCTCGCGACCTTCTGCGTGCAGCGCCATCCTCGCTACGAGGTGCTGTTCGGCGTCGCATCGTCGGCCGATCCGGCCGCGGCCGTCGTCGAGCGGCTGCGCGCCGAACATCCGGATTGCGACATCACGCTCGTGATCGACGCGCGCGTGCATGGCAAGAACCTGAAAGTCAGCAACCTGATCAATCTCGCCGAGCGCGCGAAATACGGCCGCATCGTGATCGCGGACAGCGACATCGCGGTGCAGCCCGACTATCTGGAGCGCGTGACGGCGCCGCTCGCCGACCCGTCGGTGGGGGTCGTCACGTGCCTGTATCATGCGCGCAGCGTCGGCGGCTTCTGGACGCGGATCGGCGCGCAATTCGTCGACGCGTGGTTCGCGCCGTCGGTGCGGATCACGCACCTCGGCGGTTCGAGCCGCTTCGGCTTCGGCGCGACGCTCGCGCTCACGCGCGACACGCTCGACCGGATCGGCGGTCTCTTCGCGCTGAAGGACGAACTGGCCGACGATTTCTGGCTGGCCGAGCTGCCGCGCCGCCTCGGGCGCCGCACCGTGCTGTCCGAGGTCGACGTCGCGACCGACGTGATCGAACCGTCGTTCGGGCCGCTGTGGCACCGCGAGACGCGCTGGCTGCGCACGATCCGTTCGCTGAATCCGGCCGGCTTCGCGTTCCTGTTCATTACGTTTACCGTGCCATGGCTCGCGATCGGCGCGCTGCTGGCATTGCGCCTCGACGGCACGTTCGCCGGCACGCTGGCGGGCGGCGCGGCCGCGCTCGGCGCATTCGGGCGGCTCGTGCTGCATGCGCGCGGCGAGGACGGCTGGCGCGCGTTCTGGCGCGACCTGCCGCTCGTCGCGGTGCGCGACACGCTGCTCGCGCTCGAGTGGCTCGCGGCCGCGTTCGGCACGCATGTGGTATGGCGCGGCGCCCGGATGACGGTCGTCGGCGGCGAACGCGCGACGGCGGCCGTGGAAGCAGTGGACGGCCGCTAGGGCCGTCGATCGAACCCGGCCCGCGGGCCGAGACGCGTCGCACGGCGAAGCCGCGCGGCGCGACACAACAGAGAGGCGGGCGCCGGCAGGGCGACCCGCGGTTTTTGACTGAATCGTTGCAACGAAACGAACTATGCAGGCTACCGGAGCATTCATGAAAACGCTGTTCTTGCAGGCCCCTTCGTATGACGGCTTCGACGGCGGAGCCGGCTCGCGCTATCAGGCGAAGCGCGAAATCCGTTCCTTCTGGTATCCGACGTGGCTCGCGCAGCCGGCCGCGCTCGTGCCGGGCAGCCGCGTCGTCGATGCGCCGGCCGACGGGCTGTCGGTCGAGGAAACGCTGAAGATCGCCAACGACTACGACCTCGTGATCATCCACACGAGCACGCCGTCGTTCCCGACCGACGCGATGTTCGCGCAGGATCTGAAGAAGATGAAGCCGTCGATGCGGGTCGGCATGGTCGGCGCGAAGGTGATGGTCGATCCGCACAACTCGCTGACGGCGAGCGACGCGATCGACTTCGTGTGCCGCGAGGAATTCGACTACACCTGCAAGGAACTCGCCGAAGGCAAGCCGTTCCCCGAGATCAAGGGCTTGAGCTGGCGCGCGAAGGACGGCTCGATCGAGCACAACGAAGCGCGTCCGATCCTCGAGAACATGGACGAGCTGCCGTTCGTCGCGCCGGTCTACAAGCGCGACCTGAAGATCGACAACTACTTCATCGGCTACCTGAACTATCCGTACGTGTCGATCTACACGGGCCGCGGCTGCAAGTCGCGCTGCACGTTCTGCCTGTGGCCGCAGACGGTCAGCGGCCATCGCTACCGCACGCGCTCGGTCGAGAACTTGCTCGCGGAAGCGAAGTGGATCCGCGACAACATGCCGGAAGTGAAGGAACTGATGTTCGACGACGACACCTTCACCGACGACCTGCCGCGCGCCGAAGTCATCGCCGTCGGCCTGGGCAAGCTCGGCATCACGTGGTCGTGCAACGCGAAGGCCAACGTGCCGTACAAGTCGCTGAAGATCATGAAGGACAACGGCCTGCGCCTGCTGCTGGTCGGCTTCGAATCGGGCGACGACCAGATCCTCGTGAACATCAAGAAGGGCGTGCGCACCGATTTCGCGCGCCGCTTCAGCGCGGACTGCAAGAAGCTCGGCATCAAGATCCACGGCACCTTCATCCTCGGCCTGCCGGGCGAGACGCAAGAGACCATCAAGAAGACGATCGAGTACGCGAAGGAAATCAACCCGCACACGATCCAGGTTTCGCTCGCCGCGCCGTATCCGGGCACGACGCTCTACAAGCAGGCCGTCGAAAACGGCTGGATGGAAGAGAACAAGACCATCAACCTGGTCAGCAAGGAAGGCGTGCAGCTCGCGGCGATCGGCTATCCGCACCTGTCGCGCGACGAGATCTATCACCATCTCGAGCAGTTCTATCGCCAGTTCTACTTCCGCCCGTCGAAGATCTGGGAAATCGTGCGCGAGATGCTGACGAGCTGGGACATGATGAAGCGCCGCCTGCGCGAAGGCGTCGAGTTCTTCCGCTTCCTGCGCGCGCACGAGGCCTGATTCGTGGCGACGCAGCGGGCGGCGCGGGCGCTGATCTTCACCGCGGACGACTTCGGGCTGCACCCGCGCGTCAACGCGGCGGTCGAGCGCGCACACCGCGACGGCGTGCTGAACGCCGCGAGCCTGATGGTCGGCGCGAGCGCGGCGCAGGATGCGATCGAACGCGCGCGGCGGCTGCCGTCGCTCGCGGTCGGCCTGCATCTGGTGCTCGCGGACGGCCCGGCCACGCTGCCCGCGCATGAAATTCCCGCGCTCGTCGGCCCTGACGGGCGCTTCGGCGACGCGATGGCGAAGGACGGCTGCCGCTTCTTCTTCCTGCCGCACGTGCGTGCGCAACTGCGCCGCGAGATCCGCGCGCAGTTCGACGCGTTCGCGGCGAGCGGCCTGCCGCTCGACCACGTGAACGCGCACAAGCATTTCCACCTGCATCCGACCGTACTGTCGATGATCATCGAGATCGGCCGCGACTACGGGCTGCGCGCGGTGCGGCTGCCGTACGAAACGAGCGCGCCGGCGCTGCTCAAGCCGTGGATCGCGCTGGTGCGCGCGCGGCTCGATCGCGCGGGGCTCGCGCACAACGACTACGTGGTCGGCATCGAGCACACGGGCGCGATGGACGAGGCGGTACTGCTCGACGCGCTCGCGAAGCTGCCGCCGGGCGTCGGCGAGATTTACTGCCATCCGGCCGAAGCCGGCGACGGCCCGATCACGCCGACGATGGCCAGCTACCGACCGGTCGACGAACTGGATGCGCTGCTGTCGCCGCGCGTTGCCGCCGCGCTGAAGGCGGCGGGCGTCGCGACCGGCGGCTTTGCCGACGTGTTCGGCGAGCCCGCGGCACGGCGCGGCGCGCCCGCGTCGCGCGCACCGGGAGCGCAGCCGTCATGAGCAAGTGGATCAAGTGGCTCGGCTGGCCGATCGGCATCGGCATCCTGCTCGCGCTGGGGCTGCACGAAGGCGTCGGCGACGTGACGCAGATGCTCGCGCGCGCCGGCTATGCGCTGCTGTGGCTCGTGCCGTTCCACGCGTTGCCGCTGCTGCTCGATGCATATGCATGGCATCAGTTGCTCGACCGGCGCGCGTCGCTGGCGTTCCTGTGGTGGATCGCGACCGTGCGCGAGGCCGTGAACCGGCTGCTGCCCGTGGTCGGGATCGGCGGCGAGATCGTCGGCATCCGGCTCGCGCGCTGGCAGGTGCCCGACGCGAGCCGTGTGACCGCGTCGGTGATCGTCGAGGTGCTCGTGACGATCGTGGTCCAGTACGCGTTCGCGGCGCTCGGCCTCGTGCTGCTGCTCGCGACGACCGACAACATGGGCGGCGGCACGATCGGCCTCGCGCTGCTGCTGACGCTGCCGTTGCCGATGCTCGGCGTCGTGCTGATGCGGCGCGGCGGCGTCTTCCACGCGATCGAGCGTTTCGCGGGCCGCCTGCTCGGCGATTCGCACCGGCTGCTGCAGGGCGTCGACGGCCGCCGGCTCGACGCCGACATCGATTCGCTGATGTCGCGCACGGGCCTGCTGTTCAGCGCCTTTTTCTGGCAACTGGCCGGCTACGTGCTCGGCGCGCTCGAGATCTACTGGGCGCTCGCGCTGCTCGGCCACCCGGTGTCGATCGGCGGCGCGATCGCGATCGAGGCGATGACGCAGGCCGTGCGGCATGCGGCGTTCATGGTGCCGGGCGGGCTCGGCGTGCAGGAGGCGACCGTCGTGCTGCTCGCGCAGATGTTCGGCGTCGACCGCGAGACGGCGCTGTCGCTCGCGGTGGTCAAGCGCGGCCGCGAAGTGCTGTTCGGCTGCCTCGCGCTCGGCTCGTGGCAGCTTGCCGAGCTGATGCGCACGCGCGGCCGCCCAGGTGCGCCGCCGGCCGTGCCGCGCGCGGCGCCACCGGCGAATCGGGCGTCCGAAACCCCGGCCGAAACCGAAACGACGCATTGAACACCGGACGGGCCGCGCGGCCCGTCTCGCGCTTTCGGCGTCGCGCGGGTATCCTTCGCGTGTTTTCTCCACGCGCCATTCTTCCGATGATTTTCCGTTTCCCGCTGCTTTCCGTGACGATGCTGGCCGCCGCGCTGGCGTTGACCGGTTGCGACGACCAAGGCCATCTCGACGTGCAACGTATCAGCGACTTCTTCAACGCGATCAAGCCCGCGCCGCTGCTGCTCAAGGGGCTGAAGGTCGGCGAATCGACCGAGGCCGACGTGCGCGGCACGATGGGCAAACCGGAGACCGAGCGCACGTTTACCGATGGTTCGAAGCGTCTCGAATATCCGCGCGGCCCGATGGGCAACCAGACCTGGTTCGTCGACCTCGATGCGAACGGGCGCTACACGGGCGCGACCCAGGTGCTGACCGCCGAGAATTTCGCGAAAGTGCGCCCGGGGATGGACGAGGACGAGGTGCGGCGCCTGCTCGGCAAGCCCGGCGACGTCGCGCAGTATCCGCTGAAGCCCGAGACGGTCTGGAGCTGGCGCTGGCTCGAGGACGGCGTCAACACCGACGCGTTCTTCAACGTCCATTTCGGCCCGGACGGGCTCGTCTATACGACGTCGCGCTCCGACATCCTGAAAGGGCGGTGACGCTCACGCGCGGCGCTTGTGCAACCGGTCGCGCAGCGCGTCGCGGGCATGAGCGAGCGATTGTGTCGCGTGGCCCCGGACCTGCCCGTTCGGCCTGACGGCCCGCCTGGCGCTATATCGAAAAAGCGACCGGAAAATTGCAAAAAGCCCGCTTCCCGGCGTGTCATCGGACTGTCAGGAAGCGGGCTTTTTCCTTTTGAAACAGCGGCGTAGGCCGTGCGCGGAAATGATGGGATGAATTGTTGCGACGCAGCAATCGCGCGCCCGGTGATTTGAGGCAAATAATTTCGCTTGCGACTATCCGCGTCAGCCCGGCGTGGGACAGGCATACGCGTCGGCATTCATTCAACTCTGGAGACGCGCGTGTTCCTTTACGGCTTTGGTCCCGTCCTCTGGGCCGGCACCGTGCAGACCATCGAGCTGTCGGTGCTGTCGCTCGCCACCGCGGTGGCGCTGGGGCTGATCGGCGCGGTGGCGAAGCTGTCGCACAACCGGGTGTTGCGAGCGATCGCGACCGGTTATACGACGCTGATCCGCTCGGTGCCCGATCTTGTGCTGATGCTGCTGCTGTTCTACAGCATCCAGATCTGGCTGAACCAGTTCACCGACCTCGTCGGCTGGAACCAGATCGACATCGATCCGTTCGTGGCCGGCGTGCTGACGCTCGGCTTCATCTACGGCGCGTATTTCACCGAGACGTTTCGCGGCGCGTTCCTGTCGGTGCCGCGCGGCCAGCTCGAAGCCGGTTCGGCCTACGGGATGAGCGGCGCGCGCGTGTTCGTGCGGATCATGTTTCCTCAGATGATGCGCTTTGCGCTGCCGGGCATCGGCAACAACTGGCAGGTGCTCGTGAAGGCGACCGCGCTGGTGTCGATCATCGGTCTCGCGGACGTCGTGAAGGCCGCGCAGGACGCCGGCAAGAGCACGTTCAACATGTTCTTCTTCATCCTCGTCGCGGCGCTGATCTATCTGGCGATCACGACCGTCTCCAACCTCGTGCTGATCCAGCTCGAGAAGCGTTATTCCATGGGCGTGCGGCACGCAGAACTATGATCGAGATCCTCCAGGAATTCGGCAAGGCGTTCCTTTTCTGGGACGGCCAGCGCCTGTCCGGCCTCGCGGTGACGCTGTGGCTGCTCGTCGCCTCGATTTCGCTCGGCTTCGTGTGCGCGGTGCCGCTCGCGGTCGCGCGCGTGTCGAGGAACAAGTGGGTGTCGATGCCGGTGCGGTTCTACACGTACGTGTTCCGCGGCACGCCGCTCTACGTGCAGTTGCTGCTGATGTACACGGGCATGTACAGCCTCGAGTTCGTGCGCTCGCACTCGCTGCTCGATGCGTTTTTCCGCAGCGGCTTCAACTGCGCGATTCTCGCGTTCGCGCTGAATACCTGCGCGTACACGACCGAGATCTTCGCCGGGGCGATTCGCGCGATCCCGCACGGCGAAGTCGAGGCGGCGCGGGCGTACGGGATGTCGCCGTTCACGATGTACCGCCGCGTGATCCTGCCGTCGGCGCTGCGCCGCGCGCTGCCGCTGTACAGCAACGAGGTGATCCTGATGCTGCACGCGACGACCGTCGCGTTCACCGCGACCGTGCCGGACATCCTGAAGGTCGCGCGCGACGCCAATTCCGCGACCTACATGGCGTTCCAGTCGTTCGGGATCGCCGCGCTGATCTATCTTGCGGTATCGTTCGCACTCGTCGCGGCGTTTCGCCGCGCGGAGCGCCACTGGCTCGCGTATCTCGCGGCCGCCCGTCATTGAATTACTTCGAGGAGAGCCAGTTGGCCGAGATCACTCAAACGAGCGCGTCCGCTTCCGTCAAGCTTGCCGCGGTCGACATCCACAAGCGCTATGGCGACAACGAGGTGCTCAAGGGCGTGTCGCTGAACGCGAAGGCCGGCGACGTCATCAGCATCATCGGCGCGAGCGGCTCGGGCAAGAGCACGTTCCTGCGCTGCATCAATTTTCTCGAGCGGCCGAATGCGGGGCAGATCGTCGTCGACGGCGAGGCCGTGCGCACGAAGGCCGACCGCGCCGGTGCGCTCGAAGTCGCCGATCACAAGCAGTTGCAGCGCATCCGCACGAAGCTCGCGATGGTGTTCCAGCACTTCAACCTGTGGGCGCACATGAACGTGCTCGAGAACGTGATGGAAGCGCCCGTGCACGTGCTCGGCATTTCGAAGAAGGAAGCCGAGGAGCGTGCGCGCGAGTACCTGGAGAAGGTCGGTCTGCCGCCGCGCGTCGAGAAGCAGTATCCGTCGCATCTGTCGGGCGGCCAGCAGCAGCGCGTGGCTATCGCGCGTGCGCTTGCGATGCATCCTGACGTGATGCTGTTCGACGAGCCGACCTCCGCGCTCGACCCGGAACTGGTGGGCGAAGTGCTGAAGGTGATGCAGAAGCTGGCCGAGGAAGGGCGCACGATGATCGTCGTCACGCACGAGATGGGTTTCGCGCGCAACGTGTCGAACCACGTGATGTTCCTGCATCAGGGGCGGACCGAGGAAGAGGGCGACCCGAAGGAGGTGCTGGTGCGTCCGCAGAGCGAGCGGCTCAAGCAGTTCCTGTCGGGCAGCCTCAAGTAACGCGACAGGGCAGGTTTCAACGTGGTACCGGTGTCTCGTCCCGCAGGCGCCACCCGCACGACGCAGGTGGCGATCGTTGCATTGCCGCCCGTGTCGATGTCGGGCGTGGGGCCGATCGTCGATGCGTTGAATCTCGCGAACGAGATCGACGGGCGGCTGTTGTACCGCTGGCAGGTATGTTCGTGGGACGGGCGGCCGGTGCCGCTCGCGGGCGGCGCGCAGTGGCATGCCGATGCGGCGTTCAACGATGCGATCGCGTGCGACTGGTTGATCGTCGTGTCCGAGCGGTTTCAGCAGTTTGCCGATTACCGGCTGTTTCTCGCGAGTCTCGCGCGGGTCGGGCAGCGCACGCCGGTCGTGACCGGGATTCATCACGGCGTGTGGTGGCTGGCGATGGCGGGGCAGCTTTCCGGCTATCGCGTGAGCGTGAACTGGGAGACGTATCAGCAATTCGCCGAGCAGTTCGAGCGGTCGATCGTCACGCAGCAGATCTTCGAGATCGATCGCGATCGGGCGACCTGTGCCGGTGGGCAGGCGACCGTCGATTTCATGTTGGCCATGATTGGCCGGGAACATGGGGTGGATCTCGCGGAGCGGATCGGCGATGCGCTGGGGGTCGGGGTTTTGCGCAGTGGCGAGGAGCGGCAGAGGATTCCTTTCGTGACGGCTCCGGGGGAGCGGCATCCTCGGCTCAATGATGCGTTGCTTTTGATGGAAGCCAACGTCGAGGATCCGCTTGCTACCGATGAGATCGCCGGGCTCGTGGGCGTTTCCCGGAGGCAATTGGAACGGCTCTTTCGGCAGTATCTCGGGGCGATGCCCTCCAAGTATTACCTCAATCTTCGGCTGCTCAAGGCCCGGACGCAGTTGCAGCGGACCAGTAAGTCCGTCGTTCAGGTTTCTCTCGCTTGTGGGTTCTCTTCTGCTGCGCACTTCTCTAACGCTTATCGCGAAAGGTTCGGGGTGACGCCTCGGGAGGATCGGCGGGCGTGGCTCGAAAAGCAGACGGGCGGCGGCAGCGAACCTCGGGCGGGGGCGCTCGTCGAGCGCGGGAAGGATTGAAGGTGGGGGGATTGGGTTGTTTGGTGGTCGGCTTAGGGTGTCGTGAAGCACCTGTGATCGTGTCGGTCTATTAGCGTCGCCCCTCCGCGGGGCAGCGGTCACTTTTCTTTGTCTTGCCAAAGAAAAGTAACCAAAAGAAAGGCGCTCGGAGATCGCATGACTTACCGGTGCCATCGCCAACAGAGTGGTCCGCATAAAAGTGTCCGCGCCAGTCAGGAATCCGGAGTGGTTCGAGCAATGGTTCCGACACCACTCGCTACCCCACGGAGCGGTATACCGCCCGCTAGCTCCATCCTCGCTACGCTCGGCTGCAAGGTACTTCAAGGCGAGAGCTCGCGTTCGGCTTCCTGTATCCGAGGTCGGCAGCCAGGCACTTTTTCTGCTCTCCCCCATTTGGGTGACCGATCGTTTAACAATGATTTTTCGCGACGACGATGTGTTTGCGCCCCGCATTTTTCTCGCGGGCAAAGCAGCGAATTCGATTATTGAAAGTACAGCGGGTCCCGCGAGGGAGGCGATACTGGTATTGGGTGGGATGGACCTGTCGGCCGAGCGAAGCGAGGACGGAGCTAGCGGACGGTATACCGCTCCGTGGGGTAGCGAGTGGTGTCGGAACCATTGCTCGAACCACTCCGGATTCCTGACTGGCGCGGACACTTTTATGCGGACCACTCTGTTGGCGATGGCACCGGGAGGTCATGCGATATCCGAGCGCCT
Organism: Burkholderia sp. AU16741; assembly: GCF_002223345.1. Classification (NCBI taxonomy): domain Bacteria; kingdom Pseudomonadati; phylum Pseudomonadota; class Betaproteobacteria; order Burkholderiales; family Burkholderiaceae; genus Burkholderia; species Burkholderia sp. AU16741. The sequence goes on from NZ_NKEZ01000003.1 coordinate 632,836, forward strand.
TTCTTTTGGTTACTTTTCTTTGGCAAGACAAAGAAAAGTGACCGCTGCCCCGCGGAGGGGCGACGCTAATAGACCGACACGATCACAGGTGCTTCACGACACCCTAAGCCGACCACCGATAGTAAGAAAAACCCACCGACACGGCATAGCCGCTCCCCGAGAGGGCAAAACCAAAAACAGAACCTTCCGATAGAACCCGTCGCAATTCCGCAAGACGCTTGCGTCACCCTTACCTAAACTTGATCCTGTTGAACCCTCTTACGAAACCGAAAGGAACGACCATGACGACCTCGACCGTGACCCGCCAGACATTCGACGAAGTGATGGTGCCGGTATTCTCTCCCGCTCCGTTCGTGCCGGACCGTGCAGAGGGCTCCCGCGTGTGGGACACGTCCGGCCGCGAGTACATCGATTTCGCGTGCGGCATCGCGGTCACGTCGCTGGGCCACGGCCATCCGGAACTGCTGAAAGTCCTCGACGAACAAGGCCGCAAGCTCTGGCACATCGGCAACGGCTACACGAACGAGCCGGTGCTGCGCCTCGCGAAGCGCCTCGAATCGCTGACCTTCGCCGACCGCGCATTCTTCGCGAACTCGGGCGCGGAAGCGAACGAAGCCGCACTGAAACTCGCGCGCCGCGTCGCCTTCGACCGCCACGGCGCCGATAAGTACGAAATCGTGTCGTTCGTGCAGTCGTTCCACGGCCGCACGTTCTTCACGGTCAGCGTCGGCGGTCAGCCGAAGTACTCGGAAGGCTTCGGCCCGGTGCCGGAAGGCATCAAGCACCTCCCGTTCAACGACATCGAAGCCGCGAAGGCCGCAATCGGCCCCAAAACCTGCGCGGTGATCGTCGAGCCGGTGCAAGGCGAAGGCGGCGTGATCCCGGCCGATCCCGCATTCCTGAAGGCACTGCGCGAAGCATGCGACGCGCACGACGCACTGCTGATCTTCGACGAAGTGCAAACGGGCGTGGGCCGCACGGGCCAGTTCTACGCATACATGGACACGGGCGTCACGCCGGACATCCTCACGACCGCGAAAGCGCTCGGCAACGGCTTCCCGATCGGCGCGATGCTGACGACGAACGAACTGGCCGCGCACTTCAAGGTCGGCGTGCACGGCACGACATACGGCGGCAATCCGCTGGCATCGGCGATCGCCGACAAGGTCGTCGAACTGATCGGCGACCCGGCGCTGCTCGAAGGCGTGCGCGAACGCAGCGTGCGCCTGAAGGGCGCGCTCGAACGCATCAACGCACGCTTCGGCCTCTTCAAGGACGTGCGCGGCAAGGGCCTGCTGGTCGGCGCGGAACTCACCGCCGCATTCGACGGCCGCGCGAAGGACTTCGTCACCGCCGCCGCCGAGCACGGCCTGATCATGCTGATCGCCGGCCCGAACGTGCTGCGCTTCGTGCCGTCGCTGGTGATCCCGTTCGACCTGCTCGACGAAGGCGTGAAGCGCTTCGAAAAGGCGGTCGAGCAGGTGCTCGCGGCCCAGGAAGCCACCGCGCGCTGATCGGCGCGCCCATCGCAGACAGGAACGACGATGCTATTTGTTCGCCCCGGCAAACTCACGGATCTCGATGCGCTCGCGCACATGGCGCGCACCGCGCAGCCGGTCCTGCACTCGCTGCCGCACGACCGCGCGGCGCTCGAAGCACGCGTGGCGCTCTCCGAGGATTCGTTTCGCGCGGACGTCGACTTCGCCGGCGAGGAGTTCTACCTCTTCGTGCTCGAGGATTCGTCGACGGGCAAGCTGCTCGGCACGGCGAGCATCGTGGCCGCGGCCGGCTACTCGGAGCCGTTCTACGCGTTCCGCAACGACGCGCTGATTCACGCGTCGCGCGAGCTGCACGTGAACCGCAAGATCCACGCGCTCACGATGTCGCACGAGCTGACCGGCAAGAGCCGGCTCGCGGGCTTCTACGTCGATCCGTCGCTGCGCGGCGACGCGGCCGCGCACCTGATCTCGCGCGCCCGGATGATGTACATCGCCGCGAACCGCCGCCGCTTCACGCCGGAAGTGTTCACGCTGCTGCTCGGCGTGAGCGACGGCAACGGCGCGTCGCCGTTCTGGGAAGCGGTGGGCCGCAAGTTCTTCGGCCGCGATTTCACCGACGTCGACATCGCGTCGGGCGGCCGCAGCCGCACGTTCATCGCGGAAGTGATGCCCGCCTATCCGCTGTACGTGCCGCTGCTGCCGGAAGCCGCGCAGCGCGTGCTCGGCGAGCCGAACGAAACGGCGCTGCTCGCGTACGACATCCATCTCGAGGAAGGCTTCGAGCCCGACCGCTTCGTCGACATCTTCGACGCGGGCCCGGTGCTGACCGCGCAGGTCGACCGCACCGCGTGCGTGAAGCAGGCGTCGGAGCGCGTCGTGCGCGAGGCCGCGCATCAGCAGGGCGACGTCGCATACATGACATCGACGGGCAGCGGCGAATCGTTCCGCTGCGTGCTGGCCGACCTGCCGGGCGACGCGGCCGACGCGCGGAGCACCGAGGCGCCGCTCGCCGGCGACGTGCGCGCGGCGCTCGACGTGAAGGAAGGCGATGTCGTGCGCTGCGTGCCGCTGCATCGCCGCGACGATGAAGATTTGAAGGGAGACGCAGCATGATCGTCGTTCGGGTCGTACAAACGGGCGACGTCGACGCGCTCGTGTCGCTCGCGAAGGAAACCGGGCCGGGCCTGACCACGTTCAAGCCCGACCGCGACGCGCTCGCCGCGCGCATCGAACGCTCGCGCCGCACGCTCGAAGGCCGCGCGGCGCCCGGCGAAGCCGGCTACTTCTTCGTGATGGAAGATTCGAAGACGCGCGACATCGCGGGCGTGTGCGGAATCGAAACGCAGGTCGGCCTCGAGCAGCCGTTCTACAACTATCGCGTGAGCACGGTCGTGCATGCGAGCCAGGAGCTCGGCGTGTGGACGCGGATGTCCGCGCTGAACATCTCGCACGACCTCACGGGCTACGCGGAAGTGTGCTCGCTGTTCCTGAGCCCGCGCTATCGCACGGGCGGCGTCGGCGGCCTGCTGTCGCGCTCGCGGTTCATGTTCATCGCGCAGTTCCGCGAGCGCTTTCCGGAACGCATCTGCGCGGAACTGCGCGGCCACTTCGACGAGGACGGCACGTCCCCGTTCTGGCGCGCCGTCGGTTCGCACTTCTACCAGATCGACTTCAACGCGGCCGATTACCTGAGCTCGCACGGCCGCAAGTCGTTCCTCGCGGAACTGATGCCGCGCTACCCGGTGTACGTCGACCTGCTGCCGCAGGACGCGCAGGACGCGGTCGGCCTCACGCACCGCGACACGCTGCCGGCCCGCAAGATGCTCGAAGCGGAAGGGCTGCGCTACCAGAATCACGTCGACATCTTCGACGCGGGCCCGGTGCTCGAATGCCACGTCAACGATCTGCGCACGGTGCGCGAGAGCGTCGTCGTGCCGGTCGCGATCGGCGTGCCCGACGCGCGAGACGACGCGCCGAAGTCGCTCGTATCGAACACGTCGCTCGGCGACTTCCGCGTCGGCGTCGCGCCGGGCGTGGTCGAGAACGGCGCGTTTGTGCTGTCGGCCGACGATGCCGCCGCGCTGGACGTGAAGGCCGGCGATTCGGTCCGCGTGCTGCCGCTCAAAGTCAAACAGGGATAAACGAATCATGACGGAACTCTTCATCGACGGCGCCTGGGTCGCAGGCTCGGGCCCCGTCTTCGCTTCGCGCAACCCCGGCACCGACGAAATCGCGTGGCAGGGCGAAAGCGCGTCGGCGGTGGACGTCGACCGCGCGGTCGCGAGCGCGCGCCGCGCATTCGCCGGCTGGTCGGCGCTCGACTTCGAAGCCCGCTGCGCGATCGTCAAGCGCTTCGCCGCGCTGCTCACCGAACGCAAGGAAGCGATCGCGACCGCGATCGGCCGCGAGACCGGCAAGCCGCTGTGGGAAGCGCGCACCGAAGTCGCGGCGATGGCCGCGAAGGTCGGCATCTCGATCCAGGCGTACCAGGAACGCACCGGCGAGAAGCGCCAGGACATGGCCGACGGCGTGGCGGTGTTGCGTCACCGCCCGCACGGCGTCGTGGCCGTGTTCGGCCCTTACAACTTCCCCGGCCACTTGCCGAACGGTCATATCGTGCCGGCGCTGATCGCCGGCAACACCGTGGTGTTCAAGCCGTCGGAGCTCGCCCCGGGCGTCGCGCGCGCGACGGTCGAGGTGTGGCGCGAAGCCGGGTTGCCGGCCGGCGTGCTGAACCTCGTGCAGGGCGAGAAGGACACCGGCGTCGCGCTCGCGAATCACCGGCAGATCGACGGGCTGTTCTTCACCGGCAGTTCGGATACCGGCACGCTGCTGCACAAGCAGTTCGGCGGCCGTCCGGAAATCGTGCTCGCGCTCGAGATGGGCGGCAACAACCCGCTCGTGATCGGTGAAGTCGAGGACATCGACGCGGCCGTGCATCACACGATCCAGTCGGCGTTCCTGTCGGCCGGCCAGCGCTGCACGTGCGCACGCCGCATCTTCGTGCCGCAGGGCGCGTTCGGCGACCGCTTCCTCGCACGCTTCGCCGACGTCACGTCGAAGATCACGGCCGACGTGTTCGACGCCGATCCGCAGCCGTTCATGGGCGCGGTGATCTCGGCGCGCGCGGCTGCGAAGCTCGTCGCTGCGCAGGCGCGCCTGATCGAGCAGGGCGCGAAGCCGATCGTCGCGATGACGCAGCGCGATCCGCGCCTGGGCTTCGTGAACGCGGCGATCGTCGACGTGACGGGCGTCGCGAACCTGCCGGACGAAGAGCACTTCGGCCCGCTCGCGCAGATCGTCCGCCATGCGACGTTCGACGAAGCGATCGAGCGCGCGAACGACACGGCGTTCGGCCTGTCCGCCGGGCTGCTCGCCGACGACGCCAACGCATGGGAGCACTTTCGCCGCACGATCCGTGCGGGGATCGTCAACTGGAACCGCCCGACCAACGGCGCGTCGTCGGCCGCGCCGTTCGGCGGCACGGGCCGCTCGGGCAACCATCGGCCGAGCGCGTACTACGCGGCCGACTATTGCGCGTACCCGATGGCGTCGGTGGAAAGCACGCAACTGACCTTGCCCGCGAGCCTGTCGCCGGGCCTGCATTTCTGATCGAGGGAACGACGATGAACGCACAAGAAGCCAATTTCGACGGACTCGTCGGCCCGACCCACAACTACGCCGGGCTGTCGTTCGGCAACGTGGCGTCGCTGAACAACGAGAAGTCGGCCGCGAATCCGAAGGCCGCCGCGAAGCAGGGGTTGCGCAAGATGAAGCAGCTCGCCGATCTCGGTTTCGCGCAAGGCGTGCTGCCGCCGCAGGAGCGGCCGTCGCTGCGCCTGTTGCGCGAGCTCGGCTTCTCCGGCAAGGACGCGGACGTGATCGCGAAGGCCGCGAAGCAGGCGCCCGAACTGCTCGCCGCGGCGAGCTCGGCGTCGGCGATGTGGACCGCGAACGCGGCCACCGTCAGCCCGTCGGCCGACACGAGCGACGGTCGCGTGCACTTCACGCCGGCGAACCTGTGCAGCAAGCTGCATCGCGCGATCGAGCACGAAGCGACGCGCCGCACGCTGTCGACGCTGTTCGCGGACCCCACGCACTTCGCGGTGCACGAAGCGCTGACGGGCACGCCGGCGCTCGGCGACGAAGGCGCGGCGAACCACACGCGCTTCTGCGCGGAATACGGCAAGCCGGGCATCGAATTCTTCGTGTACGGCCGCGCCGAATACCGCCGCGGCCCCGAACCGAAGCGCTTCCCGGCGCGCCAGACCTTCGAGGCGAGCCGCGCGGTCGCGCATCGCCACGGCCTCGCCGAGGAAGCGACGGTCTACGCGCAACAGGATCCGGACGTGATCGACGCGGGCGTGTTTCACAACGACGTGATCTCGGTCGGCAACCGCGACACGCTGTTCACGCACGAACGCGCGTTCGTCGACAAGCAGGCGATCTACGACACGCTGACCGCCGCGCTCGACGCACGCGGTGCGCGCCTGAACGTGATCGAGGTGCCCGACGCGGCGGTGAGCGTGAACGATGCCGTCACGTCCTATCTGTTCAACAGCCAACTGCTGTCGCGCGCGGACGGCTCGCAGGTGCTCGTCGTGCCGCAGGAATGCCGCGAGAACGAGCGGGTCGCCGCCTATCTCGACCAGCTCGCCGCCGGCAACGGCCCGATTCACGACGTGCTCGTGTTCGACCTGCGCGAAAGCATGAAGAACGGCGGCGGCCCCGCGTGCCTGCGCCTGCGCGTCGTGCTGACCGAAGCCGAGCGCGCGGCCGTCACGTCGAACGTGTGGATCGACGACACGCTGTTCGCGTCGCTCGACGCGTGGATCGACACGCACTATCGCGATCGCCTCGCCCCGGAAGACCTCGCGGATCCGGCGCTGCTCGACGAATCGCGCACGGCGCTCGACGAACTCACGCAGATCCTGCGCGTCGGGTCGCTGTATGACTTCCAGCGCTGAGGCACGGATGCCGGCGAACGCGTTGCTCGACGACTTCCTCGCGTTCACGCTCGCCGGTGGCGCACCGGCCGACAAGGCCGGCGCGTGCGCGGGCGGTGCGGTGCGCTGGCAATGGCTCGGCGATGGGCTGCTCGCGCTCGAACCGGCCGCCGACGCCGCCGCCGCCGCCGCCGCCGACGACGACGCCGACGACGCCGACGCCGACGACGCCGACGACGCCGACGACGCCGACGACGCCGACGACGCCGCGACGCGCGCGAGCGTGGTCGTGTCGGCCGGCGTGCACGGCGACGAAACCGCGCCGATCGAGCTGCTGTCGCTGCTCGTGCGCGATCTCGCGGCGGGCACGCTGCCGCTCGCGTGCCGGCTGCTGGTCGTGCTCGGCAACGTGCCGGCGATGCGCGCGGGCGAGCGCTATCTCGACGACGACCTGAACCGCCTGTTCAGCGGCCGTCACGCGCAGGTGCCCGCGAGCCGCGAAGCGCCGCGCGCCGCGCAGCTCGAAGCGGCGGCCGCCGCGTTCTTCGCGGCCGCGCCGGCGGGCGGCGCGCGCTGGCACATCGACATGCACACGGCGATTCGCGCATCGGTGTTCGAGCAATTCGCGCTGCTGCCGCATACGGGCACGCCGCCGACGCGCGCGATGGTCGAATGGCTTGGCGATGCACGCATCGCGGCCGTGCTGCTGCATACCGCGAAGGGCAACACGTATTCGCATTTCACGGCCGAGCATTGCGGCGCGCTCGCGTGCACGCTGGAACTCGGCAAGGTGCGACCGTTCGGCCAGAACGACCTGACGCGCTTCGCGCCGGCCGACCGCGCGGTGCGCAAGCTGGTGTCGGGTGGGTGGGGCGGCCACCCGCGGGGCGGCCATCCGTGGGGCGGCCATCCGCGGGGCGGCCGTCCGCCGGTGGATGTCGAGGCCGGGGTTGGCCATCCGTCGCTGCCGCGCGTGTTCACCGTGATCGACCAGATCACGAAGCAGAGCGATGCGCTCGAGCTGTTCGTCGCGGCCGACGTCGCGAACTTCACCGCGTTCGCGCGCGGCACGGTGCTCGCGCAGGACGGCGACTACCGCTACACGGTGAAGCACGACGAGGAGCGCATCGTGTTTCCGAACCCGACCGTGAAGCCGGGTTTGCGGGCGGGCCTGCTCGTGATCGATACGACGCGCGACACGCTGGCCGCACTCGTCTGATCGATGCGCAAGTATGCGGGCCGCGGCGACCTCGCCGTCTGCGCATCGTCCCGTGGCCCATTCATTTTTGGGATGACGGCCACCCGCCGCGCAGACGGCGCGCGCGTCGCGCTTGCGTATTTGCGACATCGTCTTGCAAGTTCGACGGCACGCATGACGGCCGCCGTGCCCGCGGCGCAGCATCGCGCGGCGGTGGCCGCTTTGCCGTATCGGGGCGCGCGGATTGGTACAATCGCGCCCTTGCGGCTGTTGCGCCGCATCACGGCGCGGCGTCGGCATTGTCGGTGTCATCCGACCCTGCAATGATGCATGCGCCCGTTGTTCCGGAACATTCGAGTATCGAGGAGAACACCTGATGAAGTTGGATTGGCGTAAAGTGGCCGCGCATGCGGTGGTGGCGGCATCGGCGGTGGCGGCAGGCAGCGCGTTTGCCGCGGATCTGAAGGAGATCCGGTTCGGCGTCGAGGCCTCGTACGCACCGTTCGAATACAAGACGCCCGACGGCAAGCTGACCGGCTTCGACATCGACATCGGCAACGCGGTGTGCGCGAAGCTGAAGACGAAGTGCGTGTGGGTCGAGAACGACTTCGACGGCCTGATCCCGGCGCTGCAGGCGCGCAAGTTCGACGCGATCAACTCGGACATGACGATCACCGACCAGCGCAAGCACGCGATCGCGTTCACCGATCCGATCTACACCATTCCGAACCAGCTGATCGCGAAGCAGGGCAGCGGCCTGCTGCCGACCCCGCAATCGCTGAAGGGCAAGCGCGTCGGCGTGCTGCAGGGCACGATCCAGGAAGCGTACGCGAAGAAGAAGTGGGCGCCGGCCGGCGTTGAAGTCGTGCCGTACCAGACGCAGGATCTGGCCTATGCCGACCTGAAGTCGGGCCGTCTCGACGCGACGTTCCAGGATTCGGAAGCCGGCTCGAAGGGCTTCCTGACGAAGCCGCAAGGCCAGGGCTTCGCGTTCGCGGGCGGCACGGTCAGCGACGCCGAGATCCTCGGCTCGGGCGTGGGCTTCGGCCTGCGCAAGAACGACGCGGCGCTGAAGACCGCGCTCGATCAGGCGCTGAAGGACCTGAAGGCCGACGGCACGATCGACACCCTCGCGAAGAAGTACTTCAGCGTGCCCGTGACGCTCAAGTAAGCGCCGCGCCCAAGCGCACGCTGTAAAAAAACCGGCCGCCGATGCGGCCGGTTTGCTTTTGCGGAGCGAAAACGACGGAAGGCGCGCCGGCCGTCAGCCGGGCTGCGCGGCGAAGAACCGGCCCAGTTCGCGCGCGAGTTCGTTGAGCACGGCCATCTCCTGCTGCGAGATCTTGCGCGCGGGTTGCGCGCCGGCCCAGTCGCCGTACAGCAGCGCGACGCTCGTCGTGCCGACGTGCACGGGCAGCAGCACGAACGCGCGCGCGTCGTCGAACGCGTCGAGATACCACGCGGGCAGGCGCTTCATCATCTTCGGCTCCTGCGCCTGCTCGATGAAGATACCGACCGAGTTCGAGATCGCGAGATGAAACACGTCCGGCTCGAAGCGTTCGTCGAAATGCAGCCGGTCGAGCGCCGTATCGACGCCGGGGCCGAAACCCAGGCGTGCGGCGAACGTGCCGTCGTCGTGCCGCAAGAACATCACGGTGCGCGTGAACGCGAGGCCGGCCAGCAGGCTTTCCGACGCGAGCGCGAGCACCGGCGTCAGCACGTGCTCGGACGGCAGCGCACGCAGGTCGGCGAGGCCGGCTTCGAGGCATGCCTGGGGCTCGGCCTGCGCACGCGCGATCGCATCGGCGTTCGCGCGCAGCTCGACGATCTCGCGCATCACGGTGTCGCTCGTTTCCTCGCGGGCCAGCCGCTCGGCGATCTCGACGAGCGCGTCGGACTCCATGCCGAGTTCGGCGCCGTAGTGCTGCGCGAGCGCCGCGATGCGCGCGTCGCGCTGCGCGCCCGCGGACATGGCGAGCGCACCGGCGACGTCGGTCGAGCAGCGACTCACCGCGCGCAGCCAATGGACGCGCGCGGCCGGACCGTCGTCGGCCGAAGCCGAGCGGCGGCCGTCACCGTTATCGTCGTCGAACGCGTCGGCGCGGGTGGCGTGATCGTCGTCGGCCATCCCCGCGCGGATCATGTCGGGCAGCCGCCAGCGCGCGGCCGCTTCGAGGCCGATCTCGTCGAAGCCGACGCCGAGCACGTCGACGCAGGCGGCCGCTTCGTCGCCGTTCAGCTCGGCCGCGCGGCGGCGGATGCGGTCCCATTCGCTGTCGAGATAGCAGACCACCAGCAGCTTGCCGACCTGGCGCATCAGCGTGCAGACGACGGCTTCCTCGCCGCCGCGCAGCTCGGTGTGCTCGGTGAGCTTGCGCGCGACGCAGCCGGACAGCAGCGCACGGTTGAGCTCCAGCTTCGCGTCGATGCGCCGCGGCGTGCTCTGATGGAAGTGGTCGACGAGCTTCAGCCCGACCACGAGATGGCCGACGGCGTCCATGCCGAGCACCATCAGCGCGCGCGTCACGGTGGTGATGTTGCCGCCGAACGCCATGTACATCGCGGAGTTCGCGAGCCGCAGCACTTTCTGCGTGAGTGCGAAGTCCGACAGCACGACGCGCACGAGCGCGGTGAAGTCGAGGTCGTCGTTCTTCATCGCGGCCATCGTCGCGCGCAGCGATTCCGACAGCAGCGGGAAATCGCCCCGTTCGTTCATCCGGGCCCACAGCTTGTCGAGCAGTGCGGTGCGGGGCAGGTATTCGGTGGTTGACATACGGATCTGTTCGGTTCGCCGCGCGCGTCAGGCGGCGGCGTGCAGGTGCAGCTGCTGCGCCTCGAAGCGCCGCGCGAGCTCCTCGGACGGCAGCGCCTGGCAGACGAGCCAGCCCTGGATGTGATTGCAGCCCATCTCCGTCAGCAGCTCGCGCTGCGCCTCGGTCTCGACGCCTTCGGCGACGAGCTCGAGATCCAGTGTCTGCGCGAGGCCGACCACCGCCGACACGATCGCGCGGTCGTTGCGCGACGTGAGCAGGTTCTCGACGAAACTGCGGTCGATCTTCAGCTTCGCGAGCGGGAAGCGCTGCAGATAGGCAAGGCTCGAGTAGCCGGTGCCGAAATCGTCGATCGCGAAGCGGATGCCGAGACCGGTCAGTTCCTCGAGCAGCATTTTCGCGTGCGCGGGATCGTGCATCAGCAGGCTTTCGGTGATTTCGAGCACGATGCGGCGCGGGTCGATGCCGGTCAGCGCGATCGCCTCGCGCACGTTTTGCGTGAAGCGCGGGTCGCGGAACTGCTGCGGCGACACGTTGACCGCTACGTATTGCAGCGCGAGCCCCTGGCCGTCCCACGCGACGAGCTGCATGCACGCGGCCTTGAGCACCCAGTTGCCGAGGTAGTTGATCAGGCCGATCGATTCGGCGAGCGGGATGAAGGTGGCCGGCGGCACGAGGCCGTGCACCGGATGGCGCCAGCGGATCAGCGCCTCGACGCCGACCACCGCGCCCGACTGGCTGCGCGTGATCGGCTGGAAATGCAGCGAAAACTCGCCGTTGCGCACGCCGTCGTACAGGTCGGCTTCGAGCTTGAGCCGTTCGGCGTCGGCCGGATCGTCGACGGGCGCGTGGAACGCGAGCGCGTTGCCGCCCGATGCCTTCGCCTGGGAGAGCGCGTGGTCGGCGCGGCGCAGCAGCGGGCTGTGATGCTGCGCGCGATGCGGCGCGGCACGTTCGTCCGGATAGAGCGCGATGCCGATGCTCGCGGACAGGTGCACGGTCTGCCCCTGGAACACGTAGGGCTCGCGCACCGCGGCCTGCAGCCGGCGCGCGAGCGAATCGGCGGCGTGGCTCGCCTGCGCGCGGTCCGGCGCGCCCAGCACGATCGCGAACTTGTCGCTCGCGACGCGCGCGAGCTGCACGTCCGGCGTGATGCGCGCCTTCAACCGCTGCGCGGTCTCGCGCAGCAGCATGTCGCCCGCGTCGTAGCCGAGCGCGCGATTGATCCGCTGGTAGTCGTCGAGGTCGAGCAGCAGCAGCGCCGCGCAGGTGCCGTCCTCGTCGGCGGTCTGCTGCGCGCGCATCAGCGCCGGCACGAGCGCGGACAGGTTGCCGAGCCCCGTCATCGGGTCGTGATGCATTTCGTACGTCAGGCGTGCCTCGAGCGCGCGCCACGACGACACGTCGAACGCCGCGATCGCGAAGCCGTCGACGCCGTGGTGGCGGCTCTTGAACGCGCGAACCTCGACGTCCAGCGGGTAGGTGAGCGACTTGACGATGCACATCGTCGCCTTCTCGACCTGGCCCGAACGCGCGGCGCGAGCGAGCAGGCCTTCGAGCGCCGGGGTATCCTGTTCGGCGATCAGGTCGCGCAGCGTCAGCGTATGCAGGTAGTCGCGGTGGTAGCCGATGAAGCGCAGGCTCGCGTCGGACACGTACAGAAAGCGTAGCTCGCGGTCGACGTGGGCGAGGAAATCCACCGTGCCGACCGTCTGTTCCAGCCAGTTGCGCACGGAGTCGTCGCGTCGCGGCGCCACGGCGCGCGCGGGCATCAGCGCGCCGCCCGACCGAGCGAAGCGGCGCAGCGTATGCAAGGCGCTGCGCCAGGAGCCCTTGCGTGACGTCTGTTTCCTGTTGGCTTCCATGTTTCTCGCTGACGTGAAGGGCTGGAACCGGTTGTCCGGAAGGAATAACGGCAGACTGTGCGAAATCTTTAACGGGCCGGCCCCGGGCGCGCTGCCGCGGAGCCGGATCTTTCAGGCGGATGTTCGTCAGGCGAACGCCCGCGTGGCCTATATTGAGGCCGACTTTATAAGAAATGAGGACGCAGATGAAGCGAAAACTGTTGCTGGGCGCCGTGGCGGCGCTGGTGGCCGGCCATGCGCTGCTGGCGCAGGCGGAACTGAAACCGGGCGCCGCGGCGCCCGATTTCACGACGCGGGCGTCGCTGGGCGGCAAGACTTACACGTACTCGCTCGCGGACGCGCTGAAGCAGGGGCCGGTCGTGCTGTATTTCTATCCGGCGGCGTTCACGAAGGGCTGCACGATCGAGGCGCATGCGTTCGCGGACGCGGTCGACCGTTACAAGGCTTACGGCGCGACGGTGATCGGCGTGTCGGCCGACAACATCGACACGCTGACGAAGTTCTCGGTGAGCGAGTGCCGCAGCAAGTTCCCGGTGGCGGCCGACCCGGACGCGAAGATCATCCGCGAGTACGACGCGAAGCTGCCGGCGCTCGATCGCGCGAACCGCGTGTCCTACGTGATTTCGCCGGAAGGGAAGGTTCTCTACGAATACACGAGCCTGTCGCCCGACAAGCACGTCGAGAACACGCTCGCCGCCGTGAAGGCGTGGGCCGACGCGCATCCGAAGCAGTAAGCGGCTGGCCCGCGCGTGAAAACGGCCCGTCGTGCGGGCCGCGTTCACGGGCATGCGCCGCCTCCCGGCCGCGCACAACCGGCCGTTACGCGCGCAGCGCCTGCTCGATCGGCACGCTGCCGCCGACGAAGCCGACGACCTTGCGCGAGATGCCGAGCTTGATCGCCTCGATCGCGGCCCATGCGACATCCTGGCGCGAGACGGGCGGCGCGGGCTCGAGCCACGTGTCGGTCAGCGCGATCTTGCCGACGCCCGGATCGTCCGTGAGCGGGCCCGGGCGCAGGATCACGTAGTCGACGCCCGACGCGATCACGCGATCGTCGCCTTCGCGCTTCATCTGCGAATAGTGGTGCAACGCGTGCGGCCCGCCCTCGGGCCGGTAGGCGGACAGCGAGCTGACCACCACGAGCTTCTGCGCGTTGTAGGCGAGCGCGTAGTCGGCCGCGCGGGCGACCGCATCGCGGTCGACCTGTTCCTCTTCGGTGGCACCCTCCGATTCGGCCGAGCCGGCCGCGTAGATCACGTGCGTGATGCCCTGGAAAGCGTGCGAGAAATCGTTCGTCAGATCGGCCTCGACGACCCGTGCGCCCGCCAGCGCATAGCCGTGCCGGCGCACGAGCGCCGTGACCTCGAACTCCGGCTGCTTGAGCAGCAGATCCGCGCAGGCCTGACCCGTCCGTCCGGTCGCGCCAATCAGCAGTACCTTCGTCGTCATGAAACCGCTCCTTGCTCGATGCGTCATCCGTCCAGATAGGGACGGACGACCGATAACTCAAGTGTAATGTCGAATCGGCGCCGGCGGCGGGTGTGTAATCAGGGGCATACCGACAGCGGGCATACCGGCAACGCGGACACCGGCACGCGGGGCTGGCGGTCATTCATTCACACGGATTCGGGAATGACGCGCCGACCGGCTATCATGTGCGCGATGCATTTTTCGCCGCTACGTGTGCATAACGCGTCGGCCCACCGGTTGGAGTACACATGGCATTACCCCTGGACAACGTCAGCATGGCCGTGTTCTGCGACTTCGAGAACGTCGCGCTCGGCGTGCGCGACGCGAAGTACGAGAAATTCGACATCAAGCCCGTGCTGGAGCGCCTGCTGCTGAAAGGCAGCATCGTCGTGAAGAAGGCCTATTGCGACTGGGATCGCTACAAGGGCTTCAAGGCGTCGATGCACGAAGCGAGCTTCGAGCTGATCGAGATCCCGCACGTGCGCCAGTCGGGCAAGAATTCGGCCGACATCCGGCTCGTCGTGGACGCGCTCGATCTCTGCTACACGAAGTCGCACGTCGATACGTTCGTGATCATCAGCGGCGATTCGGATTTTTCGCCGCTCGTGTCGAAGCTGCGCGAGAACGCGAAGAAGGTGATCGGCGTCGGCGTGAAGAAATCGACGTCGGATCTGCTGGTCGCGAACTGCGACGAATTCATCTTCTACGACGATCTGGTGCGCGAGCAGCAGCGTGCGCTCGCGAAGCGCGAACAGCAGCAGCGCGCGGGCAACGGCGGCGCGAAGCGGCCCGACGAGCCGTCGCGCAAGCACGACATGGACGCGCGCAAGGCCGAGGCGATCGCGCTGGCGGTCGAGACGTTCGACGCGCTCGCGTCGGAGCGCGACGACGTCGGCAAGATCTGGGCGTCGGTGCTCAAGAGCGCGATCAAGCGCCGCAAGCCGGATTTCAACGAGTCGTACTACGGGTTCCGCGCGTTCGGCAACCTGCTCGACGAGGCGCAGGCGCGCGGCCTGCTCGAAGTGGGGCGCGACGACAAGTCGGGCGCGTTCGTGTCGCGGGCTCGCCAGTCGGCCGCAGCCGAGCACGTTGCGGCGGGCGGTGAAGGCGGTGCGGTGCACCACGGCGGCCACCACGGCGCGCGCGCGGCGGAGCCGGCGCCGGCCGGCCGCGAGGCGCGCCGCCGCGGGCAGCGGGCGGAAGCGCTCGTTCACGAAAGCGTGCAGATCGATGCGGAAGACGCGGCGTTTGCCGAGATCGCCGCCGCGGCGCCGGCCGACACGCCCGACACGCCCGACACGCCCGACACGCCCGAGGTGGCCGACGCGCACGGCGACGCGAAGGATGGCCGCAAGCGCGCGCGCAAGAGCGCGGCCAAGAAGACCGCCGCGAAGAAGGGGGCGGCCGCGAAGGGCGCCGGTCGCCAGGCGGCGGGCAAGCCGGACGTCGCCGCGCAGGGCGATGCGACGCACGGTGGCGAAGCGCACGCGCCCGGCCGGCATGCGGATGAACCGCATCGCGACGCCGCGCATGACGAGCGACACGCGGCGACCTCCGCCGAGCCGGCGCACGGCGCTTCCAGCGCTCGGGACGAGGCCGTGCACCCGTCGCATGACGTCGCACCGGTCGAAGGCGCTCCCGAAGCACCGGCCGCCGCCAAGCCGAAGAAACCGGCCCGCAAGGCGGCGCCGCGCGCACGTCGCCCGCGCAAGACGACGGCTGCGGCCGAGTAACGGCAGCGGCGGCAGCCGCGCAGTCGGCCGGGTTTCGTCCGCAACCGGGCGACACCCGCGCCGCGCTGGCCGGGCCGGCGCCACGCCGGCCGGCCGCGCTACCCGTTCAGCACATACGGCCGCGTCATCACTTCGAGGAAGTGACCGTCCGGATCGTCGAAGTACACGCCGCGTCCGCCGTTGTGGCGGTAGATGTCGTCGGCGTGCCGCTTCGCCGGATCGGCCCAGTGCGGCAATCCCCGTTCGCGAATGCGCGCGAGCACGCGATCGAAGGCGGCTTCGTCGATCAGGAACGCGTAATGCTGCGACCGGATCTCTCCCGCCTGTTCGTAAAAATCGAGCGACACGCCGTTGTCGAGCGCGACGACCAGCATCGCGCCGAACGGCGTCGGCGGCGGCAAGTCCAGCAGTTCGGTGAGGAAGCGGCTCGACGCATGCTTGTCGCGGCACCAGACGATCGTGTGATTGAGCTGGACGTTCATGGCGGACTCCCGTGCGGCGGGGCGGCGGTGGATATGGGCACACGATAGCCGATCGCGGCCGGCAAACAAGGCCGGCAACCGAGCGCGTCAACCAGGCGCAAAAAGACGGCTGCCCCGAGGGGCAGCCGCTTTCGTCACTCGCCGGCGACCGCCGGCCCGCCGGTATTGCCGCGGCGGTTGCGGCGCTTCTCGGCCCACACGCGGAAGCGGTCCATGTACAGGTAGACGACGGGCGTCGTATAGAGCGTCAGCACCTGCGACACGATCAGGCCGCCGGCGATCGCGATCCCGAGCGGCGCGCGCAATTCGGCGCCGTCGCCGTTGCCGAACGCGAGCGGCAGCGCGCCGAGCAGCGCCGCCATCGTCGTCATCATGATCGGCCGGAAGCGCAGCAGGCACGCCTCGTGGATCGCGTCGAACGACGACTTCCCGTTGTTGCGCGTCTGGTCGATCGCGAAGTCGACCATCATGATCGCGTTCTTCTTCACGATACCGATCAGCAGGATCACGCCGATCAGCGCGATGATGCTGAACTCGGTCTTGAACAGCAGCAGCGCGAGCAGCGCGCCGACGCCGGCCGACGGCAGCGTCGACAGGATCGTGATCGGGTGGATGTAGCTCTCGTACAGGATCCCGAGCACGATGTAGACGGCCAGCAGCGCCGCGAGGATCAGGATCGGCTGATCGTTCAGCGACTGCTGGAACGCCTGCGCGGTGCCCTGGAAGCTGCCGACGATCGTCGGCGGCACGCCGATCTGCGCCATCGTCTGATAGATCACCTGGGTCGCCTGCGACAGCGACACGCCCGGCGGCAGGTTGAACGAGATCGTCGTCGCGACGAACAGCCCCTGGTGGTTGACCGACAGCGGCGTCGTGCTCGGCCCGAACGTCGCGATCGCCGACAGCGGGATCATCGTCGACTTCGACGTCGACACCGACGCACCCGACGACGCGCTCGACTTGCCGCTCGCCGCGATCGCGTTGAGCGCCTGGTTGCGCGCGGAATCGGACGCGATCGCCGCGGCGCTCTGCGCGGCCGTGCCGGCGCTCGACGTGCCGGCCGAGGTCGCGACGTAGGTGCCGGCGGCGGCGTTGGTGGTCTGCGAGCCGTTCGCGCTGCCGCCCGACGTGCTGATCCATACCTGGTTCAGCATTTCCGGGCTCTGCCAGTATTTCGGCGCGACTTCCATCACGACGTGGTACTGGTTCAGCGGGTTGTAGATCGTCGAGACCTGGCGCTGGCCGAACGCGTCGTACAGCGTGTTGTCGATCTGCGCGGGCTTGATGCCGAACCGCGCGGCCGTCGCGCGGTCGATCGTCACCATCGCCTCGAGGCCGCCTTGCTGCTGGTCGGAGTTCACGTCGGTCAGCTCGGGGCGCTTCTGCAGCGCCTCGGTCAGGATCGGCCCCCACTTGTACAGGTCGGCGCTCGAATCGCCGAGCAGCGTGAACTGGTACTGCGCGTTGCTCTGCCGGCCGCCGACGCGGATGTCCTGCGCCGCCTGCAGGAACGTGCGCGCGCCCGCCACGTCCGCCAGCCTCGGGCGCAGTTGCTGGATCACCTGGTCGGCCGACAGCTTGCGCTCGGTGCGGTCCTTCAGCGTGACGAACATGAAGCCGGAGTTGGTCTGCGTGCCGCCCGTGAAGCCCGCGACGCTCTTCACGTTCGGGTTGCCCTGCACGATCCGCATCATCTCGGAGAACTTCAGCTTCATCGCCTGGAACGACGTCGACTGATCGGCCTGGATGCCGCCGATCATCAGGCCGGTGTCCTGCTGCGGGAAGAAGCCCTTCGGCACGACGACGTACAGGTAGACGTTCAGCCCGATCGTCGCGAACAGCGTCAGCAGGATCAGCAGCGGCCGGCGCAGCGCCCACGACAGCGAGCGCTCGTAGCCGCGCTGCATGCGCGCGAAGCCGCGTTCGAGGAAACGCCCGAAGCGGCCCTCGCTTTGCGGGTCGTGCTGTTCGGGCAGCAGGCGCGCGCACATCATCGGCGTGACCGTGAGCGATACCGCGAGCGACACCGCGATCGCGAGCGACAGCGTCAGCGCGAATTCGCGGAACAGGCGCCCGACGATCCCGCCCATCAGCAGGATCGGCAGGAACACCGCGACGAGCGAGATGCTCATCGACAGCACCGTGAAGCCGACTTCGCGCGCGCCGTCGAACGCGGCCTGCATCCGCGACTTGCCGTTCTCGATGTGCCGCGAGATGTTCTCGAGCACGACGATCGCGTCGTCGACGACGAAGCCGGTCGCGACGATCAGCGCCATCAGCGACAGGTTGTCGATCGAGAAGCCCAACAGGTACATCGCGCCGAACGTGCCGACGATCGAGATCGGCACCGCCACGCTCGGGATCAGCGTCGCGCGCCAGTTGCGCAGGAACAGGAACACGACCATCACGACGAGGCTGATCGCGATCAGCAGCGTGTGCTCGGTGTCCTTCAGCGACGCGCGGATGGTGGTCGAGCGGTCGAGCACCGGCGTGACCGTGATGTCGGCCGGCAGCGACGCGGTGAGCTGCGGCAGCGCCGCGCGCACGCGGTCGAGCGTCTCGATGATGTTCGCGCCCGGCGAGCGGTAGAGGATCACGAGCACCGCGCGCTTGCCGTTCGACAAACCGAGGTTGCGCAGATCCTCGACCGAATCGACGACGTCGGACAGATCGGACAGCCGCACGGCCGAGCCGTTGCGGTACGCGACGACGAGGTCGCGGTATTGCGATGCCTGGGACGCCTGGTCGTTCGTGTAGAGCTGGAAGCGCTGCGGGCCGAACTCGATCGCGCCCTTCGGCGCGTTGGCGTTCGCGGAAGCCAGCGCCGCGCGCACGTCCTCGAGGCCGATCCCGTAGTGGAACAGCGATTGCGGTTCGAGCTCGACGCGCACGGCCGGGTTCGCGGAGCCGCTCACGGTGACCTGGCCGATTCCGTCGATCTGCGACAGCGACTGCTGCAGCACCGTCGACGCGGCGTCGTACACCTTCGCGGGCGACGCCGTCTCCGAGGTCAGCGACACGACCATGATCGGCGAATCGGCCGGGTTGACCTTGCGGTAGGTCGGGTTGCTCTTCAGCGCGGCGGGCAGGTCGGCGCGCGCCGCGTTGATCGCGGCCTGCACGTCGCGCGCGGCGCCGTCGATGTCGCGGTTCAGGCCGAACTGCAGGATGATCCGCGCATTGCCGACCGTGCTCGTCGACGTCATTTCGGAGACGTCCGCGATCGAGCCGAGGTGTCGCTCCAGCGGGCTCGTCACGCTGGTCGCGACCGTCTCCGGGCTCGCGCCCGGCAGCGACGCCTGCACCGAGATCGTCGGGAAGTCGACCTGCGGCAGCGGCGACACCGGCAGCTTGATGAACGCGAACAGGCCCGCGAGCGCGACGCCGAGCGCGAGCAGCGTCGTCGCGACGGGGCGGGTGATGAAGGGGCGCGACAGGTTCATCGATTACGCACCCGTACGCTTGCCGGCGTCGGGGCCGTGGCGTTCGAACCAGCCGCGCGCGCGGCGCGCGAGCGAGTCGAAGCCGAGATAGATCACGGGCGTCGTAAACAGCGTGAGCACCTGCGACACGATCAGGCCGCCGGCGATCGCGATCCCGAGCGGCTGGCGCAACTCGGAACCCGCGCCGGAGCCGACGATCAGCGGCACCGCGCCGAGCAGCGCGGCGAGCGTCGTCATCAGGATCGGCCGGAAGCGCAGCAGGCACGCCTGGTAGATCGCCTCGCGCGGCGGCTTGCCTTCGACGCGTTCGGCCTCGAGCGCGAAGTCGATCATCATGATCGCGTTCTTCTTCACGATGCCGATCAGCAGCACGATGCCGATGATCCCGATGATGTCGAGGTCGTGCCCGGTGATCATCAGCGCGAGCAGCGCGCCGACGCCGGCCGACGGCAGCGTCGACAGGATCGTGATCGGGTGGATGTAGCTCTCGTACAGCACGCCGAGCACGATGTACATCGTGACGACCGCCGCGAGGATCAGGAACAACTGGTTCGACAGCGACGCCTGGAACGCGAGCGCCGCGCCCTGGAAGCGAGTCTGGAACGAGCCGGGCAGGCCGATGTCCTTCTCGGCGGCCTCGATCGCCTTGACGGCTTCGCCGAGCGACGCGCCCGGTGCGAGGTTGAACGAGATCGTCGTCGACGGGAATTGGGACAGGTGCGCGACCAGCAGCGGCGACGGCCGCTCGTGGAACGACGCGATCGACGCCAGCGGCACCTGACCGCCGCCGGCCGACGGCAGGTAGATGTCGTTCAGCGATTGCGCGTAGTGCTGCTCCTTCGGCTCCGACTCGAGAATCACGCGGTACTGGTTCGACTGCGTGAAGATCGTCGACACGATGCGCTGGCCGAACGCGTCGTATAGCGCGTTGTCGACGGTCGCCGGCGTGATGCCGAAACGCGCGGCGCTCGCGCGGTCGATCTCGATGTAGACCGACTGGCCGTTGCTCTGCAGGTCGGTCGCGACGTCGGCGAGCGACGGCTCCTGCTGCAGCCGCGCGACGAGCTTCGGCACCCAGGTCGCGAATTCGTCCGAGTTCGGGCTCGTCAGCATGAACTGATACTGCGTCGGGCTGACCGTCGAGTCGATCGTCAGGTCCTGCACCGGCTGCATGAACAGCGAAATGCCGGTGACGTTCGCGACGCGCTGCTGCAGGTCGCGGATGATCTGCGCGGCGGTTTCGGTGCGTGCGTCGCGTGCCTTCAGGTTGATCAGCATCCGGCCGCTGTTCAGCGTGATGTTGCTGCCGTCGACGCCGATGAACGACGTGAGGCTGTCGACGTTCGGGTCTTTCAGGATGGCGGCCGCGAGCGTCTGCTGGCGTTCGGCCATCGCACCGTACGAGATCGACTGCGGCGCCTGCGTGATCGCCTGGATCACGCCGGTGTCCTGCGCGGGGAAGAAGCCCTTCGGCACGTACACGTAGAGCAGGGCGGTCAGCCCGAGCGTCAGCAGCGCGACGACGAGCGTCGAGCGCTGGCGGTTCAGCACCCATTCGAGCGCGACCGCGTAGCGCGCGATCACCCAGTCGATCGCGCGGTGCACGCGCGCCTCGAAGCGGTGGCTCTCCGGCGGCGGCGAATGGCGCAGCAGCTTCGCGCACAGCATCGGCACGAGCGTGAGCGACACGATCGCCGAGATCACGATCGTCACCGCGAGCGTGATCGCGAACTCGTGGAACAGGCGCCCGACCACGTCGCCCATGAACAGCAGCGGGATCAGCACCGCGATCAGCGACACCGTCAGCGAGATGATCGTGAAGCCGATCTGCCGCGAGCCCTTCAGCGCGGCCTCGAGCCCCGTCTCGCCTTCCTCGACGTAGCGCGCGATGTTCTCGATCATCACGATCGCGTCGTCGACGACGAAGCCGGTCGCGATGGTGAGCGCCATCAGCGACAGGTTGTTCAGCGAGAAGCCGGCCATGTACATCACCGCGAGCGTGCCGATCAGCGACAGCGGCACCGACAGGCTCGGGATGATCGTCGCGTAGACGTTCGCGAGGAACAAGTACATCACCAGCACGACGAGCGCGACCGCGAGCAGCAGCTCGAACTGCACGTCGCGCACGGCCGCGCGGATCATCGTCGTGCGGTCGGTGACGATCTCGACGTCGAGCGCGGCCGGCAGCGTTTCCTGCAGCTTCGGCAACTGCGCCTTGATCGCGTCGACGGTCGCGATCACGTTCGCGCCCGGCTGGCGCTGCACGTTCAGGATGATCGCCGGGTCCGCATTCACCCACGCGCCGAGCTTGGTGTTCTCCGAGCCGGCGACGACCGTCGCGACGTCGGTCAGCATCACCGGGCGGCCGTTCTTGTACGCGACGACCGCGCTGTTGTACTGGTCGGCGCTCGTCAGCTGGTCGTTCGCGTTGATCGTGTACGCGCGCGTCGGGCCGTCGAAGTTGCCCTTCGGCGTGTTGACGTTCAGGTTCGAGATCGTCGTGCGCAGGTCGTCGAGGTTCATCCCGTACTTCGCGAGCGCGGTCGGGTTTGCCTGGATCCGCACGGCCGGGCGGTTGCCGCCCGACAGGCTGACGAGGCCGACGCCGGCGATCTGCGAGATCTTCATCGCGAGGCGCGTGTCGGCCAGATCCTGCACCTGCGTGAGCGGCAGCGTCTTCGACTTGACGGCGAGCGTCAGCACCGGCGCGTCGGCCGGGTTCACCTTCGCGTAGATCGGCGGGGCCGGCAGGTCGGACGGCAGCAGGTTGCCGGCCGCGTTGATCGCGGCCTGCACTTCCTGTTCGGCGATGTCGAGCGGCAGGTCGAGCGAGAACTGCAGCGTGATCACCGACGCGCCGGCCGAGCTTTGCGACGACATCTGGTTCAGCGACGGCATCTGCCCGAACTGGCGTTCGAGCGGCGCGGTGACCGACGACGTCATCACCTCCGGGCTCGCGCCCGGATAGAAGGTCTGGACCTGGATCGTCGGATAGTCGACCTCGGGCAGCGCGGCGAGCGGCAGGAAGCGCAGCGCGACGAGACCGGCCAGCATGATCGCCGCCATCAGGAGGGCGGTGCCGACCGGCCGGAGAATGAAGAGACGGGATGGATTCATCGAGCGGCCCGCGCGTTACTGGGCCGCGGGGGCCGCGGCCTGCGACGCGCCGTGCTTGTGTCCGCCGCGATGACCGGCGGCGCCCGAGGCACCCGACGCCGCGCTGGCGCCGTGCGTGCCCGACGCGCCCTTCGGCTTGTCGGCCGGAATCGAGATCTTCGAGCCTTCGCGCAGGCGGTCCGAGCCGTCGGTCACCACGCGCTCGCCGAGCGCGACGCCGCTGACGATGCTCGTGCGTTCGCCGTCGACCGGGCCGATCGTGACCTTGCGCACCGTCACCGTGTTGTCGGGTTTCACGACATAGACGAACTGGCCGATCGAGCCCGTCAGCACCGCGGAGGTCGGCACGATCGTCGCGTTGCGCACCACGTCGACGAGCAGCCGCGTGTTCACGAACTGATTCGGGAACAGCATGCCTGCCTTGTTATCGAAATTCGCGCGCAGCTTGACCGTGCCGGTGCTCGTGTCGATCTGGTTGTCGAAGGTCGCGAGCGAGCCGGTCTCGAGCGGCACCGTGTTGTTGCGGTTGTAGGCGGTGACCGACAGCTTCTGGCCCGCGTTCACCTGCTTGAGGATCTGCGGCAGGTTGTCTTCCGACGTCGTGAAGATCACGCTCATCGGCTGCAACTGCGTGATCACGACGATGCCGTTGGTGTCGCCGGGCGTCACGTAGTTGCCGGGGTCGACCTGGCGCAGGCCGACGCGGCCCGAGACGGGCGCCGTGATGCGCGCATACGTGAGATTGAGCTTCGCCGAATCGATCGCGGCCTGGTCGGTCTTCACCGCGCCTTCGTACTGCTTGACGAGCGACGCCTGCGTATCGACCGTTTGCGACGCGATCGAGTCCTGCGACAGCAGCGTCTGGTAACGCCTCAGGTCGAGGCGGGCCGTCGCGAGCAGCGCCTCATCGCGCGCATGCGTGCCTTCGGCGTTCTCGAGCGCGACCTGGTACGGGCGCGGGTCGATCTGCGCGAGCACGTCGCCTTTCTTGACGAGCTGGCCTTCCTGGAACGACACCGACTGCAGGTAGCCCGACAGCTGCGTCTTCACCGTCACGTTCGCGAGCGGCGTGACGGTGCCGAGCGCGGACAGCACGATCGGCATCTCGCCCTGCGTCGCGGTCGCGACCTGCACCGGCTGCGGAATGTTCGCCATCGCCGCAGGGCCGCCGCGGCCCCGATGGCTGCCCGCGGCGGCGCTGGCGCCCGCGCCTTTCGCGGTGCTGCCGGCCGCCGGCGTGCGGCTCCACGGGTGCCACCACAACAGGCCGCCGATCACGACGACCGCGACGGTGCCGATCAGCAGCGTGCGGCGCGGGCGCCGGGCGACAGCGGGTGCGGGGTCTTTCGAAGGGGGCGTGGGCTTTTGTTCGTTATCCATCGTGTTCTGTCAGGAAGACGGCGCGGCGGGCCGGAAATCGGGCTGCTGGCCGCGCGTGGGCGTGCGGGTGACGGGACGGGGCGGCCCGGCTCGGTCCGGGGCCCCGCCGATCCGCGCGGGAAAAGAGCGGTGCGCACCGCGAGTGCGGCGCGACGATGGGCATGATCCTACGTGCCGTCCCCGTTACAGTCCAGCGGTCTATCTTTCAACGGGTTACGGTCGTTACACAACGCGACGGCGCGATGACGAAACGATTACAGGCCGATGCGCCGGGCCGGCGCGCCGCCGATTTCGCGGGTGATTTTCGCGATGCATTCCTGCAGCGCGGGCACCACGTGTTCCCGCAGCCATTCGGGCGGGCACTGATGCGCGGCGCCGCCGCAATTCACCGAGTAGCGCTGGCCCGACGGGCCGACGAAACCGGCCGCGACCGCATTGAGCCCTTCGCGCCATTCGCCGATCGCGATCGCGTGGCCGTCGCGCATCGCTTCGTCGAGCGCGGGCGTCAGGCGGGCGGATACGTGCGGCCAGTCGTCGCCGGCGGTGGCGCGCAGCGACTCGAGCAGCAGGCGGCGTTCGTCGTCCTCGAGCGCGGCGAGATACGCGCGGCCCACGGCCGTCCGCGCGATGTCCATCCGCGAGCCGATTTCGAGGCGCGTGACGAGCACGGCCGAGCGCGGGCGGATCACGTCGATCGCGACCATGTCGAGCCGGTCGCGCACCGCGAGGTGCACGGACAGCGACGTGCGCTCGGCCAGCTCGATCATGAACGGCCGCGAGCGCGCGCGGATGTCGAAGTTGCGCAGGAAGCCGTGGCTCAGTTCGAGCACCGACGCGGTGAGCACGAAGCGCTCGCTGTCGGGCAACTGGAACAGGAAGCCGGCGCTGACGAGGGTCGCGGTGATGCGCGAGACGGTCGGCTTCGGGATGCCGGTCAATTCGGTCAGTTCGCGGTTGCTGACGGGGGCGTCGGCAGCCGCGATGCGGCGCAGCACGGCGAGACCGCGGGCAAGGGCGGTGATCTCGTCGGGCGACGATTCACGGTCCCGCGACGCGGGCGAGGTTACAGGTGTCGACACGAGGGATTCTCTCTAATTCCGAAACTCGATTTCAATTTTGTTGGTATTGTAGGACTATTGTCAAAGGATGCACGTTCCGCGGGCGATCCGGTCACTGGATGAGATTTTACGGGTTCACCCTTGGTTTATTAGGAAAACGCTCAAAAGAGCATTGCCGGAAAGTGCATGAACCGGTGCAAATACCGCTTGACTTGTCGGGCGGAAACGGAAAGAATGTCTCACGTTTTCGAAACATCGTTTCAAGAGTTTAACCGGCAACGATGTTTTGCGCAGTCTCTCAGGTTCTAGCACGGCCCTCGGAATGGCTAGAACTTTTTTAGCGCCACGGTCTCCGTGGCGCTTTTTTTTGCCCGTCTTTTCGACCGTCCGCCCGGACGCGTCAGGCCCGTATTATCCCCTCATCGCCGCAAACACCCGCGCTGGCCGGTGTCGCGCCTGCTTGCGCGCGCGATTTGCGCCGCCAGCACGATTGCCGCACGCAAAAAAAAGCGCGATGCCCGCAGGGGGCATCGCGCGTGAAACGGCGTGGAGCGCCGACGAATGAACGATGATGAAGAAAGGGGCGGGCGTGCCCGGCTGACGAGCAACGCCCCCTCGCGCGCGGCCGATCAGCCTTTCGCGAGCTTGATGCCGGTCTGCTCGGCCGTCAGGTAGCCGACGCTGGCGCCGAAGCGATCCTTGTAGTTCGCGCGCACCAGCGGATCGAGCGTCGGCTTGACCTTGTCGTGCAGCGGCGATTCCCAGTCGCCCACGTGCTGGAAGTTGCTCATGATGTACGTCCAGCCGTTGATCTCGTCGACCGCGTGCAGGCCCGTCGATTCGGCGCCGGCCGGGCACGACAGCACGCGCGCGAGCGACTTCGTGTCGACGTTGTAGGCCCACAGGAAGTTGTTCACGTGCATGCCCGAGTCTTCGCCGATGAACAGCGTGCGCAGCTTTTCGGAGAACTTCAGGTTGTCCGGGTTCGCGATCTTGTCCGGGTTCGCGAGGTTGCCGAGCGCATCGGCCACGGCGAGATCCTCGCCGACCAGCGCGGCCGGCGCGCCCATGTCGACCGGCACCCATTCGCTGTCGATCGCGGCGCCCGTCGTATCGCGCTGGCCGGCCTTCAGGTTCAGCGCGTAGACGGCGCCCGCGGCGATCTTCTTGTCGATCGCGACGTCGCGCGACACCGCGTTGCCCTTGACCATCGACGTTTCGATCCGCGACATCGCCGTGTAGACGATCTTGTCCTTCGCGTTCACGGTCGTGCCTTCGAGCTTCGTGAACGCCATGCTGCCGCCGAGCAGCGCCGCGTAGCGGTGCGTCTCGAGGAACGCGGCCGCCTTTTCCATCCCCGGCTTCACGCGCATCCAGTTGAACTTGCCGCCGAAGTGGATCTTCGTGTAGCTCGCATCGTTCGGATCGGTGGTCACCAGATCCATGATGTCCGACGCCTTCAGCGTATTCGCGAGCGCTTCGATCTCGCCGCTGGTCGCGTGGCCGATCCTGATCCACGTGAGCGTCGCGGTGCCCGCGCCGGCGGACGACGTCTGCGTCCACTTCGCGACGTACAGCGTGCCGGCCGACAGGTCGGCCGCCTTGTCCGCGACGAACATGAACAGGCCGCCGTTGGTGGCGTCGTCGCCCATCATCACGGTGCGCTGGTCCGGCATCACCTGGATCAGCTCGTGCGAGATGCGGCCGAGGCAGTAGTGCTTCTTCACGGTGCCGGTGCCGTCCGGATTCACGGTGATCTCGGGCAGGTGGCCGTAGTGGTAGGGGTTGGCCTTCGTCTCGTCGCCGAACGTGTTCTTGCTGAATGCCTTGAACTGCGCGTCGGTCGCGGCCTTCGTCGCGTCCGGCTCGTATTCCTCGCTCGACAGGTGCGTGCCCCACGGCGACAGGCTCGCGCCGCAGGTGATCCACAGGCCGTGCGCCTTCGACGTGTCGACGTTGTGGTACTTCACGACCTTCAGCGCGCCGGTGGCCGGGTCCTGGTCGAGCGTGATCACCGCGATCGGCGACGGCAACTGGCCGTACTGCGACACGCTCGCCTGGTCGCGCGTCGTGTATTCGAACTGCACGACCGCGAACACCGCGTTGCCCTTCACGCCGGGCACGTTCGCGTTCTTCAGCGTGAGCAGCGAACTGCCGTCCGGGCAGTCGGAATAGAACTGGCGTTCCTTGCCCGCGACCGAGCGATCGATGATCGGCTGGTTGTTGATGTCGTAGTAGCCGCCCGCGAGCGTCGTGCCGCCGTTGCCGTCCGGCACCAGATCACCCGTCACGAAGAACGGCTTGTACGCGAGCTTGAAGTTGCGCGACGAGCCGTCCGAGAACGACACCGACAGCGTCGAGCCGACCGTCGTCGTGGCCATCGCGGCCGCGTTGTCGAGCGTCGGCGCGGCCATCGCCGAGAATGCCGCCGACGTATAGGCAGCGGCGACCGGCGTCGACGCGGGATCGTCGTCGCCGCCGCAACCCGTCAGCAGGGCGGGCAGCGCGAGGCCGGAAAGGGGAAGCATCGGCGCGCCGGCGAGGATCTTCAGGGCCTGACGACGGGAAGCATTGGGCAACGCGGGCATGTGGAGTCCAGTTTCGGTGGTTGGAAGCATGGCCTTCGCGAAGCACGCGAGCGGCAAGCTTCGCGAAGGCGTATTGAAAACTGGACCGAAGTGTAAGGACGCTAGATGAAAGTTTTTTGAATCGAAAACGTAATGATGCGTCGGGCGTCCGTCGGGTGAGCTGACGGACGCCGGCCGCAAGCGTTTGCGCTCAATCGCGCTCCGGCGTGGCCGAGATGCGGTGAATCGACAGGTCCGCGCCGTCGAATTCGGCTTCGCGATCGAGACGCAGGCCGACCGTCGCCTTCAGCGCGCCGTAGACGAGCGTGCCGCCCACGGTCGCGATCGCGATGCCGCCGAGCGTGCCGACGAGCTGCGACAGGAACGACACGCCGCCGAGCCCGCCGAGCGCGGGCAGCCCGAACACGCCGGCCGCGAGGCCGCCGAGCGCGCCGCACATCCCGTGCAGCGGCCAGACGCCGAGCACGTCGTCGATGCGCCACCGGTTCTGCACGCAGGTGAACATCGCGACGAACAGCGCGCCGGCCGCGGCGCCCGTGACGAGCGCGCCGATCGGGTGCATCACGTCGGAGCCCGCGCATACCGCGACGAGGCCCGCGAGCGGCCCGTTGTAGGTGAAGCCCGGGTCGTTGCGGCCGGCCATCCACGCGGCGAGCGTGCCGCCGACCATCGCCATCAGCGAGTTCACCGCGACGAGGCCGCTGATCTTGTCGAGCGTCTGCGCGCTCATCACGTTGAAGCCGAACCAGCCGACCGCGAGCACCCACGCGCCGAGCGCGAGGAACGGGATGTTCGACGGCGGGTGCGCGGCGATCCGGCCGTCCTTCGCATAGCGGCCATGGCGCGCGCCGAGCAGCAGCACGGCCGGCAGCGCGACCCAGCCGCCGAACGCATGCACGACGACCGAGCCCGCGAAGTCGTGGAACGGCGCGCCGAACGCGTGCGTGAGCCAGGCTTGCACACCGAAGCGCTCGTTCCACGCGATTCCTTCGAAGAACGGATAGATGAAGCCGACGATGATCAGCGTGGCGACGAGCTGCGGATTGAACTTCGCGCGCTCGGCGATGCCGCCGGACACGATCGCCGGGATCGCCGCCGCGAACGTCAGCAGGAAGAAGAAGCGCACGAGCGCGTAGCCGTTGTGCTGCGACAGCGTGCCGATGTCGTCGAAGAATTCGACGCCGTACGCGATCGTATAGCCGATGAGGAAATACGCGAGCGTCGACACCGAGAAGTCGACCAGGATCTTCACGAGCGCGTTGACCTGGTTCTTCTTGCGGACCGTGCCGAGTTCGAGAAATGCGAAGCCCGCGTGCATCGCGAGCACCATGACGGCGCCGATCAACAGGAACAGTGTGTCGACGCCGGATTTCAGACCATCCATGCCGTGGCTTCCTTGCGCAAAAACGGGCGAAGAATGCAAGTATCGAGCCAACGTGGTGAACGATTGCGTGGAATTGGTGCCCGCGCTCCCGCGCGATGCGGTATTCCGGTGAATCGTGCACGGGATCGGGGCGTGATCCGCGTGGGCCGCGGCGGGTGCCCGGTGCACGGACGTGGTGCGGTGTGTATCGAACTGGTGCGTACGACGAACGAGGTGGGGCGGCTGGGCGCGTTGACGCGCACCGATCTGGCGCGTCAGTGCCGCGGGAAGAGGGTGGGCGGCCGGCGCAGCCGCAGCGCGCACGCGGACCAGTACGCGGCGACGGTCGCCAGCCCGAGCGCGGCGAACGCGAGCGCGGCGAAGCTGGCGAGGGACTGGCCGTCGCCGTCGGCGCCGAGGATGCCTTGCGCGACGATCAGCGCGGCCGTCCAGAACCCGATCACGGCCTGCGTGAGCAGGCGCGCACAGGCGATGCGGCGCGGCCGGCCGGATTCGGCGAGCCGGCGCGCCGATGGCGCACGCAGGCACAGGAACAGGGTGGCGGCGAGCAGCGCGGCCAGGGCGATGAGCCAATCAACGAGGAAAGCCATACGGGGAAAAGGGGGCAGGTACGAAGCGGATTGAAGCGTGCCCACTTTAGAGGCGTGGCGCGTGCGATTGAATCAGACGAATCCGAAATTGAAAGGCATTTTTAATGGCGGGTCGTCATTGGGCCTGTTCCACAGGCGGTATCATCGACCCCGGTCCAACCACGAGGTCGCGCCAGGCGCGGCCGGAGATTGCTGATGAACATGAAGACATCGCGGGCGCGTCGCGCGCCCGGGTCCGTGCTGGCGGCCGTGGCCGCCGGTGCGCTGTTGTTGCTCGCGGGGTGCGAGAAGTCCGGCACGCCGGCCACGCAAGCCGATACGGCCGCGAGCGCGGCCGCCGATGCTGCGAACAATGCGGCCAAGGCGCTCGATCAGGTGGCGAGCACCGTCAATCAACAGATCAACGCGGCGAAGGCCGGCATCGCGTCCGCGGCGTCGGCCGTGCCGCCGTTGTCCGCGAGCGGCCTCGCGTCGGCCGCGCAGGCACAGTTCGACGCGGCGGCGTCCGCCGTCGTCGCGCATGCGGCTTCCGAAGCGGGCGCGAAGATCGCCGAAGCCGGCAAGAAACTCCAGCAGTGGAGCCAGCGGGGCGCCGCGGGGACCCAACCCGCGAGCGGCGAATAACGCGGGCTTGCACGATCCGTAAAATGTAATTATGATGGTTACACATGTCGCCGGTCGCGGTTTGGGGCGGCGTCGCCGAGTGAGTCACGAATGAATACCAGCAGCCGGTTCGCATTTGCCGTTCACGTGCTCGCCTTGCTGTCGATGCAGGAAGGCGCACCGTTGTCGTCCGACATCATCGCGGGCAGCGTGAATACGAATCCGGCGCTGATTCGCCGGTTGTTGTCGATGCTGGCGGCCGCAGGGCTGACCACGTCGCAACTCGGCGCGGGCGGCGGTGCGCTGCTGGCGCGCGAGCCCGGCGAGATCACGCTGCTCGACGTGTATCGCGCGGTCGACGATGCGCAATTGTTCGCGCTGCACCGCGAGGCGCCGAATCCGGCATGTCTCGTCGGGCGGCACATCCAGGGCGTGCTGACCGGCTATATCGGCGACGCGCAGCGCGCGATGGAGGCGTCGCTCGCCACGCGCACGCTCGTTGACGTGACGGCCGACATGCTGGATCGGGAGCAGCGCACGCAACGGGCGGCGCGCACCGGCGGATGACCGACGGCGGGTGCCGACGGGGGGTGCCGACGACAGGCAGGGCGGGAAGCCGGACGGCGCGCATGCGCGGCGATCGGCGCAACGGGGGCTTCGCCCCGTTTTTTTCGGCCTTATGTGTAATTAATAGTGTTACATATTTTCAACTCTGGAGAATCGATATGACGCAACGTTCGTTGAATATCGCGCTGTTCGGCGCCACCGGCATGATCGGCTCGCGCATCGCGGCGGAAGCCGTGCGGCGCGGCCACCGCGTCACGGCGCTGTCGCGCCGTCCGGGCGCATCCGGCGACGGCATCACCGCGAAGGCGGCCGACCTGTTCGACGCGGCCAGCATCGCGGTCGCGCTGCCGGGCCATGACGTCGTCGCGAGCGCGTACGGTCCGAAGCAGGAAGATGCGGCGCAGGTCGTCGCGGTCGCGAAGGCGCTGGTCGCCGGCACGCGCCAGGCCGGCTTGAAGCGGCTCGTCGTGGTGGGCGGCGCCGGTTCGCTGGAAGTCGCGCCGGGCAAGCAGCTCGTCGACACCGAAGGCTTCCCGGACGCGTACAAGGCGGTCGCGCTTGCGCACCGCGACGCACTCGACTACCTGAAGACGGTCGCCGATCTCGACTGGACCTTCTTCGCGCCGGCCGCGCTGATCGCGCCGGGCGAGCGCACGGGCAGGTTCCGCACGGGCGTCGGCAAGCTGATCGTGGACGCGCAAGGCAACAGCAAGATCTCGGCGGAAGACTACGCGGTCGCGTTCGTCGACGCGCTCGAGCAGGACAGCTTCGTGCGCGAGGTCGCGACGGTCGCGTATTGAGCGGCATGACGGCCGGTGGCGCGTGCGCGCCGGCCAGGGCGCGACGCGCAAGCCGCGACGCACCGAGCAGTCTTTCAGGCGACGCCACCCGCGTGGGTGGCGTCGCCTGTTTCATTGGCGCGGCGAGTGCGTGACGGATCGGTATTTACACCGGTCGACGCGCCGAGACAGTTTTCATATTGTTCCCCGTCGGGCAGGATGAATAGAATAAATTTCTATCGACG
The DNA here is from genome assembly GCF_002223345.1 of Burkholderia sp. AU16741. NCBI lineage: Bacteria > Pseudomonadati > Pseudomonadota > Betaproteobacteria > Burkholderiales > Burkholderiaceae > Burkholderia > Burkholderia sp. AU16741. The sequence goes on from NZ_NKEZ01000003.1 coordinate 664,554, forward strand.
AGGGAAGGGAGAAATGGACGCCATCGATCGCAAGCTGCTGGAGCTGCTGCAGGCGGATGCCACGCTGCCGATCGCGGAGCTGGCACAGCGCGTGAACCTGTCGCAGACGCCGTGCTGGAAGCGCGTGCAGCGGCTGAAGGAAACCGGCGCGATTCGCGCGCAGGTCGCGCTGTGCGATCCGCGCAAGCTCGGGGTCGGCACGACCGTGTTCGTCGCGATCCGCACGAACCAGCACACCGAGGAATGGGCGCAGCGCTTCACGCAGGCGGTGCGCGACATGCCGGAAGTGGTCGAGGTCTACCGGATGAGCGGCGAGACCGATTACCTGCTGCGCGTCGTCGTGACGGGCATCGACGACTACGACCGCGTCTACAAGCAGCTGATTCGCACGGTGCCGCTGTTCGACGTCAGTTCGTCGTTCGCGATGGAGCAGATCAAGTATTCGACCGCGCTGCCCGTGCGCGATCTGGCCGAGCCCGCCTGACGGGCATGCCGCCGCGCGGCGGCGCGGCTTCAGCGGCCGCGCGCCAGTGCGCGTGCACGTTCGTCGGCCAGCGCGTCGCGTCGCACGAAATCCGCGACGAACGGGCTGGCCGGATGGTGATGCAGCGCATACGGCGTGTCCCATTGCGCGAGTTCGCCGTCCTTCATCACGCCGATCCGGTCGGCGATCGCGAACGCCTCCGCCTGGTTGTGCGTGACGAGGATCGCGGTGTGGCCCGTGCGCTTCAGGATGTCGCGCAGCTCGAACGCGAGTCGCTCGCGCGTATCGACGTCGAGATTCGAGAACGGTTCGTCGAGCAGCAGCAGTTCCGGCGACGGCGCGAGTGCGCGCGCGAGCGCGACGCGCTGCTGCTGGCCGCCCGACAGTTCGTGCGGATACGCGTCGCCGGCATCGGCGAGGCCGACGAGGTCGAGCATCTCCGCGACGCGCAGCCGCCGTTCGGCCTTCGGCATGCGCCGCAGCCCGAACGCGACGTTGTCGGCCGCGCTCAGGTGCGGGAACAGCGCGTAATCCTGGAACATCATGCCGATGCGCCGTCGCTCGGGCGGCACGTCGAGCGACGGCGCCGCGACCGGCGTGCCGTCCAGCACGATACGCCCCATGCGCACGGGTTCGAAGCCGGCGATCGCGCGCAGCACGGTGGTCTTGCCGCAGCCGGACGCACCGAGCAGGCAGCCGATCTCGCCGCGCGGCAGCGCGAGGCTCAGGCCGTCGACCACGATGCGGCGGCCGTGCGGCGTGTCGTAGGCGACGCAGAGGTCGTCGAGTTCGAGCAGGTTCACGGTGTCAGGCTCCGATCTTGTGGCGGGTGCGGGCGAGCAGGATCACGGGCACGAGCCCGGCCAGCACGATCGCGAGCGCGGCGACCGCGCCTTCTTCATAGGTGCCGCGCGCGGCTTCCGCATACAGCCAGGTCGCGAGCGTGTCGAAATTCAACGGGCGCAGCAGCAGCGTGGCCGGCAATTCCTTCATCGCATCGACGAACACCAGCAGCGCGCTCGTTGTGAGCGCGGGCCGCAACAGCGGCAGGTGGACGCGGCGCAGCGTGCCGCCGGCCGTCTCGCCGAGCGAGCGCGCGGCCTGTTCGAGCGACGGCGGAATGCGCGCGAGGCCGGCCTCGATGCCGCCGGCCGGGATCGCGAGAAAGCGCACGGTATAGGCGATTACGAGCGCGGCGGCCGAGCCCATCAGCAGCAGGCCGTCGCGGCCGAGCACCGCGCCGAACAGCCGATCGGCCGCCGCGAACGGCATCAGCAGGCCGATCGCGAGCACGGTGCCCGGCACCGCGTAGCCGAGGCTCGCGATCCGCGCGCACAGGCGGGCAGGGCCCGCCCGGGCGCTGTCGCGCTGCGTGCGCGCGGCCCACGCGACGACGAGCCCGCACGCGAGCGTCGCGGCGGTGGCGGCGGTCGCGATCGTCAGCGTGTTCGCGAGCCCCGTCATCAGTTGCGCGGACACGCCGCCGACGAGGTGCAGCCGCTTGGCCGTTTCGACCGCGAGGTACGCGGCCGGCGCGCCGAAGCCGAGCAGGACGGGCAGCCAGCCGAGCACCGCGGCGCCCAGCGCGACCGGGCCGGTCAGGCGGCGCGGCGCGATCGGCCGCATGCGCCGGCCATGCGCGTAGCGCTGACGGCGGCGCCCGTAGCGTTCGAGCGCGATCATGCCGACGACGATCGCGAGCATCGCGAGTGCGATCTGCGCGGCGCCGGCGAGATCGGAGCGCGTGATCCACGTCGTATAGACGGACACGGTCAGCGTCTGCACGCCGAGGAACTCCGAGGCGCCGATATCGTTCAGCGTTTCGAGCAGTGCGAGGCTCACGCCAACCGCGATCGCCGGCCGGGCAAGCGGCACGACGACGCGCCAGAACGTCGCGACGCGGCCGGCGCCGAGCGTGCGCGCGGCTTCGAGCAGGCTCGCGGATTGCGTGACGAACATCGCGCGCGTGCTCAGATAGACGTACGGATACAGCACGAAGCCGAGCACGAAGATCGCGCCGGGCAGCGAGCGCAGGTCGGGCAGGCGGAACTGCCGCGGGCTGTCGAAGCCGAGCAGCCAGCGGATCGCGCCCTGCACGGGGCCGATCGGATGCAGCAGGTCGAGATACGCGAACGCGACGATGTAGGTGGGGACGGCGAGCGGTAGCAGCAGCGCCCAGGTCAGGATCCGGCGGCCGGGAAAATCGTACGCGGTGACGAGCCAGGCGCAGCCGGTACCGACGATCGACACGATCGTGCCGACTCCGGCGAGCAGCAGCAGCGTATTGACGAGCGCCTGCGGCAGCACGAATTCGGCGAGATGCCGCCAGTGCGCGAGATCGGCGTCGAACGCGGCGGCCACGAGCACCGCGACCGGCGCCGCGACCGCCGCGGCGATCGTCAACGCCGCGAGCAGCCACAGGCTGCCCGCGCGTAGTCGCGGCCGCGGACGTGGGCCGCGCGGCTCGCGGCAGGCGCGGGCCGCGGGCGATGCGTCAGTTGTCAAAGCCGACCTTGTCGACGAGCTGGCTCGCCTGCTTGCGATGCTTCGCGATATCCGCGAGCGGCAGCGGGTCGACCTTCAGCGTGCCGAAGCTCGCGATCACCGGGTCGAGCTTCACGTTCGCGCGCACCGGATATTCGTAGTTCGCCTGCGCATACAGCGCCTGCGCTTCCGGCGACACCAGGTATTCGAGCAGCTTCACCGCGTTGGCCTTGTGCGGCGCGTGCTTTGCCACCGTCGCGCCGCTGATGTTCACGTGCGTGCCGCCGCTCTTCGCATTCGCGAACGTCGGGCGCACGACCTTGATCGCGTCGCCCCATTTGCGCGCATCGCTGCCGGCCTCGGCATGCTTCATGTGGCCGACGTAGTACGCGTTCGCGAGGCCGACGTCGCAGATGCCGCCGAGGATGTCGCGCGCGACGTCGCGGTCGCCGCCGGTCGCCTTGCGCGCGAGGTTCGCCTTCACGCCACGCAGCCATGTCTCGGTCGCGGCCTCGCCGTCGTGCGCGATCATCGCCGCGACGAGCGCGGTGTTATACGGATGCTGGCCCGAGCGGATGCAGACCTTGCCCTTCCATTTCGGATCGGCGAGATCCTCGTAGCGGAACGCATCGACCTTCAGGTCTTTTTCGACGTACAGCACGCGATCGCGTAGCGACAGCGCGTACCAGTCGCCGTTCGCGCCGCGCAGGTTCGCGGGGATCGCGTCGTCGAGCGCCTTCGAGCGCACCGGCTGCGTGAGCCCGCCGTCGACGAGGTCGAGCAGGTTGCCGACGTCGACCGTCATCAGCACGTCGGCCGGCGATTGCGCGCCTTCCGCCTTCACGCGTTCGAGCAGGCCGTCCTTCACGAACACCGTGTTGACCTTGACGCCGCTCTGCTTCGTGAACGCGTCGATGAGCGGCTGGATCAGCTTCGGCTCGCGGGTGGTGTACAGGCTCACTTCCTCGGCCGCCTGGGCAAGCGGCGCGAAGGCGGCCGCGGTCAGGGCGAGGGCGCCGGCGAGCGGCAGCAGGCGGGTGCGCGGATTCGACATGGAGACTCCGGTGCGGCAGGTGGACGAGGGAGCGTTCCGCGGCGCGCCTGCCGCCCGCGCGACCCGAAGCATTACAAATTGAAAGACGATGGATTCTAAATCGAAATGGGAATGATTAACAAACGAAAGCTTGCGGAAAGCGGGGGAGCGGCCGGGGGCGGAGACCGGCGAGCGAGGCGGCGCAGCGCGGGCGCAAGCGCGTAGAATGCCCGCTTCGACGAATTTGACGGAGCGGCACCGACCATGAACGATCAGCGCAAGAAGAACCCTGTCCGCAATGTGAGCATCCTGATCGTCGTGGCCGTGCTGCTCGTGATCGGGACGATCCTGTACAACGCGATTTCGCAGAAGCACGCGTACGACGAGGCCCATCCGGCCGAGGCCGCGAGCGCGGCGTCGCACTGACGGGCCGGTGCGCGGCCCGGCCGGGTCGCGCGTGGGCAGGCGAAGGGAGTGGCTCCGCGGTGTACGGCGCGACGGGCGCCGTGCGGAACCGGGACGGCGGAAGGCGCGCGCGGAACCGGCGCGCCGCATCGGCAGGTCAGCCGTGCGTCAACGTGACGCAGCGGCGAATTTCGGGCGGATCCGTATGTAGAACACGGCCGCGAGCAGCGCGAGCCACGCCGCGCCGACGTAGAGCGCGACGCGCGTATCGTCGAACCAGCCGAGCATCACGATCACGAAGCCCATGAAGGCGATCGTCAGCGCCGGCGCGACGGGCCACAGCGGCACCTTGAACTTCAGCGCGGCGACTTCGGCGCTCGATTCGGGCTCGCCGAACACCTTCACGTGGCACAGGTTCAGCCCGCAGATGATCGCGACGACGCCGAGCACCCAGATCCATTGCGGCACGTCCGGAAACCAGAAGCCCATGTAGATGCCGAATGCGGTGATGTCGGCGATCGCGACGATCACCATTCGAGCGTGTAGGTCCAGCCGGTGACGAAGCCCGCGAACGGGCCGAGGTTCCCGGTCGCGTAGTGGCCGAACGAGCCGGCGACGGGTTCGCGCACGGCCATCTCGCCGAGCGCGCGCATCACCATGTAGACGGCCGCGCCGCCCAGGATGTACGCGAGGATCACGGCCGGGCCGGCGAGCTGGATCGCGGATGCCGAACCGTAGAACAGGCCCGTGCCGATCGCCGAGCCCAGCGCGAGAAAGCGGATGTGCCGCGCGCTCAGATGGCGCTGCAAGTTTTTTATCGAGTCTCCGATATCGTTATGCGACGAACCTGGCGCGCGAGGCCGGTTCGAATGCGTCAAGTTGTATATACAACTTGAATGTGAACGAATGATAACAAGCCGGACCTCGCGGCCGGAATCGGGTATTCCAAGAATGGCGGGCGAACGGAACGGGGCGTCGGGCAGTCGCGCGCTGCGGGCGCAGGCTGCTTGAAGCGGGCGGGGCATGCTTCGGGGGATCGTTGAACCGGAGCGCGCCGGTGGCCGAGCCGCGTCGTGCGCGGGCCGGCCTGCCGGCGCGGACATCGGCCGTCAGGCGGGCAAGCGGATCACGCTCGCATCCTTGCGGATCAGCAGCGACGACGCGAGCATCTGCTTGCACTGGTGTGCGAGCACCTTCAGGTCGTGCGTGAGCTCGGCGCCGACCGCGTCGGATTTTTCCGCGGACACGACCATCGCGTCGAGATCGCGCGTGATCTGCTTCGACGCTTCGAGCTGGTCGGCGGGCGGCGGTTCGCCGGCCTCGGCCTTTTCGAGATTGTCGAGCACGGCGGCGAGGCCGCGCTGCAGCGCGTCGTCGTGGACGAGGCTGCCATCGGCCGCGCATGCGCTGCGGATCAGCGGCGCGGCAGCGGTGATCTGCGCGCCAAGCACGTGCGTCTGCACGAGCAGGTCGTTCAGTTCGGGCACGAAGCGCTGATGTGCCTTCGGCTCGATCATCATCCGCTGGAATGCCTGCCCGAGGTTCGCGAACGCGATGTGCACGTCCTTGCGGGCGAGGCGGTAGCGGTAGTCGTCGTCGAGGCTGGCGGCCGGCGACTCGATCGCGGCCGCGACGCCCGCGACGACGGCGGCGCCGTCGGCGGCCGGCACCGGCGGCGGCGACATGCCGCGCCCGGCGCGCCACACGGCCTCGAAATACTTGCGGGTGGAGGTCAGCATGTCGGTGACGAGCTTGCCCATCAGCCGGTATTCCCAGTACGGGAACAGCCGGCTCGCGGCGATCGCGATCATGCAGCCGACCACCGTGTCGATCGCGCGCTCGCCGATGATCCGCATGCTGCCCGGCGCGAGCAGGTGGAACATCAGCAGCACGTACGAAGACGTGAAGACCACGCTCGCCGCATAGTTGAACAGCAGCAGGCTGTAGCTCATCACCATCGAGCCGAACATGATCGCGATCAGCAGGTGCGTATCCTTGACCGTGTAGATCAGCGCGACGCTCGCCGCGCAGCCGATCAGCGTGCCGACGATACGCGCCGCGTTGCGCTGCTTGGTCAGCGAATAGCCGGGCTTCAGGATGATGATGGTGGTCATCACGATCCAGTATGCGTTCGTGAGCGGCAGCAGCCGGCCGATCCAGAACCCGACCGCGACGGCGATCGTCACGCGCAGCGCATGGCGAAAGCTCGGCGAGCGCATGTTCAGGTTCGAGAAGATCAGCAGCGGCGACATGCGGCGGCGCTGCAGGAAGCGCGTGAGCGCCTTGTCGATCTTCAGTTCGGTTTGCTGCGGATCGGCGCGGCCCGACAGGTTGCGGCGCATCCGGTCGATCAGGCGCGTCGCGCTCCAGATGCGCCGGAATGTCGCGAGCACGGCCGCGTAGGCTTCCGCGTGGGTGGCCGCGAAGTTCTTCTTGCGCATCAGCTCGATCTCGTACTCGATCGCGCGCAGCTCGGCCTTCACGCTGATGTGCGAATGCGGCGCGCGATTTTCGAGCACCGCGAGGCCGACCTCCTCGAGATCGGCGGCGGCCTTGCGGATCAGGTCGCGGTAGAAAATGATCAGGTCCGAGCCGCCGAACGTGTTGCGCACGAGCGGATAATCGGTGTGCGCGCCGACGAACAGCTCGTGCAGGTCGACGCTGTTGATGAACAGGTTGTACATCGCCGTGCGGCCGGCGTCGAGCTTGCCGCGCCGCAGCTTCGGCAGGTTGCGCAGCACGATGTCGCGCGCGGTTTCCTGCGTTTCGACCGCGGTGATCTGCCGCGCGACGAGATTGCGGTAGCACTCGTCGAGATCGGCGTCGAGATCGTAGAACTGCGCGCGCGCGAGCAGGTAGTCGGCGCAGGCGAACAGGCTTTCGGCCAGCGCCTGCTGCTCGATCCGGCGCGCCTGCCATTGCGACACGAGCGTGGCCCAGTACGTGTACCAGAGGCCGCCCGCCAGAATCCAGCCGGCGTTGACGAACGCCTGCAGCGGCGTGAACTTCTCCTCGAGCGTCATCACCATCATGAACAGCGTCGCGAAGCTGATCTGCGGCCAGCGGTTGCCGTAGACGACGATCAGCGACAGCACGAACGTGAGCGGCACGATCGTGAGCCACAGCGCGAAGATGTTCGGTGTCGCGAGGCCGGTCGCGAGCGCGGCGAGGAAGCCGATCACGCTGCACGCGAGCATTTCGTTGTGCTTGTACTTGAGCGGGCCCGGCATGTCGACCACGCACGCGCCGAGCGCGCCCGTCGAGATCGTGAAGCCGAGGTCCCGGTTGTGAAACACGATCAGGCACAACACGGCCGGCAGCGACACGCCGACCGCAATCCGCAGGCCGCCGAAAAAGTACTGGCTGTAGAAAAACTTTCTGATTTCGACCGAATAGCGCATCGATGAGCTGAATGACAGACGAAGACGCCGGGGCGGCGTATTGACTGGCGACGAGTCTATCGTATTTCGCGTTCCGCAAAACCTGGCTTTCCGGCCGAGGTTCGCGGCGGCGGCCCATTTGCTATCCTTGGTGATCCTGTTCGCCCGGCCCCGCCGGTGCAAGGTTCCGACGCCCGCTTCATGCTCCATCTCTTCTATTCGAACCGTCACGAAACGCTGGCCGACGCGCTGCTCGAGGATCTGGCCGCGTTCCCGGCCCGCAGCGGCCCGTGGGCGCCGCAACAGGTCATCGTGCCGAGCGCGGCGCTGCGCCGCCGCCTCGAGCTCGACATCGCCGCGCGCAACGGCGTGTGCGCGAACGTCGAGTTCACCTATCTCGCGCAATGGTTGTGGGCGCAGATCGGCCGCGTGATGGAGGTCCCCAAGCGTTCGCCGTTCGCGCCCGACCGCCTCGTGTGGCGCTGCTACCGGCTGTTCGCGCAGGCGGCAGGCGACGCGCCGTGGCTCGCGTCGCCGCGGCTGGCCGCGTATCTGTCGGCCTCCGACGACGCGATGCGCTACGAACTGGCCCATCGCGTCGCGGCCGTGCTCGATCACTACCTGACCTATCGCCCCGAATGGCTGGCCGCGTGGCAGGCCGGCGAATCGGTGCTCGCGGGCGACGGCGCACCGCGCGGGATCGGCGACGCCGCGCGCGACGACGAACGCTGGCAGGCCGCGCTGTGGCGCGCGCTACTCGCCGAGCTGAGCGACAGCGGCACGCCGCCGGCGCACCGCTTCCTCGTCGAGGCGCGCCATCTCGATGCCGATGCGCTCGCACGTGCCGACTGGCCCGAATCGGTCAGCGTGTTCGCGCTGCCGACGATGCCGCCGCTGCACGTCGCGCTGTTGCGCGAACTGTCGCGCTGGATCGACGTGCGCGTCTACGCGCTGAACCCGTGCCGCGAATTCTGGTTCGACATCGTGACCGCCGCGCACGCCGAGGCGCTCGATGCGGCCGGGCGGCGCGACTATCAGGAAGTCGGCCATCCGCTGCTCGCCGAATGGGGCAGGCAGACGCAGGCGCAATTGCACATGCTGCACGAACTGACGGAAAGCGCCGCGTCGGGCGATGCGTCGCGTTTCGTCGAGAATCCCGCGCCCACCTGGCTCGCGCGCGTGCAGAACGCGATCCTCGACCTGCAGCCGGAAGCCGAACTCGGCGACACGCCGGTCGAGCGCGGAATCGAGGTGCATGTGTGCCACAGCCTCGCGCGCCAGCTCGAGGTGCTGCACGACCGGCTGCTCGCGTGGTTCGATGCCGATGCGAGCCTGCAGCCGTCCGACGTGCTCGTCGCGGTGGCCGATCTCGCCGCGGCCGGGCCGCTGATCGACGCGGTGTTCGGCACGGCCGGCGCCGGCGGCGCGCGCGTGCCTTACCGGATCACCGGCCTGCCGCCGTCGCAGGCGAACCCGGTCGCGCGCGTGCTGCTCGACTGGCTCGCGTTGCCGGAGCGGCAGGTCGGCGCGCCGGAGCTGGTCGAATGGCTGCGCGTGGACGCGGTGGCCGCGCGCTACGACATCGACGCGGCCGCGCTCGAAACGGTGCAGACCTGGCTCGCGGCCGCCGGCGCGCGGCGCGGTTTGTCGCCGCTCGCGAGCGACGACGCGGCCGTGCCCGCGCCGCGCCATACGTTCTCCGATGCGCTCGCGCGGCTCTTTCTCGGCTATGCGATGCCCGAAGGCGCGGCTCCGATCGGCGCGTGGCTACCCATCGAGGCGGCCGCCGGCAGCGAGGCCGAACTGCTCGGCCGGCTCGCGCGCTTCACCGACGATCTCGACGGCTTCGCGCGGCGGCTCGCGGAGTCGCACACGCCGCGCGGCTGGAGCGAACTGTTTGCCGACACGCTCGCGCGCTTCTTCGATTCGGGCGCCGCGTATGCCGACGCGCTGGCCGGCGTGCGCGACGCGCTCGACGCGATGCTGGCCGCGATGACGGAGGGCGCACCCGACGAGGCGTTGCCGGCGGCCGTCGTCCGCGCGGGGCTCGCGGCGGCGCTCGACGATCCGGCCCGCGGCGGCGTGCCGTGGGGCGGCGTCACGTTCTCGTCGCTGACGAGCTTGCGCGGGCTGCCGTATCGCGTCGTGTGCCTGCTCGGGATGGACGACGGCGTGCTGCCGAGCCTCGCGCGCGCGGACGAATTCGACCTGATGGCCGTGCTGCCGAAGCTAGGCGACCGGCAGCGCCGCGACGACGAGCGCAATCTGTTTCTCGATTTGCTGCTGGCCGCACGCGACCGGTTGCTGATCGCCTATACGGGCCGCAGCATTCGCGACAATGCGCCGTTGCCGCCCGCGGCGCTCGTCGACGAACTGCTCGATCATCTGGCGATCGTCACGGCCGGGCCCGGCGCCGCACCGGACGCGGTCGACGCCGCGCGCCGCGCGTTCATCGTCGAGCATCCGCTGCAACCGTTCGCCGCCGCATATTTCCAGCCGGGCAGCGATCTCGTTTCGTACGACGCCGAGCGGGCGACGCTCGCGGCGCTGCTGGCTGCCGACGCGTCGCGCGACGGGCCGCGCGAGCAGCCGTTCTTCGCGCAGCCGCTGCCGGCCGAGCCGGTCGAGCCCGTCGCATTCAGCGAATTCGAACGCTTCTGGCGGCATCCGGCGCGAGCGTTGCTGCGCGGCCGGCTCGGCATCGTGCTGGCCGACGCGCAAGCCGAACTGCTCGATACCGAGCCGTTCGCGCTGGACTTTGCCGGTAGCGACGCGCTGGCCGAGCGCGTGCTGCCGCTCCTGATCGAAGCGGGCGACGGCGGCGTGCACGATCACGCGTTGCGCATCGCGGACGCGAGCCCCGAGCTGCCCGGCGGCGCGACGGGCGCGGTGTGGCGGGACCAGGCGCTTGGTTCGATGACGCAGCTTGCGTCGAACGTACGCCGCGCGCTCGCCGATGGCATCGAGCGGCGGCCGTTCTCGCTCACCGTCGTGCCGAAGTGGCCCGACACCGAGCAGGCGCTGTTCGGCGCCGACGACGCGATGCTGTCGGCCGACGCGGTGAGCGCGCCGCTCGAGTTGCACGGCACGCTGAACCGGCTGACGCCGGCCGGGCAGGTCATCTATCGCTATGCGCGGCCGAGCGCGCGCGACTATCTGTCCGCGTGGCTCGCCCATCTCGTCTATTGCGCGGTCGAGCCCGGCGGCCCGCGCCGCACGCTGTGGTTCGGCAGCGGCGGTGCGTTCGAGCTGACGCCCGTTGCGGCGCCGCTCGAACGGCTCGCGCCGCTGGCCGCGCTGTTTCGCGCGGGGCGGCGCATGCCACTGCGGTTTTTCCCGCGCAGTGCATGGGCGAGGGTATCCGATGGCGAGGCGAAGGCCGCGAGCGTGTGGATCAACGAGCGGGTCGTGAGCGAAGCCGACGATCCGGCTATCGCGATCGCGTGGCGCGGCGCGCATCCGTCGCTCGACGAGCCGTTCGGCACGCTCGCGCGGCTCGTGTTCGAGCCGCTCGTCGAGCATCTGAAGGAGGTCGCATGAGCGCTATGTCGCAGCCGCAGCAGGCGCTCGAACTCGACGTGTTCGCGTGCCCGCTCGACGGCGTCAACCAGATCGAGGCGTCGGCCGGCACCGGCAAGACCTGGAACATCTGCGCGTTGTACGTGCGCCTGCTGCTCGAAAAGGATCTCGGCGCGGACGAAATCCTCGTCGTGACCTTCACGAAAGCGGCGACGGCCGAGCTGCACGAGCGGATTCGCGGCCGGCTCGCGCAGCTTGCGCATGCGCTCGACACGGGCGACGACGGCGGCGATCCGTTCATCGCGCGTCTGCTGGAGACCACGCTCGGCGAAGGCGGCGCGCTCGATCCGGAGACGGCCGTGAAGCGGATCCGCCGCGCGCTGCGCGCGTTCGACCAGGCCGCGATCCATACGATTCACGCGTTCTGCCAGCGCGCGCTGCAGGAAGCGCCGTTCGCGGCGGCGATGCCGTTCGCGTTCGACATGGAGGCCGACGATGCGTCGCTGCGCTTCGAACTCGCGGCGGATTTCTGGCGCACGCGCGTCGAGCCGGCGGCCGCGCGCTGGCCGGGCTTCGCGACCTGGCTTGTCGAATCGGGCGCCGGCCCGGCCGCGCTCGATGCGCAGCTCGCGCGCCGGCTGAAGAAGCCGCTCGCCGCGCTGCGTTGGGACGGCGTGACCGAGCCGGACGAATCGGCCGAAGCGGCGGCGGCCGAATGTTTCGCCGAGGCGGCGCGGATGTGGGCCGCCGAGCGTGACGCGATCGATGCGCTGCTGCGCGCCGCGCAGCCCGCGCTCAATCAGCGCTCCCACAAGCCGGACGCGGTTGCCGATGCGCTCGCCGCGTGGGCCGTGCATTTCGAGCAGGGCGACGCGACGGCCGCACTGCCGAAAGCCGCGTTGAAGCTTACGCAAACCGCGCTGACGAAGGCGACGAAAAAAGGCGGCGCGACGCCCGCACACGCGTTCTTCGAAGTGGCCGACGCGCTCGAAGCGGCGGTGGCCGCGGCCGAGGCCGCGCAGCGCGCGCGCTGGCTCGCGCTGATCGCCGAATGGCTCGACATGGCGCCGGGCGCGCTGGCCGAGCGCAAGCGCACGCGGCGCGTCGTGTCGTTCGACGATCTGCTCGCGAACTTGTATCACGCACTGCACGCGCATCCGTGGCTTGCCGAGACGCTGCGCGCACGTTATCCGGCCGCGTTGATCGACGAGTTCCAGGATACCGATCCGCTGCAATTCGCGATCTTCGACCGGATCTTCGCGCCGGGCGGCCCGCTGTTCCTCGTCGGCGATCCGAAGCAGGCGATCTACAGTTTCCGCGCGGCCGATCTACACACCTATCTCGCGGCGCGCGCACGGGCGAGCGCGTGCTACACGCTCGCGGTGAACCAGCGCTCGACGCCTGCGATCGTCGATGCGTGCAACCGCTTCTTCATGTCGAATCCGCGCGCATTCGTGCTCGACGGGCTCGACTATTACGCGGTGCGCGCCGGCACGCGCGTGCGTGCGCCGTTCGTCGACGAAACCGATCCGGGTCCAGCCGGCGATTTCCGCGTGTGGGCGCTGCCGGGCGGCGAGGGCACGCTGCTCAAGCGCGATGCGCAAGCGCAGGCCGCGCAAGCCTGCGCGGCCGAGATCGCGCGGCTGATGCGCGGCGCGCGTGACGGGCGCGTGCGGTTGGGCGACACGCCGTTGTCGCCGGGCGACATCGCGGTGCTCGTGCAGACGCACCGGCAGGGCAGCCTCGTGAAGCGCGTGCTCGCGACGTGGGGCATCGGCAGCGTCGAACTGGCGCAGGCGTCGGTGTTCTTGACCGGCGACGCCGAGCAGCTCGAACGCGTGCTGGCGGCGATCGACGCGCCGGGCGACCTGCGGCGTCTGCGCGCGGCGCTCGCGTCCGACTGGTTCGGGCTCGATGCCGGCGCGTTGTGGCGCATGGAGCAGGGCGACGGCGATGCGCCACCCGGCGCAGCGGCGGCCGACAGTGCCGATGCGATGAGCTGGGTCGAGCGCTTCTCGCGGTATCGGCTGCTATGGCGCGAACGCGGCTTCGCGGTGATGTGGCGCACGTTCACGCGCGAGCTGCGGATCGCCGAACGGCTGATGGCCGGTGCGGACGGCGAGCGCCGCGTGACCGACATCAACCATCTGGCCGAGTTGACGCAGGCGCGTGCATCCGCGCAGCCGGGCATCGCGCCGACGCTGCGCTGGCTTGCCGCGCAGCGGCTCGACGGCGGCGGCGAGGAAGCGCAGCTGCGGCTCGAGTCCGACCGCAACCTCGTGCAGATCGTCACGGTGCACAAGTCGAAGGGGCTCGAATACGCGATCGTGTTCTGTCCGTTCCTGAACGACGGCGGGCTGCGCGAGCCGCCGTCGTCCGCGCTGCCCGATGCGCGCGAGTATCACGACAACGCGGGCGATGCGGTGCTGCATTACGGATGCGACGACGAAGCGGCCGCGCACGCGGCGCGGCAGGTGTTGCGCGAGCAGGCCGCGGAGCGCGCGCGGCTCGTCTACGTGGCGCTCACGCGCGCGGTCTATCGCTGCTATGTCGTGGCCGGCCCCTACCTGTCGTCGCGCTCGACGCGCGAAGCGCGGCGCAGCGTGCTCAACTGGCTCGTCGCGGGCGCCGGCCATGCGTTCGATGCGTGGCTCGACGAGCCACCCGACGAAGCCGCGCTCGATGCGGCGTGGCGCGCGCTTGCGGGCGGCCCCGTGAGTGTTTCGCCGCTGCCGGTGCCTGCACGCCGCGAGCGTCTCGTGGCCGGCCACGACGCGTCGCAGACGCTCGCGGCGCGCCATGCGACGCGCGTGCTGCGCGATGCGTGGCGGATGGCGAGCTTCAGCTCGCTGACCGCATCGATGGCGCGCGAGGAGGCGGGCGTCGCGGCCGTGCCCGACGACGAACTGCGTCCCGATCACGATGCGCTCGCCGCGGTGACGCCGGACGGCGAACTGATGCTGGCCGATACGGTTGCGGCCGAGCCGCCGGACGACGACATTCTCGCGTTCCCGCGCGGCGCGGCGGCCGGCGAATGCCTGCACCGCCTGTTCGAGCTCAGCCGGTTCACGGCGCCCGAATCGTGGCACGCGGCCGCGCTCGGCGCGCTGCACGACCGGCCGGTGGAGGCCGGGCCGGAGCTTGCGACGCGCCTGCCGGCGATGATGGTGCGGCTCGTCGACGACGTCGTGCATACCGAGCTCGTGCCGGGCATGCGGCTCGCCGATCTCGATCCGGCGAGGCGGCTCGACGAAATGGGCTTCCTGTTCCCGGCGCCGTCGCTCGACCTGATGGCGCTGCGCCGGCTGCTGGTCGCGCACGGCTATCCGGACATTGCACTGGAGGCGGGTACGCTCGCCGGTTTCATCAAGGGTTTCATCGACATGATCGTCGAACACGACGGCCGTTACTGGATCGTCGACTGGAAGTCGAACCATCTCGGCACGACGCCGGATGCCTATGGCCCGCGTGCGCTCGACGTCGCGATGGCCGACCACGCGTATCACCTGCAGGCGCTGCTCTATACGGTCGCGCTGCATCGCTATCTGCGCGGCCGGCTGCCCGATTACGACTACGACACGCACATCGCGGGCTACCTGTACCTGTTCGTGCGCGGGGTGCGGCCCGGCTGGCGCAGCGGCGGCGAGCCGGCCGGCGTGCATGCGCGGCGGCCCGCCCGCGCGCTCGTCGATGCACTCGACCGGATGATGGAAGGGGGCCGCGCATGACCGCGTCCGACGACATGCTCGAATTCACCGGCGGTCTCGTCGCGCGGCTGCCCGAGCCGGCCGATTTCGGCATCGCGCTCGCGGAAGGCTTCGCGCGTCGCATCGGCGACCTCGCGCGGCGCGCGGGTGCGCCGTCCGCGTCGGCGCGCTGGGCGGCGCGCGCCGCATTCGCGACGAGCCGCGCGACCGCCGGCGGCCACGTGTGCGTCGCGTTGGCCGCGCTTGCGCAGCGTTACGAAGCGCCGCTCGACGAGGTGCGCAGCGCGCTCGCCGCGAGCGGCGTGGTCGCGTTCGGCACGCTTGCACGCGGCGACGAGCGGCCGCTGATCGTCGACCGGCTCGATCACCTGTACCTGTCGCGCTATTTCGATTACGAACGGCGGCTCGCCGATGCGCTCGTCGCGCAGGCCGGTATCGCCGCGCCGGAGGAAGGCCTGTCGCCCGAGCGCCTGCGCGACAGTCTTGCCCGTTACTTCGGGCCGGCTACCGGCGAAGTGGACTGGCAGCGCGTGGCGGCGATCGTCGCGCTGACGGGCCGCGTGACGATCGTCAGCGGCGGGCCGGGCACGGGCAAGACGACGACCGTCGTCGGCGTGCTGGCGTGTCTGCTCGACGCGCACCCGGGGCTGCGCATCGCGCTGGCCGCACCGACCGGCAAGGCCGCGCAGCGGATGCAGGAGGCGCTGCACGCGCGGGCAGGCGATCTGCCGCCCGAGCTCGCGGCGCGCTTGCCCGATACGTCGTATACGCTGCATCGGCTGCTGGGCGGCGGCGGGGCGGCCGGCTTTCGGCATCATCGCGACAATCCGCTGCCGTACGACCTGATCGTCGTCGACGAGGCGTCGATGATCGACGTCGCGCTCGCCGCGCATCTGCTCGACGCGCTCGCGCCGGGCGCGCGGCTCGTGTTGCTGGGCGACAAGGATCAACTGGCCGCGGTCGAGGCCGGCGCCGTATTCGCGGAGCTGAGCGCGCGGCCGGCGTTCACCGCCGCGGCGCGCACGCGTATCGCGCAGGCGCTGGGTGTCGACGAGGCGGCGTTCGTCGCGGCGTTGCCGGTGCCGGACGAAGCCGCACCGCCGGCAGCGATTCCGGCCGCGCATCCGGTTCCTGCTTCCGCACGGGCTGCGGCGTCGCCATCGGCGTCTGCTCCGGTGTCGCGCAAAGCGGCGCCTCGGCCGAAAGTCGATGCGCGGCAGGCGTCGCTGTTCGACGACGAACCGCAGGACGACGAAGTGTCGCCGGCCGGCATCGACATCGCGTCGCCGCCGCCGCCCAACGAGTCGGGGCCGACCGATGCCGGCGCACCGGGCGGCAATGCGCCCGCCTGGATCGAGGCCGACGAACTCGCATGGCTCGACGCCGTCGAGTTGCCGCCGTTCGACGCAGGCGACGCGGCGCTTGTATCGGCGCCGTCGGCCGTGTCGCCATTGGCCGGCGAAGCCGCTGCCGCCTGCGCCGGCACGCCCGCGCCCGCGCCCGCGCCGCCGCAGGCACCGCTTGCGGACTGTGTCGTGTGGCTCGAACGCAATTACCGTTTCGGTCTCGATTCGCCGATTGGGAGGCTGTCGCTCGCGATCCGCCGCGGCGACGTGCAGGCGGCGCTCGAGGCGCTGCCCGCCGACGACTCGGCGGCCGCGTCGTTTCACGACGATGCGGGCGACACGCTGGCGTCGTCGACGGTCGAGCGGCTCGCACGGCGCTTCGGCGCCTATCTCGACGCATTGCGCGACGCGCTGGCCGCGCCGGCGCCCGATCCGCTGCCGTTGTTCGACGCGCTCAACCGGTTCCGGATCCTGTGCGCGACCCGCAGCGGTTCGCGCGGCGCGGAACACGTCAATGCGCTGGTGGCCGCGCATGTGCGGCATGCGGCGCGCGTGCCGCTCGCGGTCGGCGCGCACTGGTTCACCGGGCGGCCGATCATGGTCACGCGCAACGACTATGCGCTGGGGCTGTTCAACGGCGACATCGGCATTGCGCTGCCCGACGCGCAAGGCGTGCTGCGCGTGTGGTTCCGGCGCGCGGACGGCACCGCGCGTGCGGTGTCGCCGGCTGCGCTGCCGCCGCACGAAACGGCGTTCGCACTGACGGTGCACAAGTCGCAGGGCTCGGAATTCGACGAAGCGGCGCTCGTGCTGCCCGCGTCGTTCGGCCGGGTGCTGACGCGCGAGCTCGTTTATACGGCCGTCACGCGCGCGCGCACGCGCGTGCAGGTGATCGGGCCGCGGCGCGTGCTGGCGCAGGCGGTCGCGACGCGCACGCAGCGCGATTCGGGGCTCGCGGCCCGCGTCGACGAGGCGCTCGCGCGGCGCCGCATGGAGGCTTCGCGATGATGATCCGTTACACGCTCGATCCGGCCGAGGTCGAATGGACGGCCGTGCGCGCGCAGGGCGCGGGCGGGCAGAACGTGAACAAGGTGTCGAGCGCGATTCATCTGCGCTTCGACATTCGCGCGTCGTCGCTGCCGCCGGTCCTCAAGGAGCGGCTTCTCGCGCTGTCCGACCAGCGCATCACGCGCGACGGTATCGTCGTGATCAAGTCGCAGGAATATCGGACGCAGGAGAAGAATCGCGAGGCCGCGCTCGCTCGGCTCGATGCGCTGATCGGCAGCGTCGCGTACACGCCGCGCGCCCGGGTCGCCACGCGGCCGACGCGCGCGTCGAAGGAGCGGCGGCTCGAGCACAAGTCGCGCCGCAGCGTGGTGAAGTCGGGCCGCGGGAAGGTGGTCGACTGATGAATGAAGGCGGCGGCGCCCGTCGCACGCGATCGTCTGCCGTGCGCGCCGGCTACCGCATCACGGTTCCCGCGCTGTCGAGCACGAAGTCGACGCAGAACACGACGATCCGGCTCTGCGCGCGGATCGCGACGGCGGCCGTGTAGCAGTCGCGGCCCTCGGTCAGCGAGAAGTGCGGGCCCATCAGCGCGACGCGCCCTGGGGCGGCGATCGCGCGCTGGAAATACGGGCGCCGCGACCAGTTGCTGTGGGTCTCAGGGAATAGCGGCGCGAGACGGGTCACGCTTGCCTGGCTGTCGTCGGGCGGTGCGCCGATCGACGGCAGGAACTGTTCGCCGGTCTCGTCCGTGACGAACACGCGACGCGCGGCCGGCACCGTGAACACGCGTTGCGCGGCGTCCTGCAGGTTGCCGCTCGCCGAAAACGCGGCCGCGCCGCCGAGCACGAGCCGTTCGATCGCGTCGAAGCCCGGCTGCTCGGCGGCCACCGGTGTGTGTCGGCGGGCGATGAAGCGCCGCCACGCGGCGTCGAGCATCGCGGGCGCCGCCGCGCTCGCGTGCGCGATCGATGCGTCGGGCTGGCCGAACTGGAAACCCTGCACGAAATCGATGTCGGCTTCCATCAGCGCCTGCAGCGCGTCGTCGCTTTCGACGCCTTCGGCCAGCACCATCGCGCCGGCCTGGTGCAGCATCGACACGAGGTGATGCATGATGCGGCGATCGTCGGCCGAGCCGGTCGAACGCTCGACGAGCGAGCGGTCGAGCTTCACGATGTCGGGACGTGCCCGCCACACGCGGTCGAAGTTCGAGAAGCCGGTGCCGAAATCGTCGATCGCGATCAGGAAATCGCGATGCTGGATCATGTCGATCGTGCGGGCGAGCGCGGCTTCGTCGCGCGCCGGCTGCTCGACCACTTCCAGCACGATGCGGTTCGGCGGCAGTGCGAAATGCCGGCACAGCGACTCGACGAACTCGCGCTGCACGAGGCCGGTGTCGAGCACGCGCGGCGTCACGTTCAGGAACAGCCAGCCGTCGCCGATGCCTTGCGTGACGAAATTGGCGGTGTGCAGGCAGCGCGCGAGCCGGTCGAGCAGCAGCGCGTCGGCGTCGCCGCGCGTCTTGTCGAACAGGGCGGTGGGCGACGCCAGCGCACCGTTTCCGTCGACGACGCGCAGCAGCGCCTCGTAGCCGACGACGCGCTTGTGCGTGATCGACAGCACGGGCTGGAACACGCTGCGCAATGTCGTGGTGCGATAGGTGGCGAGCCAGCCGTGGGGTGTCGGCGTGAGGCGTTCGAGCAGGGCGTCGAGCGACAGGTCGCGAGCGGGCTTCATGTCAACGGTGCCCGGCAGCGGGCGGCGGGGCGCCGACGCCCCGCCACGCCGATGCAGCCGCATGCGCAGGCGGGCGCGAAAGAACGTGGGGCATCGAAACGCCTTCTGCGGATAAGTTTTCCGAGTGTAACGGGATTGCCTCGGCGCGCGTATCAGGGTAACTCCAGACGCAAACGGTACACAGCGATTCCGGCCCGTCCGCGGCGGCAGGGCGACCGGCGCCGCGTGCATGCATACGGTGCATGACCGTCGCGAAACGAAGTGCGTGACGGCGACAGATAACCATTCCGCGTCAGCGCGGCGTCATGACCGTGCGTTGCTGCCGCCCGATGCGCGGGCCGATACGGGAAATTCCGGCGGCCGGCGGCCGCCGTCGGACGAATGAAACGAATACCCTCGCGCCGCGCTGCGCTGCGCCGCGCCGCGCCGCGATCTGCCGCGCGACGGGCGGCGGTTCGTGCGCGCCCGGCGCGCCGATCGTCAGGCCGCCTCGCCGCCGCGCGGTCGGACGCCGGGAATCCGCTTGATCACGCCGGTTGCGAGCGCGGTGCCGACGAGCACGATCGCGCAGCCTTCGATCATCACGGCCGACACGTGTTCGCCGAGGAACAGCGCGCCCCAGAGCAGCCCGAACACGGGGATCACGAACGTCACGGTAATCGCGCGGGCGGGCCCGACGTGCGCGATCAGATAGAAGAAGATGAAATACGCGATGCCGGTGCATGCGACGCCGAGCGCGAGCACCGCGCCCCATGCGTGCACGCCGACCGGCGCGGCCGGCCACGTCGCGATCGCGAACGGCAGCAGCAGCACGGTCGAGCCGATCATGCTGCCGGCTGCGTTGACGAGCGGATCGACGCCGCTGAGCTTGCGCTTCGTATAGTTGGCCGCGATGCCGTACAGCAGCGTCGCGCCGAGGGCGGCCGCCGCGGCGAGCGCGGTCGCGCTGGCGCCCGTGTCGCCGTGCGCGTTCGCGACCTGGTTCCACACGAGCGTGAGCACGCCGGCAAACCCGATGACGAGGCCGAACGCGCGCGGCAGCGACAGCTTGTCCTTCAGCCACAGGTAAGCGACGAGCGCGCCCCACAGCGGCGTCGTCGCGTTGATCACCGACGTCACGCCGGCCGACAGCGTCAGCTCGGCGAACGCGAACAGGCAGAACGGGATGCCCGAATTCAGCGCGCCGACGACGAACAGCGGCCACGCGTGACGGCGCAGCCGGGCGCCGAGATCGGCGGGTTTGAAGCGCGTCAGCGCGAAGCCCGCGAGAAACAGCGCGCCGATGCCCACGCGCAGCGCCATCAGCGGGGCGACGCCGAAATCGACCACGCCGACGCGGATGAACAGGAAGGATGCGCCCCACAGGGCAGCGAGTACGGTCAGCAGGAAAGCGTTTTTGGGTGACATCGATCGGCGAGGGTGGGGACGGGATGCGAGGAATCTTACACCGCGTTACCACCCCGTCGTTTCATGATCGGATGAAACGACAAGAAACGGCGATTCCGGCCGTTTGCCGCCGGGCGGCGGCCGGACGAGCGCGTGCGGCGCGGCCGGTCGGATCAGTGATGACGCCAGCCGCCGCGTCCGCCGAAGCCGAAATTGAGCGACACCGCCGGGCCCCAATAACCGCCCCATGCCGGCGCATACGCAGGCGCCGGATAGTAATAGGTGGGAGCGGGATCGACATACACGGGCGCGGGCTGTACCGGCACCGGCGCAGCCGCGTAGTAGCCGTACGGGTAGTAGCAGCCGGCAAGGGTCGTGCAGGCAAGCGCCGCGGCGACGAAGGTCCTGTTCATGATGTGTCTCCGGCGGAGCCGGCTATCGGCAGATGCTTCAAGCTTAGGCCGAGTCCCGATGACACGGTATGAAAAACGGTAACCGATCATTTCGGGGCGCTCCGGGCGCAGCGGCCGCGCCGGTTGCGGCACCACAGACGAAAACGGCGCTTCCGCACCGCGGAAACGCCGTTGGACCGTTCGGTCCGCAGTTGGGCGACGACGCCCAACCGGCCGATGTCGGCTGGCTTACTTGCCGACCTGGTTACCGATGATGCCGCCGGCCGCCGCGCCGCCCAGCGTCGACAGCGCATTGCCGCCGATCGCCGCGCCGGCGACGCCGCCGACACCCGCACCGATTGCCGTATCGCGCTGGCGTCGCGACATCGAATCGCAAGCCGACAGGCTGGCCACTGTCGCGACGAGGAGAGCGCATACCCCAAAACGCCGAATCGAGTTCATGATCGTTGTCCTTGTGGTAGTGAACGGAAGGCGCGCGACCGGCTGGCGGCCACGCATGCAATCAATCTACGCGCGGCCCCGCGCTGCTGCTGTAAGGACTTGTTAAGGCTCGCGCGGTTTCGTAATCAATTGTTTCGCATGCGCCGGCAGGCACGCGGCATGCGCAAAAAAGCCCGCTCGAAAGCGGGCTGCGTGCATCGCCAGGCGAGCCGGCGCGGCCCGCTGCGTGTGCTTACTGACGGTGGTAGATCTCGGCGCCGGTCTTCACGAACTCGACCGCCTTGACCTCCATCCCTTTCTTCAGCGCCTCGGTTTCCGACACGCCCTGCTGCGCGGCGAACTCGCGCACGTCCTGCGTGATCTTCATCGAGCAGAAATGCGGGCCGCACATCGAGCAGAAGTGCGCGACCTTCGCCGAATCCTTCGGCAGCGTCTCGTCGTGGAATTCGCGCGCCTTGTCCGGATCGAGGCCGATGTTGAACTGATCCTCCCAGCGGAACTCGAAGCGCGCCTTCGACAGCGCGTTGTCGCGCACCTGTGCGCCCGGGTGACCCTTGGCGAGGTCGGCGGCGTGCGCGGCGAGCTTGTACGTGATGATCCCTTCCTTCACGTCGTCCTTGTTCGGCAAGCCGAGGTGTTCCTTCGGCGTCACGTAGCACAGCATCGCGGTGCCGAACCAGCCGATCATCGCGGCGCCGATGCCCGACGTGATGTGGTCGTAGCCCGGTGCGATGTCGGTGGTCAGCGGCCCGAGCGTGTAGAACGGCGCTTCCTTGCACCAGTCGAGCTGGAGATCCATGTTCTCCTTGATCAACTGCATCGGCACGTGGCCGGGGCCTTCGATCATCACCTGGACGTCGTGCTTCCATGCGATCTGCGTGAGTTCGCCGAGCGTCTTCAGTTCGCCGAGCTGCGCTTCGTCGTTCGCGTCGTAGATCGAGCCGGGACGCAGGCCGTCGCCGAGCGAGAAGCTCACGTCGTACGCCTTCATGATCTCGCAAATCTCTTCGAAGTGTTCGTACAGGAAGCTTTCCTTGTGATGCGCGAGGCACCACTTCGCCATGATCGAGCCGCCGCGCGACACGATGCCCGTCATCCGGTTCGCGGTGAGCGGCACGTACTGCAGGCGCACGCCCGCGTGGATCGTGAAGTAGTCGACGCCTTGCTCGGCCTGCTCGATCAGCGTGTCGCGGAAGATTTCCCAGGTCAGGTCCTCGGCCTTGCCGTTGACCTTTTCGAGCGCCTGGTAGATCGGCACCGTGCCGATCGGCACCGGGCTGTTGCGGATGATCCACTCGCGGGTTTCATGGATGTGCTTGCCGGTCGACAGGTCCATCACCGTGTCGCCGCCCCAGCGGATCGCCCACGTCATCTTGTCGACTTCCTCGCCGATCGACGACGTGACGGCCGAGTTGCCGATGTTCGCGTTGATCTTCACGAGGAAGTTGCGGCCGATGATCATCGGCTCGGATTCCGGGTGATTGATGTTGGCGGGGATGATCGCGCGGCCGCGGGCGACTTCGTCGCGCACGAATTCCGGCGTGATCTCCGCCAGCGCGTTCGCGCCGAAGGCCGCGGCGCCGAACGCCTGGCCCGGGTGCTGGCGGCCCATCATCGCGGCGAGCTTCGCGCCGTTCGGGCCGCTCGACTTCAGGCTCTCGATGTACTCGGCGCGGCGCTGGTTCTCGCGAATCGCGATGTATTCCATTTCCGGCGTGATGATGCCCTGACGCGCGTAGTGCATCTGCGTGACGTTCTTGCCGGCCTGCGCGCGGCGCGGATTGCGGTGCAGGCCGGGGAAACGCAGCTCGGCCGTGGCCGGGTCGGCCGCGCGCTCGAGGCCGTACCGGCTCGACAGGCCGGGGAGCACTTCGGTGTCGCCGCGCGCTTCGATCCAGCGCTGGCGCAGCGCGGGCAGGCCCGCGCGGATGTCGATCTTCGCGTCCGGATCGGTATAGGGGCCCGACGTGTCGTACACGTAGATCGGCGGATTCTTCTCGCCGCCGAAGCCGGTCGGGGTGTCGGCCTGCGTGATTTCACGCATCGGCACGCGGATGTCGGGCTGCGAGCCGGTTACATAGACCTTTCGCGAATTGGGCAGCGGCGCGACGGCGGCGGCGTCGACGTGGGCGTCGGCAGACAGAAACTTCGGATTGGCGTTCATGCAATCTCCTGTGCGGGCGCCGGACAGGCGCTTCGGCGCTTGCCCGGAGCCCTTGACGAATGTGGGGCTCGAGCTAAGCAGGAGACGAGGCTTGGTGAGGCGGCGGATTTCGTCAGAAGGATGGCCGCGAAATCCGTACGCTTCCCTGCGCTGGCATTATCCAGATCAGGTTCAAAGGGTATTTCTCACCCGCAATGCCGGTTGTTTGACCGAACGCATTGCAGGACCCCCGCGTTAGCAAGGGCACACGATACACCGGCTTGGCGGTGGTTTCAACCGGGTGCGAAGCCGATGCCGGCGGGCGGCGGGCCGTTCGCGGCCGGCGAACGCAGCAGGGTGCGCCGCAGCAATCCCGACTGCCGAACGGCGTCCCGGCCGGGCCGGATCGCGCCAGGCGGTGCGGCATTCGCGTCTTCATTTTCAGCGCCTAGAATTTTTTTGGGCATCGCTGTCATTTCCGGCGGCGTGCTCCGTCTATTCGGCTCCTAAACCCATGTAGTGGAGAGATGTCATGAAAAACGTATTCCTCGCCGCCTGTGTCGCCGCACTTGCCACGATCGCGACGGGCGTCCATGCGCAGAACGATGCGATGTCGAAGGACGGCATGTCGATGTCGAAGGACGCGATGGGCCACGACGCGATGGCCAAGGACGATGCGATGGCCAAGGACGGCGCGATGAAGAAGGACGGCATGAAGAAGCATGCGATGAAGAAGGATGCGATGGGCCATGACGCGATGAAGAAGGGCGACGCGATGAAGAAGGACGCCATGAGCCCGTCGAACTGACGAATGCGGGCGGGGTGCGGCCGGCCGCTCGTCGGCGCGCGTCGCATCCCGTCGCATCATCCCCGGAGTCATCATCATGCAAACGGTTCCTGTCACCGACCGCACGAGCGCGCCGCCGCCCGCGCCGACGATCCATCCGCGGTGGGTGCGCGCGAGCCACTGGCTCAACGCGCTCGCGGCGATCCTGATGGCGTTGTCCGGCTGGCGCATCTACGACGCGTCGCCGATCTATCCGTCGTTCACGTTCGCGCACGGCATCACGCTCGGCGGCTGGCTCGGCGGCGCGCTGCAATGGCATTTCGCGGCGATGTGGCTGCTGGTCGGCAACGGCCTGTTCTATCTCGCGATGTCGATCGCGACGGGGCGCTTCGCGCGCAAGCTGCTGCCCGTGACGCCCGCGTCGGTGTGGCGCGACGTGCGCGCCGCGCTCGGCGGGCGGCTGTCGCACGACGACCTGAGCGTCTACAACGCGGTGCAGCGGGCCGCATACCTGACCGCGATCGTCGATCTCGTCTTATTGGTGCTGTCCGGGCTCACGATCTGGAAATCGGTGCAATTCCCGCTGCTGCGCGAGCTGTTCGGCGGCTACGATAACGCCCGCATCGTGCACTTCTGGGCGATGGCGCTGCTGGTCGCATTCGTTGCCGTCCACGTCGCGATGGCGTTGCTGGTGCCGCGCTCGCTGCTCGCGATGCTGCGTGGCCGCTGACCCGCTTCGCGGGCGAAGGAAATCATCATGTCGGAATCCGAAAAACCCCGCGGCGAGCCGCGTTGGACGCTGGACCGGAAGTCGCTCGAGCTCGACGTGCGCCGCGAACTCGAGATGCCGTCGCGACGGCTGTTCAACCGGCGCGTGCTGACGCTCGGCGGCCTGGCGATGCTGACCGGCTGCACGCTGCAGGACGACGCGTCGGTCAACACGTTCCTCGAGAAAGTGTCGCGCATGAACGATCGCGTGCAGGCGTGGCTGTTCAACCCGAACCAGCTCGCGCCGACCTACACCGAAGCCGACATCACGCGGCCGTTTCCGTTCAATGCGTACTACGGGATCGACGAAGTGCGGCACGTCGACGAGTCGACCTACCGCCTCGTGTTGTCCGGCCGTGTCACCGGCAAGCGCGTGTGGACGCTCGACGAGCTTCGCGCGCTGCCGCACGCGGAACAGATCACGCGGCATATCTGCGTGGAAGGGTGGAGTGCGATCGGCCGCTGGGGCGGCACGCCGTTCGGCGCATTCCTCGCGCGCGCCGGCGCCGACACGCAGGCGAAATACGTCGGCTTCAAGTGCGCGGACGATTACTACGAAAGCATCGACATGCCGACCGCGCTGCATCCGCAGACGCTGCTCGCACTCGAGTACGACGGCCGCCAACTGCCGCCCGAGTACGGCTTCCCGATGAAGCTGCGGATGCCGACCAAGCTTGGCTACAAGAACCCGAAGCACATCATGGAAATCTTCGTGACCGATACGTTCCCAGGCGGCTACTGGGTCGATCAGGGCTACAACTGGTTCGGCGGATCGTGAGCGATGCGCGCGGCGTGCGCCCGCGTCACGCGGATTCGCGCACCTGCAGGTCGACGCGCAGGCCGACTGCCGCGGCCATGTTCACGAGCGCGTCGAGCCCGAACAGGTTGATCTTGCCGCGCAGCAGGTCGGACACGCGCGGCTGCGTGACGCCCAGCTGCTTCGCGGCTTCGGCCTGACTCAGTTCGAGCCGCGCGATGCGCTGCTTGAGCGCGATCATCAATTCGGAGCGCAGCTTCATGTTCGCGGCCTCCGCCGGCTCGCTTTCGATTGCGTCCCAGACGTTCGCGTAACGTTCATTGGTCATCGTTTCAACTCCATCATCAGCGACCGGTAGCGGCGGGCGGCGAGGTCGATATCGGTCTTGTTCGTGCGCGACGATTGCTTGCGGAAGCAGTGCAGCACATAGACGGCTTCGGCGAACGTCGCGACGTAGACGATCCGGAATGCGCCGCTCGCATCGCGCAGGCGAATTTCCCGCACGCCGATGCCGATGGTGCGCATCGGTTTCCAGTCGTCGGGCGCGAGGCCGCGCTGTACCTGGTCGATCTGGTGGCCGGCTTCGCGCCGTGCGGGTAGCGGAAAGCCGCGCAGATCGGCCAGCGCGGTGCCGACGAAAACGACCGGCTTCGGTGGCAGTATATCTGAGTTATACAAAATTTTGTATGGACGATGTGAGTGTCGAAAAACGGCTGCACACGGTGGCGCGCGGGCATGCCGTCCGTCACGATAGCCGCGACGCGAAGCGCCGGCGCACCTGACTGGTCGTCCGGCCGATGCTGGATCGACGGCTGCGAATGGCGACGCTGGGCGGCTCGTCGACACGCCGGC
Source organism: Burkholderia sp. AU16741 (assembly GCF_002223345.1). NCBI lineage: Bacteria > Pseudomonadati > Pseudomonadota > Betaproteobacteria > Burkholderiales > Burkholderiaceae > Burkholderia > Burkholderia sp. AU16741. The sequence goes on from NZ_NKEZ01000003.1 coordinate 691,201, forward strand.
CATTTGCGCATCGCGTGTCCGGCCCCGCATTTCGCCCGTCCTGCGCACGAAAAAATGTCGCGCCGAAACATCAGTCGATATCTTTCAGACAGGTCCGACGATGCTTTCGAATCCTTGATGCCATAATGCCGAGCGTGTGCAACCGCGCGGTTGCACACGTTTTTTTGCCCCGTTTGTGCCCTTTTGCCGCCGCTTGCCGGTTCTTTTTCGTCGCCGTTCGCACTGTCATGTCGTTCCGCACGTTCGCTCTGCCTTCCCGGTCCCGCGTGGACCGTTTGCCGGCATCGCCGGCGTCTTTCAGCGGGGCACGCGGCGTGACGCGCGGGCGGGCTGCACGATGACGCCGCTCGACCGCCTCCTCGATTTCCTCGCCCGCCTTTCGTTCCGGATCCGCCTGCCGCAAAGCCGCGGCGGCCGCGTGGCGCTCGCGCTCATCTTCATCTATTTCGTCTGGGGTTCGACCTACAGCGGGCTGCATTTCGCGCTGCAGTCGTTCCCGCCGCTGCTGCTGTCGGGGCTGCGCAACCTGCTCGGCGGGATCGGCCTGTTCATCTTCGCGCTGCGGCGCAAGCCCGAGTGGCCGACGCTGCTGGAAATCCGCAACTCGGCGATCGTCGGCACGATGCTCGTCGCGTTGTCGTCCGGCACGATCGCGCTCGGCATGCGCACGGTCAGCAGCGGTTCGGCCGCGGTGATGGTGGCCACGGTGCCGCTGTTCGCGACCGTGATCGCGGCGGTCGCCGGGCGGCCGGTGACGAAGGGCGAATGGGCAGCCGTCGCGCTCGGGATGGTCGGTATCGTCGTGCTGAATTCGGGCGGCTCGGCCGCCTCGAACTCGGCGCTCGGCACGATCTGCGTGCTGGCCGGCGCGCTGTTCTGGGCGGGCGGCGCGCATCTCGCGACGCGGCTCAAGCTGCCGTCCGACCTGTTCCTGTCGACGTCGCTGCAGATCGGCCTCGGCGGCCTGATGTCGACGATCGTCGCGTGGCTGCTCGGCGAACGCGTCGAACAGCTGGCCGTCGGGCCCGTGTTCGCGTTCGTGTACCTGATGGTGTTCTGCACGATGGCCGCGTACGTCGCGTACGGCTACCTGATCCGCCACACGAGCCCGATCATCGCGAGCAGCTGCATGTACGTGAACCCGATCGTCGCGGTCGCGCTCGGCGCGCTGCTGCTGGGCGAACCGGTGACGATGGCGACCGTGGTCGCGACCGTCGCGATTCTCGGCAGCGTCGGGTTGTCGTTCGTGTTCGATCCGGCGCGCCGGCCCGCGGCCGCCACCGCGGCTGCCAGTGCGCCGGTCGTGGCGGCCGAGCAGGCGGTGACGGCGGACGCTTCGCCTGTCGCCGAGCCGATCGCCACGCCGGATGCGGCGCCCATCCTCGCGCCTTCGGCCGTCCCGCTCGCGGTGCCGACGCCCGCGGCGGTGATGGATCCCGCCGCGGTGATCGACCCGGCCCCGGCGTTCGCGCCGCCGCCCGCCGCCGCCGAGCCGGTCGTCTCGCGCACCGACGCGTGATGCCGCGGCAGCAGCCGGCCGCGTTCAGCCGCGCCGGCCGCCGCGGTGGTGGGACCAGCCGGCGAGCGCGGTAAACAGCAGCCCGGCCGCGCACATGCCGGTCCAGCCGAATGCGCGCCATGCGGCGACGCCGGCCGACGAGCCGAGCGCGCCGCCGATGAAATAGCACACCATGTACACCGTGTTCACGCGGCTGCGCGCCTCCGGCTTCAGCGCATAGATGCGCGACTGGTTCGAGATCTGCGCGGCCTGCACGCCCACGTCGAGCACGATCACGCCGATCACGAGCCCGACGAGGCTCGAACCCGACAGCGCGAAGATCACGAACGACAGCGCGAGCAGCGCGATCGCGAGCGAGATGACCGCGCGCGGGCCGCGCGTGTCCGCGGAGCGGCCCGCATACGGTGCGGCGAGCGCGCCGGCGGCCCCGACGATCCCGAACAGGCCGGCTGCCTGCGGGCCGAGATGGAACGGCGCGCCGGCGAGCAGCAGCGTGAGCACCGGCCAGAATGCGCTGAACGCGGCGAACAGCGCGGCGCCCGTCAGCGACGCCTCGCGCAGCCCGCGCAGTTCGGCGGCCAGATGCCACATGGAGCCAAGCAGCTTGCCGTACGACAGCGTCGACGTCGGCGAGCTGCGCGGCAGCCGCAGCACGATCACGACGGCGAGCGCGACGAGCGCCGCGACCGAGGCGGCGAACACCGCGCGCCAGCCGAAATATTCGGCGACGAAGCCGGCGGCGGTACGCGCGAGCAGGATGCCGAGCAGCAGGCCGCTCATCACGGTGCCGACCGCGTGGCCGCGTTCGGCCGGCGGCGCGATTTCGGCGGCGAACGGCACGGCCTGTTGCGCGATGGTCGCGAGGATGCCGATCGCGAGGCTCGCGGCCACGAGTACGACGAGCGACGGCGCGGCGGCCGCCGCGATCAGCGCGATCGACAGCCCGGCGATCTGCAGCAGGATCAATCCGCGGCGATCGAAGCGGTCGCCGAGCGGCGCGAGCAGGAACATGCCGGCCGCATAGCCGAGCTGCGTCGCGGTCGGTACCGCGCCGATCCATGACGCGCCGTCCGGAAACGACGAGCGGAAGCTGTCGAGCAGCGGCTGGTTGTAGTAGATGTTCGCGACCGATACGCCCGCGATCGTCGCGAGCAGCAACAGCAGGCTGCGCGAATAGTGGGGCGAGGGGGCGTCGGTCGGACGGTCGGTGGAGGCGGTGGACATGGCGGCGGCAACGGAGTGGGCGGCGCGGCAGGCGGCGCACGCGTCGGGTGCGCAGTCAGGCCGGGCGCCGGTCGAGGCTGCCGATCATACCGGAGCGACGCGAATCCTGCCGGCGGCATAACCGGTATAACCGGCACAACCGGCCGGCCGCCGCCCGTCGCGGCACGCGCTTCGCGTCGTCAGTCGACCAGCTCGCCCGTCGGCTCGTAGAACGGATACGGTCCGGCGCCTTCGTCCACATAGACGTGATGCGACATCATCCCCGTATCGGGCGCATGACGATGGACCGCGAACGCCGGCGGTTCGAGCCGGAACGCGGACGGCCCATCGACTCGCAAGTCGAATGCGACCTGGTGCGCGGGCGACGGCACCGCGCACGCGAGCGTGCCGCCGAAGCGCGTGAACATCGTGCGGTGCACGTGACCGCACAGCACGCGCTCGACGTTCGGATGGCCGCGCAGCAGCGCATCGAGTTTCGCGGCGGCGGCGGGCGCGAGCCGTAGCTTGTCCATGTGCCCGATGCCGGACGCGAACGGCGGGTGATGCAACGCGACGATCACCGGCCGGTCGCGCGCGGCGTCGAGCTGCGCGGCGAGCCACGCGAGCCGGGCATCGCACAGGTCGCCGTGGCTCGCGCCCGGCACCTGCGAATCGAGCGCGAGCACGCGTACCGCACCGACGTCGAGCGCGTACTGCACGAATTCGCCGTCCTGCAGCTCGGCGCGATCGGCGAACGCGCGGCGCAAACCGGCGCGGTCGTCGTGATTGCCGATCATCAGGTAATACGGAATCTCGAGCGCATCGAGCAGTCCGCGCAGGTTGCCGTACTCTTCGTCGTGGCCGAAGTCGGTCAGGTCGCCGGTGACGAGCACGGCGTCGGGGCGCGGCACGAGTGCGTTCAGTTTCTCGACGCAGCGCGCGAGCGCGGCCGCCGTGTCGACGCGGCGGTACGCGAGCTGGCCCGGCCGCTTGATGTGGAGATCGCTGATTTGAGCAAGCAGCATCGTCGTTCCTCGGAATCGTCTGGTTGTTGTCGCGGCGGCGTGCGCCGCGTGGGGGCTGCCTGGATGATGCCCGATCGACGGCTTACGCGCCGAGCGCGATCAGGCCTTCCGGCGCGATCGTGAGGCCGACCGCCGTGCCGCGCGCGAGCGCGATGCGGCCCGGCACGTCGATCACGAGCGCGTCCGGCGCCGCATGCTCGATCGTGAGCCGCGTGCGTTCGCCGAGGAACGCGCACGCGCCGACCGCACCGCGCAGCGGCGCATGCGCGGGATCGGCAAGCTGCGCATCCTCGGGGCGGAAGAACCATTCGTCGGCCGCATGCGGCGTGACGATCGCGCCGCCCGTCGTTTCGAGCGCGCCGTCGCGCCACTGGCCCGCGAGCCGGTTCAGCGTGCCGATGAACTGCGCGACCGTGCGGTTCGCGGGCTGGTAGTAGATCTCGCGCGGTGTGCCGATCTGTTCGATGCGGCCCGCGCCCATCACGACGATCCGGTCGCCGAGCTCCATCGCTTCGGCCTGGTCGTGCGTCACGTAGACGGTCGTCACGCCGAGCTCGCGCAGCAGCGCGTTCATGTCGCGGCGCAGCACGTCGCGCAGCTTCGCGTCGAGCGCGGTCAGCGGTTCGTCGAGCAGCAGCACGCGCGGCCGCACCGCGAGCGCGCGCGCCAGCGCGACGCGCTGCCGCTGGCCGCCCGACAGTTGATCGACCGGTTTGTCCGCATGCGCGTCGAGCCGCATCATCGCGAGCAGTTCGTCGACGCGTTCGCGCAATGCACGCGGCTCGGTCTTGCGGATCTTCAGCCCGTAGCCGACGTTGCCGCGCACCGTCAGGTTCGGAAACAGCGCGTAGTTCTGGAACACCATGCCGACTTGCCGGCGCTCGATCGGCAGTGCGGTGACGTCGTCGTCGCCGAACGCGATCGTGCCGCCGGCGTCCGGCGTGTCGAGGCCCGCGATCAGGCGCAGCGTGGTGGTCTTGCCGCAGCCGGACGGCCCGAGCAGCACGAGCGTTTCGCCGGCGCCGATCGACAGATCGAGCGGTTCGAGCACACGTGTGCCGCGGAACGTCTTCGCGCAGCCGGTCAGGGTGATGGGAGTGGAATCGAGTTTCATGTCTGCAAGAAAATTCAGCGCGGGCGCTTCTTCAGCGCGCGCGCTTCTTCAGCGCGCGCGTACCGGACGGATCGACGCCGAGCCACTGCATCGCGACGAGCAGCGGCAGCGTCATCAGCAGGAACAGGATCGTGTATGCGCTGCCGACTTCGAGGCGGAGCGATGCGTACGTATCGGCGAGCCCGACCGGCAGCGTCTTGGTGTCGGGCGTATGCAGCATCCACGTGAGGTTGAACTCGCCGATCGACAGCGTGAGCACCGCGAGCGCACCGGCGACGATCCCCGGCCGCAGGTTCGGCAGCACGATCGTGACGAAGCGCGTGACGAACGACGCACCGAGGCTGGCCGCGCCTTCCTCGAGCGTGCGCAGGTCGGCGCCGGCAGCAACCGCCGCGACCGCGCGCACCATGAACGGCAGCGTGAACACGACGTGGCCGACGACGATGAACCACAGGCTCATCCGGAACGCGGTGAAGCCGCCGTACACGACCAGCAGCGCGAGCGCCGAAGCCAGACCCGGCAGCGCGACCGGCAGCACGAGCGCTTCCTCGATCGCACGCGCGAGGCGGCTCTTGCTGCGCGCGAGCGCATAGCCGGCCGGCACGCCGATCGCGAGCACGATCGCGAGCGTCGCGAACGCGACGTAGAGCGACAGCGCGACGGAGCCGTGATACTGCTGCCACACCTGTTCGAGCCAGCGCAGCGTGAGGCCGCTCGACAGCCCGCGGAAATAGTTGACGGTCAGCCCCGCGAGCACCGACATCACGACGGGTACGATCAGGAACGCGCCCAGCAGCAGCGTGACGCCCCATTGCAGCGCGGCGATCGCACGCGTGCCGGCGACGCGCGGCGCATGCCGGGCGGCGCGTTTCGCGTGCAGGGGAGCCGGAGCAGGTGCCGGCGACGGCGTGGAAGAGCCGGAAAGCGATTGCATGCGGAAATCCTCAGGCCGCGGCGGCGGTGTGACCGGTGAAGCGGCGCGCGAGCGCGAGCACGGCCCAGGTGACGATGCCGAGCACGATCGACAGGCCGGCTGCCGTCGCGATGTTCGCGTTCAGCGTGAATTCGGTATAGATCGTCATCGGCAGCACGTTCAGATCGGTGGCGAGCGTAAACGCGGTGCCGAACGCGCCCATCGCGGTCGCGAAGCAGATCGCGCCGGCCGCGATCAGGCCGGGCGCAAGCGCGGGCAACACGATGTCGACGAAGATGCGCCACGGCGACGCGCCGAGCGAACGCGCGGCTTCCTCGAGCGACGCGTCGAGCTTCGACGCGGCCGCGATCACGGTGACGATCACGCGCGGAATCGAGAAGTACAGGTAGCCGATGAACAGGCCGGCCACCGAATACGCGAACACGAACTTGTCGCCGGTGAGCTTCGTCGACAGCATGCCGATCAGCCCCTGGCGCCCGGCAAGCATGATCACCATGAAGCCGACGACGACGCCCGGGAACGCAAGCGGAAACGTGAGCAGCGCGAGCAGCACGCGCTTGCCGGCGAATTCGCGGCGCGCGAGCAGCAGGCCCGAGATCGTCGACAGCGCGAGCGTCGCGAGCGTGACGCCCGCGGACAGCGCGACCGTCTCGCCGAGGCTCTTCATGTAGCGCGCGTTGCCGAGCAGCGCCGCGTAGTGCGAGAAGAAGGCGCCGTCGGCGGACACCTGCACGAGCGACGCCATCGGCAGCAGCCAGAACGCGGCGAATACCGCCAGCGCCGGCGCGACGAGCGCGACGCGCCAGCGCAGCGGAAAAGTCAGGTCGAGCATGACGTGGGGCCGGCCGCTTACTGCATGATCTGCAGGTACTGCTGGCCGAACGCCTGCTGGCCGGCCGCCATCTTGCCGAAGTCGACCGCCTTCGCCCGCGCGTATTCGCTCGCCGGCAGGAACTTCGCGGCGACGTCGGCGCCAAGCGCCTGCGCCCGCACCGGGCGCAGGTAGGCGTTCGCCCACAGCTTCTGGCCTTCGTCCGACAGCACGAAGTCGAGCACCTTCTTGCCGTTCGCGTCGTGCGGCGCGCCCTTCACGAGGCTCATCACGTACGGCACCGCGATCGTGCCTTCCTTCGGAATCACGAACTCGACGTTCGCGTTGTCCTTGTATTTCGCGCGATACGCATCGAAGTCGTAGTCGAGCAGGATCGGAATCTCGCCGGACAGCACGCGGGCATAGGCCGTCTGCTTCGGCACGATCGGCGCGTTCGCCTTCAGCTTGCGGAACCAGTCGAGGCCCGGCTTGAAGTTGTCGAGGCTGCCGCCGAGCGCCTGGTTGACGGCGACCGCGCCCGCGTAGCCGACGAACGCGCTCGACGGGTCGAGATAGCCGACCATGCCCTTGTATTCGGGCTTCAGCAGGTCTGCCCACGAACGCGGCACCGGCTTGCCGTCGAGCGCGTCCTTGTTCACGAAGAAGCCGAGCGTGCCCGAGTGGATCGCGAACCAGTAGCCTTGCGGGTCCTTCAGGTTCGCGGGAATGTCGTTCCAGTGCGCGGGCTTGTACGGCGCGATCACGCCCTTGTCCTTCGCCTGGAACGCCGACGACACGCCGAGGTAGACGACGTCGGCCACCGGGCTCTTCTGCTCGGCGATCAGCTGCGCGATCGCCTGGCCCGAGTTCTTGTTGTCGGACGGCACGCGGATGCCGGTCTTCTGCTTGATCGCGGCGATCTGCGCGGCCCAGTCGGCCCATTCGGGCGGGCAGTTGTAGCAGATCGCCGTTTCGTCGGCGTGGGCGGCGGGGGCGCCGGCGACGAGCGCGGCGAGGGCGAGCGGCGCGGCAAGCGCGCGCAGCAGCGAGGTCAGGCGAAAGGACACGGTGAATCTCCGGGCGAGTAGGTGTGGCGCTGGGGTTATGGGGTATGTGTGACCGCGCGGCGCGTGCGTTCGGCGTTCAGGCCTTGCGCAGTTGCAGGTCGGTGGCCGGTGGCGCGATCGTCGCGCCGTCGCGCACCGTGTGCGGCAGGATCGTCGACGTGCGCTCGATCGCCGCGCCGCCGATGCATTCGACGAGACGCTGCCACGCGTGGCGGCCGATGTCGCGGTTCGGCGTCGCGACGCTCGCGAGCGGCGGCGCGAGCAGCTCGCCGATCGCGATTCCGTCGAAGCCGAGCACCGACAGATCGTCGGGAATCGAGAAACCGGCGCGGCGCAGGCCGCGCATCACGACCATCGCGAGCAGGTCGTTGCTGCAGAAGAGGGCGGTCGGGCGCGTGGCGTGCGCGGTGAGATGCGCAAGCACCGCATCGGGCAGCTCGGGCGCGTTGAAGTCGACTTCGACGGGCGGCAGCGGCGCCACGCCGGCTTCATCGAGCGCCTGCGCATAACCGAGATGACGCTGGCGTGCGCGATCCGACGCGGCGAGCGAACCGGCCAGCATCAGCACGCGGCGATGGCCGTGCGCGGTCAGTCGTTGCACGCCGTCATACGCGGCGCGGCGGTTGTCGACCGACACCGACGGGCGGCGTCGGGGGTCGTTGTGCATCAGCACGTAGTGCGGGCCGTCGTGGTCGAGCATGTCGAGCAGCGGGTGCGTGTCCGCATCGGCGACGGTGAGGATCAGCCCTTCGACGCGCTGCTCGCGCAGCGTCTCGATCGCATGACGCTCGCGCGCCGCGTCGTATTCGGTCGTCATCAGGATCAGCTTGAAACCGGCCGCGGTCGCGAGTTCGTCGATGCCTTGCAGGCAGTCGGCGAACACCGGGTTCGACAGCGTCGGCACGACGACGCCGACGAGCCGCGTGCGCTCGCCGCGCAGTTGCCGACCGAGCGGGCTCGGGCGGAACTGCAGCGCGTCGATGGCGGAGCGGATCGTCTGCAGCGTGGCGGGGCTGACGGTATGCGGCGCGTTGATCGCACGCGAAACGGTGGCGATCGAGAAGCCCGCGAGGGCGGCGACGTCCTTGATGGTCGAGGTCATGAAATCGTGCGATGTAAACGTTTTCGGCCGGGGAATTATCGAAAACGTTTGTGACTTCGCGATGACGCACGCGACGCTTGTTTCGCGAAAAGCACGATACAAACGTCAGACGGTGGGGGCGGTGGACGACGCGCGGTCGATTGTATCGGCGGCGGTCGCGGCGCGGGAGCAAGCGATGCGGTGGCGCCGGTATCGCGATGCGGCGTTGCGGAATAAGGGAGCGCATGCGCGAGCAATGGTAGAATCGCGTCCGCCCTGTTGCCGGGGTGATGAAATTGGTAAACATAGCGGACTTAAACGATTGAGTGCCCGGCCGGAAACGGTCGGTGCAGAACCCTTCAAATTCGGCGAAACCCCTGATGTGCGCATCGAGGCAACGCCGAGCCAAGCCTCGCGGCAGCCGCGAGGAAGGTGTAGAGACTAGACGGGGGGCGCCTAAGGCGCACGGGCAGTGGTTACGCCCGCGCGCGACGGTGAAGGCATAGTCCAGCGCACGAACGGCTCGCGCCCGCGACGCCGGCTTTGAAAGAAGCAGTGTGACGAAAATCCGCCGCCTTAACTGGCTTGCCGGTTCGAGTCCGGTCCCCGGCACCAAAAAATATTCTAGTTGATTCCGAGGAAGCCCTGAAACCCGCCAAAAACGACGCTTTGGCGGGTTTTTTGTTTCCGAGTCGTTCCGCTTCGAGCGATCGAAATCCGGGGGTATTTGGGGGTATGTTTGGGGGTGTATGCTACCATTTTCACACGTTCTTCTGGAGATACCCCCCCCTATGCCGCTAACCGATACAGCCATCCGGAATGCCAAGCCCGGGGCACGGCCGCAGAAGCTGTTCGATGGCGGTGGTTTATTCTTGCTCGTTACGTCAGCAGGGCAGCGTTACTGGCGACTCAAATATCGCTTTGCCGGAAAGGAAAAGTTGTTGGCGCTCGGCGTCTATCCAGATGTGACTCTGGCCGTCGCGCGAGAAAAAAGGGATGCAGCCCGCAGAAAGCTCGCAGTGGGAATTGATCCCGGCGAAGCGAAGCGTGTAGAGAAGCGAGCGGCTCGCCTTGCTGCGAGCAACTCCTTCGAGGTAGTCGCGCAAGGATGGATGGACGAGCGGAAAACGGTCGTAGAGATCGGTCAGTACGAGAAGACGCTTGCACGATTCAAGAGCGACGTATTTCCGTGGCTCGGTCGAAGGCCGATAGCGGAGATTGATGCGCCAGAGATTCTCGCAGTGCTGAAACGGATCGACGGTCGCGGGGCACGGTTTACCGCCCACCGGGTTCGTAGCGAAATCAGCCGCGTTTTTCGTTACGGCATCAAGGAAGGTTACTGCAAAACCGATCCCGCCCGCGATTTGGTAGATGCAATACCGCCTGCGCAGACAACTCATTTTGCGGCGATTACCGAACCGGCCAAAGTTGGGGAAATGCTTCGGGCGTTTGACGGGTTCTCCGGTACATTCCCGGTGCAATGCGCGCTCAGACTTGCGCCCATGTTGTTCGTACGGCCCGGCGAGTTGCGGCAGGCCGAGTGGTCACAGTTCGATCTAGATAAAGGTGAATGGCGTTATCTCGTGACTAAGACAAGGACCGAGCATTTGGTGCCACTTGCCACCCAAGCCGTCGCAATCTTGCGGGAATTGCACGCGCTAACAGGGACATGGCGTTTTGTGTTTCCGGGTGCGCGAACAAAGGACCGTCCGATGAGTGATGCGGCAATCAATGCGGCGTTGCGCCGGCTTGGCTACGACACACGCACCGAAATTACAGGCCACGGATTCCGAGCGATGGCTCGCACGATTCTGCATGAGGAACTGGAGCAGAAACCGGAAGTCATCGAGCATCAGCTTGCCCACGTTGTACCAGATAACCTGGGTGCCGCCTACAACCGGACCAAGTTTCTCCGAGAGCGTCGTGCAATGATGCAACGATGGGCGAACTACTTGGAGCAATTGAAGGACGGTGCGCAGACAATTTCGATTGATGCCGCATTGGGATAACGTTGTTTCAGCGCAAGTTGTTCCGCAAGCCAGTACTCGACGGCGAGCGTGCCGGCAATACCGTGAAAGCGCACCGGTATCCGATCGAGGGCATGTCGCGGTCGCTCATCTGATTGTTGGCGCTTGACGATTTCCTGCGCATATCCTCATTGGCGCGACAGGTGCGGAGCGGTCACATCGACGTCTCCTTTTGGTGTGCGGTAAAGAGCACGGCTTTCATACGGGCACGATCTATGGCAACAGACCAACCGCCGAAAAGACGGCAGCTTCCCAGCGGCCACGAGGAATCCGCCTATAAGGGTTATGAAAAATGGCCTCTTCATCGATGGGCATGGGAATTTTTGTGCCGCAACGAGGAATTTATTGCGGCTTGTCGTACGCCGGCTCGGACACCGGGTGAAGAGCTTTCGACGCGAACGCGCATCGCGCGTCAATTTCATCTGAAGAAGTTCAAGCATTGCGACGAACCTTATCAGGTCGGCGCGAAGCCCGCGTTCAATGTTATAGGGATATGGCGTTGCACGGAACGGCAGCGAGGAATTAATTGCGAGGACGTATCGATACGTCAGGGGGAAGTTCTCATACGCTTCAACCCCGAGGCCGCGCTGTATAGCAGTAACGCCCTTACGGCACAGCTTCTGATGGCAGAGAAGACTCTGAAAGAGCATGCGCGCATGCTTGCTCGTTTGCAAAATACCAGGCTACCGAGAAACAAAGCCAGGATTGGCACGGTAGGCGAGCGAATTCGCTGGCTTCGTATGTTGGACGCCAAGCGTCACGCGCAGTCAGCCGAGGCACGATCTCGAGGCGAAGCATGGTCGCAGCCGGAAATTTATCGAAATCTATTTCCGACCGTCGCAAAGCGGCTGGGACGTGAGGAACTCCGGGCCAAGTTCAAGAACGCTTTCCGAACGGCGGAGAAATGCGCTCAGCATACCTACCTTGAAATGGTACTTGCCGGACAGATAGAGAATGCCAGCCGCCATGTCAGGGCTGGCGAAGCTGCCGAGCTGTAGCTTTCTGCACTCGAACCGACACAACGTCTTTTCCTCTCCCAAGTTGGCCTGTCTGCTGTGGGAGGGTTCACGAGTCCTACCCGACTCGTGAACCCTGTAGCACGAGTCATCTTCCAATATTGCTCCTTACAGCATTTGCGTCGCTATGGTCTTATGTTCATGCAGGATTTCACTGCATACATGGGAGAGTTGGGATGTACGCAAAGAACCACCGCGCTGCCCCGTCGGCGGCAGAGAACCACAACTTGCTGATGGACGACAAGGCGAACGCACCGGTCGTGTTCCTCCGCCGCAAGGTAGTCGAGAAGCGCACGGGGCTGTCCCGTTCGTCGCTCTACGCCGCTATCGCCAAGAACGAGTTCCCGAAGCCGGTCCCGATCGGTGCAAAGTCGGTTGCGTGGGTCGAGGCTGAAGTCGCGGCGTGGATGCACGCGAAGATCGCTCAGCGCACGTAGCTGACAAATTGGCAATCGGAAGCGTGAGAGGTGCCGTCAGTTCTTATCTTCCCGCTGTAATTACATACTCTATATACCCATTACGACATCAATTGTAAATATATAGGTTTCCTATCTAACATAAGGAGTTGCTATGCCTCTCTCTAACACCAAGCGTGGTGTAGGACCGCCGCACGACGGATCGTCCCGCGTCGGCCTCCGTGCTAATACGCAACCGCAGGTTGTGTTGCAGCAGGTGCATGCCTGATGAAAACTCGTCCGAGTCAATTTGTCAGCCCAACCCTGAAAGCGACTACCAAGATGCTCGCGCAGATCGGCATGGCGTTCCGCCCGGCTGACTGTGTGAACGTCGATACGGTCGATCTCACGGTTAGCGGCATCGAGTGGGACGTGTCCAATCAGACGCGCTGCTTGGTCAGCAACGCCGATGGCGAGGTCCTTTTCAACAGCACGAATCGCTTGCCCGTAATCGGCAAGTACGGCATGCATAACTTGCAGGTGCGGTTCAATCCGATCACCAAGACGTTGCGCGTGGAAGGTTCGCCGTTCGGGTTCGCCCTCGGCCAGAACGTGTTCACTTCGCAGCGTCTCGCGAAGGGATTGGTGTATGTGATCTCGCACCTCAAGAAGATGTTGGGTTTCTCGTTTGCCGTGCCGATGCAGAAACTGATCGACGAGCATGTTACGTTGCACCGCGTCGATCTGGCCGTGAATCTGCAGTTCGGCTCGGGTCGTTTCGTGAAGACGTGTTTGCGTCAGATCGCTCGGCAACTGATCGAACAGGATTGCATGGTGCGGAAGGCGTTCACCTCGGTCTACTGGACACCGCAGAACAGCCGCTACTACAGCGTTATCTTTTACGACAAGGGCGAAGACGTACGCCGTAAATACCTCCCCAAAGCGAAGCGCGGGGGCAACGACGAGCAGGGGTTCTTCGATTCCCTGTGCAACGAGTGCGACGGCCTGCTGCGCATTGAAGTTCGCTTGCGGAGTGCGGAACTGAAGAAGCGCGGGCTGCAAAACGTTAAGGCATGGAGTGGCGATGCGCCGAAGGAGATTTTCAACCGCTACTACCGCAACGTGCCAGTCCTCAATGTCGTGTCGTCGGGGATGAGCCGCGCCGACTTCGATGGCGTGCCGGATCGCCTTCGACCCGTCATCGCGCTGCACAAGCTGAACGCGCCGATGGAACTGGTGTATTCGGAGCGCACTATGGCTCGGCATCGCGCGACGTTCCGCAAGCAGAAGATCGACCTGAAGTCCCCCGCGCGCGCCAAAGTCGTGCCGCTGGCGAAAGTGCTGACCGCTTCGCGCATCAAGCCGACGCCGCCGTGGCTGGTCGATGCACGGTTCGCACCGCTCCCTGTGAAGCAAGCGCATTGCCGTCTCGCGTAAAGGGGCGTGTGTCTAGGATCGCGTAGGCCTGCACGAACAGGCATGACGCAAATTTCAACTACGGCCCGCGCTATTACGAGGCAGCGCGGGCCGCAAATGGAACACCAAACAATATGAACCTTACTGACATTGAAAATGTGGCACTCAACCCGCCCCCTGACGTGTGGAAGTTGCCGTGCTCGGAAATGAGGTACGTCGCAAAAGTAGTCAATGCGGATGGCCGCCATCCCGCGTACCTGGTGGAAATCAAGGGCGCGGGTGATGTCTGGAAGGAGATCGAGATTCCGGTTACCTTGATCCTGAGCCCGAAGCAGCTTGCGCGTCACCTGATCGAACACGGTGTCGAATTGTACTCGATCGATGCGCCGAAGCACGTCGCGGATTTCCTGCGCGCCTGCGGTGGCGGCACGACAATTCTGCGTGTGGAGCGCGACGGATGGGTCGACCACGGCCAACAGCTGAGCTACATTTCCGGCAACGAACGTTTTTCCGAACGCGTCGAGCGCGTGGCCCGTGTCCAGGCGAACTCGCGTGCAACGGCGGGTACGCTCGCGGACTGGGTCGAAGTAACGGCCCTGTGCAGCGGCAATCCGCTCATGATCGTCACGCTCTGTTTTGCCTTCGCGTCAGCGCTCCTGAAGCTGTTCGGTCAGAGCGGCGTTTGCGTGAATCTGGTCGGCAGCTCCAGCACTGGAAAATCGACAATCCTGCGCCTCGTGCAAGCCCTCACTGGTTCGCCGGAGTTCCTTGCTAACTGGGAAGCGACCGCGAACGGTTTGGAAGCGTACGCGGCGCAGCACAAGGACTTGCCGCTCATCATTGATGAACTGGGCCAGTCGGATATCGCGTCTTTCGGGCAGTCGGTGTATCGCCTCACGAACGGGAGCGGCAGATTGCGCGCGAAGACGAACGGCAGTCTTGCGAATCAGGCTCAGTTGTCAACCGTGATTATCTCGGCGGGCGAAGAAAGCCCGGCTGATCGTATTCGCCATAGCGGCCAGCAAGCGGTGGCTGGTCAGCTCGCACGCTTCATTACACTGCCTGTCAACGGTCAGCACGGCGCGTTCGACAACCTGCACGGTGAAAGCAACGGCGCAACGTTCTCGGCACGGGTTCGTTCGAAACTGCGCGAAGTGCATGGGGTAGCGTGGCGGTCGTTTGGTCAGTACGTGGCAGCGAATATTCCGGCGGTTCGTCAAAAGCACGAAGGCTACTATGCCGGTTTAAAGGAGGCCATTAGCGCGGGCTGCAACTTCGATGCTTCAGACGGAGTTCAGGAACGCGTGCTTGAGCACTTTGCCTTTGCAGCCACTTCGGGCTTCGTTGCTATTGACGCGGGCGTAGTTGGCGTTACAACGGGGGACGTCGCCTCCGCCATGTGCTCCTGTTTCGCCGACTGGTTGCGGCAATATCGCGCAGACATGCATGCGCCGGAAGACGAAATTGCAGAGGCAGTACGCGACCTCGTGTTGAAACACCGGAATCGATTGCCGCCGTACTCGGCGTTTTGCGATGCCGACCGCGACACGCAGATCGGGTTCACGTATACAGCCAAAGGCATCGATATGGTGTTGCTGCTCCCCGATGCCTTACGCAAGATCAATGAGAAGTACGGCAAGAAAGCGGTAAAAAATGCTCTGGTGCGCAAGGGGCTGCTGATCCTCGGGTTGGAAGACAGGCCGACGAGTCAGTTCGTCGTGCCCAATCATCCCAACGTGAAGCCAAGCACGTATGCATTGCAAAAGGATGCAATTTTCGTAGAGTAAGCACGATTAGGCCGCAGTATGATGCTGCGGCCTTCGATCTACAAATCTGCAAATCTACGTAGCCTTGAACTAAATGACGGAACGGAGGCTTCGATGGCGATCAGCCTGAGGTCTTCGGAGACGATCAACCTGTATATGAACGTGTTCACGACTGGCTGCGGAGGCGATTCGGCACTACGCCATGCGCCATCATGAGGCGACCGATTTCAAATACGGCAGCAATGCGTGGATTGCTGACTGGAGCGATTTTGCGGCCAGTCGCAACCTCATGATAGTGCCGTCCATCACAGTGGACCCTGTCCAACATGGCGGACATGTCATAGACGGCTTCCGGTACCAGCTCGCCTTCACCTGACACAATCCCCGCTGTCAGTGAATGATTGCCGCCTGCGACAAACGCAATGCCCCACGGCAGCCAGAGCAACACACAGTGGTTTTTGAAATCCTGCTCCCATGGACCCGCCGCTTTGCCTGTGCCGATTGATGAGAGCGTATTTGCAATGCGCTGGCGATTCCACGGCCAAGGGAGCACTACGTCTGTCGACAGCCGTATGCGAAACTGCTCATTGGACAGCTCGCGCTCGTAAAGTTCATCGGTTCGAAAATTATTGTCGGTGAAAAAGAACGTCGGACCTTCAATGTCAGCTGGCGCCTCATGCTCCGCATTCTCCACGACACCAAGCATTGCCTCAGCCTGAATCGGCCGGAGAATCAATTTGACAAGATCGTACAGCGCGCCTGGATTTTTATCTGCGACAAAATGGGCCATGTCGATAATATTTTCGAAGGACGTTTTGCGCTTTATGCGCTTACGGGGCCGGAGTTGCCGAAGTATTTTGAAACGCCAGCGTTCCAAGAAGCTCATTCCAATGGTTTGTGGGTCCACAACCTTCAAATCGCCCAGATTTCCCGACATCCTTGTTCCTCTTTTTTCTTTGTACCTATGAGCCCCCGAACTTGATGGAGGCGCCATCATTGCGATGGCACAGGCGCCTCGATTATTGCATCTAGGCGTATAGCTTTTCGAAGGTCCTTGCTTCTGCGGGCGCGCGAGTGGTACTCCGGACGTGTGCCCTATTGATGACATGTCAACCGGCGAGTGACATGCCGCAACATATTCGCGCTGGCATATCACGAGTTGCGCGCTTGAAATGAAAACTTGAGTGCGCCGATTGCTTTAAGCTTGGCCTCGATGGCTGCGTGAAACTTTGGGTCCGATTCACGGTGATCCACCATTACCTGATGAATGTGCCGGGCGGTCGCTATACGCCCGGCAAAATTCCAGAGATCTTGGTTTTCGACGGTCAGTTCTGTGCTTTTGACTCGTTCGACGACCTTGCTCAATGCCTCCTGATAAGCTTGATCGATCAACTTCATCGCTTCACTGAAGGTCCCCCAGGACAGCAAGGAACCACCGTTCCATAAACCCGAGTTGCGCATGTACCAGTCATCAAGCGACGGAAGTTCGTCGTTCGAGAGGCCGACTTCGAGGCGCAAACGAAGGGCATGACGATAGAAAAGGCGAAAATCTCCGTCCTCTGCTTCTGCTAGTTCAGACCATGCATCGTAGTGGTCAACATCGGATTTGAGCCTTTCGTACATGGCATGGAACGGAGGAATCTCTCGCAACATTGCATCACCGGCACGAGCTGTGAACCAAGAATCGAGGTAAGCACGAAGGGGGGAGAGACCGTGCCGAAGGTCATTCGATTCATCGAATTTAACAGAAAATGAAGATGCTCCCGTTCTAGGGTGATGTGTCAGCGCAGGGGTCCAGTACGCGGCTCCAGAGGAGGTGTCAACGTGGAACAAAATTGTAATAGTTGGGGTCGCTTTCCATAGGTTGTACGTCGAAGTTTTGACGGACACTGACGACTCGCCATCCTTAAACGTGATCTTCTTGCTAGATTTGACTTGACATTTCGCGATGCGCCCGGTGACCTTGTTGCGTTCAACAATTTCGATTTCGCCGTCAATGCCAAAATCGTCGTCCCCCGCTTGACGTCGAAAAATCCAACCCTCCTTCTCGAAGATGACCTGAAGCTGGCTTACACCTAGGCGGCCCGTTTGATTATTTTCGTCGGAAGTAGGGAGGTTAGAGTCCATAGGGAGGTATGTAAAGAGTTCGAATAATGCTGCATCGCTCCTCGCTTCCATTGCGCGGTAGCGAACGCGCCACTGACGATATTTCAGTGCTTGTGCAGGCCAAGCTTGTCGAAGAGTACTCTATTCCGTCGATTGGCATCTCGAAGTAGCTTATCGTACGAGATGATCTCGATCGAGCCATTCCCACCGGGCAGGGTGTAGAAGTACCCTTCGTTGTCAGCGGTCCTGTGGTAACGCATAGCGACCTGCCGCTGCAGCGTCGGGGTCAAATCGGCTATGAGGTAACCCGTATATCTCAGGCGTTCGGGATTTATCGGTCGGCCGTCGATGTCCTTAACCCCGCCTTGGTCGATCTCTACGAAACGCTGGATGATTTGGTCGGCAGGATCTTTGTCATAGTTGTCCCGGCCTGGCCGTTTGAACTCGACGATTACGACTCCGCCGCCGGGCAGATTGTCTGGTTCAGCAACTCCAATGGGGGTGTCGTAGAAGAACGCAAATATATCTGGCTCCTTTCCGGACGTCTGGCCTAGGCCGGGCACCTTGTTCAGTTTCTTGTCGGAAGTCAACAGCGTATGAAAGCACAGACGTTCGTCAATGAGCCAAAGATTTTGCTGGTCGAGAAAGATGTCTTTTGACGAAACGCCCATTGGGAAGATCATTTTGTGCAACACCTTCTCGAAGGGGTACTTCTCGTCGTTTTGTACTCGCTTAAGGCTTTGATTAACTAAGTCCAGGATTGTGCGCCGATGCGCAACATAGTCGGCCAGTTTAGCTTTGCCAACATCATTCATTTCTTCCATCAGGCCTTTGATGCGCTCCTGATACGCATCAAACGATTCCTTTTCGATAAGCGCCGCGACATGGCGCTCCTCGATCCGAATACTGTCTTCAATTTCGCGGCGAATATGCAGCAGGGCTTCGTCAAGTTGTTCATCCTTGAGGCCAGGCTGCACTCGCTGCTCAAGGATCGGACGATATTTTTCATGAGTGAGAACTCGGTACTCAGGTGCTCGCTCAACGAAGCGACCGATTTGGGCGATCTTCTCCTCGTTGGTAACCTTGAGATCGGCGGCAAGGACAGACCGTAGCGCTGCCGCAAGTCCTTTGTTAAGCGCCTGACGCGAAACGAGGGTTTCCTCAAGTTCGGGCTCTTCCTCGGATTGAAATGCAATCTTTGTACGTTCCTGATTGGCGTGGTCGTCGAGATACTCCCCCGTCACAAGCACTATCAGTGTGTAGGCTTCCTGCGCGTCGTCCACCAGTCGCTCCGGAAGTTCGGGGAGCAGATCGCGCAACTTGTACGTCATCACGTCGCGGCCGTTCGCGCACAAGTGATAGTCGTGACGCGAGCGACCGTCACGGTGTCGGAATGCTTGGAGCGCGAACGTGTGTCCATGCACGTCAAAGAAGCGATCTTCGATGTGCGGCTGCACGGTGGACTGGAAAAGCTTATGGAGGTCTATTGGTTCGTGCCCGGGAGCTTCAAGTGTCATGCGGGGGCAAGAGCGCGCGGCAAAGCGAATGAGAAAATGTGCAACGATACGTGCGGCAAGTATCGCGGGATCGGTCGGCCACGCGGCGCGGTATCGGTCTGCTAAACCGCGCACTCGAACCGTCGTGCCAGTCGGAGCGCTGGTCGGGGTGACCTTGTCCGCCCCATTAAGCTCTTCGGTGATCGAGAAACTGAAGTTGCGTGCGAAATGCTTGCCGTTGCGCTCGTAGACGCTACGTATTTCGCAATGGTTGAAGACCTTGAGGAAGGTGAATCTGCCGACGCCCTTGCCGCCGAGCTTAACTTTCGAGAGTGTGTATGCCTCTCCGAAAGAAGCGATGTTGAGTTCATTGAACCCGACGCCATCATCAACCACGTCGAAGCCGTCCGTAATCAGCGTGTCGTCACCGCCTTTCTGAGCAAGGTCGTCGGACGGGAGTAGCTTGATTTTAATTGAACCGGCTGCAGAGCTGCCATGCTTATCCTCGATAGCGTCCATTGCGTTCGATACCGCCTCAAAGAGCGGCATGAGACCGCGCGACGGCGCTAAATCGAGTCTATCGACAAGTCCCCGGATGTTGGTAAGCATGGCATCCCTCGTTCTGCATTTTTTGTCGCACTGGTACGAGTCACCTCGTCACGGAATCTCGATTCTAATGCACGCTTGAGCATTTGCACCGACCGGCTTGCATGTCAGAAACTGACAGAGTGGGGCACCCAGTCATGTTCAATTGCCGTCCGCGCACGCTCGCTTGACCGTCGCAGTGCCGACCCCGAAGTGCTCTGCCGTCCCTCGAATGCTCGCGCCGTTTTCAGCGCGCCACTCCTTGATCGCTGCGTAGTCGTTCGACCGCGCTCGCCCCTTGTACTTTCCATCGGCCTTGGCAATTGCGATGCCCCGACGCTGCATCTCGGCGCGGTTCAGGTAGTCGGCTTCGCCCTGCGCGGCCATGAATGCAAGGATCGCGTCGCGCGTTGCTTTCTCGATGGGGTCCTTTGCTTTCCCATCGAACACCATCCCGTTGAGCGTGCATTCGACACGCACGCCCAGTTGCATGAGTCGGCGCATGGTCGCGTGTAGCTCGTCGTAGCGGCGACTGATCCGGTCCAGCCAGCGCACGATGAGAATGCCTCCGTGACGCAGATCGTGTTCGGCTCTGCCCCACTGTTCCCGTGCGTCAGGAGCCACGTGATAGCCGCTCACGCCCTCGTCAATGAAAACGTCCTTGTCCAGCACGCCATGGGCTCTGGCGTCCTCGTACTGGCTAGCGGATGACTGGCCGTCCGTGGTGGAAATTCGCCCGTAGTAGAGCTTACGCATGATATTTATGTGGATCACTTGGGTTGATGGATCAATTTTACCATGGATCAAATAACCGGTTGATCCTGTTGATCCACGTCCGGATGATCTGGTGCGTGGCCCGTTACGATATACCCAAGTGATCCCCCATCCGTCGATTCCGATGAGGGCCAGCTCTGACAGCGCAAGTTCTGTCTAGATTTGCCCGATGTCATACAGAGCTGAAGCCCATGAGCGGAGCGCGCAAGCAACTGGAGGCAAAGACACTCTGATCCTTAAACTGAATGCGATAGTTTTGCAAACCAAGTAGGAGACACTGCAGTTCTCGCATTGATGAACTAAGCTAGTCGGCGAATTCGCAATTAGCTATACCCGAAGATACATTTTTCTGCTGAGCGAGTTCATGAAATACTAAAGGCGTTTGAAGGCATCGTCCTCTTCCTTCTTGAATTCTCTACGCAAAACGTCCGCCAGTTTTTTCATTTCCCGCGCGAATTCGACCAATTTCTCTCTGCTTACAACCCTGATGCAAGCATCGAGCCGATCAGGGATGTGTGCGGAGAATAGAAATTCGCTTATTTCGACACGTTCTATCGTGATCTCACCGTCGTCCTGCCTCGAACATTCAAAAAGCGGAGCGTCTACAACAATGATAGGAAAGGCGAAGGTCAAAGTGGGGAAGTGAGTGCTTGTTTTCGAGGCTAGATCATGGCATCCCTTTAAGGCAGACATTGCCGCTGCGTATGCGACATCATCTCCATTGCCAAGGGCCTGACGAAGGCCGTAGCCGCCTTTATTAGAGCGCTTAATATACTTGCGAAGTTCAGGGGGGAGGCCTGGGAAACGTGACGCAAGCGCTTTTCGTGCATCGCGCGATAAGACTGAAAATGCTGTCATTCTATTAAAGTTTCCGAGTGCATCTTGTGCGGTGAGTACGATCCAAGGTTTCTGGGTCGCTTTGCACTCGATAACGAACGAAATATCGATGACGCCGATTATGTCGGGATCAGATGCCAATACGTCAATCTCGCGCCCCTTGTTTGATTCAGGGTCGCGAAATGTTCCTGACTGACGAACCTCGAAGCCTGCATTGCGAAATGCGGCGGCAGCTTCCATTTCGAGAGGGAAGCCGGTTTCACGCAGCCACTTGATGACCTTGTTATTCAACCCTTGTTCGTCGTGTTCCACGCGAGCTCCACATATGACATGTCCAAAAAAGTAACTGACAATCTAACGCAATCAAATTGCTCCTGGCATGCGGCCTATGACATGGATTGTGATCCAGGCCGTGCTAATCCTACGGCGAACAGCTACCGAATTCCTCGTCCTACGTCATGTCGAGGCCAAGGCGCGGCTCGCGAATTGGTGACCAATGACTTGCTTTCGCTGATCGTGCCTTAACGCACGCCGTCGCACCACTAGAATCCGTCCCGATCTGATCGCCGAAACCTTGGTCACTGGGTTGCGTGCCCTTGCGTAAAGGATGGGAAATCTTCGCGCCCTAAGCGAAAGCAAAACGAAAGAAAAAGGCGCAATATCACGCTGCTGTCGAATTGACTGTGGAAATATCCGCATACAATCGTTAAAAAATGCCCAATGGGGTCGACTCATGTCACGAATCTGCCTTATTCCAGATAAAATCGCGCGAGCGGCAGTATTCGCGACCGCAGACCGTCCTTGCCTTGCATCTTTGCGGCGGTCGAACCTGAGAGACAAGGACAAGAACAGATGGCACTCGGACTGACAGATTCGGGGAATTTGGGATACAGCGACATCTACGAAGCGCTCAACCGTGGCCTCATGCAGCACGGCCGTTTGTTGACGTTGCGCACCCCGTTGGGCGATAACGCGCTTACGGCTGTTCGCGCGAAAGGATGGTCGAAGATCGGTCGTGACTACCGCTGGACGGTGGATGCAGTTTCCACGCGCGACGACATCGAATTACTCGCACTAATGCATCAGCAGGTGTCGTTGCTCATCCAGCAGCCGACGGCCCCCGGTCCCGACGCAGAGTATCGGCCGATCCACGGCTTCGTCTATCAGATCAGGCGATTGGGAGCCGATGGCGCGCTTTCGCTTTACCAGATCGAGTTCGCGTCCGCTTTGTTCTTCTTGGGTGAAGGTCGCGACGATTATTACTGGCTGGATTCCGATGCGGTCCAGAGCATTAGCACTGTCTTCGACAAATATCCTCAACTGCGCGGGCGCTATCGATTCAATCTCGGTAGTCAGCCAACTACCCGCACGTATACGCGGCAAAGCGAATCGGACCTGAACTTGGTCCATCGGCTTTTGGAAGATGAGGGCTGGTACTTCTATTGGGAGCATGCGCCGGTCAAGGATAGCGAGCCACCGAAGACAACGCTCGTGATCGTGGACAGCATCTCGGCGCTACCAGAGGCTTATGATGTCGCGTATTCCCGAAGCAATACAGGCGATGAAATCAATGGCTTGACGCAGTGGGTGATGCAACAGACGGCCCAACCTATGGAGTTCAGGTCTACCTCGTTCGATCAGGATCGACCGGGTTCGAGCTTCGCGACCGGGAGCTTGATGGAAACGACGACTTACACCGTCCAGCATTACCGCGACAAGGAAATCCTCAGTATTCCGGGCGTCCCGGTGACAGTGTACGAACCGACGACGTTGGGGTACCCCGACTCCGACAGTGGTGCTCGCCGCGCACAGATTCGAACGCAGGCGTGGGATGCGATGGCCCGTCGTTTTATCGGCGTCGGTGGGGTGCGCTGGCTCGATGCAGGTTCGCGGTTCGTTCTGAATGACCATCCTCGTCACGATACCCCCGATTCGAAGGACCGAGAGTTTCTGTCGGTCGATGTGCATTGGTTCATCCTGAACAATGTGCCGTTCGCCCGGCAGTCGGAAGCGTTTCCGTTCAGCCTGCAATCGGAGTTCGACCGCGTTCAGGCGGAATACGAGCAGGCGTCGGTATCCCGGCCTCGTGCCAACGATGGTTCGGTGGGCTTTTTCTTGATGAAGATGGAAGCGCAGCGCACGGATGTTGTGTACCGCAGTCCGCTCGAGCATAAGAAGCCGGCAATGCAAGTTGAACACTTGCTGGTCGGCGCACCGGACGGCGAAGAAGCGTGGACGAACAAGAACAACGAGATACGTGGCCGGTTCGCATGGGACCGGCAGAGCAAGCCGGACGACTACAACACATCGCCGTGGTTGCGGGTCATGCAGAGTGATACGGGCGACGGCTATGGTGCAGTTCACGTGCCGCGCAAGGGTGAATGGGTCGCGGTCGGTTACTGGCAAGGGGATTGTGATCGCCCCTTCGTGATGGGGCGATTGCCTGGTGGGACCACGCAGCAGCCGTGGCATTCGGACGTACTGAAATCGGGCCAACAGTCGCGCGGCTTCGGCAATACCGGTGCCTACAACGCCCTGATCCACGACGATTCCACGCATCAGGGCGGGCAGCGCCTGACGAGCTATACCGGGGGAACCTACCACCTATTTCATCAGGGGTACTTGATCGATCAGACGGGCAACACGCGAGGCGGGTATCGCGGGATTGGCTACAAACTTCATACCGACGCATTCGGTGCCATGCGCGCGAATCAGGGGATGGCGATCAGCACGCAGCACAAGTCTCCGGACGCCGAACAACTGGACGTGCGGGAAGCGCGCCAGCAACTGGCCCGTGCGGGGAATCTGGTCGATTCGTTGTCGGAAGCCAGCAAGGGGCATCAGGCGGCGGACCTCAAGACCGGTCACGATGCGCTGAAGCATTTCACTGACGCACTCGAATTGCCGCAGACGCCCGAGGCCAAGGGCGGTCGCACGGGAGGTGGCGGCACGGGCACCGCGAACGCCTTCAAGGAACCTGTGATGCTGCTGGACAGCCCGGCCGGAATTGCCGCGTCGACGCAGCAGTCGGTGCATCTCGCGGCGGACCAGCTCATCAACCTCGTCAGCGGTCAGACCACGACCGTCGCGTCGGGACAGTCGTTGATCGTCGCGGCGCTCAACTTGATCAGCATCTTTGCGCAGAACGGCGGGATGAAGGCAATCGCCGGTAAAGGCAACATCGATATTCAGGCGCATGCCGGCGTGATCGATTTGGCAGCTCAACTTGCATTGCACATCCGGTCCGTAACGGATGTTATCGAAGTCGCCTCCGGTAAGGAAATCCGGATTCTGTGCGGTGGCGCGATCATCCAGATCAGTCAGGACGGCAGCATCAATATCCACTCACCGGGCAAGATCGACTTCAAGGCCGCAAGCTATTCGTTTGCTGGCCCCGCGCGGGTCGATATAACGAACCCGGCGTTCAAGGATTCGCCAGTCCAGAAGCTGTCGCTGAACATGTTTGCGTCGCCCTCGGCGAAAAATGCTGCCCCGGTTGGCATGCCATATAAACTCTATGCAGACGGCGCGCTGGTTAAACAGGGCGTGTTCGACGAGACTGGGCAGTTGCCGATCGACCATCATGTGGCGACGCAGAAGTACACACTTGAATTGGCAAACGGCGTTAAGCATGAAATTCCCGTGCCAGGCGATTATCACGACGCTGCTAACGGTGCCCTCGCGAATCAAGGTTTCCAGTTTCACGAAAGTAGTAGTGCGGCGGACATCACTCCACCTGGCGATCGGGCATTGCACCGAACGCGCTACAGCGAACTGCTGAACCCGTCAACCGGAGACGACGCATGACCGCCAAGACGATCACTACGCCGATGGCACTCAATCAGACTTCAAGTGCATCGGTGTGTTCACCTTGGTTTGTGGACACCACGGACGAGGGAAAGCCCGTCGAGTTTCATCCGATCACATGCTCTTACCAACCCCTCGTAAACGGTCAGGAGGCGTTTGGTGCTGTGTATGATGCCATCATGGCGGCACGGTACAGCATTGACATCATCTGTTGGGGCTTCCAGCCGTCGATGTATTTCAAGCGTGGGGACGGAGCGGCATCGCTCAATATCGGTGACCTGCTTCTCAAGAAAGGACTGGAGGGTGTTCGGGTCCGACTTCTGTGTTGGGCAGACTCCCTCAATGTCGCTCAGGTCACCGAAAACTCGACGCCAGGTTTTAGTTGGTTGCGAAACCGTGTCTTGCAGAACGAGAACGATGCAGAGCGGGAGTACGATCGTGCTTGGTATTTGACCGCGCGAGCAGTGCCTCCTTCCCCGTTCCGGGAAGAGCAGGTGAACAAGCAAGCAGCTGATTTGCGCGCAAAGCATGCTGCCGGCCTGCCGCCTCCTGAGCCGTCAAAAAACACCGTAGCCTTGCAGGGGCTACCGTGTATCGAAGTGGCAACGCGAGACTTTTCGTTGGGGGACCGCGCGGAAATAATCTATCGTGAATCGCGGTTTCGCGAAGACAAGAACTTGAACGAAGAAGCGGTCACGTTTGGCTTCGGCACCGAACCTTCGCACCACCAGAAAATGGTGCTCGTGGACTACGAAGCGCCCGAACATGCCGTGGGTTTCGTGATGGGTCATAACACGTTGGATGCATACTGGGACGATGATAAGCATTCGTTTGCGCGGATGCATCCTCGCTTCGGGCGCAATGGTGCGACACCGCGACAGGATATGTCGGCGCTCGTGACGGGACCGATCCTCGAACATCTCAATGTTAATTTCTGCAATGCGTGGAAGCGCAGCACGGATGTCGATTTATTGCCGGCTCGCCGGGCGCTCGCCTCACGACTTCGGTTGCGAAAGGACAAGGGTACGCCAGTCATGGCGCAAATCTTGCGCACACAATCGCAGGAAGGCCGCCGCGATATCCGGGCAATGTACAAGCAGGCGACGGACAATGCGTGCCGCTACATCTATATCGAGAATCAGTATTTCCGCTGGCCGCCGTTGGTCGATCATATCAAGACTGCGATCAACAGACAGACGGCTGGTGGGCGAGATATTGGCAAGCATGGACCGCTGTATCTGTTCGTGGTGACGAATTCCAGTGATGATTCATTGGACCACGGGCAGGTATCGACATACCGGATGATGGAATCGCTGGGACACGCGGACACGATGCCGAACGTGACAAGGTTGGAGCGGAACGACGTGTATCAGCAGCAGCGACGCAATCTAGCGGCGAGCATTGACGGTACTGACAGCACGGCGCAGTTGATTCAGACCTACGGAACGGGTTCGAAGGCTGAGATCGCCAAAGCCTTGGAAAAGAACGAAGCGCACAAAAAGGATTTGCAGAAGCAGCTCAACGACGTGAATGCCAAGATTGCTGACAATAACAAGGGGCAAGTCATTCCAGGCGATATTCCGGGGCTGAAGACACTGATCTGTACTCTGGTTGCGCCAGACTCTCCAGCAGGAAAGTGGATGGACACTTATGTGCACAGCAAGATCATGGTCATCGATGACGTGTTTCTGACGCATGGTTCGGCAAACATCAACACGCGAAGCATGGAGGTGGATAGCGAGTTGAACATCTGCCACGAGCATGGCGATGTGAGCAGGGCTCTTCGGAAGAGGTTGTGGGCAATACATACGAAACCGGCTTCGTCTGAGGGGCAGGGAGCCGCGAGCGGTAATGACGTCAATAGT
This sequence comes from Burkholderia sp. AU16741, assembly GCF_002223345.1. Lineage (NCBI taxonomy): Bacteria > Pseudomonadati > Pseudomonadota > Betaproteobacteria > Burkholderiales > Burkholderiaceae > Burkholderia > Burkholderia sp. AU16741. Next base: position 718,045 of record NZ_NKEZ01000003.1, read on the forward strand.
GCAGCGATAGGTGACAACATGACTGACGCATTCAATCAGTGGGTGAAGATCACGGATCGAAACAAACGCCTGCGAGGAAGCAATCTTCAGCCCTTGGCTGCGCTCGTCAGTTTTTCCTCCAATACGACAACACGAAGCAGGCTTGATTGATCATGCGCGTACTAGTTGCCATCTCCGTTGTTTGCCTGCTGACCGCCTGTTCGAAGAACGAAAGTGCTATGAATCCGTTGCCCGATGTTAGCGCAGTGCGCCTTAATCTCGCCTTCACATGCACGCATGAAGCCGACCATCTGCCGCCCCTTGATCCGGAGGCGGATGCTCTTTTTCAGTACGCCCGATTCCTTGAAAAGAGGGAAGGACCGAAGGATTTCAACGATGTCGCTAGGTACTACCGCATCGCGGCCGCGTTTGGCCACTATAAGGCAAATCACAACCTGCAAATCCTAATCTCGTCGGGAATGGCGTCTTCACCCGATCCTGAGAAGGAAAGCGTTGATCTAGCTGAACAGCTTATCAAGGCAGGTGTGCCAAGCGGTTACTACGATATTGGACACTATCTTCTGAATGGGTACGGGGTTCAGAGAGACGACGAGGCGGCTCGAAGATACATCCGCAAAGCCGCAGATTTGGGAAATGCTGAAGCTCAGTACTATGTTGCTGACATCCTTGCGCCGGATAATATGGCACCGGACATCGCATACGCGATGTTCCAGTGTGCAGCCGATCAAGGCCATGGCAAAGCTGCTAATAACCTTGGAATTATCGAGACGATAAAGCAGCGATATCCAAGTGCACTTCAAGCGTTCCAGCAAGCTGCAGCGGCTGGCGACAGGCAAGGGGCTCTTTCATTGGAGGACGGTTTCAAGGGGCCGCCAGTGAACGACAAGCTCAACTACATTGGGGTGGCCGCCGATCCTGAGCGCGTTCGTCGATACAGTGCAATCGGCAAGTTCATCGACGCGAACGATGGTCGCAATCCCAAGGTTCCGGATATCGATAAGATCGTGCCGCTCCCCCCTGCGAAACTTCCGTCGTGGGATGGCACGTTTCAATGGCAAAAGGAGCAGGAAGCTGCTGCTCCTCCACTGAAACCATCGAGTGAAGTCATCGATCAGATGGCGAAGGCGAAGCATCTCGACCCGGCAACAGGATTACCCCTGGCAAGTCAGGCGGAGAAAACTGCGCAAGAAGATCCGCTTGCGAACATCGCAACTCGTGTGCCTTTGGGGACCGTCGCGCGTACTGGCCAGCAGTGTCCGGAAGATGGAGTGTGGTGCGCGAAGTTGGATGCCGGTCAGGTTGGTGATGCGAAACGCAGGTTTCTTAAGGGTGACGCGTTGCCTTCCGTCGTCGTGCACGAACCTCGACGGCTAGCGGTCCTCGACAGCATGCTGGGTACACGTCAGCGCATGGCCCCTGTTGCCTGGGAACTCGTTGCATACCTTGATCAGTCTTGACGCGGTTCCTCGGTGGAGGACTACAAGCGGATGGTCTTTTGTAATCGACAAGGAAGATCGCTCGACGTGAACCAACCGAATGAAGCGAAGAGGCGTGCGCACCCCGTGACGTTGATAGGGCTCGGCTGGTTGCTGTTCGTCCTTGGGTTGCCGTGCTGGGTCCTAGTGAGCAATGCGCTTCACGTATTCGCTCCGTATGCCGATTGGCCCAAAATGATCGGGATGATCGGGGTACCAGTGCCGTTGCTATTCGTCGCAGCTTGGAAGTACGACCGCGAGTACACGGGTGAAATCGGTCCTCTTCTGGTGGGCTGGTGCGTGGGCGTCGGAGTGGCGAGATTGGCCTTTTTAATCGGAGGCTTGGCTCCGCATGGCTGACTGCGTGGCGAAGATGGCACACCTGTATTCGTTCGTTTGGGGATGTGACTGAGGCAACGGCAAATGACCCGATACTTGATTCTCGATGGAGATCATACGACCGTGGCGGGAACTGTTCGTGTGAAGGCGACGCCGTTTGAATTGGACGGCAGGCATATTGCGCATGAAGACGACGACGTAATTTGCCCTGCTTGCAAATCAATCGGCAAGATTCAATGCGCTGGTCCACGACTTCCAATGACAGGGCCGGACGGACGGCACGTCGCGCTGAGTGATGACCTTTGTATTTGCAAGTGCACCCCGCCACCGAAGCTGGTTGCTTCACAACAGGTCATGTCGGTCGACGTGTGACGCCCACCGCGATGTAGTGAGCGCGTGCCTGTCGATTGTCTATAACGGCCGAAAGACGAGGTATCGATTTCGGTGTGGCGCGGGGCACGAATGGGAAGTTGCGAGCTACGATGTCTTGCCTAAGGCGCACGCGAAGTGGAAGCCCGAACGTCGGTAGCGACTGTGCGCCCGGTACAGTGCCAGCGCGCTCGCCACCATCGAGCGCGTGCTGGTCTGGCCGTCCACCGTCATGCCGTCGAGTCTGCTGGGCAAGGCGTTGTAGTACACGAGCGAACAGTGGCCCCAGCTGGTCTGCTACATCGAGATCGGAAACTGGCCGATTTCTACTAGAGCATGAATCCGACCAGGTGGTGTTAGGCGGAACCGTACGGTTTGGAGTGCGCTGTCGTGGCCTTCAGAATCTTGATGAACCGACGCGCACCCGCCCGTGAGTACGGGAGATTTTCCACAGAAGACCTTAGTAGAAGCCCTTGTAGCTCGACATACCCGGCGTCGGCAGGCCACACGTATACAGTTGCAAGCTCCATGTTGTCATGCACAAGTGCAAGCTCAATGCATTTCGCCCCAACTTCGAACTCCATAAAGATTCCTCGTGCATAGGTAAATCGCGGCTCTTTACCGTGGCTCCATGTTGTATGCGTGCGAGTGCGAATAATCTCGCCGCGTGGGTTTTCCGTGGCCTCGTCTGCCAGCCACGCGTTTTCCATGTACGAACCACCCGCGAAGTATGGTCGGATTGTTCCGAGAAACAATGCCGCTATGTCCAAGGCATCTTCGGCTTCTGACAGACTGGGCTTGTAGTATTTGTGCTCCAGCACGTTTCGCAACTGTGCGATTTTTTTGACCACGCGAGGAGCAAGGAGCCCCAAGGTCTTCAGCTTGTCGAGTCGATCCGGAAAAGACCGTGGCTCCGACAGTCCGAGCGCATCCAACAAATTGAATATCTGACAATCTATCGCTCGCTTCGAATTCGCCAAACTGTTTACAAGCCCTCGCGGACCGCCAAGTCGGAGGTCTTTCTCCGCGAACGTCAGATATTGAGCCGGAGACAGTGGTGTCGAGTTTGTCAACATGCCGAACATTTTTGGATCGAGCGTCGGTTTGCTCCACGACGCGACATGTTGAGCCATATACTCTTGCAACGCTGTCGTGACCACAAAGGCTCCCTTGGATCGATCACACAAACAAACATTCGACTTAGCCCGCGCAAATGAAAACAACCCGACATACTTCTTTTCGCGACGAGAATTCCGATGAGGTCACAACCGAGGATGCACCGATGGCGGTCGAGGGGGAGTCGCCACGTTAGTCGATGGCGCCATCGCATCGGCCATGGAATCGGAACACATTGAGGCTACAGTTTTCAGGATACGCTAGCATAGGCAGAGATCGGCCGGTTCTTGCCCAAGTTTACCAGCAGGTCACGCGGGGTCACTCGAAGTTCGCCGTTCGGCCGGTTGGGGGAGATCACCACTGGCTGATCGCTTTCATCAATTCGTTGCCTCGACGGGTTGAATCCCCAGCCATGAGCAGCTGTTCGACGTTGGGGGTTTGCTCATTGACAATTTTCAGGCGTTGCCGGCACACCTCAAACAGAGCGGCGGAGAGTAAGACGGTTCATCTGTCGGAAAGAGGGGCACTATATGGATCGTGACGAAGCCCGAGCGTTGATGGACGGTAGGCTGGGCGAACAACTAATGAAGTTCCCCTTGCGGTGGTGCAAACCCGCCTTTTTCGGGGTTGAGTCCGAGCCTGGAAATCAAGTTGAAGTGTACAACGGCACGGCTACCCTCATCGTCCGCGGCGATGACCATTTCGCAATCACCTGTCGGCACGTTCTGGACGGCTTTAGGGACGTACAGGTAAAGTCTAATCAGGCATTTTTCCAGATTGGCAATTGCCCGATCGATCCATTGGCTCAGCTTGTGATCGAAGGACAGGGCGATCTGGACGTTGCCGTGCTGAGGCTGACGCATGAACAAGCGCGGAGCGTTGTCCACAACAGCGATGGCATCGGGGAGGGCTTTTTTCAGGTCGGTCAGCACCGGCCGGTCGTCGTCGGTGAGGGCAACGGCGTTGCATTCGCAGGCTTTCCCGGCGCATTGAGACGCCATGACGCGCCCCAAGGGCTCAATTTCGGTTCGTATGGTTGCGGTGCTACGCCTGTCACAGCAGCGAACGATGAAAGGTTCATCTGCCAGTTTGATCGCGACGATTGGGTCGTCCGAGCGGACGAAGCTGAGCCCCAGACCATCGGCGGCCTTAGCGGCGGTCCAGCTTTCCTGATCAGGCAAAGTTCGGCCGGACTGATTTCCTACGAATTCGCTGGCATCGTCTATCAATTTTCCGAAGACTACGAACTGCTGTACATCGCCCAAGCCGCGGCCATTTTTGACCTGATGCATTGAGGCGAGCCACTGCCGCATGCGAATACGCGACAGCCATATCTCACTCCAGGCCCGCAAGCATAGCCGCTAACGGTGGAGGCGACGGGCTGCTCTAGGTCGCCATACACTGGATATGTCGGGCTGCAAGCAGCTAGCGCGAGACGTGTGCGCTTCTTGCCCCTATTGATGATGTGGTTTGTTGCTGCTCATGCTCCTTGCGATGAGCGGCCATTAACTGGCGGATGTCGCTCTGCACTTCGTCAAACAGCGGGCGAATTTTTCCGGCCGTGATGTCTGCGGCTTCCACGACCATGGGGCCGTGTTGACTCTCGTGGCCAATGCGTACAGTGGTCAGTGCGCTATACAAAAGCTCCGACAAGGCTCCCAGCTTCACGAATAGCGGTTCTGGCATAAATAGGAAATTGCGATTGGCATAGATCGAGAACTGACGAACGGCGGTTTCGACGCGCTGGTAGCGGTGAAAGAATATTGTGTGCTGGTAGTACTCCGCCCGGTCGCGGCCTTTGCTCTGCCGCAGATGCTGCTTTTGCGTCTCGAGAAGCTCGCTATCTTTCAAAAACTGCTCAAGTTCCGCATCATTCATTGCTGCAACGTCTGCATACTGCTGTGTCCGACTGGTAAGCCAGCTTACGAGGCCGAACGCATCCGCAAGCTTTTCCCATGCATCGGGGATGACAGTGAATTCGCGCTCTTGGTACTTGAGTCTGCCTTGAAGGTCAGTGTCCCATTTGACCTTCAGCTCGGCCAGTTCCTTGGCATTTGTTTGCCGAAGGTACTCTAGACGCTGCGAAAACTTATCTTCAATCCACTTTTGGCCTAGCCATTTGAACAGTCCGTATGCTATAGCAGCTGCACCACCACCGGTTAGAATGAACTGCTTGAAAAACTCCCACGCGTCAGCTTGCGTCATTTTTTGATTTCCTCCCGGACTACGCGTTGTGGGCCGTGGCCTGAGCGGTCGCCTTCTAAGATTCGCCGTCGACGGTCGCAATTGCAACCGCATGATAACGTCCAAAGAGGAGGCAACACGCTGCAGTGGGTTGCCGAGAGGTCCGCTTTCGGGGCGTTCGATTGGCCGAATCGGGTCGATCGTGGCCCTCGATGAAGTGACGGCAAAGGAATTTCTGACCTGATCTGACGCTGACTGGGAGATTAGGTCTTGGCTTACGCACCTGATTGGACTGGAGAGCGATATCGGCGCCTCGTTTAGGCATTCCGGCCCCCGATTTGGGTAGGCAATAAAGACGTTGGCATACACTTCGACATGCGAAATATAGAAGGCAGCCTGTTTTGCTCAAAATATGAGCGCCGGTGCCCATTTTTCGCCCCCCACCACGGTTCCAGCCGGCGGTTGCAGCACGGCGCAAACATTACAAAAATCTTTCGTTGCGAAAATTCGGCCCATAGCGCCGCCGCATGGCTGTACCCATGCCGAGCCCTATCCGGGGTGAATCGGAGCCCCCTACGGGCCGGAAAATAAGTTAGAGGGTCGTTTCCTGTGCCGGGGAGTGTTCGAGACCGGCCAGAAGACACTGGAAAAGTAAAAATTGCCGATTTGAGGGCGATCGATCGATCCCTTTTATTGGTTTTGGTTAGATTGTGCTACATTTTCCTGCCGAAAAGTCGTTCTGGGGTGTTTGGGGGCATTTTTTAGCGAAAATCCCGGGTTTTGCCTCTCTGCCTCCCGGTTGCCTGCATGTTTTTCGGCTCCCCTGAGCATCGCGCCTTCAACGGCTCTTGCGATCCCGTTCATCGCACCTCGCTTCCCTGAAACGCCTCTGTATCACCTCGCGGTTCAGTCATTCCCATCCTTGAGCTTGCTCCAGAACATCAGTTCGGCGCCTTCGCTCGTCTTAATTAATATGGATGCCTAATTATGTATGCGTATCGTCATGAACCTTTGTTCCTTCTCGGCTTGATTGTTGCCACACCGGGCGCGCTCGATCTTCTCGACCGAACCGGCACGAACGCCGATGGCCTGCTTCGGCGACACAGTAGCGGTGATTGGGGTGTCGTCTGCGCGGCCGATGCTCGCTCGAACGATCTCGCGGTAACGAATGGAACGCGTCTGCTGTCTGCGTATGAGCTGGGCGACGATCGCGAACGGCTGTGGATCATTACCGAGGCAGATCGTCGAACGACAGTTGTCACGCGCCCGTGCGAATACTGACCAGATGGAGGCCACCGTGCAGCAACTCCATCCGGCTCTTCAGTCCGGCCGCCGCCTCACACTTGTCGGCTCGAATACCCCTGCATTCAGTTTCCAAGGTTGCTGGGACGGCGGCTGCGCGTGCCATGCGACGGCAATGGCACTTGCCATGCTTGGGTTCTTGTCCGATCCCTTAAATGTGTCGTCGCGTCGTCGCGCCCCGGAAGCGGAATTCTGGCGTCGTGCGCAGCCGTTTTACTTCTCCGGCGTGTCACTCGAAGAGCTGCAACCGCTAATTCAGGAACTGGACGTGGGGCTGCGTCCGACCCGCTTCGAAGGGGCGCACGCAGATGTTCTCCGATTCAGCGAGCGAGAAGTACTGCGCGGTCGGCCGGTGATCCTGACGTTTCGGCAATCGCGCCGGGCGACTCTGCATGCGGCGTTGGCCGTCGGCATCGAAGGAAGAAGGATCGGCCGGACCTTCGACGGACACACGTTGCTGGTAGTCGACTCTGCCGAAGCCGAACCCGTACTCGCAGCCTATAACGCACGGTTGACACAGGCAGCAGCCGACCGCGGCAAGTTGGGCGGACACGCCCAGTACGTTACCGGGCTCGATCAGCGAAAAGTCGTGCTGACCGGCGCAATGTCGATCCGGTTATCTGCAACGCCAGCAGACCGGAAAGCGCGGCCGCCGTAGTGCATCAGCGCAACCGTGAGCGTTCGATCTTGGGCGGCTTCGCGGCATTGATTCGACGTGCGTCCTTGTCGTTCAGCGTCATCGTCAGCGGCGCGAAAAGTTCCGCGAGCGAAATGCCGAGCGGCCCGCACAACGCCGCCAGCGTCAGCACCGTCGGGTTTGTCACACCCGACTCGATCGAACTGATCGCGGCTCGACCGACCGACGCCTCATGAGCAAGGTCTTCCTGACTCTTGCCGGCTTTGCGCCGGACTTCCTTGAGCCGTTTTCCAACGGCGACAGTAATGGGGTTGCGTTGTTCGGTGGGCGGGACGGGTGTTTTCATGTCCGAGAGGATGCCGCCTCAACGCAACAATTACCATCGCACAAACCGTACATATTTTGCTATGTTAACCGCACAACATCACCAAGGGCAAACACCCACAACCATCCGGGGATTCAGAAAAATGTCGGTACCTACCATCAAGAAGACCACTACAGCAGACGGGATTCAATTCGAGAGATGGCCCGCGCGGCGTTCGATCGGTCACGGGCATGATCATCCGGGTGTCCAGATCGTCGGGGTAGGAGAAACGGGCGGTGGACTGGCTGCCGGCCTGTACTACCGGCTCGGCGTCGATGACGGCATTGCGTTCCAGCATGTCTCCGCAACGGACGGAGCATCGTCGGGCGACTCATCGCTAATTGATGATCACGTGCCATTCGCAGGGGCGAAAGCAGTGATCGTGATCGTGGCCGCCGGCGAGCCGGATGCGCTGCGGGTTTCGGTGATCGTCAGCGCCGCCGCACAGAAGGCCGGCGCGCGAGTTGTAGCGCTGCTTGCCCAGCCGCCGCTTCCTCCGGGCTCGCTGGTTCGGGCGGTCGCGGCCGAGCTATCACGCTGCGCTGACGCGGTCGTGTTCGTTCCCGAATCTCCTCACCCTTCCGTGCTGTACTGCCTGGTCGACGTCTACGTGACGGCAATGCGGGGGACGCAGCCGGATTTGTCGGAATGGAGGATGCCGACCGGAAGTGATTTCCTTGATGTGCGAGAGGCGTTCACCGGCACGACTGGAGCGGTAATTGGTGTCGGCGAAGGACGTGGCCCAGATCGTATCAAGGACGCAGCCCGGCAGGCGATTCACGATGTTGGTTCCGACCGGCTTTCGATGGCGGGTGGCCTACTCGTGATGGTTTCGGGTGCGGAATCCCTTCGGCTCCGAGAAGTTGCTGCCGCAGTCTACGCCATCTGCGAGGCGACCACGGGCGATGCGGGCTCTGTGCTCGCCGCGCATTACGACGATCGGCTTGGCGAGACGGTTCGCATTACCGTAATCGCAGCCGAACGAGACGAAAGCGGTGGCTAAGGGGGCCTTGTCCATGGTGCTCGCCGGTGCTCTCTCGAAGCCCGTGAGCCGAACTGTAGTTAAGCGCTACGCAAGACCACGTAGCAGTCCAAGTTCAGGGCCGTTCGAATAGGCGGGTAGGCTCAACATCAAGGGCCGTCGCTATACGTTCGATGTTGTCGACCGATATGTTCACACGGGCGCGCTCAACCTGGCTGATGAAAGTACGGTCCAGTCCGGCAGCAAAGCCAAGCTCTTCTTGAGATAGCGACTTCTCGACCCGATTGGCGCGGACGTTGTAAGCCAACACGTCCCGAAGAGAGACGAGTTTAGCTTTCGGATCAGGACCTCGGAGCGGAGCGGACATGCTCCGATCTTTACGATATGATGCGTTCCCATCTACGGACTTTGCATCACATATCGGGCGCTACGCTCCTGCGACTGAGGCGAAGTCTGGCGGTACCAGTCAATCTTGCATCGAATTCCTCAAACCCGGCGTGCGGTCAGGCGGGGGTGCCTCCGCACGCGCAAACCACAAGGAACAGAGACCATGAAAGTCATTGCGTATCCGCGCCCCCTTCTCGCGCTGTCCGCGCTCACATTGCTGGTACTCACCGCATGTTCACAACATTCATCGCAAACGGACACCAGCCCCCCGGCAAGTGGGCCGGAAGCTACTGGATCACCTCCGGCAGCTCAGCAACCAGCTTCTGCCGACAAAGCGGCGGATCAGCGTGATGAAGCTGGTGAGAATGGAGGAGCCAAGCCGCAGCAACCGGCAGCCAGTTCCTATGGTCCACGGATCAAGGGCATTGCCCTCGGGGAGTCGCCAGATGAAGTGCGTCAAGCGCTGAGCGCATTGTTGCCGGCAGGTAATCCATGCCAGTACAGCGCTGACGCAGTGCGCGTTGTTTGCGAAAACACCGCACAGCGACTGCAAGCGAGCTTCACCTACGAAGCTGGCAAACTGACTGGATTCAAGTTCTATTCCGCCTTCTCTGGTCTGGCATTCGGCCAGATGCCATTCAATGACTTCACGCAGAACTTCATGAAGGCATACAACATCCCGCGCATGGACCCAGCGCAAGACAACCCGGCGCTGAGTCAGTATCTGCGATATCGCGACGATAGTGGATGGGAAGCTGGCATCTATCCCGACAACACGTTTTACGTTAAGGGCGTTGCGACGGTGAGCCAGCAGGCGAAGAGCTTCAACTAGCGGTACGGCACACTGTGACAATCCACTGAGTCCGGAGCCTACCAAGTGGCTCCGGTATCAGATACCTCGCTACACTTGTTGGATGTTCGTGCCTTTATGCCTTCGTGCCCGTAAGCTTGCTTGTCGAAAGGACCGTCGTCTAATCGACGAAGGTGCTCGGAGCGGTGCTGACGATGATGCTCTTACCTTTCCGCAATGCAGCACAAGATATAGATCAAAAAATACGAGACGACACCATATATTGTGTGGTAAATTCCTCGTAACCTAGGGGAGGTCTCCACATGGACGAGATCGATCGAGAAGCAATCGCTAAAGAGTGTTGGCGTTTCCAGTACGAAGTCTGGCAGCGCGCGGGGCGGACACACAACACCATTCCGCACTTGTTGCAATTGTTCCGGCCAGACCATGCCGCGAGCGTTCATGGTTACGAATATGAAGTCGCGGCCGGATCACTGGGGGTCCACGGCGTCGGGAACGAGCAATACCAGGTTGCGGGACTTGTCGATGTGGAGCGCGGCATCATCAAGGTCGCCGGTAACTTCTCGTACGAGGTCCAACGCTTCACGGGCTCACACGAACTCGGACACATGGTCCTGCACCCCGGGTTGACACTGCATCGGGACCGCCCGCTATTGGGCGAAACGACGTCGCTCGATAAGCGCGAGCGGGAGGCGAATTACTTTGCAGCATGTTTTCTTGCCCCTGAAAAGCTGGTCCGCAAGGCGTTCAAGCAGCGCTTTGGGACAGACATCCTGCACCTTGACGACAATGTGGCGTTCGCCCTCGTGGGCAGCAACATGATGCAGGACCTTCTTCGCGCAAAGACTGGCTCGATGGAGTTTCCGCGAGCGGTCGCGACGGCAAAGAAGTTCGGCCCCGGCAACAACTTCAAGTCGCTTGCGAACGAATTTGGCTTGTCGCCGACGGCGATGGCGATCCGCATCAAGGAACTGGGCCTGGTTAACTACTAGTCGTAGCAGGGAGCGCGCCCTGATTGACAGACATTAGGGGACAGCGCGCTGACGCTGGGGGTATTTGCGGGGGTATATTTTGACCGATATTCTTTTAACCCCTTGCCAGCATGCTATGTCGGTCTAAATTCGAGTCCGGTCCCCGCACCATCGATTGCGTCCCCGCGATTCGATTCGATTCGATTCGACGAAGGCGCAGGAAACCCGCGAGAAATCCAGCGCTCGCGGGTTTTTTATTGGGCGCACGCCCATGCAGCGGCACGCCCGCGCGGCTGGCGATGCGCGCCACTGCGCCGAAAACCGCGCCATGTGATACTGGCACGCACGTCGCACCGGACGCCTGCGTCGCCATCGGCCAACACGTCCCGGCGACCGCTTCCCTCATCGTTTGCCTCTCGCCGGACCACCCGTCATGACCGACTCGACCCATCACTATTACGAACCGTCGCAAGGCCACGGCCTGCCGCACGACCCGTTGAACGCGATCATCGGCCCGCGCCCGATCGGCTGGATTTCATCGCGCGGCAGCGACGGCACGCTGAACCTCGCGCCGTACAGCTTCTTCAACGCGTTCAACTATCGGCCGCCGATCATCGGCTTTTCGAGCACCACCGCGAAGGACAGCGTGCGCAACGTGCAGGAGACCGGCGAGTTCGTGTGGAACCTCGCGACGCGCGATCTCGCCGAGCGGATGAACCAGACCTGCGCCGCCGTGCCGTACGACGTGAACGAGTTCGAACTCGGCGGCTTGACCGCGGTGCCGTCGCGCCTCGTCGACGTGCCGCGCGTCGCGGAAAGCGGCGTGAACTTCGAGTGCAAGGTGACGGACGTGATCCGGCTGCGCGATCACCGCGGCGTCGAGACGCCGGCCACGCTGGTGCTGGGTGAGGTCGTCGCGGTCCATATCCGCCATGACCTGCTGAAGGACGGCATCTTCGACACGTTCGGCGCAGGCATCATTCTTCGCGCGGGCGGCCCGTCGGCCTATGTGCACGTGACGCCCGACAGCCGCTTCGATCTTTTTCGTCCCGACGCGTGATCGATCGCGTGCCGCAGTAGGCCGGTAAACCGGCGCACGAGCGCTCGAATCCGACGAAAGACCCCACTGAAATCCAGGATTTCGCGGGGTCTTTTGCTTCGTATCCTCACATGATCGCGACGCATACCGATGCGTCCGCTCCCGGGTGCCGATCGCTGCCGGCCCCGCGACCCCGCACCGCAGCAAACCCGTCCCGCGCCGACTCCACGCGGCGCATTCGCCCGCCGCCGCGATCGGCCATGGCAAATCTGCTCACGACGAACGAGCGGCTTGGGCATCGACGCCCGCCGCTGCCGGGCATAGATTTCCAAGGTTGGCGCGCTTATCCGCGCGTCAGCTCGCGCGCAGGCCGGCAACCGGCCCGCGCGTTCCCAAACAGCGTGAGACACAATCGAGCGTGGAGACGACACGATGAGCCTGTCAGAGCCATTGCGTCTGCATGTGCCGGAGCCCACCGGGCGCCCGGGCTGCAAGACGGACTTTTCCTATCTGCATCTATCGCCGGCCGGCGCCGTCCGCCGCCCGCCGATCGACGTAGCCGCGGCGGACACCGCCGATCTCGCCCGCAGCCTCGTGCGCGTGCTCGACGACAGCGGCAAGGCCGTCGGCCCGTGGGCCCCCGATCTCGACGATGCGCGACTGATCGCCGGGCTGCGCGCGATGCTCAAGACCCGCATTTTCGACGCGCGCATGATGATCGCGCAGCGCCAGAAGAAAATCTCCTTCTACATGTTGAGCCTCGGCGAGGAGGCGATCGGCGCCGCGCACGCGATGGCGCTGCGCGACGGCGACATGTGCTTTCCGACCTACCGGCAGCAGAGCATCCTGATCGCGCGCGACGTGCCGCTCGAGCGGATGATCTGCCAGTTGATGTCGAACGAAGGCGATCCGCTGAAGGGGCGCCAGCTTCCGGTGATGTACTCGGATCGCGAAGCGGGCTTTTTCTCCATTTCCGGCAACCTCGCGACGCAGTTCATCCAGGCGGTCGGCTGGGCGATGGCGTCGGCGATCAAGGGCGACACGAAGATCGCGTCCGCGTGGATCGGCGACGGCGCGACGGCCGAAGCCGATTTCCACACCGCGCTCACGTTCGCGCACGTGTACCGCGCGCCGGTCGTGCTGAACGTGGTCAACAACCAGTGGGCGATCTCGACGTTCCAGGCGATCGCGGGCGGCGAGGGCACGACCTTCGCCGCGCGCGGCGTCGGCTGCGGGATCGCGTCGCTGCGCGTCGACGGCAACGACTTCCTCGCGATCTACGCGGCATCGAGCTGGGCGGCCGAACGCGCGCGCCGCAACCTCGGCCCGACGCTGATCGAGTGGGTGACCTACCGTGCGGGCGCGCATTCGACGTCGGACGATCCGACCAAGTACCGGCCGAGCGACGACTGGTCCCATTTCCCGCTCGGCGATCCGGTCGAGCGCTTCAAGCGTCACTTGATCGTGAAGGGCATCTGGTCGGACAGCGCGCATGACGCGTTGACGGCCGAACTCGAGGCCGAGGTGATCGCCGCGCAGAAGGAAGCGGAGAAGTACGGGACGCTGGCCGACGACCGGATTCCGTCGCCGGCCTCGATGTTCGACGACGTCTACAAGGAGCTGCCCGCGCACCTGCGCCGTCAGCGCCAGGAACTGGGAGCGTGATCATGGCGCAACATGAGACGGATACGGCGACGCAGCCGATGACGATGATCCAGGCGCTGCGCTCCGCGATGGATGTGATGCTCGGGCGCGACAGCGACGTGGTCGTGTTCGGGCAGGACGTCGGCTATTTCGGCGGCGTGTTCCGCTGTACCGAAGGGCTGCAGAACAAATACGGCAAGTCGCGCGTGTTCGATGCGCCGATCTCCGAAGGCGGGATCGTCGGCGCGGCGGTCGGGATGGGCGCGTACGGATTGCGGCCCGTTTGCGAGATCCAGTTCGCCGACTATTTCTATCCGGCCTCCGACCAGATCGTGTCGGAAGGCGCGCGGCTGCGCTACCGCTCGGCCGGCCAGTTCACCGCGCCGATGACGATCCGGATGCCGTGCGGCGGCGGCATCTACGGCGGACAGACGCACAGCCAGAGCCCGGAGGCGATGTTCACGCAGGTGTGCGGGTTGCGCACGGTGATGCCGTCGAACCCGTATGACGCGAAAGGGCTGCTGATCGCATCGATCGAGAACGACGATCCGGTGATCTTCCTCGAACCGAAACGGCTGTACAACGGGCCGTTCGACGGCCATCACGAGCGGCCCGTGACGTCGTGGCTCAAGCATCCGGCGAGCGCGGTGCCCGAAGGCTACTACACGGTGCCGCTCGATACGGCCGCTGTCGTGCGGCCTGGCAGCGACGTGACGGTGCTGACCTACGGCACGACCGTGCACGTGTCGCTCGCCGCGGCCGAGGAGACGGGCATCGACGCGGAAGTGATCGACCTGCGCACGCTGTGGCCGCTCGATCTCGACACGATCGTCGCGTCGGTGCGCAAGACCGGGCGCTGCGTCGTGGTGCACGAGGCGACGCGCACCTGCGGCTATGGCGCGGAGCTCGTATCGCTGGTCCAGGAACACTGCTTCTACCACCTCGAAGCGCCGGTCGAGCGCACGACGGGCTGGGACACCCCGTATCCGCATGCGCAGGAATGGGCGTACTTTCCGGGGCCGACCCGGGTCGGTGAAGCGTTGCGACGCGTGATGGAGGCGTGAGATGGGGATTCATGTCATCAAGATGCCGGATATCGGCGAAGGGATCGCCGAGGTCGAGCTGGTGGCCTGGCATGTGGAAGTCGGGCAGACGATCAACGAAGACCAGCCGCTCGCCGACGTGATGACCGACAAGGCGGCGGTCGAGATTCCGTCGCCGGTGACGGGCAAGGTGATCGAGCTGGGCGGCCGGATCGGCGAGATGATGGCGGTCGGCAGCGAGCTGATTCGGCTGGAAGTCGAAGGCGACGGCAACCTGAAGGCCGCGGTACCGGTGCAAGAAACGAAGGTAGCAACCGCACCGGTCGCGGCGGCGACGCCGTCGAAGCCGGTGGCCGACACATCGGCCGAGCCGCCTGCGCAGCCCGCGGCGCCTCGCGCACCGGCGAAACCGCGCCGCGACGAGCCGGCCGCGCAGCCGCGCGCGGCGCTCGCGCCGGGCGAACGGCCGCTCGCGTCGCCGGCCGTGCGTCAGCGTGCGTGGGACATGGGCATCGAGTTGCGCTACGTGCGCGGCACCGGCGAAGCCGGGCGCATCCTGCACGCGGATCTCGATGCATATGCGCGCACCGGCGGTGGCACGGCGCGTGCATCTTCGCAACCGCACGGCTACGACGAACGCCACGACGAAACCGACGTGCCGGTGATCGGTTTGCGGCGGGCGATCGCGCGCAAGATGCAGGAAGCGAAGCGCCGCATCCCGCACTTCAGCTACGTCGAGGAAATCGACGTGACCGAACTCGAATCGTTGCGCACGGAACTGAACCGCCGCTATGGCGACACGCGCGGCAAGCTCACGCCGCTGCCGCTGCTGATCCGCGCGATGGTGATCGCGCTGCGCGACTTCCCGCAGATCAACGCGCGCTTCGACGACGAAGCGGGCGTCGTCACGCGCCACGGCGCGGTGCACATGGGCGTCGCGACGCAGACGGACGGCGGCCTCACGGTGCCCGTGCTGCGTCATGCGGAAGCGCGCGACGTGTGGTCGATCTCCGCCGAAATCGCGCGGCTCGCCGACGCGGTGCGCGCGAACCGTGCGCAGCGCGACGAGCTGAGCGGCTCGACGATCACGATCTCGAGCCTCGGCGCGCTCGGCGGCATCGTGTCGACGCCGGTGATCAATCATCCGGAAGTGGGCATCGTCGGCGTGAACCGGATCGTCGAGCGGCCGATGATCCGCGACGGCGCGATCGTCGCGCGCAAGATGATGAACCTGTCGTCATCGTTCGATCATCGCGTCGTCGACGGCGCGGACGCGGCCGAATTCATCCAGGCCGTGCGCGCGGTGCTCGAACGCCCGGCGCTGCTGTTCGTGGAGTGAGCCGATGAAGAACGAACACACCACACTGCTCGTCATCGGCGGCGGCCCGGGCGGCTACGTCGCCGCGATTCGCGCCGGCCAGCTCGGCATTCCGACCGTGCTCGTCGAGCGCGACCGGCTCGGCGGCACGTGCCTGAACATCGGCTGCATTCCGTCGAAGGCGCTGATCCACGTGGCCGATGCGTTCGAACAGGCGTGCGGCCATGCCGGCGAAGGCGCGCTCGGGATCCGCGTGCGCACGCCCGAGATCGACATCGCGAAAAGCGTCGCGTGGAAGGACGGCATCGTCGATCGTCTGACGCGCGGCGTCGGCGCGCTGCTCAAGAAGAACGGCGTGCGCGTGCTGCACGGCGAAGCGCGCGTGATCGACGGCAAGACCGTCGAGGTCGCGACCGGCGGCCATACGGTGCGGATCGGTTGCGAACACCTGTTGCTCGCGACCGGTTCCGAACCGGTCGAACTGCCGTCGATGCCGTTCGGCGGGCACGTCGTGTCGTCCACCGACGCGCTGTCGCCCGCGACGCTGCCGAAGCGGCTGGTCGTCGTCGGGGCCGGCTATATCGGGCTCGAACTCGGGACCGTCTATCGCAAGCTCGGGGTCGACGTCAGCGTCGTCGAGGCGGCCGAGCGCGTGCTGCCCGCGTACGATGCGGAACTCGTGCGGCCGGTGGCCGATTCGCTCGCGCGGCTCGGCGTGCGGCTGTGGCTCGGCCACAAGGTGCTCGGGCTCGATGCGCACGGCGCGGTGCGCGTGCAGGCGGCCGACGGCGCCGAACAGACGTTGCCGGCCGATCGCGTGCTGGTTGCCGTCGGCCGCCGGCCGCGCGTCGACGGCTTCGGACTCGAGACGCTGATGCTTGATCGCAACGGCCGCGCGCTGCGGATCGACGACGCATGCCGCACGTCGATGCGCAACGTGTGGGCGATCGGCGACGTCGCGGGCGAACCGATGCTCGCGCATCGCGCGATGGCGCAAGGCGAGATGGTGGCCGAGCTGATCGCCGGCCGGCGTCGCCAGTTCACGCCCGCGGCGATTGCGGCCGTGTGCTTCACCGATCCCGAGATCGTGACGGCCGGCTGGTCGCCCGACGATGCGCACGCGGCCGGCGTGGATTGTCTGAGCGCATCGTTCCCGTTCGCCGCGAACGGGCGCGCGATGACGTTGCAGGCGACCGACGGATTCGTGCGCGTCGTCGCGCGGCGCGACAATCACCTGATTGTCGGCTGGCAGGCGGTCGGGCGCGGGGTGTCGGAGCTGGCCGCGGCGTTCTCGCAGTCGCTGGAGATGGGCGCGCGGCTGGAAGACATCGGCGGCACGATCCACGCGCATCCGACGCTCGGCGAGGCGCTTCAGGAAGCGGCGTTGCGCGCGCTCGGACATGCGCTGCATGTCTGACGTTCGAGCCTGACGGAGCGCTGCCGGTGCGTCTCGCACACATTGGCGGCGCCTGCGGCGTCTGATGTACTTCATGTTGTTTCATTCGGTATCCGCTCGCGCCAGTCCCAAGCCGATCTGATCGGGTTGCCGGTAACCGCGCGCGGGCCAGGAACGCGCGCAGCAGCAGCGCCGGCCGGGCCGTATTCGATCGCGCGGGGCCGCGCCCGACAGCGCCGTAATTTTTCGAGACGCGTGGAGGATTGCCGCCGCCACGTCGGCCGACGATCATGTCGATAGCCGGAAACCGGGCCGCCTCGGTCCGCCAACGCAGGCTCCACACGGAAGAACGGACATGAAACTGCTGCTCGTCGGCGCGACCGGACTCGTCGGGCGCCACGTCCTCGAAGCCGCGCTGGCCGATGCGCGGGTCGACCAGGTGATCGTCGTCGCGCGCCGGCCGTTGTCGCCGCATCCGAAGATGCGCGCACGGGCAGTGGATTTCGACCATTTGCCCGACACGGCCGACTGGTGGCACGCGGATGCCGTGGTCTGCACACTGGGCACCACGATGCGGGCCGCCGGTTCGCAGGCGGCCTTCCGGCGCGTCGACCACGACTATCCGCTCGCGGTCGCGCGACTCGCGCACCGGCACGGCACGCCGACCTACGTGCTGAATTCCGCGCTCGGCGCGGACGCTGCGTCGCGCATCTTCTACAACCGCGTGAAGGGCGAGGTCGAGCAGGCGCTCGCCGACGTCGGCTTCGATTCGCTCACGTACGTGCGACCGGGCCTGATCGGCGGCAGCCGCGACGAGTTCCGGTTCGGCGAGCGGCTGTTCGTGTTCGCGCTGAGCGCCGCCGCGCCGGTGCTGCCGGCGAAGTGGCGCGTGAATCCCGCGTCGCGGATTGCGCGCGCATTGCTCGATGCGGCGATCGACGCACGGCCGGGCGTGCAGGTCGTCACGTCGGACCGGCTCGTCTGATGCCGCGCGGGCGGTGCGCTCGCCCGCTAGTCTGTCCGTTTTCCGTGCGGTGACCGCTGCGCTCGATCGGCCCCCGGCCGACCGAGCTTTCATTTTTCCGACGCCCGATTCGCGGCAATACTGCGCTGGCGTGCCGCAATGACTCGGACGATTTCTAAAATCGATCGATTCCGGGTAATCACCGATATCTCACAAGTTGTATATACAAGATCATCCGCTGGCAATGTCGGCACACGTCGTGCCGCTTGCGCGCCAGCGTGCTGACCGTGCATGCGTGGCGCATGCCGGCGATCCACGGCGCCCCGCATCCGCCGAGCCGAAAGGGCGGCTCGCAGCTTCCTGTCCCGTTCAAACCATGTGTGGTCCTGAGTATTTTGGAGATTGACCCGTGTCAACGAATTCCAGTGGAAAAGCCGGCGGACTGATCGAGGTACGCTCGATTGACTTCATTCCCGACGCCGAGCGCCACGGCGGCCTGCTGAGCCAGTTCACGCTGTGGCTGTCGGCGAACATGCAGATCACGGCCATCGTCACGGGGGCGCTGGCGGTCGTGCTCGGCGGCGACGTGTTCTGGTCGCTGGTCGCGTTGCTGCTCGGCCAGCTCGTCGGCGGCGCGGTGATGGCGCTGCACGGCGCGCAGGGGCCGCAGCTCGGGCTGCCGCAGATGATCTCGAGCCGCGTGCAGTTCGGCGTGTATGGCGCGATGATCCCGATCGTGCTCGTGTGCCTGATGTACATCGGCTTTTCCGCGAGCGGCTCGGTGCTGGCCGGGCAGGCCGTCGCGCAACTGCTGCACGTCGACGACGCGGCCGGCATCCTGCTGTTCGCGGCCGTGATCGTCGTGCTGACCGTGTTCGGCTATCGCGCGATCCACTTCGTCGGCCGGATCGCGAGCGTGGTCGGCATCGTCGCGTTCGTCTACATGTTCGCGCAACTGTTCGCGAACCACGACGTCGGCGCGCTGCTCGCGAACCGGCATTTCTCGCTCGCGAGCTTCCTGCTCGCGATGTCGCTGTCCGCGTCGTGGCAGATCGCGTTCGGCCCGTACGTGGCCGACTATTCGCGCTACCTGCCGCGCTCGACGTCGTCGGTCGCGACGTTCGTCGCGGTCGGTCTCGGCTCGGTGATCGGCGCACAGGCGGCGATGGTATTCGGCGTGTTCGCGGCCGCGCTCGCCGGCAGCCAGTTCGCGCACCATGAAGTGGCGTACATCGTCGGCCTCGGCTCGACGGGCGCCGTGGCCGCGCTGCTGTATTTCAGCATTGCGTTCGGCAAGGTGACGGTGACGGCGCTCAACGCGTACGGCAGCTTCATGTCGATGGCGACGATCGTCAGCGGCTTTCGCGGCAAGGGCGCGGTATCGTCGAAGAGCCGCCTCGTGTACATCTTCGGGATGATCTGCGTATCGACGCTGATCGCGCTCGCGGGCCGCCATTCGTTCCTGAAGGAATTCACCGCGTTCATCCTGTTCCTGCTCGCGTTCTTCACGCCGTGGAGCGCGATCAACCTGGTCGACTACTACTGCTTCACGCGTTCGCGCTACGACGTGCCGGCGCTGTCCGATCCCGATGGCCGCTACGGCCGCTGGAACGTGATGGCGATCACGATCTACGTGGTCGGCATCCTGGTGCAGCTGCCGTTCATGTCGACGCACATCTACACGGGGCCGCTCGTCGACGCGCTCGGCGGCACCGACATCTCGTGGATTCTCGGCCTCGTCGTGCCGGCCGCGCTGTATTACGTCGCCGCCCGTGCGTCGCGGCGCAGCATTCCCGAGCGCCTGATCCTGCCGCTCGAACGCGGCGAGGTCTGACACCGGCGTATCACGTCGTTGGTCGGGCCGGTTTGCTGCCGGCCTGAGCGGCCTGAGTGGCCTGAGCGGCCCGATGCGCCGAACCGGCGCGACCGGCAACCGCACCACACATTACCTTCGTTATCCACGATGCCGGCATGGCGGACCACCGTGCCCGGCATCGTTCCATTCTCCTTTCATTGAATAGTATGGCTAATAAAATGCACGCACGAGGACATCGTTCCCGGGTGCGATCGGCGCATGCCGGTCTTCGGATGGCCGTCGCGGCCGCTTGCGCCGCCGCTTCGGGCGCCACGCTCGCGCAGGACGGCGTCACGCTGTACGGCGTGATCGACGAATTCGCGCAGGTCGTGAATACGGGCAACGGCTATACGGCCGCGATCAACTCGGGTGGCCAGTGGGGCAGCCGGTTCGGGCTGAAGGGCGGCGAGGAGATCGGCGGCGGCCAGAAAATCGAATTCGCGCTGGAAAACGGCTTCAATCCGAACGACGGCTCGCTCGTGAGCGCGGGCAGCATGTTCAACCGACAGGCATGGGTCGGCATCGCGGGGCAGTGGGGCAAGGTGCGCGCGGGCCGACAGAATTCGCCGCTGTTCAACGACCAAGGCGGGCAGGATGCGTTCGGCGGCGTCACGCAGGCGTCCGGCATGGACAACCTGACCGTGTTCGCGTTCCGCACGAGCAATACGCTGTCGTACCAAAGCCCGGAGATCGCCGGTTTCCAGGGCGGGCTGTACGTCGGGTTCGGCGATGCGGGCGGCGTGCGCTCGGCCGGCTCCAGCCAGCAGTTCGACCTGACCTACGAACACGGTCCGTTCGGCGCATTCGTCGCGGGGCAGTGGTTGAAGAACGCGGCGGCGACCACGACCGATCGCACGATCATGGCCGGTGCGTCTTACGAAATCGGCAAGGCCACCGTGTATGGCGGTTTCTCCGCGGTGAAGTGGGCGGATCTCGGAATCGATTCGCGCGTGTACGGGCTGTCGGTCAAATACCAGTTCAACCCGGCCAACTATGTCGCGCTCGGCTACGCGTACCTGCACGACCAGTCGTCGCAGGGCAACCGTGCGGATCAGCTTGGGCTGATGTACGAGTACGACCTGTCGAAGCGCACGAGCTTCTACGGCGCGCTGTCGTACCTGCGCAACCGCAACCAGGCCGGCTACACGCTCGCCGGCGCGGCGAACCCCGGCCTGCCGCTCGCATACCCGGGCGCGAATGCACGCGGCGTGCAGCTCGGCATCGTGCATCGCTTCTGACGTACACACGCGGCGCGACGCGCCGGGGCGGATGTGCCCGGCGCTTTCTCCGGGCGCGTTCGCGCCGTCATTTCCCGAGCCGCTCCGCGAGCGAGTAGCGCTGCATGCAACGCTCCATCGCGTCGAGAAACGCATGCTCGGCCGCGTTCATCTTGCGATCGCGATGCCACAGCAGGAACACGTCGACGTCGACGAGCCCGTCGTCGGGCGGCAACCGCCACAGCCGTTGCTGCGCGATGTCGTCGCGCACGATGTGCTCGGGCAGGCAGCCGATCCCGTAGCCCGCGAAGATCAGCCGTCGCACTTCGTCGAGGCTCGGCGACGACGCGACGATGCGCCCCGTGAAGCCCTTCTGGTCGCGGAACACGGTGAGCGGCGACAGGCTGTCGCCGATCTGGTCGCTCGTGAACGACACGAAATTCTCCGCGAGCAGATCGTCCATCCGCAATTGCGTCTGTCCGAACAGCCGGTGATGGCGGCCGCAATAGATCGCATAGCGCTGGCGCAGGAAGCAGCGCATCTCCAGCTTGTCATGCGGCGTGCGGCACAGGCCGAGCCCGGCCGTGGCCGTTTTCTGCAGCAGCGAGGAGAGGATGTCCGACGAACGCATCACTTCGATCTGCAGATCGATGCGCGGATACGCGCGATGGAAGTCCGCGAGAATTTCATCGTAGACGGGCGATTCGATACGGCTCACCGTCAGCAGCCGGATCGAGCCGGTCAGGTCGGCCGTGCTGTCGTCGATTTCGGTTTCGAGGCGCGAGATGCCGCCGTAGATGTCGCTCGCGATCCGGTAGACGGCTTCGCCGGCCGGCGTCGGCGCGAAGTGCGCGCCGCGCCGCTCGATCAGCCGGCGCTCGAGCGTCTCCTCGAGCCGCCGCAGCGCCTGGCTCACGGCCGGCTGCGTGACGTGCAGGCGCGCGGCCGCGCGGCTCACGCTGCGCTCCTGCATGATCACCAGGTAGGTGCGCAGCAGGTTCCAGTCGAGGCGATCGTTCAGGAACGGGGCGAGGTCGGGGCGCATCGGGTCTCCGGGCAGGCGGCGAGCAGGCATTAGTTGAATTTATACGGCGAATAATAACTTGAAATTTGACTAATGATTTGCGGCCACCGATAAAGGAAGGGTGCCGCAGCGTGCGGCGCGACGCCGCGACAGACGGCCGTCACCCGATATTGCGTGCCGCCCCGCGGCGGCGCGCGTCAGGAGCCCGCATGACTCACTCCCTTCCTTCCGCCCGCCAGCCGGCACGCGCCGCGACGGCCGCGTTCATCGGCACGATGATCGAGTGGTACGACTTCTACATCTACGCGACCGCGGCCGCACTCGTGTTCGGCGAGCTCTATTTCCCGTCGCACGACCCGTTCGTCAGCACGATGGCGTCGTTCGCGACGTTCGCGGTCGGCTTCTTCGCGCGCCCGCTCGGCGGCGTGATCTTCGGCCATCTCGGCGACCGCATCGGCCGCAAGAAGGCGTTGATGACGACGCTGATGATGATGGGCGTCGCGACCGTGTGCGTCGGGCTGCTGCCCGCCTATTCGAAGGTCGGCGTCCTCGCGCCGGTGCTGCTCGTCGCGTTGCGCGTCGTGCAGGGGATCGCGGTCGGCGGCGAATGGGGCGGCGCGGTGCTGATGGCGGGCGAGCATGCACCGCAGGGGCGCCGCACGTTTTTCGCGTCGTTCGCGCAGCTCGGCAGCCCGGCCGGGCTGATCCTGTCGCTGATCGCGTTCCGCGCGGTCACGTCGATGGACAAGGCCGACTTCCTCGCGTGGGGCTGGCGCCTGCCGTTTCTCGCGAGTTCGGTGCTGCTGGTGGTCGGCATCCTGATCCGGCTCGGCGTGAACGAGTCGCCGGAATTCGCGCGGGTGAAGGAAACCCACCGCACGGTGAAGCTGCCGGTCGCGGAAGTGTTTCGTTCCGCGTCGGGGCTCGTGCTGCTCTGCATCGGCGCGAACACGATCGGCATCGCGGGCGTCTATTTCACGAACACGTTCATGATCGCGTACACGACGCAATACGTCGGCGTGTCGCGTTCGCTGATCCTCGACAGCCTGTTCGCGGTCGCGATCATCCAGTTCTTCGCGCAGCCGCTTGCCGCGTGGATCGCCGAGCGTATCGGCGGCGCGCGCTTCCTGAAGCTCGCGGCGCTGCTCGCGATGCTGTCGCCGTATCCGATGTTCATGCTCGTGCAGGGCGGTACGTCCGCGTCGCTGATCGCGGGCATCGCACTCGCGGTGGTGTGCATGGCCGGTTTCTATTCGGTGATCGCGGGCTTCGTCAGCGACGTGTTTCCGGCCCACGTGCGCTATTCGGCGATCTCGCTCGCTTACCAGATTTGCGGCGCGATCGCGGGCGGCCTGACGCCGCTCGTCGGCACGTGGCTCGCGCATCGCTTCACGGGCCAGTGGTGGCCGCTCGCGGTGTTCTACACGTGTCTCGCCGGCATTTCGCTGCTCTGCATCGTCGCGCTCGACGCGCGCCGCGCGGCGCAGCCGGCCACCGCCGAAGCGCTCGGCTCGCACTGAACCTCAACGAACGAATCGATCCGGAATCCCTATGAACGACCTGCTGGAAATCGACGGCGCCCGCCTGTGGCAGAGCCTGACCGACATGGCGCGCGTCGGCGCGACGCCGAGCGGCGGTGTGCGGCGCGTCGCGCTCACCGAGGACGACCGGCGCGGGCGCGACCTGTTCGCGCAATGGTGCCGCGACGCGGGGCTCACGGTCAGCGTCGATGCGGTCGGCAACCTGTTCGCGCGGCGCGACGGCGCCGATGCGCATGCCGCGCCGGTGCTGATCGGCAGCCATCTCGACACGCAGCCCGGAGGCGGCCGCTTCGACGGCGTCTACGGCGTGCTCGCCGCGCTCGAACTCGTGCGCACGCTGAACGACGCGGGCATCGCGACCGACAAGCCGCTCGAGATCGTGTCGTGGACCAACGAGGAAGGCGCGCGCTTCGCGCCGGCGATGCTCGGCTCGGCCGTGTTCACGGGCGCGTTGCCGCTCGACGACGCGCTCGCGAAGCAGGACGCCGACGGCGTCACGCTCGGCGCGGCGCTCGACGCATGCGGCTATCGCGGTACGCGCGCAACGGGCGGCGCGGTCGACGCGTATTTCGAGGCGCATATCGAACAAGGGCCCGTGCTCGAGGCGAACGGCACGACGGTCGGCATCGTCACGGGCGGGCAGGCGATCCGCTGGCTCGACGTGACGGTGACGGGCGTGGCCGCGCACGCCGGCACGACGCCGATGCCGTATCGCAAGGACGCGTATTTCGCGAGCGCGCAGATGGCGCTCGAACTCGAACGGATTGTCGCCGCTTATGCACCGCGCGGGCTCGCGACGATCGGGCAGGTCGGCATCCGCAACGCATCGCGCAACACGATCGCCGGCGAGCTGACGTTCACGGTCGACCTGCGGCATCACGACGATGCCGAAGTCGATGCGATGGAGCGCGACCTGCGCGAAGCGTGCGCCCGCATTGCTGCCGCGCGCGGCGTGCAGCTGGCGATCGACACCTGCTGGCGCAGCCCGGCGACGCCGTTCGATCGCGATTGCGTCGGGCTGGTCGCGCAGGCGGCCGCCGCGTTCGGCTACACGCACGAGCGGATCGTGAGCGGCGCCGGCCACGATGCGATCCTGCTCGCGCGCCGTTTCCCGACCGCGATGGTGTTCATTCCGTGCGTCGACGGCCTGTCGCACAACGCAGCCGAGGATGCGTTGCCCGACGACGTGACGTGCGGCGCGAACGTGCTGCTCCAGGCGGTGCTGGCGCGCGCGGGCATCGCGGCGCGCGTCGACGCGGCGGTTGCCGCGCACGGTGCCTGATCCGGCGAATCGACGAGGACTCCGATGAAAACCTATTTCCATCCCGAACAACTGCTGCACCATCCGCGCAGCTATCTGTCGCGCGGCCGGATGCGCGAGCCGCAGGAAGTGCCTGAGCGGGCGGCGCGACTCGTCGCGGCCGTGCGGTCGCTCGATTTCGACGTGCGCGAGCCGGCCGACCGCGGCACCGCGCCGATCGCGGCCGTGCACGACATGAACTACCTGCGCTTTCTCGAGGATGCGCACCGCGACTGGAAACGGATGCCCGACGACTGGGGCGACGAAGTGATGTCGAACGTGTTCGTGCGCGATCCGAACCCGCTGCGCGGCGTGCTCGCGAAAGCCGCGCGCTATCTCGCCGACGGCAGTTGCCCGGTGGGCGCGAACACGTGGCGCGCGGCGTACTGGTCCGCGCAGGGCGCGCTGGCCGCCGCGGCCGACGTCAACGACGGCGCGCGCGAAGCCTACGCACTGTGCCGGCCGCCCGGCCATCATGCGCGCCGCGACGCGGCCGGCGGCTTCTGCTACCTGAACAACGCGGCGATCGCCGCGCAGGCGCTGCTCGGCCGCCATCGCCGCGTCGCGATTCTCGATACCGACATGCATCACGGGCAGGGCGTGCAGGAAATCTTCTATGGCCGCGACGACGTGCTGTACGTATCGATTCACGGCGACCCGACCAACTTCTACCCGGTCGTCGCGGGCTACGAGGAAGAGACGGGCGCGGGCGCTGGCGACGGCTTTAACCTCAACCTGCCGATGCCGCACGGCGCGCCGGAATCGACGTTCTTCGCGCGGCTCGACGACGCGCTGCGCGCGCTCGCGCGCTTCCAGCCCGATGCGCTCGTGCTCGCGCTCGGCTTCGACATCTACCAGGACGATCCGCAATCGCAGGTCGCGGTTACGACCGACGGGTTCGGGCGGCTCGGCGGCGCGATCGGCGCGCTCGGCCTGCCGACGGTGATCGTGCAGGAAGGCGGCTATCACCTCGAGAGTCTCGAGGCGAACGCGCGCGCGTTCTTCGGCGGGTTCGCCGCGGGACGCTGACTTGAGCCGTCGGAACCGACCGCACGCCGAAAATGAAAACGGCCGCATCGCGCGGCCGTAAAAAAGCGAGCGGAAGGTTCCCGGCAGTCCGGACGCGCCCGCGCTTACGAATTCGCGGCGGCCGGCGAGCGGCGGCGCTGCGTGACCTGCAGCGTGACGAGGCCGAGCCCGGCGGCGGCGATCAGCGCGCCGACGAGCGGCACCGCCGCGTAGCCGAACCCGGCCGAAATCGCCGCACCGCCGGTGGCGGCGCCCACCGCGTTGCCGAGGTTGAACGCGCCGATGTTGACGGCCGACGCGAGGCCCGGCGCTTCATGGGCCGCGCGCATCACGCGCATCTGCAGCGGCGGCACGACCGCGAACGTCGCGGTTCCCCAGACCAGCAGCGTGATCGCGGCGCCCGCGTGGGTCGAGGCGAGCAGCGGGAACGCGGCCATCGTCGCGATCAGCAGCAACAGGAAGCCGATCAGCGTGCCGTCGAGCGAGCGGTCGGCGAGACGCCCGCCCGCGATGTTGCCGATCGAGAAGCCGACGCCGATCAGCACGAGCATCGCGGTCACGAAGCCGGGTGTGGCGCCCGTCAGGTGCTCGAGCGTCGGCGCGACGTACGTATAGAGCGTGAACATCGCACCGGCGCCGAGCACCGTCGTCGCGAGCGCGCCGAGCACGACCGGGCGCGTGAGCACGGAGAGTTCGGCGCGCAGGTCGGGCATCTTGCCGGCTTCGCCCTTCGGTAGCGCGGCGAACAGGCCGGCGATCGCGACGAGGCCGAGGCCCGCGGTCGCCGCGAACGACATGCGCCAGCCGATCATCTGGCCGAGCCAGGTCGCGGCCGGCACGCCGCCGACGTTCGCGATCGTCAGGCCCATGAACATCGTCGCGACCGCGCTGGCCTGCTTCTCGCGCGGCACGAGGCTCGCCGCGACCACCGAGCCGAGCCCGAAGAACGCGCCGTGGTTGAGGCTCGTCACGAGGCGGGCGAGCAGCAGCGTCGTGTAGTCCGGTGCGGCGGCCGACAGCAGGTTGCCGATCGTGAAGATCGACATCAGCGCGATCAGCGCGGCGCGGCGCGACCAGCGCGCGAGCAGCAGCGTCATCAGCGGCGCGCCGACCATCACGCCGATCGCATACGCGCTGATCAGCATGCCGGCTTGCGGAATCGACACGTGCACGCCGTCGGCGATCACGGGCAGCAGGCCCATCGGCGAGAACTCGGTCGTGCCGATGCCGAACGCGCCGGCGGCGAGCGCCAGCAGCGGCAGCGCGGCGCTGCCGCCCGGGCGGGGCGGAGAGGAAGTCGTGGGGTTCACGCGGCGGGCTCCTGTAAGCGGGGGACAACGGCACGACGCCATTGAGGACAGCTCGAAGTGTGCCTGCGTTACTTTTGCGGAAAAAGCCGCATCGGGACGAAATTATCTTGATTTCATGTCAACAATGCGGCGCGTGGGCGACGTGTGGGACGTGATTCGATGCGCGACAAGAAAAAAGCCCCGACCACAGGGGGGCCGTGGCCGGGGCGGAAACGCATCCTCTCTTTGGCACGAGGAATTGGATGCGCGGGCAGTATATTTCGGGCCAGGAGGATTCGAATCGGCGTTAAACGGCCGTTTTTGGTGTCAATTTGAAAATAGCGTCGTCGTGACGCCGTCCGTCGGCGTTCTGAAAGATTTTTCGGCGGCACGGCGGTGTCGTTTAGTGCGCAAAAACAGCGAAAACGACGAGATCGCGGAGGAGCGATTCCGTCCATCGGCCGGCGCTGCAAGTCGCATCGCCCGATCGCGCGCCGATGCAGCCGTCGTTCGTTCAGCCCGGTTCGCCGGCCGCATCGCGGACCGCCGCGAGAAACCGCGCGACGACGGGCGACGGGGCCGCCGCCGCGCCGTCGAACACGAACTCGATGTCGAAGCGGCTCGCGAGCTCGTCGAGCGCGACGAGCCGGACCGTGCGCGGGCAGGTCGGCGACGCGCTTTCCGGCACGAACGCGCAGCCCATCCCGGCCGCGACGAGGCCGATCAGCGTCGGGATGTCGCTGCCGACCTGCGCGATGCGCGGCGTGAAGCCGGCCTGCTCGCACTGCGTCATCAGGAACCGGTGGTGCGCGGCGGAGCGTTGTGCATCGAACCAGACGAACGGCTCGTTCGCGACGTCGGCCAGCGTGCGTGGCGCGATGAAGCGGCCGCCCGACGGCGCGGGCATCGCGAGCACGAAGCGGTCGCTCAGCAACCGCACGCCCGTCAGGTGCGGCGCTTCCTCGCGACGCCACGCCATGATCCCGGCGTCGAGCTGGCCGCGCATCAGCGCGCTCGCCTGTTCGGCCGACAGCATCGGCGCGATCGACAGTTTCACGTCCGGGCACGCATC
The DNA here is from genome assembly GCF_002223345.1 of Burkholderia sp. AU16741. Classification (NCBI taxonomy): domain Bacteria; kingdom Pseudomonadati; phylum Pseudomonadota; class Betaproteobacteria; order Burkholderiales; family Burkholderiaceae; genus Burkholderia; species Burkholderia sp. AU16741. Next base: position 746,713 of record NZ_NKEZ01000003.1, read on the forward strand.
GCGAAACGCCTTGAGGACGTTCGCGACGACCGGCAGCGGCAGGCAGTTCGGCAGCGCGCCGAGCCGTAGTTCGCCGAACTGGCCGGCCGCGCTGCGCAACGCACGCTCGCGGCTGTCCTGCAGCATCGCGAGCAGGCCGGTCGCATCGTGCAGGAAGCTCGTGCCGGCCGCCGTGAGCGTGACGCCCGTCGCGCGACGAATCAGCAGCGGCGTGCCGATCGCGTCCTCGAGCTCGCGAATCTGTCGCGACAGCGCGGGTTGGACGATGCCGGCCGCGCGGGCGCCGGCCATCACGCTGCCGGCCTGGGCGACGGCGACGAAGTAGCGCAGGTGACGCAGTTCGATCTGGCGCATGCGGTGGGGTGTCGGGTGGGGTGGATGGGTATGCCTGTGGAGCATAGCAAATGCCATTCGATGGTATTGGAAAGCATGGCTGGCCCGGCGTACGATGACCGTCGTTGCCGTATTCGCTCCGTCGCGCATCACGCGCGTTTCCTCCATCCTCATAGCGTTCCGTCCCATGCCGCTTCATATCCCGACTCCTTATATCCGTTCGTCGATCGCATCCCGTCGGCTCGGCACGACCATCCGGGTGAAGCTCGAGGCGCTGCAGCCGTCGGGTTCGTTCAAGCTGCGCGGCATCGGCGCCGTGTGCGAGGCGCGGCACGCCGCCGGCGCGCGGCGATTCGTGTCGTCATCGGGCGGCAACGCGGGTATCGCGGTCGCGTACTGCGGCCGCGAGCTCGGCGTGCCGGTGCGCGTCGTCGTGCCGGAAAGCACGTCCGGGCGGGCGCGCGAGTTGATCCGCATCGAGGGCGCGGAACTCGTCGTGCACGGCGCGAGCTGGGCCGAGGCGAACGCGTTCGCGCAGTCGGGGCTCGACGCGCACGACGCGTTCGTGCATCCGTTCGACGATCGCATGCTGTGGCAGGGCCACGCGACGATGATCGACGAGATGGCGGCGGCCGGCCCGAAGCCCGACGCGGTCGTGCTCGCGGTCGGCGGCGGCGGTCTGCTGTGCGGCGTGCTCGAAGGGCTGGCGCGCAACGGCTGGCACGACGTGCCCGTCGTCGCGGCCGAGACGGAGGGCGCCGACTGCTATGCGCGTTCGGTCGCGCAGGGGCGTCCGGTCGAGCTGGCGGCCATCACGAGCATCGCGACGACGCTCGGCGCGAAGCGGCCGTGCGACGCGGCGGTCGAATGGGCGACACGCCACGCGATTCATCCGGTCGTCGTGTCCGATGCCGACGCGGTGGCTGCGTCGCTGCGGTTTCTCGACGAACACAGGATCGTCGTCGAGCCCGCGTGCGGCGCGGCGCTGGCCGCGCTGGAGCGGCCGGTGCCGGTGCTCGAGTCGGCAGCGGACATCGCGGTGATCGTCTGCGGCGGCGTGACCACGCCCGTCGAGGATCTGCAGACGCTGCGCGCGACGTTGCGGTAGGCGAGGGCGTCGGCAAGCAGCGCGGTCGCGACACGGCAGGTCGCTTGCGATTGTCGCGCGCGGCGACTGCGAGTCTGGGGCGCCCGTGGCTGAGTGTGGCGCGTCGATGTTGCCCTGTCATCAATCCCGCGCGGCCAATCGCGGCCGGCGCACAGCCGGATGAGCGGAAACGACTTCAGGGAATAAGGCGAAAGGGCTGCGTATCGTCGCGCCGCGCCGCATGCGGCCGGGCGCGACGGTACGGGCGCGCGATCAGTTCGCGGTGGCCGCGCTCGCGCCGGACGGCGTGGATGATGCGACCGGGTCGGCGGCAGCCGGCGCAGGCGATGCGCTCGACGGCGGCGATGCCGATGCCGAGAGTGATGCGGGTGCGGACGCCGCTGACGAAGGCGCGGTCGAAGACGAGGACGGCACAGCGGTGGCCGCGGATGCGGCCGGTTCCGAAAGAGCTGGGGGCGGGGAAACCGGCGCCGCCGTCGAACCGGAGGTCGACGAAGGTGCGGGCGCGGTTGCCGGACCGGAAACCGGCTTGGGCGCCGAAGCCGGTGCGGCACCCGACGCGGGAGCCGGAGCAGGGGGCGATGCCGGCGCCGGGCCGGCGGCCGAAGCCGGTGCAGGCGCAGAAGCCGCCGCGGGTGCCGCCGCCGAAGCCGGCACCGCTCCTGACGCCGCCGTCGGCGGCGCCGCACGCATCGCAGCCGGCGCCGCGACGGCCGATGTCGCGGCCGGCACGGCATTCGCGCCCGACCCCGGCGCGACACCCGTCGCCGACAGCGGCACCGGCGCCGCGGGCGGCGTCGGCACGACCGGCGTCGTCATCTTCAGCGGTTCACCCTGCGGCGTCGGCGCGGGCTCGGGCAGCGGCGCGACGGGCTCCTTCTCCGCGGCCTTCACGGTCGCGCGGTCGCGGCGCGCCGGGTCGATCTTCAGGAAATGGTCGACGAGCGTGAAGAAGCGCTCATAGAACACGCCGGCGGGAATCGTCTCGCTCGCGGTCTTGACGAGCGCGTCGTCGCTCGACCCGATCGGCAGCGACAGCGAGCCGAACACGCTCAAGCCCACGCTGGCCGACGTATTCGATTTCTTCAGCGTATAGCGGTCCTGCACCGCGTTCACGTACGCGATGCTCGACGCGCCGTCCGCCGTCGCGTCCGCGCACACGACGTGAAACTCGATCACGACGTGCATGTCGTTGCTCGGCTGGAAATTCTTGCTGCCGTCGACCGCGTCGTTGCGCGACGACGACACCACGTAGCCCTGGCTCAGCAGCGCGCGCCGCGCGGCCTCGCAGGCCGCGTCGGATTTCGCGTGGAACGTGTGCGCGTAAGGGCTGGTGGTCGCGTCGAACTGTTCCTGCTGATAGATCGGCTTGGGCGGCGACGAGCATGCCGCCAGCACGGTCGCGACCGCGAGCGCGCACGAAACGGAAAACAGGCGAAATCGATTGTGCATGGCGTCTTTCAGAAGGCTCGGCAAGCGGCGGCGCAACGGGGAGGCCCGGATTAATGCGCGCGCACGTCTCGTATGGCCGGGGCGACATTATAGTTTCCTTTGATGTCGCGCTCGCTTCAGTCGGCCGGCGCGCCGCGCGCCGCGGCCAGCAATTGCGACGTCAGCGGATGATGTTCGCCGCGCCGCGAGCGGATCGCATGGATTTCCTCGGTCACGTCGCCCGCGCGCCCGAGCCGCCGGAGCCCGCGCAGCAGCGACGCATCGTTCGCGCCGAGTTCGCTCAGCGGGAACACGCCGAGGCCGCGCGCCGCGAACACGGCCATCAGCGCGCTGTCCTCGAACTCGCCGGCCACGCGCGGCACGATCCGTTCGCTTTCCAGCCACAGGTCGAGACGCGCGCGCAATGCCGAATGCGCGGTCGGCAACAGCACCGGCAGGTCGGCCAGGCACTGTGGAAAGCGCTGCCGCGCGGCCGGCGTGACGAGCGCCGCGGGCCCGTACCAGTCGACCGGCGACGCGACGAGCCGCTCGCTCGTCACGCGCAGATTCGACCCCGACGGCGCACCCTGGCCGGCCAGCACGAGATCCAGGTGATGCAGCGCGAGCTCCGCGAGCAGCGCGTCGTGCTCGCCTTCGTGGCACAGCAGCCGCAGCGTGGGCGTGTCGAGCACCGGGGCCAGGATCGCGTGCGCGGCGAGCTTGGAGATGCCGTCCGCGAGGCCGACCGCGAGCCGCACGGTCGGCCGGCTGGCCGCCGCGCGCACGTCGTCGGGGATCTGCCGTCCCATTTCGAAGATGACTTCCGCGCGCGCAAAGGCGGCCTGCCCGGCGTCGGTCATCGCGACGCCGCGCCCGGCCGGGCGCAGCAACTGGTGCCCAAGCGATTTCTCCAGCTCGCGCACCTGCGCGCTGATCGTCTGCACGGCCATGTCGAGCCGCTCGGCCGCCCGAGCGAAGCCGCCTTCCTTCACGACGACCCAAAAATAGTACAGATGTCGAAAATTCAGCATCGCAGCGCGATATATCGGAAAAACCGAACCTAAAGTCAGATTATCGCTGATTTTTTCGAACTTTGGCGTAGCCTATCATCGGGCTTTCCACTTTCGTATCGGCCCATCCCATGGACTACCTGCTGACGCTTGCCGCCGACCCCGCCGTCTGGGCCGCGCTCCTGACGCTCGTCGTGATGGAAGTCGTGCTCGGCATCGACAACCTGATCTTCATCTCGATCCTCAGCAACAAGCTGCCCGAAGCGCAGCGCGCCCGCACGCAGCGCCTCGGCATCGCGCTCGCGCTGGTGATGCGCCTCGCGCTGCTCGGCAGCGTCGCGTGGATCGCGAGCCTGACCGAACCCGTGTTCACGCTGTTCGACCATGCGTTCTCGTGGCGCGACCTGATCCTGCTGTCGGGCGGCCTGTTCCTCGTGTGGAAGGCCACCACCGAGATCCATCACCACGTGTCGCACGACGGCGACGGCGCGGGCGGGGCCGCCGGCGCGGCCGGCCTGACGATGTGGGCCGCGATCGGCCAGATCGTGATGCTCGACATCGTGTTCTCGATCGACAGCATCGTGACCGCGATCGGCATGACCGAGCACGTTCCGATCATGTTCGTCGCCGTGATCGTCGCCGTGAGCGTGATGCTGTTCGCCGCGCAGCCGCTCGCCCGCTTCATCGACCGCAACCCGACGATCGTGATGCTCGCGCTGTCGTTCCTGGTCGTGATCGGCATGACGCTGATCGCCGAAGGGTTCGGTTCGCACGTGCCGAAGGGGTACATCTACGCGGCGATGGCGTTCTCGGCGTTCGTCGAGGGCATGAACATGCTGGCGCGGCGCGCGAAGGCGAAGCGGGCCGCGCACGCGGCGCGCGACTGAGCCGGCGCGCGTGACGCCGGCCGCCGCGGCGGCCGGTTCGCGCGCCTCATACGGAATCCGGATGAAATTCGCACGGAAAGGAGAAACGCGATGAAATGCCCTGTCTGCAAGACGCCCGACCTGCTGATGGCCGAGCGCCAGTCGATCGAGATCGACTACTGTCCGAGCTGCCGCGGCGTGTGGCTCGATCGCGGCGAGCTGGACAAGCTGATCGCCCGCGAGACTGGCGACGCGCCGGCCCGCCGCGACGCCGCGCCGGCGCAACACGATGCGCATGCGCCGCGCGAGCGCGACGACGGTTGGGGGCGCGACGGCCGCTCGCACGACGAGCGTCACCGGCACGACGGCCGGCGCCGCAAGAAGTCGGTGTTCGACCTGTTCGATTTCGATTGAATCTGCCGTCCGCGTGGCTGATCGCGCGCGGCTCGATGCAAAAAAGAAGCCCCGCCCGGCATCGCGCCGGCGCGGGGCTTTTTCATGCGCGTCGCGTCAGGACACGCGTCGACGCTTACGCATTGCCGGCGGTCACGTCGATGCGGCGCGGGCGCGTTTCCTCGCGGCGCGGAATCGTCAGCGTCAGCACGCCGTCGCGCAGGTTCGCGTCGATCCGCGACGTGTCGAGATCGGCGCTCAGCACGAACGACCGCGCATAGCGCGTCGAACGGATTTCCGCATGTCGCACGCGCAGGTCGGCCGGCGTGTCGATCTGCGTCGCGGCTTCGATCGTCAGCGTATTGTCGTGCACCTTCACGTCGAGGTTCTCGCGCGGCACGCCGGGCAGGTCGGCTCGCAGCGTGACGCCGCGCGCGTCCTCGACGATGTCGACGGACGGGGTGATCGCGGGCCGGCGCGCGGCTTCGGCGGCGGCAGCGTGAACGGTGCTCGGGTGGCGTTCGGCCTGGGTCGGGTTCGTGTTCATGTCGGTATCCTGAAGGTTACTGAATGGTGATCGCACGCGGCTTCGAGGCCTCGCGCCGGCCCACGCGAATCAGCAGGCAGCCGTTCTCGTAGCGGGCGCTGACCTGGTCCGGGTCAGCGTCGCGCGGCAGTTCGACCACGCGGCGGAACGCGCCGTGAAAGCGCTCCTGCGCATACGTGCGCACGTCGTCGCCTTCGCGCGGCGCCGGTTTGCGCTCGCCGCTGATCGTCAGCAGATCCTTGTCGATCGACACGTCGAAGTCGGCCGCGGCCATGCCGGGTGCGAACGCGACGATCTCGATTGCGTCGTCGGTGGCGCCGACGTTGAGTGCGGGAAACGCGCCGGCGCGCCCCGCGCGGATGCCCGACGGGCGTTCGCCGAGGAGGCTCGCCATCTGCCGCTGTACGCGGGCGAATTCGTCGAACAAGTCGTAGCCGTGATGGATACCGCTCATGTTGGTCCTCCTGAACAGGGAACGCGGGAGACGCGACGGCGCGACGCCTGCGGCGGGCGCGACGGCGGCTCCACGGGATCGATAACGAGGGCGGTGCGTTGCATGCGGCACTGCCAGCCGACGCTTAATTAGTGGCCGCCATCACGCATTTCAAGAGGGAATCTGCAATCTGCATCGACGCGCGCGCGCGGGATTCGATGCGACAATCGCCGCGACATATCCGCAGACCAACCACACGGGACAACCATGGACATTCGACGTATCGCGCTCGTCGGCGCCGGCGTGATCGGCGCGAGCTGGGCCGCTTTCTACCTGATGCAAGGCTTCGACGTCGTCGCGACCGACCCGGCGCCGCACGCCGACGCGCGGCTGCGCGACGCGCTCGCCGCCTTCCTCGGCGAGCGGGCCGCCGAGCTTTCCGCGCGGCTGTCGTTCGACGCCGATCTCGTGCGCGCGCTGGACGGCGTCGACTTCGTGCAGGAGAGCGGCCCGGAACGGCTCGACCTGAAGCGCGCGCTGTACCGCCAGATGGACGACGTGCTGCCCGCGCACGTGCCGATCGCGTCGAGCTCGTCGGGCCTGAAGATGTCCGAGATCCAGACCGCGTGCGCGAAGCATCCGGAGCGCTGCCTGATCGCGCATCCGTTCAATCCGCCGCACCTGATCCCGCTCGTCGAGCTGGTCGGCGGCGACATGACCGGCCAGGACGTGATCGCGCGCGTGAAGCAGTTCTACGATGCGCTCGGCAAGCAGACGATCGTGCTGAACAAGGAGATGACCGGCCACGTCGCGAACCGGCTCGCGGCCGCGCTGTTCCGCGAGGTGTATCACCTCGTCGGCGAAGGCGTCGTGAGCGTCGCCGATGCGGACAAGGCCGTCGCGTGGGGGCCCGGCCTGCGCTGGGGGTTGATGGGGCAGTGCCTGACCTATCACCTCGGCGGCGGCGCGGGCGGGATCGCGCATTTCCTCGAACATCTGTCGGGGCCGATCACGAGCTGGTGGGACGACCTCGGCACGCCTTCGTTCGATCCGGAAGTCGATCGGAAGCTGACCGATGCGCTGCGCGCGATCCAGGGCGAGCGCTCGATGCAGGAACTGGCGGCGGAGCGCGACCGGTTGCTCGTCGAACTGATCGACGCGCGGCGCCGCAGCTTCCTGCCGTGATCCTGATCGCGTCGCGCCGGCGCGGCGGCGCCGGTCATTGCTGCGAGGTCGTCTGGCTGGCGGGCGGCACGTGGGCCAGCCACGCGGGGCTCGCGGCCTGCACGAGTTCGCGGTTGCGCGCACGCGTCGCGGCGTTCGGCGGGTAATTGCCGTCGTTGGTCGGCAGTTGGCCGTCGAGATAGGCCTGCTTGAGCTGGTCGATGACTTCCGCGCGCGTCAGGCCCTGTTGTGCGGGGGGCGACGCGTCGGTCTGGGCAAAGGCGGGGGAGAGCAAGGCGGCTGCAGCGGTCGCGACGGCGAATCGCAGGACGTTCTTCATGGCGGGCTCCGAGCAAGGGGACGGGTACCGGACGCGCGCGGCGATGCGCGGTGCGTTCGGATGGGGCCCATTGTCGCGAGCGGGTGCTGCGCGGACGATGACGCGTTCCGGGCAAGGCTGTCAGGCGCGGCGGGCGCGCCCGCGCCCGTGTGCGATGCCTGCGGTGCCGTTACAACTCGGCCGCCGCCGTGATCAGCGTGGCTTCGAGCGCGAGCGTCGAGCGCGACGCGGCCGCCGGGCGATCGATCACGTATTCGAGTTCGCCGAGTTCCGGCAGGCCCGCGTCGAGCCGCGCGAGCCCGGCCGGGATCACGTAGCCGGCGAACGCGCTGACGCCGAGCCCCGCGCTCGCGGCGGCGCGCAACACCGCGACGCTGCTGCTCACGACGGCGATCCGGTACGGCCGCCCGACGGCCTCGAGCGATTCGAGCACACGGCGGCGCGACACGCTCGGCTCCGGATGCATCGCCAGCGGCAGCACGGCCTCGTGGCCGGTGATCCGCGAATCGGGGCCGGTGCACCAGTACAGCGGTTCGCTGCGGATCACACGGCCGCGCCGGCTGCCGGCGATCCGCTTCGCGAACACGAGATCGTGCCGGCCCTCGTCGAGCGCGTCGAACAGGTCGCCCGACAGCCCGGTCGAGATTGCCAGCTCGACGTCCGGGTTGCGCTGCACGAAGCTGGCGAGCGCGGCCGTCAGGTGCGCCGACGCGAAATCCTCCGACATCGCGAGCCGCACCTTGCCCGACAGCGGCGGCCCGCAGACCGACGTGACGGCCTCGTCCATCAGCTCGAGGATGCGCACCGCGTAGCGGAACAGCGCGTCGCCGTGCTGCGACAGGTGCACGTTGCGCGTGTCGCGTTCGAACAGCGGCCGGTCGAGCAGCTCCTCGAGCCGGCGGATATGCTGGCTGACGGTCGACTGCGACAGGTTCACGCGCTCGGACGCGGCGGTGAAGCTGCCGGACTGGGCGACGGCGACGAAGCTGCGCAGCAACTCGGGCGGTAACGGACGCATTGCTAAATCCACTGAATCGGTTTCGACAACTTCATAAATGGCCGGATTTTGCGGCGCTAGTATCGGATCACGCGCCCGTGCGGCCTCCGCCAACGAGGGGCACCGGACGCGTAGCCCGTGTCGCGCCGCCGATGGCATCGGTCAGTCTAAGCCATCCGGCGTCCGGCCCGAAACCGCATCATCCCATCGACCCCGAGAACGTGCTCGCACGACGAGCCGCCGGGCCGCGGCGCCCCGCCGCAGGAGACAGACAGTCCGCCCGGGATCGGCGTGCGGGCCTGGCTCCCGCGCGCGTCAGGCACCCGTCACGAAGAGACTGGAGACGACTCATGATCATCTACGGAACCGCGCTGCTGGCGTTCTGCCACCTGGCCGGACTGTTCCTCGGCGACCTGCTCGGCAGCGCGATCGGCGTGAAAACCAACGTCGGCGGCGTCGGCATCGCGATGCTGCTGCTGATCTGCCTGCGCCTCTGGCTGCACCGGCGCGGCTGGATGCCGAAGGAGACCGAGGCGGGCGTCGGTTTCTGGGGCGCGATGTATATCCCGGTGGTCGTCGCGATGGCCGCGAACCAGAACGTGGTCGCCGCGCTCAAGGGCGGGCCGGTCGCGCTGCTGGCCGCCGTCGGCGCGGTCGCGATCTGCGCATGCTGCATCGCGGTACTCGCGCGCACCGGGCGCGACGACACGGCCTTCGCGGGCGTGCCGCAATTCGAAGAACAGTGAAGGGGGCCGCCATGCTGCAGATGCTCGAAAAAACCGTCGCCCACAACGGGCTCGTCGCGTCGTTCGCGCTGGTCGGCCTGATCATGTGGCTGTCGTCGATCGCGTCGCGCAAGCTCACGTTCGGCCGCGTCCACGGCTCGGCGATCGCGATCGTGATCGGCCTCGTGCTCGCCTACGTCGGCGGCGCATTCACCGGCGGCGAGAAGGGGCTGGCCGACGTCAAGCTGTTCGCCGGTATCGGCCTGATGGGCGGCGCGATGCTGCGCGATTTCGCGATCGTCGCGACTGCGTTCGAAGTGCAGCCGACCGAGGCGCGCAAGGCCGGGCTCGTCGGCGTCGTGTCGCTGCTGCTCGGCACCGTGCTGCCGTTCATCGTCGGCGCGTGCGTCGCGCGCGCGTTCGGCTATACCGACGCGGTCAGCATGACGACGATCGGGGCCGGCGCCGTCACCTATATCGTCGGGCCCGTCACGGGCGCGGCGATCGGCGCGAGTTCCGACGTGATCGCGCTCAGCATCGCGACGGGGCTCGTGAAGGCGATCATCGTGATGGTCGGCACGCCGGTCGCGGCCAACTTCATGGGGCTGAAGACGCCGCGCTCCGCGATGATCTTCGGCGGGCTCGCCGGCACCGTCAGCGGCGTGAGCGCGGGCCTTGCCGCGACCGACCGCCGGCTCGTGCCGTACGGCGCGCTGGTCGCGACGTTCCATACCGGCGTCGGCTGCCTGCTCGGGCCGTCGCTGCTGTTCTTCACGACGCGCGCGCTGGTCGGCGCGTAGGGCGATGCGACGCGGCCCGCGCGCGGGCCGCATCCATCGCGGCGTCCTCTGAGTCGCATTCTGCAACATCATCAATCGGCAGCGGCGCCAGGCTTAGAATGCCGCTGAACCATCGAAGCGGAGAACTGTTCATGACCGGATGGAATCACGCGCGGCAGGCGCGCGATGCACGCGTCGCGGCCGGCGCGGCTTACGCGCAGGGCAAGCGGGTCGACGCGCGCGACACCGTCGCGTTGCTCGAGGCGGTGCTGCGGCCCGGCGATCGCGTGTGCCTCGAAGGCGACAACCAGAAGCAGGCCGATCTGCTCGCCACCGCGCTCGCCGACGTCGACAGCGCGAAGATCCACGACCTGCACATGGTGCAGTCGGGCGTCGTGCTCCCCGAGCACCTCGACGTGTTCGAGCGCGGCATCGCGAAGCGGCTCGACTTCGCGTATTCGGGCCCGCAATCGCAGCGCATCGCGAAGCTGCTGTTCGGCGGCAAGATCGCGCTCGGCGCGGTGCACACCTATCTCGAACTGTTCGCCCGCTACTTCATCGACCTCACGCCGCAGGTCGCGCTGATCGCGGCCGTGAGCGCCGATCGCGACGGCAACCTGTACACGGGGCCGAACACCGAGGACACGCCGACCGTCGTCGAGGCCACCGCGTTCAAGGACGGCGTCGTGATCGCGCAGGTCGACCGCATCGTCGACAAGGTGCCGCGCGTCGACATCCCGGGCGATCGCGTGCATTTCGTCGTCGAGGCCGGCCGGCCGTTCTACGTCGAGCCGCTGTTCACGCGCGACCCGGCCGCGATCACCGAAACGCAGATTCTCACCGCGATGCTCGCGATCAAGGGCATCTACGAGCCGTACGGGATCAAGCGCCTGAACCACGGGATCGGCTTCAACACGGCCGCGATCGAGCTGCTGCTGCCGACCTACGGCGCGAAGCTGGGGCTGAAGGGCAAGGTCTGCACGCACTGGGCGCTCAATCCGCATCCGACGCTGATTCCCGCGATCGAATCGGGCTGGGTCGAGCAGATTCACTGTTTCGGCTCCGAAGTCGGGATGGACGACTACATCCGCGCGCGCTCCGACGTGTGGTTCACCGGCCCCGACGGGTCGCTGCGCTCGAACCGCGCGTTCTGCCAGACGGCCGGCCTCTATGCGTGCGACATGTTCATCGGCTCGACGCTGCAGATCGACCTGTCCGGCCATTCGTCGACGGTCACCGCCGAGCGCATCGCCGGCTTCGGCGGCGCGCCGAACATGGGCAGCGACGCGCGCGGCCGGCGCCATCCGAGCGAGCCGTGGCTGAAGGCGGGGGCCGAAGCCGACCCCGACACGCCGGCGGCGCTGCGGCGCGGCCGCAAGCTCGTCGTGCAGATCGGCGAGACGTTCGGCGACAAGAACGTGCCGATGTTCGTCGAGAAGCTCGATGCGCTGAAGCTCGCCGACAAGCTGCAGCTCGACCTCGCGCCGATCATGGTCTACGGCGACGACGTCACGCACATCGTCACCGAGGAAGGGATCGCGAACCTGCTGATGTGCCGCGACAAGGACGAACGCGAGCACGCGATCCGCGGCGTGGCCGGCTATACGGACGTCGGCCGCGGCCGCGACAAGAGGATGGTCGAGCGGCTGCGCGAGCGCGGCGTGATCCGCCGCCCGGAGGATCTCGGCATCGATCCGCTCGACGCCGACCGCCGCTGGCTCGCCGCGCGTTCGATCAAGGATCTCGTGCACTGGTCGGGCGGGCTCTACGCGCCGCCGGCCCGGTTCCGCAACTGGTGAGGAAGAGGGCATGGAACAGTTGAACTATCGCTTCACCGCGCGCGAACGCGCGAAGGGCGAGCAGGCCGCGGCGCTCGTCGGCGTGGTCGCGTCCGGCAATCTCGAGGTGCTCGTCGAGCGCGTGCTGCCGGGCAACGAATGCGAGATCGACATCCGCACCGCGGCCGTCGGGTTCGGCGCGGTGTGGCAGGCGGTCGTGTCGGATTTCGTCGAACGGCGCACGCCGGGCGGCCTGAAGCTGTCGATCAACGATGGCGGCGCGCGGCCCGACATGGTGTCGCTGCGGCTCGCGCAGGCCGTGCGCGCGATCGAGGGAGACGCATGATGAGCGACATTCGTCACATCCATGACGCTCCCGCGTTCGTCGCGAACGCGGCGAGCTGGTATGAAGCATCGGCGCGGCAACGCATCGACGGGCTGCTCGACGCGGGCAGTTTCAGCGAATTCCTCGGGCCGGCCGAGCGCGTGACGAGCCCGCACCTGCCGCTGTTCGGCCTGCCGCGGCAGTTCGACGACGGGATGGTAGTCGGCCACGGGCGGCTCGACGGCCGGCCGGTGTTCGTCGCCGCGCAGGAAGGCCGCTTCATGGGCGGCGCGTTCGGCGAAGTGCACGGCGCGAAGCTCACCGGGCTGCTGCGCGCCGCGCGCGAGGTCGGCAAGCCGGTGCTGATCCTGTTCGATACGGGCGGCGTGCGGCTGCAGGAAGCGAACGCCGGCGAGCTCGCGATTGCCGAGATCATGCGGGCGCTCGTCGAAGCGCGTGCGGCCGGCGTGCCGGTGATCGGGCTGATCGGCGGGCGCGCGGGCTGCTACGGCGGCGGCGGTTTGCTCGCCGCATGCTGTTCGGCGCTCGCGGTGTCGGAGCAGGGGCGCATCAGCGTGTCGGGGCCCGAAGTGATCGAGACCAATCGCGGCGTCGAGGAATTCGACTCGAAGGATCGCGCGCTGATCTGGCGCACGATGGGTGGTAAGCATCGGCGGCTGATCGGCGGTGCCGATCGTTACGTGGCCGATACGCCGGACGCGTTCCGCGCGGCCGCGCTCGACCTGATCGGCCGCGCGCCGACGTTCGATGCGGCGAGGCTGCGCGCGGAACAGGCGCGTCTCGAAGCGCGGGTCGAACGGTTCGGCGGCTGCAAGGATGCGCTCGACGTCTGGCGGGTGCTCGGCGCGGACAAGCCGGAAGCGATTCCCGGCATGCCCGACGATGCATTCGCGAAGCTCGCCGATCAACTGCAGGAGCCGCAGCATGACGCTCGATGAAGTACTGAACTCGCTGTTTCCCCGAGGCCATTCGATTGTGCGCAATGGCGGCCTGCTGACGGGCCACGCGGAACTGGCCGGCACGCGCGTCGACGTGATCGGTGTGTCCGACCGCCTGCCGTTCGGCATCGACGAGGCGCTGACGCTCGCATCGCGCGTGCTTGACACGATCGAGCGCGGCGGCGATACGCCGATCGTCGTGCTGGTCGACAGCGACAGCCAGCGGATGAGCAAGCGCGACGAATTGCTCGGCCTGAACGAAGGGCTGTCGCATCTCGCGAAGTGCCTGATGCACGCGGATCTCGCCGGACACCGGACGGTCGGCGTGCTGTACGGCCACACGGCCGCGGGCGCGTTCATCGCGACCGCGCTCGCGACGCGCACGCTGCTCGCGGTGCCGGGCGCCGAACCCGAGGTGATGGACCTGCCGTCGATGTCGCGCGTGACCAAGCTGCCGATCGACGTGCTGAAGGAGATGGCGCGTTCGACACCGGTGTTCGCGCCGGGGCTCGACAACCTCGTGAAGATGGGCGCCGTCGACGCCGTGCTCGATCCGTCCCGCGCGCTCGACGCGCAGGTCGGCGAATGGCTCGGCAAGCCGGCCGAGCGCGTCGACCGGCGCGCGGCGCGCGGCCGGCCGGTCGCGACCGACGTGGCCGCCCGCGTCGAGGCCCTTGCGCGTGCCGCACGCTGAGCTGCCGCTGCGCCGCCACACGCTCGTCACGCTGACGGCGGCCGGGTGGGGCGCGGCCTTCGCCCGTGACCCCGCGCTCGCGGGCGATCCGCTCGTACGCGCATGGGCCGAGCGCGGCTGGCCGCTGATCGTGCGTCGCGCGTCGCCGGATGAAGCCGCTGCCGGCCGCGTGCCGCTCGGCCTGCCGCTGCCGCCTTCGGCGGGCAAGCGGCGCATCGCGCTGAACGTGGCCGCCGACATGCTCGAAACGGTCGGCCCGCTGCCGGCATTGGCGGACGTCCTCGCCGTAGCGCCCGCCGCGTGGCATGCGCCGCTGCGCGAGCTCGATGCGCTCGGCGCGCGCTGCGGCGTGCAGGGCCGCGTGTTCGGCAGCCTCGCCTGGCAGGCGCTGACCGGCGAGCCGTACCTGAGCGCGTCGTCCGATCTCGACATCGTGTTCCCGCTGCCGGACGCCGCGTCGCTCGCGCCGCTGCTCGACGGTCTTGCGGCGATCGACGCACGTGCGCCGATGCGTATCGACGGCGAACTGCTGCGCGACGACGGCGCGGGTGCGAACTGGCGCGAACTGCACGCGCGGCTGCCCGAAGTCGCGGTGAAGACCGCGACTACCGTCGAATTGATGCGCGTCGATGCATTCATCGGAGGCACCGAATGAACGCCGGGGCTGCCTGCCGCGTCGCGTCGCCGTCGGAGGCCGAGCGCATCGCCGCGCTGGCCGAGCGCAGCCTCGTGCTCGAGATCGACACCTATCCGAAGCCGGGCCTCGTCAGTCACGTCGACACCGGCAGTCACGCGGACATGGACGCCACGACGTTCGCGCGCAGCGCCGCCGTGCTGCGCCCGTACTTCGCGGAACTCGCCGACGCGGGCGCGCGCGATGCCGACATGGCCGTGCTGCGCAAGATCGGCCTGCGGGCCGAGCATGCGATGCTCGCCGCGACCGGCGGCGTCAATACGCATCGCGGCGCGATCTTCGGGCTCGGGCTGCTGTGCGCGGCCGCCGGCCGGCGTGCGATGCCGGGTGCCGTACCGGACGGCACGACGCTCGGTGCGTTCGTGTCCCGCCGCTGGGGCGTCGAGATCCTCGGCGGCCCGCGTTTGCCGGACAGCCACGGCGAGCGCGCGAGCCGCCGCTACGGTGTCGGCGGTGCGCGTCGCGAGGCGGCCGACGGCTTCCCGACCGTGTATGCGATCGGACTGCCCGCGCTGCGCCGCGCCCAGCGCGACCTGCCGGACGACCCGGAAGCCGCGCGCATCGACGCGTGCTTCGCGCTGATCGCCGCGCTCGACGACACGAATCTGCTGCATCGGGGCGGTCAGGACGGCCTCGATTTTGCCCGCGCGACCGCCCGCGCGTTCGTCGCGCGCGGCGGCGTGCGCGCGCGCGGCTGGCGGTTGCGCGCGGCAGCTGCGCATCGTGCGTTCGTGGCGCGCCGGCTGAGCCCGGGCGGCGCGGCCGACCTGCTCGCGATGAGCGTGTTCGCCGATGCGCTCGAAGCCGAAGGACGTGCGCGATGACGCTGGCCATCCTGTGCTCGGGGCAAGGCGCGCAACGTGCCGACATGTTCGACCTGACCGGATCGGCGCCGCAGGCCGACGCACTGTTCGCGCACGCGGGCCGGCTGCTCGGCGACGATCCGCGCACGTGGGTCCGGCGGGCCGGGCCCGACGCGCTGCAGGAAAACCGCGCCGCGCAGATTCTCTGCACGGTCCAGGCGCTCGCGGCGGCCGCGCTGCTCGACGCGGTGTGGCCGCGCCGGCGCTGCGTCGCGGGCTACAGCGTCGGCGAGGTCGGCTCGTGGAGCGTCGCGGGGATGATCGACCCGCACGACGCGCTCGACCTGGCCGATGCGCGTGCACGCGAGATGGATGCCGCGAGCGGCGGCGACGAGCGGATGGCGTTCGTGCGCGGCCTGACGCGGGCGCGACTGGCGCAGCTGTGCGACGGTCGCGACGCGGCCATCGCGATCGCGAACCCCGGCGATGCGTTCGTGGTCGCGGGGCGGCACGCCGATGTCGCCGCCGTAGCCGACGACGCGGCGCGCGCCGGCGCGCTGCGTGTCGCGCCCGTCTGCGTGCGGATCGCGTCGCACACGCGCCGGCTCGCGGCGGCCGTGCCGGCTTTCCGCGCGACGCTGGCCGCGACGCGCGTGCGCCGGCCGTTGCCCGGCACGCGGCTGTTCTCGGGCATTGACGGCGCGTCGGTGCTCGATGTCGATACGGGCCTCGACAAGCTCGCGCGGCAGATCGCGGAGCCGGTCGAGTGGGCGGCCTGTCTCGCCGCATGCGTTGAGGCCGGCGCGACCGCGTTTCTCGAACTCGGCCCCGGGCGGGCGCTGGCGGAAATGGCCGGCGGCGCGTATCCCGCGCTGCCCGCGCGCAGCGTCGCGGATTTCCGTTCCGTCGACGGCGTGACGAGCTGGCTCGCGCGCGTCGCGGCCGGCTGATCGGCGGGTCGAAATCCGGCTTGAAACACAGTCGCGGGGCACCTGTTCCGCACTGTGTGTTGCGCCGGCGCAGCAGCGTCGCAGCCGCCTCTTGTCACGCGAAATGGCGTCGCTACAATGGCGCCCGCCATGAGACCAGCCGCCTTCCTTTTCGTCGCGTTTTTCTGCGCGACGAGCGCCCACGCCAGCCAGATTCCGTCCGATGCCGCATCGGTCGGCACGTACTTTTCGTATGACAACGCGGCGGTCGACGCGACCGTCGATCTGATCGAACAGGCGCAGCGCCGCGTGCTGCTGGCCGGCTATACGCAAGTGCCGCCGGCGGTCGCGAACGCGCTGAGGGCGGCCCGTGCGCGCGGGATCGAGGTGCGCGTCGTGCTCGTGCGTTCGCCGCGTGCGGGCCGGACCAGCGGCGCCGGCTATCTGAAATCCGCCGGTGTCGACGTCGCGATCGATTCGCGGCACGGCGGCCCCGCGTCGCGCTTCATGATCGTCGACGACAGCGTCGCGCTGACGACGCTGTCCGACGGCGCGGCCGAGCACGCCGACACGGTGAACGTGTTCCGGCGCGCGCCCGAACTCGCGCAGTCCTACGCGCAGTCGTTCTGGCGGCTGTATCGGCAGGCCGCCGGCCTCTGATCCTTTCCCGCGGCGCGTCGCGCGCCGGTATGACCCTGCTTGCATCGGCGCGACCGATGAACCATGCTCGTTGACATGGCGCCAGCGCGGCTCGCGCGCACTCGGCGCAACGGCAGGGAGCCGATCGTGACCGAAAGCAGTTTTGCCGATCGCGCCGATGCCGGCCGCCAGTTGGCCGACGCGTTGCGCGAATACGCGGGGCGAACCGATGTCGTCGTGCTCGCGCTGCCGCGCGGCGGCGTGCCTGTCGCGTATCCGGTCGCGTGCGCGCTGCGCGCGCCGCTCGACGTGCTGGTCGTGCGCAAGCTCGGCGTGCCGTTCGACCCCGAGCTCGCGATGGGCGCGATCGCGACGGGCGGCGCGATTCATCTGCAGCGTTCGGTGATCCGCGCGATGGGCGTATCGGATGCGCAACTCGCCGACGTGATCGCGCGCGAGACCGCCGAACTGCAGCGCCGCGAGGCGCTGTACCGCGGCGCGGCGCCGCCGCTGGCGGTGGACGGACGCATCGCGATCGTCGTCGACGACGGTGTCGCGACCGGCGCGTCGATGCGCGTCGCGCTGCAGGCGCTGCGCGAGCGCCACCCGGCGCGCCTCGTCGCGGCGGCGCCGGTCGCGCCGGCGGGTGCGGCGCATGCGTTCGACGGCCTGGCCGATGCGTTCGTCGCGGTGTCGCAGCCGGCGCGGTTGTTCGGAATCAGCCAGTTCTACGCGCGCTTCGAGCAGACGAGCGACGACGAGGTGCGCGCGCTGCTCGACGCGGCGCGCGCCTGATCCGTCGTCACGTCCGACGGTTCCGGCGCGGGCGCGGTCGGCCGGCTTCCGCCTGCGCGAACACGCGCTGCATCGCCGGATGGACGTTGCCGTGCCAGCGTGGCCCCGTAAACAGCCCGTAGTGATCGCAATCGTCGACGTCGACGCGATGGCGCGCATCGGCAGGGAGGCCGCTGCACAGGTCGAGCGCCGCATGCGTCTGGCCGGCGCCCGTGACCGCGTCGCGGGCGCCTTCGACGGTCAGCAGCGCGACGTCGCGCAGCGCGGCCGGTTCGACGCGCCGGCCGCGCACGTGCCACGCGCCGGTCGCGAGCAACATGCGCTGGAACACGACGTCGACCGTGTCGAGAAAATAGTCGGCCGGCATGTCGAGCAGCGCGGTGTATTCACGCAGCGCCCGCCGTGCATCGGCGAGCCCGGCCATGTCGAAGCGGGAAGCGGCCAGCGCATAGGTCTCGATCAGCGTCAGGAAGCGTTGCGGATACAGGAGGGCGATCTCGCCCTGCTGTAGATACGTCGGGAACACATGGCGGCCGTGTCCCGCGAAGCCGGGCGGCACGACGTCGATCAGATGGCGCCGGCACCAGTCGAGCGAATGGGCGGCCGCGGCGACGCCGAGCGCGCTCTGGTTCAGCCGCGCATCGAGCGGGCCGCCGATCAGCGTGATGCTCGCGGGCGGCGCGAGGCCGCGCGCAGCCCGCAACGCCAGGGCGCCGAGCGCCGGCACGGTCGCCTGGCACACGGCGACGACGTGCAGTGGCCGATCGTCGTGCTGGAGAGTGCCGACGAAGCCGTCGAGCATCGCGACGTATTCGTCGAGCCCGAAACGGCCGGCCGCGAGCGGCACGTCGCGCGCATTGCGCCAGTCGGTCACGCAGACGTCGCCGTCGGCGAGCAGCGTTTCGGCGGTTTCCCGCATCATCACGGCCGCGTGCCCGACGAGCGGCGCGCATAGCAGCACCATGCGGCGCGCGTCGGCGCGCGCGAAGCGCCGCAAGTCGCAAAACGGCGTGTGCGCGACGACCTGCTCGCCGACGTCGGGCCACGCGAGGTCGAAGCCCGGCGGCGCGGCCTGCGGGCCGAGCAGCGGTTCGAACAGGTCGTCGTAGCACGACGACGCGGCATGCGGCAGCGACGCCGCCGGCCATGCGTCGAACGCATATCGCGTCGCCGCGCGCCACGCGCGCATCCATTCCCGCTGCTGCTCGACGACGGCATACCACATGGCGGACCCTGGGACGGAAGGAGCGTGAACCTGCATTATGGTCGCAGGGGGCGGGCAGTGCGAGCCCGATGCGCGGCTGGCTGATGCGCGTCAAGCGCTAGGCGCTGCCGCGCGACGCTGCTACAGTCATCGGCCCCATCCTCGTAAGCGGAGCGTTCGCGATGAAGCTGATCGGCATGCTGGATTCCCCGTTCGTGCGCCGCGTCGCCATTTCGGCGAAGCTGCTCGACCTGCCGTTCGAACACGAGTCGATCTCGGTATTTCGTCATATCGACCAGTTCAGGCGGGTCAATCCCGTCGTCAAGGCGCCGACGCTCGTGACCGACGGCGGCGCGACGCTGCTCGATTCGTCGCTGATCGTCGACTATCTCGACCACCTGGCCGCGCCGGAGCGGCGCCTGCTGCCCGACGCCGTCGAGGCCCGGCTGCGCGCGCTGGTGCCGATCGGCTTCGCGCTGGCCGCCGCCGAGAAAACCGTGCAGGTCGTCTACGAGCAGGCGTTGCGGCCATCGGACAAGCAGCACGAACCGTGGATCGAACGCGTGCTGAGCCAGCTCGAAGGTGCATACGGTGCACTGGAGCCGCTGGTCGCGGCCACCAACGGCTGGTTCGGCGGCGCGCGACTGCTGCAGTCGGACGTGACGGTCGCGGTGGCGTGGCGCTTCACGCAGTTCATGGCGGCCAATTACCCGGTGCTCGCGCGGATCGATCCGGCCCGTTATCCGGCGCTCGCCGCGCATTCCGCGCGAGCGGAAGCGCTGCCGGCCTTCGTCGACACGCCGCTCGCCTAGCTTGTGAAGCGGCCCGCCGGGCTGTCGCACGCCGCTCGCCGTTGTCCGGCAAGCCGCCGCCGATTGTTCTCGGCCGCTGACAAGTGACTTCGCATTCGCGCTGTTTATCCGGCGGCGACCGATCCCTAGAATCCACTCCATCAAATCACGCATTGCCAGATGGAGCCGACGATGAAAGCCCTGATTGAATCGAGCCTGTACCACCCGTCCGTCGTGTTGGCGCTTGCCGGGCTCACGCAGCTGATGGTCGAGCGCGATTTCAATCTCGGCCAGGTCGGGATGATCGTCGCGGCGCGCGGTGCGCAGGCGGCCGTGTCGCGGTCACGCGCGCTGATTTTCTGCCGTCACTGCGAAGCGCACGCATGAATGCGCACGCCGACTGAATGAAAAAAGCCCGGCCGGCGCAAGCCGGTCGGGCGGATCGGGTTCGATCGGGCCCCGGCTTCGGCCGGGGCTTTTTCATTGGGCGACGCTCACGCGCGTGCGGGCGTCGCGACGCCGTAGATTTCCGATTCGTCGTCCTCGTCGCGCAACTGGCGCGCGAGCTGGTGCGCTTCGCGGCGCGTCGCGACGGCCGGCGGCGAGCCCTTCAGCGGCTGGCGCGCGGTTTCGGCGAGCGCGACGACCGACACGATGCCGATCAGCGCGGCGCCCATCATGTAGTACGCGGGCATCATCAGGTTGTGCGTCACGTCGACGAGCCACGCGGTCACCAGCGGCGTCGTGCCGCCGAACAGCGACACCGACACGTTGAAGCCGATCGCGAGCGCGCCGTAACGGATCTCGGTCGGGAACAGCGCGGGCAGCGCCGACGGCATCACGCCGGTGAAGCACGACAGCAGCACGCCGAGGATCAGCAGGCCGCCGAACACCGATGCCGTGGTGCCCGTGTGGATCAGCATCAGCGACGGGATCGACAGCACCAGCAGGCCCACGCAGCCGGCGAGCATCACCGGCTTGCGGCCGACCTTGTCCGACAGGCGGCCGGCGTACAGCGTCATCGGCATCATCAGCACCATCACGAGCAGCACCAGCACGAGGCTGTGCGATTCGTCGAAGTGCAGCGTCGACGACATGAAGCTCGGCAGGTACGACAGCACCATGTAGTCGGTCACGTTGAAGATCAGCACGAGGCCGACGCACAGCAGCAGCGCACGCCAGTTACGCATCAGCGTTTCGCGGAAGCGCGTCTTCGGCACGGCCTTGTCCTGCGCTTCGCGCGCTTCGGCCTGGCGCTTGAACGCGGGCGTTTCCTCGAGCTTCATCCGGATGTAGAGACCGATCAGGCCGAGCGGCCCGGCGATCAGGAACGGCACGCGCCAGCCCCACGACAGCAGCGCCTCCTGCGACAGCGACGCGGTGAGCAGCGCGACGACGCCCGCGCCCAGCACATAGCCGATCAGCGTGCCGAACTCGAGGAAGCTGCCCATGAAGCCGCGGCGCTTGTCGGTCGAGAACTCGGCGATGAAGGTGGCGGCGCCGCCGTATTCGCCGCCGGTCGAGAAGCCCTGCACGAGGCGGGCGACGAGCAGCAGGATCGGGGCCATGATGCCGATCGACGCGTAGCTCGGGATCAGGCCGATCGCGAAGGTGCCGACGGCCATCATGATCATGGTGGCGGCGAGCACGCGCTGGCGGCCGATGCGGTCGCCGAGCGGGCCGAACACCATGCCGCCGAGCGGGCGCACGAGGAACGCGGCCGCGAACGTGCCGAAGGTGGCGAGCAACTGCGCGGACGGGCTGCTGGACGGGAAGAACACCTTGCCGAGCGTGACGGCGATATAGCTGTAGACGCCGAAGTCGAACCATTCCATCGCATTGCCGATGGCCATCGCGCTGACGGCGCGCTTGAGCAGGCTCTGGTCGACGACGGTGATGTCGTCCGCGGCGAGCGGGGCTTCGCCGGACGACGAAGCGGGGGAAGAGACAGCGGTCGGGCTGACGTGTGTTGCGGTCAAGGTCATGCACTCCTTTGACAGCGCCGGAACGGGCGGGCCGTCCGACACGGTTTGCCGGCGAGCGCGGTGTCGTGTGCTGCGCGTCGGGGCAGGCCTTTAAGCACTTGCTGCACGCAGGGCAGCAAAGGGCCAAGGGGCTGCTTCGACGCGGGCCCGATGGGCCGTCGCGACAGTGCGCTCATGAAGAATGGGCCGCGTGATGCAAGCGGCGGATGCCGGTGCGGACGATGGGTCCGGCGTTCCGGCAACGCCCCGGAGGGGCAACGAAACGAGAAAAGCGGGCCTGTCGGGCGGGCTTTCCTGTGGATGCAATTTCGATCGAGGCACCGGCCCGCAACGCGCGGACGGACTTCTCTCAAAATCGAAAAGACAGAGATTGAATGTTGAAACAGGCGACATGATAGCACGATGACTGACGATCGTGCAAATTGCCCGGAGTCGCCCGTCTGGCGGGGCATCCGTCGCGGCCCGCTCCGGTATGATCGGCGGCGCGCGGCGCGGCCGTGCCGGCCGCCGCCGCGGGGCTGAATTCGCGAGGAACTGGATGACCGAACTGATGAGGATCGCGGCGCTGTTCGCCGCTACCGCGCTGGCCGAAATCGTCGGCTGCTACCTGCCGTGGCTCGTGCTGAAGGCCGGGCGACCGGCCTGGCTGCTGGTGCCGGCAGCGCTGTCGCTTGGGCTGTTCGCGTGGCTGCTGACGCTGCATCCGAGCGCGGCGGGGCGCACGTATGCCGCGTACGGCGGCATGTACATCGCGGTGGCGCTGATCTGGCTGCGGGTGGTCGACGGCGTCGCGCTGAGCCGCTGGGACATGGCCGGCGCGATGCTCGCGCTCGGCGGGATGGCCGTCATCGCGCTGCAGCCGCGCGCATAGGCGCGGCCGCGGCGCGGGCCGCGTGCGTCAGGCTGCTTCGGCGGTATCCGTGTCGGCGGACTGGCGCCACACGCAGGTGCCCTTGACCGACTTGTCGAGCTCGTCGAGCTGAGCCTGATGCGCGGCAAGCTCGTCGTCGCTCGCGATCACCACGGCGAGGTCGAGCGCGGCGAGCGACACGCGCTGGCCATTCGCCGCGCCGCCGCCGACGCCCGCGTCGTCGAGCATGTCGATCACGAGGCTGTCCTGGCCGCGCGTCATCGCGAGATACACCTCGGCGAGCAGCTCCGAGTCGAGCAGTGCGCCGTGCAGCGTGCGGTGCGCGTTGCTGATGCCGAAACGGTCGCAGAGCGCATCGAGCGAATTGCGCTTGCCCGGGAACATCTGCTTGGCCTGCACCAGCGTGTCGATCACGCCGCCGCAATGCTCGGTGAACGGCGGCAGGCCGAGCCGCGCGAATTCGGCGTCGAGAAAGCCCAGGTCGAACGGCGCGTTGTGGATGATCAGCTCGGCGTCCTTCACGAAATCGAGGATCTGGTGGGCGACTTCCGCGAATTTCGGCTTGTCGCTCAGGAATTCGGTCGTGAGGCCGTGCACCGCCAGTGCGCCCGGATCGCTGTCGCGTTCGGGGTTCACGTAGAAGTGCAGGTTGTTGCCGGTGAGCCGCCGGTTCAGCAGCTCGACGCAGCCGATTTCGATGAGACGGTCGCCCGTGCGGGCGTTCAGGCCGGTGGTTTCGGTATCGAGAATGATCTGGCGCATGTCGGGAAAAGCAAGAAAAACGGGGGAGGGCGGCCGGTGTTCAGGCGGCCAGCGATTCGACGCCGCGGTTCGCGAGCGCGTCCGCGCGCTCGTTTTCGGGATGGCCTGCATGGCCCTTGACCCACCGCCATTCGATCTCGTGCTGCACGACGAGCGCGTCGAGCCGCTTCCACAGGTCGGCGTTCTTCACCGGCGTCTTCGCCGCGGTGACCCAGCCTTTCTTCTTCCATCCGTGGATCCACTCGCTGATGCCTTTCTGCACGTATTGCGAGTCGGTATGCACGATCGCGCGGCACGGCCGCTTCAGCGCTTCGAGCGCGGCGATCACCCCCATCAGCTCCATGCGGTTGTTGGTCGTGTTCGGCTCGCCGCCGAACAGTTCCTTTTCTTGATTGCCGTAGCGCAGCAGCGCGCCCCAGCCGCCCGGGCCGGGGTTGCCCTTGCAGGCGCCGTCGGTATAGATGTCGATGGTGTCGGTTGTCATGAACGTTCTTGGTGAGTGGTCGGGGAGGCTGCCGGCGTCAGGCCCGGTGCGAGCACGGGCTTCTTCATCTTGATCGGACCGACGAGGCGCATGCCGCGCACGCGCTTGACGGCCGTCACCATGTAGACGGCGCCGAAAATCGGCCACCAGCGGTCGCCGGCGGCCTCCATGAAGCCGTAGCGGGCCAGCCACTGGTCGGTGGCGAGCGGCGGCCGGTAGCAGCCGAAGCGGCCGCGTTCGAGGTCGAAACCGAGCAGCTTGATCCAGTCCTTGAGCCGGATGAACGCGATCTGGTCGCGCGTGGCCGGCACGAACGGGCGGTTCGCCATGCGCCCGAACGACTGCCGCATGCCCCACAGGCTCAGCGAGTTGAAGCCGGTGATCACGAGCTGGCCTTCCGGCATCAGCACGCGCTCGGCCTCGCGCAGCAGGCGGTGCGGGTCGGACGTGAATTCGAGCGTGTGCGGCATCACGATGAGGTCGACGCTCTGCGATTCGAACGGCAGGTCGAGCAGGTCGCACCAGGTCGTGCTGCGATCGGCGGGCGCGTGGCCCGCCGCGTGCGCTTCGCGTGCCCACGGATACTGATACGGCGCGCTCGCGCCGCTCGCCGGGTCGAGCACGAGGCCGCGATACGGCATGCGGTTCTCGCGCAGCGCGTCGAGCTGCGGCAGGCCGAGCTGCAGCGCGTGGAATCCGAAGACGTCGGACACGATCCGGTCGAGCTGCGCCTGTTCCCAGCCCAGCACGTAACGGCCGGGCGGCGAGTCGGTCCAGGCGGCCCAGTCTATAATTTGACGGTCAGACATAACGATGATTGCGCGCCCATGAACGAGCTGGAATACGTGCCGGTTCCGGCATTCGAAGACAACTATATCTGGCTCGTCTCGGACGGCCGCGATGCGATCGCCGTCGATCCGGGTGAAGCCGCGCCCGTACGCCGGGTTCTTGCCGAACGAGGCTGGCGGTTGACCGCTATTTTACTCACGCACCACCACGCCGACCACGTCGGCGGTGTCGAGGCGCTGCGTAATAGCCAACCGGACGATGCGCCGCTGCCCGTTTACGGCCCCGCGGCCGAAGCGATCGACGTGGTCACGCGACCGCTTGCGGGCGGCGATCGCGTGACGCTCGACGCGCCGGCCGTCGCGTTCGACGTGCTCGACGTGCCGGGCCATACGCGCGGCCACATTGCTTACTTTCAGGCGGCCAGCGAACGCGCGGCCGGGCAGGGCAACGCGGCGCCGCACGTGTTCTGCGGCGACACGCTGTTCTCGTGCGGCTGCGGCCGCCTGTTCGAGGGCACGCCCGCGCAGATGCTCGCGTCGCTCGACGCGCTCGCGGCGCTGCCGGGCGACACGCGCGTGCATTGCGCGCACGAATACACGCTGTCGAACATCCGCTTCGCGCTCGCGTGCGAGCCGGGCAATGCGGCGCTCGCCGCGTGGCGCGACGACGCGCAGGCGCTGCGTGCGCGCGGCGTGCCGACGCTGCCCACGACGATCGCGCACGAGCGTGCCGTCAACCCGTTCATGCGGGCCGACAGCGCGGCGATCCACGCGACGCTCGCGGCCGAGCTGCACGAAACGGTGACGGATCGTCTGGCCGCGTTCACGCTGATGCGCGAATGGAAAAACCGGTTCCGATGACGTTTTCCGGAGGATTCCGAAGCTCAAGCGGTGTCTGTAAAAATTGCTCCAAATGTAGGATTTCGCTGAGTTTTCGGTGTTTTTATTGACGTGAAGCACGCACTTCCGTAGTATCGCCTGCAATTTCCAGCCGTCGGAAGCAGAGATTTTCATGCGACTTATATTGAGTGCGATGGTGGTGCTGCTACTCGCCGCTTGTGCGAGCCAGCCCCCTGTCGCCAACAACGCCGCCGATTCGCAGGCGGCGTCCAACTACCTCCGTAAATCAGCCACCGCCAAAGAAACCGTCGACGTCGACAAGCAGTCCGTCGGCGACCTGACCACCGCGGACTCCGATCTCTGGGCGCGCATCCGCCGCGGCTTCCAGATGCCCGACCTGCAGAGCGATCTGGTCGACATGCAGACGACCTGGTACACGCAGCGGCCCGATTACGTGCAGCGCATGACCGAGCGCTCGCAGAAGTATCTGTACCACATCGTCGAAGAGCTCGAGGCGCGTCACATGCCGACCGAGCTCGCGCTGCTGCCGTTCATCGAGTCCGCGTACAACCCGCAGGCGCTGTCGGTCGCGAAGGCGGCCGGCATGTGGCAGTTCATGCCCGGCACCGGCCGCACCTATAACCTGAAGCGCAACATGTGGCAGGACGAGCGCCGCGACGTGCTCGCTTCAACGAGCGCCGCGCTCGACTACCTGTCCCGCCTGCACGACATGTTCGGCGACTGGTATCTGGCGCTGGCCGCGTACAACTGGGGCGAGGGCAACGTGCAGCGCGCGATCGCGCGCAACCAGGCGGCCGGCCTGCCGACCGACTACCAGAGCCTGCGCATGCCGAACGAGACGCGCAACTACGTGCCGAAGCTGCAGGCGGTGAAGAACATCATCGCGAGCCCGCAGCAGTATGGCCTGACGCTGCCGGATATTCCGAACCACCCGTATTTCGTGACGGTCACGACGTCGCGCGACATCGACGTGGCGGTGGCCGCGAAGCTCGCGAATCTGCCGCTCGACGAATTCCGCTCGCTGAACCCGTCGTTCTCGAAGCCCGTGATCCTCGGCGCGACCGAGCCGCAGATCCTGCTGCCGTTCGACAACGCGTCCGCGTTCGAGAAGGGCCTGAAGTCGTATAGCGGCCAGCTGTCGTCCTGGACCACCTATACGGTCAGCGAGCGGGCACGCCCGGCTGCGATCGCCGAGAAGATCGGCGTCGACGCCGATACGCTGATGTCGGTCAACAAGATTCCGGCCGGCATGCGCCTGAAACCGGGCTCGACGATCGTCGTGCCGCGCGGCAATGACGACGACGAGGACATCAGCGCGGACGTCGCCGAAAACGGCGCGCTCGCGATGGAGCCGGACGTTCCCGATACGCGCAAGATGCTGATCCGCGTGCGTCGCAAGCAGTCGATGGCGGCGCTCGCCGGCCGCTACGGCGTGTCGGTCGGCCAGTTGAAGGCATGGAACCGGACGCACCGCGATCTCGTGATGCCGGGCCAGGCGCTCGTGCTGCACGTTCCGGTCGGCCGTTCGGTGCCGGCGGAACCCGGTCCGGAGCGGATCGCGACGTCGGCCGCCGGTGCGCACATCGAGCGCGCGAGCCTGGCGGTGGGCGGCAAGTCGCATGGCGGCAAGCGTGGCACCGTCAAGTCGTCGGTGAAGTCGGCGAAGTCGGCGAAGGCCGCTCCCGCGAAAGCCGCGCCGGCCAAGACCGTCGCGCACAAGGGCAAGAAGAAGTAAGCGCGGCCGTCGCGCGCGGCGCAGCGGCCGGTGAGGCTCGCACGATTGCGCTATCATCCGACGAATTCGACGAAACGCCGTCACCGAGGTGACGGCGTTTTCGTTTGTGCGCGGCGGCGCTGCGTCGCGCGTCTTCATCCAACAAGGAGAGGCGATGTCGTCGATGCAGGTGAGGGCGCTTGCGCTGTTTTCGGTCGGGTATTTCGTGTCGTACGTGTTTCGCGGCGTCAATCTGGGCTTCGCGCCGTTCGTCACGCACGAGCTCGGGCTGTCGGCCGCCGATCTCGGCCTGCTCACCAGCCTCTATTTCCTCGGCTTCGCGGGCGCGCAGATTCCGGCCGGCGTGATGCTCGACCACTTCGGCCCGCGCCGCGTGACGGCCGGCATGCTGCTGTTCGCGGCGGCCGGCGCGGCCGTGTTCGGCGCGGCGCACGGCATCGGCACGATGATGGTCGGCCGGCTGCTGATCGGCGTCGGCGTATCGGTGTGTCTCGGTGCGGCGTTCAAGGCGCTCGCGCAGCATTTCCCGGTTGGCCGGCTGCCGCTCGTGAACGGTTTGGTGATGGCCGTGGGCGGCCTCGGCGGCGTGATGGTCGGCTCGCCGCTGACCTGGCTGCTCGGCTGGGCGAGCTGGCGCGCGATCTGTTTCGGCCTCGCGGTGCTGACGGTAGTCGTCGCGGCCTCGATCGGCTTCGGGGCGCCCGACGCGCAACAGGCGCGCCACCAGGGCGGCCTCGTCAGCCAGTTCAAGGGCACGTGGCACATCCTGACGAGCCGCGCGTTCTGGAAGATCGCGTCGTTTTCCGTCGTCACGCAGGGCGTGTTTTACGCGATGCAGTCGTTGTGGGTGGGGCCGTATCTGCGCGACGTCGGCGGGTTCGACGCGCCGCATGCCGCACGCCTCGTGTCGGTGCTCGGTTTCGCGATGATGGCCGGTTGCGTCGGCTTCGGCGCGGCGGCGCGCGTGCTCGAGCGGCGCGGTGTATCGGTCTACGCGACTTGCGGCATCGGTATGGCGCTGTTCGTCGCGACGCAACTCGCGATTGTCGCGCGCGTGCCGTTGCCGCCGGCCGTGCTGTGGGCCGCGTACGGGATGTTCGGCGGCGTGGGCATCCTGACCTACGCGGTAATGGCCGGCCACTTTCCCGCCCATCTGATCGGCCGCGCGAACACGACGCTCACGCTCGTGATCTTCCTGCTGATCTTCGCGTTCCAGATCGGCGTCGGCGCGGTGCTGTCGCACTGGCCGGCGGTCGACGGCCGTTATCCGGCCGCCGCGCATTTCACCGCGTGGGGCGTGCTGCTCGTGCTGCAACTGGCGAGCGCGGTCTGGTACGTGTGGCCCGCGCGCCGCGGCGGCGCTGGCCAAGCGCACTGATCCGGCGGTACGCTGGTGGGCAGGCGGTCGCGAAAACGGGGCCGCAGCACGGCGCGCTGCGCCGCCGAACGCGGTGCGCGCACGATCGGACGGCCATATCCATTGAAGATAGGGCCATTTTCGGGCTATAATTTGAAAGTTTGTGCTGATCAACCTCGCACCCTAGCGCCTACCTCATTCATCCCGTTCATCCGCCGCACGCCGCCTGCCGGGCGATGCCGCGAAGCCTCGTGCGCTACGCGCCGGGTTCGCGTCTCGACAACGCAGGCCGCGTCCAGCTAGCGACCGCGCGCGCCCACGCAGCGCGGCGCTTGCGCGGCAGGGTAAACAGGTCGGCAGCAGGGTGTTCCCCAAGGAGCCTCCCGTGTTGCCGTCTTTTTCTCCCGCCTTGCTTGCACTCGCCGACGGCACGGTCTTTCGTGGTTATTCGATCGGGGCCGAAGGCCATACGATCGGCGAAGTCGTGTTCAATACCGCGATCACCGGCTATCAGGAAATCCTGACTGATCCGAGCTACTCGCGCCAGATCGTCACGCTCACCTATCCGCATATCGGCAACGTCGGCGTCAACGCCGAAGACGTCGAAGCCACGAAAGTCCATGCCGCCGGCCTGATCATCCGCGATCTGCCGACGCTCGCATCGAACTTCCGCATGGACCGCACGCTCGGCGACTACCTGCGCGACGAAGGCGTCGTCGCGATCGCCGGCATCGACACCCGCAAGCTGACCCGCATCCTGCGCGACAAGGGCGCGCAGAGCGGCTGCATCCTGACGGGCTCCGACGACGAAGCGAAGGCGATCGAGCTCGCGCGCTCGTTCGAGGGCCTCGCCGGCATGGATCTCGCGAAGGTCGTGTCGACCACCAAGCCGTACGAGTGGAAGCAGACGGAATGGCGTCTCGAAGGCGGCTACGGCATGCAGGAAGCGCCGAAGTACCGCGTCGTCGCGTACGACTTCGGCGTCAAGTACAACATCCTGCGCATGCTCGCGGAGCGCGGCTGCCACGTGACGGTGCTGCCCGCCCAGGCGAGCGCGGCCGATGCGCTCGCGCTGAATCCGGACGGCGTCTTCCTGTCGAACGGCCCCGGCGACCCGGAGCCGTGCGATTACGCGATCGCGGCCACGAAGGAATTCATCGAGCGCGGCGTGCCGACCTTCGGCATCTGCCTCGGCCACCAGATCATGGGCCTCGCGGTCGGCGCGAAGACGCTGAAGATGAAGACGGGCCACCACGGCGCGAACCATCCGGTGAAGGATCTCGGCGACGGCCGTGTCGTGATCACGTCGCAGAACCACGGCTTCGCGGTCGACGCCGATTCGCTGCCGGCCAATGCGCGCGTGACGCACGTGTCGCTGTTCGACGGCACGCTGCAGGGCTTCGAGCTGACCGACAAGCCGGCGTTCTGCTTCCAGGGCCACCCGGAAGCGTCGCCCGGCCCGCACGACATCGGCTACCTGTTCGACCGTTTCACCGCGCTGATGGACGCGGCGAAGCAGCGCACCGCTTAACGTCATCGACGCAACCGAAGGACGGGAGATTCACATCATGTTCGGCCACGCACTCGGCATCACGGATATCTGGACCTACGTGTTCGGCGTGATCTTCATCATCCTGCTGCCGGGGCCGAATTCGATGTACGTGCTGTCGCTCGCCGCGCAGCGCGGCGTGAAGGCCGGGTATCGCGCGGCCTGCGGCGTGTTCGTCGGCGATACCGTGCTGATGGTGCTGTCGGCCGCGGGCGTCGCGTCGCTGCTGAAGGCGAACCCGCTGCTGTTCTCCGTCGTCAAGTACGGCGGCGCCGCCTACCTGCTGTACATCGGCACCGGGATGCTGCGTAGCGCGTGGAGCAAGCTGCGCGCGCGCGGCGACGCGCCGGTCGAGGCCCGGCAGGCGGTCGACGGCGAGCGTCCGTTCCGGAAAGCGCTGATCGTGAGCCTGCTGAATCCGAAGGCCATCCTGTTCTTCATCTCGTTCTTCATCCAGTTCGTCGACCCGGCATTCCCGCATCCCGCGCTGTCGTTCGTCGTGCTCGGGGCGATCGCGCAATGCGCGAGCTTCCTGTACCTGAGCACGCTGATCTTCGCGGGCGCGCGGCTCGCCGAGCACTTCCGCCGCCGCCGCAAGCTCGCGGCAGGCGCGGCGAGCAGCGTGGGCGGCCTGTTCATCGGTTTCTCGGTGAAGCTGGCGCTCGCGACCATGAGCTGAGCGCCGCCGGCCGACCCACGACAACGATTACTTATTGAATTCACAAGCCATGCCAAAACGCACAGACATCAAGAGCATCCTCATCATCGGCGCCGGCCCGATCATCATCGGCCAGGCGTGCGAGTTCGACTATTCGGGCGCGCAGGCTTGCAAGGCGTTGCGTGAGGAGGGCTACAAGGTCGTTCTCGTCAACAGCAACCCGGCGACGATCATGACCGACCCGAACACGGCCGACGTGACCTACATCGAGCCGATCACGTGGGAAGTCGTCGCGCGCATCATCGAGAAGGAGCGCCCGGACGCGATCCTGCCGACGATGGGCGGCCAGACCGCGCTGAACTGCGCGCTCGACCTGCATCACCACGGCGTGCTCGAGAAGTTCGGCGTCGAGCTGATCGGCGCATCGCCGGAAGCGATCGACAAGGCCGAAGACCGCCAGAAGTTCAAGGAAGCGATGACCAAGATCGGTCTCGGTTCCGCGAAGTCGGGCATCGCGCACTCGATGGAAGAAGCGACCAAGGTGCACGCGCAGATCATGGCGGAGACGGGCGGCAGCGGCTACCCGATCGTGATCCGTCCGTCGTTCACGCTCGGCGGCTCGGGCGGCGGCATCGCGTACAACCGCGAAGAGTTCGAGGAAATCTGCAAGCGCGGTCTCGACCTGTCGCCCACGCGCGAGCTGCTGATCGAAGAGTCGCTGCTCGGCTGGAAGGAATACGAGATGGAAGTCGTGCGCGACCGCGCCGACAACTGCATCATC
Organism: Burkholderia sp. AU16741; assembly: GCF_002223345.1. Taxonomy (NCBI): domain Bacteria; kingdom Pseudomonadati; phylum Pseudomonadota; class Betaproteobacteria; order Burkholderiales; family Burkholderiaceae; genus Burkholderia; species Burkholderia sp. AU16741. The sequence goes on from NZ_NKEZ01000003.1 coordinate 778,281, forward strand.
GTCTGCTCGATCGAAAACCTCGACCCGATGGGCGTGCACACCGGCGACTCAATCACGGTCGCGCCCGCGCAGACGCTCACCGACAAGGAATACCAGATCCTGCGTAACGCGTCGCTCGCGGTGCTGCGCGAGATCGGTGTCGACACCGGCGGCTCCAACGTGCAGTTCTCGATCAACCCGAAGGACGGCCGCATGGTCGTCATCGAGATGAACCCGCGCGTGTCGCGTTCGTCGGCGCTCGCGTCGAAGGCCACCGGCTTCCCGATCGCGAAGGTCGCCGCGAAGCTGGCGGTCGGCTACACGCTTGACGAGCTGAAGAACGAAATCACCGGCGGCCAGACGCCGGCGTCGTTCGAGCCGACGATCGACTACGTCGTCACGAAGATCCCGCGTTTCGCGTTCGAGAAGTTCCGCGAAGCCGATTCGCGCCTGACCACGCAGATGAAGTCGGTCGGCGAAGTGATGGCGATCGGCCGCACGTTCCAGGAATCATTCCAGAAGGCGCTGCGCGGCCTCGAAGTCGGGGTCGACGGTCTCGACGAGAAGTCGACCAACCGCGACGAGATCGCGATCGAGATCCACGAGCCGGGCCCGGACCGCATCTGGTACGTCGGCGATGCGTTCCGCATCGGCATGACGGCCGAGGAAATCTTCGCGGAAACCGCGATCGACCCGTGGTTCCTCGAGCAGATCGAGCAGATCATCCTGAAGGAAAAGGCGCTCGCGGGCCGCACGCTCGCGTCGCTGACGTTCGACGAGCTGCGCTACCTGAAGCAGAGCGGCTTCTCCGACCGCCGTCTCGCGAAGCTGCTCGGCGCGACGCCGGAAGACGTCCGCAAGCGTCGCGTCGAGCTGAACGTGCGCCCGGTCTACAAGCGCGTGGACACGTGCGCGGCCGAGTTCGCGACGAAAACGGCGTACATGTACTCGACCTACGAGGAAGAGTGCGAGGCGCAGCCGACCACGAACAAGAAGATCATGGTGCTGGGCGGTGGCCCGAACCGGATCGGTCAGGGTATCGAGTTCGACTACTGCTGCGTGCACGCGGCACTCGCGATGCGCGAGGACGGCTATGAAACGATCATGGTCAACTGCAACCCGGAAACGGTGTCGACCGACTACGACACGTCCGACCGCCTGTATTTCGAGCCGCTGACGCTCGAAGACGTGCTCGAGATCGTCGACAAGGAGAAGCCGGTCGGCGTGATCGTCCAGTACGGCGGCCAGACGCCGCTGAAGCTCGCGCTCGACCTCGAGGCGCACGGCGTGCCGATCATCGGCACGTCGCCGGACATGATCGACGCGGCCGAAGACCGCGAACGCTTCCAGAAGCTGCTGCAGGATCTCGGCCTGCGCCAGCCGCCGAACCGCACCGCGCGCGCCGAAGACGAAGCGCTCGCGCTGGCCGACGAAATCGGTTATCCGCTGGTCGTGCGTCCGTCGTACGTGCTCGGCGGCCGCGCGATGGAAATCGTCCACGAGCCGCGCGACCTCGAGCGCTACATGCGCGAGGCCGTGAAGGTGTCGAACGATTCGCCGGTGCTGCTCGACCGCTTCCTGAACGACGCGATCGAATGCGACGTCGACTGCATCTGCGACGGCGAAGCCGTGTTCATCGGCGGCGTGATGGAGCACATCGAGCAGGCGGGCGTCCACTCGGGCGACTCGGCATGCTCGCTGCCGCCGTACTCGCTGTCGAAGGAAACCGTGGCCGAGCTGAAGCGCCAGACGGGCGCGATGGCGAAGGCGCTGAACGTGGTCGGCCTGATGAACGTGCAGTTCGCGATCCAGCAGGTACCGCAGGCGGACGGCTCGAAGCAGGACATCATCTACGTGCTGGAAGTGAACCCGCGCGCGTCGCGCACGGTGCCGTACGTGTCGAAGGCGACCAGCCTGCCGCTCGCGAAGATCGCGGCGCGCGCGATGGTCGGCCAGAAGCTCGCGCAGCAGGGCGTGACCAAGGAAGTCGAGCCGCCGTACTTCAGCGTGAAGGAAGCGGTGTTCCCGTTCGTCAAGTTCCCGACCGTCGATCCGGTCCTCGGGCCTGAAATGCGTTCGACCGGCGAAGTGATGGGCGTCGGCCAGACGTTCGGCGAAGCGCTGTTCAAGTCGCAACTCGCGGCCGGTTCGCGCCTGCCGGAGTCGGGCACGGTGCTGCTGACCGTGATGGACGCGGACAAGCCGAAGGCCGTCGAAGTCGCGCGCATGCTGCACGACCTCGGCTACCCGATCGTCGCGACCAAGGGCACGGCTGCCGCGATCGAGGCGGCCGGCGTGCCGGTGAAGGTCGTGAACAAGGTGAAGGACGGCCGTCCGCACATCGTCGACATGATCAAGAACGGCGAGATCGCCCTCGTGTTCACGACGGTCGACGAGACGCGCCAGGCGATCGCCGATTCGCGTTCGATCCGCATGAGCGCGCAGGCGCACAAGGTCACGTACTACACGACGATGTCGGGCGCGCGCGCGGCCGTTGAAGGCTTGCGCTACCTGAAGGATCTGGAAGTCTATGATTTACAAGGTCTTCACGCTCGCCTAAACTAAGCAGTCAGTTACCTGTCGAAGCAACACGTGCCGCGATTAGGCGGTGTTTCCAGTGCATCGGAAGCGCGCTTAATCGCGGTGATTTTTTTTATAGCCGTTTTTAGCGATTGAGCCGTTTATGAGCACCATTCCGTTGACAAAGCGTGGCGCGGAGCAACTGCGCGATGAATTGCAGCGCCTCAAGTCCGTCGAGCGGCCGGCCGTGATCAACGCGATCGCGGAGGCCCGCGCACAGGGCGATCTGTCCGAAAACGCCGAATACGACGCCGCGAAGGAAAAGCAGGGCTTTATCGAGGGCCGCATCGCGGAACTCGAATCCAAGCTGTCCGCCGCGCAAATCATCGATCCCACGGTGCTCGACGCCGATGGCCGCGTGGTGTTCGCCGCGACGGTCGAACTCGAGGATCTCGAGTCGGGCGACACCGTCAAGTACCAGATCGTCGGCGACGACGAAGCCGATATCGATCACGGCCTGATCTCCGTCAGCTCCCCGATCGCGCGTGCGCTGATCGGCAAGTCCGAAGGCGACGTCGCGGCCGTGCAGGCGCCGAGCGGCGTGCGCGAGTACGAAATCATCTCGGTCAGCTACATCTGAAGCGGGGCGACGTGATGCCGCATCGCGTGTTCCGTCTGCTGTCGGCCGTGTGGGTCGGCAGCCTGCTGACGATCGGGTATGCGGTCGCGCCCGTCCTGTTCAAGACGCTGGAGCGGATGACGGCCGGCTCGGTCGCCGCCCAGCTGTTCCGCATCGAGGCGATCCTCGGCGTCGTGTGCGGCGTGCTGCTGCTCGCGTTGTCGAATCAGCAGGTGCGGCGCGGCAGCACCGAATATCGCCGCGTGCGCTGGATCGTCGCCGCGATGGTCGTGTGCGTGCTGGTCGGGTATTTTGCGCTGCAGCCGTTCATGAACGCGCTGCGGGTGGCCGCGATGGATGCGGGCACCGATATCGCGAATTCGCCGTATGCGAGCCGCTTCGGGATGCTGCACGGCGTGTCGAGCGTGTTCTATCTCGTCGAGAGCGTGCTGGGGCTGATGCTGATCTGGCGTCTGCCGGCGCGCGACGCCTGAGCGCCGCGCCGCTGCGCATGGCGCAACGACGGGGCAGGGCGGCACGGGAATCCGTGCCGCATGCGCGCTTTACTTGTCCTGGAACGGCCGCTTCGTGCTGGCCTGGCGCTTTTTCGCGCGCTTCACGGTGCCGCCTGCCGTCACGCGCTCGTTGCCGCGCACCGTGACCTTGACCGGCCTCGGGCGGCGTACGGGGCTCGCGTTCGGCGACACCTTGACGACCTTGACGGTGCGCGGTGCACGGCCTTTCTTGTCGTCGACGGCTTCGGCCGCGCTCGGCAGCGCGCCGGCACGACGGCCGCGGGACGGGGCCGCCACCGCGGCCTCGGGCTTCCAGATCACCAGCAGCTTGCCGATGTGCTGGATCGGCGCCGCGTTCAGGCGATCGCAGATCTCGTCGTAGATCGCGATGCGCTCGTCGCGCTCGTCGCCGAACACGCGGATCTTGATCAGCTGGTGCGCGTCGAGGTGCACCTTGATTTCCTTGAGCACGGCGTCGGTCAGCCCTTCGGCGCCGATCAGCACGACGGGCTTGAGCGCATGGGCCTGGGAGCGCAGCGCGGAGCGCTCGGCGGGAGAAAGCGAAAGGGCGGGCATGGAAATGTCGAAATCTAAATAAGGGCGCGCCGACTGAAAAGCGATCGCGGAACGTTACCGCGTCAGCCGTGCGCCGAAACCACGTAAAATCGCGGCTTGGGCCTGAAAAGGGGCCGCAGCCGCGCGAAGAAGACGCGTATTATCCGCTAAAAGCGCGGCTTCACGAAGCAATGGGCAGCAATCTCTCTCTCGAATGGCAAAAAACCGCTTCAACCAGCACTGGCTGCACGACCACATCAACGACCCGTACGTCAAAATGGCGCAGCGGGAGGGCTATCGCGCGCGCGCCGCGTACAAGCTGAAGGAAATCGACGAGCAGGACAAGCTGATCCGTCCGGGCCAGGTGATCGTCGATCTCGGCGCCACGCCGGGTAGCTGGAGCCAGTATGCCCGCAACAAGCTCGCGCAGGGCAGGAAGCGCGACGCGGAGCGCGAAGGCGGCATCGACGGCACGATCGTTGCGCTCGACATCCTGCCGATGGAGCCGATCGCCGACGTCCACTTCCTGCAGGGCGACTTCCGCGAGGACGACGTGCTCCGCCAGCTTGAAGAAGTGCTCGAAGGCCGCGCGGTGGACCTTGTTATTTCCGACATGGCCCCCAACCTCTCCGGCGTGGCCTCGGCGGACGCGGCGCGCATCGAGCATCTCTGCGATCTGGCGCTCGAATTCGCGCAGAACCATCTGAAGCCGGACGGTGCGCTGCTCGTGAAGTGCTTTCACGGCAGCGGCTACAGCCAGATCGTCGAGAAGTTCAAACAGCAGTTTAAGGTTGTCGCGCCGCGCAAGCCCAAGGCATCCCGCGACAAATCGTCCGAAACGTTCATTTTGGGTCGGCAGCTGAAGCATCCGCGTTGATGCGGAGCGCGATGCCGCAAACGGGCTCCGGCCCTTGCCGGACAAGCGAAGCGCTATCGCGGCGGTTGTCAATGCTTATGGCAGGGGTGGTCGGACTGGATTAGAATGACCGAGGGGCGCCGCAAGGAAAATGTAGGCGCTCGTCTACGAGTGAAGGAGTGGTGCTTTGAACAACAATATGTTTTCGAAGGCAGCGGTGTGGCTGGTGATCGCACTGGTGCTGTTTACGGTGTTCAAGCAGTTCGACAAGCCCCGCGTCCAGGAAGGCGTGTCCTATTCGCAGTTCATGGACGACGCCAAGAACGGCAAGGTCAAGAACGTCATCGTTCAGGGGCGCAACCTCACCGTCACTCCGGCTGATGGCCAGAAATACCAGATCGTGTCGCCCGGCGACATCTGGATGGTCGGCGATCTGATGAAGTACGGCGTGCAGGTCAGCGGCAAGGCCGACGACGAGCCGAATGCGCTGATGTCCGCGCTGTACTATCTCGGGCCGACGATCCTGATCATCGTGTTCTGGTTCTACATGATGAGGCAGATGCAGGGGGGCGGCAAAGGCGGCGCATTCTCGTTCGGGAAATCGCGTGCGCGGCTGATCGACGAGAACAACAATGCGGTGAACTTCTCCGACGTCGCGGGCTGCGACGAAGCGAAGGAAGAAGTGTCCGAGCTCGTCGATTTCCTGCGCGATCCGCAGAAATTCCAGAAGCTGGGCGGCCGCATTCCGCGCGGCGTGTTGCTGGTCGGCCCCCCGGGTACCGGCAAGACGCTGCTCGCCCGCGCGATCGCGGGTGAAGCGAAGGTGCCGTTCTTCAGCATCTCGGGTTCGGACTTCGTCGAAATGTTCGTCGGCGTCGGCGCCGCTCGTGTGCGCGACATGTTCGAGCAGGCGAAGAAGCATGCGCCGTGCATCGTGTTCATCGACGAAATCGACGCGGTCGGCCGTCATCGCGGCGCCGGCATGGGCGGCGGCAACGACGAGCGCGAACAGACGCTGAACCAGATGCTCGTCGAGATGGACGGCTTCGAGGCGAACTCGGGCGTGATCGTGATCGCCGCGACCAACCGTTCCGACGTGCTCGACAAGGCGCTGCTGCGTCCCGGCCGTTTCGACCGCCAGGTCTATGTCGGCCTGCCGGACATCCGCGGCCGCGAGCAGATCATGCGCGTGCACCTGCGCAAGGTGCCGATCGCGAACGACGTCGACGCGGCGGTCATCGCACGCGGCACGCCGGGGTTCTCGGGCGCCGATCTTGCGAACCTCGTGAACGAGGCTGCGCTGTTCGCCGCCCGTCGCGGCAAGCGCATCGTCGAGATGCAGGATTTCGAGGACGCGAAGGACAAGATCTTCATGGGTCCGGAGCGCAAGTCGGCCGTGATCCGCGAGGAAGCGAAGCGGGCCACCGCGTACCACGAGTCGGGCCACGCGGTGATCGCGAAGCTGTTGCCGAAGGCCGACCCGGTGCACAAGGTCACGATCATCCCGCGCGGTCGCGCGCTGGGCGTCACGTGGCAGTTGCCGGAGCATGACAACGAGACGTATTCGAAGGATTACCTGCTGGACCGCCTCGCGATCCTGTTCGGTGGCCGGGTGGCCGAAGAGCTGTTCATGAACCTGGTCAGCACCGGCGCATCGGACGACTTCAACAAGGCCACGCAGACCGCGCGTGCGATGGTTGCCCGATTCGGCATGACCGACGCGCTCGGACCGATGGTCTACGTCGACGACGAGAACGATGCATCGCCGTTCGGCCGCGGCTTCACGCGCACGATCTCGGAAGCGACGCAGCAGAAGGTCGACTCGGAAATCCGCCGCGTGCTGGACGAACAGTACAATCTCGCACGCCGCCTGCTCGAAGATAACCGCGACAAGGTCGAGGCGATGACGGCCGCGCTGATGGAGTGGGAGACGATCGACGCCGATCAGATCAACGACATCATGGAAGGTCGTCCGCCACGCTCGCCGAAGAGCTCGCCGGCTGTCGGCGGCGATTCGTCGGGCGGCGGCAGCGCCGAGGTCAAGCCCGGCAGCGCGCCGGCGCCGGCTACGCCGGCGGCATAATCTCCGCTTTAGCACCGTTCACGGGCTGGTGTGGCTTCACACCGGCCCGTTTTGCATTCATCCACGCCCGTTGCTCGTGTCCGATTCCGCAGTGTCCCCGTTCATTCCCGCGCCGCTTCGGTGCGGCCGCTTCGAACTGACGTTCGAGCGCCCGCTCGTGATGGGCATCCTCAACGCCACGCCCGATTCGTTCTCCGACGGCGGCCGCTTCCTCGTGCGCGACGATGCGCTGCGCCAAGCGGAGCGGATGATCGTCGACGGTGCGGATCTCATCGACATCGGCGGCGAATCGACGCGTCCCGGCGCGCCGCCGGTGCCGCTCGACGAGGAACTCGCGCGCGTGATTCCGCTCGTCGACGCGCTGCGGCCGCTGAACGTGCCGCTGTCGATCGATACCTACAAGCCGGCCGTGATGCGCGCGGCGCTGGCCGCCGGCGCGGACCTGATCAACGACATCTGGGGGTTCCGACAGCCGGGCGCGATCGATGCGGTGCGCGACGGCAATAGCGGCCTGTGTGCGATGCACATGCTTGGCGAGCCGCAGACGATGCAGGTCGGCGAGCCCGACTACGGCGACATCGTGACCGACGTTCGCGATTTCCTTGCCGCGCGCGCGCAGGCGCTGCGCGACGCGGGGGTGGCGGCGGAGCGGATCTGCGTCGATCCCGGCTTCGGATTCGGCAAGGCGGTCGTCGACGACAACTATGCGCTGTTGGCCGCGTTGCCGGACACGGCGCCCGCGCGGCCCGACGGGCGTGCGTATCCGATTCTCGCGGGTATGTCGCGCAAGTCGATGCTCGGCGCGGTGATCGGCGGCAAGCCGCCGATGGAGCGCGTCGCGGCGAGCGTGGCGGCCGCGTTGTGCGCGGTCGAGCGGGGCGCCGCGATCGTGCGCGTGCACGACGTCGCGGCGACGGTCGATGCGCTGAAAGTATGGAATGCCGTGCGCGCAGCCGCGCGGCAACGATAAGCAAGTCAAAAGACGAAGGAGGAAGGACCCCATGGGACGTCGATATTTCGGCACGGACGGCATTCGCGGCACGGTGGGCGAAGCGCCCATCACGCCGGACTTCGTGTTGCGTCTCGGCTATGCGGCCGGCAAGGTACTGGCCGGCTCGGCCGACGTCGCGGCGGGCTCGCGTCCGACCGTGCTGATCGGCAAGGACACGCGCGTGTCGGGCTACATGCTCGAAGCCGCGCTCGAGGCCGGATTCTCGGCGGCCGGCGTCGACGTGATGCTGGCCGGCCCGATGCCGACGCCCGGCGTCGCGTATCTGACGCGGGCGCTGCGTCTGTCGGCCGGTGTCGTGATCAGCGCGTCGCACAACCCGTATCACGACAACGGGATCAAGTTCTTCTCGGCCGACGGCAACAAGCTGCCCGACGACACCGAGGCCGCGATCGAAGCGTGGCTCGACAAGCCGCTCGAATGCGCGGCGTCGGACGGCCTCGGCAAGGCCCGCCGCCTCGACGACGCGGCCGGCCGCTACATCGAGTTCTGCAAGAGCACGTTCCCGGCCGCGTTCAACCTGCGTGGGCTGAAGCTCGTGATCGATTGCGCGCACGGCGCTGCGTACCAGATCGCGCCGCACGTGTTCCACGAGCTCGGCGCGGACGTCATTCCGATCGGCGTCGCGCCGAACGGCTTCAACATCAACGACGGCGTCGGCGCGACCGCGCCGGACGCGCTGGTACGCGCGGTGCGGGCGAACCATGCCGATCTCGGCATCGCGCTCGACGGCGACGCCGATCGTCTGCAGGTCGTGGACGCGACCGGCCGCCTGTACAACGGCGACGAGCTGCTCTACGTGCTCGTGAAGGACCGGATCGCGACCGACGGCAAGGTCGAAGGCGCGGTCGGCACGCTGATGACGAACCTCGCCGTCGAAGTCGCGCTGCAGCGCGAGGGCGTGAAATTCGTCCGTGCGGCGGTCGGCGATCGCTACGTGCTCGAGCAGTTGCGCGAGCACGGCTGGCAGCTCGGCGCGGAAGGGTCAGGCCACATCCTGTCGCTCGACCGGCACTCGACCGGCGACGGCATCGTGTCGGCGTTGCTCGTGCTGGCCGCGCTCAAGCGCAGCGGTCGCACCCTCGCGCAGGTGCTCGACGGCGTCACGCTGTTCCCGCAGAAGCTGATCAACGTGCGGATGAAGCCGGGCGCCGACTGGAAGGGCAGTGCGTCGATTCGTGCGGCGATCGATGCCGCCGAAGCCGAGCTCGCCGGCAGCGGTCGCGTGCTGATCCGTGCATCGGGCACGGAGCCCGTGCTGCGCGTGATGGTCGAAGCGCAGCAGGCCGTCGATGCGGTGCGCCACGCGGAGACGATCGCCGACGCGGTGCGCGCCGCGACGGCCTAATCCGGCCAGGCGCGCGCGGCGGTCCGGCCGCCCGCGCGCCGGCGCCCTCGGGCGCCGTCGTTTCGTCAGACGCAAAGGTTTGCGCTACCTAATAGAAGCAAGCGCCGGCAACCGCGTCCTTTCGATCGACTCAGGCATCCGACCCCGGAACCTGCCTGCCGCCGGCCCGGGCTTTCCCTCCGGCAGACGCTGCGCTACGATGCGCCCGAACGTCGCTTAAAACCCGGCGTTCATCCCTCCCTCCGAGCCAGGCGATCCTTGCCGCTAGCGCCGCTCCCGCGCCCCGACGCGCCACCTGATACTCCCTTTCAACCAGTCATGTTACTGTCACGCCAGTTTCATCGATTGTCACATTACCGTCATGAGCAGCCCCTAACCTTCGCGGTGCCGTAGTCATCCGCTCACACACTGGAGGTCTCATGAAATTGATGCAAACCGCGATTGCCGGCCTGGCTGGCGCGCTTTTCGCCGTCGCCGCTCAAGCTGCCGACATCACGGGCGCAGGCAGCACGTTCGCCATGCCGATCTATACGAAATGGGCTGCCGACTACCAGCAGTCCGGCGGCGCGAAGGTGAACTACCAAGGTATCGGTTCGTCGGGCGGCCTGAAGCAGATCAACGCGAAGACGGTCGATTTTGCAGGTTCGGATGCTCCGCTGAAGGATGAGGAGCTCGCGAAGGAAGGCCTGTTCCAGTTCCCGACGGTGGTCGGCGGCGTGGTGCCGGTCGTCAACGTGCCGGGCGTGAAGGCCGGCGAACTGACGCTGTCGGGCCCGGTGCTCGGCGACATCTACCTCGGCAAGATCAAGAAGTGGAACGATCCGGCGATCGTCGCGCTGAACCCGAAGGTCAAGCTGCCGGATACGGACATCGCCGTGGTCCGCCGCGCCGACGGCTCGGGCACGAGCTTCATCTGGACGAACTACCTGTCGAAGGTCAACGACGAGTGGAAGTCGAAGATCGGCGAAGGCACGACGGTCAACTGGCCGACGGGCACGGGCGGCAAGGGCAACGACGGCGTCGCGGCCTTCGTGCAGCGCCTGCCGGGTGCGATCGGCTACGTCGAGTGGGCGTACGCGAAGAAGAACAACATGACCTACACGGCCCTGAAGAATTCGACGGGCACGGTGGTCGAGCCGAAGACGGAAACGTTCAAGGCCGCGGCGGCAGGCGCGAACTGGTCGAAGTCGTTCTACCAGATCCTGACGAACCAGCCGGGCAAGGAAGCGTGGCCGGTCGTCGGCGCGACGTTCGTGCTGCTGCACGCGAAGCAGGACAAGCCGGAACAGGGCGCGGAAACGCTGAAGTTCTTCAGCTGGGCGTTCAAGAACGGCGAGAAGGCTGCGGACAGCCTCGACTACATCTCGCTGCCGGCGACGGTCGAGACGGAAATCCGCAAGCAGTGGAAGACGAAGGTGACGGACGCGTCGGGCAAGCCGGTCGCCGCCGAGTAAGCATTGCAGCGGTTCGCTGCCCGGCCGTGCCGGTCGGGCAGTGTGTGCGGTAAAGCCGGGCGTTACGGCGCCCGGCGATCAAAAGCAGGCACCCATGTCTGATATTTCATACCCGTCCTCCCGATCGCCCGACAATGCGCAGCAGCGCGCGCCGAGCCGTCTCGGGGATATCCTGTTCGGCGGCCTTGCGCGGCTCGCCGCGATCGTGACCCTGCTGCTGCTCGGCGGGATCATCGTTTCCCTGATCATTGCGTCGATGCCGACCATCCAGAAGTTCGGCGTCGGCTTCCTGTGGCAATCCGAGTGGGATCCCAACTCGGACATCTACGGCGCACTCGTGCCGATCTACGGCACGATCGTGACGTCGATCATTGCGCTCGTCATCGCAGTGCCCGTCAGTTTCGGCATCGCACTGTTCCTCACCGAATTGGCGCCCGTGTGGCTGCGCCGTCCGCTCGGCATCGCGATCGAGCTGCTCGCCGCGATTCCGTCGATCGTGTACGGCATGTGGGGGCTGCTCGTGTTCGCGCCGATCTTCGCCGAATACTTCCAGAAGCCGCTCGGCCGCCTGTTCCAGGACGTGTGGGTGCTCGGTCCGCTGACGTCGGGTCCGCCGATCGGCATCGGCATCCTCGCGGCCGGCGTGATCCTCGCGATCATGATCATCCCGTACATCGCATCGGTGATGCGCGACGTGTTCGAGGTCACGCCGGTGCTGCTGAAGGAATCGGCATACGGGATTGGCTGCACGACCTGGGAAGTGATGTGGAAGGTCGTGCTGCCCTATACGAAGACCGGCGTGATCGGCGGCGTGATGCTCGGCCTCGGCCGCGCGCTCGGCGAAACGATGGCCGTGACCTTCGTGATCGGCAACACCAACCTGCTCGACAGCGTGTCGCTGTTCGCGCCGGGTAACAGCATCACGTCGGCGCTCGCGAACGAATTCGCGGAAGCTCAGCCGGGCCTGCATACGTCCGCGCTGATGGAGCTCGGCCTGATCCTGTTCGTGATCACGTTCATCGTGCTGTCCATCTCCAAACTGCTGCTGCTTCGTCTCGAGAAGGGAGAGGGCAAGAAATGAGCGAGCCCATCATGAATTTCCCGGGGCCGAGCGGCGCCGCGCTCGACGCGATGCGCAATCGCCTGCAACGCAAGCGCAAGGCCGTCAACGCGATCGCGCTCACCGCGTCGCTCGGCGCGATGGCCTTCGGCCTGTTGTGGCTCGTGTGGATTCTCTACACGACGGTGCACCTCGGCGTCGGCGGCCTGTCGCTGCAACTGTTCACCGAATCGACGCCGGCGCCGAACACGGAAGGCGGTGGTCTCGCGAACGCGATCGTCGGCAGCCTGCTGCTGTGCGGCTTCGGCACGCTGGTCGGCACGCCGATCGGCATCCTCGCGGGCGTCTATCTCGCCGAATACGGGCAGAAGAACCTGCTGGCGAGCACCATCCGCTTCATCAACGACATCCTGCTGTCCGCGCCGTCGATCGTCATCGGCCTGTTCGTGTATGCGATCGTCGTCGCGAAGTCGGGGCGCTTCTCCGGTTGGGCCGGCGTGATCGCGCTGGCGCTGCTGCAGATCCCGATCGTGATCCGCACGACGGAGAACATGCTGAAGCTCGTGCCGAACGCGCTGCGCGAAGCGGCCGTCGCGCTGGGCACGCCGAAGTGGCGCATGGTGCTGAAGATCACGCTGCGCGCGTCGGTCGGCGGGATCGTGACGGGCGTGCTGCTCGCGGTCGCGCGGATCGCCGGCGAAACGGCGCCGCTGCTGTTCACCGCGCTGTCGAACCAGTTCTTCTCGTGGGACATGAGCCAGCCGATGGCGAACCTGCCGGTCACGATCTACAAGTTCGCGATGAGCCCGTTCGCGGAATGGCAGTCGCTCGCGTGGGCGGGCGTGTTCCTGATTACGCTCGGGGTGCTCGGACTGAACGTCCTGGCGCGCTCGATCTTCTCGAAAAAGTAACGGCGGAGCAATCCGATGAATATGGCAGAGAGCCACCTGAATCCCGTCGAGCGCACCGCTGCGCCCGCCGGCACGCAAGACGCGGCGCACGGCCGTCCGCTCGCGCCGCTGAACGCGAAGATCGAGGTCAACAACCTCAACTTCTTCTACAACAAGTTCCACGCGCTGAAGAACATCAACCTGCGCATTCCCGAAGGGAAGGTGACGGCGTTCATCGGCCCGTCGGGCTGCGGCAAGTCGACGCTGTTGCGCACGTTCAACAAGATGTTCGCGCTTTATCCGGAGCAGCGCGCCGAAGGCGAAATCCTGATGGACGGCGAGAACCTGCTGACGACGAAGCGCGACATCTCGCTGCTGCGCGCGCGAATCGGCATGGTGTTCCAGAAGCCGACCCCGTTCCCGATGTCGATCTACGACAACATCGCGTTCGGCGTGAAGATGTTCGAAAAGCTCACGCGCTCGGAAATGGACGACCGCGTCGAGTGGGCACTGACGAAGGCCGCGCTGTGGAACGAAGTGAAGGACAAGCTGGGCCAGAGCGGCTACGGGCTGTCGGGCGGCCAGCAGCAGCGTCTGTGCATCGCGCGCGGCATCGCGATCCGTCCGGAAGTGCTGCTGCTCGACGAACCGTGCTCGGCGCTCGACCCGATCTCGACGGGCCGCATCGAGGAGCTGATCGCGGAGCTGAAGAGCGACTACACGGTCGTGATCGTCACGCACAACATGCAGCAGGCCGCACGCTGCTCGGATTACACGGCCTACATGTACCTGGGCGAGCTGATCGAGTTCGGCGACACCGAAAAGATCTTCATCAAGCCGGTGCGCAAGGAAACGGAAGACTACATCACCGGCCGCTTCGGCTGATGACGGAGAACAACAACCATGTCGGATAAACATCTGTCGAGCCAGTTCGACGCGGACCTGAATGCCGTGTCGTCGAAAGTGCTGGAAATGGGCGGACTCGTCGAGTCGCAGATCGTCGGCGCGATGCGCGCGCTGAACGAGTTCGATCGCGATACGGCCGAGAAGGTGATCGCGGCCGAGGAAACGCTGAACGCGATGGAAGTCGACATCGACCAGGAATGCGGCAACATCATCGCGCGGAGGCAGCCTGCCGCGCGCGACCTGCGTCTTTTGATGTCGATTTCGAAAACGATTACGAACCTCGAGCGCGCCGGCGACGAAGCCGAGAAGATCGCCAAGCGCGTGCGCCGCCTGGTCGACGAGCCGTCCGCGCGTGCGGTCAACATCGCCGAGATCAAGGTGTCGGGCGAGATGGCCGTGACGATCCTGCGCCGCGCGCTCGACGCGTTCGCGCGCCTCGATACGGTGGCCGCCGCGCAGATCGTCAAGGACGACAAGGAAATCGACATGGAATTCCGCGCGTTCGTGCGCAAGCTCGTGTCGTACATGCAGGAAGATCCGCGCACGATCTCGGTGGGCCTCGACTACCTGTTCATCGCGAAGGCGATCGAACGGATCGGCGACCACGCGAAGAACATCGCCGAATTCATCATCTACATCGTGAAGGGCACCGACGTGCGGCACCAGCCGCGCGACACGCTCGATCGCGAAGCCAACAGTTAATCGACTCCATAGGAAGAACAGAGGTGCCGATGCCCAGCAACATTCTCGTCGTTGAAGATGAGCCCGCGATTTCCGAACTGATCTCGGTGAATCTCCAGCACGCCGGTCATTGCCCGATCCGCGCGTACAACGCCGAACAGGCTCAGAACCTGATCAGCGACGTGCTGCCCGATCTCGTGCTGCTCGACTGGATGCTGCCGGGCAAGTCCGGTATCGCGTTCGCGCGCGACCTGCGCAACAACGAACGGACCAAACACATTCCGATCATCATGCTCACCGCCCGCGGCGACGAGCAGGACAAGGTGCTCGGCCTCGAAATCGGCGCGGACGACTACGTGACGAAGCCGTTTTCACCGAAGGAACTGATGGCGCGCATCAAGGCCGTGCTGCGCCGCCGCGCGCCGCAGTTGACCGAGGACGTCGTGTCGATCAACGGGCTGCGCCTCGACCCGGCCACGCATCGCGTCGCCGCGCACGGCGACGGCAGCGAAATCAAGCTCGATCTCGGCCCGACCGAGTTCCGCCTGCTGCATTTCTTCATGACGCATCCGGAGCGCGTGCACAGCCGCACGCAACTGCTCGACCAGGTGTGGGGCGACCACGTGTTCGTCGAGGAGCGCACCGTCGACGTGCACATCAAACGACTGCGCGCGGCCTTGAAACCGGCCGGCTGCGATGCGATGATCGAAACCGTGCGCGGCAGCGGCTACCGCCTCGCGAAGCACGCGTAACGTATTCGGGCATGCCGTGTGCCGCGGCGTGTCGTTCCTTCTTTCGGACGCTGAATCATGAACATCATCTGGGCGCGCTTTCTGGTGTCGCTCGTGCTGCTCGTGCTGATCGGCGTATTGGTCGGCGTCTTCGCCGGCCCGACCGCGGGCCTCGTGTTCGTGGTCGTGATGCTGGTCGCGCAGGGCTTTTTCAGCACCTTCCATACGCAGCGTCTGTGGCGCC
This sequence comes from Burkholderia sp. AU16741, assembly GCF_002223345.1. NCBI lineage: Bacteria > Pseudomonadati > Pseudomonadota > Betaproteobacteria > Burkholderiales > Burkholderiaceae > Burkholderia > Burkholderia sp. AU16741. The sequence continues at coordinate 793,731 of NZ_NKEZ01000003.1, forward strand.
TGCTCGATGCGCCCGTCTACGGCGAAGTGCCGAGCGCGCCGGGCATCTGGGGCGAGATCTACTATCGTCTGCACAAGCTCGCGAAGCAGTGGCATGCGCAGGTGCGGCAGGTCGAGCAGCAGCATTCGCGCTTCATCCAGGCGATCCAGGCCTCGCCGAACGGCGTCGCGATGCTCGACGACCACGACCAGATCGAGTGGTGCAACGCGATCGCCGAAGTCCATTTCGGCCTCGATGCGAAGCGCGACCTGCGCCAGCACATCACGAACCTGGTGCGCCATCCCGATTTCGTCCGCTACCTGAATGCGCAGCATTACGACGAGACGCTGTTGATGCGCGGCATGGGCGACTCGCGGCAGAACGTGCTGGCCGTGCAGGTGTTTCCGTACGGCGAGAACCGCAAGCTGCTGCTCACGCAGGACATCACCGAGCTCGAGCGCACCGACGCGATGCGGCGCGACTTCGTCGCGAACGTGTCGCACGAGTTGAAGACGCCGCTCACCGTGCTGTCGGGCTTCCTCGAGACGATGCGCGAGCTGCCGCTGAGCGAGGACGACCGCGCGCGCTATCTCGACATGATGGAGCAGCAGGCGTCGCGGATGCGGCACATCGTGACCGACCTGCTGGTGCTCGCGAAGCTGGAGGGCGAGAGCAAGCCGCCGGTCGATCACGCGATCGACATGCGGGCGGTGTTCGACCACCTGAAGGAAGATGCGCACACGCTGTCGAACGGGCATCACGACATCGCGTTCTCGATCGACGAGACGCTCGGCGTCACGGGTGCGCAGACGGAGCTGTTCAGCGCGTTCGCGAATCTCGTCACGAATGCGATCCGCTACACGCCGGACGGCGGCAAGATCGTCGTATCGTGGCGGCGCGAGGGCGCGCAGGGCGTGTTCTCCGTCACGGACAGCGGCTTCGGGATTCCGGCCGCCGACCTGCCGCGGCTCACCGAGCGCTTCTACCGCGTCGATCGCAGCCGTTCGCGCGATACCGGCGGCACGGGCCTCGGGCTCGCAATCGTCAAGCACGTGCTGCAGCGGCACGACGCGCATCTGTACGTGCAGAGCGAGGAAGGGCGCGGCAGTACGTTCACCGCGCGGTTCCCGGGCTCGCGCGTCATCGCGATCCGGCCGGCCGCTTACGAAGCATGATCGCGTAGCGGCTCGGCGGTCGAAAAAAAGCAACCCGCGGGTTGCTTTTTTTCATGGCGATGCGTCGGCGCGACTCGCATCGCACCGGCGGCTCACGAGCAGAACTTCGCGAGCAGCCCGAGCTGCGCGTTGCGGATCGTCTTGCCGGTGCGGCGGCGCCGATAGTGGCCGTCGCTGTGCATCTGCCATGCCGACTGGTTATCGCCGAGGCACACCGACAGCCCTTCGGCGATCACGCGCCGCTTGAGCTTGCGCTCGCGGATCGGGAACGCGACTTCGACGCGGCGGAACAGGTTGCGGTCCATCCAGTCGGCACTCGACAGATAGACGTGCTCGGCGCCGCCCGCGTGGAAGTAGTAGATGCGGTGGTGTTCGAGGAAGCGGCCGACGATCGAGCGCACCGTGATGTTTTCCGACAGCCCCGGCACCCCGGGCTTCAGCGCGCAGACGCCGCGCACGATCAGGTCGACCTTGACGCCGGCCTGCGACGCTTCGTACAGCGCGGCGATCACCGACGGCTCCAGCAGCGCGTTCATTTTCGCGACGATGCGCGCACGCTTGCCGGCCTGCGCATTGTCGATCTCCGCGCGGATCGAATCGATGATGCGCGGATGCAGCGTGAACGGCGACTGCCACAGCTCGTGCAGCGTCAGTTCACCGCCGATCCCGGTCAATTGCTGGAACACGTGATGCACGTCCTCGCAGATCTTCTGCTCGGCCGTCATCAGCCCGAAGTCGGTGTAGAGGCGCGCGGTGCGCGGATGATAGTTGCCGGTGCCGAGGTGCACGTAGCGGCGCAGCGACGCCTTGCCGGCCTGCACGACGCGCCGCACGATCAGCATCATCTTCGCGTGGCACTTGTGGCCGACCACGCCGTACACGACGTGCGCGCCGACGGCTTCGAGCTGCGACGCCCAGTTGATGTTGGTCTCCTCGTCGAAGCGCGCGAGCAGCTCGACGACGACGGTCACTTCCTTGCCGTTGCGCGCGGCTTCCATCAGCGCGTCCATCAGCGGCGAGTCGGTGCCGGTGCGGTAGATCGTCTGCTTGATCGCGACGACGCTCGGGTCTTTCGCGGCCTGCTGCAACAGCTCGAGCACGGGCTGGAAGCTCTCGTACGGGTGGTGCAGCAGGATGTCGCCGGCATCGATCGCGTCGAACATCGTCGGCGCGTTGGCGATTGCCGCCGGCGTCGACGCGATGAACGGCGCGAACTTCAGGTCGGGGCGGTCGACGAGATCGGGAATCTGCATCAGGCGCACCAGGTTCACGGAACCCGCGACGCGATAGCAATCCTTGTCGCCGAGTTCGCTTTCCTCGAGCAGGCGTCGCACGATGTGCAGCGGCGTGTCGGCCGATACCTCGAGGCGTACCGCGTTGCCGAGGTGGCGCGCGGGCAGTTCGCCCTGCAACGCGACACGCAGGTTCGTGATTTCGTCTTCGTCGACGAACAGCTCGCTGTTGCGCGTGATGCGGAACTGGTTGCAGCTCTTCACGACCAGTTGCGGAAAGAGTTCGCCGACGAAGCGCTGCATGAACGAACTCAGCAGCACGAAGCCATGCTCGAAACCCGACAGCGCATGCGGCATGCGCACGACGCGCGGCAGCGCGCGCGGCGCCTGCACGATGCCCATCACGGCCTGGCGGCCGAACGCGTCGCGGCCTTCGAGCTCGACGACGAAGTTCAGGCTCTTGTTCAGCACGCGCGGGAACGGGTGGGCCGGATCGAGGCCGATCGGCGTCAGCACGGGCAGCAGTTCGTCGAGGAAGTAGCGCCGCGCCCATTCGAGCTGCTCGTCGTTCCACGTGTCGCTCGCGTGGAAGTAGATGCCTTCCTGTTCGAGCGCCGGCAGCACGGTTTCGTGCAGCATCGTGTACTGTCGATGCACGAGCCGCTGCGCGCGTTCGACGACGAGATCGTATGCGTGCTGTAACGACATGCCGTCGGGTGTCAGCGCGCCGGGATTGTCGCGGATCTGCTCCTGCAGGCCGGCCATCCGGACTTCGAAGAATTCGTCGAGGTTGCTGCTGGTGATGCAGATGAAGCGCAGGCGCTCGAGCAACGGGACTTGCGGGTCGGCCGCCTGGGCCAGCACGCGCTCGTTGAAACCGAGGATGCCGAGTTCACGATTGAGAAGCGGGTAACGGACGGACATCGGCAGAGTAGGGGGTAATTCAGGCGATGATTCGAAAGGACGCTCGGAAACTCTCACGGTACGATGACGTGCTGATGACAATCATGGTTTTATATCGGGAAATTCTACGCCCGAACGCTTTCGTCGCATAAATGTTTCGGCTATATGGAATGGCGCGGTGTGCATGCCCGTGAAGCGTGGCAGCGGCAAGCGTTCCACGCTTAAAATGTCGCCTTTGATTGATCGCCCGTGGTGGCCGGAACGGCTGCCGCGGAAGAACGCGCACGGAGCCCCCTTCTGATGGTTACAACTCCCCACTTGCTGGCTGCCGTGGATCTCGGCTCGAACAGCTTTCGGCTGATCGTCGGGCGCGTCGAGGAAACGCCGGCGGGCAGCCAGATCTATCCCGTCGACGCGCTGCGCGAGCCGGTTCGGCTGGCCGCGGGGCTGTCGAGCGACAAGATGCTCGATCGCGCGTCGCAGGAGCGTGGCTGGGAGGCGCTCAAGCGGTTCGGCGAGCGCCTGCGCGATTTCCATCCCGATCACGTGCGCGCGGTGGCAACCAACACGCTGCGCGTCGCGAAGAACGCCGCCGAATTTCTCGGCGAGGCGGAGGCGGCGCTCGGTTTCCCGATCGAAGTGATCGCGGGCCGCGAAGAGGCGCGCCTCATCTATGCGGGCGCCGCGCACTCGGTGCCGGCGAGCGCCGGCAAGCGGCTCGTCGTCGACATCGGCGGCGGCTCGACCGAATTCATCATCGGCTCGCACTACACGCCGATCGTGATGGAGAGCCTCTATATCGGCTGCGTGAGCCATAGCCGCGCCTTCTTCCCGGCCGGCAACGTCGACGAATACACGATGCGGCAGGCCGAGCTCGCGGCCAAGCGCGAGATCCAGATCATTTCGAGCGAATACAAGAAGGCCGGCTGGGACCAGGCGATCGGTTCGTCCGGCACCGCGCGCGCGCTCGCGGAGCTCGTCGAGGCGAACGGCTTCAACGATCCGGGCATCACGCACGGCATTTCGCGCGGCGGCCTCGAGCGGCTGAAGCGTGCGCTGATCAAGTCGGAGAACGTCAACCGGTTGAAGCTGATCGCGCTGAAGCCCGACCGCGTGCCCGTGCTCGCGGGTGGCCTCGCGATCATGCTGGCGGTGTTCGAGGAGCTGGGCGTCGACTACGTCGATACGACCGACGGCGCGCTGCGCCTCGGCGTGCTGTACGACCTGCTCGGCCGGACGCAGCACGAGGACATGCGCGCGGTGACCGTCGAGGGGTTCACGCGCCGCTACGGCGTCGACCGTGCGCAGGCCGAGCGGATCGGTGCGCTCGCCGCGCGTTTCTACGACGAACTCGAGGAAGACGACGAGGAAGCGCGGGAGGAAGGGCGGATGTTCCTCAGCTGGGCCGCCGCGTTGCACGAGATCGGCCTGTCGATCTCGCACAGCGCGTATCACAAGCATTCGGCCTATATCGCGAGCAACGCGGACATGCCGGGTTTCTCGCGCACGGACCAGGCGCGGCTCGCCGCGCTCGTGCTCGGCCATGCGGGCAAGCTCGGCAAGCTGTCGCAGGCGCGCGAGGTCGAGTGGCCGCTGCTGTTCTGCCTGCGGCTCGCGGCGCTGCTGTGCCGGCGCCGGACCGATGCGGGGCTGCCCGATATTTCCGTTTCGCAGATGAAGAAGGGCGGGTACGAGGTGCGCCTGCCGAACGCGTGGGTCGAGCAGAACCCGTTGACCGACTACAGCCTCAGCCAGGAGGCGGCGGAGTGGGAGAAAGTCGGTATCCCGTATCGCGTGGTTTATACCGGCGCGTGACAGGGCGATAGCGGCCCGATAGCGGGCCCGGAAGGTACGGCGGGTTCCGCTGGAGTGTGCCGATGGCGGCGCCCGTCAGGCGTCGCTCCGTACGATCGTCAGCGGCCGCGCAACGCGGGCGCTGACCGGCCGCTCAATCCGACGAGCAGACGATCGCGGTCAGGAACGGGAAAGCCTGTTTGACGGTTGCGTCGCTGCCGGCCTTGCGCACGGCTTCCTCGACCGCGCTCTTCGTGCCGCGCACGACGACACCGTAAGCCCAGTCGCCGATCGGCTTGCCGTCGCCCGGACGGAAGATCGGGTCGTTCGCCTGATAGCCGAGCACGACGTAGACGCCGAAGCCGTATGCGGTCAGCGAGCGGTTCGTGCGGAACGCATTGACCGAATTCGATTCGACGTGCATCGGCTCCGACTGGATGTCGCCGGCCGCGAGCAGCGGCGCGACGAACTTGTGGCCGGTCGAATGGCAGTCGAGCGCGTCGTCGAGCGCTTTCGCCGACGCAGGGCCGGCGGTGGCGAGCATGAGCAGCGACGCACACAGAGCGGTTTCGAGAATGTTGTTTTTCATGCGCGGATGCGGATTGTTCACACGTATTATCGCGTGTTCCAGCAAGTTCCGTGCGCGGGCTGCGCGAGGAGGCGCGGGCGCGTCGACGCGGCGGTTGGTGCGTGCTCGGCCCGCGCTGCGGCGAGTCCTGAAAAGCGGCAGGCGATTCAAGGGCTCGTAAAAAGCGCCCGTAAACGGAAAAAGGGGTTACACGCTTTTGGCATGTAACCCCTTTGATTCCTTTGGTCGGAGCGATAGGATTCGAACCTACGACCCTCTGATCCCAAATCAGATGCGCTACCAGGCTGCGCTACGCTCCGACGAGCCAAAGATAATAACGTCGAATGGCCGCATCGGTCAATCACGATATGCGGGTAAATGCCGCGGCGGTGAGCGGCCCGCGATTTGCGACAATTCACGGGACAATCGGCCGGCCCGCACGCATGCGCGCGCGACCGCTCGCCGAAGCAAGGAGACATCATGATGAACCTGATCCTGTGGCGCCACGCCGAAGCCGAAGATTACGCGACGAGCGATCTCGCGCGGCAGTTGACCGTGCGCGGCCGCAAGGACGCGCAGGCGATGGCCAAATGGCTGCGCGGCCGGCTCGAGACGAATACCGTGATCCTCGCGAGCCCGGCGGCGCGCACCGTGCAGACCGTCGAGGCACTGACCGACCAGTACCGGACCATCGACGCGCTCGCGCCGGGCGGCAGCGTCGACGACGTGCTGGCGGCGGCCGGCTGGCCGGAAGGCATCGCGCCGACGGTCGTGATCGTCGGCCACCAGCCGACGCTCGGCAGCGTCGCCGCGCAATTGATCGCCGGCGACGACGACAGCTGGAGCGTCAAGAAGGGCGGAATCGTGTGGCTCGCGAGCCGCACGCGCGACGGCAGCCGGCAGGCCGTGCTGCGGGCGGTTTTGACGCCCGAACTCGTGTAAAGCTTGCCTGAATGGGTTTGAAGGGATTGATCATACGGTTTTGCAAGCTTTCTGCTAAAGTCAATTCGGCGACACGTCATTGAAAAGACATGGTCGTGCCACGTAACGGTCACGGCCGGTTACTACATTGGCGGGCATGTCGTCCTATTCCTTACGATCAGGAAAGCCTAATGCGAGAACTGCCGACGCCTACGCTCCCTTTTGCCTCGCTGCCCCTCGACACGTCGCGGCGCCACCTGCCGCGCGCCAGTGAAACCGTCACATCGGAATATCGCCTGCGCGCCGCATGGGCGCGTACGGAAGACGAATTGCGCGAAGCCCAGCGCCTGCGCTACAGCGTGTTCGCCGAAGAAATGGGCGCGCAGGTCAGCGGCCCGTCCGGTCTCGACGTCGATCCGTTCGATGCATATTGCGACCACCTGCTGGTCCGCGATCTCGACACGCTGAAAGTCGTCGGCACGTACCGCGTGCTGCCGCCGCACCAGGCGGCACGCGTCGGCCGCCTGTACGCCGAAGGCGAATTCGACCTGTCGCGCCTCACGCACCTGCGCGGCAAGATGGTCGAGGTCGGCCGCTCGTGCGTGCACAGCGACTACCGCAGCGGCGCCGTCATCATGGCGCTGTGGGGCGGCCTGGGCGCGTACATGATGCAGAACGGCTACGAAACGATGCTGGGCTGCGCGAGCGTGTCGATGGCCGACGGCGGCCACTACGCGGCGAACCTGTACCAGTCGCTGTCGGCGGGCTCGCTGACGGCGCCCGAGTATCGCGCGTTCCCGCACACGGCTTTGCCGGTCGACGAACTGCAGACGGGCACCGTCGTCGCGCCGCCGCCGCTGATCAAGGGTTACCTGCGGCTCGGCGCGAAGATTTGCGGCGCACCGGCCTGGGATCCCGACTTCAACTGCGCGGATTTCCTGACCCTGTTCCGCCTGTCCGACATCAACGCGCGCTACGCCCGCCACTTCCTGGGCTAAGCGGTCTGAACCGCGTCGCGCCGGCGACCTGTGGCGCACGCAAGCGAGCGCCGTCGCGTGGCAAGTCCTGCGCGACGGCGTTCGTGTATCCGGTCCATGGGTGCGTATCGAGCCCCGATAATTTCAGCCACACGCAATGACTACCGTACCGCAGGGCGGTACGTTCGCGCAGCCCTGCAGAAGGGCCGGACGGCCGCGACGCGCTCAGTGCTTGCGCCGCCAGTCGAGCAGGTGGTGTTCCGCCATCCAGTCGTGGATCATCCCTTCGCCTTCGTGGCTGCGCTTGTATTCGCGCGACTCGAAGTACGACAGGGCGGCCAGCACCATCAGACCGATGAACAGGCCGATCAGGCCCGCGATTTCTTCAGACGACATGGCAGCCTCCTTTCAACGGCACAGCGCCATGCGTACATAGTAGGACATGCGCGGCGCAACCCCGAAACCGGATTTCCGCTAGACTCGGCGCGGTCCCGGCGTGCGATGGGCGCGCCGTTTTCCGGAGCCTGACCTGATGACCCGTTTCATGCTGGCCGTGCTGGCCGCGTCCCTCCTTGCCGCCTGCAGCAGCGATCCGCGCCAGGCGCGCCGCGGCCACCCGCCGGAAGATCCCGCCGACTATCACGGTGTGCCGACCGACATGACGCCGCCATCGATGCTCGACGCGCCGTCGCCGAAGCCGGTGCAGTAACACTCGGCCGGCCCGCCGTCACGCGCGGGCCGCGGACGCGGCCTGCGGGTCGGCGCCAATGCGTCGCAACAGCGCGGGCAGGTAGCGCGCGAGCGTCGCGCCGCGCGCGGCCATGAACAGCAGCAGTGCGAACCAGAGGCCGTGATTGCCGAACGTTCCGACGGCTGCGAGCGTGGCCGCGATGAAGATCGACAACGACACGACCATCGCGCGCATCAGCGATTGCGTCTGCGTCGCGCCGATGAACACGCCATCGAGCAGGAAACCCCAGACCGACACGATCGGCGAGATCGCGGCCCACGGCAGGTAGCGCAGCGCGACGGCGCGGGTTTCGGCCTGGTCGGTCAGGCGCGCGACGATCCAGCTCCCCGCTGCCCAGTAAACGAGCGCGAACAGCAGCGCGCCGAGTGCCGACCAGAACAGCGTGACGCGCACGGCTTGCCGGAATGCGCGGCGATCGCGCGCGCCGGCCGCCGCGCCGACGAGTGCCTCGGCCGCATGTGCGAATCCGTCGAGGCCGTATGCCATGAAGGTCTGGAAATTCAGCAGCAGCGCATTCGCGGCAAGCGTCGCGTCGCCTTGTTTCGCGCCGAGATGCGCGAACCACCCGAACGCGCCGAGCAGGCACAGCGTGCGCAGGAAGATGTCGCGATTGAGCGCGATCAGCCGCCTGAGCGCGGCGCGGTCGGCAAGCGCGCGTACCGCGAGCGGCGCCAGGCCGCGCGGCCGCAGCCGCCACAGCATCCACGCGCCGAGCGCGAAGCCGCATGCGTCCGCCGTGGCGGTCGCCGCGCCGATACCCGCGATGCCCCAGCCGAAGCCGTACACGTAGAGCAGCACGGCGGCGATGTTCACCGCGTTGATGAACACCTGCGCGACGAGCGCGAGGCGGACGCGCTGCATGCCGAGCAGGTAGCCGAGCACCACGTAATTCGCGAGCGCGAACGGTGCGCTCCAGATCCGTGCATGGCTGTATGCGAGGGCCGTCGCACGGACCGCATCGCTGCCGCCGAGCGCGGAAAGCGCGAACGACAGCAGCGGCACCTGCAGCGCCAGTACCGCGGCGCCGAGCGCGAACGCGACGATCAGCGCGCGCAGCAGGTTCAGGCGGATCCCGGCGGCGTCGCCGGCGCCATGTGCCTGCGCAACGAGCCCGGTCGTCCCCATCCGCAGAAAGCCGAAGCCCCAGAACACGAAATTGAAGAACAGCCCGCCGAGCGCGACGCCGCCGAGATATTGCGCGCCGTCGAGGTGGCCGGCGACGGCCGTGTCGACGGCGCCGAGGATCGGCTGGGTCAGGTTCGCGACGACGATCGGGAACGCGAGCGCGAGGACGCGCCGATGCGTGACGGCGGCCGACGCGCCGCCGGCCCCGTGCGGTAAGGCGGAGTCGGACATGGCGGACGCGTCAGGCGCGTTCCTGCACGCAGACCCACGGCGACACGACGACCGCCCACAGCTCCGGATTGCGCGCCGCGTAGTCGGCGGCGGTCTCGGCCGGCATGCGCGCGACGAGGCCGGACGACAGCCAGCGCGTGACCTGTTCGGCGTCGTCGCTGGCGACGGCTTCCGCGACGCTGACGAGATCGAGGTCGCGTGCGATCGACAACAGCTTGCCCTGCGCGAAGAAGCGCTCGAGATCGCACCAGTCGATTTTGGCGGTCTCGCCGAGGAGTTTGGCGTAGAGCGGGCTGTGCGACGCGCCCGCGGTGGCGTGTTGATCAGAGGACATCGGTTTCTTGGAAAGGCTGCGTGGCGCCACTATAAACCATCCGGCCGGGCGGGCCGAGCGCGGCCGGGCCGCTCACGCATCGCGCAGCGCGCGGCGCACGATCTTGCCGGTCGCGGTCATCGGCAGGCTGTCGACGAACGCGATCGCGCGCGGATACTCGTGCGCGGCGAGCCGTGTGCGCACGTGCGCCTGCAGCGCGCTGACGAGGGTGTCGTCGCCGACGTGGCCGGGGTTCAGCACGACGAACGCTTTGACGATCTCGGTGCGCGTCGCATCGGGCACGCCGACGACGGCCGCCATTCGCACCGCCGGATGCGTGAGCAGGCAGTCCTCGATCGGGCCCGGGCCGATCCGGTAGCCGGCGCTCGTGATCACGTCGTCGTCGCGGCCGACGAAGCGCACGAAACCGTCCGCGTCGATCGTGCCCGTATCGCCGGTGAGCAGGTAGTCGCCCGCGAACTTGTCGTGCGTCGCGCCGGGGTTGCGCCAGTATTCGAGAAACATCACCGGGTCGGGGCGGCGCACCGCGATGCGGCCTTCGGCGCCGGGCGGCAGCGGCGTGCCGTCCGCATCGACGATCGCGACCGCATGACCGGGTACCGCCTTGCCGATCGCGCCGGGTTGCGCATCGAACAGCGCCGCACACGACGACAGCACCATGTTGCACTCGGTTTGCCCGTAGAACTCGTTGATCGTCACTCCGAGCGCGTCGCGGCCCCACGCGGTCAGTTCGGTGCCGAGCGATTCGCCGCCGCTCGCGACCGATTTCAGCGACAGCGCGTAGCGTTCGCGCGGCGCCGCGACGGCGCGCATCAGCTTCAGCGCGGTGGGCGGCAGGAACGCGTGGGTGACGCCGTGCCGCGCCATCAGCGCGAACGCCGCGTCGCCGTCGAATTTCTCGAAGCGGCGCGCGAGCACCGGCACGCCGTGATGCCATGACGGCAGCAGCACGTCGAGCAGCCCGCCGATCCATGCCCAGTCGGCCGGTGTCCAGAACAGGCGTGCGTCGCGCGGGAAGCACTGCTGCGACATCTCGACGCCCGGCAGGTGGCCGAGCAGCACGCGATGCGCATGCAGCGCGCCTTTCGGCTTGCCGGTCGTGCCGGACGTATAGATGATCACGGCCGGATCGTCGGCGGCCGTATCCGCGGGCACGAAATCCGGCGCTTCGGCGGCGAGCGCCGCGTCGTAGCGCAGTACGCCCGGCGCGTCGGGCGCATCGTCGCCGATGCAGTAGACGGTATGCAGCGCCGGCAGTTGCGCGCGCAGCGGCGCGATCTTCGCGTAGCCGGCCGCGTCCGTGACGAGCGCGGCGGCCTCGCTGTTCGCGAGCCGGTACTCGAGCGCATCGACGCCGAACAGCGTGAAGAGCGGCACCGCGATCGCGCCGAACTTGTACGTGGCAAGGTGGGCGATCGCCGTTTCGGGGCCTTGCGCGAGAAAGATGGCGATCCGGTCGCCGCGCCGCAGGCCGGCGCGCGCAAAGCTGTTCGCGAGCCGGTTAGAAGCATTCCTCAGGTCCTCGAACGTGACGCGGAAAACGTCGCCTTGCGCCGTTTCGTGGATCAGCGCGAGGCGTCCGCTGCCGTCGGCCCATTTGTCGCACACGTCCACGCCGATGTTGTAGCGCGCCGGAATGCCCCACTGGAAGCGGGAGAGGAGCTGGTCGTAGCAATCGGCGGCGGGCAGCATCGCATGGTCTCCGGGTGTCGAGCGTGGCGTCGGGTGAACGGCTTACATCAGGAATTCACGTAGACGAATCGACAATGGTGTTTCCTGATAGGGAATGTTCGGACTCGTCCAATAGGTGAGGCTCAGTGCACGATTCGACAATGACGCATAACATCAAGACAAAACAGTGGTGTGACCATGGATTTGCTTCTGATAGCTGCGGGGTTCAGCCTGATTGGAATCGGGGTGCTGGTGGCGTTTGCTCGTCACGTCGATCCGTTGTCCGGCCGTTTCACCGGACGTCTGCGCAAGCGCTGACTTGACTTTTTCCGTTTTCGACGCGACGGCACGCGATGCGCGCCGGCGTCGCGTGCCGTCTGTCGCGCGCTCAGCGCGCCGGCAGGTAGCGTGACGGATCGATCGAGCGGCCGCCGTAGCGCAGCTCGAAATGCAGCGCGACGCGATCGCTGTCGCTGTTGCCCATTTCCGCGATCGATTGCCCTTGCGTGACCGACTGGCCTTCCTTCACCAGCAGCGCGCGGTTGTGCGCGTAGGCCGTCAGGTAATCGGCGTTGTGCTTCAGGATGATCAGGTTGCCGTAGCCGCGCAGCCCGTTACCGGCGTAGACCACGACACCCGGCGCGGCCGCGACCACCGGCGTGCCCGGCGAATTCGCGATGTCGATGCCCTTCGATTTCGAGCCGTCGAACGTGCGCACGACGTTGCCGGCCGCCGGCCAGATCAGCGCAATGCTCGTGGCCGGCTTCACGGCCGATTCGACCGGCGCGGACGGTGCCGGGCGGGCGCGGCCCGCGCTGCCGGTGCCGGTGGTCGACGGCCTCGACGCGGTGGTCGTGCCGGGCGGCGGTGCGATGCGCAGCACCTGGCCGACTTCGATCGCGTCGGGGTTCGTCATCTGGTTCCAGCGCACGATGTTCTGTACCGACGTGCGGTTGTCGCGCGCGATCTTGTACAGCGTGTCGCCACGCTCGACGCGATAGAACCCGGGGCCGACGGGCGCGGAGCCGCACGCGACGAGCAGGGCGGCGCAGGCGGCTGCGAAGAGTCGCTTCGTTGTTGTTCCGAACATTGAACCTCGCAAAACCCCGCCGCGCGTGACGCGGCAGGCAACACAAAACGTCAGATTTTAACGGGTTCGACCCGCGCACCGCAGTTTCGGTGGCAGGTGCGGCTCCGCGCCCCGGTTCGGTGCGTGTCGAATCAGCCGGCGAGCGGCGCAACGCGGATCCGAAGCGTGGCCGTTTCGGTCGCGCCCGGCGCGAGCATCCGCAGCCCGCGGCCGTTGTGGATCGCATCGGGCAGGCCGAGCCACGGTTCGACGCAATAGAAATCCGAATCCGGCTTTTCGGTCCACGTCGTGACCGCGTACCACGGGATCGAGCCCGGCACGTCCAGTGCGATGTCGATCGTGCGGCGGCGGCCCGGCATCACGATGCGCACCGGCGCGGACGGCTGGCCGTCGAGGCAATGGAACCGATCGAGGATGTCCGGATCGTCGAGGCGATAACGGGCCTGGCCCGGTTCGGACGGGCTGATCGAACCGTCCTCGCGCTGTTGGCAACGGTGCGTCGGCGGCAGCTCGAGGACGGTGTCGGCCCGCTCGCCGTGCGGCAGCGCGAAATAGAAATGGTGGCCGGCGTAATAGGGCAGCGGCGTGTCGCCGCGATTGGTCGTCGTCAGCGCGACGTCGAGCGTATGCGCGTCGGCCAGCCGGTAGGTCGTTTCGAACCGGAAATCGAACGGGTAGCTCGCACGCAGCGCGTCGTTCGCGTCGAGCGTCATCGACAGCGCGGCGCCGTCGGCCGACGGGTGCGCGTCGAATGGCAGATCGCGCGCGAAACCGTGCATCGGCAGGTCGCGGACGACGCCGGCCGCGTCGCGCCAGCGGCCGATCTCGCCGTCGACGCGGTGGCGGCCGAGGAACGGGAACAGCAGCGGATTGCCGCCGCGCACGCGGGCGAGGTTGCTCCAGTCGGCGGTTTCCGGCCAGAAGATCAGCGGTTCGCCATCGACGTGCCAGGACAGGAGGCGGCCGCCGAATTGCGGGGCGACCCGGACGAGCGACGGGCCGGCGTGAAGTTCGTGGATGTCGTGTTGCTGGAAGATCGGCATGGCGAATCGGGTTGGGCGGGTGAGGGGAGCAACGTGCGTTCCATTATCGGGCCGCGGCCGCTCGGGGAAAACCCTTCTCGGGAAATTGCGAGTTTTTAACACTGTCAACCGTCGGGATAATGCCTCTAAACCGGTGATGTTGCCGGGTCATGACACTTCGTGGAGGGGGCCATGGATCTGGCAATGGCAATGGGAATCGCACTGTTCGGCATGTTTACCGGCAGCACGGTATTATTTTTCTATCAGCTCGGCCGCTGACGGCAATTCCTGCCGAAGTCGACAGGCCCGCCATGCAAATGGCGGGCTTTTTGCTTTCTGCTCGCTTACAAATTGCAAGTGTTTGTGTGCATCGCCGCAATATCCTGCCAAATGCCTTGGCGCAGTAATCCTGGCTCGGCATAATCGGGGCGCGTTTTTCAGGACGCGCATCGCGTCGTCCGCCTTCCTTCCGCTTAATCTTCACTAAAAGGACCGATGCGTGAGCCTCTGGTTTCTGGTATTCCTGAGCGTCCTGCAGGGCGTCACCGAACTCTTCCCCGTCAGCAGCCTTGGCCACACGCTGCTCGTGCCGGCGCTGTTCGGCATGCACATCGACAAGCACGCGCCGCAACTGCTGCCATTCCTCGTCGCGCTCCATCTGGGCACCGCGCTGGCGCTGCTGTGGTACTTCCGCGCGCGCTGGATCGCGCTGATCGGCGGCTTCTTCGCGCAACTCGGTGGCCGCAAGAACGACGACGGGCACCTGATGTGGGCGCTGATCATCGGCACGATCCCGACCGGCATCGTCGGTCTGCTGCTCGAGAAGCGCATCGAGCGCGTGTTTCACGATCTGCGGATCGTCGCGGTCGCGCTGATCGTCAACGGCGTGTTGCTGTGGGTCGGCGATCGCATCCAGCGTAGCCGCGCGCATCAGCCGCCCGAGAAGATGACCTTCAAGCAGGCGTTCTTCGTGGGCCTCGCGCAGATCGGCGCGCTGATTCCCGGCTTTTCGCGCAGCGGGCTGACGATGATCGCCGGCAACGTGGCCGGCCTGACGGCGGAGAAGGCGGCGGAATTCTCGTTCCTGCTCGGCACGCCGATCATCTTTGCCGCGGGCGTGCTGGAATTGCCGAAGCTGTTCCATGCGCGCGACCAGCTCGCCGATGCGCTGCTCGGCGGCGTGCTGACGGCGATCGCCGCGTATCTGAGCGTGCGGTTCCTGATGCGCTATTTCGAAGGGCGCGGCCGGCTCGCGTCGTTCGGCGTGTATTGCGTGATCGCCGGCGTGTTCTGTCTCGGCTGGTTCATGCTGCATCCGCAGCCGGTTTGATGCCGTGGGCACCGGTCTCGCGTGATCTGGTGCGATGATCGGGTATAATTTCGGGCTCGGCTTCATGCCGGGCCCGTTTTGTTTCGGGGGTTTGAGGTGTCGTGGGGCAGTGGGCGGTGCTGCTGCTTCGTGACTCAAAAGCCCGTGCCGAATGCGGTCCGCGTCACGCCGTGTCTTTTCTCCCCGACCGCCCTTAGCTCAGTTGGATAGAGCAACGGCCTTCTAAGCCGTAGGTCACACGTTCGAATCGTGTAGGGCGGGCCAGTCAAATCGAAGGTCTGCGCCATGCCTGCCATCCAGAAGGCCAGTCGCAATCGTGCATTGCCGCGCTTGGAGAGTTGCTCGCGTGTAACGTCGCGCCCGCTTTGGCACTGTTTAGCGGCGTAATTGTCACCACGCGCGTAAACGGCCTTTGCGGTCGAATTGGCGCTAAAACAGGCCACCCATCACCCCAGGCTCCCAGTTCGTAATCACCAGCTCGCCGCTTGTATCCGGCCGCCCATGTCTATTGGCGACCGAGTAGCGAATGTCCAGCTCAAGCATGTGGAAGCCATCAAACGCCCTCCGGATGTCCGGATGGTCGTTGATCGACACCGTGACCTTGCCGCGCGCCTTGCGCATCAGCGCGGCCATCGCCTCATACTCCCCAGAATCGAACGGCACCCCGCAGCCTTCTGTCTGCCAGTACGGCGGGTCCAGGTAGATGAAGGTGTGCGGCCGATCGTACCGTTTCACGCACTCGCGCCAAGGCAGGTTTTCGACATGCGTTCCAGCCCAGGCGTAGATGGGCCGCTGAGAGCTGCTCCTCGATCCGCAACAGGTTGACCGACGGCGCGGTCGTAGCGGTCCCGAACGTCTGGCCGGCCACCTTCCCACCGAAAGCATGGTGCTGTAGGTAGAAGAACCGGGCAGCACGCTGGATGTCCGTCAGGGTTTCCGGTCGCGTCATCTGTTGCCATGAATACTTGCCGGCTGCTGATCGCCCATTTGAACTGGCGCACGAACTCTTCGAGATGGTGCTGGACGACACGGTACAGGTTGACCAACTCGCCGTTGACATCATTGATGACCTCGACGGGTGCCGGCACAGGTCGGAGGAAGTACAGCGCAGCGCCACCGCAGAACGCCTCGACATAGCATTCGTGCGGCGGAAACAGCGGGATGAGTTTATCGGCCAGCCGGCGCTTACCGCCGAGCCAGGGGGACGATCGGTGCTGACGATTCCAATTGTTTACCTTCTCGATCCCGGAGAGATAGCCTTACGCCGCCTCTGCAGGGGTAGCGTGGGCTTGCCGGATTCGCAGGCATCGACTGCGGTTGCGGGGCGGGTCGGGTGTTCACAGCACCAGGCACGTCGCCACGCTCTTTCTCGACATCAATATCTTCCAACGGTCCTACGGTAACGGGCGACCATCGAGTCGAGCGTCGATTACTGTCGCGCGCGCCTACGCAGCGCTGCCCCGTAGTTTTGCACTGCTTCAAGCCAATACACTAACTTTCGCTTGAGCGCTCCAGCGACAGGCTTTTCCACGCCAACATGCAATAACAGCGAAAAGCCGATTGCCGTCGCTATGACCGCCCAGAACAAGACGTTGCGGTCGATCGCGCTGCCGACGATGTTGAAAAGCATGTAACCAACGTTCTGGTGGATCAAGTAAAGCGGGTAGCTGACTGCACCGAACCAGACCCATCGTCGACTCGTTAAAATCGGCGTCCGGCGAAGCGCGAGAATGAGCAGCACCACAAAAAACGATGTCATCACAACCGCCACGATCACTGGATTCAGATCCGGCCCGAAATGCTCGCTGAAGTACGGCAAGAGCTGAAGTTCCTGATATAGCGATAGCGCCCAGGCTGCACATACGAGCGTGATCCGCGATCGCGATAGGCCGTGTGCCCGGATGAGGAAGCACGCTGCACCGGCAATGAAGAAACCTGCGTAATCCGTCACCAAGAAGGTCTTGAGCTTAATGAACGGGAACGCCTCGACGAGCACGGTGGCAACTAGCCAACCGAACAACCATCGCTCTGATCGACCGATTTGGCCGATGATCAGCACGATCGCGACCAACCGATAGAACCGCAATTCTGTGCCGAGCGACCAGTACGCACCGTCGATCGGGTCCGCGCCGAAACCGCCACCGAGCGTCAACATATTCACGACGTATTGCGGCCACGTCGCCGTGAAGCGGTCTCCACCAATTGCGAGCGTCACAAGGAAGGTGACCGTGCAACAAACCCAAAACGCCGGCAGCAAGCGCGCTGCGCGCGACGCGATGAATTTTTTGATGCTCGCGTCGCCGGCCGTCATGAGGATGACAAAGCCGCTGATCATAAAAAACAGATGCACACCGAGGAAACCGTATCGAGCGAGCGGTTCCATCGGCGGATAGTGCATGGTGGTCAGGTCATCGGCAGCATAGCCCCGGAATGCATAGTGAAAAAACACGACAGCAAGGGCGGCGATGAACCGAAGCAAATCAAGCTCGGGGATTCGGGAAAGCTTCACGGTCTACGATTATTGAGATTCATTGTTTCTGTCGCTGGCCAGTCGACAGGTTCGACTCACGTCGGGCCGATTGTAGCCTAGCGACCATTGCCGACCGCTCGGGGACTAACACGTTTAAGTCGGGTGCGGCGGCTCCGGCCACACTATGTCAAACGGAAATCCGGGCTGGGTCGGTATGTCGCGCAACTTCTGGCGGTACTCCACCCACTGGGCTGCTTGTTCTTGCACCGACCGTGGAGCGTCAGGCGGGACCGCAGTTCGAGTATCGGAGTCGCGAAGGCACGCGTCCCGCTGCTCACGGATGACGATTGCACGAAATTCAGCCTCGTTCGCTGCAAATTCTTTGTGAATCAATTCGTCATCTGGCTGCGGTTCCGGCCGCTTCCACGCAGCGATCCACGGCAGGCCTATAAGCTCACCTGTGTTTTGATCGACAGGCTGACCAACGAGAAAATCCACGCCGTGCAGCGCACCCGGGTACAGCTTCTTGATCGCAGCCATCTCAATCGCGAATTCGAGGTTGGTACGCCGAATCAGGTGCGGTGTGGTGACATCACGTATGTCTGGGCGCAGGGACGTTGGCATTATCTGGCCGTAGTACTCGCCCTGTTCGCGCGTCGGGTTGCTGGCTGGGCGTTTTCGACACGCCCTGATGCCGATCTGGTCGTGCAGGCGTTGGAGATGGCCTATGAGCAACGTGGCCGACCGCAAGGCTTGCTGTTTTCACTCGGATCAAGGCGGCCAATATGCAAGCCGGAAATTCCGTCAGCACCTCTGGCGCTATCGGATACAGCAAAGCATGAGCCGTCGAGGAAATTGTTGGGATAACTCTCCGATGGAGAGGCTGTTCCGCAGCTTCAAGACCGAATGGCTACCGTCAGTGGGCTACATTTCGGCGCAGGAGGCACACCGGGACATCAGCCACTACCTGATGCACCGGTACAACTGGATACGGCCGCATCAGTTCAATGACGGACTGGCGCCGGCGGTTGCGGAAGAAAAACTTAACGCAATGTCCGGGATTAGTTGACCACTACAGTGACAGCTGGTTCGGCGAGGGTATTCATCGGGCGCTCCAGGTCGGGCTCCGGTCCGCGCTCGATCCAAGCTTGTCGGACAGCGAAGGATGTTACAGGGTGGGAATTCTGCATGCGCCTTCTATTTCCTCTCCTAAAAGTACGCAGGCGGCGTTTGTACGGATAGCTCCGGCATTTTCTGCTGTGCGCCCCGCGGCATCGATTGGGCGTCCGGAGCCGCACGCAAATCGACGATGACGGTCATCGGCGGTCCCACGCGACGGAGCACGGGGTTCCCACTGCCGTCGGTCACGAGTTCCCTTCAGCGAGTTTGAATTTTGTCGTAAACAACTTGTATGGACCATTCATCATCGCCCCGGGAACCTCTATGAGAAATATGAAAGTATCTAGCCGCCTGACTATCGGATTCGGGTTATTGACGGCCCTGCTGGTGGCAATCGCCGTGACCGCGTTTTACGGACTGTGGCAATTGAACAACCAACTTGACGCCATTGCGCGAATAAACAATACGGAAGCACGGTTGGCCAACCAACTACGCTCATCGATACAGGATCGCGCGATCGCCGTGCGGAATCTGGCGTTGCTTACCGACCAGCGTGATATGGCTCTGGAGGGCGACCGCATCAAAAAACAGGAGCAGATTTACGCAGACGCCTACCAGAAACTATCGCGTATGTTCGCGGATGAGGCCGGAACGACGGAACGGGAACGGACGCTCATCGCTGCCCTCAAGCAAGACGAGGCAGCAGCACTGCCTCCATTAAGAAAAGCAGCAGAGCTCGGCCTGAACAACGACGCGGCCGGGGCAACCAAGGAACTCTTGCAGAATGCGAGACCCGTGCAGCGGGTATGGCTTGCACGCGCAGTAGAGCTGGCAAATTTCGAAGATCAGCTTAACGAGCAGGCGCAACAAGATGCGACTGCGATGTACGCGAGCGTTCGCGCGCTGATCTCGGCGATCGTTGGCGGATCACTGCTTGTCGCCATCGCGACAACCATCCTCATTGCTCGCAGTATCCTGCGTCAGTTGGGTGGAGAGCCCTCCGTGGCTCAACATGCCGCGGCGCAGATCGCCGGCGGAAACCTCATGGTCGATCTGCCGCTGGCGCGCGGTGACTCATCGAGCTTGATGGCGTCACTCGAGGCGATGCGCGCCAAGCTCACCTCGATCGTTCAGGGCATCAAGGCGTCCGCAGAGTCCATTTCCGTCGCCGCTGCGGAGGTGGCGCAGGGCAATGTCGATCTATCTCAGCGCACGGAAGAGCAGGCTGCCTCGCTCGAAGAAACGGCTGCGAGCATGGAGGAACTCACCTCGACGGTGAGGCAAAACACGGACAATGCTCGTCAAGGAAGCACTTTGGCGGCGGCGGCTTCACAAACCGCTTCGTCGGGGGGAGGCGCCGTGAAGCAGGTGGTCAGCACGATGGAAGACATCGCATCCAGCTCGCACAAGGTGGCCGAGATCATCTCGGTCATCGAAGGTATCGCGTTTCAGACCAATATCCTTGCGCTCAACGCAGCGGTCGAAGCAGCGCGTGCGGGCGAGCAGGGACGAGGCTTCGCAGTTGTCGCGGGTGAAGTCCGAACCTTGGCACAACGAAGTGCGGTCGCGGCGAAGGAAATCAAGGAGCTCATCGGAACATCGGTATCTCACGTCGCGGCAGGTTCAAATCTGGTTTCGAACGCTGGAGCGACAATGGAGGAGATCGTCCGATCGGTGAAACGTGTCACGGACATCATGGGTGAGATCGCCTCCGCCTCTGGCGAGCAGACCACGGGAATCGAGCAAATCAATGTCGCCGTTACCCAAATGGACGAGGTGACCCAGCAGAATGCCGCTTTGGTCGAGCAAGCTACGGCTGCGGCCCAGTCGATGGCCGACCAGGCGGCAAGCCTGAAAGCGGCAGTGTCTATCTTCAAGGTCGACTAGTAGCCACGGCCGGTTCTGGACCGGCCAGCCTTTTATAGACATCTTCGAGCCATAATTTACGGCAACCGAGGAGGTCACAGCCGAGCCACCAGCCGGCGAACCTGCCGCGTCGTCAGTTCCTGCCGTTCCGAGCGAAATGGGGGCGGGCGGATGGGGCAGGAAACGCCTACTTGCGGCAATTCGCCTGACGCGCTTCATTAAGGTCGTTGGCGAAGGCTCGGGCCGAGGTCGCGGTGTCGAAAATGACCAGCTCGTTTGCATCCGGTCGGGCTGCCGCCTCGGCAGGAAAAATGCCGGCCTCTACGATGTAATGGCTGTTCCTGCCAGTGTGCGATTCTATCCAGATGTTTCGTATCGAACAGAGTTCGACGGGGTGTCCAGCGGAGACCTGCCGGGTGCCCTGGACGATCAAATGATTCTGCCCGCTGATGGTCAGACGCGTCGTGATCGGATCGATACCGTAACCGATGACAACCAGTGCGCCGAAAAACGCGGCGACGCCTCCCAGTTCCCAGCGAACGAGCGCGATTGGGGAACGCCAAATGCCCCAAAGCAACAAGGCCACGACACAGATATAGACGGCGACCATCGGCCAATCCGTCACGGAGGGCGCTCTGATGAGCGAATAATCGGCTGCCATGGCGCCGCGCACGTAAAGACCCACGTCCCCGTCGCCGCCAGGTCTCCATAGGCGAAAACCCTCCGCGAGAACCTCGTTGTAGTGGTACCACCCGGTGCCATAACCGCCAATATTCAACCCAAGGATCAGCAACGTGGCGAGCCAGATACTCCGATGGGTCGTTCGAGCCTCTACGGCAATTGATCGCATTGCAGTTCTCGCGCATGTACGGTGTGACAGGCTTGCCCAGCCGAGCGATTCGGGACCAACGGGAAGGGCTTTGTCGAGCATCCCGAAGAAAACTCGAACAAATTGGCAGTCTGCAAGATTCGTCCCGATTCCGCGGCATGGCTGAGCGACGATATCTCGAATTTACCAATATTAGGCCCCTCGGTCGTTGGGGCGAATCAGGTCTGCGGCGGTCTTCGGGCCGCGACAGCGCGGAGCAGCGCGTACTTGCAGCTAACACGGCTCCATGCGTTCCCGGGTCGCCAGCAATCAGCGGTTAGATGATCGACCCGCCGTGCTTGTGCATCTCCGATTTACGCAACAAAGCGACGCATTGACAGCCGTATCGAAATACCGGAAACGCGATCCCGTGCGGTCGCCCGCCGCCTTCCATCGCCGAACGTGTTTCGCGCGACGCCGGGTGGCTACCGAATGCGATATCCGGTCAATAAAGACGGCTGTCCGGCAATAAAAAATTGAACACAAGCGTAAATTGTGCGCGATTCGGAAAATCGTTCCGCCCGACGCCGTAAGACTATTAACGTGGGCAGTGATCACATGGTGCGGAGCCGCGACAATACGCCGACTTCCGGATCTCGATTCACGTGTGAACAGGCATTTCCATAAATACATTTCGACGCTAAATTATTTGAAAACGCTAAAAAAATTGTCTATACCCTAGACGAACGGCTTGATCCGCATCGTACCGAGGCGGGCAGGCAACAAGCGAGCGCGGGTAATGGCGGATTCCATTGCCGCCGAACTCGCGCAGCAGCGATCGAAAGGATTCCGGGGGATGCGAACGGCCCGTCGACAGGCCTGCCGCATGAGTCGTGAATGGGCGAAACGCAGTGAACGCCGCCGAAGCAACGCCGCGTCTTTACATTCAACGGTCGATCAACGACCCCGTCACACGGAGGTTGTCATGCTGCACTACGTCAAATCCCTGCTGCGTGATGAACGCGGCGTCAGCTCGCTCGAATATGCGGTGCTCGCCGGCATCGTCGTCGTCGCGCTGGCGGCGGTCGGGGTGATACTGAGCAGCAACACCGGGGGCCTGCCTGCCGTGTTCACGTCGCTGATGAACAAGGTCACGGCGCTGATCTGATCTTCCTGAACCCGCGCGCCGCCGACGAACACACGGATCCGCAGCGGTACGACGTATCCAGCCGGGGCGCGCCGACGGACGGCTCTCCGATGCTCCATCTCGTACAGTCGGCGGCGACGCTCGTGCTGATGTCGCTCGTGCTGCAGGACGTGCGCACGCGGCGCCTGTCCAACCGCACGGTGCTCGCGTTCGCGATGCTGTATTTCGTCGCGGCCGCGCTCGCGCGTGAAGGGCTCGCGCAGCTCGCCGTTCACGTCGCGACCGCCGCGGCGATGCTGCTGCTGTTCGCCGGACTGCGTCACGCCGGCTGGATCGGCGGCGGCGACGTGAAACTGGCGGCGGCCGTCTTCCTGTGGGCCGGCCCGGCGCTCGCATTCCCGGTGTTGACGGTCGTCGCGGCGAGTGGCCTCGCATGCGGCCTGGCCATGCTCGCGGCCGTTGCGTGGCAGCGTCGCCGCATCGCGCCGTCGCCTGCGATCGACACGCGCGGCGTGCCGTACGGCATCGCGCTCTCGCTCGGCGGCGCACTGGCCGTCTGGGCGCCGTTTCCTCACGCGGTTTCGCTCACCTAGCGGGGACGCACGCCGCCATGTCCAAACCTCTGAGAATGGCCGTGCTGATCATTGCTGCCGCCATCGGTGCGTTCCTCCTGCGCCAGCTCTATGTCGCCGCGTCGACGCCGTCGGCGTCCGGCGCGGCAAGCGACGTCAACGTGCGCGTCGCGGCGGCCGATCTGCCCGAAGGGCTGCTGCTGCGCGACAACGATCTCGCGTGGAAGCGCATGCCGCTGGCACAGGTGCCGGCCGGTGCCTTCGTCGAATCCCAGCCGGGGGCGGACCTCAAGGGCGCGCTGCTGCGCAACCGCGTGGACGCCGGTGCGCCGATTCGCGCGGACAACGTGATCCCGGCCGGCGCGCCGGATTTTCTCGCGGCGGCGCTGCAACCCGGCATGCGCGCGATCTCGGTGCCGGTCGACGACGTGTCGGGCAACGCGGGGCTGATCCAGCCGGGCGACTTCGTCGACGTCGTGCTCACGCAGCAGATCGGCGGCTCCGCGACGACGCCCGGCACGTTCGAAGCCGAGACGGTCGTGCGCCGCGCGCGCGTGCTCGCGGTCGGCTCGGAATTCCAGCGTGCGAAGACGGCCGCGAGCGCACCCGACGCGCCGGTGCGTGCGCGCACGGTCACGCTCGAGGTCGCGCCGCGCACCGCGCAGGTCGTGCTGGTCGCGACACGCCTCGGTTCGCTGTCGCTCGCGCTGCGCAGCTTCGCGACGAGCGACCGCCATCAGGTGGCGGGCGGCGACGAACAGGAGCCCGATACGCCGCCGGTGTGGGCCGGCGACGTATCGCGCGCGTTCCGCGACGCGACGCGGGCGCCGTCGGCGAAGACCGACACGGGCATGCGGCCCGCACCGCAGGGCAACACGGTCGTGATCTATCGCGGCTCGTCGGTGGACGACGGCTCGCGTGGCGGTAGCGGCGGTGGCGGTGGCCTCGGCATGCCGGGCGTTCCGCCGCTGCCGTCCGGCTGGCCGAGCACGCCGAGCACGCCGAGCACGCCGGGCACGCCGGTTGCACCGGCCGCGCCGGCGGTGGGCAATGCGGCCGCCGACACGGCGGCGCAAGTGCCGCGGGCGGCGGTCGCGCAGTGACGCGATGACGAGATGTCGAATCGGAACCGGCCGCTCGGCGGCTGGCATTTGACGGGAACACGCATGGTGCGCATGGTTCGTTGGATCGCTTTCTGGTGCCTGGCCGCACTCGTCGCGCCGGGCGTCGCGTTCGCGCAGCGCACGCAGGCGGCGGACGCCGGCGCGGCGTTGTCGATCGCGACGGGCAAGGGCGAGATGCTGTCGCTGCCGGAACCCGCGACCGCGATGTTCGTCGCGGACCCGAGCATCGCGGACATCCAGGTGCCGTCGCCGCGCACCGTGTTCGTGTTCGGCAAGAAGGCCGGTACGACCACGCTGATCGCGCTCGGCGCGAATCATCGGCCGATCCTGCGCCGGACCGTGATCGTGCAGGTCGACACCGCGTCGCTGCAGACGGTGCTCGACAGCCGCTTTCCGCAATTGAAGCTGTCGGTGTCCGGCGCGCCGGGCTCGCTGATGGTGTCGGGCAAGGTGCCGAGCGCGGCCGACGCGGACGCCGTGATGCAGTCGCTCGCGCCTTACGTGAACGACAAGGAAAAGATCGTCAACCGTCTCACGCTGTCGCGCCCGATCCAGGTGAACTTGCGCGTGCGCGTGACGGAGGTGAGCCGCAACGTCACGCAGCAGCTCGGCATCAACTGGAGTTCGCTCGGAGCGGCCGGCAACTTCATCGGCGGGCTATTCAACGGACGCACGCTGTTCGACCCGACGAACCGGCTGTTCAACCTGTCGCCGACCGGCGCGTACTCGGTGGCGGGCGGCTTCCATACGGGGCGCTGGTCGATCGACGTCGTGCTCGACGCGCTCGATCAGGAAGGGCTGATCACGATGCTCGCGGAGCCGAACCTCACCGCGATGTCCGGGCAGACGGCGAGCTTCCTCGCGGGCGGCGAGATTCCGATTCCGGTCGCGCAGGCCGGCAACACGACCGGCGCGATCTCGGTCGAGTTCAAGCCGTTCGGCGTGTCGCTCGACTTCACGCCGACCGTGCTCGCCGACAACCGGATCAGCCTGAAGGTGCGCCCGGAGGTGAGCGAGGTCGACCCGAACAACAGCGTGACGACCGGCGGCATCACGGTGCCGGGGCTCACCGTGCGGCGCGTCGAGACGACGGTCGAGCTGTCGAGCGGGCAGAGTTTCGCGATCGGCGGGCTGTTGCAGAGCCAGACGGCCAATACCGTGTCGCAGATCCCGGGGCTCGGCCGGCTGCCGATCATCGGCCGGCTGTTTTCGTCGAAGAACTTCCAGGACAACAAGACCGAGGTCGTCGTGATCGTGACGCCGTACATCGTGCAGCCGACCGGGCCCGGCCAGCTCGAGCAGGCGATCGACACCGTCGCGCGGCCGAGCAGCGACCTCGAGTTCGCGATCCAGCGCAATCTCGGGCTTGACCTGCTGACCGGCGACACGCCGCGTCTCGTCGGCGCGGCGGGCTTCGTGTACTGACCGGAGGAGCACGCATGCGAGTCCGAACCCTGTTCACCGCGCCGTTGTCGCTGGCGCTCGCGGCCTGCCTGTCGACGCCGCCGCCGATCAACCTGCCCGATGCGCGCGCGATCGGTTTCGACGGCGTCCGTGCGGTGCCGCCCGACTGCGCGAAGCTGATGCAGCCGTCGCATCTCGTCGACGCCGGCTTCGGGCGTCCCGGCGTGCCGTTCGGTTGCGCGACCTACACGAATCTCGCGACGATGCTCGCGCGGCCGGAAGACCTCGTCGCGCCCGTGCCGTACGGCGGCGCCGATGCACAAGTCGCGGCCGACGCGGTGCGCCGCTACGTCGAGGATCGCGTGAAGCAGCCCGCGCCGGGCAAGACGCTGACGACGACCGGCTCGCCCGGCCATTGACCCACTTCCGATGCGATCGCGATGCCGCCCATGAACGTCCTCGACCGCCAGAACGCCAAGCACGCCGCCTCCGCCGGAGCGGCGGACCTCATCGCGGTCGTGTCCGATGCCGGCAGCGAGGATGTGATCCGCCGCGTCGCGCAGGACCTGTCGATCACGCGCGCCCACGTGCAGCCGGGCAACTGCGACGACGCGATCCGGCTGCTGCAGCAGCACGAGCGCTCGCCGCGCCAGCTGATCGTCGACGTGTCGGATTCGGTGCTGCCGGTGTCCGACCTGATGCGGCTCGCGGACGTATGCGATCCGTCGGTGCGGGTCGTCGCGATCGGCACGCAGAACGACGTCGGGCTGTTCCGCAACCTGCTGGGCATCGGCGTGCAGGACTACATCGTGAAGCCGCTGACCGTCGAGCTGATGCGGCGCGCGCTGACCATGACGGAGTCGGTCGTGCAGGGGCGCACCGGCAAGATCGTGAGCTTCGTCGGCGCGCGCGGCGGCGTCGGCACGACGACGATCGCGGTCAGCCTCGCGCGCTGCCTGGCGGGCGAGAAGCGGCGGCGCGTCGCCTACGTCGACCTGAACCTGCACGGCGGCGGCGCGAACTCGATGCTCGGGCTGTCGAGCAACAACGGGCTGATCGAGTTGCTGAACATGGAACGGCGCCCCGACGACGCGCTGTTCGACCGCATGTTCGTCACGAAGGGCGACCGCCTGCACATGCTGTCGGCCGAACTCGCGTACGGCGAGGACGCGCTGCTGCGCGACGATGCGATCGCGCAGCTCGTCGACATGCTGAAGGACCGCTTCCATTACGTGCTGTTCGACGTGGGCGTTCGCGCCGGCAAGCTGTTCGAGGATGCGCTGACGGCATCCGATCTCGTCTATATCGTCGCCGACCGGTCGGTGCACGCCGCGTACGAAACCGCGCGGCTGGCGCGCTTCGTGAAGGAAATGCCGGGCGAACGAATGCTGTCGATGGTGCTGAACAATCCGCTCGAGCCGGTCAAGGGGCGCGTTGCGCCGACCGATTTCGAGGACGCGTTCGGCGGCGTGCGGTTGCGCGAGCTGCCGCACGACGCGCAGTCGCTCGCGATCGCGGAGAACCTCGGCGAGCCGATCGAAGGCTCGAAACGCCGCGGTTTCCTGGACGAGATCCGGCTGCTCGCGAACGGCATCACCGGCGAATCGATGGCCGTCGCCGAGCCGTGGTATGCGCGCTTCGTCAAATGGAGGAAGGGATCGTGACGTTCGGTACCCGCAAGCAGCCGACGCCGGACCCCGTGCCGGCGGGGTCCCGTGCCGCGCCGCGCGACGAGGCGCCCGCGCCGGCGCCGGCCGCGAGCCCGGTGCCGGCGTCCCTGTCCACGTCCGCACCTTCGGCCGCAGCCGCGCGCGCGGCTGCGACGGCCGATACGCAGGAGGCGCTGATTCGTTCCGGCAAGTTCGATGCGATCCGCACCGCGGTGTTCGCGTCGATGAACATGTCGGCCGCGCTGATGAAGACGCGCGACGAAGTGTGCGCCGGCATCGAACAGGTGGCCGCGCATACGGTCGAGCGCGAGCGCCTGAAGATCACCGCGGGCGAGCAGGTGCTGATCGTCGACGCGATCCTGAACGACATGTTCGGCGTTGGGCCGATCGAGCCGCTGCTCGCCGACGACACCGTGTCCGACATCCTCGTCAACGGCCCCGACCAGGTGTACGTCGAGCGCGCGGGCCGGCTCGAGCTCACGTCGCTGAAGTTTCGCGACAACGCGCACGTGACGAGCGTCGCGCAGCGGATCGCGGCGGCGGTCGGACGCCGCGTCGACGAGAGCAGCCCGATGGTCGATGCGCGGCTCGCCGACGGCAGCCGCGTGAACGTGGTGCTGCCGCCGATCGCGATGCGCGGCGCGTCGATCTCGATCCGCAAGTTCGCGAAGCGCGACATCACGCTCGCGCGGATGGCGCATCAGGGCAACATCTCGCACGCGATGCTGCAGGTCCTGAAGATCGCGTGCGCATGCCGGCTGAACATCGTGATCTCGGGCGGCACCGGGTCGGGCAAGACGACGCTGCTCAACGCGCTGTCGCAGCACATCGAGGAGCACGAGCGAATCGTGACGATCGAGGACGCGGCCGAGCTGCAACTGCTGCAGCCGCACGTGGTGAGCCTCGAAACGCGCCCGGACAATACCGAAGGGCTCGGCGGCATCTCGCAGCGCGATCTCGTGCGCAACGCGCTGCGGATGCGGCCGGACCGCATCATCCTCGGCGAAATCCGCGGCGCGGAGGCGTTCGACGTGCTGCAGGCGATGAACACGGGCCACGACGGCTCGATGACGACGATCCACGCGAACTCGCCGCGCGACGCGATCAGCCGGCTCGAAAGCATGGTCATGATGGCGAATGCGAACCTGCAGCTGTTGTCGATCCGGCGTCAGATCGCGAGCGCCGTGCACCTGTTCGTGCAGATCGAGCGGATGCGCGACGGCGTGCGCCGCGTGACGCGGATCACCGAGATCGTCGGGATGGAAGGCGAGGTGGTCATCACGCAGGATCTGTTCGCGTTCCGCCAGGAAGGCGATACGACGCGCGACGCGGTGAGGGGTGTGTTCGAGGCGTCGTCGCTGCGGCCCGCGTTCGCGCCGCGGGCCGCGTACTACGGCGTCGAGGACGCGCTTTCCGAGGCATTCCGGCAATGAGGGCCGCCGACCTGTTCACGCTCGGCGCGTTCGTCGCGATCCTCGCGGTGGGTCTCGGGCTGTCCGCGTTGCTCGAGCGTGCGCGCCATACGCCGGAGCGGCGCATTCGCGCGCGGCTGCAGCGCCTGGCGCCCGCGCTCGCGGGCCGGGACGCCGGCGAGGCCGCCGGGTCCGGTGTCGCGCTGTTCAACCTGCCGCGCCGGCAAACCCGCATGCGCGCATGGGTGCAGCGCTACGTGACGCGGGTGCGGGCGGTCGGCGGCGAGCGCGGGCTGCGGATCGTCATCGCGAGCACGATCGCCGGCGCGATCGCCGGGATCGTCGCGGTGAAGCTCGTCGCGCTGCCGAGCGTCGTGCATCCGGCGATTTACGCCGGATTGCCGCTGATCGCGATGCGCGCGAGCTACCGCATGCTGGTCGAGCGTTTCCGGCTGCGCTTTCTGGAGGCGTTCCCCGATGCGATCGACCTGATCGTGCGGGCGGTGCGCGCGGGCATTCCGGTCACGCAGGCGATCAGCACGGTCGGCGACAGCGCGGCCGAGCCGGTGCGCTCGACCTTCCGCACGATGGGCGACAGCCTGCGCGTCGGTGCGGATCTGAAGGACGTGCTGACGCACGCGGCGGACCGGCTGATGATCGCGGACTTCTCGTTCTTCACCGTCTACCTGCTGCTGCAGCGCGAGACAGGCGGCAGCCTCGGCGAGACGCTCGACGAGCTGTCGAGCATCATCCGCACGCGTCGCGACATCCGCCTGAAGACGCGCGCGCTGACGGCCGAAGGGCGGATCACGACGAAGATCATCTCGGCGGTGCCGTTCGTGATGGTCGGCGCGCTGTTCCTCGTGAACCGCGCGTACGTGATGCTGCTGTTCGACACGCATGCCGGGCGCGTGATGCTGACGATCGCGGTGGTGCTGCTGACGATCGGCCTGATGACGATTCACAAGATTTCGAAACTGGATACCGCGCGATGACGATGTCGATGCTGGCCGCCCACGGCCTCGAACTGCTGCTGCTGATCGCGTGCGTCGCGGCGGCGCTCGCGACGCCGGGCGGCGGCACGCGCCGGCGGATCGCCGTGCGCGTGCAGCAGGCCGCCGGACAGCGGCCGCCGTCGGTGGCAGGCGGGCGTCTGCCGGGCGACGTGCGTCAGGACCTGACGCGACGGCTCGCGCAGCTCGGCGAGCGGCTGCCCGTGCTCGATCCGATGCAGCGCGCGAAGCTCGGGCTGCAGCTGACGCGCGCGGGCTTTCGCGAACGGCGTGCGGTGTCGTCGATGATCGGCATCAAGCTCAGTTGCGGCGTGCTGTTCGCCGGCGTCGCGATCGTGTTCAGCCCGTATATTCCGCGCTTCGGCGAATACTTCGTGATCCGCGCGGTGGCGATGATCGCCGCGTTCGTGATCGGCGTGATCGTGCCGGAATACGTGCTCGGCGCGATGATCCGGCGCCGCCGCCGCATCATCGCCGCATGCTTTCCGGATGCGCTCGACCTGCTCGTGATCTGCACGATGGCCGGCAACAGCCTCGTGTCGGGCGTGCGGCGCGTCGCACGTGAACTCGCGCGCATCTGCCCGCCGCTCGCCGACGAGCTGACGGTCTGCGCGGACGAGCTGACGCTGAGCGGCAACGTGTCCGAAGCGCTCGCGCATTTCGCGCTCCGCGTCGATTTCCCGTCGGCCCGCTCGCTCGCCACGACGCTCACGCAATCGCAGCGATTCGGCACGCCGATCACGCAGGCGCTGCGCACCCTGTCGCGTAGCGAGCGCACCGAGCAGATCGTCGCGCTCGAGGAACAGGCCGCGAAGCTCGCGCCGAAGATCACGCTGCCGATGATGCTGTTCATCCTGCCGACGGTCGGCCTGATCGCGGCAGGCCCGGCGGCCATCCGCCTGCTCGAGGTGTTCAAATGAAAGGCTTCGTCCCATGCGCGTTCGCTTTCGCGGCCGTGTTGCCGCTGCTGGCCGGTGGCTGCGCGCCGGGCATCCAGACACGGCCGGCGCTGTCGCACAAGAGCGACGACCCGCAGGCCGAATTGCGCATTGCCGACAGCGCGCTGGCCGGCGGCAACGTCGATCTCGCGTCGACGCTGTACGGGAAGGTGCTTGCCCGGCATCCCGACTCGCTCGCGGCGCAACTAGGGCTCGCCGACGTCAACTACCGCGCCGGCGATCTGGAGCGCGCTCGCGTGCTCTACGAGCAGGCGCGGCAGCAGGCGCCCGCGGAACTCGGGCCGCAGGTCGGGCTCGCACGCGTCGCGTTGCGGCAGCGGCGGCTCGACGAGGCCGCCGGACGCTATCGCGCCTTGCTCGCCGCCCAACCGAACCTTCCGCTCGCGGCGGAAGGGCTCGGCACGGTGCTCGACTTACAGGGCCGCCACGAGGACGCGCAGGCCGTGTACCGGGACGCGCTGCGCGCCCATCCGGACGCGCAGGGGCTGCGTGTCGACCTCGGGCTGTCGCTCGTGCTGAGCAATCGTCCGCGCGAGGGCGTGAACGTGCTGCTCGACGTGGCCGGGCTGCCCGATGCGCCGTGGCAGGCGCGCCAGAACCTCGCGTTCGCGTATGGCGTGCTCGGCAACACCGATTCGGCGAAGAAGCTGCTGTCCGCGGATCTGCCGGCGTCGGCGGTGGCCGACAATCTGCGCGTGTACCAGGCGGTGCGTGCGCAGCTCGCGGCGCGCCCGGCGGCCGATGCGGCGCGGCCGTTGAAGGGCGCCGCGCTCGAGCCGCATACGATGCCACCTGCCGCGGGGGCCGCAAAATGACACGCGCGGCGATGCGCGGCCGCCACGCGCGCGGCGTCGTATCCCTCGAGTTCGTCTTGATGCTGCCGTTCCTGCTGATGGTGCTGATCGGCATCATCGACGTGAGCCTGCTGCTGTGCGACAAGGCCGTGATCACGAACGCGAGCCGCGAAGCCGCGCGGGCCGGCGTCGTGCTGCGCGTGCCGATGCTGACCCCGACGCAGATCGCGAACGTCGCGCTGAGCTATACGCAGAACAGCCTGATCACCGGCGGCACGCCGACGACGCCGACCGTGACCGTGACGCAGGCGAACGGCACGACGGCGGGCACCGCGCTGACGGTCACGGTGACCTACACGTATGCCGGGATGGTGCTCGGTTCGGCATTCAGCGCGCTGACCGGCCCGGTGACGCTCACCGCCAGCTCGGTGATGCTGTATGAATGACGCGGCCGACAAGCCGTCCGGCGGCGCGGCGCGCGAGCGCGGCTCCGTCGCGCTGTTCTTCCTGATGTTCCTGATTCCGCTGCTGTCGTTCGGCGCGCTCGCGATCGACATCGCGTGGATCGCCACGGTGCGCAATCAGTTGCAGAATGCCGCGGACGCGGCCGCGCTCGCCGCGGCCGATGCGATGATGTCGCCGACCGGCGGGGCGCTGAACTGGTCGCAGGCCGCGCCGGCGGCGAACGGCGTGATCGCGCGGAATTCGGCGGCGGGCGCGCCGCTGGCGACCGGCACGGTGACGGCCGGCTACTGGAACGTGACGCGCACACCGGCGTCGATGCAGCCGACCACGATCACGCCTGGCCCCTACGACGTGCCGGCCGTGCAGGTGACCGTATCGCGCGCGCCGGGCGTCAACGGCGGCTCGATTCCGTTGCTGCTCGGCGGGCTGCTGGGCATCCCCGGCGCATCCGGCGGCGCGACCGCGATCGCGGTGCTCGCCGCGCCGGGCGGTGTCGCGGCAGGCGGGCTCTTTCCGATCGCGATCGACCAGTGCGTGTACAACCAGTACTGGAACGCGGCGACCAACCAGCCGCTGATCAATCCGCTGACGGGTTTGCCGTACGAGTTTTCGATCACGAACGGGCAGACGTACGGCACGCTGTGCATGGGCGGCCAGTGGACGTCGTTCCAGTCGACCGCGACCGACACGACGACGATGAGCGGCCTGATGGTGACCGGCAACCCGACCACGCTCAATATCGGCGACAGCATCTATCTTGCGACCGGCGTGAAGGCGACGCTCTATACGTCGGTGCCGGTCGGCACGACGGTCGTGCTGCCGGTCGTCACGCAGACGTCGAGCAGCACCTACGTGCCGATCGTCGCGTTCGCCGCATTCCGCATCGACGTGTCGCTGGGCGGCACCTACAAGTACATCCAGGGGCACTTCGTCGCCGGTGTGAAGATGACCGGCGTCGCGACGGGCGTCGGGCCGTATTACGGCGTGTACGTACCGCCGCGGCTCGCGTTGTAAGCGGTAAGCGCGTCGTGCCGCGCGCGGCGCAGCAGCATCAGCAGTGCGAAGAGCGTCACGGCCGGGCCGACTTGCGGCAGTTGCAGCCACGGGTTCAGGTAGTCGGCGATCGGCAGTGCCCACATCAGCGCGATCGCGGCCTGTTCGCCGCGCAGCCAGCCGTCGCGCCAGCCGATCGACAGCATGCAGGCGATCGCGATCGCGAGCCACGCGAGTTCGTAGTGCCACACGTACGGGTTCGCCACGAGCGTCGCGACCGCGAGGACGGCCGCGCGAACGCGGGTGTCGCGCGATTGCGTCCAGACGATGCACGCGGCGGCGATCGCGATCGCGGCGATGCCGGCATGGGCGGCATACGCGGCGCCGAGCGGCACGCCCGCGAGGCGGAACGCCGCGAACGGCGTCGGCGACGCGAGCCAGAACACGACGCCATGCTCCAGGATGATCGAACGGACGAGGCCGGCGCTCGCGACGAACAGGCGCAGCGACGCGACGCCGCAGACGAGCACGCTGGACGCGACGAATGCGCCCGTCGCGAGCGCGGCCCACATGATCGTGCGCCAGGCGCGCACGGCGACCAGCACAAACGGAAACAACAGCGCCATCTGCGGCTTGACCGACAGCAGCGCGATGCAGAGGCCGGCCCACAGCGGCCGCCGGTCGGCCCAATACACGGCGAGCGCCGCACACGATGCGGTCAGGAACGCGTTCTGCCCGAGCGTCGCGGTGACGAACACGCACGGCGCGGCGATCAGCGCGAATGCGACGGCGTGCGCCGCGCCGGGAATCGCGCGGAGGCCGGATACGCGCCACGCGGCGAGGCCGAGCATCAACACGCCGAACGCGACGAACAGCGGATAACCGAGCGCGAACGGCAGCAGCGCCAGTGGCGTCACGAGCAGCAGATAGGTGGGCGGGTACAGCCACGGCGCAAAGACGTCGTGGGGCAGGTGCGGGAACAGCGCGGTCATCAGCCGCGAGAATGCGGAGAAATCGTATGCCTGCGATGGCGCGCCGTGCAGCATGACGTACGACGCGGACCAGAACACCGAGAAATCGGCGCCCGGGCGCGGCATCACGCCGCCGGTGGCGGACGCGTGACGCGCGACCGCGGTCCAGATCGCAATGAACACCGCGTACGACATCAGCACCATCGCGCTGTACAGGACGACGCGTCGCGGCGTGAGCCACGCGACGGCCGGCCGCTCGGTCGGGCGTGTCGATTGCCGGAGGATGTCCAATTGACGCGCCCGGTGCTACTTGAACGACGTCTTGCGGGCGGCGATGCCCACGGCCGCCGGCGTCGCGGCCCGGCGCCGCGCCGCGTGCGCGCGCTTGAGCGGAAACGGCAGCAGCTTCGATGCCGGTCGAGCGGCCGCATCGCGCTCGGCTCGGTAGTGCCGCCTCACGAGATAGACGGGGCGTTGCTTCGATTCGTGATAGATCCGGCCGAGGTATTCGCCGATCACGCCGATGCCGATCAGCTGGATGCCGCCGACGAACAGCACGACGGAAATTAGCGACGGGTAGCCGTGCACCGGATTGCCGTACAGCAGCGTGCGCACGACGATGAACGCGCCATACGCGAGCGACAGCATCGCGAACGTGAGGCCGATATAGGTCCACACGCGCAGCGGCACCGTGCTGAAGCTCGTGATGCCTTCCAGCGCGAAATTCCAGCGCCGCCATCCGGAGAATTTCGAGCGGCCGCCGCTACGCGCCGCGCGCGTGTATTCGACGATCTCGGTACGGTAGCCGACCCACGCGAACAGCCCTTTCATGAAGCGCCGCCGTTCCGGCAACGCACGCAGCGCGTCGACGACCTCGCGGTCCATCAGCCGGAAATCGCCGACGTTCTCCGGCATCTCGACTTCGGAGAGCCGGTTGTGCACGCGGTAGTAGAGCGCGGCGGCCACGCGCTGCATCAGCGGGTCGCACAGGCGGTCGGTGCGCTTCGCGGCGACGACCTCGGCGCCTGCGCGCCAGCGTTCGAGCATCGCGGGAATCAGCGCGGGCGGGTCCTGCAGGTCGGCGTCGATCAGGATCACGGCCGCGCCGGCCGCTTCGTCGAGGCCCGCGGTGAGCGCCGCTTCCTTGCCGAAGCGGCGTGTGAGATCCACGACGTGCATGCGCGGGTCGCCGGCGGCGACCGCGAGCAGCCGGTCCAGCGTGCCGTCGCGGCTGCCGTCGTTGACGCAGACGATCTCGAAGCGCGCCGACGCGACCGATTCGAGAACGGGCAGCGTTTCGGCAAAAAATGCGTCGATCGTTTCTTCTTCGTCGTGAAAAGGCACGACGAGCGATATCAGCGGCTTCCTGGCTTGCGTCGACACGTGGCGGCCCCCCGGAGAGATTCGGCCTGCGTTGCGCGGTAGGTTTGCGTTGTCGTTTGCCGAACGGGGCGACCCGATTCGGGGCGAAGGCGGCCCGGCCGGCCTTTTCACCGTGGACTGGACGACATGGGTTCTCAATATTGTACGAAGTATTCGGGATTCGACAAGGCACGAATCGAGAACGCGGCGTGCAGCGTGCAGCGCGCAGCGCGGGCCCGGTCGCTCGGTCGGCGACCTTCAAGGGCCCGCGTGCGTCACGGCACCACTCGTCACTCCACCGTCACCGATTTCGCCAGGTTCCTCGGCTTGTCGATATCCGCGCCCCGCAGGCACGCCGCGTGATAGGCGAGCAACTGCAACGGCACGACGTGCAGAATCGGCGACAACAACCCGTAGTAGTCCGGCATGCGCAGCACCGACACGCCTTCGCCGTTGTCGATCCGCGTATCGGCATCCGCGAACACATAAAGCTGGCCGCCGCGTGCGTGCACTTCCTGCATGTTCGACTTGAGCTTTTCCAGCAGCGCATCGTTCGGCGCGATCGTCGCAACGGGCATCGTATGCGTGACGAGCGCCAGCGGCCCGTGTTTCAGCTCGCCGGCCGGATACGCTTCCGCGTGGATATACGAAATCTCCTTCAGCTTCAACGCGCCTTCGAGCGCGATCGGGTAGTGCAGCCCGCGCCCGAGAAACAGCGCGTTTTCATGCTGCGAGAATTCCGCCGCCCAGCGCGCGATCTGCGGCTCCAGCCCCAGCACGTCGTCGAGCGCGCCCGGCAGGCGCCGCAACTGCGTCGTATAGCGCGCGAGTTGCGCATCGTCGACGTAGCCGCGCAGCCGCCCGAGCGTGACGGCGAGAATGAACAGCGCGACGAGCTGCGTCGTGAACGCCTTGGTCGACGCGACGCCGATTTCCGGGCCGGCCCGCGTCAGGAAGCGCAGGCCGGTCTGGCGCATCATCGCGCTGGTCGGCACGTTGCAGATCGCCAGCGTGTCGATATGGCCGAGCGCCTGCGCATACTTGAGCGCGGCGAGCGTGTCGGCGGTCTCGCCGGATTGCGACACGCTGACCACCAGCGTGTTGGGCATCGCGAGCGCGTCGCTGTAGCGGTATTCGCTCGCGATCTCGACCTGCGCGGGAAGGCGCGCGATCGTCTCGAGCCAGCGGCGTGCAGTCAGGCCGGCGTAGTGGCTCGTGCCGCATGCGAGGATCAGCACGTTGTCGATCTGCTCGAATGCGCGCGCGGCGTCGGGACCGAATACGGCCGGATCGAACAGTCCGGCATCGGGTATCGTCGCGGCCACGGCCTGCGGCTGCTCGAAAATTTCCTTCTGCATGAAATGCCGGTACGGCCCGAGCTCGACCACGCCTTGCACGGACGGAACGGTCTGGATCGCGCGTTCGATCGGCGTGCCGGTGCGATCGAGCACGCGCACGCCGCCCGGCGTCAGTTCGACGATGTCGCCTTCCTCGAGAAAGATGAAGCGGTCGGTGATGCCGGCGAGCGCGAGCGCGTCGGACGCGAGAAAGCATTCGCCGTCCTTCACGCCGACGACGAGCGGCGAGCCGGCCCGCGCGCCGATCAGCCGCTGCGGCTCGTGCTTGCTGAACACCGCGATCGCATAGGCGCCGCGCAGTTGCGAGGTCGCGTCGCGTACGGCGGCGAGCAGGTCGCCGCGATACTTGCTGTGGATCAGGTGCGCGACCACCTCGGTGTCGGTCTGGCCGTCGAATTCGTAGTGTTCGCCGGATAGTTGCTTGCGCAACGTTTCGTGATTCTCGATGATGCCGTTGTGCACGAGCGCGATTTCGTCGCGCGAGAAGATCGGATGGGCGTTGCAGGTCGCCGGCGCGCCGTGGGTGGCCCAGCGCGTGTGCGCGATGCCGGTGCTGCCGGCCAGGCCGGCACTGCGCACGTGGGCGTCGAGATCGGCGACGCGCGACATGCTGCGCTCGCGGCGTGCCTGGCCGTCGACGACCGTCGCCACGCCGCATGAATCGTAGCCGCGATATTCAAGGCGGCGCAAACCTTCAATCAGAATCGGGACGATGTCCCGTTGCGCGACCGCGCCGACGATGCCACACATGACACGTCTCCTTCCCTGTAGATTCCCCCGGACCGTGCGCACGCGTGGATCAGCGTGACGCGGTCTCCGTTGTCGCCGCCGTCGTGAAGCCGCATTTCGCGGGCGCGACCGGGTCGGCCATCCGGCTTTCGAATGCCAGGTAAAGCGCTTCCTCCAGAACGTTCCAGTGTGCGCCGTGCCGGTACGGGCCCGATAGCGCATGCCAGCACGCGACCGTGTTCCTGTCGTTCATCTTGAGTGCGACCAGTGCGATCAAGCCCCACGGATAATCGGAGCTGGCGAGTTGCAGCCAGGTCTTGCCGTACTTATGCATCCACTGCGCGTAGATCGCATCGTTCGATTGCTGCGGAACCTGAATGCCCGACAGGAGCGGAAAGATCTGCGCCACTTTCGCCGGATAGAAGGTCGTGTCGCTGATGCGCTGCGTGCTCGCGCGAAAGCCGGACTGCGTGCCGCGCCAGAACACCTTCAGGATCGCGGACGCGAGCCGGTCGGCGCGCTGGCTCCACGGGCCGGCGCGCGTGTAGTCGCCACGCCGCACGTAATACGCGGCGAGCGCCTGGAACGCGCTGTGTACCTCGACGTTGTCCATCAGCAGCGCGACGTGCAGCGTCGACGAGATCTGATACACGCCTGCGGGCTTGCCGAGCAGCGTGTCCAGATGCGCACCGGCGCGATTCAGGCTGAGTTCCCATGCGGCGGGCAGGCCGTCGGGCGGCGCGAAGCGGGCGAGCAGTTCGATCCAGGTCGCCATCATCGCGTCGTCGGCGTCGGCTTCCGCGCAGGCGCTGTACTGGCCGCTCTTGATGCAGTAGCGATCGAAGCCGCCGTCCGGACGCTGGCGCGGCAGCAACCATGCGATCCATGCGAGCGCGGCCTGACGGGCGTCGAGCCCCGCGTCGGCGGCGCCGAGCAGGGCCTTCGCCGCGAAATAGGGATCGATGCCGGCGCCGTTCAGACGCACGGTGATCGCGCCGTCGGGGCGTTGGTAGCGTCCGCTGAGCTGGAGTTCGGCGGCGCTCGCGTGCGGTGCGACGCCGCAGGCGGCGACACAGCAGGCGATGCACCACGAGCGGCATAGCCGGGCGATGGCCGCCGCGCGTGCGCGGGCAGCCGGGAAAAGCGCGGGCCGGTTCATGATGGGGGGCTCCTGCGCGGTGGTCCTGCGCAAATTCCGCCGGGCGCGGCGTTGGCCGCGGCGCGCGCCGGCGGGTGGGTCGATGTCGCGGCTCAGTGCACCTTGGCGCTGGTGAACTTGAGGCTGGTGCCGCTGTTCGCGGTCACGAGCCAGTACGTCGAGTCGGTGATGACGACGCTGCCGAAGCCTTGCGTGATCAACGGCAGCCCGAAGGCTTTCTTCGGCAGCAGCCACGTCATGTTCGCGAGGCTGGCCGGGTGGCTGGCGGAGAACGCCCAGCCGCTGCCCGTATCGGTGGCCGACCACGTGACGTTCAGGCGTGCACGATCGAAGATCGTGATGTCGCTCATCGTGTACCACTTGAACTGCCCCGTGAGCTTCAGCATGTTGGCCTGGTTGAAGATCGCGGACAGCGTCGACGTGTAGGACGACGCGCCGAGCGGGTGGGCATAGATCAGCCGGCTCGTGCGGTTCGCGACGACGAAGTTCATCAGCGATGCATACCAGTTGTTCACGTCGGCGGTCGGCACCGCGTACTGCTGGAATTCCTCGAACGTCGCGTACTTGCCGAACGGCATCACCGGGTAAGCCCACAGGCCCGGGTTCAACAGTGCGCCGTTGCGGTATGCGCGGGTCGGCGCCGAGCCGGTGTGGCCGGTGAAGTAATAGCCGTTGAAGCCGTTGCTTTCGAGCCAGTTGACCGACCACGTCGGCGTGTTGCCTTCCGGCGCCGCGTACTCGACATCGGGCAAGCCCGTCGCTGCCTGGACGGCCTGGTGGTTCATCGCCAGGTACTGCGTGAACGTGCTCGCGTTCGTTTCGCTCGCATTCGCCCCCCAGTAGTCGTGGATCCAGCCGCCGTGGCTGCCGACGCGATGGCCCTTGCTCACGAAATACTTGAGCAGATTCTGCGCGGTCGGGTTGTTGGCGAGATTGATGCCGCCACCGTCGCCGAAGGCCGCTTCATCGGGGCCTGCCGTGATCACGAGCGAGAACGGCCCGTTGTTCCACACGCCGAGATTCTTCAGCTGAAGCGCCGGCTGGATCTGGTCGCCCGCGCAGAAGTGCCAGTTGAACACGAGCCCCGCCATCGCCTTCGGCAGCGGCGACAGCGACGGCAGGTTCAGCATCTGCGTGCCGAAATAATGCAGGTAGCCGTGAATCAGCATGCCGTCGGTCTGGCCGTCGAGGTAGGCGAGCGGCAGATTGACGAACAGCACGCCGCCGTTGCCGTACGCGTTGTAGCCGGACACCAGCCCGAAGGTCGGCGAGGTGAGGATCGTCGTGCCGGTGTACGTTCCCTGCGTGACGAAGCTCGGATAGGTGAGGAAGCCGTACACGTAGCCGGAGATCCCTTCTAGCGTGTCGGTGGTGGTGGCGAGCGTCGACGCGAGCGCGGTGGCCGTCTTGCCGGTCGACGTGCTCAGCAGCGAATTGGCCGTATACGTCGTGGTCTTCTTCAGCTTGCCGGTCACGGTGCCGGTCAGCTTCGGGGCCGTCTGGTTCAGCACGCCGCTGCCGGTGGATGGCGTCGTGTACTGGAACCATGCGCCGTGGTTGTAGTTGGCAAGGCCGCCGGGGTTCGACGGGCTCGCGGCCAGGAACTGCGCGGTGCCCGATGTCGAATTCGTCGTCGTGCCCGAGGTGCTCGTCGATGCGAGCGCAGTCGCGGTCGTGGTGGTCGGCGACGTCGTGGTCCACGCCATCGACTTGCCGGGGGGGCACCTGGAGCGTGCGCAGCCAGCTGCTCATGCCGGTTACGTTGCCCAGACCGATCATGTTGCCGCCGTATTGGTCATACAGGACGTAGTCCACGCCGGCCATGCTGCTGAAGCGCGATTTCGGGCTGACGTAGAAGCCGGCCGAATTCAGCACGCCGAAATCGTAGACGAGCATCACCTTGCCGCCGTTCAGCGTGTAGTTCTGAATCGCCGTCACGAGTGCGTCGGAGGCCGTCGTATGCACCTGATCGGGAAGGATTAGGCCCGGATACTGCGATAGCGTCGCGCCGGCCGCCATGAACTGGCTGTCGGTCATCACCTTGATCTGCAGCCCTTCCTCCTGGGCACTGTCGAGCCATGCGGATACGCGCGAATCGGGCAGCGTCAGCGTATCGGGCACCAACAGGAGAAGCTGGTTGGTGGCCGCCTGAACGCCGCCCGGACTGAATGCGAACGCGAGCGCGAACAGCGCGAACAGGATCCGCAAGAACTTGCCTGACTTTGCCAACATGGTGTGCTCCTCGCTCAAGGAATGGGGGCGGGCGGCAGCCGGGATACGCGTGCCGCCAGGTCGAGCATTCCAGCCCCGTAGGTGTGTGCGGCTGTCCGGTTCGTCGGGTATCGAGCGGTGCGTGTCAGGCGGTCCGGCCGCGCCAATGCGCCGGTGCGCCGCGCTGCCTTCGCCCGTGAGAGGACTCGATGCGACGCATTGAAAGAAGCGAACAACGTGCCATTGGCGCAGGAGGCCCGGTCCTGCTGGCTTCTTGCGATGCGGGTTGCGCGGCACGGTCGCAAACCCGGCGGATTCGTTTCATCGCTGATACGGCGCGTTCGGTCGCGCTATCGGCAGACGGAATCGCGATCGCGCGTCAGTGCGCCGGGCCAGCTCGCGCAGTAGGTATAGAGCGTGACCAGCAGGCCGATCAGCAGCGGCCCGCCGAGCAGGAAATAGCAGAACGGCAAGAACAGCAGCGAGCCGTGATGGACGATCGTCGCGTGCAGCAGCATCACGAATGGCAGCGCGAACACGAAGTAGCCGAGCACCAGCAGCGACGCGCAGGCTTTTTGCAGCAACGAGAAATCGAGCGGGTAGTACAGCGCGGCCATGACCAGCGGGATCAGTGCGATCGCCGCGCCGTGCAGCACGAACATGTCGCGCAGATGCAGTTGCGGGACGTACGGGAACGTGCCGGGCGCGAGCCAGAAGTACGCGCAGATCAGCAGTTGGGTGAAGCTCGCGATACGTAACAGATATGCAACGGGCAACCAGCGCGCGCGCCGGATGAACGATGCGGCGAAGCCGATCATGCAGAGCGCGGCGGTGGCGGCCAGCAGCGTGTCGCCCGGCATGCGGGCCGCGACGTCGATCGACAGCAGCGGCACGCGCGGTGCGTCGGCCGGATAAGCGATCACGATCACGTGAAGCGCCGGATCGATCTGGCGCGCGCCCCACGCCATCACCGCGCGCCAGTAGCGCCACGCCAGCGGCAATCCGAACCAGAGCGATGCGTACAGTACGGGCGTCACCAGCGCGATCGACGACAGCCAGCGCTGCGGGTACGCGTGGGTGCGCAGCGAACGGTCGACGGGAGGACGGACGGGATGCGTGTGCATGGCGCCGGCCCGCTTACCAGCGATAGAAGACGCTGAACTCGCCGCCGATTCGTGAGTAGTACGGGTTGTGGTAGTACGCGAATTCAAGTTGCGTCCCCCACTTGCGCGTGACCCAGTAGCGCCATTTCGCGGTGA
This sequence comes from Burkholderia sp. AU16741, assembly GCF_002223345.1. Taxonomy (NCBI): domain Bacteria; kingdom Pseudomonadati; phylum Pseudomonadota; class Betaproteobacteria; order Burkholderiales; family Burkholderiaceae; genus Burkholderia; species Burkholderia sp. AU16741. The sequence continues at coordinate 835,699 of NZ_NKEZ01000003.1, forward strand.
TCTCGTGGCTGCGGAAATCCGCGATCTGCGAGCCTGAGCCGGTGACCTGATACGCCTCGCGGCCGACGCCGCCGCGCAGCACGATCACGCTCTTGCCGACCTCGCCGTAGGTGACGGCGCCGTAGTAGGCGGGCGCCTTCACGGATCCCGGCGAATCGACCGTATAGTTCGCGCCCGCCTCGAAAATCCACTTCGGCAATGCGTACCAGATCACGCCGGCGTGATAGAGCTGGTCGCGGTGGCCGCTGCGGTTCCACGCGTAGCCGGCGCCGAGCGACACGACCAGCGAACGGTCGGGCAATAGCTTGCGGTTGATCGACGCGTCGACGCGCGCACTCGGCAGGATCGTGCCCGACGTGGTGCCGGAAAAGCCGATCCCGCCGAACCAGTCGGGGCCGAAGTTCTGCACGTAGGTCAGCGCGCCGAGCTGCGTGTTCTCGCCGAAGCGGTGCAGTTGCGCCAGTTCGCCGAGCACGGTGCGGTTGCCATCCTGGTAGACGCCGCGCAGGTGCACGCCGTACCAGTCGCCGTAGCCGTGCGTCAGATGTGCGCTGGAATAGCCGAGCGACAGTTCGGTGTGCGATTCTTGCGGCGCCTGCACATGGGTGACGACTGCATCGGGCAGCGGCGGCCGGTTCGTATCCTCGGGCGTGAACTCGGCGAGCGGCACGCCGTCCGGCAGGCCTTCGGCGTCCACGCGCACGAACATCGATTCGTCGCGCATCCGTGGCGTGATGACGGTCGTAGGCGGCGGCGGCTGCACGGCGGGCGCGGCGGCGGCATCGTCCGGCTGCTCCGCCAGTGCCGCGGGCGCGCCGAAGGCGACGCCGCACAGCATCGCGAGGGTGGCAACCGGCACGTGCGGGCCGCGATGGCTGGGGCGATCGGACATGAGGCGCTCCTTAACGGGATGTATGGAACCAGCCGCTGCGCCACGCGACGAGATCGCCATGCACGCAGGCATGATTGACGATCGATACGTCGCGCGCGCACGCGCTGACCGGATGACCGGCGACGCCGATGCGCGCGCCCGTCAGTCGCAGCAGGCCGCCGGCCGACACGACGCCGTCGATGCAGCTCGCGTGGGCGAGCAGCACGTCGTCGCGCGCGAATACCGCGCCGTGCAGCAACGCGTGACGTTCGAGTTCGACGCGATGCGCCTTGACGCTGCCGCGCAGCACGCAGCCTTCGCCGAGGACGAGCGTCCCTTCGACGATCAGGTTGCCTTGCACGACCGTGTGCGCGGGCAGGCGAACGTCGCATGGCAGCAGGTAACGGCCGTGCAGGAAGCGATGCGGCAGCGACGCGAAGTGGCGAGCGAGCGTGATCGCGCGGCGCGGGGCGGCCGGTGTGTCCGCGGGCCGCGGGCCGGGCGCCGCGCCGAAGACGAGCGGCTCGCCATACAGGCACGTGAAGCCGCCGGCGCCGCGCAGGCGCACCGTGTCGCCGACCACGACGCCGCGCAGCACCGCGTCGTCGACGTCGATCAGCGGCGCATGCGCGAGCGTGCCGATCGTCGCGCCGGCGCGAATGTCGATGCGCTGGTCGGCGAACGCGTACGCGGCCCGCGCGCCGTCGTCGAGCGTGATCGAACGATCGGCGTAGAGCACGTCGTCGCGATGCGCGTCGCGGGCGACGTCGATCGCATCCGCATGCTGGACGGCCAGCCCGAGCGCTTGCCACGGCGGCGCGGCGGATGCATCCGCCGGCGGCGTGCCGGCCACGTGCGCGCGCAGCGCGTCGTGCCAGCGTGCGGCGAGCAGCGCCTGGTCGACGAACGGCCCGTCGCCGATCGGCAGCGCCGCGACGTCGCTGCGCCGGATCAGTTCATGCAGCATCGGCAGGAACGGCAGGGTGAGCACGCCGGCCACCGGCACCATTACGTTGAAGGTCGTCATCGTTCATCGCTCCGGTTTCAACTGCCGGCGAAAACGCTCGGTCTTGTCCCATTTCAGTTCGCGGCGGAACGCGGCGTCGAGCGCGAGCCCCCACAGCGCGGAGACGACCGCCGCGATCGTCACGCAAAAGCCGACGACGTTGACCGGCACGAGCCGCAGCCGCGTCGCGCGGCCGTCGAGCCGCGCGGCGACGACGATCTCGAAGAACACGCCGAAGTTGCCGAAGGTGCTGAACGAGAACAGCGCGAACAGCGACAGCAGCAGGCCGAGGGCGGTCGAGTTGACGCCGTTGAACAGGTAGAGCGCGAGCGCCGCGCTCCACGCGATCGCGAGCAGCGCGGGCATCGTGAACACGCCGAGCAGCAGCGCGCCGTCGAGCCGGCAGCGTCGCGAGATCAGCGGGTTGCGCAGCACCGGAACCAGATAGCGCAGCATCGTCTGGTTATGGCCCTTCGCCCAGCGCGTCAGTTGACGCGCGCGGACGGCCCAGCGCTCGGGCACTTCCTCGTAACATTCGGCGTGGTTCAGATAGACCGTGCGCCAGTCGCTCAACAGCAGGCGGTAGGTCATGTCGGTATCTTCGGCGAGCGTGTCGTCGCGCCAGCCGCCCACGGCATCGAGCGCGCTCTTGCGGATGCCGCCGACCGTGCCGCCGTATTGCGGCACCAGGTTGAGATTGTTGCGGGCTTGCTGGTTGACCTGGTAGCCGCCCGCGCGCTCGAGATCGAGCAGCCGCGCGAGCAGGTTGCTGTCGGCGTTCTGCGGCACGACGCGGCCCATCACCGCGCCGATTTCCGGGTCGAAGAACGGCGCGACGAGCTCCTTCAGCAGCCCGGGGCGCGGCAGGTAGTCGGCGTCGAATACCACCATGATGTCGCCGCGGATGAAGCGCAGCGCATCTTTCAGCGCGGCTGCCTTGCCCGGCTTGCCGGTCTCGCGGTGAAACGGCTGGATCAGCTCGGGCGCGAGTGCGCGGACTTCGTCGATCAATGCGCGCGTATTGTCGGTCGAGCGGTCGTTGACCGGAATGATCGTCAGCCGGTCGCGCGGGTAGGTCGTCGCCAGCAGCGCCATCAGGCAATCGACGATGACGGTTTCCTCGTTGTGGGCGGCGACGAAGACCGTGAGCCGCGGCCAATCGCCGTGGGTCATCGTCCGGTAGGGCGCGTGCTGCGGCTTGAACAGGCGGTCGAGGCTGAATACGTAATGCCGTGCGGCATACGCGCACGTCAACAGCGTGAACAGCCACAGGTACGCTACGCACGGTATCAGCAGCAGTTCGGGATCGAACGCGATGTCCGGCGTGGCGGCGGGCGGCGGCTCGAGCGACGCGTCCGTATCGGGCGAGGCCGGCGCGACGAGCGAGGGCGTCACGCGGTCGAGCGCGGTGCGCTCCATCGCGATCACGGTGGTTGCGACCGTTGCGGCGGTTGCGGCGGGCACACCGAACCGGACCGGTTCGGCGATCGCCTGCGAGGTGGTGTCGCGCACGATCAGCGAGCAGGCAAGCACGATCAGCAGCAGGATGCCTTGCTCGCAAAGTGACGCCGCCCGCGTTTTCTTCATGTCCCGATCCCCGTGCCCGCAACGACGACCGATGAGAGCTGAAGGCGCTCCGTGGATCGCGCGGACGTCAATGGGAAGCGATGGCGCGTTCGTCGCACGGGGCGGTTTCGGCTTGCCCCGGACGGATGCGTCGCGTCGTCTCCCGGCTGCGTTGCTTTGGCGTCCCCGTCTGTCTGCTGCGATGCGAGTGCTTCGGGACGCACCTGTCCGACATCAAGCAAGGCGTGAGCCATCTGCCGCGATGCCGCGCGCAGCAAGGGGCCGCGCGAGGGAAACGAATACGGCATGCGCTGCGCCGGCGTGTTTTGATTCACTGACGAATCAGCATGCGCGCGTGGCATCCGACCCCGCACGGTCGGTCGAGCATCGAGCGCGGCGCCCCGGCCGGCCAACCGGCTGATACCACCTTCCCGGGTGCGGCTTGCGATGCCGGTCCGTCGCATGTCGTTCGGCGTGCGCGTGTCGGCCGGGCGGTCGCGACGCGCTGCTTTCACATGAGACGAATGGACCGGACTCCGATGTATTTGCCGGTTTCCGGTCTGCGTTACACATTCGCAACATTTCCCGCTCCACGATTCGTGTGATGCAAGGCGGTGTCGGGCGTCGACGAAATCCTGCGCGCGCGACGGCGGTCGACGCCCGCGTGCGGGCCGCGCACTGCACAGACGAAAGTGGCGAAGCGAGGCGACGCAACGCGTGTCGAAAGGTCGACGCGATCCGCTGCGTCACGGCCGCGCGACATGCATGCGCGATTCGTCGGACGGCGTCGTCAGACGGATCGCGCGCGCGTCCGGGCGTTTATCGTTGTCGCGTCGATCCGGCGATGCGGGTGTCCGTAGCAGTTGTGAAACATTCCGTCACGCACCGTCCGCGGGCAAGGGTCGCGGAGCGAAGCGGGCCGCGACGCGAGCCGGCTGGTTTGAATATTGCTGGTGTGGGAGGACGTAACGCTCGACACAGCGAGGAACGACTCATGACGTGATTGATCCAGTGCAACGGGATGCCCGTAGTACGACGATTCGTGTGGCCGGAACCGCGCGGACGAAGCGGTGCGCTCGCCCCGCCACACCGCCGCATGTCGATCGCGTGCGAGTACGGGATGCGCCGCCCGAATACATGCTTCGCGCCGCGTGCGGGATCGCCGGGCGCGAAGCGGCTAAACGAGGATAACGATGAAGAAGATCTTGCTTGTGTTCGGGACTCGGCCGGAGGCCATCAAGATGGCGCCGCTGGTGCGTGCGCTGAAGGCGCAGACGGATGTCGACGCCCGGGTGTGCGTGACCGCGCAGCATCGGGAAATGCTCGACCAGGTGCTGACGCTGTTCGACATCAAGCCCGACTACGATCTCAACCTGATGCGGCAAGGCCAGACGCTGACCGACGTGACGACCGGGATTCTTCAGGCGATCGGCATCGTCTTCGACGATTTTCGGCCGGACGTCGTGCTGGTGCACGGCGATACGACGACCACGCTCGCGGTGAGCCTGGCCGCGTTCTATCGCTATCTGCCGGTCGGTCACGTGGAGGCCGGCCTGCGCAGCGGCGACATCTGGTCGCCGTGGCCGGAGGAGCTGAATCGCCGCGTGACCGACGCGGTGTCGTCGTGGCATTTCGCACCGACCGGGCAGGCCCGCGACAACCTGCTGAGCGAGGGCGTGCCGGGCGGGGCGGTCTCGCTGACCGGCAACACCGTGATCGATGCATTGCACGAGGTCAAGCGCATGCTTGATCGCACCGCCTCGCTGTCGGACAAGATCGCCGCATACTTCCCGTTTCTCGAACCGTCGCGGCGTGTCGTGCTGATCACCGGCCATCGCCGCGAAAGTTTCGGCGAACCGTTCCGGCACTTCTGCGACGCGCTGTGCACGCTGGCGAACCGCTATCGCGATGCGCAGTTCGTCTATCCGCTGCACCTGAACCCGAACGTGCAGGAGCCGGCGCGCGCGCGGCTCGGCGGCGTGCCCAACATCTACCTGATCGAGCCGCAGGAATACCTGTCGTTCGTATTCCTGATGTCGCGCGCGCATTTCATCATCACGGATTCGGGCGGCATTCAAGAAGAAGGGCCGGCGCTCGGCAAGCCGGTGCTCGTCACGCGCGAGACGACCGAGCGGCCCGAAGCGATTCAGGCCGGCACCGCGCGGCTCGTCGGCACCGATCAGGACCGGATCGTGTGGGAGGCGTCGCGTCTGTTCGACAGCGAGAGCGCGTACGAGGAAATGTCGCGCGCGAGCAATCCGTACGGCGACGGCCATGCGAGCGAGCGGATCGTTCACGCGCTGATGCGTACGCCCGGCGTGCCCACGAAGACGACCAGCTTCTCGATGGGCGCCGTGGAGATGCCGTTCAACGCGCTCACGCTCGGGTTGCAGGCGCTGCGCTCGCCGTGAGGAAGATCGTGCCGTAGCGCGTTGCGGCGCGTTCGCCGTAGACATCAAGCATCCGGTCCGGCCGCGAGGTCGGCCGGATGTTTGCCTATGCGCGACCGGAACGCACGCATCCGATGCACTCGAAAGCTCCTCCAATGACACGCCCGTTCCCTGGCCGTGCCTTGTCCCCCTTGCCTGAAACGCCCGAATCGCCGCGATCCGACGTCGAATCCGAAATGGTTCGATAATGCGGGCGGCGATCCATGCGGACGCGCGCCGGCCGGCGCGAAGGGGAAAGGCTGCGCAGGCAACCGGCCGGCGGCATCGTTCGCAGCATCCGCCCGACCGTGCCTGCACGCGATACGGTCGACGAAACGGCGCCACGCCTGCCTGATCGTTCGGAATGTGCGCCGCGCCGTTCGAAACCCCACTCGTTGCCCGCCCGGCGGGCATCGCAACCAGGAGGTGAACGATGATCACGCTGACCGTCAACGGTAGCGAGCAGCACTTCGACGGCAATCCCGATATGCCGTTGCTCTGGTATCTGCGCGATGTGCTCGGCCACACCGGCACCAAGTTCGGCTGCGGGATGGCGCTATGCGGTGCGTGCACCGTGCATCTCGACGGCGTCGCGATCCGCGCGTGCGTCACGCCGGTCGCGGCGGCGGCGTCCAGGCGCGTGACGACGATCGAGGGGCTGTCGACCGATCTCACGCACCCGTTGCAGCAGGCGTGGCAGGAACTGAACGTCGCGCAATGCGGCTACTGCCAGTCCGGGCAGATCATGCAGGCCGCGTCGCTGCTGAAGACGAATCCCCATCCGACCGACGCCGACATCGACGATGCGATGTCCGGCAATATCTGCCGCTGCGGCACCTATACGCGCATTCGCGCGGCGATCCGGCTGGCCGTGCGTCGCGGAGGTGACGCATGAGTGCGCCCGAACTCTCCGTCCACAACGAAAGCCGCCGCGCGCTGCTGCTCGGCTTCGCCTCGGGCGGGCTGCTGCTCGCGTTCGGCGTGCCGTCGCTCGCGCAGGCGGCCGCGCCGGTGCAGCCGCCCGTCAGCGCGAATCCGCAATATGGCGGCGCGGGAATGCCGCACGGCTTGCGCGACGATCCGAACCTGTTCGTTGCGATCGCACCTGATGGCACCGTCACGGTGACCTGCATCCGCTCCGAGATGGGCCAGGGCGTACGCACGAGCGTCGCGCTCGTGGTCGCCGACGAGCTGGGCGCGGACTGGTCGCGCGTGAAGGTCGCGCAAGCGGTCGGCGACGAGCCGCGCTACGGCAACCAGAACACCGACGGTTCGCGCAGCCTGCGCCAGAGCTTCGCCGCGCTGCGCCGTGCGGGGGCCGCCGCGCGCACGATGCTCGCGCAGGCCGCGGCAGCGACGTGGGGCGTCGATGTGCGCCACGTGAAGGTGGCGGTGCACGAGGTCGTCGACACGCAAAGCGGGCGCAAGCTCGGCTTCGGCGAACTGGCCGCGAAGGCAGCCGCGCTGCCGGTGCCCGATACGAAAAGCGTGGCGTTGAAGGCGCCGACAGAATTCCGCTACATCGGCAAGGGCAAGACGGCGCTGATCGACGGACGCGACATCGTCGGCGGCCGCGCGCGGTACGGAATCGATACGCGGCTCGACGGCATGCTGTATGCGGTCGTCGCGCGCCCGCCGGCGTACGGCGACACGGTCGCGTCGTTCGATGCATCGGCCGCCGAGAAGCTGCCGGGTGTCGTCAAGGTCGTGCAACTGGCGTCGACGCCGCTGCCGTCCGGCTTCCAGCCGCTCGGCGGCGTGGCCGTCATTGCGCGCGATACGTGGACGGCCATCCAGGCCCGCGCGCAGTTGAAGATCGACTGGAAGCGCGGCCCGCATGCGGGCTACGACTCGGCCGCGTATCGCAAGACGCTCGAAGCGGCCGCCGCGCAGCCGGGCGACGTGATCCGCAACGACGGCGATGCGGCGGCCGCACTCGCAGGCGCCGCGAAGCGCGTGCGCGCGACGTACTACGTTCCTCATCTGGCACACGCGACGATGGAGCCGCCCGCGGCGGTGGCGCGGGTGGCCGACGGCCGCTGCGAAGTGTGGACTTGCACGCAGGCGCCGCAGACCACGCGCGACGAGATCGCGAAGGCGCTCGGCGTGCCGACCGAGCGCGTGACGGTCAACGTGACGTTGCTCGGCGGCGGCTTCGGCCGCAAGTCGAAGCCCGATTACGTGGTGGAAGCCGCGCTGCTGTCGAAGGCGGCCGGCGTGCCCGTGAAGCTGACGTTCACGCGCGAGGACGACATCGCGCACGACTACTTCCACGCGGTGTCGCTCGAAGCGTTCGACGGCGGGATCGATGCGGCGGGGAAGGTCGTCGCGTGGCAGCATCGCACGGTCGCGCCGTCGATCCAGTCGACGTTCCGCGCCGGCGTCGTGCACGAGCAGCCGGGCGAGCTCGCGCAAGGTATCGCGGATCTGCCGTTCGCGATTCCGAACGTGCGGATCGAGAATCCGGCCGCGCAAGCGCACACGCGAATCGGCTGGTTCCGCTCGGTGTACAACATCCCGCATGCGTTCGGCATCCAGAGTTTCGTGTCGGAACTCGCGCATGCGGCCGGCCGCGATCCGAAGGATTTCCTGCTCGACCTGATCGGGCCCGCGCGGCGTTTCGAGCCGCACATCACGGTGAAAAACGTGAACTACGGCGAGGATCCCGCGCTGTATCCGGTCGATACGGGCCGGCTGCGGCGCGTGATCGAGACGGTCGCGCGCGAAGCCGGCTGGGGGCGCAAGCTGCCGAAGGGGCACGGGCTCGGGATCGCCGCGCATCGCAGCTTCGTGTCGTACACGGCGGCGGTGTGCGAGGTGCAGGTCGATGCGGACGGCAGGATCTCGGTGCCGCGCGTCGACATCGCGATCGACTGCGGGCCGCAGGTCAATCCGGAACGGGTGCGCTCGCAGCTCGAGGGCGCGGTCGTGATGGGGCTGGGCATCGCGCTGCATGGCGAGATCACGTTCAAGGACGGGCACCCCGAGCAGAGTAACTTCAACGGCTTCCAGGTGCTGCGGATGAACGAGGCGCCGCGCGAAATCCGCGTGCATCTCGTCGCGCCGGACGACTACGCGACGCCGCTCGGCGGCGTCGGCGAACCGGGCCTGCCGCCCGTCGCGCCGGCGCTGACCAACGCGATCTTCGCGGCGACCGGCACCCGCATCCGCAGCCTGCCGGTTGCCGATCAGCTCGCGAAACCGCAGGCGGGCTGACGCGACAGCCGTCCCGCGCCGGGCCGCATCGTGCGGCCCGGCCGACTTCCCGTATAGGTGGACCGACCGGCGTGCGCATCGTTGTTGTTTGCGAACGACCGTGCTAAATTCCTGCCAGCACTTGGAGCCACGCAACCCTTCATTAGGCCGACACGGCCGGCACCCCGGGAGGCAGCACGATGAGCCTGTTGATGTCGCGACGCGATCTTGCGTTCCTGCTGTATGACTGGCTCGACGCCGAAGCGCTCGTCGCGCTGCCGCGCTACGCGGAGCACAGTCGCGAAACCTTCGACGCGGTGCTCGACACCAGCGAGCGGATTGCGGAAGACCTGTTCGCGCCGCACGCGGCGCGCGGCGATCGCGAGGAGCCGCGGTTCGACGGCGAGCGCGTGACGCTGATCCCGGAAGTCGAACCGGCCGTGCGCGCGTTCGCGGGCGCCGGGCTGATCGCCGCGGGGCACGACGAAGCGCTCGGCGGCATGCGCTTGCCGAAACTGGTCGAAGCCGCGTCGTTCCTGTTCTTCCAGGCCGCGAACATCGCGACGGCCGCGTATCCGTTCCTGACCGTCGCCAATGCGAACCTGCTCGTCGCGCACGGCAGCGCCGCGCAGATCGACGCGTTCGCTCGCCCGGAACTCGAAGGGCGTTTCCTCGGCACGATGTGCCTGTCCGAACCGCAGGCCGGCTCGTCGCTGTCCGACATCGCGACGCGCGCCGATTTCGAATGCGATTCGCCGCTCGGCCCGCGCTACCGGCTGACCGGCAACAAGATGTGGATTTCCGGCGGCGAGCACGAACTGGCCGAGAATATCGTCCATCTGGTGCTCGCGAAGATCCCCGACGAACACGGCCGGCTGCAGCCCGGCACGCGCGGCATCTCGCTGTTCATCGTGCCGAAGTTCCTGACGGGCGCCGATGGCGGCGCGAGCGGCGAGCGCAACGACGTCGTGCTCGCCGGGCTGAACCACAAGATGGGTTATCGCGGCACGACCAACTGCTTGCTGAATTTCGGCGAAGGCACGCGGTATCGGCCGGAAGGGTGTGCGGGCGCGATCGGTTATCTGATCGGCAAACCGAATCAAGGCCTGGCCTACATGTTCCACATGATGAACGAGGCGCGTATCGGGGTCGGTGCGGGCGCGGTGGCGCTCGGCTACACCGGCTATCTGCATGCGCTCGACTATGCGCGCAACCGTCCGCAAGGGCGCCCGCTCGGGCCGGCCGGCAAGGATGCGGCCGCGCCGCAGGCGCCGATCGTCGACCATCCGGACGTGCGGCGCATGCTGCTCGCGCAGAAGGCGTATGTCGAGGGCGGCCTCGCGTTGATCCTGTATTGCGCGAAACGCGTCGACGAAGCGCGTGCGCACGACGATACGGCGGTGCGCGCCGATGCCGCGCGGCTGCTCGATATCCTGACGCCGATCGCGAAAAGCTGGCCGTCGCAGTGGTGTCTTGCCGCGAACGATCTTGCGATCCAGGTGCACGGCGGCTACGGCTACACGCGCGACTACGCGGTCGAGCGTCTTTATCGCGACAATCGCCTGAATCCGATTCACGAAGGCACGCACGGCATCCAGGCGCTCGATCTGCTCGGCCGCAAGGTCGTGCAGGACGACGGCGCGTCGCTGCGCGCACTCGATGCGCGCGTTGGCGCGACCGTCGAACGCGCGCGAGCGCTGGATGCCGGCACGCGCGAGCACGCCGATGCGTTGGCGCGGCGTTGGGCGCGGCTGGGCGACGTCACGCATCGGTTGAGCGCGATCGGCGATCCGCGGACGCGGCTCGCGAACGCGAGCGTGTATCTCGAAGCGTTCGGCCATCTCGTCGTCGCCTGGCTGTGGCTCGACGTGACGCTCGCCGCGCACGGGCGCGACGGCGATTTCCACGACGGCAAGCGCGCGGCGGCCCGGTACTTTTTCCGCTGGGAACTGCCGAAGGTCGATGCGCAGCTCGACCTGCTGTCGAGCGTCGACACGACGACGCTCGACATGCGCGACGCGTGGTTCTGACCGTGCCTTCAACGACCTTCCGGAATACTGACGATGTGGCCGATGCCGTTGGGCGTCGCATACGCGTCGTGAGCCGGCCGCGCGGGGGGATCCCGCATACCGTACCGATGCCCGGCCACGCCGCGCAAGGAGAAAGAAGCGCATGAAAGCCCTGTTGTGTACCGCATTCGGCCCGATCGACCGCTTGCGCATCGAGGACGTCGCGATTCCCGAACCGGCTGCCGGGCAAGTCCGGATCCAGGTGAAGGCGGCGTCGCTGAACTTCCCCGACGCGCTGATCGTCCAGGGGCTGTATCAGGTGAAACCGGTGCTGCCGTTTTCGCCGGGCGCCGAGTTCGCCGGCGTGATCGACGCGGTCGGCGAGGGCGTCACTGCATGGCGACCCGGCGATTCGGTGATGGCGTTTACCGGCCACGGCGGGTTTGCGGAACAGTGCGTGGCCGACGCGCACCAGCTCGCCGCGCTGCCGCCGGGCATGACGTTCGAGCAGGGCGCGGCGCTCGTGCTCGCCTACGGCACGTCGCTGCACGCGTTGCAGCAGCGTGCGCGCCTGCAGGCGGGCGAGACGTTGCTCGTGCTGGGCGCGGCCGGTGGCGTCGGGATCGCCGCGATCGAGATCGCGAAAGCGCTCGGCGCGCGCGTGATCGCGGCGGCGTCGAGCGCGGACAAGCTCGCGCTGTGCCGCGAAGCGGGCGCCGACGAGACGATCGACTATGCGACCGAAGACCTGCGCCGCCGCGTCGACGAACTGACCGGCGGGCGCGGCGCCGACGTCGTCTACGATCCGGTGGGCGGCGCATACAGCGAGGCGGCGCTGCGTGCGACCGCGTGGCGCGGCCGGTTCCTCGTGGTCGGCTTCGCGGCCGGCGAGATTCCGAAGCTCGCGCTGAACCTCGCGCTGCTGAAGGAGCGCGACATACTCGGCGTGTTTTGGGGCGATGCGGTGCGCCGCGATCCGGCGCAACATGCAGCGAACATGCGGCTGCTCGCCGAATGGTTCGCGGCCGGCAAGGTGCGGCCCGCGATCACCGAACGCGTGCCGCTGGACGGCGCGGCCGACGCGATCGCGCGTATGGCGAACCGGCAGGTGAAAGGCAAGGTGGTGATTTTTCCGGATGCGTGATCCGGGTTCGCCGCGCGGCGCTGCGACGCAGGCCGCGCGGCCTGGGCTTCATGAGAGCGGGCGCGGTGCGATCTGGTGTGAAGGCGTCGCGCCCGGTTAGTCTGGCGCACGATGCCGAGCGGCGCTGAAGCGAACGCCGCCCGCCATTCGTCAGCGGCTTCAATCCTTGGGCAAACGCAGCGTGTCGAGTGCGTGCTGCGAAAACTCGACCCAGAACCGTTCGTTGGCGATGCCGGCCTGCAGCACCAGATGCTGCAGGCGCTTCGTGCGTGAATCGTCAGCGGCCGAATCGCCGTCCGCCGGATCGCCGGCCGCCAAAAAATCACGCGCCTCGATCTGCAGATACAAATCCAGCTTTTCCTGATGCAGCGCGATGCGCCGCCGGATCTCGTCCTCGAGGCCGGCCGGCCCGAGCACGGCTTCCGCGCGTAGGCGCACCATCAATGCCTCGCGCAGCGGCGTCGGATCTTCCGGTTCGGCGATCCAGCGGCGCAGTTCCTTCTTGCCGGCCGGCAGGATCCGGTACGCACGCTTGCGGCCGCGACCGGATTCGGCGGGCAGCGATTCGATCCAGCCCATCTCTTCGAGACGCCCGAGTTCGCGATAGATCTGCTGGTGCGTCGCCTGCCAGAAATAGCCGATCGAGCGATCGAAACGGTCGGCGAGCTCGGACCCCGAACCGGGGCGTTCGGCGAGGGCGGTAAGAAGCGCGTGAGGCAGGGACATGTCGGATCGAAGGAGGCTGCGCAGTGAACCGCATCTTGCCATATCGGGGCCGCGGCACAAGCGACAGAGGGCCGTTTATGCAACATGTTGCATAAACGGAATCGACGCGCTACCATTCGTGCAACTTGTTGCATAAAAGATGGAGACGCCCCGATGACCTCCCGTTATCCGCATTTGACGACCCCGCTCGAACTCGGCTTCACGTCGCTCAGGAATCGCGTGTTGATGGGGTCGATGCACGTCGGCCTCGAGGAAGCGCCGAACGGCTTCGAGCGGATGGCCGCTTTCTATGCGGAGCGTGCGCGGGGCGAGGCAGGCCTGATCGTCACGGGCGGATTCGCGCCGAACGAGCGCGGCCGTCCGGCGCCGGGCGGCGCGATGCTGACGACCGAAGCGGAAGCCGAACGCCATCGTGTCGTGACGCGCGCGGTGCACGCGGAGGGCGGCAGGATCGCATTGCAGATCCTGCATTTCGGGCGCTATGCGTATCACCCGGCGCTCGCCGCGCCCAGCGCGCTGAAGGCGCCGATCAACCGGTTCACGCCGCACGCATTGACGAGCGACGAGGTCGACGAGACGATCGCCGATTTCGTGCGATGTGCGGCGCTCGCGCAGCATGCGGGCTACGACGGCGTCGAGATCATGGGGTCCGAGGGTTACCTGATCAACGAATTCATCGCCGCGCGCACGAACCATCGCGACGATGCGTGGGGCGGCGCGTACGAGAACCGCATTCGTTTCGCGGTCGAGATCGTGCGGCGCGTGCGCGAGCGTGTCGGCGCGAACTTCATCGTCGTCTACCGGCTGTCGATGCTCGATCTCGTCGAAGGCGGCTCGACGCTCGACGAGGTGATCCGGCTCGCGCAGGCGATCGAAGCGGCCGGCGCGACGATCCTCAATACCGGCATCGGCTGGCACGAGGCGCGCATTCCGACCATCGCGACCAAGGTGCCGCGCGCCGCGTATGCGTGGGTGACGCGGCAATTGATGGGCAAGGTCCGCATCCCGCTCGTCGCGACCAACCGGATCAACACGCCGGAAGTCGCCGAGCAACTGCTCGCCGACGGCTATTGCGACATGGTGTCGATGGCGCGGCCGTTCCTCGCCGATGCCGAGTTCGTCCGCAAGGCGCGGGAAGGGCGCGCGGACGAAATCAACACGTGCATCGGCTGCAACCAGGCATGCCTCGACCATACGTTCAGCGGCCGGATCACGTCGTGTCTCGTGAATCCGCGTGCGTGTCATGAAACCGAGCTCGTGATCCAGCCGGCGCCGCGGCGCAAGCGGATCGCGGTGGTCGGCGCGGGGCCGGCGGGCCTCGGCTTCGCGGTCACGGCGGCCGAACGCGGTCACGCGGTCACGCTGTACGAAGCCGGCGCCGAGATCGGCGGCCAGTTCAATATCGCGAAGAAGGTGCCCGGCAAGGAAGAGTTCAACGAGACGCTGCGCTATTTCCGCCGGCAGATCGAACTGCGCGGCATCGCGCTGCACGTCAATACGCGTGCGACCGCCGAGATGCTGTTGCAGGGTGCATTCGACGAAGTGGTGATCGCGACGGGCATCGTGCCGCGCACGCCGCCGATCGACGGCATCGGGCATCCGAAGGCGCTCGGCTATCTCGACGTGCTGCGCGACGACAAGGCCGTCGGTCGCCACGTCGCGATCGTCGGCGCGGGCGGGATCGGCTTCGACGTCGCCGAGTATCTCGTTCATCGCGACGGCGGCGAGCAGGTCGATGCGGACCGGTTCTTCAGCGTATGGGGCGTCGACCGGTCGTATGCGAATGCGGGCGGCCTGGGCGAAGCGCGGCCCGAACCGGCGGCGCGGCACGTGCATCTGCTGCAGCGCAAGGCGTCGAAAGTCGGCGACGGGCTCGGCAAGACCACGGGATGGATTCACCGCACGGCGCTGAAGGCGCGCGGCGTCGGGATGTCGTCGTCGGTCACGTACCGGCGCATCGACGACGACGGCTTCCACGTGACGATCGACGGCGTCGAGCAGACGCTGCCGGTGGACAACGTGGTGATCTGCGCGGGGCAGGAGCCGTCGCGCGAGCTGGCGGAGCAACTGCAGGCCGCCGGATGCCGCGTGCATCTGATCGGCGGCGCGGACGAGGCTGCCGAACTCGATGCGAAGCGCGCGATTCACCAGGGCACGACGCTGGCCGCGACCCTTTGATACCGATTCGTTTCCATTCGATCCAACAACGTTACCGGAGACTGCGATGACGCACTCACCGCTGAAGGTTCATCCCGCCGTCGCGAAATCGCTCGACGCATGGCATGCGATGGTCGAACGCAAGGATTTCGGCGCGCTGGAATCGATCGTCCATCCGGACGCCGTGTTCCGTTCGCCGATGGCGTTCAAGCCGTACGGGCCGGCGCCGGCGCTGCTGATGGCGCTGCGCACGGTGATCACCCTCCTCGAGAATTTCACGTATCACCGCCAGTTCGCGGCCGACGACGGCAAGAGCGTCGTGCTGGAATTCGGCGCGACCATCGGCGACAAGGCGCTGAAGGGGATCGACATGATCCGCTTCGACGACGACGGGAAGATCGTCGAGTTTGAGGTGATGATCCGGCCGTTCAATGCGCTGCAGGCGCTCGGCGCGGAAATGGGCGCGCGGCTCGGGCAGCAGTTGCCGGCGTTCAAGACCGGCGGTTGAGCGGGGTGGCGGCTGGCGTGCAACCGGCTTGCGGCCGCGTGCCTGGCTTGGCGCGTGAGGTCGTGCGCGGCTTCGACGAGGCGCGGCAAGCGCGCGCGATGCAGGCGCTCATGCGTTCATGGCGCCCAACGAGCCGCGGCCGACAATCCGTGGGAGCAGTTGGGTTGCCCGCCCTAGACGCGCGGAGCAGCTACTCGAGCTGTCGAAATCCCGACGGATCAAGTTGATATATTGTATCATCTGACGTTTTCGTCGCCGGTCGGCCGGGTGCCCGGGCCGCTCGCGTGCGACGACATCCAACGAAGATCGATACGACGTGACGAGAATCGGACACACCCCGGCGCGCGGGGAGCGGCGCCATGCGGCGCGGCGCCGGAACGCGAGCGCCTGGCGCACGCGCGCGGCACGCGGTTGCACGACCCTGGTCGGCTGCGCGATCGCCACCACCGGCGCGCTGGCCGCCGAAGCCGCCGCATCGTCGCCGGACGACCGGCACGCGCTGCCGGCGATCAACGTCACGGCTTCGTCCGCCCAGGCCGACCCGCTGACGCAACCGCTCGAAACGGGCTCGCGGCTCGGGCTCGCGAGCCTCGACACGCCCGCGAGCGTCGAAGCGGTCACGGCCGACACGATCGACGCACGCGGCGATCGCACGGTGCTCGATGCGGTCACGCGCACCGCCGGCGTCGCGAGCGCGATCGCGCCGGGCACCGGCGGCACCGCGTTGAGCGTGCGCGGCTTCAGCGGGCAGGAATCGGTGATGACGCTGCTCGACGGCGTGCGGCTGATGCCCGCGGCCGGCACGAGCACGTTTCCGTTCGACACGTGGTCGGTCGAGCGCATCGAGGTGCTGCGCGGCCCGGCATCGGTGCTGTACGGCGAAGGGGCGATCGGCGGGGTCGTGAACGTGGTGCCGAAACGGCCGCAGCGCACGCGCGAGACGGCGCTGCAGGCCGGCGTCGGCCCCGACGGCGCGAAGCGCTTCGCGTTCGATACGACGGGCGCGCTCGGCCCGCGGCTGTCGTACCGCTTCTATGCGAGCGATGCGCGCGCGAACGGTCTCGCCGAGCGGGCCGATACGCATACGACGGCCATCGGCGGCGCGCTGACGTTCGACGTGAGCCCGCAACTCACGCTGACGCTCGACTACGACTACGGCCACCAGATGCCCGCGACGTACTATGGCGTGCCCGCGCCGAACGGCGTGCTCGATTCGTCGCTGCGCAAGCTGAACTACACGGTCGGCGATGCGACGATTTCGTACTACGACCAGTGGACGCGCCTGTCGGCGCGCTACCGGCCCGCGCCCGGCGTGACGATCGACAATCAGCTCTACTACCTGACGTCGAACCGCCACTGGCGCAACGCGGAATCGTATGCGCTCGATGCGGCGACGGGGCTCGTCACGCGCGGCGACTATCTCGACATCGGCCACCATCAGCGGCAGATCGGCGACCGGCTGAGCGCGCGCATCGACGGGATGCTGTTCGGTCGCGCGAACCGTTTCGTCATCGGCACGGAATTCAGCCAGATCACGTTCAGCGGCATCAACAATTCGCCGTACGGCGGCGAAACGACCGTACCGGCGCACGGCTTCGATCCCGGTGTCTTCACGAGCCCCGACCCGACCGTGCCGCAGTTCAGCACGCGTGCGCTGCAGGCGGCGGTATTCGCGGAGAACCGGCTCGACGTGCTGCCGCGGCTCGCGTGGGTGAGCGGCCTGCGCTACGACCACATCGCGTTCAGCCGCGAGCAGGCGGCGAGCGGCGCGGGCTTCGACAAGCGGTTCGCGAACGTCGGCTGGCGCACCGGTTTCGTGTTCGAGATCGCGCCGACGTTCAGCGCGTATGCGCAGTACACGACGGGCGCGGAGGGCGTCGGCTCGCTCGTGACGCTGTCCGCGTCGCAGGCGGGCTACCGGCTCGCGACCGGCGAACAGTGGGAAGCCGGGCTCAAGCAGACGCTGCTCGACGGTCGTGCTTACTGGACGTTCGCGCTGTACGACATCGTGAAGCGCAACCTGCTCAGCACCGATCCGTTCAATCCGGCGCTGCGCCGGCAGGTCGGCCGGCAATCGTCGCGCGGCGTCGAGCTGACCGGCGGCGCGCGGCTGCCGCACGGCTGGACGATCGATGCGAACGTCGCGCTGCTGCGCGCCCGCTACGACGCGTTCAACCAGACGGCCGGCGGCGCGACGGTGTCGCGGGACGGCAACGTGCCGTCCGGCGTGCCGCAGCAGACCGCGAACCTGTGGTTCGGCTGGGCGTTCGCTGAGCGCTGGCACGCGAATGCGGGTGTGCGTTACGTCGGCGCGACCTACGGCGACGACGCGAATCGCGTGCGGGTGCCGTCGTATACGGTGTTCGATGCGTCGCTGCGCTGGCGGCCGACGTCGCGCACCGAGCTCGCGATGTATCTGCGCAATCTCGCGAACCGCACGTACGCGGTGACGACGTCGAACGGCGGCGAGCAATGGCTGCTCGGCCCGTCGCGCTCGGCGGAGCTCGTCGCGACGATGCGCTTCTAGGGCGATACGGCATGCGTCCCGTCACCCACATGCTCGACATCGAACGCGTGAGCTGGTCTCCCGGTGGCGCGATCACCGTGCTCGATTCGGTGACGTTGAGCGTGGCGGAGGGCGAGTTCGTCGGGCTGGTCGGCCCGAACGGCAGCGGCAAGACGAGCCTGCTGCGCTGCGTGTTCCGCTACGCGCGCCCCGACGCGGGCCGCGTCGCGCTCGATGCGCAGGACGTGTGGCGCATGCGGCCGCGTGCGGTCGCGCAGCGCATCGCGGTGCTGCAGCAGGAGACGCCGGACGATTTCGGGCTGACGGTCGACGAACTGGTCGGCATGGGCCGCACGCCGCACAAGCGGCCGTTCGATGCGGAGTCGGCCGACGATCGCCGGATCGTCGACTCCGCGCTGCACGATGTCGGCCTCGTCGAGCGCCGCGCACAGCGCTTCGCGTCGCTGTCGGGCGGCGAGAAGCAGCGCGCGCTGCTGGCGCGCGCGCTCGCGCAGCAGCCCGAACTGCTGTTGCTCGACGAACCGACCAACCATCTCGACCTGCGTCACCAACTCGAACTGCTCGCGCGCGTGCGCCGCCTCGGCATCGCGACGCTCGCGACGATTCACGACCTCAATCTCGCGGCCGCGTATTGCGACCGCCTCCATGTGCTCGCGCACGGCCGCGTCGTCGCGTCCGGCGTGCCGGACGACGTGCTGACCGAAGCGCTGCTGCGCGACGTGTTCGGCGTCGCCGCGCTCGTCGATCGCCATCCCGTCACGCGCCGCCCGCGCATCACGCCGCTTCATCCGGAATGACCGCCATGCCGTTTCCTGTCCTGTCCTCCGTCTCCCGCCGTCTGGTCGCCGCTGCCGTGCTCGGCGGCGCGTCCGTTCACGCGCTCGCCTATCCGGTCACCGTGCGCAGTTGCGATCGCGACGTGACGTTCGAGCGCGCGCCGACGCGCGCGGTGAGCAACGACGTGAACCTCACCGAGATGATGCTCGCGCTCGGCCTGAAGGATCGTCTCGTCGGCTATACGGGCATCGGCGGCTGGAAGACGGGCACCGCACGCGTGCGCGACGCGTTGCGCGGCGTGCCCGAACTGGCGAGCCAGTATCCGTCGCTGGAAGTGCTGGCCGCCGCGCGCGCCGACTTCTATCTCGCGGGCTGGAACTACGGGATGCGTGTCGGCGGGCCGGTGACGCCCGCGACGCTCGCGCCGTTCGGCATCCGCACGTACGAACTGACCGAATCGTGCTCGCACGTGATGAAGCAGTCGGCCGCCTCGTTCGACGACGTGTTCCGCGACCTGACCAATCTCGGCCGGATCTTCGGCGTCGATGCGCGCGCCGCGCAGGTCGTCGCCGGGATGCGCGCGCGTCTCGCGGCGGTGTCGCGCGCGATCGGGCGTCCGGCGCCGCTGCGCGTGTTCGTGTACGACAGCGGCACCGACAAGCCGATGACCGCCGGCGGGCTCGCGATGCCGACCGCGTTGCTCGCGGCGGCGGGCGCGCGCAACGTGATGGACGACCTGCCGCGCAGCTGGACGCAGGTGAGCTGGGAAAGCGTGGTCGCGCGCGATCCGCAGGTGATCGTGATCGTCGACTATTCGGCGGTGACGGCCGCGCAGAAGCAGCAGTTCCTGTCGAGCCAGCCGGCGCTCGCGCGCGTGGCCGCGATCCGCGACCGGCGCTTCGTCGTGATTCCGTACGATGCGGCGACGCCGGGCCCCGAGAACGTCGCGGCCGTCGAGACGCTCGCCCGCGCGCTGTATCCGGCCGCATTTGCGGCGGCGGCACGATGAGCGTGCGCGGGCAGGCGGCGCGGCCCGGCATGCGCGTGGTGCTGCCGGGGCTGGCCGTGCTGCTGATCGTGTCGATCGTCGTGTCGGCTGCGTTCGGCCCCGCGCCGATCGCGATGCCGGCCGCGGTGCGGATCGTCGCCGCGCACGTCGCGTCGGCGTTCGGCGGCGCCGACGCGTTCGCGGCCGCCGCGGGCGACGACAGCATCGTGTGGCTGATCCGGATGCCGCGCGCGCTGCTGGCCGCGATCGTCGGCGCGACGCTGGCGGCGGTCGGCGTCGCGTTGCAGGCGGCGACCGCGAACCGCCTGGCCGATCCGCACCTGCTCGGCGTGAGCGCGGGCGCGATGCTCGGCGCGATCGCGGTCACGGTGGTGGCCGGCGCCGCGTTCGGCCCGTTCACGCTGTCGGCCGCCGCATTCGCGGGCGCGCTTGCGGCTACCGCATGCGTGGTCGCGCTCGCTTACCGGAGCGGCCGGCTCGAATCGGACCGGCTGCTGCTCGCGGGCGTGTCGGTGTCGTTCATGATGGCCGCGTTCGGCAACCTGCTGCTGTATCTCGGCGACCAGCGCGCCGCGTCGTCGGTGCTGTTCTGGATGCTCGGTGGCGTCGGGCTCGCGCGCTGGGATCTGCTGCCGGTGCCGGCCGTATGCGCGGTGCTTGCCGGCTGCGCGCTCTATGCGCGCCGGCGCGAACTGAATGCGCTGATGTCGGGCGACGTCGCCGCTGCGTCGCTCGGCGTGCCGAGCGCGAGGATGCGGCGCGAGGTGTTCGTCGTCGCGTCGTTCGCGACGGGCGCGATGGTCGCGGTCAGCGGCGCGATCGGCTTCGTCGGGCTCGTGACGCCGCATCTGTGCCGTCGCATGGTCGGTGCCGAGCACGGCCGGCTGCTGCCGGTCGCCGCGCTGGCGGGCGCGATCCTGCTCGTGTGGGCCGATGTCGCCGCGCGCACGCTCGCGGCGCCGGAGGATCTGCCGATCGGCATCGTGACCGCGTTGTTCGGCAGCCTGTTCTTCGTCGCGCTGCTGCGCCGGCGCTGAGCGAAGGCACGCTCGGGCGAGGGCGGGCCGGGACGCGCCGCCCGTCTCATCGAAGCGGAATGACCGTACCCGTCCCCGTGCCGCTGAGGCGGCGCGCATCGGCATGTGGGGTCGCCGCGTCCTGCGCGACGTCGAAGCGCTTGTTCGGCAGCGCGCGCACGGGCAGCGTGATCACGAAGCGCGCGCCGCCGAGCGGCGAATCCTCGAGCCGCACGTCGCCGCCGTGCACCTGCGCGACGCGCCGCACGATCGCGAGCCCGAGCCCGAAGCCGCCGGTCTGCCGGTCGCGGCTCGAATCCAGCCGCTGGAACGGCTCGAACACGCGGGCGCGCTCGGCGGCCGGAATGCCGGGGCCGTCGTCGTCGACCGTCAGCACGAGCGCGCCGGACCGGTCGCGCGTGGCGGCCAGTACGACCTTGCGCGACGCATAGCGCGCGCCGTTGCGGATCAGGTTCAGCAGCGCGCGGGCGACGAGCTTCGGATCGCACACGTGGGTCGCGGGCGCGTCGAGCGTCGACACGTCGAGCGCGATGCCGCGATCGGCGATGTCGTCCGCGACGTTGCCGGCGACGCTGTCGATCAGCGCGTCGACGACGACCTCCATCGGCGCGAGCTCGCTCGCTCCCTGTTCGAGCCGGCCGATCGTCAGCAGCTCGGTGACGAGCTCGTCGAGTTCGCGCACGTCGCGCCGCAGCGCGTCGCGGCGTTCGCGCATCCGGCCTGTTTCGTCGGCGTCGGCGAGCAGCGCGAGCCCGAATTCGAGCCGGGCGAGCGGCGTTTTCAGTTCATGCGAGATGCCGTGCATCATTTCGCGCTGCTGCTTGATCGACGCCTCGATGCGCGCGGCCATGTCGTTGAACTGCTGCGACAACTCGTAGATGTTCGACTTGCCCGACACCTTCACGCGCGTCGACAGCATCCCGGCGCCGAACGCGCGCGCGGCGTCCTGCAGCCGGCGAATGTCGCGCCAGTGATAGTGAATCCACAGCACCACCGCGAACAGCGTCGCGAGCGCGAGCAGCATGTACGCATAGATGCGGATGTCGAGGTCCGGCGCCTCGATCGGGCGCGCATGCAGCACCGAGCCGTCCGCGAGCGGCATGTAGTAATCCTTGCCGTTGTAGCTGATCGCGATCCTGCCGGCATCGAGATCGCGCAGCGGCGCGCCGCTCAGTTGCGCGCGTGCGTCGGCCATCGACATGAAGCCGAACCCTTCGCGGCCGTGCAGCGCGAGCTCTCGCAATGCGAGCGCGCGCTGCGCGCCCGGATGGCGTTCGAGGTAGTCGTTGAGCACGAACGAATAGGTCGTCAGCGAGTCGCGTTGCGCCTGCGCGCCGCGCTCGTAGAAGATCCGGTCGAACGACAGCTGGATGAAGATGATCGACGCGCCGACGAACAGGATCACGACGAGGTACAACCGAAGCAGCGGGCGCAGCATTTATTCGTCCCACGCGGAAGGGCTGAACAGGTAGCCGCGACCCCAGATCGTCTTGATCTTGTGCGGCTCCGACGACGCATCCTCGAAGCGGCGGCGCAGCTTCGAGATGCCTGAGTCGACCGAGCGGTCGAGCCCGTCGAATTCGATCCCGCGCAACTGCTTCAGGATGTCGTCGCGGCTCAGCACGGTGCCGGCCGCGCGCGCGAGGATCAGCAGCAGGTTGAATTCGGCGGTCTTCAGCTCGACCGGCTCGCCGCGCCACGTGACGGTGCGGTTCGGCGGCGAAATGGCGAGCTCGCCGAATACGAGCGCGTCGGGCGCGACCGCGGGCGCTTGCGCCGCGGCCGGCTGCGCGCGGCGCAACAGCGCGCGAGCACGTGCGACGAGCACGCGCGGCTCGATCGGCTTCGTCACGTAGTCGTCGGCGCCCGTCTCGAGGCCGGCGACCTGGTCGTATACGTCCGCCCGTGCGGTCAGGATCAGCACGGGGACGTTGGTGAACGCGCGGATGCGCCGGCAGACTTCCATGCCGTCGAGATTCGGCAGCATCAGGTCGAGTATCACGAGGGCCGGCTGGTGCTCGCGCACCGCGGCGACGGCGAGGTCGCCGCGCCGCACGACCGTCACCGCGAATTCATAGCCGTCGAGGTATTCGCGGACGAGCTGCGCGAGGCGATCATCGTCCTCGATCAGCAGCACGCGGTATTTGAGTGGAACTTCGTTCATGGTCTCCCCGGATGCACGCGCCATCTCGCACCCGGCAGACCGATGCGCGCGCGGCACGCGAATTCTATCCGGCGGATCGACCGCCGGGGCAACGGGGCGACAATCGCGAACAATCGAACACAATTGCGCACACATTCGCCGCACATTCAGGACAGTCTCGGCGCGGGGCGGCACCTAGACTGCGGGCTTCGTCACTCATATCTCGATATTGTGCGCCCCTCCCTTCGCCGCTACCGCTATTGCATGCCGCTCGCCGGCCTGACCCTCGCCGCCGCCGCCCACGCGGAAAACCAGTATTCGTTGTCGCTCGGCGGCGGGTTCGCACCGCGCTACCAGGGCAGCAAACAGTATCGCGGTGTCGTTGCGCCGTCGTTTTCCGCCACGTTCGGCAATGGCTTCTTCGTCGACAGCACGCAGGGCGCCGGCTACCGGCTGGACCTGCCGCACGGGGCGTTCGTGTCGGCGGCGGTGAACTACGACGCGGGCCGCGCGGACGAGAACCGCTTCGACCTGCCGGGCTCCGACTACCTGAAGGGGATGGGCCGGATTCCGGGCTCGGTGCTCGTCGGCGTGCGCGCCGGCGTCACGCTCTTCAACGCGGCGGAACTGAGCGTCACGATCGATACGCCGGCGACGCACACGTCGCGCGGCGTGGCGGGGCACGTGGATCTCGCGGTGCCGGTGCTCAAGACGTCGCAGCACGAGATCATCGTGACGGGCACCGTGCACGCGGGCTCGGGACGCTACATGCAGACCTTCTACGGCGTGACCGACGCGCAGTCGATGACGAGCCGGTTCCGGCCGTATTCGGTGAGCGGCGGGATCGACAGCGCGTCGATGGCGATTGCATGGAACTGGACGCTGTCGCGGCACTGGTCGGTGCTCGCGAGCGGCGGCGTGACGCGACTGCTGGGCCGCGCGGGCGACAGCCCGATCGTGCAGTCGCGCAGCAACTACTACGGCATCGCGGGCGTGACGTACACGTTCTGAGCGCATTGCCGACGCGGGCCGGTGCGCGCGGCGCGCACACGATGCGTCGGCGTCGCGCCGTCGCGGCGAACCGCGTGCGGTAACATGCGGGCGGGTTCGGCGTCAGGCCGGGCCTGCGACGCAGGGGCGCCGAGGCGGCTCGGCCGGGTCGCGAAAGGCCGCCATGCGCGGGCCGGCTCGGCAGGAAGCGGCCGGCAGCGTGCGGAATCGATCATGCATGCGATGCCCGGTCTTGCACGAATGCCGCACGGGGACCGCCGGGCCGCTTCAGGGAGAAACCGATGAAGAATACGATCGCGATGCTCGTTGCACTCGTTGCGGGTGCAACCTTTGCAGGATGTGCGGACATGGACACGAAGCACCGTAACGCCACCGCCGGCGGCGCGGCGAGGGCCCCTTTGCAGTCCGGCGGCGCGCAGGTATGCAAGGCGGACGCCACGCCGGACGATGCGCTGGTTGGCAAGACCGAGGCCGATGCGGCCGCGCTGCTCGACGGCTGCCTGTGGCGCGTGCTCGAGCGCGACGGGAAATCGTTGCCGGGCACGATGGATTACCGGGAGGAGCGCCGCAATCTCGGCATTCGCGACGGGAAAGTGATCTGGGTGCGGCGCGGGTGAGGCATCCGGCCGCCGACGAAAATCCGTTGCGGCTCGTGCGGCCTCCGCGAGTGCGGTTAGTGCGGGCATGCACGTCGCGCGGCCGATCGTCGGCAGCACGCGTCGCGATTCATCGCCGCGGGCCGCGGTATCGGCGGCCGCGGCGCCCGGGCGCCTCGATACCGGAGTAGACCGCGGCTCGCGCGACGCGTGACGCGCCGCGCTGGCTGGCGCGTCACGCGTCGACCGCTCCGGATTGCGGCACCGATGCCGTGGTGTCGACCGTCATCGCCGGCGTGACGAGCATCACGCCACGTGCGAGCGGGTCGCTGACCGATGCCGCAAATACCGCTTGTCCTTCCTCTGTCGCGCGATCGGCGGCGACGGCCAGCGCAGCGAGCGCGAGCGCCGCGCCGCTTGCCCCGTTGGCGAGCCCGAGGTGGCGGCCGCGCTCGGCGGCATCATCGCCCCAGATCTGCTCGCCGGCCGTCACGACTTCGGTGCGACGGCTGCTGCGTTGATCGGCGTCGGTGACGAATCCGGATGCCGACAGGTCGGGGCGTAACGTCGACAAGCGCGTACCCGCCGCCGCAAGCAACTGTTCGAGCGTCGTCGCTTCGGCCTTGCCGTGATCGGCGGAACCCGCGCGGTGCGCGGCCGCGAGCCGGTGGATCGACGGGACGGACATCGCATTCGGTGTGTCGGGATGGCCGAGCAGCAATGCACATGCGCCTTCGCCGGGCATCACGCCGTTCGGCCGATCCCGGCCGTAGAGCCGGCCCGCGCGATCGAGCGCGTCGACTGCGTCCTGGCTTGCGGTGGAGTCGAACGCGAGGACGACGTGCAACTCGCCGGACGGTTGCAGGTGCAACGCCTGGATCAGTTCGTCGACCACTGCCCATGCTTGTACGGGATCGGCGACCGTGCGCAGTTGCGCATGGACGATGCCCGGCGCGACGGCTTCCCGCGCCGCGTGTGCATCGAGCCATGCGGCGAGCGTGGCGGCGACCGGTTGCCAGCGTTCCGGCATCAGCAGATGGAGCCTGAGCGGCGGCGCGTCGGCGGCCGCGCCGGACAACACGGCATGACGCTCGCGCAATTCGTCGAGTGCGTCGGCGGCCAACAGCAGCCCGCGCCAATGCTCGTCCTGCAGCGTTTCCCGCGCGTCGGGCGCAAGCAGGCTTGTATCGAACCGGTCGAGCGACACCGATTCGACGGTGCTCGCGAATACGCCGGTTCCGTCCGGGCGTTGCAGTTCGGGATGAAGCGCGACGGAACGCTCTTCCCGGGCCGCCGCATCGATGTCTGCGGTCGTCGCCCCCGTCGGCAGCCTCACGCTGCTGTCGAGCAGCAGGGCCGACCACGTGTGCGACGTCGGATCCTGCGCGGCAGAGGCGTCCGCCGATGCGGGCGAACCCGGCGGTGCGGTGGCCGCGAGCGCCGGATGCGGGCCGAGCCCCCGGCGCAGCCATGCCACGCAGACGGCGAGGGCCGCCGGCAGCACGAGCCCGCACAGCACCAACTCCCGGGTGGTGGGCGCATGCCGGGTCGTTTTCCACCAGACGAACACGGCGATCCACACCGCGACGAACAGCGCGGCGACGAATGCGGTCTTGCGCAATCGCATGATCATTTCCGTCGATTCTCCCCGTGACTTGCGGCGTCGTATATCAATTGCCGTCGCCGCCCGCCGTCCGGCTGGCGACCAGTACGGCGCCGCAGGCCGTCTTGTAGCCATCGCGCGCGACGCCTTCGCCCTGCACGATCATCGTGTCGTCGCCGTCGACGATGTAATTCGGGCCGTGGATCGGACACGTCACCGTGTCGTTGCGGCGCGCGATGCCGCGGCCGTCGACCGACGACAGCGTGGACGCGCTGGTCACGGTGCCGCCATGGCTGTGCTTGTCCCCAAGGACGATGAAGGGTTTGGTCATCCGGATAGGCCTCCTGGCTGGAATCATCGACGATGCATCGCGGCTTCGCCGCCGGGTGCGGGAGAGAGTCGCGTCTATCATCGACAACGTTTTTCGAATCGATTTCGGCTGAATGGGGTATTTATCACCTTTCGGTAATAATTGCTTTTTTCGATTCGGCCGTAATGTAGCTTTCGAACCGAAGGCCGTCATTATCGGGCGTGACGCCCGCACGTCAAGGGCTGCATTTTAAATCTAGGTCCGTTTGCCTATGGCGAAGCCCAACGGCGTAATCTAGAATAGTAAGCTTTGAATAGGGGGGCGCATCACCCGATCCAACTGGCGCACGTTCAGCCAGACAGCGGGCGGTGTCGCGGGGCTCCCGCGCGTGACGCGCCGGTTCGGCATGGCGCGCGCGCCATGCCGGCAATCGTGCATCATCCCGTGTTCGTCGCAGCAATATCCATTTAAAAACGTCAGATCCTGAGAGAGCGGGGCCGCATGAGCGTCATCACGGAATTTGCGTCTCTTTTTGGCGCATTCAATCGCCTGTATTCGCTGGACGGAGCGGGCGCGCTTGCCGCATTTCAAATCGAGCGCTGGACCGGCCGCGAATCGCTCTCCGATCTCTTCGAATGGAACGTCGATGCACTGTCGACGGATCCTGCACTGGATCTCGACGCGATGCTCGGGCAGCGTGTTGCGATTCGCACCACGCTCGCGAACGGCACGACGACGCTGCGCAGCGGTCTCGTCGCCGAGGCCGAGTGCCGGGGTTACGACGCAGGTCTCGCTCGCTACCATCTCCGGGTCGTGCCGTGGCTCGCCGCGCTCACGCATGCGCGCGACGAGCGAACCTTCGTGAACCAGACGCTTGCCGACGTGCTCGACACGGTGTTCGCACCGTACGCCGGGATCGCGCGGTGGCGCCTCACGCCGGATGCCAGCCGGCGTCTCGATGCGCTGGGCCCCGCTGCGTATCGCGTGCAGTACCGCACCCATACACACTACGAATTCGTCCAACATCTGCTGGCCGAGGCCGGCCTCGGCTTCTGTTTCGTCGAAGACGAGGACGCGCCTGCCGGGCACGCGATGCTGGTCTTCGACGACAGCGCGCAACTGGCCGAGGACGATACGTCCGCGCGACGCGGCGGCGTGCCGCGCCGCTCGAGCGGGACGGCGACCGGCACCGACGACGTGATCCTCGGGATCGGGCAGTCGTTGTCGCTGACCGCCGATCGCATCACGCTGATCAGCAGCGACTATCGCGTGAACCGGGCGACTACCGCGAGTACGACGCTCGGCCGGCCGGACGGCGCGCGCGAGCTCTACGACGACGTCGGGCCGGAGGCGTTCGACAGCTTGCGCGAAGCGGAAGATACGGTGCGGCGCCAGGCCGATGCGATCGTGTCGCGCGCCAGTTTCTGGACCGGCTACGGCACGCTGCGCACGGCGCGCGCAGGACGGGCGTTGAAACTCGTCGATGCCGGCTGGCAGCCCGTGCGCGGCGCCGCGGCGCCCGCGGATTTTCTGCTGACGCGCGTCGAGCACGTCGGGATCAACAATCTGCCGTCGACCGTCATGGAAGCCATCGAACGGCAACTCGGGCCATTGCCGGCGGCGGCGCTCGATCCGCGCGTGGTTCGACAAGCGAAGGCCGGCGGTTATGCGAACCGGTTCGATGCGGTGCCGCGAACGCAGGTCTGGCGGCCCACGCTGGCCGACGGAACCGGGCAGCGACTCAATCCGGTGCCGACGGCGCTCGGCGCGCAGACGGCGATCGTTGTCGGGCCGGCCGGCGACGCACGGCCCGGTTCGACGGGACCGGTGCATGCCGATGCGCAGGGGCGGTTGCGCGTTCGCTTCCACTGGCAGGCGCAGGACGACGCGGGTACGTATCCGACGCGCGCCATACAACGGCTCGCGAGCGATGGGCATGGCCTTCAGCAGGTGCCGCGCATCGGCCATGAAGTCCTCGTGCAGTTTCACCACGGGCTGATCCACCGGCCGATCGTGCTCGGCGGCCTGTTCAATGGCCGCGGCGAAGGCGGCGAGTCGCCTTCGCCGGGCGGGGCGGCCGGCAAGCCGCTCGACGCGTCGATCTACACGCAGGCAGGCGATCATGCGCCGAGCGCGCAGGGCAATCTGGCAAGCGGGCTGAGCCCCGCGTGGCATGGCGCCGGCGGCGGCACGGATCGCCACAATCACGCCGGCGCGCTGTCGGGCTTCAAGAGCCAGGGTTTCGACGGGCAAGGCCACAACCAGCTCGTCGCCGACGATTCCGACGGCATGGGGCGCTTGCAGATGGCGACCACGCACGCGGCCACGCAATTGAACCTCGGTCATCTGCGTCATCAGGCGGACAACTATCTCGGCAGTTTTCGTGGCCAGGGCGTCGAATTGCGCTCGGACGCGTACGGTGCGATGCGTGCGACGCGCGGCCTGCTGGTGTCGAGCTATGCGCCCGCCGGTGCCGCGCAGCCGGCGGGCGATGCGTCCGCGCTGCAGGCGCTGCTCGCGCGGCACACCGCCTTGGTTCGGCGATTCGACCAGACGGCCGATACGCATGGGACGCTGCCGTTCGCCGCGCAGCGCGGCGTGGAGCAGGCGGGCCAGTCGTCGCTGAACGGCAGCGCCGCGCCGCTCGATGCGCTTGCGCAGAGCTTCGCGACGACGGTCGGCGCGAACGGTTACACGCAGGCGTCGGCCGACGCCGCACGGCGATCGACGGGCAACGCATTGCCGCACACGGGCGACGCCGTGCTCGGCATTGAGGCACGGGGCGGGCACGGGCTGGTTGCAGGGCAGGCGCTGCAATGGGCGGCCGGCGAAACGCTGTCGCTCGGCAGCGGCGGCGACTTCAATCTCGCCGCTGCGCAGCAACTGCGTATTCACAGCGGGCAGGGCATCGGCTGGCTGGCCGGCGCGAGCCATGCAGAGGGTGTCGGCATCGGCATGATCGCCGGCAAGGACGGCCTGACGCTGCAGGCGCAGCGCGACGTGCTGGGCCTGCGCGCGCGCGACGATCTGAAGCTCGCGTCCGCGAGCGCGGACGTCGAGATCGCCGCGAAGAAGACCGTGCATCTCGCGGTGAGCGGGGGAGCGCACGTGACGATCGAAGGGGGCGACGTCACATTCGGTTGCCCCGGCAAATTCGTCGTGTATGCCGCGCAACATGCATTCGTCGGCCCCGATCAACTGAATACGCCGTTGCCGCAGTTTCCCGAGAAGGTCTGTGTCGAATGCCTGCTGCACGCGATGCAGTCGGGCAGCGCACTCGCGGGCAAGGCGATCTGAGCATGACGATCGAGACGACCGACTGGATCGACCGCTATCCCGACGACACGCCGGGCCGGCTGAATGCGCTCTTCGAACGCGTGCCGGACGACGGCCGCTGGCATCTGCTGCTCGACATGGGTTTCGCGCCGGCGTTGCGTGACCGGATGCCCGCGGTCGAGCGCGACGATGCCGTCGTCGTGTTGTACGAAGGGGTGTACGACGGCGACGACCTGCTGGCGATTTCGCCGTGCCTCGTGCCGTTGCCGGCGGGCGCGGCGGCGCGCCGGGCGATGCTGGAGACCGTGCTGCGCGAGACGTCCGGACGACCGATGGTGAGCCTGCTGCATGGCGCGCGCGATACGGTCGCGCTTGCCGCGCATTTGCGCGGACAGATGGAGGCGAGTGCGGCGGCCGACGGCGAAGCGTTTCTGGTGCGTCTCGCCGATACGCGTTGCCTGCCCGCGTGGCTCGCGGCGCTGACGCCCGCCCAGCGCCGCCGCTTCACGGACGGCATCGACGCGTGGCACGTGTTCGATCGCACCGGGGTGCTCGTCGCGCTCGACTTCGACGCCGTGGGCGAAGCGGCTGGCGGGGAGGCGGCCGGCGGGCGCAGCGGCGAGCCATACGTGCTCGACGACGAACAGATCGAACGGCTTCGACAGGCCGCGAAGATCGACACGCTGATTTTTCATGTTCGCCAGCGTCCGGAGAGTTTCGGCCGTCTGGTGGCCACGCCCTCGCAAGCTCATGCGTGTGTGAGCGCGGCGTGGGCGCGGCACGACGGTCCTCCTGCGGCGGCGTCGCGAGCCGCGCTCGATGCACTCGTGGCGGCCGGGTATCTGGTGACGGAGCTTGCGCCGGCGACGTCGTCCGCATAGAACGATGCGGGGTTGCGTGCATGAGACAGGGCACGTGGTTGATAGCGATCCACGCCGCACGGCGTCGGACAAGAGGATGAAAAGATGAGTTTGAATGCCGGTTCCACGACGTTTGCCGCTCGGCTGCTGATGTTCATGGCCATCCTGCTCGGGACGGCCGGATGCTCGCGCGC
This sequence comes from Burkholderia sp. AU16741, assembly GCF_002223345.1. Classification (NCBI taxonomy): domain Bacteria; kingdom Pseudomonadati; phylum Pseudomonadota; class Betaproteobacteria; order Burkholderiales; family Burkholderiaceae; genus Burkholderia; species Burkholderia sp. AU16741. The sequence goes on from NZ_NKEZ01000003.1 coordinate 866,653, forward strand.
GACCGACGCGTCGCCTGCCGCGTCGGGTGCGGCCGGGGCGTCGGGCGGTGCGTCGAGCGTCGCCAGTGCGGCGGCCGCATCCGGCACGATGGGGCTGAAGCTGAATGCGCTCAACTACACCGACGTTCCGATCGGCGCGTTCTACGTCGACGGCACCTGGGGCGGGACGGTGCCGGCGCGCATCGGCAGCGGCGGCGGCGCGATCATCTGCTGCGTCGCGTTGCCGAAACAATGGCATCCGGGGCTGACCGTCAATCTGCAGTGGCGGGACGACGACCTGTACAGGAAGGATCCGAAGGCGCTTGCGAGCCGGGTCGTACCGGTCGAGCGCTACGACACGTTCTCCGACGGCTTCCTGTGGGTCCTGTTCTTTCCGCACGATCGAATCAAGGTCTATGCGTCTCAGTGGATGCCCGGCTACCGCGGCTTCCCTGAAAATCTCCAGGCGCCCGACGAAGCGTGCCCCGGGAACTTTACGTTGCGCAACAGCGATCCGCAGTGCCCGAATCCCGACAAGAGGATCACGCAATGAGTTTCCGCTTCGCGAGCGCCGACCGGCCTGACGTCGGCGTCGTCACCCGGGAGGAGCAGGACGCGATCATGCGCCGGCTGCACGACGACGACGGGATGAGTTGCTGCAAGACGCTGCATGTCGGCATCTTCTTCGACGGCACGCGCAACAACGCCGACCGCGATCGCGCGGGCGGCAAGCACAGCAACGTCGCGCGGCTGTTCGACGTGTTTCCCCGCGACAAGTATCACAGTGCCATTTACGTGGCCGGCGTCGGCACGCCGTTCGTCGACGAGATCGGCGACCAGGGCGTCGGGCTGCAGGCCGCGGCCGGCGCCGCGACGGGATGGGCCGGCGAGGGGCGCATCAACTGGGCGCTGCTGCAGATCCACAACGTCGTGCATGCGCACGCGTTCGGCAATTCGCTGTCCGCGGCGCTTGGCAAGAGCGACAAGGAACTCGCGAAGGCCGTCAGCGTCGACCTCAATTTCAAGGGCATCGATCTCGGCGGCACGCCGCCCAAGCCGGGCAGTCTCGGCGACATCAACGCGCGCGGCAGTTCGAGTGTCGGTGCGCTCAGGCTGATGGCCGCCGAGCAGAACGGGATCGAACTGACGTGGGATCGCGACACGATCTGGGCGCAGCTCAAGGGCGAAGTCGATACGGCGAACTGGACCGCGACGATGCGCGCGTGGGACGAGAAACGCCGTGTCGCATTGCGGGCCCGGTGCGCGCAGATGAAGGCGCGCGTCGGCGATCTGCTGGTGAAGGGCAAGCCGAAACTGCAGCGCATCCGCCTGTACGTGTTCGGTTTTTCGCGCGGGGCGGCGGAGGCCCGCACGTTCTCGAACTGGCTGGCCGATGCGCTGGACCCCGATTTCAGCCTGTGCGGCGTGCCCGTGTCGTACGACTTTCTCGGCATCTTCGATACGGTCGCGTCGGTCGGCATCGCGCAAAGCACGGCCGCGACGCTGTTCGACGGGCATGGCGGCTGGGGGCGCAAGGAACTGATGGGCGTGCCGCACTACGTGCGCCGCTGCGTCCATATGGTCGCAGCCCACGAGCCGCGCGGATCGTTCCCGCTCGACCTGATCGATGCGTCGCGGGACGGGCATGAGGAGATCGTCTATCCGGGCGTGCATTCGGATGTCGGCGGCGGTTACGGGCCGGGCGAGCAGGGGCGTGGCACGGGCGACGCGGACAAGCTGTCGCAGGTGCCGCTGCTCGACATGTATCGCGAAGCGCGCAAGGCCGGTGTTCCACTCGACATCAAGGGGCCCGGTGTCGCTGCCGAAGCGGCGGCGGCATTCGCGATTTCTCCCGCGCTCAAGCGCGCGTTTTCCGCCTATGTGAGCACGAGCGCCGGCTATTACTACGCGAAGGAGCACGGCACGCCGGGCCTGATGCGCGCGCACTACGGGCTTTACCTGCGCTGGCGCAGGATGCGGTTGGACAATTTGCGTTCGCAACCGTCGTTTCTCGCCGCCAAGGCTGCCTATCCGCAGGATGCCGTCGATCTCGACAGCGCGAACGAGGAACTGCGGCTCGAATGGCGCGACCTGCTCGAATGCGAGAAAGAAGGCGGACCGACCGTGGGCCGGTACGCGGGCAACGCGGTCAGCCGCAAGATCACGCAGAACCCGAAGGCGGCGGCCGTCATTTCGCCGGCCGTCCTGCCGATCGCCGCGGGCCTGCAGTCCGCGCTTCCGCTCGTCGGCCCGCTGGTGCGCGCGAGCGCCAGGCGCGCCGAGGATTTCTTCCAGTTGCAGCTCGACGAGAAATGGAAGCAGTGGCTCGAGGTGCGGGGCGACTGGAACATGGGGCCGCCGGAAGCCCCGATCAGCGCGCTGTACGACAACTTCATGCATGACTCTCGCGCGTGGTTCAAGCCACTGGGCGACGACGACGACGTGTGGAACCACAACCAGATCAAAGCGCTGAAAACCCGCCAGGCCGAGTTCGAGCGCCAGCACGCCGAGTGGAAGAAGCGCCAGCAACTCGGCGTGCCGGGACCGTCGCAGATCATGCAGATGATGGGGGCCGGTGCGCTCGGGCTCGGGCCGGCCGCCAACGTCGCGCCGGAGCCCGAACCGCGTTCGCCGCTGACCGCGCAGCAGGCCGGCATCCTGAAACGTTACGACGCCGCGCAGCAGGCTGCACAGAAAGCCCGCGCGGCCCGGGATGCCACCGCGCCGACCGACAGCGCCGTGTTGACCGACCCGAAAGTCACCGGCGGTCTCGCGCTGCAGGATTCGGGACGCGAGTTTTCGTTCGTCTGGGGCTACCTGCGCTGGCGCACCGTCTACGTGAACGGCGTGCGCTGGGACGCGCCCCATGTGCCGAGCGTACAGGAAGACATGGAGGCGATGCGTCAGCAGATGCAGCGCAACGTCGACATGAGCAAGCTGTTCCGATGAACCGATTGGATACGAACCCGCCGGCGCGACACGCATGCGCGCGCGATTGCCGAGAAACGACATGGATCTAGTTGCCGCATTAACGGGGTACGGGCAAGCGACCCGTCATATCCAGATCGATACCGCGATGCCGGGCGCCTTCGTGGTCGAGCGCTTTCACGGTCGTGAAGGGATCAGCGAATCGTTCCGGTTCGAGATCGACGTGTTGTCGAGCGAGCCGTTTCTCGATCTCGCGCCGCTGATCGGCAGCGCCGCGCGGCTGCGTCTCGCGACGGCGGCGGGCGAACGATGCTGGAACGGCTACGTCACGCATGCCGCTTATGCGGAGAGTGACGGCGAGTTCACACGCTATCGGCTCACGATGGAATCGTGGCTCGCGCTGCTGCAGCTGCGCCGCAATTGTTTGTATTTCGTCGATCTCGATGCCGAGGGTATCTGCGAGCGCGTGTTCGGCGACTATCCGGAAGCGCATTGGCGCTGTGAACGCGTCGAGCCGCTGCGATCGTTTCGCTTGCGCGGCCAGTATCGCGAAACGGATCTCGATTTCGTGTTGCGGCAGTTGTCCGAGGCCGGGCTGTCGTTTCGCATCGAGCACGGGCAGGATGCGGGGAAGGCGCCGTCGGGCGACCATACCGTCGTCGTGTTCGACCGCCATGCGCGGCTGCCCGACGGCAGCGCCATCGCATTCAATGCGCAGGACGTCGGCGATCCGGACGGCGTGATGACGCAATTCTCCGATCGGCGTCAGCTCGTGCCGGATCGTGTGGTGGCGACGAGCTGGAAAGCCAGCGAACTTCATGCGCTTGCCGGCCATGCGCAACAGCCCGCGGACGCCGACGCGCCGCTGCTGCCGGTGCGGGAGATCTACGACGGCCAGCGCGCCGGCCGCTTCGATACGAGCGGCGATGCGCAGCGTTATGCCGAACAGCGTCTCGACGCGCTGCAGCTCGCGAAACGGGTCTACCGTGGCGGCGGCTCGTCGCGCACGCTCGAGACCGGCAAGGTCCATACGCTGAACGACTATCTGGGCGGCACCGTGCGATTCGTGCCGCTGTCGATCGAGCACGAGGCCGTGAACAACCTCGGCGCGCAGATCGGGCAGCTGTTCGGACGCGGCGAGCTCGACAAGGGTCTTTATCGCAACCGCTTCGTCGCGGTGCCGGAGGGCACGCCGATCGTGCCGCCGTTCCGCGACCGGCCGACGGTGTACGGGGTGCAGACCGCGATCGTCGTCGGCGAGCCGGGTGGGCGCGTCAGCAGCACGCGCGATCACCAGGTCCGCATCCAGTTTCCGTGGATGCGCGGTGCCGCGCCGCTGCCGGGCGGGCTGACGGATACGGCAAGCCGGTCCAATCCGGCCGGCCACGCGCCGGGTGATCACCGTTCCGGCATTCTGGTTCGCGTCGCCGAACAGGCGGCCGGGCCGAATTTCGGTCACGCGTTTGCGCCGCGCGTGGGGGCGGAAGTGGTGGTCGGTTTCGAGTCGGGCAACATCGATGCGCCGGTCGTGCTCGGCCAGGTGTACGGCGGGCGCGTGCGTCCGCCGTTCTCCGCGGGCGAAGGCAGCGACGCGAACCATTCAGGAACACTGACGGGCCTGCAGACGCAAACCCTCGATGGGCAACCCGGCAGCCGGTGGGTGATGGACGATGCGGCCGGACAACTGCGTCACGAGCTGAGCAATTCCACTGCCGACACGCGTCTTGCGCAGGGCTATCTGATCGACCAGCAGGGCACGATGCGCGGCGCCTATCGCGGTGAAGGCTTCGAACTGGCGACGCAGGGCTGGGGTGTCGTGCGGGCCGGCGCGGGCGTGCTGATGTCGAGTACCGCGCGCCGGCTCGGCGCATCGACGCAGATGGATGTCGCCGAACGCGTGGAGCAATTGAAGGACGCGGCGAAAACGGCGCAGGAACTCGACACCGCGGCGACGGGGGCGCAGGCGGTCGGCCTGAGCGCGAACAAGACGCAGACGGATTTCCTCAAGGCGATCGATCCTGCACAGGACGGCAAGTATGCGGGCAGCGTGGGCGGCCAGAGCGCGACCAAGCCGACCGGGACGCAGCGCGACGGCGGCGACCCCGTCGAGCGATTCGCGACGCCCGCGGTGCTGATGGAGTCGCCGGAGAACATCGTGATGACTACGCCGGACAGCGCGGTGTCGTATGCGGCGCAGCACGTTCATCTGACGTCGCAGGGCGATGCACACGTCGGCGCCGGTGCGACGGTGGCCGCGGCGACGGGCGATGCGATGAGCCTGTACAGCGTGGCGGGCGGGCTCAAGGCGATCGCGGGCGAAGGGCCGGTGAGCGTCGAGGCGCACGCGTCGGCGATGGAGATTCTCGCCGACCAGACCGTGCGCGTGACGTCGACCGACGAGCGCGTCGACGTGCTCGCGCAGGACGCGATCGTGCTGCAGCAGGGGCCGAACCGGATCACGTTGAAGGGCGGCGACATCATCGTCGAGACGCCGGGGCGGTTCGCCGTGAAGGCGGGCGGGCATCCGTTCCCGGGGCCGCGCGCGACGAGCGTGAAGCTGCCGGCGCTGCCGGTGTTGCCGCAGGGCGATCCGTGCGACTTTCTCGTGCAGGCGCTGGCGGCGAGTCCGGCGGGGCGGGGGGCGGTGGCGGCGGGCGGAAGTTTGGCGGGTGCGGCGAGTTCGATCGCCGGTACGACGCTACCGACAGCCGGCGGTGCCGTCGGCGCGGCGCAGGCATTTTTCCGTGCACCCGGTCAGCCGTTGCCCGCGCCTTCCGTCGCTGCATCCACGGCGGCGGAGGGGAGATCGGGTCCCTCGCTCGGTTATTCGACGCCGCCACCTGTGTCCAGCGAGCTGGAGGGCATGCCAAAAAAAGGTCCGGCTGCACAAAGTGGACCGTGCAATCTTCACGTTCCCGCGATCAAGAAGGAGGAGCACACCATCAGTATGGGGTCTGCCGATTATTATCAGACAGATGAGAGCGGCAATCCCCGATTGAAGGATGGAAAACCCAACTGGCTTCAATATGCGGCATCGACCGGGACGTACGATATCGGCTATGCACCTGCGACGGCGACGTTGACGGCAACCGTCCGTATCAAGGTTCATTTGAAGGATCAATACTGGATCAACCAGGGGCGTGTCCATATGGATCCGTCGACGGGCAAGCCGTTTTCGGTGCCGTACAACAGCGACGGCATACGGGACGGCTTGATCATCAGGGTAGTGGACCGACCCGGGGGTCTTGCTGCCGTGTCGGGCTTCAAGAAGCGCATCGAGGAAGGACTGAACCGGGGGAATTACTCGATGCAGCCGAAGGCGTGTCCGCTCGGCAAGGCATGTACATGCAAGGTCAAGGTGAAACTTGAAGTCGAACTCGTTCAAACCGGGAGATGCCATGCCGAGATCAATCTCTTTCCCAAGGTAACGCGGGCGAACTCGGCGAATTGGGGGGAGGTGCAAGTCGAGTGGGACGACGAACAGAGGCGGTATGTCCCGACGTCGACACAGCACGCGATCGTGCATGAGACCGGGCATTTGTTCGGCTGGCCGGATGAGTACTTTCTTGGCGGCGGCGCTGTGTTCGGAAAGTACATCAATTCACAGCATCTGGTCGATCTGAAAATGGCGCAACTTGTCGACAACTGGCAGCGAACGACCCAGACGAACTTGATGGGGGCCGGAATGCTCACGGAAAAGCCGGTAATTCCGAAGTACTACATGTATGGCTTCCGTGACTGGTTCAATGAAAAAACCGGAATTGACTGGGAAGTTCTGAAATGATGCGTCTTTTCCTTTTTTTTGCAGTGTCGGTGATTTCTTTCGGAGTGGTGGATATGGCGCTCGCACAAGATCGCGCGGATTATTTCGAGATTCGTAGTGGACAGGGGCAGTTCAATCCGTCGCCATCGATGATCTTCACCACCGACGGCCGGACGGTGTCGTATTTTTCGCGTGGACGAGATATTGATCCGATGCCGCCGTCGGGTTACTTCGGAATCGGGAAATATACGGCGGAACTTACGGGAACGTATCGCCAGCATGTCGATATGGTGAAGGCGACGTTGAGCAGCAGGACAATCCCCCAGATCCGTGCAATCAATCGCGGGTCCGTGCTCGTGTATTCGTTTGACAAGGACGGACACCACTACGAGGGCACGTACAACTACCAGTTCGACGATCAATTCAACGACAATCTTTCGGTGCTTTATGACCTTGCGCACGATCTGCTGGCGCACGGCAGGCCCGAGATCAATCTTCATCCGGAATTTTCAGTGCGATCCACGGCGGAACATCTTGTCGTCGATATGACGTTCGCGAACGACGGCAAGCAGGACGTGACGGTCGACGGTCCGGATCATTGGTCGCCGGATTTGGCGCGTCCCGATTTGCAATATGTACAGATCGGCGGCGGCAGCGACCACGTTCGATTCCGCATCAGGCTTGTCAGCAAATATCTAAGCGACGCGTCGCGTCGTTATCGGCGCGAAATCATCGTCAAGCCGGGCCAGTCCGAGCGGATCGAATTTCTCGTGCCGTATGCGGATTTGACCTATGGCGCCGATTCGGCAATGCGGAGCGTCGAGGCTGGCAACTACGTTTTCGTCGGCAAGATGAACCTCGACATCCTTCATCCGCATGAAATGGACGGGCGGTTCTTTACGCCGATGGACCAGCTGGAAAACGTGAAACTGACGAGGGAGTGATCCAGACGTGATGCAGGCTACACGCATCGTCGTCCGACATTCTCGACTCGCTCCAACTCAATCGCATGCCGGTCGAACTCGAATTCAGGCGGTGAGGGCGGCGCGGGCGCGCATCGATGGAATGGACGTCTGGACAAACAATCTTATGATCCCGAGTCGGCAATATGTCGAAGTCGAGCGGCGCAACGGCGCGGGAGCGGCGTGATGCTGATCGACGTTTCCCCGTGTGAGGTGCCGATCGGGATATGGGCATCATGCCGCCGACGAAGTATACGGGCATCGAAAAATACACGGCAGAACTGATTTGAGACATAGCCCAGCGAATCCCGAACCAAACATCATGTCGACCCAATCCGATCTCATCCAGGCATTCTTCCGCGGCTGGTCGCAGCACGACCGGTTCCTGTGGCTGACCACGCCGCTCGGCACGGACAAACTCGTCGCGGAGAGCCTGCAAGGATGGGAGTCGCTCGATCGCGGCGGCTTCCGGTTCCAGGTCACCGCGCTGACCGAGCGCCCCGACGTACCGCTCGACAAGCTGATCGGCGCATCGATCCTCGTCGAATGGCAGCTCGCGGACGGGCAGGACGCACGGCGCCCGTTCCACGGTCACGTGACGGCCGCGGAACTCGTCGGCTACAACGGCGGGCTCGCACGCGTGCGGCTCGTCGTCGAACCGTGGCTCGCGCTGCTGCATCAGCGCGTCGACAGCTACAACTTCGTGAACGCGAGCGTGGTCGAGATCAGCGAGCAGATCTTCGCGCACTACGCGCGTGGCGCGATCGCGCCGGCATGGCGCTGGGCGCTCGCCGACCCGGCGAAATATGCGAACCGCAGCCTGACTGCACAAGCCGGCGAATCGGACTTCGCGTTTCTCGAACGACTGTGGGCGGAAGAGGGCATCTTCTACTGGTTCGAACACGAAGGCGATGCGCATTCGGCGGACCTGGGCAAGCACACGCTCGTCCTCGCCGATACGAACCAGCGCTTCGCCCCGGCTGAACCCGAAGTCGTCGGTTTCCATCAGACGAGCGACGGCGATCCGCGCGGCGGCATCCGGCAATTCATGAACGCGCGCCGTTGGCGCATCGGCAGCGTCGCGCGCGCAAGCTGGGATTACCGAAGCCTGTCGACCCGTGCGTCCGGCGTGCGCGCGAGCGGCGCGGTCGCGCCGGGCGAAGATCGCGATGTCGCCGGCCCGTACGCGTTCCAGACCGCCGCGATCGGCGATCAGCGCGCGCAGCAGCAACTCGATGCGCAGCGCGTGGCGGCGCTGCAGACCGAAGGCAGCGGCACGCGTCGCGATTTGCGGCCGGGGCTGCACTTCGCGATGTCGCAGCATCCGTCGCTCGATCCATCGCGCGCGTTCGTGTGCCTGCGCGTCGAGCACGACGCGCGCGCGAACGTGAGCGCCGACGTGCACGGCGCGATCGCGCAACGGCTGGGCGCGATTCCGTCGATGCTCGATGCCGCACCGGGCGAGCAGGGCGGCGCGCAGGCGCTGCACGCGGCATTCGACGCCGCGACGCACGCTGGCGGCGCGCTGGTAGACGGCGACGAGGTGTACCGGAACCGCTTCGCCGCGCTGCCGTTCGACCAGACTTACCGGCCGTTGGCGCCGAACGGGCATGGTGCACGCGTGCATCCGGTGGCGGTAATGCCGGGTGCCCAGACGAGCATCGTGGTCGGCGCGGGCGATCCGGTTCATACCGAACGCGATCACCGGATCCGGATCCAGCATCATGCGCAGCGCGGGCAGAATTCCGCGAGTCGCGACGAACATCCGCGCGCGGCGAACGCGCCGGCCGATCGCGGCGCGGGCACCTGGACGCGCATGGTGACACCGGTCGGCGGCGACAACTGGGGCGGGGTGAGCGTGCCGCGCGTCGGTCAGGAAGTCTGGACCGAATGGCTGGAAGGCCAGCCCGACCGGCCGGTGGCGGTCGCCGCGCTGTACAACGGGCAAGGCAACGCGGACGCGCAGCACAATGCGCTGGCGGGCGGCCCGAGCGGCAGCACGGCCAATGCGGCGGCCTGGTTTGCCGGCAACGACCACGCGGCCGTGCTGACCGGCTTCAAGACGCAGGACCTGAGTGCGAGTCAGACCGGCGCCGGTGGTTCTCGACAATTCATGCTGGACGATACGGCTGGGCAGTCGAGTGCGCGCCTTTATACGACCGATCACGGCAGCGGCCTGACGCTCGGGCACATCAAGCAGGTGCAGGACAACCGGCGTCTGGCCGATCGCGGCTACGGCGCCGAACTGTCGACGCAGGCAGCCGCCGCGCTGCGCGCCGGCGCCGGCTTGCTGATCAGCACGGCGCCCGGCGTGAACCAGATGGACGCGAGTGCGGCGAGCCAGGTGCTCGCGCAGCAACGCGAGATGCTGCAGGGGCTCGCGAACTTCGCGCGCAAGCAGGGGGCGGAGCCGGGCACGCGCACGGCGCAGCCCGGTGGTGTCGCGACTGTCGGCGACACGACATCGCAGCTCGCGGCGATCGAGGGCCTGCGGCAAAGCCAGGTGTCGCTCGGCGCAACGCGCGAAGGCAGCGGCGCGGGCGGTGCCGGCGGCGGCGGCGCGGTTGCGTGGCAGCATCCGCATCTCGTCGCGCACGGCGCGGCCGGCGTCGCCGCGCTGACGGCGCAAAGCCACGTGTGGACGTCGGGCACGCAAACCGTGCTGAGCGCCGGACGCGACGTGCAGGTCACGGTCCAGGGCAAGTCGAGCATCGTCGCGAAGGAAGGCATCGCGCTGTACACGCACGGCACCCCGGGCGGCAGCCGCCCCGTGCCGGCCGCCGGGATTGCGCTTCATGCCGCGACGGGCGCCGTCACCGTGCAGGCGCAGAACGCCGGGACGCTCGACGCCGGTGCGCAGCGTACGGTGACTGTATCGAGCGCGCAGGCAAGTGTCGCGCTGCAGTCGCCGAAGCGGCTGCTGCTGACGGCGGCCAACGCGTTCCTGAAGATGGAGGGCAACGACATCGTGATCGGCGCGCCGGGCAAGGCGACGTTCCATGCGGCCCAGCACACGCTGACCGGCCCGCGATCCGCGAACGTCCAGTTGCCGTCGATGAACAAGCCCGCATGCGTCGAATGCATGCGGGATCTCGCGCATCGCCACGAAGCGATCGCCACGCGCGGATGACGACGATGACTGCGCTGCTCCAGACATGGGAAACGACGGCGGCCGCCGAGCATGCTGCGTTTCCGGATGCCCATCGCTATCTGTTGGCCGATGCGTCGCAGTTGCCGCTCAACGCGGCGCCCTGGCGCGAGTTGATTGCGCAAGGACAGGTTCACAACGTGCTCGCTGGCCAGCCCGAGGCGACCAGCCCGGAGGTCTGCGCGCTGGTGTGCGACTATCGTGCACCGCACGTGCCGGCGCTGCTCGAACGGCAGCTCGCGCGGCGGCCGTTCGCGTTTCTGTCGCTGGTCAGCGTGTATCCGCTCGATGAACTCGTGCCGAAACTCGGCGTCAGGACGCGCGTGACGCTGCCCGACGATCGCGACGGGCTGCTGCGGTTCTACGACGCGGCAGTGTTTCAGATGCTGGCGGGCGCGCTGTCCGAGTCGCGCTATCAGGCGCTGTTGTCGCCGTGCGTGTCGTGGACCTGGGTGCGTCGCGACGGCACCGTCGGTACGGTGCGGCATCCGCGCCGGCACGAACGGATCTTCTATCCACGTGTGGATGCCCGCGAGCTCGACGCGTTGCGGCACGAGAGCCGGCCTGACGCCGTGCTCGCCGAATTGCGACGCAACGGCCGGATCCCCGTCGACGCGGATCCGTTCGAAACCTATGCGAGCATGCGCAGCCTGTTCGGGTTGCTGGACGCACAGGGGCTGCACGATGACCGGCTCGCCTACCGGATCGGTGCGACGCTGGCGATGTACGCCCACGTGCGGCTCGACGACGCGATCGTCGCCGACTGCATCGCCGCGCATCGGAACGATCACGATGCGTTATGCGAAGCACTGCTCGACCATCTGATCGAGCACGACGATGCTGCGAGTGTCGACACGGAACCGGAGGCGCGGCGATGAACGTGGCCGCCCTGTTTTCATTCCGCGGCCGGGCCGGGCGCTTGGAATGGTGGTGCGTGACCGTGCCGTTGCTGCTCGCCGGCTCCGCGCTCGACGCGCTCGCCGATCTGCCCGCCGCGCAGCGGGCCCGGACGTTCGTCGATGTCGTCGGCTGGGCATTCGCGATCGTGATGATCTGGATGCTCGTCGCGGTGTCGGTGCGGCGGTGGCACGACCTCGGCAAGTCGGGATGGTGGACGCTTCTTCATGCGATCCCGGTCGGAGGCGCGTTCATCGCCATTGCGATGAACGGGTTCTATCGCGGGGATGACGCGCGCAACCGGTTCGGTCCGCCATCGCCGGACGCAGGCAACAACGACGCAAGTTTGTGAGGGTATCGATGAAATTCAGAGCAGGGATGCACGTTTTGGCGCTGATCGGGCTGACGGTGCTCGCCGCATGCAGCAAGCACGGTGTCGATGCGTCGGCGGAGCCGCATAACGTGTGCGTCACCGGATACAACGAGTACGGTCGCAAGCTGCACGAATTCTGGCTCGACAACGAGCACAAGTCGGGATGCTTCGGCAATCCGTCGGCACGCGAGGACGGCGAGGCATTCGGCGGCGGCGGCGGCTTTGCCTGCGGCTGCAAGGTCACGCCGGGGCAGAAGGTGAAGCTGTTCTGGGAATTCGCGCAGCCGCTGGACGACATTCAGCGCGGCATCCAGCCCGAGCGCAAGACGATCGACGTGACCATTCCTCAGCCGGAATCGCCGACGTCGCGCTATCTGCGTGTGTATTTCCGCAAGAACGGCACGGCAGAGTTGCAGTGGGTCGACGACATGAATGCGCCCGAACTCAAACCGACGCAGGAGAAGTAAGTGCCATGGCCGAAATCAACCTGAAGAAGGACGCCGTCTCCGCGGAGACGGACCGCGTCAAGGCGGAGGCCGAGCAGATGTGTCCCGCATGCGAACACATGCTGTGGGTCAGCTTCTATTTCGACGGATTCGGCTTCGGCGAGAAGGACGGTCCGCGCACCAATATCCTGAAGCTGTTCAACGCCGCGTACGACAAGAAGAACAAGAACATGCGGCGCTTCTACTATCCGGGGCTCGGCGCCGATTTCGACCCCGAGGCCGGTGTGCTGAGCGAGGTCCTGAAGGACAAGGCGACGGATACGATCAGCGAGAAGGCCGGCGACAAGCTCAAGGAGCAGACGGTCGACAAGGCCAAGGAAAAGGCGCAGAAGGCCGCCGAGGATGCGTGGAAGCAGAGCGGCAAGATCAGCAATCCTACGTTCGGAAATCGTGTGAGCGACACGTTCGATACGCTGGTCGGCAAGACGAAAGACGGCTTGGGCGACGCGCGCAAGCGGATCGAGCGCGCGATCGAGCGGCCCGGGTCGGAAAAGAATCGCGCACTGCGCTATCTGCGGCACGAATGGAAAGGCTTCTGGCGCGACGTCGTCAAGTATCCGTACCGGATTCCGAAAACCGTGCTGAAGGAGGTCGGCAAGGAAACGCTGGGCGCGGCGGCCGAGTCGTTCCAGCTCTCGCGCGATACGAAACTGGGCGCCGCACTGTTCAATACGGGCGTGGATACGCGCCTGAAGGCGGCGGAAGAGGATTTCAAGGCGGCGGTGGCCGGCGCGAAGCAGGCCGGCACGGTGAACAAGATCCATGTCGCGATCTTCGGCTACGACATGGGCGGCGGCCTTGCGCTCGCTTTCGCCAAGCAATTGCTCGACGAGGTCGCCAAGGGCGGAAAATACGACGGCGTTCAGGTCAAGATCAAGTTCATGGGGCTGTTCGATTGCGTGACGAACCGCTTCGACGACAACCTGCTGACGGGCTACATCCCGCTGAGCAACGCGGTGTCGTCGGACCTGATCCTGTCGCCGGACATCGAGAAATGCGTGCACTATGCGGCCGCCCACGAACTGCGCGTGTACAAGCCGCTGACGATGCTCGGTGTCGACCCGTCCGACATGCGTGGTCGGCGGCAGGAGCGCCTGTTTCCCGGCGCGCAGGTGGACGTGGGCGGCGGCGCGATCGAAGGCGAGGACGGCATTTCCGACAAGCTGGCGCGCGTGCCGCTTGAGATGATGTACCACCGCGCGTACGGCGCGGGCATTCCGATGCCGAGCCTGACCGCGCTGGCGAACGAGGACGGCGCGCTGTATCAGCAGATCGTCGCGCCGCCCGAGATCCAGAATTTCCAGCTCGACTACCGGCTGGCCGTCAAGAAACTCGTGGCGACGACACGCGAGATTCCGCCGCTCACGCCACTGGGTACAGGCATCGGCTATCCGTCGGCGACGCTCAAGCCGTCGATCGGGCCGCTCGATTTCCTCAATCCGAAACCCGTGCCCGACATGACGGACGGTTGCCGCGTGCCCGATCCTGCGCCGCCTCGCCCGATCGTCGTGACCGACCTGCCGAAGGACATCCAGGGCGAGCTCAAGGGCCATATGGTCGTGTATATCCAGTGGCTGCGCATGTGGTACGACCAGGCCGAGAATCGCGCGGCCGCGGCGCAGCGCAAGCCGGGCTGGCTCGGCGGCGCGGCCAATCCGCTGGCGTACGGACGTTACGAGAAGCTGGTGCGCGAGATCGATTTCCAGAAGCAGCACGGTACGCGCCCGGGATACGGGTTCGATGGCAAGCAGGCAATGAAGCAGCTCGGCGGCGAGTTGCCGCCGTCGATATTCAACACCGACCCGCAGGCGCAGGCGCTGTTCTGGCTCTGGAATAATCCGGGCGAGCGCCTGCCTCAGGTCGAGGCGATGTATCCGCTGTTCGTGAAGCACGTGCACGACAGCATGGCCGAGAGCGACGTCGAGTCGGTGTGGAGCCGCCTCGTGTCGATCAAGAACTACATGAACACGCGGGCGATGCAGAAAATCGCGACCGCACCCGACAAGTCGTTCCTGGACCGTGTCGCGGACGTGTACCAATCGCTGGTATCGACCGTAGCGGCACCGTCAGGCACGACGGTCGTTCGATAGTCCGGTCGTTCGGTAGTCCGCCTCTCGCCGACACCGGCTGCCGATAGGCAGCCTGCCCGTGCGTCACTGCGAGATGTACCAGAGCGCGTCCGCGCTGGCGCGCGACGGCTGGGCGGCCGCGGCCGGTGCTTGAGCCGGCACGGGCGGCGGCGTGTTCGACGTGATGGCCGTCGGCAGTGTGGCGGGAATATTCGCGGTCGAGGGCGAGGCCGCCGCCGTTCCCGACGTCGACGGCGTATTCACGTACCACAGCGCGTCGGCCGACGCGGTGCGTTTCGCTGCCGTATCGGGCGCGGTGTTCGTCGCCGCATTCATCGCCGTCCTGGCCGATTTCTTCGATGCCGAAGTCGAGGCCCCGGCCTTCGCCGTCCCCGCCATCCCGTCCTGCGCGGTCATGCCTGCGGCCGCGGCACTGCGCTGCGCGCGCGCTTCGAACGGCCCGAGCTGGAAGATCAACGTTTGCGCGGGACGCGTCACGACGGCATACGGAAACTGCAGCTCCCACGACATCAGCACGCGCCCGGCCGACGTCTCGGTGAAGATCGCCGGCACGTGCTTCATGTCGCTGAACTGCACGTAGACCCGCGCGCCGTCGTCGAACACCTGGGTCGGCTTGGCCTGGTCGGCGCCCGTGACCGTCCATCCGAAGTTGTACGTGCCGGCCGGGCCGGCGGGGCCGCCCTGCGGCGACGGAGGCGGCGAGGCCGGCGATAGCGTGCGTGCGCGCGTGACGGGCGGCGCCGACACGCTCAGGCTCGCGAACGGGTTGTACGTCTGCGCCTGTTGCGGCGGCGTAAAGGACGGTGGAAGGATGGGCATGGGAGTATCCGGCGAATCCGGCATGGTCCGGATTGCATCATAGACCTTGCGCGCATACGCGAGGCGCTTGTCGGGCGATGCGGAGTTGTACGCGCCGATCGCGTTCCAGGTGGGACCGAGCTGGCGGATGTTCTGCGACAGGATCCACGCGCCGACATACGCGTTCGTGCAGGCATCGAACAGGCTTTCCCGCGTGATCCCTTCGCGCGCGAGCGTCGGCAACCACGTGCTGTTGATCTGCATCAGGCCGATGTCGACCGTGCCGTTGGTGTTCGTGTTCATCGCATTCGGATTCATACCCGACTCGACCTGCGCGATGCCGCGCATCAGGGCGACGCTGACGTGCTGGAACGCGGCCGCGTCGTCCAGGCAATCGGCCCGTGCGACGCCGGAGAGCGCGCAGGAAAGCGCGATCGTCGAGGCGAGGGTCAGCGTGTTGCGGCTGAGCGGGCGAGTGGTATGACGCGGCATGGCAGGATGGGGCGGAATCCGGGCGCCCGGTGCAAGGAAATTACGCAGACGCGAAGTGTGCCATAGCAGGCGGGCAAATGGCTCGTGTCAAACTTTCCTTTGCATTTTCCCGTGCGGGTGCCGCGCATTTTTATCGCACCGGATCACGGTTCGAGGCGATCGCGAATCGGTAAAAATGGCCGGCATTGGGCGAATGCCGACGCAATGGCGGGGACGGAAACCTGACGTATTACGTCAGGTGCGCGATGAAACCGGCGATGAACCAGTGAAACGGAAAATCGCCGGGCACCCCGACAACGCCGCGATCTTCGCGTACGAGAAAGGCGCGACGATGGACTACGAAACGCTCGCGCCTGCGCGCCGCCGCGACGCCGCCTCGATGAGTTGCGCCAGCGCTTGCGCGGGCTCCGACATCGTGCGCCGCGCACGATGCACGAGCCCGATGTCGCGGTGAAACGTGTGAGGCCCGAGGTCGATCGCGCGCACGCCGGCCGGCCAGCGGCGATACACGGCGGTCTGCGGCACGATCGCGACGCCGACGCCGTTCGCGACCAGCTTGACGATCGCGTCGAGCTCGTCGAGCTCGCAGGTGTCGCGCACCGCGAGGTGCATCTTGCGCAGAAAGCGATCGACCTGGCGGCCGCCGAACGACGCACGGTCGTAGCGCACGAACGGTTCGTTCGCGAGCAGCGCGGCCCAGTCCTTGCCCTTCACGCCGCGCGGCACGATCAGCCGGAACGGTTCCTGCGCGAGCGTCGTCCAGTGCAGGTCGCTCTGCAGCGCAAACGGCGGCCGGATGATCGCGGCCATATCGATCTCGCCCGCATCGACCCGGTTGACCAGTTCGATCGACAGCCCGGGTATCACGCGCGTGCGGCACGCGGGGTGCCGGCGATGGAAATCGGCGAGCGCGGCCGGCAGCAGCGCGCTCTGCACCGACGCGATCGCGCCGATCGTCACGCGCACGGCGGCTGGCGAGCCGGGCGCGGTCGAACTCAGGTTCTCGTACAGGCCGATCAGCGCCTGCGCCTGGTCGAGCACGTGATGGCCTCGCTCGTTGAGCCGCGCCGATCGCCCTTGCCGGTCGAACAGCGCGAAGCCGAGCTCGGCTTCGAGGCGCTGCATCTGCGCGCTGACGGCCGCCTGCGTGAGCCCGATACGGTTGCCGGCGGCGGCAAAGGTGCCTTCCCGGGCGACGGCGACGAGGGTTTTCAGCTCACGGATCATTCATCAATTCCATTTGTGAATGGGCCAATTTTATATTGATTTAATTTTTGCTCGGCGTTGTCTACCATGATGCCGTCCTCGCGCCACGCGAGCATTCCTTCACGAGGCCATCATGAGTCTTTCCCCGTTTCACCTGGCGATTCCCGTCTACGACCTGCCGGCCGCGCGCGATTTCTACGGCCGCGTGTTCGGTCTGAAAGAGGGGCGTTCGAGTGCGCAGTGGGTCGACTTCAACTTCTACGGGCATCAGCTCGTGATCCACCAGCATCCGAAAACCGCGTCGCAGGAAGGCGCGCATACGAATGCGGTCGACGGCCACGACGTACCGGTGCCGCATTTCGGGATCGTGCTCGACTGGGCGAGCTGGGAAGCGCTCGCCGAGCGGCTGCGTTCGTTCGGCGTCACTTTCGTGATCGAGCCGTACGTGCGGTTCCAGGGGCAGGTCGGCGAACAGGCGACGATGTTCCTGTTCGATCCGTGCGGCAATGCGCTCGAATTCAAGGCGTTGCGCGACATCGGCCAGCTGTTCGCGAAGTGACCGGCCACGGCACCGGCGCCGATTGAACCTGGGTGCGAGAATGCGGCCTTCGGCCCGGCCGCGCGCAGGTGCGGCGGCCGGCGCCGCGCCGCACGGTATGGGTTCATGCGCATCGTTCTCCAAGGAATCCGTATGGACAGTCACATTGCGCCGGTGGCGCTGAACAAGGCCTACCGTCTGCTCAATCACGGCCCGACCGTGCTCGTGTCGGCCCGCCACGACGGCGTCGACAACGTGATGGCCGCCGCCTGGGCGTGCGCGCTCGACTTCCTGCCGCCGAAGCTGACGGTCGTGCTCGACAAATCCGCGAAGACGCGCGAACTCGTCGAGCGCAGCGGCACGTTCGTGATCCAGGTGCCGACGGCCGCGCAATTGCAGCTCACGCATGCGGTCGGCAGCCACAGCCTCGCGCAGCGGCCCGACAAGCTGCGCGAAGCGGGCGTCACGTTGTTCGACGTCGACGGCCACGATTTGCCGTTCGTCGCCGGCTGCTCGGGCTGGCTCGCGTGCAAGCTGATTCCGGAGCCGCACAACCAGCAGACCTACGACCTGTTCATCGGCGAGGTGATCGGC
This sequence comes from Burkholderia sp. AU16741, assembly GCF_002223345.1. Taxonomy (NCBI): domain Bacteria; kingdom Pseudomonadati; phylum Pseudomonadota; class Betaproteobacteria; order Burkholderiales; family Burkholderiaceae; genus Burkholderia; species Burkholderia sp. AU16741. Next base: position 884,927 of record NZ_NKEZ01000003.1, read on the forward strand.
GCGTGGTCGGACACGCGCGTGTTTCGCGACGGCCACTGGTATTTCGAATCGGCCGATCCCGCGCTGCGCAGCCTGCACTACATCGCGGGCGGCAATTTTTATGCGATCGGCGAATCGCTGCACGTCGATCCGGACGCGCAGTAAGCGCCGAACGCACTGTCCCGAATCGGGCGCGCGTCATGCGCGCTTTTTCAATTCCGCCAGCATGAGTTCGGCGAACGCCTGCGCGACGCGCGGCAGCGTGCGCCCGCGCTTCGCGACGAGCGCGATCGGCCGCGCGAATGCCGGATCGTCGATCGGCTTCACGACGAGATCGGGCTCGGCGCGCACCTCGCGTGCGGTCGCGGGCAGGATCGTCACGCCGAGGCCGCCGCGCACCATCGCGACGGCCGTCATCATGTAGGTCGGCTCGCATGCGATGTCGGGCGTGCAGCCGGCCGTGTCCAGCGCGGCATCGACGACGCTGCGCACGCTCGTGCCCTGCGCGGTGAGCACGAGCGGCACGCCGGCGACGTCGGCGGTGGTGACGCGGCGCTTGCGCGCGAGCGGATGATCCCGCGGGCACACGGCGACGAGCCGGTCGGCGCCTGCATACAGCACCTCCAGCGACGCATCGAACGTGTCGCCGCCGGTCAGCCCGAGATCGGCATCCTCGTTGCGCACGAGCGCGGTGACGAGGCTCGCGACGCCGTCGCGGATCTCGAAGCCCGCGCGCGGCACGTCGCGCCGGAACGACTGGATCAGCTCCGGCAGCATGCTCGACGCGAAGGTCGGCAGGCACGCGAGCCGCACCGTGCCGCTCGCGCCTTCGCCGAGCGCACGCGCATCGCGCAGCACGCGCTCCATGTCGTCGAGCGAGCGCTGCAACAGCGGCAGCAGTTCGCGGCCGGTCTGCGTGAGCGCGACGCTGCGGCTGTTGCGGTCGAACAGGCGCGCGCCGACGATCTCCTCGAGCCGGCGGATCTGCACGGTCAGCGCCGGCTGCGACAGGTGCAGCCGCGCGGCCGCGCGCGTGAAGTTGCCGGCGTGCGCGACGGTGACGAACGCGCGAATGTCGCGAAGATTCAGATCCATAACGGTTCGTGATTGCTGCGATCAAATCATTTCAATTGTGCTATCGCTGCGCCGACCTTACGCTCGTCTCCAACAAAAGACAAGGTAGGAGACACGGATGCTGCCGTTACTCGGGCTTGGCACGATCGTCGTGCTGCTGGCCGCGATTCTGTCGAAGCGGATGTCGCCGCTCGTCGCGCTGATCGTCGTGCCGATCGCCGCGTCGCTGCTCGGCGGCTTCGGGTTGCACACCAGCAAATTCGTCATCGACGGGCTGAAGGGGCTTGCGCCCGTCGTCGGGATGTTCGTGTTCGCGATCCTGTACTTCGGGACGATCACCGACGCCGGCACGCTCGATCCGATCATCGACCGGATCCTGCGCGCGGTCGGCACGCGGCCCACGCGCATCGTGATGGGCACCACGCTGCTCGCGCTGCTCATTCACCTCGACGGCTCGGGCGCCGTCTGCTTTCTCGTGACGATTCCCGCGGTGCTGCCCCTGTACGACCGGCTGAAGATGGACCGGCGCGTGCTGGCCGCCGCCGTATCGATGGCCGCGGGCATCAACTTCCTGCCGTGGACGGGGCCGATGATCCGCGCGTCCGCGTCGCTGCACCTGCCGGTGTCGGCGCTGTTCAATCCGCTGATTCCGGTGCAGGCGATCGGGCTCGTGTTCGTGTTCGGCGTCGCGTACTGGCTCGGCCGGCGCGAGGAGAAGCGGCTTGGCCTGTCGCGCGACGATGCGTCGATCCCGCTGCCCAGGCGCGAGCTGACGCCGGACGAGCAGGCGCTGCGCCGGCCCCACCTGTTCTGGTTCAACCTCGTGCTGACGCTCGTCGTGCTCGGCACGATGGTCGTGATGGGCGAGAAGATTCCGCCGGCGATCATGTTCATGGTCGGGCTGTGCATCGCGCTGATGGTGAATTACCCCGACGTCGACATGCAGCGCAAGCGCATCGACGCGCATGCGCGTGCCGCGCTGATGATGGCCGGCATCCTGCTCGCGGCCGGCGTGTTCACCGGGATCATGCAGGGCAGCGGGATGCTGAAGGCGATGGCGCAGGCGGCGGTCGGCTTCGTGCCGCCGTCGATGGCCGGCCACATCCCGGTCGCGCTCGGTCTCGCGTCGATGCCGCTCAGCATGCTGTTCGATCCCGATTCGTTCTACTTCGGCGTGCTGCCCGTGATCGCGGAAGTGGCCGGCCAGCTCGGCGTGCCGGCCGTGCAGGTCGGACAGGCGGCGCTGCTCGGCCAGATGACGACGGGCTTTCCGGTCAGTCCGCTCACCCCGGCGACGTTCCTCGTCGTCGGCTTGTGCGGGATCGAGCTGGCCGAGCATCAGAAATTCACGTTTCCGCTGCTGTTCGGCGCGTCGATCGTGATGACGATCGCGTGCGTCGTGCTCGGCATCTTTTGATTCTTCGCGGCGGCGCACGCCGCCGGACGACGGTACGGACATGACAGTAAAGCAACCTGAACGACGCGTGCGCATCGGCGCGGGCGCCGGCTACTCCGGCGACCGGATCGAGCCCGCGGTCGAACTGGCCGAACACGGGCAGCTCGATTATCTGGTCTTCGAATGCCTGGCCGAGCGCACGATCGCGATCGCGCAGCAGGCGCGCCGCAAGGATCCGGCGCTCGGCTACGATCCGCTGCTCGACGCGCGGATGCACGCGGTGCTGCCGGTCGCGGCGGCCAAGCGCGTGCGCATCGTGTCGAACATGGGCGCGGCGAACCCGCGCGCGGCCGCCCGACGTACCGCGCAGATCGCGCAGTCGCTCGGCATCGCCGGGTTGAAGGTCGCGGCGGTCGAAGGCGACGACGTGCTCGACGTCGTGCTGCGCGGCGCGTTCCGCTTCGAGGAATCGGGCGACGACGTCGCCGCGTATCGCGACCGCATCGTGTCCGCGAACGCGTATCTCGGCGCCGCGCCGATCGTCGACGCGCTCACCGCTGGCGCGGACGTCGTGCTGACCGGGCGCGTCGCCGACCCATCGCTGTTCGCCGCGCCGCTGATCCACGCGTTCGGCTGGCGGATGGACGACTGGGACGCGCTTGGGGCCGCGACCGTCGTCGGCCATCTGCTCGAATGCGCGGGGCAGGTGACGGGCGGCTATTTTGCCGATCCCGGCTACAAGGACGTGCCGAATCTCGCGCGGCTCGGGTTTCCGATCGGCGAGGTCGCGGCCGACGGATCGGTCGTGATCACGAAGGTGCCGCACGCGGGCGGCCGCGTGAGCGCGGCGACCTGCAAGGAACAGCTGCTCTACGAGATTCACGACCCGGCGCGGTATCTGCAGCCCGACGTCGTGGCCGATTTCACGCGCGTGGCGGTCGCCGAGGAGGCGGCCGATCGCGTGCGCGTGACGGGCGGCCGCGGCGCCGCGCGGCCCGATACGCTGAAGGTGTCGGTCGCTTACGTCGACGGCTGGATCGGCGAAGGCCAGATCTCGTACGGCGGCCCCGGCGCGCTCGCGCGTGCGCGTCTGGCGCTCGACATCGTTCGCGAGCGGCTCGCGCTGACCGGCGTCGCGGCGAGCGAGCTGCGCTTCGACCTGATCGGCGTCGATGCGCTGTATGGCGACGCGACGCCGGCCGTGCGCGGCGAGCCGGCCGAGGTGCGCGTGCGGGTGGCCGGCCGCGCGGCGAACGCCGCCGAAGCCGCGCGGATCGGCAACGAAGTCGAGACGCTCTATACGAACGGGCCGGCCGGCGGCGGCGGCGCGTTCAAATCGACGCGCGAGGTGATCGCCGTGCAGTCGGTGCTGCTGCCGCGCGCGGCCGTGACGCCGTCGTTTTCATTCGTGGAGGCCTGATGCAACTGCGTGAACTCGCGCATGCGCGCACCGGCGACAAGGGCAATACGCTGAACGTGTCGGTCATCTGCCGCGATCCGCGTCATTACGACCATCTGTGCACGCATCTGGATGCGCAAGCAGTGAAGGCATGGCTCGCGGGCATCGTGCACGGCGACGTCGTGCGCTACGAGTTGCCGGCGCTCGGCGCGTTCAACTTCGTGATGCGCGATGCGCTCGGCGGCGGGGTCACGCGCTCGCTCGCGCTCGATGCGCATGGCAAGTCGGTCAGTTCGGCGCTGCTGGCCATCGAGGTGCCGGACCCGGCGTGACGCGTGACCGTGTGCGCGGCCAGCCGCACGCGCGTTCACGCTCACATTCGGACTCACGGGGTCAGCAGTTCGCGACGCCGGTTCGCGTGCGCGAGGCGTTCGCCGGCGACGTGCAGACGCCGATTCCGACGATAGTCGCCGATCGCGCGCGGCAGGTTGTCGTGCTTGTCGCCGTCGTGGCCGGCGCGCTGGGCGATGTCGAGCTTCAGGTTGATGGGCGGTGTCGGTGGATGTGGTTCGGCGCGCGTGCGTGTACGCTACGGCCTTGCGGGTCGATGCCCGCGCGTACCGAACGGAGCCAGGCGTGAAGAACGAGATCGTAGCGCCGACTGGCGCGAATGACGAGGCCGGTCGGCGAAGCCGGCGCGCGGCCATCGCCGTGCGCGTCGCGCTTGCGTGCGTCGGCGCGCTGGCCGTGCAGGCCGCCGCCGCCGCGCCGGCGTCGTGCAACGAACGGCTGACGGCACTGATCGTACCTGCGCTGCGGCAGACCGCGTTTGCCCGGCACGACATCCATGCCGACGTGGACGAGCGCAACGGCGACGTCTATCGGATCCGCCTGTTCTCGACGCCCGACCATCCCGGCACGCCGAATCGCGAAGCGACGGTCGGGTGGGTGACACTCGATACGCGGACGATGCAGGCGCTCGACGTCACACGCGATCCCGACCGGCCGGACGTGCTGAAGATCGACCGGCGCGCGCTGTCGCGTTTCGTGTCGACGTGTTCGGTATCGGCCGCGCCGATGCACAGTGCCGTCGATTGCGATGCGCTGAACCGCCGTGCGCAGGCGCAAGGCGATGACGTGATGGGCAGCGATGCCGGGCGCGTCGTCGTCGGCAACGGGCGGCTGCCGTTTTTTTCCGCACCGGACGACGCATGCAGGATCGACGGGCTGTTCATCGTCGAGCACGACCACGTCGACGCGCGGACCGAGTACGGCCGCTTCACGTCGGTCGTCTACCTGAATCCGCGTACGCGCGGTATCGCCGAAGGATGGGTGCGAACCGCGCGGCTGAAGCCCGATGGCACCGGCATCGCGCCGCGGCAACCTTGATCCGTCGTTTCTGCAACAATCCGCCACCGATCCATCCGACCGAACCTCGTCATGACTATCCAGAACCGGAATCGACGTCTCAAGCCGCTCGCGGCTTCGCGCGCCGCCCTCGGCGCGTTCACGGCATTCACGGCGCTCGCCGCGCTGTCGCTCGTTCATGCCGCCGAGCCGGCCCAGCCCGACCGTCAACTGAAAACCTTCATCCACGACACGTACGGCGACTGGCGTGCGGACCGCAAGGGCTGGCAGGCGGAAGAGGGCGATTTCATCCATTCGCCGTGCGGCGTGCTGCGCGTGGCGACCGCGGACGGCCCGCGCACGTTGCTCGCGATGTGCGGCGAGACCGAGGCGGCGGTGCAGAACGGGATGCCGGGCATGGATTCGGATGCGACGCCGGGCGCGATCGACCTGTACGTGCTGAAGCCTTCGCCGGACGGCAGGACGCTCGAGCCGGTCGCGAAGAAAACGGAGATCGCATCGGGCCAGCGCGGCGAACCGGGCACGGTGCGCATCGAGCGGCTCGGGCCCCACCTGTTCGGGTTCGCGATCGGCGAAAGCGACACGCGGCAAGGCTACACGCAAAGCTTTCGTTCGATCTGGCTGCCCTACGGCAATGGGCTGGTGCATGCGGCGGCGCGTATCGACGAGGCGCTCGACAATGCCGAGTCGACGGAATGCGCGCATGCTCGCGCGCGTTGCGAGGAGCGCCGCTTCGAGATCGCGCCGGACACGACCGGCACGGGCGACGTCTATCCGCTGACGGTCACGGAAACGGGCACGCGCGGCGACAAGGCCATCCACGCGCGCTACACGGTGAAGTTCGACGCCGCGCGCGGCCGCTACACCGTGCCGAAGGCGCTGCGCGACGGGTACTGATCCGTCGCGCGGAAGCGGGCGGCATCGCACCGCCCGCACATCACACGTACAGATAGCGCACGAGGTGAAAGAACACCGGCGCGGCGAAGCAGATCGAGTCGACGCGATCGAGCATGCCGCCGTGGCCGGCGATCATCGAGCCCCAGTCCTTGGCGCCGAGCGAGCGCTTGACGGCCGACAGCACGAGGCCGCCGACGAAGCCCGCGATCACGATCGCGAGCGAGATTAAAACTGCCAATTCGCAGGGTACTCGGAGGCTTCTCGTTCGATTCGCGGTTTGCTAAGTCGTACGTCGGTACACGTCAATTAGACAGGTCCGAAATGCGGGATTTGTGGTTCTCCTTCAACAGCTTGGCAATAACTGACAGTCACTTTTTCGATGTTTCAGTAAGCTCGCGTCCAATAAGCAAACGAATGGACGCGGGCCGCGTCGACGAGAATGAACAAAAATACGCACCGCCTGGTGTATTCCAGGCTTCGGGGTATGGTGGTGGCCGTCGCGGAGACAGCGATCGCCGAGGGCAAATCGGCGACGGGCGAAGTACGTGCACGGCCGCGATCGTCGACGTCCGGCGCTTGCGTTGTTGTAGCGGGTATCGCCGCGCTCGGCATGCTGCCCACCCTGTCCGGTGCACAGATCATCCCGACGCCCGGCACCAGCACGCGGGTGATCCAGACGCCGAACGGCTTGCCCCAGGTCAACGTGGCCAAGCCTTCAGGCGCCGGCGTATCGGTCAACACCTACAATCAGTTCGATGTCCAAAAGGCTGGCGCGATCCTGAACAACTCGGCCACGATGGTTCAGACGCAGCAGGCGGGCTGGATCAACGGCAACCCGAATTACGGAGCCGGGCAGGCCGCGCGGATCATCGTCAACCAGGTCAACAGCCCGAACCCCTCACAAATTCGCGGCGCCCTGGAGATCGCAGGCGCTCGCGCGGAGATGGTCATCGCTAATCCGTCCGGGATTTTCGTGGACGGGGGAAGCTTCCTGAATACCAGTCGCGCGACCTTGACGACCGGTGTGCCGTTCTACGGCACCGATGGTTCGCTTGCCGGATACAACGTCAACCGCGGGCTCGTGACCGTCTCGGGCGCCGGTTTGAACGTAACCGGTACCGATCAGGTGGACCTTATCGCCCGCGCTGTACAGACCAATTCCGCCATCTATGCGAAGAACTTGAACGTGATCGCAGGCGCGGCCCGGGTCAATCACGACACGCTTGCAGCGACACCGATCGCCGGCGACGGCCCGGCTCCGTCGGTGGCGATCGACGTGAGTCAGTTGGGCGGCATGTATGCCAACAGGATCTTCCTCGCATCGAACGAGAACGGTGTGGGGGTCGTCAACGCCGGTACGATCGCGGCGCAGGCGGGTGATCTGACGCTGCAGTCAAACGGCCGGCTCGTACTGACGGGCAAGACGACCGCGAGCGGCAACCTCGCGCTGTCGGCTGCCGGGGGCATCCAGAACGGCGGCACGACTTACGCGCAGCAATCGCTGTCGGCCAGTACAAGCGCCGATCTCACGAACACCGGGACGCTCGCCGCGCAGCAGAGCGCGACGGTGAATGCGGACAGCGTCAATTCGACCGGCACGCTCGGCGCGGGCGTGAACAACGACGGGTCGGTAGGCCGGGGCGGTGCTCTGAACCTGGCAGCCTCGGGCCAGTTGAGCGCAACGGGGCAGAACATAGCGGGCGGCAATGCGTCACTGACCGGTGCGAGCGTGAATCTCGCCGGCAGCCAGACCGCAGCAAACGGCAATCTGTCACTGAACGCGACGGCCGGCGACATGAACCTGTCGAACGCGACCACAAGCGCGCAAGGCGCCATCCAGGCGAACGCATCGGGCACCGTGATCAACGATCACGGCAGTCTGTCGAGCGGCGGCAGCACGACGCTGACCGGCGGCAATCTGTCGAACCAGAGCGGCAAGGTTTCATCGCAGGGGCCGCTGTCGGTCAACGTGGCCGGCCAGATCGCCAACCAGTCCGGTGAACTGATTTCCGAGAGCACGGCAGACGTGCATGGCGGCGCCATCGCGAACAATCAGGGCACGCTTCAAAGCGCGGCCGGCACGACGGTGGCCGGTGCGTCGCTGGACAACACGGCGGGCCGGATCACATCGCTCAACGGCGACGGCCTGTCGGTGACAACGAGCGGCCAGTTGACCAATGCCGCAGGGACGACTGCGAACGGCGCGCAAGGCGGTGTGATCGGCGGCAACGGTGATGTCTCGGTTCGCGGCGCAAACGTTGTCAACCGTGGCGCGATCACATCCAACACGAATCTTCACGTTTCGGGCCAATCGGTCGACAACGGTAGCGGCACCCTGGAGGCTGCGCAGAACGTCGCGGTCGACGCCGGCGCGCATCTGACGAACAACGGCGGCTCAATCATCGGCCAGACGGCCACAGTCAGCGCCACGGCGCTCGACAACAGCGCCGGCACCGTGCAGGCGGGCCTGGTGTCGTTGAGTGCGACGGATCTCGTGAATCACGGCGGCACGATCACGCAGACCGGGGCCGGGGCGATGAGCGTGAACGTGTCGGGCACGCTCGACAATTCCAGCGGCGGCACGCTTCAGACCAACAGTACCGACCTGACGCTTTCCTCTGCCGCGCTTGCCAACGACGGCGGCACGATCACGCATGCCGGCAACGGCACGCTGACGCTCGGCGGAGGTACGGGGTCGGTGTCGAACGTAGGCGGTTCGATCGCGAGCAACGGGCGCGTCGTCGCGCAAACCGGCGCGCTGAACAACACGGCGGGCTCGATCAACGCGCAGAACGGACTGATGGCAACCGTCGTCGGCTCGCTGAACAATGCGAGCGGCAAGCTGTTGTCGAACACGGATCTGAGCGTCACCAGCGGTACGCTCGCGAACGACGGCGGCGAGATCGGTGCCAGCACGAACGCGACGATCCACACAGGCTCGATGACGAATCACGGCGGCTCGATCGTTGCACCGAACCTGTCGGTCACCGCCGATTCGACGCTCGACAACAGCGGCGGCAAGCTCGAGGCCAATCAGCTTGCGCTGACGGCCGCGAACCTCGTGAACCATGGCGGTACGATCACGCAGTATGGATCGTCAGCGATGGGGATGAACGTCAGCGGCACACTCGACAACTCGGCCGCCGGCGTGATCCAGACCAACAGCACAGACCTGACGCTCACGCCGGCCGATCTGAACAACGCAGGCGGCACCATTACGCATGCCGGCACCGGCACGCTGACGATCGCGCCGGGCAAGGGAGCCAGCGCGCTGAACAACGCGTCGGGCACCATCGTGACGAAGGGACAAGCCATCGTCAACGCGGCCGCCTGGAACAACGCGAGCGGTATCCTCGCCGCGCAGCGCGGCATCGACGCCACGATTGCGGGCGATGTGAACAATGCGCAGGGCCTCCTGCGATCGGACGCGTCGCTGTCGTTGAAGAATGGTGGCGCTCTATCAAACCGAGGCGGCCACATCCAGGGCGGGCAATCGGTTGCGGGTGACACCAGCACGCTCGCCATTCAATCGGCCTCGATCGACAACGCGGACGGCGCCATTGTCGACCTCGGTGCAGGCAAGATGACGGTGCAAGGCGGCAGCCAGATCGCCAACAGCCACGCCGGCGGCGTAGCGGGCATGGGCGCGATTACCGGCAACGGCCAGGTGACGGTCAGCGCCGCGTCGATCAGCAACACGCTAGGCGGTCAGCTCAGCGGTGCGTCATTGCATGTTCGAGGCAACGCGTTGGACAACAGCGGCGGCACCATTGGCAACGTCACGAATTCGAACGGCGACGTGGACGTCACGACAACCGGTGCGATCACGAATACGAACGGCCAGATCAGCTCGACACACGACCTGACGGTCGCGGCGGCCACGCTGCAGGGCGGCGGAACATACAGCGCGGCGCACGACGCGAACGTGAATCTGCAGGGCGATTACACGGCGGCATCCGATACGCAGTTCAACGTCGGTCACGATCTCGCCTTCACGCTGCCCGACACCTTCACGAACAACGCGAACCTGCAATCGGTCAACAACCTGAGCGTCAACGCGGGCAACATCGTCAACGTGGGGGCGCTGACCGCCGGCGGCCTGCTGCATACGCAATCGGCCAACCTGACGAATACGGGCGTGCTCGTAGGCGCGAGCGCTTCGCTCAACGCGACGAATACCATCTCGAACCTCGGGCCGACCGCGTTGATCGGTGCATCGGACAGCAACGGTACGCTGGAAATCCTCGCGCACGACATCGAAAACCGCGACGACACGACTGCGACCGATTCGATGGCGACGACGGCGATCTTCGGCATGGGCAAGGTCGTGCTGGCAGGCGGCAAGGATGCCAGCGGCAATTATACGAACGCCGCGCTGGTCAACAACGTGTCCGCGCTGATCCAGTCCCTAGGCGACATGGAACTGCATGCGGACAAGGTGACGAGCACGCGTCGCGTGATGAAGACGTCCACCAACCAGATCGATCCTGCGTCGCTAGCGCAGTTCGGCATTCCGATCAGCGGCCGCACTGGCCAGGTTGGCGTCAAGGATCCGGACAGCATCGGCGGTGTCTACACCGAGCCGCCTCACGGCGGTCAGTGGAACAGCACATATCAGTTCACGACCTACTACGCGGACAGCGCGACAGCGACGACCGTGACAGACATCAGCCCGGCCGCGCAGATCGTGTCCGGTGGCAAGATCGATGCGTCGTCGGTCGGTACCCTGCAAAACTACTGGAGCAACATCGCGGCGGTCGGCGACATCAAGATGCCGAGTCACTACGACGCTGACGGTTGGTCGGCATCCGGCCAGAAACTGCCGGGCGTGACGGTTTCCTACTCGGGGCAGTATCACTACAACAACTACGACAATTCCGAACACGACTGGCAATTGCCGTTCGGCAATGCGCCGTTCGTCGGCAGCCGTCCGGGCGGCTACACGCAGGCGGCACCGGCGTCGATCAAGGATTACACGCTGCCCGGCTACTTCTCGACGATAAGTTCGAACGGCACGATTTCCGGCACAGGCGTCAGCGTCAACAACACGGCAGGCAACGCATCGATTCCGTCGCTCGGCTTGCTGCCGGGGCAGTCGGTGCCGGGCCTCACGCCCACCAACTTGAGCGGGAACGCGAGCGGCGCGAAATCGGGAGCGTCGGCCGTACACGGCGGTCCGTCGGCGCCGGTCGACCCGATCATCGCCAGTGCGACGGCGCTGAACGTGCTGAACAACCTCACGATTCCGCAAGGCGGCTTGTTCAAGCCGACGACTGCGCCGAATGCGAGCTACGTGATCGAGACGAATCCGGCGTTCACGAACCAGAAGAACTTCATTTCGAGCGACTACTTCTTCGGTCAGCTCGGCGTAGACCTCACGCACATCCCGAAGCGACTTGGTGACGGCTTCTACGAGCAGCAGCTCGTGCGCAACGAAGTCACGGCGCTGACCGGCAAGGCCGTGCTCGGGCCGTACGCAGACCTGCAGACCATGTATCAATCGTTGATGGCGGCCGGCGCGGATCTGTCGAGGTCACTCGATCTACCGATCGGCACGAGCCTGTCGGCCGAGCAGGTGTCGAAGCTGACCGGTAACGTGGTCATGATGGAAACGCGGGTGGTCGACGGTCAGTCGGTGTTGGTGCCGGTCGTGTATCTCGCGCAGGCGAACCAGCAGAATGTCAACGGCCCGCTGATCAGCGCGACGAACATCGACTTCCAGAACGCACAGTTCTTCACGAACAGCGGCACGATCAAGGCGGACAACACGCTGGCCATTCAGGGCAAGCAGATCGACAACGCGTTCGGTGCGCTGCAAAGCGGCAGGCTGATGTCGCTGAAGACCGAAAACAACATCGACCTGACGTCGGCGAGCGTCAAGGCCGGCAGTCTGCAGCTGGACGCCGGCAAGGACCTGATTCTCGATACGGCGACGAAGACGAACACACGGGTGAGCCGCGATGGCGCGACGAGCGTGGTGACGACGCTCGGGCCAACCGCCAAACTGGACGTCGCGGGCGATGCGTCGATCGTCACCGGCGGCAACTTCCAGCAGAACGCGGGGAACCTATTGGTCGGCGGAAATCTCGGCATGACCGTCGGCGGCAACTGGGATCTCGGTGCGGTGCAGACGGGTGAGCACAAGATCGTGCAGCGGGCGAACGGGGTGTCGAACACCGACATCAACAAGGTCACCGGCAGCTCGGTGACGGTCGGTGGGCAATCGTTGATCGCCGTCGGCGGAGACCTGACGGCCAAGGGCGCTCAGATCGACCTCGCCCAGGGCGGGACCCTTGCTGCCAAGGGCAACGTGACGCTCGGCGCGGCGAGTACGACATCGACGGTGAACAGCAACAGTTCGGGCAGCGACAGTCACGGCAGCTACGCGGAGACACTGCATACGTCCGATCAGGCGCTGACCGGGACGACGCTCAAGGGCGGTGATACGGTGAATATCGTGTCGGGCAAGGACATCACGCTTTCCGGCAGCGCAATCAGTCTCGACAAGGGCAACGCGAACCTGCTGGCGGCCGGCGACGTGAACGTCGGCGCGGCAACCGAGACGCACGAGTTGAACTCACACGAAACGCACAGCCACAGCAATGTCGTAAGCGGCGTGAAGGTTGCGAGCGGGATCGACCAGACGATGACGCTCAATCGCGGCAGTCTGGTATCAGCGGACGGCGTGAACATTGTCAGCGGAAAGGACGTCAATGTTCAGGGCAGCACCATCGTCGGAACGAACGACGTGACGCTCACGGCAGCGCGCAACGTGACGGTGACGACGTCGCAGGACACCTTGAAGTCGTCGAGCTACTACAACAAGAAGGAATCCGGGCTGATGTCGGGCGGCGGACTGTCGGTATCAGTCGGCAGCAGCTCGCTGAAGACGACCAGCCAGACGACCGAGGTGTCGAACAACGCCAGTTCGATCGGTTCGCTGAAGGGCAACCTGAGCATCACGGCTGGAAACGACCTGCACGTGATCGGCAGCGACCTGATCGCAGCGAAGAATCTCAGCGGGACAGGCGCGAACGTGACGATTGACGCGGCGCAGGACACGCATCATCGCGGCGAAACACAGGAAGTGTCGAAGAGCGGCCTGACGCTGGCGCTGAGGGCGCCGGTGATCGACGCGGTGTCGAACGCTGTGGGTCAATCGCGTGCGTCCGGCAATAGCCAGGATGGCCGGGCAGCGGCGCTGCACGGGATGGCCGCGGCGAGCGCGGCATGGGATGCGAACATGGCTGCGGGCGATGTGGTCCGGGCGCTGGGGGCGGGCGAAACGCCTCAGTTCAAGGTCGAAGTCAGCGTCGGCAGCAGTCACAGAAAGAGCGCATTCTCCGAAGACAGCGCGACGAATCGTGGCTCGAATGTGAATGCGGGCGGAACGGTGGCGTTTGCTGCAACGGGGAACGGGCAACCGGGTAGCGGCAATGTGACGATCGCCGGCTCAAACGTGAACGCGAACGATGTGATTCTGGCTGCGAAGAATCAGGTCAATATCGTCAATACGACGGACACCGACTCGACGCGCAGCACGAACGAGTCGAAGAGTGCGAGCGTGGGTGTGTCGGTCGGCACGGGCGGGTTCGGTGTTTCCGCGGCGATGTCGAAGGCCAACGGCGACGGCAACAGCAATCTGGCTACGCAGAACAATAGCCATGTAACCGCAGCAAACAATGTGACGATCATCTCGGGCGGCGATACGAACATCATCGGCTCGAACGTGAAGGGTAATCAGGTCAACGCCGATGTGGGCGGGAATCTGAACATCGTCAGCTTGCAGGATACGTTGTCGAGCGCGGCGCATCAGTCGAGTTCGGGCGGTGGCTTCAGCGTCAGTCAGGGCGGCGCCAGCGGGAGCGTCAGCCAAAGCAAGGGCAACGCGTCGGGCAGCTATGCGGGCGTCAATGAACAGGCAGGGATTCACGCAGGCGATGGCGGTTTCAATATCAACGTCACCGGCAATACCGATCTGAAGGGTGGGCTGATCGCGAGCGACGCGGATGCGTCGAAGAATTCCCTGACGACAGGTTCGCTGTCCTTCTCGGACGTCCAGAACCAGTCGCATTACGATGCGAGCTCGAGCGGCTTCAGTGCAGGCGCGACGACCGGCGACGGCGGAATGAACTACAGCACGCACGGCAGCACGTCGGGCAAGAATACGGGGGGCGCTGCGCCCATGCTTGGCCAGAATGACAGCGGCAGTGATAGCGCGACGACGAAGAGCGGCGTGAGCGCGGGGACGGTGACGATCACAGATTCGGCAAACCAGAAGCAGGATGTGGCCAGCTTGAATCGCGATACGACGAACACGAACGGAACGGTCGCGAAACTTCCGGACATGCAGAACCTGCTGGCCAACCAGTCGGACATGATGGCTGCGGCCGCCGCGGCTGGCGAAGCGGTGTCGCGACGGATCGGTGACTACGCCGACGAGATGAAACGGCAAGCCGAGAAGAATGGTGACCAAGCAGGTGTCGATGCCTGGAAGGAAGGCGGAGCGAATCGCGCGCTGATGCAAGGTGCAGGTGCGGCGTTGGTGACTGGACTGGCAGGCGGCAATGCGGTCGGTGGCGCAGCCGGTGCCGCGATTGCATCGATCGCCTCCGGCAAGCTGAACGAGCTTAGCAGCGCGATCGCAGGCAGCGATCCGACTGGGAACGCCAATATGAATCAGGCGCTGGGCAACATTGTGGCCAACGCGCTTGCGACGGGGGCCGGTGGTGTCGTGGGCGGTGAATCGGGGGCGTTTTCTGGTTATAACGCTGACCGATTCAATCGCCAACTTCACCCCGAAGAAAAGAAAGTCATACATGATTTGGCCAACGGCGATACTAACAAGGAGCATCGACTGGAAGCGGCGGGATGCGCACTAGTCCACTGTGCAGCGGAGTACGCGCCGGGTACGGCAGACTACGCAAAGTACTCGGCGCTGGAGCAAGAGGGTGCCGGTTATATGGTCGAACAGGCTCAACTGAAGAATTACAATGGGACGTACTTCGCGGCTTCGGGTTACGGTGGCATGGTGAAGCAAACGCCGGGGCGTAGTTTGTTTCAGTACAACGCTGAGGATTTGCGAGCTGACAGTAACGCGTTCGTCTCGAATGTACTTGCCACTCGCCCTGGGACGCTTGATTACGTAACTATTGGCGGTTCTGCTTTTGGTAGTTCGGCGGGCATTTCTATTAACCTGCACAACGGGAATGTTTATTTGGGAGGCGGCGGTGCTGTTCCAGTGATACCGGGAGCGTCTGTCACCGTTGGCATCATTCCGGCTGGAGCTAATAAAGTCCCCACTCTTCAGGCGGATATAACAGATAATTTTCTTGCAGGTGCATCGTTTGGGGCAACTTTGTGTGCGTACGGCGGATGTGTGGGTGGTAATCATGCTTTCGGAGGAGATACATCCGTAGAGGTTGGTGTAGGCTTTGGTGGACTTACACGTGCGCCCAATCCCGGCGGAGGTGGTTCCACTGGTGTTGCCTTCCCAGTCTTTACAATTCCTGGCATGCAACCTAAGCGGAGATGATCCTCCGCATGACAAAGATGAAATTGGATAAAAATATTTGGATTGTTGTTGCGGTTGTTGGATTTATTTTTATGACTTTGGGGGTGAGAAACAATCCTACTGATGGAGGTGAAAAATTTGGAATTATGCGGCGCGACATGGATGTCATTTTGATGAATGGTGGTGTTGTGGCGATGAGATCGCATAATTATAAGTACGGGTCTGCATATTTGTATGTGGGGATCGACGCGAAAACGTGGGTGCCAGAATTGGGGGATAAATACAGTCAAGGGTTGAAGCGTATCGGATGGAGGGAAGTTGATTCGGATGGTGTAATTATTCTTTGCAAACAAGGTATTAGTGCGGAAGTGCGAAGAGGTGTCGAGTATAGCGAAGGGAAGGCGGTGTACGGGATCAATATGACTTATAGCGCTTTGACGATTCGAAGGTGTGCGCACTGATGAAAGGTGCAGGTGCGGCGTTGTGACTGGACTGGCAGGCGGCAATGCGGTGGGTGGCGCAGCCGGTGCGGCGATTGCGTCGATCGCCTCCGGCAAGCCGAACGAGCTCAGCAGCGCGATCGCAGGCAGCGATCCGACCGGGAACGCCAATATGAATCAGGCGCTGGGCAATATTGTGGCCAACGCGCTTGCGACGGGGGCCGGTGGTGTCGTGGGCGGTGAATCGGGGGCGTTCTCTGGGTATAACGTTGATCGGTTCAATCGGCAGTTTCATCCGGATGAAAAGACGCTTGCGAAGCAGCTTGCAGATAACGCAAAGGAAAATATACCCAAGCGCAGATCGACGGCACGCTCGCGTATCGCCAGGGCATCGGCGCATTCGGCGCGCAGGACGACATGCTGGCATCCGACGGCGGCCCGACCTATCGCTACAAGATGGCCGTGCTCGACGCGAATCTGTCGGTACCGTTCTTAATCGCGCAGCAACCGTTCCGCTACGTCACGACATTCCACGCCAGTACACGGGCAACACGTTGTACTACATCGACGATCTGACGATCGGCAGCCGCTATACCGTGCGTGGGTTCGACGGCGAAACGATGCTCGCGGCTGCGCGTGGTTTCTACTGGCGCAACGAGCTTCAAGCACCGATCGGGCAGACGGGGATGGCGGTCTACGCGGGCCTCGACTACGGTCGAGTGTGGGGCCGCAGCCGGTCGCGCTGGTCGGCACGCAACTGGCAGGCGCGGTGATCGGCGTGAAGGGGAGCGTCGCGACGCGTTTCGGCGGATACGGCTACGACCTGTTCGCCGGTACACCGGTGTACAAGCCGTCCGGCTTTCCGACGAACCGTGTCACGCTCGACTTTCAGCTAACGGCCCAGTTTTGATGAATACGCGATCGAGCCGCCAGGCATTTCATGGATTCAATAATGCCGACGAGGAGGACCGGAAGCCGACGTTTTTCTGGTCAGCTATCGATGTTCGAACGCCACGCTTGCTAGTGCCACGTCAGCTAGACGACCGACACAGCGCTGAATCCGCGACAAGTTGTGACGTACGCCGGGCGGCCTCGCACCGCCCGCACGTCACACGTACAGATAGCGCACGAGGTGAAAGAACACCGGCGCGGCGAAGCAGATCGAATCGACGCGATCGAGCATGCCGCCGTGGCCGGCGATCATCGAGCCCCAGTCCTTGGCGCCGAGCGAGCGCTTGACGGCCGACAGCACGAGGCCGCCGACGAAGCCCGCGATCACGATCGCGAGCGAGATCCCGAATGCCGCGCCGAAGCTGAACGGCGTCACGCGATACAGCGACGCGCCGCACAGCGTCGCCAGCAGGCCGCCGCCGATGAAACCCTCGATCGTCTTCGACGGCGACAGCTGCGGCGCGATCTTGCGGCGTCCGAACAGTTTGCCGACCACGTACTGCAGCACGTCGCTGATCTGCACGACGAACAGGAAGAAGAACAGCAGCAGCGCGTTCTGCCCGGCGTAGCGCGGGATGTCGAGGATCAGCACGGCCGGCGCGTGGCTCAGCCCGTACACGCACACCATCAGCGCCCAGTTGATCTTCGCGTTGCGGCTCAGGAAGTCGCGCGTGTCCTGCGTGAGCGCCGACACGAGCGACATCGCGAAGAACAGGTGCACGGGCACGAAGATCGAGTACATCCCGTACCAGTTGATGCCGAGCAGCAGGTACTGCACGGGGATCGCGATGAAGAACGCGATGAACAGCGTCGTATGGTCGCTCGCGGTGGTCGGCGTGAGCGTGATGAATTCGCGCAGCGTCAGATACGACAGCAGCGCGAACACCAGGTACGTGACGTTGTTGCCGAGGCCGATCGCGACGGCCATGATCGCGATCATCGCCCACCACGCGCGGATGCGCTGGTTCAGGTTGACGATGGTCGCGCTGGTGCCGCCGCTGCGCGCGCCGAGGATCGCGCCGATCACGGTCGCGACGACGAGCACGCCCGTGACGCCCGCGACCAGTTCCCAGAAGAGGGTTCGCATGGTTGGTATCCGGAAAAGGGAGAAGGGGGCGCGCCGCGTTCAGCCGGCCGGCCGCTGCGGCGGCGCGAGCGCGATGACCGCGTCGCGCATGCGGGCGAGGAAGGTCGGCTTGTCTTCGTCGGCGCCGAGCGCTTCGTTCGCCCCGAAATGCACCTTGCAGATCAGCGGCACGGGCCAGATCGCGCCCTTCGGCATGATGCGCTGCAGGTTCTCGAGGTAGACGGGCGCGAGCGCGACGTCCGGAAACTCGGTCGCGAGATGGAACAGCCCGCTCTTGAACGGTTGCGGCAATACGTCGGCGCCGCGCGTGCCTTCCGGGAAGATGATGATCGAGTGGCCCTGCCGCAGCGCGTCGCGCACCGGGTCGAGGGGATCGCCGCCGGATTCGCGGTGACGGTCGATCAGCACGACGTTCAGCAGTTTCTGCGCGATGTGGCGTTTCAGGTCGCTGCTGTCCCAGTAGTCGCGCGCGGCGACCGGCCGCACGACCGCGCGCACGTCGCGCGGCAGCGCGGCGAGGATCGCGAGCGTGTCGATGTGGCTCGTATGGTTGGAAAAATAGATCTTTTGCGTCGGGGACGGCGGTGCCTGATGCCACACCGGATACGCGCCGGCGACGAGCCGCACGATGGACAGCAGGAAGTCGCGCTGCCAGACGTTGAGGATGTTCATCGGCGCGCGGCCTCCTGCATGCATGCCCGGCCCGCCGCGCACGCGCGGCGGACGGAACCCCCGAATGCCGGCGCGGCAGGATGCGCGCCGGACGGCTCTTGTTTAAATTTTTTCAAAGTTCGTGGCTGCCTGTCGCAGGTCCGCGATAATCGGACGATTCGCCGTCGCACGCTGTTGCGTCGCGGCGAATGCGCCGGTCGGCGGCGTGATAATCGGCTGTTGCACGAGTGCCCGTCTGCCGTTCGAATGAAGCTCGCGGCGATCGGGCCAGCGGATTATCGCGAGTTTCGCCGAAAAACGCCAGATTGGCGCCGCGCGGGCGGCCCGGCCCGCAGGCTTGACGCAACGAGGCCGCTCGGCGACGATGAGGGCCGTTCAATCCAGGCCGACGAAGGCCGTTTCGCCGCCCGGGGCATGGCGGCGGGAAACGTATCCGGCCGTGCCGCGCGAATAATACGAATACGAAACGATGAGCCTCTACGCACTCAAACCCAAATTCCAGAACCGTCTGCGCCCGTTCGCGAATTCGCTCGCCGAACGGGGTGTCACCGCCAACCAGGTCACGCTGTTCGCGGCCGGCGGATCGATCGTCGTCGGCGCGCTCGCCGGGCTCGGCGTGTTCGCCCGCCCGCTGTTCCTGCTGATTCCGCTGTGGCTGTTCGCGCGCATGGCGCTCAACGCGATCGACGGGATGCTCGCGCGCGAGCACGGGCAGAAGAGCACGCTCGGCGCGTACCTGAACGAGCTGGGCGACATCGTGTCCGACATCGCGCTCGTGCTGCCGTTCCTCGCCATTTCCGCGTTCGCGCCGGCGGACGTCTGGCTGTTCGCGCTGACGGCGGTGATCGTCGAATGCGCGGGGCTGATCGGCCCGCTCGTCGGCGCGACGCGCCGCTACGACGGCCCGTTCGGCAAGAGCGACCGGGCGCTGGCCCTCGGCGCGTTCGCGCTGTGGATCGGCCTCGGCTTGCCGGTCGGCGGCGTCGCCGCGTGGCTGTGGCGGCTGCTGATCGTGCTGTCGATCGTGACGGCGGTGCGGCGCGTGCGGGCCGGGATCGCCGAAGCGGGCGGCTGACAGCCGGGCGCGGGAGGGCGGCGCCACATGATTCGAATAACGAAACGAGAGAGATCGCATGAACGCACGCACGGCCCGTGAGGCCGACTTCATCACGCACGACGGCGCAACGCTGTTCTATCGTCACTGGCCCGCGACGGGCCCACGCTGCCGCGGCGCGATCGTGCTGCTGCATCGGGGCCACGAACATTCGGCGCGCGTCGCGCACCTCGTCGACGAGCTCGACCTGCCGGATTTCGCGTTTTTCGCGTGGGACGCACGCGGTCACGGCCGCTCGCCGGGCGCGCGCGGCTACAGCCCGAGCGCGGCCGCGTCGGTGCGCGATCTGCAGACCTTCGTCGAGCATATCCGCGACACGCACGGCATCGCGATCGAGGAGATGGCCGTCGTCGGCCAGAGCGTCGGCGCGGTGCTCGCGGCGACCTGGGCGCACGATTACGCGCCGCCGATCCGTGCGCTCGTCGTCGCGTCGCCGGCATTCCACATCAAGCTCTACGTGCCGTTCGCGCGGCCGGGGCTGCGGCTGATGCACAGGCTGCGCGGGCTGTTCTACGTGAACAGCTACGTGAAGCCGAAATTCCTCACGCATGACCCCGAGCGCATCGCGAGCTACGCGTCCGATCCGCTGATCACGCGGCCGATCGCGGTCAACATGCTGCTCGACCTGCACGATACCGCGCAGCGCATCGTTGCCGACGCGGCCGCGATCACCGTGCCGACGCAGTTGCTGATCTCGGGCGCCGACTGGGTCGTGCATCGCGGCCCGCAGGACCGCTTCTTCGAGCGGCTCGGCTCGGCGCGCAAGGAGCGCATCGTGCTGCCGGGCTTCTACCACGACACGCTCGGCGAGCGCGACCGCGCGCAGGCGCTCGCGCCGCTGCGTGCGTTCGTGCTGCGCGAGTTCGACGCACCGAGCCCGCGCGTGTCGCTCGCCGATGCCGACCGCCGCGGCGCGTTCCACGACGAATACGCGGCGCTCGGCCGGCCGCCGGCCAACGTGTTCGCCCGGGCGTACTGGGCGCTCACGCGCGCCGGCCTGAAAGCCGGCGGCGCGCTGTCCGACGGCATCGCGCTCGGGCTGCGGCTCGGTTTCGATTCGGGCTCGACGCTCGACTACGTGTACCGCAACCGCGCGCAGGGGCGATTCGGCATCGGCGCGCTGGTCGACCGCACGTATCTCGATTCGCCGGGCTGGGTCGGCATCCGCCAGCGCAAGGTGCATCTGCAGGAACTGATCGGCACGGCGATCGGCCGCCTGCGCGGGAACGGCACGCCGGTGCGGATCGTCGACATCGCGGCCGGCCACGGGCGCTACGTGCTCGACGCGATCGCGACGGCCGCCGAGCGCGACGGCGCGGCGCCCGACGACATCACGCTGCGCGACTACAGCCCGCCGAACGTCGAGGCCGGCCGCGTGCTGATCGCGCAGCGCGGCCTCGAGCCGATCGCGCGCTTCGAGCGCGGCGATGCGTTCGACGAGGCGTCCCTCGCGACGCTCGAGCCGCGGCCGACGCTGGCGATCGTGTCGGGTCTCTACGAGCTGTTCGGCGAGAACGCACTGATCGAGCGCTCGCTGCGCGGGCTCGCGCAGGCCGTGCCACCGGGCGGCTATCTCGTCTATACGGGCCAGCCGTGGCATCCGCAGCTCGAATTCATCGCGCGTGCGCTGAATAATCACCGCGGCGAATCGACCTGGGTGATGCGTCGCCGTTCGCAGGCCGAAATGGATGAGCTCGTCGCGCGGGCGGGCTTCCGCAAGCTCGACCAGCGGATCGACGAGATGGGCATCTTCACGGTCAGCCTCGCGCAGCGGGTCGACGCGTCATGAGCGCGCTCGGCGGCGCGGGTGTGGATGCGGATGCGAGCGGCGGGCTGGCCGAGCCGGCGGCCGGCGCGCGCGACGCGTCGTTCGCGCTGCGCGTGTGCTGGCTCGCGGCGATGGGCGCCGTGTTCTTCTCGACGTACGGCTTCGCGAACTGGCTCGCCGCGCGCCGCGCCGCGGTGCCGACGTTCGCGTTCGGCTGGGAGCATGCGATCCCGTTCGTGCCGTGGACGATCGTGCCGTACTGGTCGATCGATCTGCTGTATGCGCTGTCGTTCTTCTTCTGGACGCGCCGCGACGATCTGCTCGATCACGTGAAGCGGCTGCTGACCGTGCAACTGGTGTCGGTCGCGTGCTTCATCGCGTGGCCGCTGCGTTTCGGCTTCGAGCGGCCCGACTCGGGCGGCGTGGCCGGCGCGCTGTTCACGCTGCTGATGGGCTTCGACAAGCCGTTCAACCAGGCGCCGTCGCTGCATATCGGGTTGCTCGTCGTGCTGTGGGCCGTCTATGCGAAGCACCTGCGCGGTACGTTCGCGCGTGTCGTGCTGCATCTGTGGTTCGCGGCGATCGGCGTGTCGGTGCTGACGACTTACCAGCATCATGCGATCGACGTGCCGACCGGGGCGGCCGTCGGCTGTCTCGCGCTGTTCCTGTTTCCGCTGCGCGATGCCGCGGGCCGTTTGCCGTGCGCCGATGCGTCGCCGTCCGCGGCCGGTCGCGCGCTCGCGCGCCGCTATGCGTGCGGTGCCGCTCTGGTCGCGCTCGCGGCGCTGGCGTGCGTGCCGCGCGCGCCGGGCTGGGCGCTGGCGGCGGGGTGGGCCGCGCTGGCGCTCGCCTGCGTCGCATGGGCATACCGGCGCGGCGCGCCGGGCGCGTTCCAGAAGGATGCGGAGGGCCGGTTTCCGGTCTTCATCGGCTGGCTGCTCGCGCCGACGGTCGCCGGCGCGTTCGTCAATTCGCGGCTGTGGACGTTCCGGCAGCCGGCACCCATGCGGATCGACGAACGCGTGTCGATCGGCCGGACGCCGACCACGCGCGAGATCCGGCGCCACGGCTTCACCGCGCTGGTCGACCTGACCGCCGAGATGCCGCGCTGGGCGGCGGCCGATGCGTTGCTCGCGTATGCGTGCGTGCCGCAGCTCGATCTCGTCGCGCCGACGGCGGCGCGGCTTGCGCAGGCCGTCGCGGCGCTCGAACGCCTGCATGGCGAAGGGCGCGACGTGCTGGTCTGCTGCGCGCTCGGCTACGGGCGCAGCGTGCTGTGCGCGGCCGCGTGGCTCGCCGCGCGGCGCGGGCTGACCGATGCGCGCGACGCGCTGGCCGCGGTGCGCGCGGTGCGGCCGCACGCGGTATGGTCGGATGAAAGCGTGGCCGTGCTGCAGCAATGGATCGATCGCCGTCGCGACGCGGAGCGCGTGTGATGGGCGATCGGTCCGGCCCGTTCAGGATCGCCGCCGCGCGTGGTGCGCTCGACGCGGGCGCGTGGGCGATCGCGGCCGCGCTGGCCGCGGCCGGCGCGGGCGGATGGATCGCGGCGGGCTGGCCGCCGGCGACGCTCGGCCGCGTGCTGCTGGCCGTCGTCAGCACGGGGTCGGGGATCGCGGCGCTGTGGTACGCGGTGCGCATCGAGATCGATCGACGGCTGTTTGCCGCGCTGGCGCGGGCGATGGACGGCGACGGGGCGGTCGACGGCGGCCTGGCGGCGCTCGACCGCGCGCTCGTCGATCTGGGCTGGATCGACGCGACGAAGGCCGGACGCACGCTCGACGCGCGCGTGCGCGGCGCGGTCGGGCTGTGCCGGGCCGCCGTGCTCGTCGCGATCGTGCAGTGGCTCGTCGTCGGAATCGCGATCGCGGTGTCGCCGATCGGCTAGCGATGCATGCGACGCGTCACGCGTTACGCGCGGGCCGCCCGTTGCGTCCGCGTGCGCTTGGCCTCGTACATCGCCTGGTCCGCATGCTCGATCAGCGCGTGCATGTCGGTGCCGTCGTCCGGCAGCATCGCGGCGATGCTGCGCAGCAGCGTCCCGGCCGACGGGGTGGCGGAGTCGCCGATTTGATCCAGGTCAGTTTTCCATGAAGAAAGTGCGTCGCGCGGCGCGTACTTGCGGTAGCATACGCGCCGCTTGCGGCAGCGCGTTCCGGGCCGTCCGCAACGGAACGGGGCCGATGCCCGGCCAGCCGTATCGCGCCGGCAGTATGCCGTTCCAGCCGTCCGGCTGGCAGCGGCGCAATGCTTGCCATTCACTCTTCCTGCGCGGCATTTCCGACCGAATTGAGATTTTTTCGCCTCTCAGTCGCGAATCACGGTAAGTTTTGTTCTATTTTTAAGATAGTGTGACAAATGACGGGCGCGAGTGCCAGGCGTCCGTCAGCGCGACGAACCGGTCGTTGAAGCATCCGCCGCGTCGTACCGATAAATGCAATCAAGCCAGATATGAGGGGAAGCAGAGGGGATGTGCACTCACGGGCATAGCTGCTTTGCGCGCGTCTGCTGCGACGCGCAGGATCACCGGACGATCGTGACGACGCGAGGCCGCGCATGAAGCCCGCCGTGTCGCTGTTCGTCCTGACGGCCGCGATGACCGGCGCTTTCCATACGGCCGCGCTGTCGGCCGCGCCGATGCCGGCCGTGCCGGCTGCCGCGTCGACGGCCGGGGCCGCTCGCGCGGCGGCGCCCGATGCCGTGCCGGCCGCGGTGCCCGCGGCGGCGCCGACGGCGGCCAGCGCGCCGGCCGCCGGCCTGCCGGCGACGACCGTCCACTTGCCGTTCGCATCGCTCGGCGCGTTCGATCCGCTGCGCCTGCGCGGCGCCGACGACGCGCGCACGATCAACGCCGGCGTGCGGCTCGACCGCGTGGTCACGGGCGCGCGCTTGCGCCTGACCTACGCGTATTCGCCGTCGCTGGTCTTTCCGCTGTCGCACCTGAAGGTGTCGGTGAACGGCGAGGTGATCGCGACCGTCCCGTTCGACGCCGCGCGCGCGGGCCGCACGGTGACGCAGGAAATCCCGATCGATCCGCGTTACTTTTCCGATTTCAACCAGATCGGTCTGCGCCTGATCGCGCATTACACGCTCGACCATTGCGAGGATCCGGCGAACTCGGCGCTGTGGGCCGACGTGAGCCCGACGAGCGAGCTGATCCTCGACGAAGCGCCGGTGCGCCTGCCGAACGATCTCGCGCTGCTGCCCGCGCCGTTCTTCGACCGGCGCGACAACGGCCGCTTGCGGCTGCCGTTCGTGCTGCCCGCCACGCCCGATTCGGCGACGCTGCGCAGCGCGGGCGTGCTCGCGTCGTGGTTCGGCGCGCTGGCCGACTACCGGCATGCGCGCTTCCCGGTGTCGACCGCGCTGCCGGCCGACGACCAGGCCGTCGTGGTCGGCACGGTCGCGACGTTGCCGGCCGGTCTCGCGCTGCCGCAAGTCGACGGCCCGCTGCTCGCGGTCGCCGACAACCCGGCCGCGCCGGGCCGCAAGCTGCTGGTCGTCACGGGCCGCACGGCGGCCGAGGTCGACGACGCGGTCGCGACGCTCGTGCTCGGCCGCGCGGCGCTGTCGGGGCCGGCGGCGACGGTCGCGCACGTCGATCTCGGCGCGCCGCGCAAGCCGTACGACGCGCCGCGCTGGCTGCCGGTGAACCGGCCGATCGCGTTCCGCGAACTCGTGAACGACCCGCACCAGCTGGAAGTGCGCGGCACGACGCCCGACGCGATCCGGCTGAACCTGCGCGTGCCGGCCGATCTGCATTCGTGGAACGGCGCGGGCGTGCCGATCACGCTGCGCTACCGCTACACGGCGCCGACCGTGCAGGACAATTCGACGCTCGCGATCGAGATCAACGATCAGCTCGTGAAGTCGTACCGGCTCGGGCCGGCCCAGGCGGAGGACGCGCACGGCCGCATGCAGCTGCCGCTGCTGTCGGTGCCGGAAGGGCGCGTGACGAGCGACGTCGACATTCCGGCGTTCCGCGTCGGCAGCGGCAACCAGCTGCAGTTCCGCTTCACGCTCGATTCGCAGAAGACGGGCCTGTGTTCGAGCACGGCCACCGAGCCGCAGCGCGCGGCGATCGATCCCGATTCGACGATCGACTTCTCGCACTTCGTCCATTACGCGCAATTGCCGAACCTCGCGTTCTTCGCGAACAGCGGCTTCCCGTTCACGCGCTTCGCCGACCTGTCGCAGACGGCCGTCGTGATGCCCGACCGGCCGTCGCCGCAGGAGCTCGAGGCCTATCTGACGATGCTTGGCCACATGGGCGAATGGACCGGCTTCCCGGCGCTGCGCGTGCAGGTCGCGCGGCCCGGCGACGTCGCCGCGCTGTCGGGGCACAAGGATCTGCTCGTGATCGACGGCTCGCCGGCGTCGCCGCTGCTCGCGCAGTGGCGCACGGCGCTGCCGCTCGCGATCGGCGAGCCGGGCGGGGCCGGCGGCGCGGGCGCGACGCGTGTCGCGTTCACGGTGAAGGAACGCTGGCGCAACGGCGTGGGCCTCCCCGACGGCGGCGCGCACATCGAACAGGCGGGCCCGCTCGCGGCGCTCGCCGGGTTCGAGCTGCCGGACAGTCACGGCCGCAGCGTCGTCGCGCTGACGGCGACCGACCAGCCGCGCCTCGGCGATCTGCTCGACGTGTTCGAGAACTCGGGGCTCGTGTCGCAACTGCAGGGTGACCTTGCGCTGGTGCGGCCGGGGCGGGTCGACAGCCTGCGGGTCGGCGAGCCTTACGTGGTCGGCTTCGTGCCGTGGTATGCGCGCGTGTGGACGGAGGCGGCACGGCATCCGGTCGTACTCGGCGCGGTCGGCGTCGCCGCGGGGCTGCTGCTCGCGCTCGGCGTGTTCAGCGTGCTGCAGCGAATCGCCGCGCGTCGACGGGGGATGTAACGGATGGCGCGGGCAATGACGAAGCGACGGGCAACGCAGCCGGCGCGGCGTGTCGGCGCGATGCTCGCGCTGGCGGTTGCGGTGACGTGCGCGGCGGCCGGCGTGGCCACGCGCACGCACGCCGCGCCGGCCAGTGCGGCCGATGCGGCGGGCGCGGGATGCGGCGCGGCGTGGCCGCGCTGGGACGCGTTCAAGCGCGATTTCGTCTCGGCCGACGGCCGCGTGATCGACGTCGGCTCGGCCGATTCGCGCACGGTGTCGGAGGGGCAGGCGTATGGACTTTTCTTCGCGCTGGTCGCGAACGACCGGCGCATGTTCGACACGATCCTCGCATGGACCGAGAACAACCTCGCGCAGGGCGACCTGAGCGCGCACCTGCCGGCGTGGCTGTGGGGCCGCGCGCCCGACGGCGCGTGGCGCGTGCTCGACGCGAACGCGGCGTCGGACGCCGACCTGTGGATCGCGTATGCGCTCGTCGAGGCCGGGCGGCTGTGGCACGAGCGCAGCTATACGGCGCGCGGCGCGCTGCTCGCGAAGCGCGTGCTCGACGACGAGACGGCGACCGTGCCGGGCCTCGGCCTCACGCTGCTGCCGGGGCCGACCGGCTTCAAGCTCGCCAACGGCCAATGGCGCGTGAATCCGAGCTATTCGCCGCCGCAGGTGATTCGCGCGCTCGGCGTGCGGCTGCCCGACGACCGGCGCTGGAGCGCGCTGGCATCGAGCACCGCTCGCGTGCTGCTCGACACCGCGCCGAAGGGCTTCTCGCCCGACTGGGCGCTGTATCGCGCGGGCAAGGGCTTCGGGCCCGATCCGGACACGCATGCGGAGAGCGCGTACAACGCGATCCGCGTGTATCTGTGGGCCGGCACGCTCGACCGCGCCGATCCGCTTGCCGCGCCGCTGCTCGCGCGCTTCGCGCCGTTCGCCGACCATATCGCCGCGCATGGCGCGCCGCCGGAGAGGGTCGATACGACGACGGGCGTCGCGGGGCCGAACGACGGCAACGGCGGCTTCTCCGCGGCGGCCGTGCCGTTTCTCGACGCACGCGGCCAGCACGCGCTCGCGGATGCACAGGCGGCTCGCGTCGATGCGCTCGCGCGCCAGTCGGCGCCCGGCTATTACACGAGCGTGCTGACGCTGTTCGGCCTCGGCTGGCGCGACGGCCGCTATCGATTCGGGGCGGACGGCACGCTCGACACCCGCTGGGGAGGCCGTTCGTGCGCCGCCCGCTGAAGCGCGCCGCACCGCACGTCGCGGGATTCGCGTGGCTCGCGTCGTCGGTGTGCGCGGCGGCGCCGGGTGCTGCCACGGGCACGGCGATCGCGAACCCCGCGACACCGTCGACCTCGGCCGCCGCCGATGCGCGGCGCGAGCTCGACACCGCGCGGATGTGGGGCATCAAGCATCGCGACGATCTCGCGCGCGATGCGCTGCGCAAGGGCTTGCTGATCGCGCCGGGCGACCCCGACCTGCTGGCCGAACAGGTGCGCGTGCTGCTGCGGCTCGGCGACGCGAAAGGCGCGCAGGCGTCGCTGGCGCGGCTGCAGGCGCAGTCGCCGAATGCGCCTGGCACGCGGCGGGTGGCCGACGAATACCGCGTCGCGACGAGCGGGCGCGGCGAGATGGCGCAGATTCGGCTGCTCGCGCGCAGCGGCCGCGCCGACGAGGCGGCCCGGCGGATCGTCGCGCTGTTTCCGAACGGCGCGCCGTCGGGGGCGCTGGGCGCCGAGTATTACCAGATCGTGTCGAATGCGCCGGGCGGCCGCGAGCCGGCGATCGCCGCGCTGCGCCGCGCGATCGCCGCCGATCCGCGGGACACGAGCGCGTCGGTCGCGCTCGCGCGGCTGTTGAACCAGCGCGACGACACGCGGCCGGAAGCGAACCGGATCGCCGCGTCGCTCGCGAAGCGCACCGACGCGGACCATACGGAAGCGATGGCGCTGTGGCGGCGCGTGCTGCAGTCGGCCGGCAGCGATCCCGCGTATCTCGATGCGCTGCATGCGTATCTCGCGCTCGCGCCGGACGACACCGAATTCCGCGATCGCGCCGCCGCCCTCGACCAGCAGCGCGACGCGCAGCGCCGGCTCGAACGCGATCCCGACTACATCGCGCAGCAGCGCGGGTTGCAGGCGCTCGCGCGCGGCGACCTGGCCGCCGCCGATCCGCTGCTCGCGCGCGCCGCGCGGGCGCGGGCGGACGACGCCGACGCGCTGGGCGGGCTCGGCCTGCTGCGTTTGCGCGAAGGGCGCCACGACGAAGCGCGCGCGCTGTTCGCGCGAGCCGCGTCGCGTGCGACCGACCAGCGCGGCAAATGGCAAGGCCTCGCGCGTACCGCGCAGTTCTGGGGGCTGCTCGCGCAAGGCCGCGAAGCGGCCAGCGGCGGGCGCCCGCAGGATGCCGAGCGCGCCGCGCGTGCAGCGCTCGCGATGCAGCCGGACAACCCCGACGCGAAGCTGCAGCTCGCCGATGCGTTGCTCGCGCAGCACGACTGGGCGCGGGCGGAGCCGTTGCTGCGCGGCTTGCTGGCCGCGCGTTCGCCGAGCCTGTCGGCCGTGCGCGACACGGCCACGCTGTATGAAAACACCGGCCGCGCGGACCGGATCGGCCCGCTGCTCGACGCGCTGCAAGGGCGTGTGACGGGCGCCGACGATCGCCGTACGCTCGACGGCCTGCGCGGCGACGTGCTCGCGAACGAAGCGCGGGCGCTGGCCGACAAGGGGGCGCGCGGGCCGGCCGCGCAACGCTACGAGGCGGCCGTGCGCGCGGCGCCCGACGCGCCGTGGACGCGCTTCGCGCTGGCGCGCCTCTATCGCGACATGGGGCTGCCGCAGCTCGGCCGCACGGTGATGGACGACGGGCTCGCGCGAAGCGATACGCCCGAGATGCGCTACGCGAGCGCGCTGTACCGCAACTCGATCGACGACGTCGCGGGTGCGCAGGCCGCGCTGGCGCCGGTCGACGACGCGCACCGCTCGGACGGGATGCGCGCGCTGGCGCGTAAGCTCGATGCCGAAAGCGCGCTGGCCGACGCGCGCGGCGCGCACGCACGCGGCGACCGCGCGGCCTTCGCGGCCACGCTCGCGCACGCGCAGGCGAGCGCACCGGACGATCCCGACATGCTCGCGGCGATCGGCGCGCAGTGGATCGACGCGGGCGAACCCGAGCGCGGCCTCGCGCCGCTGCACGACTGGATCGCCGCGCATCCGCGCGAAGCCGAAGCCGATGCGGACGTGCGGCTGCGCTACGGCGACTTGCTCGGCAGCGCGGGGCGCGACGAGGTGCTCGCCGCGTGGCTCGACACGCTGCGCCGCGATCCGTCGCTGACGCCGGCGCAGAGGGCGCGACTGGAGGATCAGTCGCTGCGGCTCGTGCTGCGGCAGACCGACGACGCGATCGCACGACAGGACTATGCACGGGCGCGCACGCTGCTCGATCGCGCGAGCCCGGCCGGCCGCGCGGACAAGCGCTATGCGCTCGAACTCGCCGATCTCGAACGCGCGCAGGGCCATTACGATGCGGCGCGCGAGGCGCTCGCGCCGGTCGTCGCGCGTACGCCGGACGATGCCGATACGCAGCTCGCGCTCGCCCGGATCGACGAGGACAGCGGCAACCGTGCGGCCGCACGCGAGCGCGTGCAGGCCGTGCTGGCGCGCACGCCGGACGACGACGTCGACACGCAATTGTCGGCCGTGCGCCGCCTGAACGCGCTGCGCCGCCCAGACGAAGCCGCGCAGGTGACCGACCGGCTGCAGGCCGCGTATCCGGCACGCGCCGACGTGACGGCCGCGGCCGGGCGCGTGGCCGAGGCGCAGGGCCGCTATGACGACGCGGCGTCGCTGTACCGGCTGTCGCAATCGCAGGAACGCGCGACGGGCGTGAGCCCCGGCCGCGACGGGCTCACGCCCGCGCAGGCCGCGTTCGCGGACCTCGCGCAGCGGCGCAACCCCGAGATCGAGACCGGCTGGATCCCCGCATACAAATCGGGCGACGAAGGCATCTCGTCGTATCGCGCGCAGCAGGTGCCGATCTACGTGCAGATGCCGATCCGCTACGACGGGCACGTGTTCGCGCAGATCGACACCGTGCACCTCGACCCCGGCACGCTCGATACGAGTAACCCGGACGCGTTTTCGCTGAAGACGTTCGGCACGTACGCGGGGCTCAGGGCGCAGAACGCCCTGACACCCGCATCGATCGCGAATCCGCCGGGCTCGCTGCACCAGTCGACCACGGGCGTCGCGCTCGGCGCCGGTTATCTGTCCGATGCGTGGCGCTTCGATCTCGGCACGTCGCCGCTCGGTTTCCCGGTGCATTACCTGGTCGGCGGCGTGCGCTATCGCTTCGACGCAGGCCCCGCGAGCTTCTCGGTGAATGCGTCGCGGCGGCCGGAAACGAGCAGCGTGCTGTCGTACGCCGGGATGCGCGACCCGTGGACGGGCGCGGTGTGGGGCGGCGTGCGCCGCGACGGCGTGAACCTGCGCGCATCGGTCGACGTCGGCCGCACGAACCTGTTCGCCGAACTCGGCGCGGGCGTGCTGTCCGGCCGCAACGTCGAACGCAATGCGGAAGTCACGCTGCGCACCGGCTTCACGGTGCCCGTGTACGAGCGCGCGACGATGAAGGTCAGCACCGGGCTCGTCGGCAACGCGTGGCACTACGCGCAGAACCTGCGCTACTACACGTACGGGCAGGGCGGTTACTACAGCCCGCAGCGCTATCTGTCGCTCGGCGTGCCGATCGAATGGGCGGGGCGGCACGATGCGCTGTCGTGGGACCTGACCGTCACGGGCGGGATTTCGAACAGCTACGAGAAGGATTCGCTGTATTACCCGACGCTCACCGGCCAGCGCGCCGCGCAGGTGGCGGCCGGGTTCGTGTACGCGGGCAGTTCGACGCGCGGCGTGTCGTTCTCGTACGGCGTGAACGGCATCGTCGAGTATCGCGTGAACCCGCACCTGAGCGTCGGCGCGCAGTTGCAGATCGACCGGTCGCACGACTATGCGCCGAGCGCGGCGCTCGTGTACCTGCGCTATGCGTTCGATGCGCGCGCGCCGCGCAACTGGCTCGTGACGCCGACGCCCGTGCGGCTTTATTCGGATTACTAGGGGAACGCGTGAAGACGGAATTCGATGCCACCCGCCCCGCGCCCGGCGCCACCGGCCTGGTCGATCGCCTGCGCGCGCTGCTGCGTGTGGGCTCGGCGCGCGGCCGCGCCGGCGCATTGAGCCGGCTCGCGATCGACGGCCTGCCCGATACGTGGACGCAACTGGAGGCCGGCGGCCTTTACGCGATCTACGCGGCCGGCGGCACGCCGGGATGCGACGCGCTCGTGTGGGAAAGCGCGCGCCAGGCGCGCACGCGCAACGTCACGATCGTGCTCGCGCGCGATCCGGCGCGCGTCGCCGCACGGATGGAATCGCTCGGCTTCGCGGGCGGCGCGCAGCCGGCCGGCTGGCCACGCAACCTGAACGTGCTGGCGATGCCGCCGGCGGCCGAGCCGGCCGACGCCGGCATGCCCGCCGCCGCGCCGCGCGGCGTGGCGCCGGGCCCGTTCGCGCGGCTGACCGGCGGGTTGCGCGCGATGAAGCGCTACGGGCTGCATGCCCGGTCGCTGTATTTCGTCGAAGGCGCGCAGCGCTGGTTCAGCTGGGACGATCCGGTCGCGCTCGCGGATGAAGCGCACGCGCTGGCCGACTGGTGCCGCACGCGCCGGATCGCGCTCGTGCTGCTGCTCGACCCCGAAGCCACTCGTGCGGGCGGCGCCGCGCGCGCCGACGATGCACCGCTCGTGCGCGAGGCGGATCGCACACCGCGCAGCGGCTTCCACGGGATCTGCTCGGGCGTCGCGCAGTTGCAGCGCACCCACGGCGAGCTGCTGTGGGTGGTCGATTTCTGGCGCGCGGGCGACACGCTCGCGGCCGGCGAGGTGCGGCCGTTGCGCTTTGCGCCGGGCGGCCGGCTGTCGGCGAGCGTCGATGGCGGCGCGACCGAACCGGCGCGCCGGATGAAGCTCGCGAGCGACGAGGATCGCGTGGTGGTCAGCCGCGCGGTGCTCGACGGCGCGAGCCGCGTGCCGGACGGCTGGGAGATCGTCGACGACAACGCGGCCGTCGTCGCCGCGTGCGCGAACGCGCAGGCCGCGACCGCGGTGCTCGTGTTCCGCTCGCACGCGCAGCTCGAAGCGCTGTGCGCGGACGTGCACGCGCTGCGCCGGCAGTGCGGCGGCGCGTTGAAGGTCGCGGTCGTCGAGCGCGGCGAGGTGCTGCGCCAGCAGTTCGAGGTGCTCGTGCTGAGCGTCGGCGCGAACCGGGTCGTCGCGCGCGACCTGCCCGTCTCGCGGATGCAGGCGGCCGTGCACGCGCTGCACGGCCAGCTCTACGCGCGGCCCGTCGCGGCCGACTATCGCGCGGCGCTCGCGGCCGCGCTCGGCGATTCGGTGCTCGGCTATCTGCCGGTCGGCGCGTTCTGCCTGCGGATTCGCGCGGTGCTCGACCGCGGCGCGGTGCTCGCGCTGCCGCACACGCTCGCGAAGCTCGCGCTGTTGCCGGGCGTGTCGCACGTCGACGCGCTGCGGCACTGCCGCCCGCGCCGCGCGGGCGACGTCGTGACGGCCGATGCGGGGCACCTGTTCGTGTTCCTGTTCGCGTGCGAGCCGGTCGACGCCGAGGACGCGCTCGCGCGGATCTTCGAGGTGCCGGTCGATACGTTGTCCGACCGCGTCGTGTGTCTCGGGCAGGGCAGCATCGACACCGAGCTCGATGCGCTGAAGGCCGAGAACCGGCGCGCGCCGATCGCCGACTACAGCGACCTGTTCGCGGCGACGCAGCCGGCGGGGGCCGTACGCGCGGCGCCCGCGCACGCCGGCGCCGGCACGGCGTTGCCCGACGCGAGCGAGGTGAGCGACGCGATCGAGGCGATCGATACCGTCGTCACGCTCGACGCGATCGGCGCACCGCAGGCGTCCGAGCCTGCCGCCGCCGATGCCGCCGCCGACACGTCGGCGCCGGAGCCCGTCATTCCCGCCGTGCGTGCGCGCGGCGCCGTTCGCAGCGCGATGCCGCTGCGCAAGCAGGAGAACGCATGATCGCCGAACTCGTCATCGGCTTCATCGTCGGTATCGTGATCGCGGTGCCGGTGTGGATCGTCGCGCAGCACCTTGGCGTCGGCCGCGGCTTCCACGCGCCGCGCGGCATCGACCGGCGCGACGCGGTGCCGAGCGAACTCGTGCCGGTCGCGTTGCGCGGCCGCCTGCTGCCGGGCGCCGGCGGCGAAGAAGGCGATGACCGCGATAACCGCGATAACCGCGATAACCGCGCCGGCAAGGGGGCACGATGAAGACGATCGCCCTCACGTCGACGACGGGCGGCGCGGGCCGCACGACGCTGGCCGCCGCGCTCGCGGTGCTGCTCGCGCGCCGCGGCCGGCCGGTCGTCGCCGTCGAATTCGATGCACAGAACCTGATGGGCGCGACGCTCGGCCTCGACACGCTGGCCGAACAGGGTCTTGCGCACGGCCTGCTGGGCGGTGCGGAACCGTGGCACGCGCACACGTGGCGCAACGCCGACGGTGTGCTGTTCGTGCCGTACGGGCAGGTCGATGCGGCCGGCGCCGCCGCGTGCGATGCGCAGCTCGCCGCCGATCCGGCCTGGCTGTCGCGCGCGCTCGACGAGATCGCGCTGCCGGCCGACGGCGTCGTGCTGGTCGACACCGCGCGCTATCCGTCGCCGCAGGCCGAGCAGGCGATTCGCCGCGCGGACCTGACGCTCGTCGTCGTGCCGCCGGAGCCGGTCGCCTGCGCGACGACGGCCGCGCGGCTCGGCGCGCTACGGGCCGGCCGCGGCGAACTGCAGATCGTCGTGAACCGGCTGAACCCGGCGCGCGACATGCAGCGCGACGCGCTGGCGATGCTGCGCGCGGTCGCGGGGCCGGCGTCGATGCTCGAGCAGCGCATCCACGTCGATGCGGCGGTGCCCGAAGCGCTCGCGCGCGGCAGCTGGATTTTCGACGACGCGCCGTATTCGCAGGCGTCGCACGACCTGAACGGCGTCGCGAACTGGGTCGACACGTGGCTGAAGGCCGCCGTCGCCGGCCGCGCGGGAGCCGCGCGATGAAGGCCGCGCTCGCGTCGCGACTGCGCATGTTCGGCCGTCGCGCGGCCGACTGGTGCGCGCGCGGCATCGGACTGCCCGCGGAACGCACGCGGGTGGACTGGTTCGTGCGGCTGTTCTTCCATGCGCCGCCGCCCGGCCGGCCCGATCACGTGCGCCGCTGGGTGCGCATCGCGTTCCTGCGGCTCGCGCATGACTGGGGCGTGCTGCAGCCGCTCAGCGTGCGCGAATGGCTGTGGCGCGCGATCGTGCGCGCGCCGCGTGCGGCCGACGGCCGGCCCGCGCGCGATCCGCTCGCGTGGTTCGACACGTTCGTCGTGCCCGTCTACGTGGCCGGGCGTGCGGTCGCCCGGCGCATCAACGCGATGCTCGAGCGCCTGCCGTGGGCGCGCTGGGGCGGCTGGCTCGATGCGCGCGCGAACGGCGTCGGCCGGCGCCGCTGGCTCGCGCCGCTGCTGCTCGTCGCCGGCGCGGTGCTGTGGGCCGCGGCCGGGATGTCGCCGCTGATGCCCGGCGCGCAGTTCGCGTTCTTCGCGATCGTCGCGGTGCTCGCGCTCGCGCTGCGCCGCCTGCCCGGCCATCTGCCGACCCTCGCGCTCGCGTCGCTCGCGCTGCTGGCCACGCTGCGCTACGTGTGGTGGCGCACGACGCAGACGCTCGACTTCCGCAGCCCGGTGGAAGCCGTCGCCGGCTACCTGCTGTACGGCGCCGAAGCCTATACGTGGATGATCCTGCTGCTCGGCTTCGTGCAGACCGCGTGGCCGCTCGACCGGCCGATCGTGCCGCTGCCCGACGATCCGGACACCTGGCCGACGGTCGACGTCTATATCCCGACCTACAACGAGCCGCTGTCGGTCGTGAAGCCGACGGTGTTCGCCGCGCAGAGCATCGACTGGCCGAGCGCGAAGCTGCGCGTGTACCTGCTCGACGACGGCCGGCGCCCCGAGTTCGCGGCATTCGCGGCCGAGGCCGGCATCGACTACCTGACGCGCGACGACAACCTCCACGCGAAGGCCGGCAACATCAACCGCGCGCTGCCGAAGACGCACGGCGACTACATCGCGATCTTCGACTGCGATCACGTGCCGACGCGCTCGTTCCTGCAGACGACGATGGGCGTGTTCCTGCGCGACCCGAAATGCGCGCTCGTGCAGACGCCGCACCATTTCTTCTCGCCCGATCCGTTCGAGCGCAATCTCGGCACGTTCCGCGAGGTCCCGAACGAGGGCAACCTGTTCTACGGCCTCGTGCAGTCGGGCAACGACCTGTGGAACGCGACGTTCTTCTGCGGATCGTGCGCGGTGCTCAAGCGCAGCGCGCTGGAGGAGGTCGGCGGCGTCGCGGTCGAGACCGTGACCGAGGACGCGCACACGGCGCTCAAGCTGCATCGGCGCGGCTATACGTCGGCGTACCTGCCGACCGTACAGGCGGCCGGCCTCGCGACCGAAAGCCTCGCCGGCCACGTGAAGCAGCGCACGCGCTGGGCGCGCGGGATGGCGCAGATCTTCCGGATCGACAACCCGTTTCTCGGGCGCGGGCTCGGCTTCATCCAGCGGATCTGCTACGGCAACGCGATGCTGCATTTCTTCTACGGGATTCCGCGGCTGATATTCCTGACGATCCCGCTCGCGTACCTGTTCTTCCACCTGTACTTCATCAACGCGTCGTCGTTCGCGCTCGCGAGCTACGTGATCCCGTACCTCGTGCTCGCGAACGTCGCGAACTCGCGGATGCAGGGGCGCTATCGTCATTCGTTCTGGGCCGAGGTCTACGAATCGGTGCTCGCGTGGTACATCGCGCTGCCGACCACCGTCGCGTTCTTCAGCCCGAAGCACGGCAAGTTCAACGTGACCGACAAGGGCGGCAAGATCGACGAAGGCTACGTCGACTGGTCGACCTCGAAGCCGTATCTCGTGCTGTTCGCGCTGAACGTGCTCGCGATCGTCGCCGGCCTGTG
Organism: Burkholderia sp. AU16741; assembly: GCF_002223345.1. Taxonomy (NCBI): domain Bacteria; kingdom Pseudomonadati; phylum Pseudomonadota; class Betaproteobacteria; order Burkholderiales; family Burkholderiaceae; genus Burkholderia; species Burkholderia sp. AU16741. The sequence goes on from NZ_NKEZ01000003.1 coordinate 921,544, forward strand.
GCGGCTCGTGGTCGACCAGGGCGACGAGGCGTCGACGATCCTGATCACGCTCGGCTGGACCGTCTACAACCTCGCGATGCTCGGCGCGGCGCTGGCCGTCGCGCGCGAGACCAAGCAGGTGCGCGTCACGCACCGGATCGCGATGCGCGTGCCGGCGATGCTGCTGCTCGCCGACGGCTCGACCGCCGCGTGCTTCACGAGCGATTACTCGACGGGCGGCCTCGGGCTCGAAGCGGTGCCGGGGCTGTCGCTCGCCGTCGGCGACACGCTGACGGTGTGCGTGACCCGCGGCGACCGCGCGTTTCCGTTCCCGGTGCGCGTGACCCGCGCGACGCCGACGCATGTCGGCGTGAGCTTCGAGGAACTGACGCTCGAGCAGGAGCGCCAGCTCGTGCAGTGCACGTTCGGCCGCGCGGACGCGTGGCTCGACTGGCACGAAAGCGCGCGGCCCGACACGCCGCTCGGCGGCCTCAAGGAAGTGCTGCGGATCGGGCTGGACGGTTATGTCCGAATGTGGAAGGGTGCGGTGCGTGGCGTGCAGGCCATGCTTGCGCCGAAACTCGATCGCGCGCGCGACTGACGCGGCGCGCATCATGGAGTGGGTTAGATGACGTTCTGGAATCTGTATTTCATCCTGAAGTTCGCGCTGTTCGCGACCGGGCACCTGCAGCCGTTCTGGCTCGCGAACCTCGCGTTCGCGGTGGCGTTGGTGGCGAGCGCGCCGATCCGCTCGCGTGCGTGGCGCATCGTCCGGCAGGTCGTGGCGATCGCGATCGCGGTGCCGCTGCTCGCGCGCGAGCTGCATGCGCCGCCGCTCGCCCGTCTCGCCGAGGCCGCGCGCGAAGTCAGCACGTTCCGTCTCGACTACTGGATGGAGCTGTTGCCGCGGCTGCTGCCGCCGGTGCTGGCGCTGGCGATCGTCGGCGTGCTGATCGTCTATTTCATCGTCAATCGCTGGCTGCGCGTCGCGACGTTCGTGGTGGCCGTGCTGATCGTGATGCCGCTGTGGCAGGCCGGCAGCGGGCTGATGGCGCGCGTCGCCGCGCCGGCGCAGACGCAGGCGAATGCGGCGGGCGCCGCTCGCGTCGACCAGCCCGAGGACCACAACGCGGCGCTCGCGACATTCCGCGCGCAGGAGTCGCAGCGGCAGGTCGCGTTCGGCCATCTCGGCAGCGATCCGGCCGCGCAGTTCGACGTGATCGTGCTGCACATCTGCTCGCTGTCGTGGGACGACCTCGACGCGGCGAAGGTGCGCAACCATCCGATGCTGAGCCACTTCGACTACCTGTTCACGAACTTCAGCACGGCCGCGAGCTACAGCGGCCCGGCGGCGATCCGCGTGCTGCGCGCGAGCTGCGGGCAGGAAGCGCATGCGGACCTGTACAAGCCCGCGCCGCAGCAGTGCCATTTGTTCTCGCAACTGGCGGGCGCTGGCTACACGGTGCAGTCGCTGCTGAACCACGACGGCCATTTCGACAACTTCCTGCAGGTGGTCCACGACAACATCGGCGTGGCCGATGCGCCGATGATCTCGAACGCGGCCGCGCCGGTCGCGATGCATGCGTTCGACGGCTCGGCGATCAAGGACGACTACTCGACGCTCGCGAACTGGTACGCGCAGCGCGCGGCGGTGCCGGGGCCGGTCGCGCTGTACTACAACACGATCAGCCTGCACGACGGCAACCGCGTCGTCGGCAGCGCGCTGACGAGCATCGATTCGTACCCGCAGCGCGCGACGAAAATGATGACCGACTTCGACCGTCTCGCCGACCTGATCGCGCAATCGGGCCGCCGCGCGGTGATCGTGTTCGTGCCCGAGCACGGCGCCGCGTTGCGCGGCGACAAGAACCAGGTCGCGGGGCTGCGCGAGATTCCGACGCCGCGCATCGTGCACGGGCCGGTCGGCGTGCGGCTCGTCGGCTTCACGGGCAACCACGGCGCGACGACCGTGATCGACCAGCCGACCAGCTTCCTCGCGCTCGCGCAGTTGCTGTCGAATCTCGTGTCGAACAGCCCGTTCAAGCCGGGCGCGACGCTCGCGCAATATGCGGCCGATTTGCCGCGCACGCGAATGGTCGGCGAGAACGAGGGCACGGTGACGATGCAGACGGCCGCGGGCTATGCGGTGAAAACTCCGGACGGCGTATGGATCGACGAACAGTGACGATTTCCGGCGAAGGCGACGACGATCGCCTGTCGCAACCGAACGACGTGATCGGCCTCGCGCGGCATCTGCCCGCGCTCGATCCCGAGCGCTATGTCGACGAGCAGGCGCGCCGCGCGTTCGACGCGTCGCTCGATCGCTGGCCGACGCTCGCGAAGCTGATGGGATTGAAGCGGTAAACGCACGACGGCCGGCGGGATGGCCGACCGCCGCCGCTGTGCCGGGCGAACCGGCTTACTGCGCCTTGCGTTCCGGCTGGCGCGTCCATTCGCCTTCTTCGCCCGGCACCTTGCCGAACGTCTGATCGGCCCACGCGGCGCGCGCCGCATCGATCTTCGCGCGTTCGCTCGACACGAAATTCCATTCGATGAACCGTTCGCCCGGCAGGTGTGCGCCGCCGAGCAGCATCACGCGGGCGCCGTTCGTACTTGCGAGCGCCACGGTCGCGCCCGGTTCGAGCACGGCCATCGTCGCGGGAGCGAGCGGCGTGCCGTCGATCGTGAGGTCGCCGTCGACGAGATACACGCCGCGCTCGTCGTGCTCCGCATCGAGCGCGAGCTGCCCGCCCGGCGCGAATTCCGCATACGCATAGAGCGTCGGCGAGAACACGGCGACCGGCGACGCGAGCCCGAACGCGGTGCCCGCGATCACGCGCACGGTCACGCCGTCGCGCGTAAACGACGGCAGCGTGTCGGCCGCGTGGTGAACGAACGCGGGCGCGGTGTCTTCATGCTCGACCGGCAGCGCGACCCAGGTCTGGATGCCATGCACCGGCTGCTCGCGCGGCCGATCCTCGTCGGGCGAGCGCTCCGAATGCACGATCCCGCGGCCGGCCGTCATCCAGTTCACGTCGCCCGGCACGATCTTCTGCCGGAAGCCGAGGCTGTCGTGATGCATCAGCGAGCCGTCGAACAGGTAGGTGACGGTCGCGAGCCCGATGTGCGGGTGCGGCAGCACGTCGATGCCGCGGCCGGCCGGCAGCACGGCCGGGCCCATCTCGTCGAAGAAGATGAACGGGCCGACGAGGCGCGCGGCGCGCGCGGGCAGCACGCGGCGCACGACGAGGTTGCCGATGTCGCTTTCGCGCGGCGTGAGCAGGGTCTTGATCGGGGCGGACATGTCGGGAATCTCGTGACGGGAACAGTGGCGGTGACGGGAGGCGCTCAGGCGATCGCCGTGTCGATCGCGATCGGGTGCGTGAGGATCTTGTGCACCGGGCACGCGTTCGCGATCTGCAGCAGGCGTTCGCGCTGCTCATCGGTCAGGTCGCCGTCGAGCGTGATGCGGCGCACGATCGTGCTGCCCGCGCTGCCCGATTCGTGCGCGAGCTTCACGTGCACTTCGTCGAGCGGCCAGCCTTTTCGTTGCGTATACATCTTCAGCGTGATCGCGGTGCACGCGCCGAGACTCGACAGCAGCAGCGCGACGGGCGTTGGCGCCGTATCGCCGCCGCCGAGCGACGCGGGTTCGTCGGCGCGCCACTGGTGGACGCCGTCGGTAAAGTGGACGAGATAATCGACCGGGCCGATGCTCGCTTCGACGGTGAGTTCGCTCATGGCAATTCCAGGTGGGAAAAGGGGGCGGCCCGGCCGGGCATGGCCGCGGGCCGGACGTCAGGGTTCGAGCAGGCGCTGCAGTCGCAGCTCCTCGAAATCCAGTTCGGATTCTATGCGGTGCAGCACCGCGTCGTCGACCCGGCCGTCGCGATGCAGGCCGAGCAGCGCGTCGCGCGACACGCCGACCAGCTCGAGCTCGACGCGCAGCATCCGCGCGCGCACGTCCGCGGGCTCCGCGCCGTCGCGGTGCGCGCGTTCGTTGAACGCGACGCGGCTGCGGTATTCGGTCAGCAGCCGGTCGAGCGATGCGCGTTCGAGGCCGGCGCCGCGCTGCTCGCGCGCGTCGAGCTCGGCAAGCGCCGCGCCGAACGTGTGCGCGCGCACCGCATGTTCGGACATCGTGCGGCGCGCGGCCGGGCGCAGTTTCAGCACGCGGATCAGCGGCGCGAGCGTGCCGCCCTGCACGACGAGCGTCGCGATGATCAGCAGGAACGTGCTGAACAGGATCAGGTCGCGGCCCGGGAAGCTGGCGGGCAGCGCGATCGCGGCCGCGAGGCTCACCACGCCGCGCATGCCCGACCAGCCGAGCACGACGGCTTCGCGCCACGACCACGCCGCGTGGCCCGCGCGCCGCGCGCGCAGGCGGCCCGGCAGCCACATCGCGACGAACACCCACACGACGCGCGCGCCGATCGCGGCGGCCGTCGCCGGCAGCGCGACCCGCAGGCCGGCCATCAGCACCGCGCCTTCGTGGTTCACGCCCGCGAGGATCGCGTGCAGCGCGAGGCCGATCAGGATGAACACGAGCGCGTCGAGCACGAACACGATCGCTTCCCATGTCGCCTTCGCCTTGATCCGGATGTCGGCGCCGAACACGCGATGCTGGCGCACGCCGAGCACGAGGCCGCAGGTGACGACCGACAGCACGCCGGAGCCGCCGACGGCTTCCGCGATTCCGTAGCTGCCCCATGCCATCGCGAACGTCACGACGATGCCGAGCATCGGCTCGCGCAGGCGTTGCAGCACCCAGCACATCGCATGGCCGCACGCGAGGCCGACCGCGATGCCGATCAGCGTGAGCGAGAAGAACAGGCCGGTCGCGCTCGCCGCCGTGATCGACACGGCGAGCGCGGCCGACACGGCCATCTGGTACAGCAGCAGGCCCGACGCATCGTTGACGAGGCTTTCGCCTTCGAGCACCGCGACGAGCCGTGCGGGCAGCGGGTGGCGCTGCAGGATCGCCTTCGCGGCGACGGCGTCGGGCGGCGACACGATCGCGCCGAGCGTGAAGCACGCGGCCCACGGCAGCGCGGGATTCGCCGCATGCACGGCAAGCGCGACCGCGACGGTCGTGAACGCCACGGCCCCGAGCGCGAGCGACGCGATCGATGCAAGCTCCTGCCGGAATTCCTTCCACGCGGTGTAGAACCCGCTCGACATCAGCAGCGGCGGCAGCACGGCGGCGAGCAGCAGCGCCGGGTCCATGTCGGGCGCGCGCTTGCCGGCGACGGCGACCACGCAGCCGCCGAGCAGCAGCACGACGGCCGGCGGAATCGAGATTCGCTCGGCGAGCCAGGTGAGGGCGCCCGCGCCGCAGATCAACAGCAACAGGTAATGGAACAGCTCGACGTTGGTCATGCGTGGCGGGCGGCGATGGAGTGGATCAAGAAGGCTTGCGGTCGTTCGCGGCGCCGCCCGCCAGCGCGCCGAACATGTGCTGGCTGCACTTCGCGTCGCACCACGCGGCGTTCAGCCGATGGCCGGACAGCATGCGCCGCGCGACGGGCAGGATCTGTTCGCCGGCCAGCATGCCGAGCAGGCCGACGAGCGCGATGACCGGCGGCGCGGGCGAGTTCACGCCGATCGCGCCGTAGATGACCCCGGTGAGGATGCCGGCGAGCAGCGAGAGGACATACGGTTTCATGGGGGCGCCTCGTGACGGCCGAGCGGCACCGGAACGGCACCGTCAAAGTTTTGAAAGCGTATCGGGTTTGCGCGAAGAAAAAAAGAGCGGGCGAGTTCGAACCGGCGTCGTTTCCGGAAGCGGATCGATTCCATTCCTTGGATGTTCGCGCCACGCGCTTGCGGCTTAAATGTTTCGACGCGGCCGATGACGATCCGGCGCCGACGCATTCCGGGTGCCTCCCGTTTTCACGGTCGAGGCAGGCCCGGCCTTTTTCCGTTCACAGGACCCCTTCGCCATGAGCAACCCGAAACTTGAAGTGCTGACGCCGCTGATCGGCGCGATCGAGGCCGTGCATTTCCAGGTCGGCGACGCGATCCGGCAGGCGGGCGGGCACAACGCGGATTACGTCGGTGTCGAGCTGAAGTACGGGTGGTGACGGCGGCGCGCGGCCACCCGCACGCGGCATGAAAAAGGGCAGCCCAGCGGGGCTGCCCTTCGTTCGTCCGGGCCGGCGGCGTGGCCGGCCCGTTCGCGGTGACGGCGATGCCGTTACAGGTTCGGCGACAGCGCGAGCGCGTTCGTCAGGTCGCCCATCGGCTGCGCGCCGTTCGCCTTCAGCGCGTCGTCGCGCTGCTGCAGGCCCGCGAGGCGCGGCAACGAGAAGCGGCGCGTGATGAAGCGCAGGATCGAGCCCGTGTCGTACTGCGTATGGTCGACGAAACCCTTCTTCGCATACGGCGACACGATCAGCGTCGGAATGCGGGTGCCCGGGCCCCAGCGATCGGCATTCGGCGGCGTCGCATGATCCCAGAAGCCGCCGTTTTCGTCGTACGTGACGACCACGACCATGTTCTTCCATTGCGGGCCGGCCTGCAGGTGCGCGATCACGTCGGCGATGTGCTGGTCGCCGGAGGTGACGTCCGTGTAGCCCGGGTGCTCGTTCAGGTTGCCTTGCGGCTTGTAGAACGTGACCTGCGGCAGCGCGCCCGCATCGATCGCCTTGATGAACTCGGCGCCGTTCGCGCCGCCGTCGAGCAGGTGCTGCGCACGGCTCGCGGTGCCCGGCGCCTGGTTCGCGAAGTAGTTGAACGGCTGATGGTGCGGCTGGAAGTTCGGCGTCGACAGGTCGGCGCCGTAGATCACGTTCGACGTGCCGTTCTGGCTCGCCTGCAGCGCCTGGCCCCACGCGCCGGAATACCACGCCCACGACACGCCCGCGTTGGTCATCAGGTCGCCGATGTTGGTCGCCGTCTGCGGCGGCATCGTCGACGGATTGGCCGGGTCGGCGAGCAGCGGATCGCCGCCCGTGGCCGCCTTGTTGCCGCTCGGCTGATACGCCGGTTGCATCGTGTTGATGCCGTAGAAGTCGGGCGTCAGCGCGCCGTCGTTGACGAACTTCGGCGGGCCGCTCAGCGCGGAAGCCGGCGAGTTCGTCGCGACCTTCAGCGACTTGCCGTCGGCGTTCAGCACGGCGATCTTGCCGGCCGCCGGACTCTTGTCGGCGTTCGGGTAGTACGGTGCGCACGCGCAGATCAGGTACTGGTGGTTCAGGAACGACCCGCCGAACGCGCCCATGAAGAAGTTGTCGGCCAGCACGTACTGCTGCGCGATCTTCCACAGCGGCAGCTTCGACGGATCGGCCGTGTAGTGGCCCATCGTCAGGCCGCCCGCGTCGGTCCATGCGGCGTACATGTCGTTCTTGCCGCCGTTGATCTGCATCTGGTCCTGATAGAAGCGGTGCACGATGTCGCGCGTCGCGATGCTCATCGACTGATTGAAACCGTTCGGATCGTCGATCGCGAACGGTGCGTTCGGCAGGTTCGCCGTCATCGCCTCGGTCACCGCCGGCGTGATGCCGGTCGCGGTCAGGCCGCCCCAGATCTTCGGCAGCGTCGCCATCGTCGAGCCGTCGCGGTCCTTCTGCACCGAGTTCGCGGCCGTCGCGTTCTGCAGCCCGTTCGCGCCCGGGAAGTTGCCGTACAGATTGTCGAAGCTGCGGTTTTCCGCATAGATCACGACCACGTTCTTGACGGCCGACAGGCCCTGCTGCGTGACGTCGTCGCCGCCGCAGGCGGTCAGGGCGAGCGCGGCCGCGAGGGCGATCGGCGTGCAGCGAATCCAGGCGTGCTTCTTCATGCGATGTTCTCTCTCTTCGTCGTTGGTCGCGTGTGGGAACCGGGTGGCGGAAGGGCCGGCGCACGAACCTCGCGGTACCGCCCGGCTGCGCGCATTATCTGGAACCGATTTGACAGCCGAGTGTAGGGCCGCTTTCAATTGACTGTCGGTAGAACGTCATTCAACGGTCACGGAACTGACATAAGCTCCGGCCGATTGCCCACCGCTACCAGAACAACGATGCACACCCTTCTGAAATCCTTCGCGTCCGCGCGATCGCTGATCCCGGCCGCGGCGACGCTCGCGGTGGTCGGCGCGCTCGCGGCGCTCGCCGGTTGCGATGCGCGGCCCGGCACGACCGCATCGGCCGCGTCCGTCGTACCGGCGGCCCAAGCCGCTCCCGTTCCGGCGGTCGCGCCGGCCGGCCAGCCGCAGACGCGCGCGCAGGTGTTCGAGGGCGTGAAGCAGATGACGGCGCTCGGCAAGCAGTTGTTCTTCGATCCGTCGCTGTCCGGGTCCGGCAAGCTCGCTTGCGCGTCGTGCCACAGCGCCGAGCATGCGTTCGGGCCGCCGAACGCGCTGTCGGTGCAACTGGGCGGCGACGACATGCACCGTACCGGCTTTCGCGCGGTGCCGTCGCTGAAGTACCTGCGCGGCATCCCGCCGTTCAGCGAGCACTTCCACGATTCGCCGGACGAGGGTGACGAAAGCATCGACGCGGGTCCGACCGGCGGGCTGACCTGGGATGGCCGCGTCGACACGCGCGACGCGCAGGCGCGCATTCCGCTCACGTCGCCGTTCGAGATGAGCAGTTCGCCCGCACGGGTCGCGAAGGCGGTGCGCGCCGCGCCGTATGCCGACGCGTTCCGCAAGGCGTTCGGCGACCCGGTGCTCGGCGACGACCAGGCGACGTTCGATGCGGTGCTGCGCGCGCTCGACGCATTTCAGCAGCAGCCTGCGCTGTTCGATCCGTACACGAGCAAATACGACGCATATCTCGCCGGCCACGCGCAGCTCACGCCCGCGGAGCTGCATGGGCTGCAGTTGTTCAACGACGAGAAGAAGGGCAACTGCGCGAGCTGCCACATCAGCCAGCGCACGCTCGAGGGCGGCCCGCCGCAGTTCAGCGATTTCGGGCTGATCGCGATCGCGGTGCCGCGCAACCGCGCGCTGCCGGTCAATCGCGACCCGCGCTTTTACGATCTCGGCGCATGCGGCCCCGAACGCACCGACCTGAAGGGACGCGACGAATTCTGCGGGCTGTTCCGCACGCCGTCGCTGCGTAACGTCGCGCTGCGCAAGACGTTCTTCCACAACGGCGTGTATCACTCGCTCGAGGACGTGATGCGCTTCTACGTCGAACGCGACATCCATCCGGAGAAGTTCTACCCGGTCGTGCACGGCAAGGTGCAGATCTACGACGATTTGCCGAAGCGCTACTGGCCGAACATCAACCGCGAGCCGCCGTTCGACCGCAAGCGCGGCGATCGGCCGGCGCTGAATGCGGCCGAGATCAAGGACGTGATCGCGTTCCTCGGCACGCTGACTGACGGATATCAACCGACGGCCGCGTCTGCTGCGCGCTAGAAGACGGTCCTTGCGGCACGCATGCTATGCTCGCTCGCTGACGGGCGTGGCGCGCGCCGGAGGGCCGGCCCCCGGTTCGCCGGCATGCGCCGCGCCGTTCGATCGAACATCCAAGGAGAAAAAACATGTCGATGCGTGCATCCCTTTCCGTCGTCACGCGCGTGCTGGCCGGCGCCGCGTGCGCAGCCGCGATGCTGCCCGCCCATGCGCAGAACAACCTGAACTTCCTGAACGACACGCCGATCAGCTATTTCAGCAACACCGACCGCGCATCGCTCACGAAGGCGGTCGTGCAGGCCCGCGACGAAGGCAAGGACGGCGAAACCACGACGTGGCAGAGCAGCGGCCGCGGCACGCAGATCGACGCGAAGCTCACGCCGAGCACGACCGAGACGGACGGCAAGACCTGCCGCGAAATCTCGACCGAAATCACCGCGAAGGGCCAGACGATGACGCTCAAGCCCGTCTACTGCAAGACGGCCACGGGCAAGTGGCAGTTGCAGAAGCGCTGAGCACGCGCATGACGAAGCGGGGCGGCGCGCCGCGCACGGTATCGTGCGGCGTCGTGATCCTCGATGCGGGTGGCCGCGTGTTCCTCGCGCACGCGACGGACACCACGCACTGGGATATCCCGAAGGGGCAGGGCGAGCCGGGCGAGACGCCGGCCGACGCCGCGCTGCGCGAACTGCTCGAGGAAACCGGGATCGAATTCGCACCGGCGCGCTTGCTCGATCTCGGCCGCTTCGCGTACCGGCACGACAAGGGCCTGCACCTGTTCGCGGTGCAGGTGGCCGAAGGCGAGATCGATCCGGCTCAGTGCACGTGTACGTCGCTCTTTCCGAGCCGTCGCGACGGCTCGATGATTCCCGAGATGGATGCGTACCGCTGGACCGCGCCGAGCGACGTCGACACCTATGCGAGCCGCAGTCTCGCGCGGTTGTTTCGCACGAAGCTGTCGCTGGTGGAACTGCATCGGCGCTTGTCGGGCACGTGAACGGGCGCCGCAGTTTTCGTTGCCGCCGGCCGTCCTTCGGCGCACGTCCATGAAAAAACCGGCCCTCGAGCCTAATGCCGTTCAGTTAAGAACTGAACGGCATTTTTGTTTTGGGTGTTGTAAACGGTGATGGAGGCTGTTAACCTGCGTCGCCATGCTTGATGACACCCTGAATTTTCTCGCTGAAGAACAGGAGACGCCCGACTGGGCTCGTCTGGGTGAGCACTTGCCCTACGAGTGGATTGAGCAGGTGGTGGCTTACACGGGACGGGCGAGCATCCGGCAACGCCGCTTGCCCGCTGAACAGGTTGTTTGGCTGGTTATTGCGCTGGCATTGTATCGGCATCAATCGATCAGCGAGGTTGTCGACGATCTCGATCTTGCGCTACCGGATATGCAGGCGCCGTTCGTCAGCAAGAGCGCTGTCGCTCAGGCCCGGCAGCGCCTGGGCGCGCAACCACTGAAGGCGCTGTTCGAATTGTCGGCCAAGGCGTGGGCCGAGCAGGACCGCAAACAATACCTGTTCAAGGGGTTGAGCCTGTTTGCGATGGATGGCACGACGCTCAGGACGGCGGACACCCCCGAACATCGGGCTCATTTCGGCGCCCAGGTTTATGCCGGCAACACCATCGCCAGTTATCCGCAGGTCCGTGGCGTGACGCTGACTGCCGTGCCCACGCACCTGATCCGCAGCGCGGCGTTCGGTCCGTATGGCACGAACGAGATGCTATATGCCAAGGATCTGCTCGACGCCATCCCCGATGATTCGCTGACGGTATTCGACAAGGGGTTTCTATCTGCAGAAATCCTGTGTGGCTTGAGCCGCGCGGGTTCGAACCGTCACTTCCTCATCCCGGCCAAGGCCAACACCAAATGGGAAGTCATCGAGGGAACGCCTGATGATGCGGTGGTAAGCATGCGCGTGTCGCCCCAGGCACGCAAGAAATGCCCGGACCTGCCAGAGGTGTGGCAGGCGCGAGCCGTCACCCTGGTCGACTCAAGTGCCCGCAAGCGCGTACTGCTGACGTCACTGTTCGACCGAAAACGCTACACGAGCGCCGATATCGTGGCCTGCTATGCGCGCCGCTGGCAAATTGAAACCAGCTATCGAGAACTCAAGCAGACGATGATGGGCATGGCGCCGATCCTGCGCAGCCGCAGCGTTGAGGGGGTGTATCAGGAAATCTGGGGCGCGCTGATTGCCTACAACCTCGTGCGATTGGAGATTGCCAAGGCCGCGCTTGCGGTGAAGTGCGAGCCGACCGAGATTAGCTTCGTGCGCGCCTTCCACGTCATCCAGTACGAATTGCACTGGGCCGCGGTTACCCGTGCGCAGGGCAAACTCCCAGCCCTGCTGCAACGACTGCGACTACGTCTGGTCGCGCTACTCAAAGAAGAACGGCCCGCTCGAAAATTCGAGCGGGCCGTGAAGGCCGTGCCAAAACGCTATGCCGTCCGTGTCCTTAAAAAGAACCTTAACTGAACGGCATTAGGCCCTCGAGCCGGTTTTTTCATGGCAGGCAGCGGGGCGGCTTGCGAAGCCGCCCGCCGCCGCGCGGCGCAGGCCGTCAGGCCGGCTTGCCCCAGCTGTCGCGCAACCCGACGATCCGGTTGAACACCGGCTTGCCCGGCTTCGAATCGACACGGTCTGCAACAAAGTAGCCATGGCGCTCGAACTGCAGGCGCGTTTCCGGCGCGACGTCGCCGTTGCCCGGCTCGACGTACGCCTGCACGATCTTCTTCGAATCGGGGTTCAGCGCCTCGAGGAAGTTCGCGCCGCCCGCATCCGGGTGCGGCTCCTTGAACAGGCGATCGTAGATCCGCACTTCGGCCGGCTGCGCGTGCTTCGCGCTGACCCAGTGGATGTTGCCCTTGACCTTGTACGTGTTCGCGCCTTCGGTGCCCGACTTGCTGTCCGGGAAGTAGTTGCAGTGCACGGCCGTCACGTTGCCGTCGGCGTCCTTGTCGAAATCCGTGCATTCGATCACGTAGCCGTAGCGCAGGCGCACCTTGTTGCCCGGGAACAGCCGGAAATAGCCCTTCGGCGGATGCTCGACGAAATCCTCGCGCTCGATCCACAGTTCGCGCGAGATCGGGAACGTGCGCACGCCGCGGTCCGGATGGTGCGGATGCACGGGCGCCGTGCAGGCTTCCTCGAGGTCTTCCGGATAGTTGTCGATCACGAGCTTCAGCGGATCGAGCACCGCGACCGTACGCGCGGCCTTGTCGTCGAGGTCGTCGCGCAGCGCGCCTTCGAAGATGCTCATGTCGATCCACGAATCGATCTTCGTCACGCCGATCCGCTCGCAGAACAGGTGAATGCTCTCCGGCGTGAAGCCGCGGCGGCGCACGCCGACGATCGTCGGCATGCGCGGGTCGTCCCAGCCGTCGACGTGGCCTTCGGTGACGAGCTGCAGCAGCTTGCGCTTGCTGGTGATCGCGTACGTGAGGTTCAGCCGCGAGAATTCGATCTGTTGCGGCAGCGGGCGCGTGAACACGCCGGCTTCCGCGAGTTCGTTCAACACCCAGTCGTACAGCGGGCGATGATCCTCGAATTCGAGCGTGCACAGCGAGTGCGTGATGCCTTCGAGCGCATCCGAGATGCAGTGCGTGTAGTCGTACATCGGATACACGCACCATGCGTCGCCGGTGCGGTAGTGGTGCGCGTAGCGGATCCGGTAGATCACCGGGTCGCGCATGTTCATGTTCGGCGACGCCATGTCGATCTTCGCGCGCAGCACGTGCTCGCCTTCCTTGAACTCGCCCGCCTTCATGCGGCGGAACAGGTCGAGGTTTTCCGCCGGCGTGCGGTCGCGGAACGGCGACGGCTTGCCGCCTTCGGTCAGCGAGCCGCGGTTCGCGCGCATTTCGTCGGCGCTCTGGCTGTCGACGTACGCCTTGCCGCGCTGGATCAGCAGCTCGGCGAATTCGTACAGCTTGTCGTAGTAGTCGCTCGCGAAATACTGATGATCGACGGCATCCTTGCGCCAGTCGAAACCGAGCCAGCGCACCGCGTCGACGATCGAGTCGACGTATTCGACGCTTTCCTTTTCCGGGTTCGTGTCGTCGAAGCGCAGGTGGCACACGCCGCCGTAGTCGCGCGCGACGCTGAAGTTCAGGCAGATGCTCTTCGCGTGGCCGATGTGCAGATAGCCGTTCGGCTCGGGCGGGAAGCGCGTCTCGACGCGCCCGCCCCATTTGCCGGTGCGGTTGTCGTCGTCGATGATGTTGCGGATGAAATTGGAAGCCGCGGGGGCGTCGTTGCGTTCGGTGCTCATGCGGTTGGCGTCAGGGTTGTGTCGGCGCGTCGCGCCGGTTTAATCCTGTAATTCTACCTGACCGGGGTCCGTCCCGCGCGGCCTGCGGGTCGGGCGCGGTCCGTTCGCGACGTGTATCCCAATATATCGAGTGTGTGTCGGCTGTAACACGACGTAAATCGGATTGCCGACGTCGTTCGGCGTTTCCTATGATGCCTTCACCGAGTCAATGCCGCCATTCGCAACTTTTGCGGGGCGGGAGGAAACCAACAACCATGATGAAGAAGACCACTTTTCTCGTTCGTACCGCGGTGATCGTCGCGGTCCTGTCGCAACTCGGCGCATGCGCGATGACGCATACGCAGCGCAATGCCGGTATCGGCGCGGCCGCGGGCGGCGCGCTCGGCTACCTGATCACGGGCGGCCCGGTCGGCACGGTGGCCGGCGCGGCGGCAGGCGGCCTGGTCGGCGCCGGCGTACGCTGATTCACGCCGGCGGGCGCCCGCGACGCGGGCTCACCCGACCGCCGGCCCGGTCGTGACGCCTGCCTGAGCGCGTCACGACCCGCTTGAAGGTCATGCACATCCCCCGGATTTTGACAGGCACCATCAGGGAGAGGCGGGTGTGCGACACTGCGTCGACGCTACAACACGATTCCATTCGTCGACGAATCCCTCCATGACCGACCCCGTCGTTTTCGTCTTGCCGGGCTACGCCAATTCGGGCCCGCTTCACTGGCAGAGCCGCTGGGAGCGCGCCGATCCGCGTTTCGTGCGGATTGCGATGCCTGACTGGGATCACGCTTTCCGCAACGGCTGGTGTCTCGCGCTCGACCGGGCGGTCGAAGCCGCGCGCGGGCCCGTGCTGATCGCCGGCCACAGCCTCGGTACGCTGACCACGGCGTGGTGGGCGACCCGCTACGCGCGGCCGGCCGCGCTCGCGAAAGTGCGCGGCGCGCTGCTCGTCGCGTTGCCCGATCCGGCCGGGCCGGCGTTTCCGGTCGACGCGCACGGGTTCGGCCCGGTCCCGCACGAGCGGCTGCCGTTTCCGACCTGCGTGGTCGCGAGCAGCGACGATCCGTACGGTTCGCTCGCGTTCGCACGCGGCTGCGCGAACGCGTGGGGCAGCACGTTCCGTGACCTCGGCCCGCGCGGCCACATCAACGCGGACAGCGGGCTCGGCGACTGGCCGCAAGCGCGCGGCTGGCTCGATGCGCTGGCGCGCTGACCCGTCGACTCCGTCAATCTCGTTGGTTCGCGTGGCGCGTTCGATCGGCGTATCGGTCGCAGGCGATCGCCTGATACGCCGCCGCGCGCGCCCCGCAGCCACCGCGAGGCCATCGCGAGGCCGCCGCTCGAACCGCGCTCAGATCGCCTGCTTCGCCTTCAACGCGGCGATCCGCACATCGTCGTAGCCGAGCATGTCGCGCAGTACGTCTTCCGTCTGCGCGCCGAGCAGCGGCGGGGCCGTGCGCGCGTCGGGCGGCGTCGCGCTCATCCGGATCGGGTTGCGCACGAGCTTCACGTCCGCGCCGCACGGATGCGGCAGCGATACCTGCATCCCGCGCGCAACCACCTGCTCGTTGTCGAACACCTCGTCGAGTTCGTTGATCGGCCCGCACGGCACGCCGGCCGCTTCGAGCGCGCCGATCCAGTCGGCCTTGTCGCGCGCCTTCACCATCTCCGCGAGGATCGGCACCAGCGTGTCGCGGTGACGCACGCGCGACGGGTTCGTCGCGAAGCGCTCGTCGTCGGCCAGCTCGGCCCGGCCGCCCGCCTCGACGAACTTGCGGAACTGCCCGTCGTTGCCGACCGCGACGATGATCCAGCCGTCGCGCGTCTGGAACGTCTGGTACGGCACGATGTTCGGATGCGCGTTGCCCCAGCGCACCGGCGGCTTGCCGCTCGCGAGGAAGTTGGTGTTCATGTTCGCGAGCAGCGCGACCTGCACGTCGAGCAGCGCCATGTCGATGTACTGGCCTTCGCCCGTGCGGTCGCGGTGCGCGAGCGCGGCGAGCACGGCGATCGTCGAATAGAGGCCGGTCGCGAGATCGGCGATCGCGACGCCGGCTTTCTGCGGGCCGCCGCCCGGTTCGCCGTCGCGCTCGCCGGTGATGCTCATGAAGCCGCCGATCCCCTGCACGATGAAGTCGTAGCCCGCGCGATGCGCGTACGGCCCCGTCTGGCCGAAGCCGGTGACCGAGCAGTAGACGAGGTCGGGCTTCACCGCGCGCAGCGATTCATAGTCGAGCCCGTATTTCTTCAACTGGCCGACCTTGTAGTTCTCGAGCACGACGTCGCTTTGCGCGGCGAGCTCGCGCACGATCCGCTGCCCGTCGGGCGTCGCGATGTCGATCGTCACCGAGCGCTTGTTGCGGTTCGCCGCGAGATAGTAAGCGGCTTCGGCGGTATCCGCGCCGTCCGCGTCCTTCAGGTACGGCGGCCCCCAGTGGCGCGTGTCGTCGCCGGCGCCCGGGCGTTCGACCTTGATCACGTCCGCGCCGAAATCGGCGAGGGTCTGCGCGCACCACGGGCCCGCGAGCACGCGGGTCAGGTCCAGCACGCGGATATGGCTCAGGGCACCCATCGTCGAATCGTCTCCTTTCATGGCGGGCCTGCGTTGTCGGGCAAGGCCGATTGGCATCCCGAGCATCTTAAGGCGAATCGGCCGCGCGGGTGGCCCAGGCCGGTCGTCCGGATAGCCGGGCCGCCTTGCCCGCGCTTTGCCCGGAAGCCGGCCCCGATCCCGTATAATCGATCGTTTCCGAATCCATGCCGCCGTGCGCCCCGCCTGGGGCGCCGGCGTTTGAAGCCGTCTTTGCCAGACTGTCCCCGCACGCCATGAAAGCTGCCGAAATCCGCGAGAAATTCCTCAAATTCTTCGAATCGAAGGGCCACACGATCGTCCGCTCGTCGAGCCTCGTGCCCGGTAACGACCCCACGCTGATGTTCACGAACTCGGGCATGGTCCAGTTCAAGGACGTTTTCCTCGGCACGGACCCGCGCCCGTACTCGCGCGCCACGACGGCGCAGCGCAGCGTGCGCGCGGGCGGCAAGCACAACGACCTCGAGAACGTCGGCTACACGGCGCGCCACCACACGTTCTTCGAGATGCTCGGCAACTTCTCGTTCGGCGACTACTTCAAGCACGACGCGATCAAGTTCGCGTGGGAGCTGCTGACCACGGTCTACCAGCTGCCGAAGGACAAGCTGTGGGTGACCGTCTACCAGGAAGACGACGAAGCGTACGACATCTGGGCGAAGGAAGTCGGCGTGCCGACCGAGCGGATCATCCGGATCGGCGACAACAAGGGCGCGCGCTACGCGTCGGACAACTTCTGGACGATGGGCGACACCGGCCCGTGCGGCCCGTGCACCGAAATCTTCTACGATCACGGCCCGGACGTGTGGGGCGGCCCGCCGGGGTCGCCCGAAGAAGACGGCGACCGCTACATCGAGATCTGGAACCTCGTGTTCATGCAGTTCAACCGCGATGCGCAGGGCAACATGACGCGCCTGCCGAAGCAGTCGGTCGACACCGGCATGGGCCTCGAGCGTCTCGCCGCGGTGCTGCAGCACGTGCACAGCAACTACGAGATCGACCTGTTCCAGAACCTGATCAAGGCCGCCGCGCGCGTGACCGAGATCAGCGACCTCACGAACAACTCGCTGAAGGTGATCGCCGATCACATCCGCGCATGCTCGTTCCTGATCGTCGACGGCGTGATCCCCGGCAACGAAGGCCGCGGCTACGTGCTGCGCCGGATCGTGCGCCGCGCGATCCGCCATGGCTACAAGCTGGGCCGCAAGGGCGCGTTCTTCCACAAGCTGGTGGCCGACCTCGTCGCCGAGATGGGCACCGCCTATCCGGAACTGAAGGAAGCGGAGCAGCGCGTGACCGACGTGCTGCGCCAGGAAGAAGAGCGCTTCTTCGAAACCATCGAGCACGGGATGTCGATCCTCGAAGCCGCGCTGGCCGACGTCGACGCGAAGGGCGGCAAGGTGCTCGACGGCGAGCTCGCGTTCAAGCTGCACGATACCTACGGCTTCCCGCTGGACCTGACGGCCGACGTGTGCCGCGAGCGCGGGATGACCGTCGACGAGCCGGCCTTCGACGACGCGATGGCGCGCCAGCGCGAGCAGGCGCGCGCGGCCGGCAAGTTCAAGGCCACGCAGGGCCTCGAATACTCGGGCGCGAAAACCACGTTCCACGGTTACGAGGAAATCGCGTTCGACGACGCGAAGGTCGTCGCGCTGTACGTCGACGGCTCGGCCGTCAACGAAGTGAAGGCCGGCCAGGACGCGGTCGTCGTGCTCGACCACACGCCGTTCTATGCGGAATCGGGCGGCCAGGTCGGCGACCAGGGCGTGCTCGCGAACGCCGCGACGCGCTTCGCTGTGGCCGACACGCTGAAGGTGCAGGCCGACGTGATCGGTCATCACGGCACGCTCGAGCAGGGCACGCTCAAGGTCGGCGACGTCCTGCGCGCGGAAATCGACGCGCACCGCCGCGCCCGCACGCAGCGCAACCACTCGGCCACTCACCTGATGCACAAGGCGCTGCGTGAAGTGCTCGGCGCGCACGTGCAGCAGAAGGGTTCGCTCGTCGACGCGGACAAGACCCGTTTCGACTTCGCGCACAACGCACCGATGACCGATGACGAAATCCGTCGCGTCGAGCAGATCGTCAACGACGAAATCCTCGCGAACGCGCCGGGCATCGTGCGCGTGATGCCGTACGACGAAGCGGTGAAGGGCGGCGCGATGGCGCTGTTCGGCGAGAAGTACGGCGACGAAGTGCGCGTGCTCGACCTCGGCTTCTCGCGCGAACTGTGCGGCGGCACGCACGTGCATCGCACCGGCGATATCGGCCTGTTCAAGATCGTCGTCGAAGGCGGCGTCGCGGCCGGCATCCGCCGCGTCGAGGCGATCACCGGCGACAACGCGGTGCGCTACGTGCAGGAACTCGACGCACGTGTGAACGAAGCCGCGGCCGCGCTGAAGGCGCAGCCGTCGGAACTCACGCAGCGGATCGCGCAGGTGCAGGAGCAGGTGAAGTCGCTCGAGAAGGAACTGGGCGCGCTGAAGTCGAAGCTCGCGTCGAGCCAGGGCGACGAGCTCGCGCAGCAGGCCGTCGAAATCGGCGGCGTGTACGTGCTGGCCGCGACGCTCGACGGTGCGGACGCTAAGACGCTGCGCGAAACGGTCGACAAGCTGAAGGACAAGCTGAAGCGCGCGGCGATCGTGCTGGCGGCCGTCGAAGGCGGCAAGGTCAGCCTGATCGCGGGCGTCACGCCGGACGCGAGCAAGAAGGTCAAGGCCGGCGAACTCGTGAACTTCGTCGCGCAGCAAGTGGGCGGCAAGGGCGGTGGCCGTCCGGACATGGCGCAGGCGGGCGGCACCGAGCCGGCGAACCTGCCGGGCGCGCTGGCCGGCGTGAAGGGCTGGGTCGAAGAACGGCTCTGATCGTTGCACGACCGATGCGATGCCGTCGCGCCGACGGCATCGCGTGAATCGAAAAACGACCCGATCGGCAGTGCCGGTCGGGTCGTTTTGTTTGTGCCGGCTGGGCAAGTTGTGCGCGTCGCGATCGCCACGGCGGCGCGCGAACCCGGGTCAGGCCGGCACGGTCGCGGCCGGCTTCGCCGCGTCGTCAGGCTGCCGCGTGGCTTCGGTGAGCGCATCGCGGAGTGCTGCGAGCGCCGCCGACGCATAACCGCGCCGCCACCCGAGCAGCGTGTCGATGCCGGCGAGTTCGGGAATCGCGTGCGCGGCGATGTTGTCGGTCCCGGGCTGCAGATCGAGCACCGAGCGTGGCGCGACCGCGATGCCCGCGCCGGCCGCGACGCACGCGACGATGGCGTGATACGAGCCGAGTTCGAGCACGCGCGCCGGCTTCACGCCGTGCGCCGCATACCACTGTTCGACGTACTTGCGATACGCGCAGCCGCGCTCGAACGCGATCAGCGTCGGCAGGATCACGTCGCGCGGCGTGCGCACCGGCGGATGGCCGCGCGGCGTGAGCAGCACGAGATCCTCGCGGAAAATCGGCACCGTCTCGAACGTGTCGGGCAGCGCGTCCGGCTCGGGCGGGCGCGCGAACAGCGCGGCGTCGATCTCGAAGTCGCGCACGCGGTCGATCAGGCAACCCGTCGTGCCCGTCAGCAGTTCGAGCGACACGTCCGGCCACGCATGGTGGTAGCGCGCGAGAAGGGCCGGCAGCCGGCTCGCGGCCGTGCTTTCCATCGTGCCGAGCCGCAGCCGGCCGCGCGGCGTGTCCTCGCGCACCGCGTCGCGCGCCTCGTCGGCGAGCGCGAGCAGGCGCTCCGCATACGGCAGCAGCGTATGCCCGGCCGGCGTCAGCACGAGCCGGCGGCCGTCGCGCACGAACAGCGCCGCGCCGAGTTCTTCCTCCAGCTGCTTGATGCGCGTCGTGACGTTCGACTGCACGCGATTGAGCTTGGCCGCCGCGCGCGTCACGCCGTTCTCGCGCACGACCGCCCGGAAGATCGCCAGCGCCGCCAGGTCCATGATTCTCTCCGATGGATGGGTTGATTCTTAATTATTCATTTTTCGAGAATGGTTGGTCAAGCTAGGATGAACCCATTCCGATTTCCGATCCGGCCGGCGTGCGCGACGCGCCGGCCTTTGCCGCCATGTCCCGCTTCGATGCCCTGACCGCAGCCGCCCGCGTCCTTTCGTCCGACCGGGCCGACCGCCGCGCCCGCGCGGCCGCGCTCGCCTGCATGGTCGGCCTGGCCGTCGTGCTCGGCGTCGGCCGTTTCGCGTTCACGCCGCTGTTGCCGCTGATGCTCGCGGACGGCTCGATCGGCCTGAAAGCCGGCAGCTGGCTCGCGTCGGCGAACTATGCGGGGTACTTTGCCGGCGCGCTCAGTTGCGCGGCGCTGCGCGTCGCGCCGGCGCGGATGGTGCGCTTCGGGCTCGCGGCGACCGTGCTGCTGACTGCCGCGATGGGCGTCGGTCACCTGCTGCCGGTGTGGCTCGTCGTGCGTTTCGTCGCGGGCGTCGTCAGTGCGTGGACGTTCGTGTTCGTGTCGCAGTGGGGCCTGCGGCGGCTGGCCGACCTGCATGCGCCCGAATGGAGCGGGGTGATCTATGCGGGGCCAGGCGTCGGCATCGTGGTGACGGGCCTGATCGGCAGCGCGCTGGCCGGCCAACACGCGGCGGTGGGCTGGCTCGGTTTCGCGGCGTTGTCGGCCGTGCTGTCGGTCGCGATCTGGCGCACGTTCGGCGCGGCCCCGGCGCCGGCGCCGGCCCCGGCCCCGGCGCACGCGCAGGCGACGCCGCCGGCCGCCGCGCCGCATATGGCCACCGGAGCGTCGGCCACCCAGGCCGCGCGGGCCGACACGCGAGGCCACCGCGCGGACGCCGCGTGGCTCGTTGCGCTATACGGCGCACCGGGCTTCGGCTACATCATCACCGCGACGTTCCTGCCGGTGATCGCGCGCGCCGCGCTGCCGGCCGGCTCGCCGTGGCCCGACCTGTTCTGGCCGATGTTCGGTGCGGCGCTGATCGTCGGCGCGATCACCGCCGCGCGGCTGCCCGGGCACTGGGACAACCGGCTGCTGCTGGCGGCCGGCTGCGCGACGCAGGCGCTCGGCATCGCGGCCGGGCTCGTGTGGCCGAACGCGGCCGGCTTCTCGGTCGGCAGCGCGCTGCTCGGGTTGCCGTTCACCGCGATCACGCTGTTCGCGATGCGCGAGGCCCGGCGCCTGCACGGCGAGCGCGCGGCCGGGCTGATGGGCTATGCGACCGCGTCGTACGGCGTCGGGCAGATCCTCGGGCCGCTCGTCGCGGCGCCGCTGGCCGCGCGCTTCGGGTCGTTTACGCCCGCGCTGTGGGTCGCGGCGGCTGCGCTGCTGATCGGCGCCGGCGGCTTCGCGGCGCGCGCCGCACGCGGGCGCCGGTCCGCCTGACGCCGGTGGGGCCGGATCGTCTCGGGCGCGGGCAAACTCGCTAGAATGAAGCCTTTTCCGCGCCGAGCGGACGCGCGACGCGGCCTGCAGGCCGATGCCGGGCGCTCGCCAGATCCCCATCGATGACCACCGCCGACTACCGCTTTTGCCCGCGCTGCGCGAACCCGCTGACCGAGCGTGCCGATCCCGACCATGAGGGCGGCCGCATCCGCCAGGCCTGTCCCGACGACACCTGCGGCTACGTGCACTGGAACAATCCGCTGCCCGTCGTCGCCGCGATCGTCGAACTCGACGGCAAGATCCTGCTCGCGCGCAACGCCGCGTGGCCCGAAGGGATGTTCGCGCTGATCACCGGCTTCCTCGAAAACGGCGAAACGCCCGAGGACGGCATCGCGCGCGAGGTGTTCGAGGAAACCGCGCTGAAGGCCGAGCACGTGTCGCTCGTCGGCGTGTACGAATTCATCCGCAAGAACGAACTGATCATCGCGTACCACGTGCGGGCGTCGGGCACGGTGTCGCTATCGCCGGAACTGCTCGAATACAAGCTCGTCGATCCGCCGCTGCTGCGCCCGTGGCGCGCCGGCACGGGCGTCGCGCTCGCCGACTGGATGCGCGCGCGCGGCCTCGATTTCGAATTCGTCGACCGGCCGGGGCAGTGACGGGCCGGCCTGCCCGCAGGGTGTCGTCCGCCGTGCCGCGCGTGATCGCGGCGCGGGGCTGCGTTTCCTGCCGGCGCGCCGTGTCATGCGGCCGCCGCGCATCATCCCCGTCGTCCCAACCGCTTTCATCGTCCTGAGCGCCATCGCCATGTCCGACAAGCCGCAACCGCGTCCGCGCGACGCCTATCGCCACTTCCTGCCGATCACGACCCGCTGGATGGACAACGACGTCTACGGGCACGTGAACAACGTCGTCTACTACAGCTACTTCGACACCGTCGTGAACGCGTACCTGATCCGCGCGGGCGTGCTCGACGTCGAGCACGGGCAGACGATCGGGCTGGTCGTCGAGACGCAGTGCAACTACTTCGCGCCGCTCGTGTTCCCGCAATTGGTCGACGCGGGGCTGCGCGTCGTGAAGCTCGGCACGTCGAGCGTGCGTTATGAGGTCGGGCTGTTCGCGCAAGGCGATGCGTCGCCCGCCGCGCAGGGGCATTTCGTGCACGTGTACGTCGATCGCGGCACGCGCCGCCCGGTGCCGCTGCCCGACGCGCTGCGCGCCGCGCTCGAACCGCTCGCCGCCTGACGGCACGCGGTGCACGCATTCGCGCTCCAGGCCTTCAACGGCCTCAGCTACGGCTTGCTGCTGTTCATGCTGTCGGCCGGCCTCACGCTGATCTTCAGCGTGCAGGGCGTGCTCAACTTCGCGCATGCGAGCTTCTACATGCTCGGCGCGTATGTCGGCTACAGCATCGCGGCTCAGGCGGGCTTCTGGCCCGCGCTCGTGCTCGCGCCGCTCGCGGTCGGGCTGCTCGGCGCCGGCTGCGAACGCGCGCTGCTGCGCCGCGTGCAGGCGCGCGGCCATACGAGCGAACTGCTGTTGACCTTCGGTCTCGCCTACTTGATCGGCGAGGGCGCGAAACTCGCGTGGGGCCTCGCGCCGCTGCCGGCGCCCGTGCCGCCGCTGTTCGACGGCGCGCCCGCGAACGTGTTCGGTCTTGCGCTGCCGCGTTACCGGCTGTTCATGATGGCGATGTCCGCGACGATGCTGGTCGCGCTCGGCGTGCTGCTGCGGGCGTCGCGCATCGGGCTCGTCGTGCGCGCGGCGCTCACGCATCGTGCGGCGGTCGAGGCGCTCGGCTACGACGTGCCGCGCGTGATGACGGCGCTGTTCGGCGCGGGCACCGCGCTCGCGGCGCTGGCCGGCGTGATCGGCGCGCCGCTCGCGGTGATCGAGCCCGCGCTGGCCGAGACCGTCGGCTCGGTCGTGTTCGCGGTCGTCGTGATCGGCGGCCTGGGTTCGCTCGGCGGCGCGTTCGTGGCGTCGCTCACGGTCGGCTTCGCGCAGACCTTCGCGGCCGCGAGCGACACGTCGCTGCGCGATCTCGCGCAATGGACGGGCATCGCGCTGCCCGACAGCGTGGCCGCGGTGTCGATCGCGCAACTGGCGCCGCTGGTGCCGTACCTGCTGCTCGTCGCGGTGCTGGTCGCGCGGCCGCGCGGGTTGTTCGGCGAGCGTGTCGATGCATAGCCGCGCACTCGCCGCAGGCGTGCGCTGGGCGCTGTTCGCCGCATGTTTCGCGCTGCCCGCGTGGCTGTGGCCGCATGGCGCGGTGCTCGGCTATCTGGCTCAGACGGCCGCGCTCGTCGTGCTCGCGCTGTCGTACAACCTTCAACTCGGCACGACCGGGCTGCTGTCGTTCGGGCACGCGGCGTTCGCGGGCCTCGGCGCGTTCGCGGCCGCGCACTGGTTCAATCGCATCGGCGGCCCGCTGCCGCTGTTGCCGCTCGTCGGCGGCGTGGCCGGCGCGGGCTTCGGATGCGTCGCCGGGCTGCTGGCGACGCGCCGTTCCGGCACCGCGTTCGCGATGATCACGCTCGGGCTCGGCGAATGCGTCGCGGCGGCCGCGTGGAGCGTCCCGGTGTGGTTCGGCGGGATCGGCGGCGTGCCGATCGACCGCGCGAGCGGCGCGCCGTGGGGCAACGCGCAGTTCGGCGCGCCGGCGCACGCGTATGCGCTGATCGCCGCGTGGTGCGTCGTGTCGGCTTGGGCGATGCATGCGCTGTCCCGCACGCCGCTCGCGCGGCTCGCGAACGCGGTGCGCGACAACCCGGCGCGCGTCGCCGCGCTCGGCACCGATCCGCGCCGCGTGCGGCTCGCGATGGTCACCTGCGCGTCGTTTTTCGCGGGCGTCGCCGGCACGCTGACGCTGATCGACGTCGAGATCGCGACGCCCGACAGCGTATCGATGGCGCGCTCGGCGACCGTGCTGATCGCCGCGGTGATCGGCGGCACCGGCGCATTCTTCGGGCCGGCGGCCGGCGCGGCCGTGCTGACCGCGCTGAGCGTCGTCGTCGCGGGCGTGTCGCGCGCGTGGGCGCTGTATCTCGGCGTGCTGTTCGTCGCGATCGTCGTCGCCGCGCCGGGCGGCATCGCGGGCATTGCACGGGCGCTCGCGCAGGCGCTGCGGCCCGGCGCGCCGGCGCTCGAGCGGTGGCGCATGGCATGCGGCGTCGGCGCGTGCGCGTTCTGGGGCGTTGCGATCGTCTGCGCGGCCGAGCTCGGCTATGCGTGGCGCTTCGCGCAGGACGACGGCACGGGCGTCGCGTTCGGCGCATGGGGCATCGACGCCGATACGCCGATCGGCTGGGCCGTCGCGTGTTCGGCGGCCGGCATCGGCATGCTGCTGTGGGGCTGGCGTGCGCGGCTCGGGCACGGCGCGGCGACCGGCACGCGGGAGGACGCGCGATGAATGGCAACGCGATCGCGCTTCACGGCATCGTGCAGCGCTTCGGCGCGCAGACCGTGCTAGACGGTGTCGATCTGAGCATCGCGGCCGGCGAGCGCCACGCGCTGATCGGGCCGAACGGCGCCGGCAAGTCGACGCTGTTCGGCGTGATCGCGGGCGCGACACGGCCCACGCGCGGGCGCGTCATGCTGCATGGCGTCGCGCTGCGCGGGCGCGGGCCGGTCGTCGCGAGCCGCCTCGGCATCGGCCGCAGTTTCCAGCAGACGAGCGCGTTCGCGCGCCTGAGCGTATTCGACAACCTGCGCTGCGCGGCGCTGCATGCGCCGGCCGAACGGCGGCGCTGGTGGAACCGGCTGCGCGAATCCGCGTCGGTCGATCTCGCTGCCGCGCGAGTGCTGCACGACATCGGCCTCGACGCGCGGCGCGACACGCCGGCCGGCGAACTCGGCTATGCGGAGCAGCGCGCGCTCGATCTCGGCATCGCGCTCGCGAGCGGCGCGCGCACGCTGCTGCTCGACGAGCCGACGGCCGGCATGAGCCGCGCGCAGGCCGCGCGGATGATCGCGCTGATCCGGGCGACGACGCAGGGCCGCACGGTGCTGATGATCGAGCACGACATGGACGCGGTGTTCGGTTTCGCCGAGCGCATCACGGTGCTCGTGCGCGGCACGGTGGTCGCGACCGGTGCGCCCGACGCGATCCGCGCCGATCCGCGCGTGCGCGCCGCGTACCTGGGCGAGGGGGCGGCATGAGCGCGGTGCTCGACATTCGCGGGCTGCGCGCATGGTACGGGAGGCAGCCCGTGCTCGACGGCGTCGATCTCGCGCTCGCGCCGGGCGAGACGCTCGCGCTGCTCGGCCGCAACGGCTCGGGGCGCTCGACGCTCGCGAAGGCCGTGATGGGGCTGGTGCGCACGGCCGGCTCGGTGCGCATCGCCGGCGCCGAGTGCGCGGGGGCGCGCACGTTCGAGATCGCGCGGCGTGGCGTTGCTTACGTAGCCGAAAGCCGCGACGTGTTTCCGCTGCTGAGCGTGCGCGACAACCTGCGACTCGGTTTGCGCGGCGCAAGCGGCGCGGCCGAACGGACGGCGCTCGACCGCCTGTTCGAGCGTTTTCCGCTGCTGGCCGCGCGCGCGGACGTGAAGGCCGGGCGGCTGTCGGGCGGCGAGCAGCAGGTGCTCGCGCTGGTGCGCGCAGTCGCCGGCCGCCCGCGCGTGCTGATCGTCGACGAACCGGCCGAGGGGCTGGCGCCGCTCGCGGTCGACGAAGTCGGCACGTGTCTCGCCGCGCTGCAGGCCGACGGCGTCGCGATCGTGCTGATCGAGCAGCGGCTGCAGCTCGCGCCGCGGCTCGCGCGGCGCGTGGCGGTGATGGGGCGGGGACGGATCGTCCACGACGGCGCACTCGACGGGCTGCACGGCGAGGTGGCCGACGCGTGGCTGAGCGCCGGCTGACCGCGCCCGGTCGATTGTTCGGCAAACTCCGCCAGTCAATTCGCGTCGAGCCGCTTTATCGCTGCGGCGCCGCAACGTAAATTTCCAGTCAGGCCGATTGCCGCCGCAACCCATCGTCGCGGCAACCGGCGCCAACCATCGAAGGTTTTCTGACTGAGGAATGAAATCATGAGCAAGCTGGCAGGCAAGGTCGCGATCGTCACGGGCGCATCGAAGGGCATCGGCGCGGGCATCGCGAAGGCACTGGCCGAAGCAGGCGCGGCCGTCGTCGTCAACTACGCGAGCAGCAAGGCGGGCGCCGATGCGGTCGTGAGCGCGATCACCGAAGCGGGCGGTCGCGCGGTCGCGGTCGGCGGCGACGTGTCGAAGGCCGCCGATGCGCAGCGCATCGTCGATACCGCGATCGACACGTACGGCCGTCTCGACGTGCTCGTCAACAACTCCGGCGTGTACGAATTCGCGCCGATCGAAGCGATCACCGAGGAACACTACCGCCGGCAGTTCGACACGAACGTGTTCGGCGTGCTGCTGACCACGCAGGCGGCGGTCAAGCATCTCGGCGAAGGCGCGAGCATCATCAACATCAGCTCGGTCGTGACCAGCATCACGCCGCCGGCCAGCGCCGTGTACAGCGGCACGAAGGGCGCGGTCGACGCGATCACCGGCGTGCTCGCGCTCGAACTCGGCCCGCGCAAGATCCGCGTGAACGCGATCAACCCGGGGATGGTCGTGACCGAAGGCACGCACAGTGCGGGCATCATCGGTTCCGATATGGACGCACAGGTGCGTAGCCAGACGCCGCTCGGCCGGCTCGGCGAGCCGAACGACATCGCGTCGGTCGCCGTGTTCCTCGCGTCGGACGACGCACGCTGGCTGACCGGCGAGCGTCTCGTCGCGAGCGGCGGGCTGCGCTGAGCATCCGCGCAGTCCACGCGAACGGTGCGTGTGCGCCGTTCGCGCCGCTACGCGCTCATCGCCAGCGCATGCGCGCCGACGTGCCACCGCAGGCATTCGACGACGAGCGCGTGATTGGCTTCGGAGCCGAGCCCCGCGATCGTCATCGCGCCGACGATGCCGGCGCCGGCGAGCCGCAACGGCACGCCGCCGCCGTCGAGCGCGTAGTCGTCGTCCGACAGGCCGTGCGAGCGCAGCGACCAGCCGGCACGGCGAAAGCACGCGCCGACCGCGAGCGAACTCTGGCCGAAACGCAGCACCGTGTTCTGTCGGCGGCGGATCGCATCGCTGTCGTGCGCGCCGCTGCCGTCGAGTGCGCAGTAGAACAGCGGCGCCTGTCCGCCGACGATGCCGACCGCGATCGGCAGCCCGCGGCGCGACGCGAGGTTGACTGCGATTTCTCCGATGCGGCGCGCGACGGCCGCATTGAAGTGCGGCAGCGCCGGGTTCGACGCGTCGTCGTCGAAGGCGTGGGGTTCGAGGCGAAAGGGGGGCGTCACCATGGCGGCTCCGTAGCGTTGCCGGCTCTGCAGGCGCGTGCCGGGCGTCGCATCGTCACGGGCCGCGCGCAGGCCCGTCTTCCATTCAGTGCTTCGGCGTTTCAGCACTTCTTCAGCAGTTCAGCGTTTCGGCGCCGCATCGAGCATCCATTCGTGCGCGGGATCGTTCTTGAACGCCCACGCGCGGCTTGGGCCCGCCATCACGTTCAGGTAGTACAGGTTGTAGCCGTGAGGCGCAACGACCGGGTGATAGCCGCGCGGCACCATCACGACGTCGTGGTTCTCGACCGCGCAGGCCTCGTCGAGGCTGCGGTCGTCGGTGTACACGCGCTGGAACGCGAAGCCCTGCGGCGGATCGATCCGGTGGTAATAGGTTTCCTCGAGCGACGTTTCATCAGGCGCCGCGTCGCGGTCGTGCTTGTGCGGCGGATAGCTGCTCGAATGGCTGGCCGGCGTGACGACTTCGACGACGAGCAGCCGGTCGGCCGCCGGGTTGTCGCCCATCAGGATGTCGCACACGTAGCGTGTGTTGGTGCCTTGCCCGCGCACCGAGCGGCGCATCCGCTCGCCGTCGAGACGCTGCACGCGCTTGTCGCCGCTCGCGTACGGCGCGGTGCACAGCGCGACTTCCGCATCGCGCGTCGCCACCAGCGTGACGGTCTTGCCGCCTGGTACGTACAGTGCGTCCGGCGACACGTCGTCGAACACGCTGTCGCGCTTGCCGAGCGCATCGTAGGTTTCGCCGTCGACTTCGGCGCGCACCGTGCCCGTCAGCACGACCACGCACAATTCGCGGGTGCCGGTGTCGAGCGTTTCGGTATCACCGGCCGTCAGGCGCAGCGCACGAAAGCCGACGTGTTTCCAGCCGGCCGATTCGGGCGTGACGTTGCAGATTTCGCGGTCGGCGGATGCCTTGACCAGCAGAGGGGAAATCGTCATGAAAATGGGTCTCCGCAATAGGGTAGGGCTCGGGCGCTCCGGCGCTGGCGTGCGAACTCACGCGCTCAACCGGTCGACGATCGCGCGCAGCGACTCGTAGCCTTTCTTCGCATACGCATAGCTCGGTGCGACGGCCGGGTCCTGCTCGGCCTCGACGACGAGCCAGCCTTCGTAGCCGGCGTCCTTCAGCGTGCGCAGCGTCGCGTCGTAGTCGAGCGCGCCGTCGCCGGGCACCGTGAAGGTGCCGTTGATCACGCCGTTCAGGAAGCTCCAGCCGTCGTTGCGCGCCCGGTTGACGACCTGCGGCCGCACGTCCTTGCAATGCACGTGCGCGACGCGCGACACGTGCTTCTTCAGCAGCGCCACCGGGTCGGCCGCGCCGCCGAAATACGCATGGCCGGTGTCGAACAGCAGGAACACCTTCGCGGGATCGGTCAGCGCCATCAGCCGGTCGACGTCGTCCGGCGACTCGACGTACGCGCCCATGTGGTGATGGTAGGCAAGCTTGATGCCGTACGTGTCGAGCAGGTGCGCGCCGAACGCGTCGAGGCGCGCCGCATAGCGCCGCCACGCGGCGTCGTCGACGAAACGCGGCCGCTTCGCGACCGGCATGTCGATGTTGCCCTGGATCGTGCCCGCGCATTCGCCGTACACGACGACCTTCACGTCGTTGTACTGCAGCTTCGTCATGTGCGCGCGGCAGCGCTCGATTTCCGCCGCGACGGCATCGGCGTCGGTCATGCCCGGCGCGAGCTCCGCGAGGAAGCCCGAATACCAGCCCGACACGCACACGAGCCCGAATTCGGCGAGCTTCGCCTTCAGTTCGGGGCCCGTCTTCGGAAACTTGTTGCCGAGCTCGAAGCCCGCATAGCCGATTTCGGCGCCTTCCTTCAGCGCCGTTTCGAGCGGCGTCTCGCCGCCGAGCGACGGCAGGTCGTCGTTCATCCATGACAGGGGATTGATACCGATGCGGACGTTCCAGCTCATGACGTGTTTCCTGGGTTCGAATGGGGTTGTCTCGGCGCGGCCGATGGAAAGGGTGGACGGATCAGCGCCGCTGGCGGGTCTTCGCGTCGAGATACGCGCGGTGCGCCGCTTCGACGCCGGCGCGTTCGGACACCTGCGGCACCGCGACTTCCCACCACGCGCCGCCGTCGTCGGTCGTGCGCCGGTGCGTGGTGTCGATCACGAGCACCTGGCTCGTCGTCGCCGCACGCGCGCGCTTCATTTCGTGGCGCAGCTCGCCGACGTCGCGCACATGCACGGCGTCGGCGCCCATCGCGCGTGCGTGCATCGCGAAGTCGATCGTCGAGCGTTCGCCGCCTTCGGGCACGCAGTCGTCGAGCATGTTGTTGAAGCTCGCGCCGCCGCAATTGAGTTGCAGCCGCTCGATGCAGCCGTAGCCGCGGTTGTCGAGGATCACGACGATGAGCTTGCGGCCGAGCATCACGGACGTCGCGAGTTCCGCGTTGAGCATCATGTACGAGCCGTCGCCGACGATCACGATCACTTCGCGCTCGGGCCGCGCGAGCTTCGCGCCGAGGCCGCCCGCGACCTCGTAGCCCATGCACGAATACGCATAGTCCATGTGGTAGTTGCCCGGCACGCCGCTGCGCCACAGCTTGTGCAACTCGGCCGGCAGCGTGCCGGCCGCGCAGACGACCAGATCGTCGCGCGCGCTGTCGCGCCCCGCGTCGGCCGCGGAGTCGCGCACCGCGCCGATCACTTCCGCGTCGTACGGCAGCGTGTCCTTCGGAATCCGGGTGGTCACGTCCGTCACGCGCGTGTTCCAGGCGGCGGCCTGGTCGCGGTTCGCGGCGGTCCACGCCGGGTCGGCGCGCCAGCCGGCCAGCGCGACCGACAGCTGGCCGAGGCCCGTGCGCGCATCGGCCACCAGTTGCCGGCCGCGCTTCTTGCCCGCGTCGAACGGCTGCACGTTCAGGCTCAGCAGCGTCGCGTCGCCGTAGAGCGCATGCGAGCCGGTCGTGAAATCCTGCAGCCGCGTGCCGACCGCGAACACGACGTCGGCCTGCGCGGCCGCGCGGTTCGCGGCGGGCGA
Source organism: Burkholderia sp. AU16741 (assembly GCF_002223345.1). Classification (NCBI taxonomy): domain Bacteria; kingdom Pseudomonadati; phylum Pseudomonadota; class Betaproteobacteria; order Burkholderiales; family Burkholderiaceae; genus Burkholderia; species Burkholderia sp. AU16741. The sequence goes on from NZ_NKEZ01000003.1 coordinate 952,373, forward strand.
GCCCGTCACGCCGATCGAGCCGAGGTTCAGCGGGTGGTCCCACGCGAGGCTGCCCTTGCCGGCCTGCGATTCGGCGACCGGCACGCCGTGCGTGTCGGCGAACGTGCGCAGCGCGTCCCACGCCTGGCTGTACAGCACGCCGCCGCCCGCGACGATCAGCGGCTTCTTCGCGGCCTTCAGCACGTCGAGCGCATCGGCGAGTTCGAGCGCGTCGGCCGGCGAGCGGCGCATCCGGATCACCGGCGGCGCGAAGAAATCCTCGGGCCAGTCGTACGCGAAGGTCTGCACGTCCTGCGGCAGCGCGAGGCACACGGGCCCGCATTGCGCGGGATCGGTCATCACCTGGATCGCGCGCGGCAGCGCGACGAGCAGTTGTTCCGGCGACGTGATGCGGTCGAAGTAGCGCGTCACGGGCCGGAAGCAGTCGTTCGCGCTGACGTCGCCCTGTTCGAAATCCTCGACCTGCTGCAGCACCGGGTCGGGCAGCCGCGACACGAACACGTCGCCGGGCAGCAACAGCAGCGGCAAGCGGCCGACGTGCGCGAGCGCGGCGGAGGTGAGCATGTTGGTCGCGCCGGGGCCGATGCTCGACGTCGCGGCCATCATCCGCTGGCGGAAATGCGCTTTCGCGAACGCGACGGCCGCGTTGGCCATCCCTTGCTCGTTGTGCGCGCGAAACGTCGGCAGCCGGTCCTTCTCCGCGTGCAGCGCCTCGCCGAGCCCGGCCACGTTGCCGTGGCCGAAGATCGCGAACACGCCGCCGCAGTACGGCAGGATCTCGGTGCGGCCGTCCGGCTGGACGACTTCGGCGCGCAGGGCGGCCAGGTAGCGCACGAGCGCCTGGCTGACGGTCAGTCTTACGGTGGTGGTCATCGTCGGTCGATAGAGAGAAGTCGGGGGGGGGGCGTCACGAACACGGGCATCAGGCCGCGGCGGCGCGCGCGGCGGCCCGGCGGCCCAGCCACGCGTCGACCAGTTGCGCGAAGTTGCCGGCCACTTCGTCGATCAGCGCCTGATCGTCGATCCGGGCCGCGAACCAGTTCAGCGACGCATCGGCCCACAGCGTGCGCCCGACCATGAAGCCCTTGACGATCGGGTCGGTCGCCGAGCGGAAGCTGTCGACCAGGTATTGCAGCGGCTGGTTCAGGCCGAGGATCACCGCGCCGCGGCAGTACGGATCGCGCTCGGCGATCAGCGCGGCGAGCCGCGCCCAGCCGTCGGCGCTCAGCGGCGTGAGCTTCCACCATTCGGGCTTCACGCCGAGGTTGTAGAAGCGCGCGACCGTGCGCAGCACCGCGTCGTCCTCGGTGCCGGCCGGCGTCACCGCGCGCGGCGGAATCATTTCCAGCAGCAGCTCGTTGCCGCTCGCGCGCGTCGCTTCCCACAGCTCCAGCACGCGCTGCTCCTGCTCGACGCGCAGGTCGACGGGGTCGTCGGGGTGATAGTGAACGAGGCACTTCACGACCTGTTCGGTCGGCCAATGCGTGAGCGACGAGCCGACCGAGCGCGTGTCGTCGAAGCGCAGCGGCCGCGAGCCCGGCAGCTCGACCGGGCGGCCGACCCACCAGCCGCGCCCGGTGGCCGACGCGAGCGCGTCGCTGCCGTACGCGCCGCCGTCGATCAACACGCCGACGTGGCCGGCGATCCCGCGATCGCGCTCGACCTGTTCGACCGCGCGCACGAGCAGGCGCTTCAGCGTCTTGATCCGCGCTTCGTCCGCGCCGGCCTGCACCGCGAGCTCGTAGAACTGGCTGCGATGGTCGAACGCCATTACGCAGAGATCGTCCCATTCGCGGCGCGGCACCGTCACGCGATGCAGGTGCGCGAGCGTGCGATCGGCGTCGACCTGCGGATTGCGACTGCCGTCGAACCAGTGCGCGAGTTCGGCCGGCGTCGGCATCGCGGCCGAGCACGCGTGGCGCGACACGACGATCGCGCCGCACGCGTTCGCGATGCGCGTCGATTCGGCCCAGTCGCGCCCGCGCAGCAGCCCGGACAGCAGGCCCGACAGGAACGCGTCGCCCGCGCCGAGCACGTTGAGCACTTCGACGCGCTCGCCGAGAAAGGTCGGCGCCTCGTCGATGCGCGCGGGAACGTCGCCTTCGATCACGCAGCAGCCGAGCGCGCCGCGCTTGACGACCAGCGTCGCGTTCGTGACCGCGCGCACCGCCTGCAACGACCCGATCAAATCATGCGGCACGCCGCCCGCGATCAGGAATTCCTCCTCGGTGCCGACCAGCAAGTCGAATTCGCCGAGCACCTGCTGCAGTTGCCGCGTCACCTGCGCGTCGGGCACGTAGCGGTTTTCGCCGGCGCCGCGCGCGGTGAGCCCCCACAGCACCGGCCGGTAGTCGATGTCGAGAATCCGCACGGCGCCGTGGCGGCGCGCATAACCGAGCGCGGTCAGCGACGCCTCGCGCGTGCCCGGCGTCGACAGGTGCGTGCCGGTGATGGCCAGCGCGCGGCAACCGGCGATGAAGTCCTCGCTGATCTCGTCGGCGCGCACGGCCATGTCCGCGCAGTTCTCGCGTACGAACAGCAGCGGAAACGTATCGCGATCCTTCAGCCCGAGCAGCACCAGCGCGGTGAGGCGCTCGCGGTCGGTCTGCAGCTGGCTCGTGTCGCAGCCTTCGCGCTCGAGCGTCTCGCGCAGGAAGCGGCCCATCTGCTCGTCGCCGACGCGCGAAATCATCGCGGTCTTCAGTCCGAGCCGCGCGACGCCGAACGCGACGTTGCCCGACGAGCCGCCGAGATACATCTGGAAGCTGCGCGCGTCCTCGAGGCGGCTGCCGTACTGCTGCGCATAGAGATCCACGGCCACGCGGCCGAGGCAGGCGAGATCGATGGGGCGGTCACTCGGAAAGTTCAGCAGGCTCATATCACGTGTCACGCTCGCGGCCGGCGTTCGGCGCTGCCGGCAGATTAGGGGATCGATCCGGCGGCGGCTGTCCGCATGAGCTGCACGACATGGGGCTGCCTGTCGCCGGGATTCGGGCTACGGAACGGAGTCTAGACTTTTTGGAAATCCAGTTCCCTAGGTGAAATCACGTAGAAATAAATTTCCAAATTTTCGAGGAAGTGATCTACAGTTTCATCCGGATGCTTCAGTCCGGATCGGCCCCGATCGGACTCGGCCCGGCGGCGCGCAACGCGCCGTCTTCCGCCCCCGGAGATGAGGAGACAGATTGATCATGAAGACCAAGCTGATGGCCGTCGCGGCCGCCGCGATCCTGGCTGCGCCGCTCGCGCATGCCGAGAAGATCGGCGTGACGATGGCATCGTTCGACGACACGTTCCTGACCATCCTGCGCAACAGCATCGCCGATTCGGCTAAGAAGGACGGCGCGACGGTGCAGATCGAGGACGGCGGCAATGACGTCGGCAAGCAGTTGAGCCAGGTGCAGAACATGATCGCGCAGAAGGTCGACGCGATCATCGTGAACGCGGTCGATACCGACGCGACGCCGAAGATCACGAAGATGGTGACGGCGGCGAAGATCCCGCTCGTCTACGTGAACCGCAAGCCGGTCGATTTCGACAAGCTGCCGGCCGGCGTCGCGGTCGTCGCCTCCGACGAGAAGCAGTCGGGCACGCTGCAGGCGCGCCAGGTGTTCAAGCTGCTCGGCGGCAAGGGCGATCTGCTCGTGCTGATGGGCGAGCTGTCCAACGAATCGGCGCGCGCGCGCACCAAGGACATCGAGGACGTGATCGCGACGAAGGAATGCTCGGGCATGAAGATCGTCGACAAGCGCGAAGGCAAGTGGAGCCGCACGCAGGGCCAGGACATCACGATGAACTGGTTGAGCTCCGGGACCAGGTTCGACGCGATCGTGTCGAACAACGACGAGATGGCGATCGGCGCGATCAATGCGCTGAAGGCCGCGCGCAAGCTCACGCCGAAAACGGTCGTCGCCGGCATCGACGCGACGCCGGACGGGCTCGCGGCGATGAAGGCCGGCGAGCTGAAGGTGTCGGTCTACCAGAACGCGACCGGGCAGGGCGCGCAGGCGGTGGCCGCGGCGCTCAAGCTCGCGAGGAAGCAGCCGGTCGATCGCTACGTGAACGTGCCGTTCGAACTCGTGACGCCGGAGAACATGAACCAGTACGCGAAGCACTGACCGGTTTTTCTGCTGAACTGCGCGGGCCCGGCGCGGCCGGGTTCGCGCGCGATTTTCGAGGAACGTCCATGTTTACAGCCAGGATCGCGCGCTCGATGGCCAGCGAAAGCGCGCCGGCCGCGTCGTCCGCCGCGCCGGGTTCGTCCGGTGCGCCCATGGCCGACTGCGTGCTCGAGGTGCGCGGCGTCGGCAAGTCCTTTCCCGGCGTCGTCGCGCTCGACGGCGTGCAGTTCCGCGTGCGCCGCGGCACCGTGCATGCGCTGATGGGCGAGAACGGCGCCGGCAAGTCCACGCTGATGAAGATCATCGCGGGCGTCTACACGCCCGACCAGGGCGAAATCCTGATCAACGGCGAACCGGTCGTGCTGAACGGCCCGCTCGATGCGCTCGACCGCGGCATCGCGATGATCCATCAGGAGCTCAACCTGATGCCGCACATGACGGTCGCGGAGAACATCTGGATCCGCCGCGAACCGAAGAACCGCTTCGGCCTGATCGATCACGCCGAGTTGCGCCGCCGTACGGCCGCGCTGTTCGAGCGGCTGTCGATCGACATCGATCCGGAAACCGACGTGCGCACGCTGACGGTCGCGAGCCGCCAGATGGTCGAGATCGCGAAGGCCGTGTCGTTCGACTCGGACGTGCTGATCATGGACGAGCCGACCTCCGCGCTGACCGACAAGGAAGTCACGCACCTGTTCCGGATCATTCGCCAGCTACGCGAGCAGGGCAAGGGCATCGTCTACATCACGCACAAGATGAACGAGCTGTTCGAGATCGCCGACGAGTTCTCGGTGTTCCGCGACGGCAAGTACATCGGCACGCATGCATCGAGCGACGTCACGCGCGACGACATCATTCGCATGATGGTCGGGCGCGAGATCACGCAGATGTTCCCGAAGGAAGCGGTGCCGATCGGCGACGTCGTGCTGTCGGTGAAGGATCTGTGCGTCGACGGCGTGTTCCGCGACGTGAGCTTCGAGCTGCGCGCGGGCGAGATCCTCGGCGTCGCGGGCCTCGTCGGCTCGGGGCGCTCGAACGTCGCGGAGGCGCTGTTCGGCGTCGTGCCGGCCACGTCGGGCGAGATCCGCATCGACGGCAAGCCGGTGCGCATCGCGACGCCCGCGCAGGCGATGAAGCACGGGATGGCGTTCCTCACCGAGGACCGCAAGGATTCAGGCTGCTTCCTGAATCTCGACCTGCTCGCGAACATGGAAGCGGCGGTGCTCAGCCACCGCTACGTGAAGTTCAATTTCGTGCAGCAGGCGCAGTTGAAGCGCGACTGCGAGGAAATGAGCCGGATGCTGCGCGTGAAGTCGCCCGGGCTGCACGAGGAAATCCAGAACCTGTCGGGCGGCAACCAGCAGAAGGTGCTGATCGGCCGGTGGCTGCTCACGCAGCCGCGCATCCTGATCCTCGACGAACCGACGCGCGGCATCGACGTCGGCGCGAAGGCCGAGATTCACCGGCTCGTCAGCGCGCTCGCCGGCAAGGGCGTCGCGGTACTGATGATCTCGTCCGAAATGCCGGAAGTGCTGGGGATGAGCGATCGCGTGATGGTGATGCACGAAGGGCGCATGACCGGCATCGTCGATCGCAAGGACGCCGACCAGGTCCGCATCATGGATCTCGCGTCGCGCTGAGCCGAAACAAGATTGGAGACAACTGAAATGGGCAATGTGAACCCGGTCGCGGATGCGCAGACCATGACACTCAAGTCGCGGCATGCGAAGTGGCCGCCGGAACTGAGCATCTTCCTCGTGCTGGTCGGCATCAGCCTGTTCTTCGAGATCGTCGGCTGGATCGTCGTCGGCCAGAGCTTCCTGTTCAATGCCGAGCGGCTCGAGATCATCGTGCTGCAGATGGCCGTGATCGGCATCATCGCGGTCGGCGTGAACCTCGTGATCATCACCAGCGGGATCGATTTGTCGTCGGGGTCGGTCGTCGCGGCGGCCGCCGTCGTGTCGGCGAGCCTCGCGCAGGTGTCCGACTTCCCGCGCGCGGTGTTTCCGCACCTGACCGACCTGCCGGTCATCTGGCCGGTGCTGGCCGGCGTGTGTGTCGGGCTGCTGGTCGGCCTGCTGAACGGCACGCTGATCGCGCTGACGGGCATCCCGCCGTTCATCGCGACGCTCGGCACGATGGTCGCCGCGCGCGGCTTCGCGAAATGGTTCACCAACGGGATGCCGGTGTCGATGCTGACCGACCCGTTCGCGGCGATCGGCGCGGGGGCGAATCCGGTGATCATCTTCCTGGTGGTGGCCGCGATCTTCCACGTCGTGCTGCGCTATACGCGCTTCGGCAAGTACACCTATGCGATCGGCGCGAACCGCCACGCGGCCGTCGTGTCGGGCATCAACGTCACGCGGCACCTGATTTTCGTCTACGCGATCGCGGGCCTGTTGAGCGGGATCGCCGGCACCGTGACGGCCGCGCGCGCGATTTCCGGCCAGTCGGGCATGGGCGTGATGTACGAGCTCGATGCGATCGCGGCCGTCGTGATCGGCGGCACGTCGCTGTCGGGCGGCCTCGGCCGCGTGACGGGCACCGTGATCGGCGTGCTGATCCTCGGCGTGATGACGTCGGGCTTCACGTTCATCCGCATCGACGCGTATTACCAGGAGATGGTGAAGGGCGCGATCATCGTCGCGGCCGTGATCGCCGATCAGTACCGCAACAAGAAATCGCGTCGCTGATCGAGCTCACCGCCGCCGAAACCACCGAACCCCGAAACCACGGAACGACCCGGGAAGAAGATGAAGATCGCGCCGGACCTCTGCATGATTCGCCACCTGCCGCTCGACCGGCTGCCGCACGCGGCGGCCGAGCTCGGCTACGACCCGATCGATCGCACCGCACGCTGACCGATTACCGACCGGCGCGGCACGGGCCGCGCCGCTGATGAACGAACGACTGGAGAGAACTGCATGACCTTGCAAATCGGCGTGATCGGCTGCGGCGCGATCGGCCAGGACCACATTCGCAGACTGACCCGCACGCTGTCCGGCGCGCGCGTCGTGGCCGTCAACGACATCGATCCGCAGCAGGCGCGCGACGCGGTGACGAAATACGGGCTCGACGCCGAGATCTACGGCGACGGCCACGAAGTGGTCGCGGCCGCCGACGTGCAGGCCGTGCTCGTCACGTCGTGGGGGCCGACACACGAAGCGTTCGTGCTCGACGCGATCGCGCACGGCAAGCCGGTGTTCTGCGAGAAGCCGCTGGCCGTCACGGCCGACGGCTGCATGCGGATCGTCGAAGCCGAAGTCGCGCACGGCAAGCGGCTCGTGCAGGTCGGCTTCATGCGGCCGTACGACGAAGGCTATCGCGCGCTCAAGCGCGTGATCGACAGCGGCCGGATCGGCGCGCCGCTGATGCTGCATTGCGCGCACCGCAACCAGTCGGTCGGCGAGCGCTACACGACCGACATGGCGATCACCGACACGCTGATCCACGAACTCGACGTGCTGCGCTGGCTGCTCGGCGAGGATTACACGAGCGCGCAGGTCGTCTATCCGAAGAAGACGCGCCATGCGAGCACGCATCTCGCCGATCCGCAGATCGTGCTGCTCGAAACCGCGAGCGGCGTGCGCATCGACGTCGAGATCTTCGTGAACTGCCAGTACGGCTACGACATCCAGTGCGAGGTGGTCGGCGAGCAGGGCATCGCGAAGCTGCCCGATCCGCCGGCCGTCGGGCTCAAGCATGCGGCGCGGCAGTCGGTCGAGATCATGACCGACTGGAAGGAGCGCTTCATCGCGTCGTACGACGTCGAGCTGCAGGCGTTCATCGACGGCGTGCGGCAGGGCGCGCTGACCGGGCCGTCCGCGTGGGACGGCTACGCGGCGGCGGTCGCGGCCGACGCGTGCGTGCGCGCACAGCGGAGCGGCGCGGTCGAGCCGATCGCGATGGCCGACCGTCCCGCGTTCTATCGCGGTTGACCCGCGCGTTCGCCGCTTACTTGCCGGATCGACCGAATGACGATGAAGATTGGCTGCGCGCCGTGCTGCTGGGGCGTCGACGACGTGAAGAACCCGCACCTGCCGCCGTGGCGGCACGTGCTCGCCGAGGCCGCGCAGGCCGGCTACTCGGGCATCGAGCTCGGGCCGTACGGCTACCTCCCGCTCGACCTCGACGTGGTGAGCGCCGAGCTCGAGCGCCAGCGCCTGAGCATCACGGCCGGCACGATCTTCGACGACCTCGTGTCGCCGGAGAACCTGCCGAACCTGCTGCGCCAGACGCGCGACATCTGCGCGCTGATCACGCGGTTGCCGAAGCTGCCGACGCAGGACGGCCAGCGCTACGCGGCGCCGTACCTCGTCGTGATCGACTGGGGCCACGAGGCGCGCGACTACGCGGCCGGCCACGGCGATCGCGCGCCGCGGCTGTCCGACGCACGCTGGGCGCGAATGGTCGACCACATCCGGCAGGTCGCGACGATCGCGCGCGACGAATTCGGCGTGCGCGCGGTGATCCATCCGCATGCGGGCGGCCATATCGAATTCGCGGACGAGATCGACCGGATCGTCGCCGATGTTCCGGCCGACACGGCGGGCCTGTGTCTCGACACCGGCCACCTGCATTACTCGGGCATGGACCCGGAAACGTGGCTGCGCCGCCATGCGGAGCGGCTCGACTACGTGCATTTCAAGGACATCGACGCGGCCGTCTACGACGCGGTGATGGGCGAGCACATCGCGTTTTTCGCGGCGTGCGCGCGCGGCGTGATGTGCCCGATCGGCGCCGGCGTGCTCGATTACCCGGCGATCCGCCGCGCGCTCGTCGACGTCGGCTATGCCGGCTACATCACGATCGAACAGGAGCGCGACCCGCGCAACGCCGGCACGAGCCTGCGCGACGTCGCCGCGAGCCGCGCGTTTCTCGCGTCGGCCGGTTTTGCATGCCCCCCTGAACCCGTACCAGGAACACCATCATGATTGACGGACAGATTCTGCTTGGACATTCGATTCGCTGGGGCTTGGTCGGCGGCGGGCTCGGCAGCCAGATCGGCTATAGCCACCGGTCGGCCGCGCTGCGCGACGGCAGCTTCCAACTGGTTGCCGGCGCATTCGACATCGATCCCGAACGCGGCCGCCAGTTCGGCGTGAAACTGGGCGTCGCGGCCGAGCGCTGCTATCCCGACTACGCGACGATGTTCGACGCCGAGGCGCGGCGCCCGGACGGCATTCGCGCGGTATCGATCGCGACGCCGAACAACACGCACTTCGAGATCTGCCGCGCCGCGCTGAACGCGGGGTTGCACGTGGTCTGCGAGAAGCCGCTGTGCTTCACGACCGAGGAGGCCGAGGCGCTGCAGCGCCTGTCGGTCGAGAAGAACCGGATCGTCGGCGTCGCGTACGGCTATTCCGGACACCAGATGATCGAGCAGGCGCGCGAGATGATCGCGCGCGGCGGCCTCGGCGAGATCCGCATCGTGCAGATGCAGTTCGCGCACGGCTTCCACAGCGAGGGCGTCGAGGCCGCGAGCGCGGCCGCGCGCTGGCGCGTCGATCCGAAGTTCGCGGGCCCGAGCTACGTGCTGGGCGATATCGGCACGCATCCGTTGTACATCTCCGAGGTGATGGCGCCGGCGCTGAAGATCCGCCGGCTGATGTGTTCGCGGCAGAGCTTCGTGAAGAGCCGCGCGCCGCTCGAGGACAACGCGTTCACGATCATGGAATACGACACCGGCGCGATCGGCTACGTGTGGTCGAGCGCGGTGAACGCCGGCTCGATGCATGGGCAGAAGGTGCGCGTGATCGGTTCGAAGGCGAGCATCGAATGGTGGGATGAACACCCGAACCAGTTGCGCTACGAAATCCAGGGGCATCCCGCGCAGGTGCTCGATCGCGGGATGCCGTACCTGCATCCGCACGCCTTGCGCGAAGACCGCATCGGCGCCGGGCATCCGGAAGGGCTGTTCGAAGCATGGTCGAATCTCTACGCGCGCTTCGCGCTCGCGATGGACGCGGCTGATCGCGGCGACGCCGCGGCGGTGAAGGCCATCCGCATTCCGGACGTGCACGCGGGCGTCGAGGGCGTGCGCTGGGTCGAGAATTGCGTGCGTTCCGCCGACGCGGGCAGCGTGTGGGTCGACTATCGTTGAACGGAGGCGGGCCGGCCGCGCCGCGCGTCGGCGCGACGGCCGGCCTCGGTACACATCCTGATCTTTACGCCGCCGCGAGCGCGTTGGACAATCGCTTCCAGTCTTGCCGTGGAGCGTATGCAAGTGATGATCGAGCGCGTGGGAGCGAGCGGGGCGGCGCGGGCCGTGCCGCAAACGTGATTAAATTCGCCCTTCATGCATGTATCCAGTCGAGCCCCGGGCCGCGCCGGCCAGCCACGCGCGCGCATCGGGGCCGTCAACTTCGCGCTATCCGATGAGTTCATCCGAGAAACCTCCCGCCACCGTCGAGCAGTTCCTGCAACACCTGACGCAGGAGTACGACGGCCTCAGCAATCGCCTGAAGGTGATCGCGCGCCACGTGGAAACGCATCGGGACCAGCTTGGGCTGGAGGGCATCCAGTCGCTCGCCGAGGCCTGCGGCGTCCAGCCGTCGGCCGTCGTGCGCTTCGCGAAGCACTTCGGCTTCTCCGGTTTCTCGGAGATGCAGCGGCTGTTCCGCGAAGGGCTCGCGCAGCAGATCGCGCCGGGGCGCGCCTACAACCTGCGTGTGCGCGACGTGATCGAATCGGGTTCGTCGAGCCTGCAACCGGAACAGATCGCCGACGAATTCATCAAGGGCAGCATTGCCGGAATGCAGCAGTTGCGGCAGACGCTCGATTCGCAGGCGCTCGCGCAGGCCGTCGACCTGCTCGCCGAGACGCAGGCGATCTGGATCGCCGGGTCGCGGCGCGCGTTTCCGATCGCCGTGTATCTCGACTATGCGCTGCAGCACACCGACAAGCGCATCGGGCTGTTCAGCGCGCTCGGCAGCATGCATCTCGGCCAGATCCGGTCGGTGCGCGAGGGCGACGTGATGATCGTGATCTCGTTCATGCCGTACGCGGACGAGACCGTGCAGGTCGCGCAGCAGGCCGCGCGGCGCGGCGCGCGGCTGATCGCGATCACCGACAGCCGGATGAGCCCGCTCGCGCGCGAGGCGGAAGTGACGCTGATGGTGCAGGACAGCGCGACGTTCGGCTTCCGCGCGCTGACGGCCACGATGGGCCTCGCGCAGAGCCTGTTCGTCGCGCTCGCGTACCGGCTCGAGCTGTCGTATCTGCCGACCGCCGACGGTGCGCATGGCACGAAGGCCGGTTGATCCCGACTGCCGGTGCGCCGCCCGCCGAACGGATCGGCGGATGGCGCACCGGCCGGCTTACTTCGCGGTCGGCATCGCGAATTCGGCGCCCTTGCCGATGCTCGACGACCAGCGCTGCATCACCGACTTCTGACGCGTGTAGAAGCGCACGCCTTCTTCGCCGTACGCGTGCATGTCGCCGAACAGGCTCTTCTTCCAGCCGCCGAAGCCGTGCCACGCCATCGGCACCGGGATCGGCACGTTGATGCCGACCATCCCGACCTGGATGCGCCGCGCGAATTCGCGCGCGATGCCGCCGTCGCTCGTGAAGCACGACACGCCGTTGCCGAATTCGTGCGCGTTGATCAGGTCGACCGCTTCGCCGAAGTCCTTCACGCGCACGCAGCCGAGCACCGGCCCGAAGATTTCTTCCTTGTAGATCCGCATGTCGGGGCGCACGTGATCGAACAGCGTGCCGCCGGTGAAGAAGCCGGCCTCGCGGCCCGGCACGCGCAGCCCGCGCCCGTCCACCACCAGTTGCGCGCCCTCGTTCACGCCTTGCTCGATATAGCCTTCGATGCGCTTGAGCGCTTCGCCGGTGACGATCGGTCCCATCTCGACTTCCGGCGACATCCCGTCGCCGATCACCAGCTTGCGCGCGCGCTCGGCCACGGCCGGCACGATCTGGTCGGCCACGTCGCCGACCAGCACCGCGATGCTGATCGCCATGCAGCGCTCGCCGGCCGAGCCGTACGCGGCGCCGATCAGCGCGTCGACCGCTTGCTCGACGTTCGCGTCGGGCATTACGACGAGGTGGTTCTTCGCGCCGCCGAGCGCCTGCACGCGCTTGCCCGACTGCACCGCGCGCTGCTGCACGTAGGCCGCGATCGGCGTCGAGCCGACGAAGCTGACGGCCTGCACGTCCGGGTGGTCGAGCAGCGCATCGACCGCGCCCTTGTCGCCCTGCACGACGTTGAACACGCCGGCCGGCAGCCCTGCCTGCGCGAGCAGGTCGGCGATGAACAGCGCGGCCGACGGGTCGCGCTCGCTCGGCTTTAGCACGAACGTGTTGCCCGTCGCGAGCGCGACCGGGAACATCCAGCACGGCACCATGCACGGGAAGTTGAACGGCGTGATGCCCGCGACGACGCCGAGCGGCTGGCGCATCGTCCAGTTGTCGATGCCGGTGCTGACCTGGTCGGTGAAGTCGCCCTTCAGCAGTTGCGGCACGCCGCATGCGAATTCGACGATGTCGATGCCGCGCGCGACTTCGCCCTGCGCGTCGGAGAACACCTTGCCGTGCTCGGCCGTGATGATTGCCGCGAGCGTGTCGCGGTGCTCGTTCATCAGTTGCAGGAAGCGGTGCAGCACGCGCGCGCGGCGGATCGGCGGTGTCGCGGCCCAGTCCGGGAACGCGGCGTGGGCGGACGCGACGGCCCGCTCGACTTCGTCGCTGCCGGCGAGCGCGACGCGGCGCACCGCGCGGCCGAGCGACGGATTCAGGACATCCTGGAAGCGGCCGCTGCGGCCGGCGACGGGCGCGCCGTCGATGTAGTGGCCGACGTCGGCGTCGGACGTATACGCGGGAACCGTGGTCATGCGTGTCTCCTGGGATGGGGGGTGAACCGGGCCTAGTCTAGGCAAAGCGGCGGGGCGGGAGAAGGCCGCGCAGCTTGATTCACTGTTCAGAATTCTGAATAATTACTGGATGAATCAGCAAAATGTCCAGGCGCTCTGGCCGCATATCCATTCGCTGACGGTGCTGGCCGCGGCCGGCAGTTTCACGGCTGCCGCGCAGCGGCTCGGCATCAGCAAGGCCGCGATGAGCCAGCGCATCGCCGATCTCGAAAAGGCGGCCGGCGTGCCGCTCGTGCGCCGCACCACGCGCAGCGTGCGGCTCACCGACGCGGGCCAGACGCTCGTCGACAGCACGCGCGACGCGTTCGAGTCGATCGGCCAGCATTTCGCGCGGGTGAAGGATCTCGCCGGCGAGCCGCGCGGGCTGCTGCGTGTCACGGTGCCGGTCGCGCTCGGGCGCCAGCAGGTCGTGCCGCACCTGCCCGAGTTCTTGCGCCAGCATCCGGGTGTCCAGATCGAGCTCGACCTGTCGGACCGCCTGCATTCGCTGACGCAGGAGGGCTTCGATCTCGCGATCCGCCATACGACCACCGCGCCGCAGACCCACGTCGCGTGGAAGCTGTGCGACACGCGTTCGCTGCTGGTCGCGAGCCGCGACTATCTCGATGCGCGCGGCGCGCCGCGCCACCCCAGCGAGCTCGTCGATCACAGCTGCCTGTGCTACCTGCGCGACAACGAGCCGGCCGCGTGGAGCTTCGAGCCGGACGGCCGCCGGCGCGAGCGCGTGAGCGTGCCGGTGCGCGGCAGTTTCGCGGCGAACAACAGCGAAGCGATGCGGGAGGCCGCGCTCGGCGGGCTCGGCATCGCGCTGCTGCCCGATTTCAGCGCGCGGCGCGATCTCGACGCCGGCCGGCTCGTCGCGTTGCTCGACGGCTGGCGTCCGTCGGGCGCGTTCGGCGACCACATTTTCGCGATCCGCCCGTACAGCCCGGTCGTGCCGAGTGCGGTGCGCGCGCTCGTGCGGCACCTGCGCGAGCGGCTCGCGGGCGGCTTCTCCGGCGCGTGAGCCGGGTGCCCGCGGGCGCCCGGCCGTCGGCGGCCCGGGCAGGCGCGGCGGCGCTGCGGTAAAATCGCGGCTTCCTCCCGCGCCACGTGTGGCGCGTCATTCGAAGGTCGACAACCGATGCAGATTCACAAGGAAGTGGACGCGCGCGGGCTCAATTGCCCGTTGCCGATCCTGCGTGCCAAGAAAGCGCTTGCCGATATGGAAAGCGGGCAGATCCTCAAGGTGCTCGCGACCGATCCGGGCTCGCAGCGCGATTTCGCCGCGTTCGCGAAGCAGACGGGCAACGAGATCGTCGAATCGACGACCCAGGACAAGACCTTCGTGTTCCTGATGCGCCGCCGCTGAAGGCGCGCATCACGTGTCCCGCCGCGCCCGGCACCGCTGGCCGGCCACACTTTTCTGACAATTCTTAAACCTCGTTGCGTGACCGGCTGCGTATACTGACCCGGCCGGTCGTCCGCTCCCAGCGGAGGCGCCGGCCACGGTACGTCGCACGGCGGGCTCGGGGGGCATGCCTGACGCTACCGTCGTACAACGGGGAGAGGACATGTCCTTCAGACCAGGGACCCTTCGAAGTCCGTCCGGAGCGGCAAGCATTGCGCCCGTGCGCACCTCGGAATTGAGCCGGATCGAGCTCGATCCGCAGCGGGACCGCCACGCGCGTGCCGCGCTGGAGGCCTATGCGGATTCGGCCGCGGCCGAGATGCCGTGGCTGGCCGAATGGCTGGACGAACGGCTGCGCGACGCCGCGCGGGACGACGGCTCGGGCCTGACCTACTGCGGTGCGACGATCGAACGCGTGTTCGATCTGGCGCAGGCATGGGCGGCGGGCCAGCCCGACTACGCGGGCGGCGCGTGGGAGCGCGTGCGCGACCAGCTGCAGCGGATGCTGGCGCAACCGCCGCTGCCGCAGCGGCCGTCGCCACGCATGCCGACGGATGATTTCGCCGAGCCGGTGGCCGGCATCGCGGGCGCCGAATAGGCGTCCGATTGCGCAAGAGAAAGGATTATTCGAAGAAAGGGCGATAGTCCGCGCAATTTCTTGGCGAATTTCATACTACTATGATGAAATCGCCGGTTCGTCCGTGCCCCGTTTTTGAGATATTTAGCCGGGTCGCCGGCTTGCGCAGGTTAGCGCGAGCGGCGAACGATGGCTCGCCGGCCGGTATCCGGCCGCCGCGCGCAGGTTGCGCGGCCGAGGCAGGCGGGGAGCCGAATGGACGAATCGACTTCGATTTGCGGGGTGCTATGAGAATTGCTGTACTGGATGACGATCCGGCCCAGACGGATTTCGTCAGTCAAACGCTGACGGCCGTGGGCCATACGTGCTACGCGTTCAAGGAAGGCAAGGCCCTGAAGAAGCGCCTGCAGCGCGAGACGTTCGACCTGCTGGTGCTCGACTGGAACGTGCCCGACATGTCCGGCGAGGAAGTGCTCAAGTGGGTGCGGGCGAACCAGACCGAGCACAGCCTGCCGATCATCTTCATGACGAGCCGCGACGACGAGGCCGGGATCACGCAGATCCTCAACGCCGGCGCCGACGATTACGTGGTCAAGCCCGTGTCGGGCCCGATCCTGCGCGCACGTATCGGTTCACTGCTGCGCCGCGCGTATCCGGTCAATGCCGAGGCCACGGTCCGCGAATTCGATCAGTTCCGTTTCGACGTGAACCTGAAGCAGGCGTACGTCGGCGACAAGGCCGTGAGCCTCACGCAAAAGGAATTCGAGCTCGCGCTACTGCTGTTCCAGCATCTCGACCGCCCGCTGTCGCGCGCGCACATTCTCGACCTCGTGTGGAAGCAGGCGACCGACATTCCGTCGCGCACGATGGATACGCACATCTCGATGCTGCGCACCAAGCTCGGCCTGCGGCCCGAAAACGGCTACCGTCTCGCGCCGATCTACGGATACGGCTACCGGCTCGAACGGGTCGGTCAGGGGGAACCGGAGTGACCGCGCGCATCACGCGGCGCACGGCGGGCTTGTGCACGGCGGTGTTGCGCGCGGCCTGTGCGGTCGCGTTCGCGTTCGCCGCGCAGCAGGCCGCGGCGCAGCCGCCCGCCGCCGCGGGCAAGACGGTCGTGTATCGCACGCAGGCGGGCGACACGCTGTACGACGTCGCCGCGCGCTACCTGCAGGGCGCGGACGACTGGCAACTGCTCCAGCAGATCAACGGCGTGCCGGCGCCGAAGCACCTGCAGCCCGGCATCGCGCTGAAGCTGCCGGTCGCGCGGCTGCGCAAGGAAAAGCTCACCGCGCGCGTGGTCGCGGTGCAGGGCACGGCCGAGCGCGCGTCCGGCGCCGCGTTCGCGCCGCTCGCGAACGATGCGACGCTCGCCGAAGGCGACCGCGTGCGCACGGGCCCGAACGGCTTCGTGACGATCGAGCTGGCCGACGGCACGCACATGAGCCTGCCGCCCGACAGCCAGCTCGACCTGAAGTCGTTGCGCCGCACGGTGCTGACCGGCACGCTCGATCGCGAGTTCGAACTCACGCGCGGTTCGGTCGAAAGCGAAGTCACCCACCTGAAGAAACGCGACGACCGCTTTCAGATCCGCTCGCCGTCGGTCGTGGCCGGCGTGCGCGGCACGCGCTTTCGCGTGAACTACGACGCGGCCGGCACGGCGGCGACGCGCGTCGAAGTGCTCGACGGCACCGTCGGCGTCGCGGGCGGCCGGCAGCCGGCCGGCGCGACGCTCGTGCATGCGAACTTCGGCAGCGTCGCGACGTCGTCGGGCGCGGTCGGCGCGCCGGTCGAGCTGCTGGGCGCCCCCGCGCTCGCGCATCCGGACAAGGTGCAGGACGAGCCCGACGTCGCATTCGACGTCGCGCCGCTCGCGCACGCGCAAGCGTATCGCGTGCAACTCGCGCACGACGCGGGGCTGCTCGACCTGTTCCGCGAAACGCGTACCGATTCGCCGCGCGCGGTATTCCGCGACGTGCCGAACGGCAACTACTTCGTGCGGATCGCCGCGATCGATGCGAACGGCCTCGAGGGGCTGCCGCGCACCTATGCGTTCGAGCGCCGCGTGATGGGGCTCGACGCGAGCGCGTCGCAGGGCGCGGGCGGTTACGAGTTCCGCTGGGCGCCGAACGGGGCGGGCCAGAACGCGCGTTACCGGTTCGTGCTGTCGCGTTCGAAGGACCTGAGCGCGCCGGTCGTCGACCAGGTCGGCCTGCACGCGCGCCAGATCACCGTCGCGCACCTGCCGCCGGGCGACTATTTCTGGGCCGTGACCGTCGAGGAATTCGAAGGCGGCAAGTTCTACGAGAAGACCAGTCCGGTCAACGCGTTCACGTTGTCGCGCTGACCCGCGGCGCATGAAACCCGATTCCGTTTCCACACGGCGGCACCTCGGCCGCCGCTTCCTGATCGAATGGATCGCGATCGGCTGCCTCGGGGTCGCGGTGATCCTCGCGTGCGCGCTCGGCCGTCTGTCGTCGAGCGTCGACGGGTTGATCTACGACCGGCTGCTGATGCTGCGCAGCCTGCCGCTGTCACCCGACGTGGTGGTCGTCGACATCGACAACCAGAGCGTATCCGCGCTCGGCCGCTGGCCGTGGCCGCGCGACGTGCACGCACGGCTGCTCGACACGCTCGCGCGCGCGCAGCCGGCCGCCGTCGTCTACGACGTGCTGTTTACCGAACCGTCGCCGGAGGATCGCGCGTTCGCGGACGCGATGAGTCGCGTGCCGACCTTCCTGCCGGTGCTGCTGAGCCCCGAGCAGGCGGACGGCACGCGATCCGTCGATCCGCCGGTCGCAGCGCTCGCGGCGCAGGCGACGGGGCTCGGCCATATCAATCTCGAAGTCGATCGCGACGGCATCGTGCGCAGCGTCGCGCTGTTCGAAAGCGACGGCCGCGTGCGCTGGCCGCAATTGATGGTGCCCGTCTATCGCGCGATCCAGGCCGGCCGACTGCACCCGGTCGGCGGCGTGCCCGGCGCGAACGCGCACGACTTGTCGCGCGATGCGGCGGGCGAGGGCCGCTATCTGATCCCGTTCAGCCGCAACACGCCCGCGTATCCGACGCTGTCGTTCGACGACGTGCTCGAAGGGCGCGTGAAGCCCGACGCACTGCGCGGCAAGGTCGTCGTCGTCGGCGTGACGGCGTCCGGGCTGTACGATCGCTTCGCGACGCCGGTGTCCGGCGAGTTCGGCCCGCTCGCCGGCGTGTACATCCATGCGAACGTGCTCGACATGCTGGCGACCGGCAGCGCGATCTCGCCCGCGTCGCCGCTGGGGCTGTTCGTCGCGTCGCTGCTGCCGCTCGCCGTGTTGCTGGGCGGTTTCCTGATGCTGTCGCCGTGGCGCGCGCTGCTGCTGACGCTGAGCCTCGCCGCGCTCTCCGTCGTCGGGAGCCTGGCGCTGCTGTTCGAGGCGCGCATCTGGCTGACGCCGGCGCCCGCGATCTTCGGGCTGATCGCCGTCTATCCGATCTGGAACTGGCGGCGGCTGGAAATGACGATGTCGTACCTGCGCCGCGAGCTGCAGAAGCTCGCGGACGAGCCGCACCTGCTGCCCGAGGCGCCGCGCACGCGCAGCGTCGGCGGCGACGTGCTGGAGCGGCAGATGGCGCTGATGGCGCAGGCCGCGCAGCGCGTGCAGGACATGAAGCGCTTCGTGTGGGACAGCCTCGACAGCATGCCCGAGCCGATCTTCGTGACCGACCTCGACGGCACCGTGCTGATCGCGAACCACGCGGCGAAACGCTACGGCTCGCGGCTCGCGCTGCCGCTGCCGGAAGGGCGGCCGCTGCGCACCGCGCTCGGCGAATTGACGTTCATGAAGACCGTCGACGGCAACGCCGAGCACGACGTGACGATCCGCGAGCACTGGCCGGCCGCGCTCGACCCGACGCTCGGGGCCGAGCACGACGCGATGGCGCGCGGCATCGAGGTGCGCGATCGCGACGGGCTCGACCACCTGCTACGCTACGCGGCGTGCACGAACGCGCAGGGCCGCGTGACCGGCTGGATCGCCGGCCTCGTCGACGTGACCGAACTGCACGCGGCCGAGCGGCAGCGCGAGGAAGCGCTGCACCTGCTGTCGCACGACATGCGTTCGCCGCAGTCGTCGATTCTCGCGCTGGTCGAGATCGAGCGCGACCGCGTCGAGAGCGACGCGATGCGCGGGCTGCTCGCGCGGATCGAGCGCTATGCGCACCGCGCGCTGTCGCTCGCCGACGAGTTCGTGCAACTGGCGCGCGCCGAGTCGCAGGCGTACCAGCTCGAGGCGACGAGCCTCGTCGACGTGCTGATCGATGCGAGCGACGAGGTGTGGCCGCAGGCGCAGGCGAAGCACATCCGCGTCGAGACCGACGTGGGCGGCGACATGTGCTGGGTGCGCGCGGACCGCTCGCTGATCACGCGTGCCTTCGTGAACCTGCTGAACAACGCGGTCAAATACAGTCCGTCCGACACGGTGATCACGTGTACGCTGACGGTCGAGCACGCATCGAAGCGGATGTTCTGTACGATTCGCGATCAGGGGTACGGCATTGCGCCGGAAGATCAGCGGCATCTGTTCGAGCGTTTCAAGCGATTCCATGCCGGCGAGCGGCCCGACATCCCGGGTTCCGGGCTCGGCATGGCGTTCGTGAAGACGGTCGTCACGCGCCATGGGGGCAGCGTGTCGGTCGACAGCGAAGTGGGTGTCGGCACCGCGGTGACGGTGTCGCTGCCCGCGATCGACGAGCCGTCCGCCTGACAGGGCCGGGCACGACGGCAGGTATTTGGGGAAAGCCATGAGAAAGCAATGGGCGGCGACCGCGCTGGCGGCGTCGCTGTTGACGGGTTGCGCCGGCGTGACGAGCGGCGTGAGTGCGGTCGGGCAGCCGAATGCATTTGCATCGGGGGCGCACGGCTACGATTTCGTGCGGACGGCCGCGCAGGCGGGCGACGCCGAGTACCGGCGGATCGAGACGCTCGTGCGCGACGAACTCGCGCGCCGCGGCTTCGATGCGCAGCCGCTCAAGGACGCGCGCTACCGCTTGTCGATCGCGTATGCGACGCAGCCGGCGGCGGTCGCGGCGAGCGCCGAGCAGTGCGGCGCGGCGAGCAGCGCATGCGTGACGGTCGACGGGCCCGCGCCGCTCGCGCTGCCGTTCATGGGCCGCGTGTACCGCCACGTGCTGACGCTGCGCTTCGTCGATGCGAAATCGGGCGCCGACGTCTATCGCGTGTCCGCATCGCTGCGCGACCGCGATCCGGGCACGCAGCAGGCCGCGCCGGCGCTCGTGAAGAGCGCGCTGGCGAAGGTGCCGTTCGGCGACGGCAGCGGCTGGCTCGTCAAGACGAAAAAAGACGACGCGGGCGGCATGCCGGGCGTCGTCTCGGTGAAGCCGGCCGACGCGCGCTGAAGCGGTGGCCGCGAGGTGAGGGCGGGCCCGCCGGGGCGGGCCCTTGCCGCGTTCAGACGGTGGTTTGTCCGCCGTCGCGCGTGCGCAGGTACGTTTCGAACTCCGCACCGACTTCCGGGTGGCGCAGCGCGAATTCGACCGTCGCCTTCAGGTAGCCGAGCTTGCTGCCGCAGTCGTAGCGCGTGCCCTGATACTTGTAGGCCAGCACCTGTTCGTCGGCGAGCAGCGCCTGGATCGCGTCGGTGAGCTGCAGTTCGCCGCCCGCGCCCGGTTTCAGCGCGCGCAGATGCTCGAAGATCCGCGGCTTCAGGATGTAGCGGCCGACCACGCCGAGGTTCGACGGTGCGACTTCCGGCGCCGGCTTCTCGACGATCGCCGACATCTTGACGATCGACTCTTCCCATTCCTTGCCGTCGACAATCCCGTACGACTTCGTCTCCGACGGCGGGATTTCTTCGACGCCGATCACCGAGCTGTGATAGTGGTCGAACACGTCGACCATCTGCTTCATCACCGGCGGGTTGCCGTCGAGCAGGTCGTCCGCGAGGATCACCGCGAACGGGTTGTCGGCGACCAGCTTTTCCGCGCATAGCACCGCGTGGCCGAGGCCGAGCGCTTCCGGCTGGCGCACGTAGAAGCAGTCGACATGGCTCGGCTTGATGCTGCGCACGAGTTCGAGCAGCTTTTCCTTGCCGCGTGCCTCGAGTTCGGCCTCGACCTCGTACGACTTGTCGAAGTGGTCCTCGATCGCGCGCTTGCTGCGCCCGGTCACGAAGATCATTTCGGTGATGCCCGCGGCGATCGCTTCCTCGACCGCGTACTGGATCAGCGGCTTGTCGACGACGGGCAGCATTTCCTTCGGGCTCGCCTTCGTTGCCGGCAGGAACCGCGTGCCGAGGCCGGCCACGGGGAATACCGCCTTGGTGACTTTCAACATGATCGAACCTTTATTCCTGTAATCGACTTGTCAGACGGACTATGTTCACGTTCCGATTATAGTGAACGCAAACGACCTTACCGTTTGTTACGCAGGCAACCGATCGAGCTGCGCGCGCAGTTTGTCGAGCGTGCCCTGGAATTCCGCGACGCGTTTCTGCTCCTGCTCGACCACGGCCGGCGGCGCTTTCGCGACGAATGCCTCGTTGCCGAGCTTCGCGTTGCACTTCGCGATCTCGCCCGTCAGGCGGGCGATTTCCTTCGACAGGCGCTCGCGTTCGGCCGCCACGTCGATTTCCACCTTCAGCACCAGCTTGTTCGGGCCGACGATCGCGATCGGCGCGCCGTGTGCCTCCTTGTCCAGCGCCGCCTCGTCCGCGAGGATCTGCACTTCCGACAGGCGCGCGAGCGCCTGGACGTACGGCGCGAACGAGCGCAGGCGCTCGGCGTCGCCGGCCGCCAGCAGCGGCACCTTGGTGGCCGGCGACAGGTTCATCTCGCCGCGCAGGTTGCGGCACGCGTCGACGATCGCCTTCAGGTCGGCCACCCACTGTTCGGACGCCTCGTCGAGCTTCTGCAGGTTCGCGACCGGATACGCCTGCGTCATCAGCGACGCTTCGCCCTCGGCGTTGCCCTGCGGATAGCGGCCGGCGAGCGGCGCGACCTTCTGCCAGAGCGCTTCGGTGATGAACGGGATGACCGGGTGCGCGAGGCGCAGCACCGTTTCCAGCACGCGCAGCAGCGTGCGGCGCGTCGCGCGCTGCTGTTCCGGCGTGCCGTTCTGGATCTGCACCTTCGCGAGTTCGAGATACCAGTCGCAGTACTCGTCCCACACGAACTTGTAGATGCTGCTCGCGATGTTGTCGAAGCGGTAATCGGCGAAACCCTTCGCGATGTCGGCTTCGGTGCGCTGCAAGAGCGACACGATCCAGCGGTCGGCCGCCGAGAAATCGAGGTAGCCGCCGGGGCCGCAGTCGCCCGCGTCGCACACTTCCGGCTTGTCGGCGCCGCAGTCATGCCCTTCGCAGTTCATCAGCACGAAGCGCGTCGCGTTCCACAGCTTGTTGCAGAAGTTGCGGTAGCCTTCGCAGCGCGCGAGGTCGAAGTTCACGTTGCGGCCGAGCGTCGCCATCGACGCCATCGTGAAGCGCAGCGCGTCGGTGCCGAACGCGGGGATGCCGTCCGGGAATTCCTTGCGCGTCTTCTTCTCGATCGTCGCGGCCTGCTTCGGGTTCATCAGGCCCGTCGTGCGCTTCGCGACCAGCGCCTCGAGGTCGATGCCGTCGACGATGTCGATCGGGTCGAGCGTGTTGCCCTTGCTCTTCGACATCTTCTGGCCTTCCGCGTCGCGCACGAGGCCGTGCATGTAGACGGTCTGGAACGGCACCTTGCCGGTGAAGTGCGTGGTCATCATCACCATCCGGGCGACCCAGAAGAAGATGATGTCGAAGCCGGTGACGAGCACCGACGACGGCAGGAAGTGCTTCAGTTCGGGCGTTTCGTTCGGCCAGCCGAGCGACGAGAACGGCACGAGCGCCGACGAGAACCACGTGTCGAGCACGTCTTCGTCGCGCTTGAGCGCGCCCGTGTAACCCTTGGCCGCGGCCTGCGCGCGCGCGTCTTCCTCGTTGCGCGCGACGAACACCTCGCCGTTCTCGCCGTACCACGCGGGAATCTGGTGGCCCCACCACAGCTGGCGCGAGATGCACCAGTCCTGGATGTTCTCGAGCCACTGGTAGTAGGTGGTCGTCCAGTTTTCCGGGACGAACTTGATCTGGCCGTCGCGCACGACGTCGAGCGATACCTCGGTAATCGACTTGCCCGGATGGAACGTGCCTTCCGGCGCCGGCTTCGTCATTGCGACGAACCACTGGTCGGTCAGCAGCGGCTCGATCACGACGCCCGTGCGGTCGCCGCGCGGCACCATCAGCTTGTGCGGTTTCACCGAGTCGAGGAAGCCTTGCGCGTCGAGGTCGGCGACGATCGCCTTGCGCGCGTCGAAGCGGTCGAGGCCGCGATACTGCTCGGGGCCGTTGTCGTTGATCTTCGCGTCGAGCGTCAGGATCTCGATCGGCGCGAGCTTGTGGCGCAGGCCGACCTGGTAGTCGTTGAAGTCGTGCGCGGGCGTGACCTTCACGACGCCCGTGCCGAACTCGCGGTCGACGTAGTCGTCGGCGATCACCGGAATCTCGCGGCCCGTCAGCGGCAGCGTCACCCGCTTGCCGATCAGGTGCGCGTAGCGTTCGTCTTCCGGATGGACCATCAGCGCGACGTCGCCGAGCATCGTTTCGGGACGCGTGGTGGCGACCGTCAGCGAGCCCGAGCCGTCGACGAGCGGGTAGCGGATGTGCCACAGATGGCCGTTTTCCTCTTCGCTGACGACTTCCAGGTCCGACACGGCGGTGAGCAGCACCGGATCCCAGTTGACCAGACGCTTGCCGCGGTAGATCAGGCCCTGTTCATACAGCGTGACGAACACGTCGCGCACGGCGGCCGACATCTTGTCGTCCATCGTGAAGTATTCGCGCGACCAGTCGGTCGATGCGCCGAGGCGGCGCACCTGGTCCGTGATCGTCGAACCGGATTTCTGCTTCCATTCCCACACGCGCTCGACGAACTTCTCGCGGCCGAGGTCGTGGCGCGACACGCCCTGCGCGTCGAGCTGGCGCTCGACGACGATCTGGGTCGCGATCCCCGCGTGGTCGGTGCCGGGCACCCACAGCGTGTTCTCGCCGAGCATCCGGTGATAGCGGGCGAGGCCGTCCATGATCGTCTGGTTGAACGCGTGGCCCATGTGCAGCGTGCCCGTCACGTTCGGCGGCGGCAACTGGATCGCGAAATCGGGGCGGGCCGGATCGAATGCCGGGGCGGCATAGCCGCGTTTTTCCCACTCCGGCCCCCATTGGGACTCGATGGTATGGGGCTCGAAGCTCTTCGCAAGCGTGTTGTCGCTCATGTTGGAAATCTGCCGAAAAATGCGTGAATTGGATGCCGAATCCGACAATTATAAATGGATGCCCATCGGCCAGCCATCGCCTTGCCGGTGCGGGCCTGTCGGCGCGCGGCCGCAACGTGCCCGCCACGCGCGTGCGACGGGTGGCCGAACGGATCGGGAACGGCATCGCGCGGCCGACTTATAATGTCGGGTCCGCATTTTTCTCGCCCGTCAGCTGCCGCTCCATGCCCGATCTGCTCGCCAATCTGAACCCCGAACAACTCGCCGCCGTCACGTTGCCGAACGAACCGGCGCTGATCCTCGCAGGGGCGGGCAGCGGCAAGACCCGCGTGCTGATCACGCGCATCGCGTGGCTGATCCAGCAGGGCTATGCGTCGCCCCCCACCGTGCTCGCCGTCACCTTCACGAACAAGGCCGCGCGCGAGATGATGGCGCGCCTGTCGGCGATGATGCCGATCGATACCCGCGGGATGTGGATCGGCACGTTCCACGGCCTGTGCAACCGGATGCTGCGCACGCACTGGCGCGACGCGGGCCTGCCGCAGACTTTCCAGATCCTCGATACGGCCGACCAGCTGTCCGCGATCAAGCGGCTGATGAAGGCGGCGAACGTCGACGACGAAAAATACCCGCCGAAGAACGTCCAGTACTTCATCAACAACGCGAAGGAGCAAGGGCTGCGCCCGGACAAGGTCGACGCGACCGACAACTTCAACCGCAAGTTCGTCGAGCTGTACCAGGCGTACGACCAGCAGTGCCAGCGTGAGGGCGTCGTCGATTTCCCCGAGCTGCTGCTGCGCTGCTACGAATTGCTCGCGTACAACGCGCCGCTGCGCGCGCACTACCAGGCGCGCTTCCGGCACATCCTCGTCGACGAGTTCCAGGACACCAACAAGCTGCAGTACGCGTGGCTCAAGATGCTCGCGGGCGGCGAGAACGCGATCTTCGCGGTCGGCGACGACGACCAGTCGATCTACGCGTTTCGCGGCGCGAACGTCGGCAACATGCGCGACTTCGAGGACGAATTCCGCGTGCGCAACCTGATCAAGCTCGAGCAGAACTATCGTTCGCACGGCAACATCCTCGACGCGGCGAACCAGCTGATCTCGAACAACGCGCACCGCCTCGGCAAGAACCTGCGCACCGACGCCGGCCACGGCGAGCCGGTGCGCGTGTACGAAGCCAGCACCGATTCGCAGGAAGCCGGCTGGATCGTCGAGGAGATCCGCTCGCTGATCAATACCGGCATGGCGCGCAGCGAAGTGGCCGTCCTGTACCGCAGCAACGCGCAGTCGCGCTCGATCGAGCACACGCTGATGTCATCGGGCATTCCGTACCGCGTGTACGGCGGCCTGCGCTTTTTCGAGCGGCAGGAAGTGAAGCATGCGCTCGCGTACCTGCGCCTGATCGACAACCCGAACGACGACACGGCATTCGCGCGCGTCGTGAATTTCCCGACCCGCGGGATCGGCGCGCGCTCGGTCGAGCAGCTGGCCGACGCCGCACGCCTGTACGGCTGCTCGATGGCCGCCGCGATTCCGTACGTGACCGGCAAGGCCGGCACGAGCCTCGGCGGGTTCGCGAATTTGATCGCGAAGATGCGCGCCGACACGCAGCACATGAATCTGCCCGACACCGTCGAGCACGTCGTGCGCGCGAGCGGCCTCGCCGATTTCTACCAGGGCGAGCGCGAAGGCCAGGATCGCCTCGAGAACCTGCAGGAACTCGTGAACGCGGCCACCGCGTTCATCGCCGAGGAAGGCTACGGGCTCGATACGCCGGCCCGCTCGATCCCGCTGCGCGCGGGCGCGATCGCGGCGCCCGAACTCGGCGCCGCGACCGACGATCCGGCGGTCGACGTGCTCGATCCGGCCTCGCCCGCCGACCCGGCACAGAACCCCGACACGATGACGCCGCTCGCCGGCTTCCTGTCGCACGCGTCGCTGGAGGCCGGCGACAACCAGGCGCAGGCCGGCCAGGACGCGGTGCAACTGATGACCGTGCACGCGGCGAAGGGGCTCGAATTCTCGGCCGTGTTCATCACGGGGCTCGAGGAGGGCCTCTTCCCGCACGAGAACAGTGTGCTCGAATCGGACGGCCTCGAGGAAGAGCGCCGGCTGATGTATGTCGCGATCACCCGCGCGAAGGAGCGGCTCTACCTGTCGTTCGCGCAAAGCCGGATGCTGCATGGCCAGACCCGCTACAACGTGCGCTCGCGCTTCTTCGACGAACTGCCGGAGCACGTGCTGAAGTGGCTCACGCCGAAAGTCGAGGCCGGGTCGCGCTGGGGCGGGCGGTCGGACAACGCCGGGTACGGGCGCGACTGGTTCGCGCGGCCGGGCGGCGGCAGTCGCGAGCAGATCGTCGACGCGGCTGTGTCCGCGCCGCTGCCCGCGTTCGCGGACAAGCAGCGCGCGGCCGACACCGGCTTCCGGGTCGGCCAGCAGGTGTTCCACACCAAGTTCGGCGAAGGCACGGTCACCGCGCTCGAAGGCAACGGCACCGATGCGAAGGCGCAGGTGAAGTTCAAGCGCCATGGCGAGAAATGGCTCGCGCTCGCGGTCGCGAAACTGCAGGCGGTGGAATGATGGATATCGACCTGGTCGTGACGCCTGCCGCGCGTCCGCTCGGCATTCTGGCCGCGCTGCCCGAGGAACTCGGCGACCTGATCGCCGCGATGCGCGCCGACGGCGCGATGAAGACGGTCACGCTCGGGCGTCGCGATTATCACGTCGGCACCGTGCACGGCGCGGCCTGCGTCGTCACGCTCGCGCGGGTCGGCAAGGTCGCGGCCGCCGCGACGGTCAGTGCGCTGATCCACGTGTTCGGCGTGTCGGGTGTCGTGTTCACCGGTGTCGCGGGCGGCGTGTCGCGCACGGTGCGTATCGGCGACGTCGTCGTCGCCGATACGCTGCTGCAGCACGATCTCGACGCATCGCCGCTCTTTCCGCGCTACGAGGTGCCGCTGCTCGGCATCACGCGTTTTTCGACCGACGCGGCGCTGACGGCCCGCTTGCGGGCCGCGTGCGCGCTGTTCGTCGAGGAAGAGGGCGCGCGGTTCGCCGAGCGCTTCGGGCTTGCCGGCGCGGCGCTGCACGCGGGGCTCGTCATCAGCGGCGACCGCTTCGTGTCGAGCGAGCAGGAAGTCGTCGCGCTGCGCAACGCGCTGCCGGACGCGCTCGCGGTCGAGATGGAAGGCGCGGCGATCGCGCAGGTGTGCGCCGAACACGACGTGCCGTTCGCGCTCGTGCGCACGATTTCCGATACGGCCGACGATCACGCGACGCAGTCGTTCTCGCACTTCCTGTCGGCGATCGCGAGCAGCTATTCGTCGGGCATCCTCAAGCGCTTCCTGACGCTGCATGCGACGACGGCGGCCTGAAGCCGCCGTCTCGTACTTTTTCCATCAAACCGCTCGACCGGCCGCGGCGCGCACACCGCGGCCGGTCGTTCGTCACGCGTTCTTGCGCCGGCTGCTTTCGAGATTCGGCAGGAACACCGTCAGCACGCCGATCAACGGCAGGAACGAGCACACCTTGTAGACGAACGGGATGCTCGTCGCGTCAGCGAGCTGGCCGAGCACGGCCGCGCCGACGCCGCCCAGCCCGAACGCGAAGCCGAAGAACAGGCCCGCGACCATCCCGACCTTGCCGGGCATCAGCTCCGTCGCATAGACGAGGATCGCTGCGAACGCCGACGCCAGCACCACGCCGATGATCACGGTCAGCACGCTCGTCCAGAACAGGTTCGCGTACGGCAGCAGCATCGTGAACGGCGCGACGCCGAGGATCGACACCCAGATCACGTACTTGCGGCCGATCCGGTCGCCGACGGGCCCGCCGATCAGCGTGCCGGCCGCCACCGCCGCGAGGAACACGAACAGATGGATCTGCGCGGCCTGCACCGACAGGTGGAACTTGTCGATCAGGTAGAACGTGAAATAGCTGTTGATGCTCGCGAGGTAGAAGTACTTCGAGAACACGAGCAGCACCAGCACGCCGATCGCGCCCATCACGCGGCCGCGCGACAGCGTCGGGTGGCCGGCCGGTGCGGCCTTCTTCTTCATCGACGGATGCTTCTTGTACCAGTGGCCGATCTGCGTGAGCACGATCATCGCGACGAGCGCGGCCGCCGAGAACCACGCGATGCTGTGCTGGCCGTGCGGAATGATCACGAGCGCGGCGAGCAGCGGCCCCAGCGCGGAGCCTGCGTTGCCGCCCACCTGGAACACCGACTGCGCGAGCCCGTGCTGGCCGCCCGAGGCCATCCGCGCGACCCGCGACGATTCGGGATGGAACACCGACGAGCCGCAGCCGACGAGCGCCGCGGCCACCAGCAACATCGGGAAATTCGACGCCGCCGACATCAACAGCAGCCCCGCGAGCGTGAAGCCCATGCCGACCGGCAGCGAATACGGCTTCGGGCGCTTGTCGGTATAGAGGCCGATGAGCGGCTGCAGCAGCGACGCGGTGATCTGGTAGGTGAGCGTGATCAGGCCGATCTGCGCGAACGACAGCGCGAACTGGCTCTTGAGCATCGGGTAGATCGCGAGGATCAACGACTGGATCATGTCGTTGAGCATGTGCGAGAAGCTGATCGCGCCGAGCACCGGGTAGACGGTGCGGGCAACGGGCGGTGCGGACGGCTGGGCGGCGGCTGCGCCGGCACCGGCGCCGGAGTCGAGGCTGGTTTCCATGTGAGCTGAACGAGTTGAGGTGGCTGGCGCGCTCTGTTGGGGATCGGCGCGTGGTTGATTCGTTGATGCGTCAAAGAAGTGTAATGTGGCGCATCGAGAATGTCCGGCCAAGTTTTGTCGCGAATCAGACATTCGTGGGACGGATCGGCCGCGTGCTTTTTTGGACGGGTATAACGCTGGCGACGCGTCGGCCCTTTCAGTGGGGCCGCGCCCGGGGCCCGGTGCGTGTTTTTCCGGACTCAAGAAACGGCGGTGGCGGCCGTAGAACGACCCAATGACAACACGCGTGCCGCGCCTGGCACCGGCTACCCGCCGGGCGGGCGCCGGACGCGCGGCATGGCCTGCCATCGCGGGACCGCCGGGACCGACCTTTCCGGCAGCGTGATCCATACGGGGATAGTTCGATGAAAGCAGCATCTTTGCATCCACAGCCCGGTGCGGCCGCCGCCGCATCCGGTGTTGCCGCCGGTCGTGTCGCGCGGCGTGCGCGCGCGGCGCGTCGCGAGCGCCGGCCGTGGACCGTCAAGGCGACGTTGCGCGCCGCATTCGCGATCCTGCTGGCCGGCACGCTCGCGATCGGCGTATTTTCGCTGTGGCAGATCAGCCGGCTGAACGCGTCGATCGCGTCGGTCTACGAACAGGGCCACGTCGCGAGCCGGGCGGCGGCGGACGTGCGGGCCGAGGTGCTGCGCGCGAGCCGCGCGCAGAAGATGCTGCTGACCGCGACCACCGCGAAGGAGCGCGACGAGCTCGGCGCCGAAGTGAGCGCGGGGCTCGCGTCGATCGGCCAGGCGCTCGGCACGCTGCAGCGCTATGCGGATCCGTCCGATACCGGCGATTCGGCGCGGCTGCACGCGTTCTCGACGGCGGTCGGCACGTGGAGCACGCATCTGCGCGATTTCGTCACGCTGGTGCGCGCGCAGCCGCTCGACCTGTCGCAGATGAACTGGCAGGTCGGCACGCAGGACGTGTCGCTGCTGGTCGAAACCGGCAAGCTCGAAAAACTCGTCGCCGAACTCGTGAAGACGCGCGGCGAGAAGTCGAAGGCGACGCTCGATGCATCCGCGACCATTTTTTCGTCGTCGTTCGCGATGATCGCGGCGATGACGGCCGCATTGATCGTGCTGGCCGTCGTGATCGCCGAGCGCGTCGTGCGGCGTCTCGCGTCGCAGCTCGGCGGCGAGCCCGCGCTCGCGAAGGAGATTGCCTCGGACATCGCGCGCGGCGACCTGACGCGGCCGATCGCGCTCGCCCGCCACGACCGCGGCAGCATGGTGCGCGCGCTGGCCGAGATGCAGACGGGGCTTGCGGCCACGGTGGGCGAGATCGCGGTGAGCGCCGAGGCCATCGCGGCCGCGTCCGGCGAAATCTCGACCGGCAACCTCGACCTGTCGCGCCGCACCGAGCAGCAGGCCGTCGCGCTGGAGCGCACCGCGGCCAGCATGGAGCAGCTCACGTCGACCGTGCGGCAGAACGCCGAGAACGCGCGGCAGGCGAGCACGCTCGCGGCCAATGCGTCGGCGGTGGCGGAGACGGGCGGGGAAGTCGTCGGGCGCGTGGTCGCGACGATGAACGAGATCGACGACAGCGCGAAGAACATCCGCGACATCATCGGCACGATCGAAGGGATCGCCTTCCAGACCAACATTCTCGCGTTGAACGCGGCGGTCGAGGCCGCGCGCGCCGGCGAGCAGGGGCGCGGTTTCTCGGTGGTCGCCGGAGAGGTGCGGCTGCTCGCGCAGCGCTCGGCGACCGCGGCCAAGGAGATTCGGGAACTGATCGGCGCGTCGGTCGAGCGCGTGGCCAACGGCGCGGCGCTCGCGCACGACGCGGGCCGCACGATGGGCGACGTGGTGCGCGCGGTCAAGCGCGTGACCGACATCATCGGCGAGATTTCGGCGGCGTCGGACGAGCAGAGCGCGGGGATCGACGAGATCGGCCGCGCGGTCACGCAGATGGATGCCGGCACCCAGCAGAACGCGGCGCTCGTCGAACAGGCGGCGGCTGCCGCGAACGCGCTCGACGAGCAGGCTCAGGCGCTGAAAGCGCTGGTCGGGCGTTTCCGCATCGCACACTGAGCGTGCGGCACGCCCAGGCGCTTACGATTTCTTCTGCTTGTCCGGATCGATGATGACCGTGCAGGTCGTGCCCGCCGACAGCACCACGTCGGCCGGCACTTCGTCGATCCGGATGCGTACCGGCACGCGCTGCGCGAGGCGCACCCAGTTGAAGGTCGGGTTCACGTCCGCGACGAGGTCGCGGCTTTGCGGGTTGTCGCGATCGTAGATGCCGCGCGAGATGCTTTCCACATGGCCCTTCATCACGCCGCCGCTCATCAGCCGCATTTCGGCCGGCGCGCCGATCTTCACGCGCGGCAGCTTGGTTTCCTCGAAGTAGCCGTAGACCCAGAACGAGTGGCTGTCGACGATCGCCAGCTTCGCCTGGCCGGCCACCGCGTAGTTGCCCTTGAACGTCTGCAGGTTCGTGATGTAGCCGTCGACCGGCGCGACGACGCGCGTGCGTTCGAGGTTGAGCTTCGCGGCGTCGAGCGCGGCGAGCGCCTGCTGGTACTGCGCATCGGCGCTCGACGCGCTGTGCGCGGCGTTCTCGCGGTTTTCCTTCGACACGACGAGCGCGTCGAGATCCGCGCGGCGGGCCGCATCGTCGCGGCGCATCTGCAGTTCCGCGCGACGGGCGGCCACGGCCGCCTGCGCCTGCTCGACCGCGATCCGGTAGTGCGACGGGTCGATCTGCATGATCAGGTCGCCTTTCTTCACGAGCTGGTTGTCATGCACCGGCAGCTCGACGATCGCGCCCGACACGTCCGGCGCGACGTTGACGATTTCGGCGCGCACGCGCCCGTCGCGCGTCCACGGATCGTCCATGTAGTGCACCCACAGCGAGCGCCCGATCAGGATCGCGACGAGAAGGATGGCGGCGGTCGCGACGAAGCCGAAGAGTTTTCTGAGCATCATGATGGTTCGGAATCAACGGTAAACGGCAAGACTCAGTCCGCCGCAAATGCAGACGAGAAGGCAGGCCCGGAACAGCGACGGGTGCCAGACGAGACGGTAGAGGCCGGTATAGGCGAGCAGGCGGTCGACGGCCCAGGTCGCGATCGCGCCGAGGACGAACATCAGCACCACCGTCGGCATGTAGGCATCGAGAATGGCGATTTCACGCGGCATCATGACGAGGCTCCTGGTTGGGGACGCACGGGGCGGTTGCGGTTGAGCGGCTCGAGCGGCGATTCCGGGTCGAGCAGCGCGGTTCGCACGAAATGCAGGTGGCTCAGGATGCGCTGCAGCCGGTGGCGCTCGTCGCGCGACGGCTCGACGGCATCGAGCGTTTGCCGGGTCGCGTCGATCGCCGCATTGGTCGCGGCGAGCGTCGCGTCGAAACGCGCGGCGCTCGGCTTCGAGAACAGCGCCGACAGCGCGGTGCGCATCGTCCCGATCGCGCGCCGCCACGGCGTCGCGCTCGCATAGCGCGGATCGGACGGCAGCGTCGCGAGCTCGTGACGCAGGTCGATCGTCGCGTTGCCGGTTTCGAGCACCGCGAACATCCAGCGCAGCGCGTCGCGCTGCACGTCCGGCTGGTCGGCCGACAGCGTGTGCGCCTGGTACATCAGGTCGCGCGCGCCGCTTTCGAAGCGCGTGCGCAAGCCCGCGAGCCGCGCGTGACCGGCCGCGACGGCCTGGTGGCGCAGGTCCGCGAAGAGCCGCCTCTTGAGCCACGGCGCGGTCGGCGGGAACAGCACCGCGAACGCGATCGCCGACGCCAGCATCGCCAGCACGAGCGCGAGCGAATCGTTCATGAAGCTGGTCGGATCGTAGTGCGTGATGTTGTCCGGGCCGGCGAGGAAGCTGAAGAAGATCAGATAACCCATCCCGTAGCCGGCGAGCTTCGGCTTCAGCGTCATGAAGATGCCGATCGCGAGCAGCGGCGCGAGCGCGACGCACAGCAGCGGGAAGCCGTCGATGTGCGGATAGATGCCGAACGTCAGCAGGAAGCCCGTGCAGACGGCGAGCGCCGTACCCATGCCCATCTGCGCGGACATCGCGGTGGGGCGCGGCGTCGACGACGCGAGCGCGCAGGTGGCCGCCGCCGTCAGCGTCATCGTCACGCCGCTCGGCCACGCGGTCTCGATCCAGAACCAGCCGAGCAGCAGGATCACGCTCGCCGTGCGGATCGCCGCGATCACCATCGCCGTCGCATTGGTGCGCGGCTCGTAGCGCTCGATCCAGCGTTCGCGCTCGTGCGTCGCGCTCGACAGCGACGCGTAGGTGGCCGCGTACTCGTGCAGGTCGGTGATGAAGCGGTACAGCAGTTCGGCGGCCGTATCGAAGTCGAGCAGCGGAAAGTCCGGCTGCGTCTCGAGCGCCGCGCGCGTCGCGCGGATGCGGCGCGGCAGCGCGTCGCGCCACGCGAGCAGTTGCGCGGCCGCGTGGCCGGCGTCGGCCGACGTGCGCACCGGTTCGCCGGCGGGCGTCAGCAGTAGCGGGGCGATTTCGCGGAAGTACGGCTCGATCGCGTCGATCGCGGCCTGCGCGCCGGCCGCATGCAGCCGGTTCATCAACTGGTGCAGCGCGTGGAAGCGGCTCGACGCGCTCATGAACTCGCTGTTCAGCCGCGCGAGGCGGCCGCTGCGCATCCGCGTGTCCGGATCCTCGAACACGGCCATGCTGCGCGCGGCCTCGAACCCCACCACGTCGGCGACGAAGCGCGTATGGATGGTTTCGATGTGCGCGCGGTCGAGCTTGCCCGACAGCGCCGCGGCGACGTAGTCGACGAAGCTGCCGAAGCGCTTGCGCACCGTCGTGCGCATCTGCTCGCCGGTGGTCTGCGGAAACACGAGCGCGCTGACCACGCCGGCCGACACGATCCCGACCATGATTTCGGCCACGCGCGTCATCGCGCTCATGAATGCGCCGTCCGGGTGCTGCGACGCGGGCAGCCCGATCAGCGCGGTCGTGTAGCCGGCCAGCAGGAAGCCGTAGCTGCGGAAGTTGCGGTTGCGCGCGGCGCCGGCCGTGCACAGCGCGACCCACAGCGCGACCGCCAGCAGGAACAGTTCCGGCTGCTGCGGGAACAGCCCGACGAAGGTGAGCGTCGCGATCAGCCCGAAGATCGTGCCGGCGACCCGGTAGAAGCTTTTCGCGAGCACCGCGCCGCTTTGCGGCTGCATCACGATGAACACGGTCGTCATCGCCGTTTTCGGCGCGGGCAGGTCGAGCCGCATCGACACGCCGGTCGCGATGAACGCGGCGAGCAGCGCCTTGAACAGGTAGAGCCACGCGGCGCCGTCGGTGCGCGCCCAGTCGCCGAACGCGGCGGTCCAGGCCGCGAACGGGCCATCGGCGCGCGGGGAAGCGGGGGAGGAAGCTGACATGGCGGCGCTCCGCGTTACCGTGCGGCCGGCACGGCGGCGGCCGACGCAGCGGTGCCGCCGGCGGTTGCGACCTGCGCGGGCCGGGTGACGGCCGCCGCGGGTTTCGTGCCCGACGCGGCGGCTGGCGCAGCGGCGGCGTGCGCGGCAGCCTTGTCCTTCGACGGATCGCCGCCCGACGGAGCGCCGCCCGACGGATCGCCGCCCGACGGATCGCCGCCCGACGGATCGCCGCCCGACGGATCGCCGCCCGGAACATCCGTCCCCGTCTCGACCCCGCCGCCGAGCGCGGCCATCAGCTGCGCGTGCGCGGCGAGGCGTTCCGCGTCGATGCGGGCGGCCGTCTCCTGCGCGCGCAGCAGTTGCTGTTGCGCGACGAGCACGTTCACGTAATCGGTCAGCCCGCGGCGGAAGCCTTCGCGCGACAACTGATAGCTGCGATTGTTGGCCGCCACCGAGCGCGCGGCGTCCTTCTTCTGCGTATCGAGCGAGCGGATCCGCACGACCTGGTCGGCGATGTCCTTGAGCGCGCCGACGATCGTCTGGTTGTAGCGCTCGACCGCCTGGTCGTAGCCGGCATTCGCGGCGCCGAGCTGCGCGCGCAGCCGCCCGCCTTCGAAGATCGGCAGCGACAGCGCGGGGCCGGCCGTCCAGCCGCCGTTCATCGCGCGCAGGAAGTCGGTGAACGGCGCGGTCACGCCGAAGCCGCCGACCGTCGCGAGCAGGTCGATGTTCGGGTAGAACGACGCCTTCGCGACGTCGATGCCGCGCGCCTGCGCGTCGACCGTCCAGCGCGCCGCGACGACGTCGGGGCGGCGGCCGAGCAGGTCGGCCGGCAGCGCCGACGGCAGGCCGGCCGGCGCATCGAGCGCCAGTTGCGGCCGCTTGATCGCGTCGCCGGCGCCCGGGCCCTTGCCGGCCAGCGCGGCGAGCTGGTGGCGCGCGAGCTGGATCGCTTCCTCATAGCTGTCGATCTGCCGCTCGTAGTCGGGCAGCGTCGATTCCGCCTGGCTCACGTCGAGCTGCGTGCCGAGGCCGGCCTGCAGCCGCTTGCGGGCGAGATCGGCAAGCGAGCGCTGGCGTTCGTACGTTTCGTGCGCGAGATCCAGCAGCGCGTAGTTCATCGACATGCCGACATACGCGCGCACCACGTTGACCTCGAGTTCGAGCTTGGCCGCGCGCGCGTCGGCGGCGGTCGCATGCGCGGTGTCGAGCGCGCGCTCGGTCGCGTTCTTGTCCTTGCCCCACAGATCGAGGTGGTACGACAAGCCGAGCGTGCCGGTATTGTTCCAGGTGTCGGTATCGGCGAGCGGCCCCGGGCCGTAGTACACGTTGTCCGGCCAGTGCTGGCGCATCAGCGACAGGTTGCCGTTGATTTGCGGCAATTCGGCCGAACGGGCGACGCGCGCCATTGCCTGCGCTTCGCGCACGCGGGCCTCGGCGGCCGCGAGGGTCGGGTTGCCGGCCTGGGCAGCGGCGATCCACGCGTCGAGCTGCGGATCGCGATACGCGCGCCACCAGTCGGCGGTGGGCCAGCCCGCGTCGCGATCGGCCGCGCGGATGGCCGCACCGGCGTCGAGCGCGTTCGCGTCGATGCGAGTGGACTGGGTGTGGTTGTCGCCCATGCTCGCGCAACCGGCCATTATTAATGAGACTGCAAGAACCGCCAGTGCGAGCGTCCCTTTTGTCGCCGGAGACTGCACGATTTTCTCCCTTTCGGATATAGATGAGTCGGAGGCGATTATATTTTTCAGTGATTCCTGAATAAACGGACAACGGTGCAAGTCATTTTTACGAATCTTGAGATAATATTTGTTGGACCCTGTGCAACAATCCTTGCGGATTCACACGGGTAATCGGATGGATACGTTACAAAACATGCGGGTGTTCGTCCGCGTGGTCGACGCGGGAAGCTTTACCGCGGCCGCCCAGCAGATGAATTCGACCACCGCCTACGCGTCGCGCGCGGTCTCGGATCTCGAGGCCCATCTGCGCACGCGTCTCCTGAACCGCACGACGCGCCGGATCGCGCTGACCGAAGCCGGCGAGCGCTATCTGCAACGCTGCGAACAGATCCTCGCTTACGTCGACCAGGCCGAAGCCGAGGCCGGCGACGCGCATGCGCGCCCGTCCGGCAAGCTGAAGGTCCATTGCTTCACGAGCCTCGGCCAGCACTATCTGGTGCCGGCCATCGCGCGCTACCGCGAGCGCTATCCGGACGTGCACGTCGAGCTGACGCTCGCGCAGCGGATGCCCGACCTGCTCGACGAGGGGTACGACGTCGCGATCGTCGTCGGCCGCGATCTGCCGGATTCGGGGCTCGTGTCGCAGCGGCTCGGCGAGAGCTACAGCGTCGTGTGCGCGTCGCCCGGCTATATCGAGTCGCACGGCGTGCCGCAGCGGCCGGCCGATCTCGCGCAGCACGTGTGCCTCGGGATGGTCGCGCCGGGCTTCCACTTCGACGAATGGGCGCTGGCGGGGCCGAACGGCGAGGAGGTCGTGCCGATCACGGCGCCGCCGTTCCGCGTGAACGTCGCCGAGGCGCTCGCGGTGGCCGTGCGGGAGGGGATGGGGGTCGGCGGGCTGCCGCTCTATTCGGCGATCGGCTGGCTGCGCAGCGGGCACATCGTGCGCGTGATGCCCGATTACCGGTCGCACGTGATGAACATCTACGCGCTGTATCCGTCGCGCCAGTACCTCGACGCGAAAATCCGGACCTGGGTCGATTTCCTGCGCGAAGAACTGCCGCTCACGCTCGAAGCGGACGAAGCCGCGCTCGAACAGTACACGCGTGCGACATGACGGCGCGGTCGACCGCAATCTGACGAGATTTTTCGTTCACGCAACATTTTTTTACGAACGTGTGTCAGACAGTTTGATACTGTTGGAATTAACGAGATACACCACACCGGAGTAGCGATGGATACGCACCTGATGATCGGCCTTGGCGTCCTGCTGGGCGCGGCTGCCGCCGCGGCGGCGACCCGCGACCTGCTGCGTGCGATGAAAGCGAAGGCGCAGCTGAAGCCCGTGCCGGTCCGCGTGCGCGAGCCGCGCCGCCCCGGTCGCTGATCCCGCCGCCGTTACGCTTGAGGTCGGGAAGGCCGCGCCACGCGGCCGCCCGGGCGGGCGCTCAGCCGAGCTCGACCACCTTGTCCCACGCGAACGCGGGGTTTTCCCATTCGCCGGTGCGCCGGTGAAGGTAGCCGCGCGGATTGCACACCACGCGCGTGCCGCCGTCCGCAACGTAGTCGAATGACGTATGCGTGTGGCCGTGCAGCCACAGATCCACCGGCGGCCGCACCAGTTCCGCCATGTCCGTGACGAATCCCGCGGAAGCCAGATCTTGCGCATAGCGTTCCGCCAGCGAGCGCCGGTGTGGCGCATGATGGGTGACGACGATCGTCCTGCCCGCGAACGGCGTGGCCAGTTGCGCTTCCAGCCACGCTCGGCCCCGCCGGTGCAGCGCGATCGCATCGGCCGGCGCGAAGTTCCGTTCCGGCGCGCTCGGTTTCGCATGCACCGCCGCATCGTGCGGCCAGGTCACCTGGATCAATCCCTTGAAATCGAGCATCACGCGCTGCCCGGCGTCGATCGCGCGCGCGACGCTGGCTTCGTCCTGGCCGAACAGCGAAAAATCGGCCCAGAGCGTCGTGCCCAGCACGCGGAAGCGCCGGGCCGGATCGACGTAGACGCCGTTGTTCAGGTAATGCACGTGGTCGAGCGTATGCGCCGCGTCGCGCATCGCCGTCTCCAGCGCGCCGAATTCCCCGTCGTAATACTCGTGGTTGCCCGGCACGTAGATCACCGGCACCGCCGGGTCGAACGTCTCGGCGGCCCAGCGCAGGCCTTCCGCGTGATTGTGAATGTCGCCGGCCAGCACGACGAGATCGGCGGCGGCATGCGGGATCGCGTCGGGCAGGTTGTTTTCGAGATGCAGGTCGGACAGGACGCGGACTTTCACGGGCTTGGCTCCGGAGTAGGCGGCTTCAGCGCAGGACCTTGCCGGGATTCATCAGGCCGCGCGGGTCGAGCGCGGTCTTCAGCGTGCGCATCAGCGTCGTCTCGACCGGCGACTTGTAGCGCTGCGCGTCGTCGATCTTCAACTGGCCGATGCCGTGCTCCGCGCTGATCGTGCCGTGATGGCGGTGCACGTTGTCGTAGACGATCCGGTTGATCGGCGCCTGAAACGCGGCGAGGAACGCCTTCGGATCGCCGCCCTCGGGCATCTGCACGTTGTAGTGCAGGTTGCCGTCGCCGAGGTGGCCGAACGTGACCATCCGCGCGCCCGGCGCGGCCTGCTGGATCGCCGCGTCGGTCTCGTCGATGAAGCGTGCGATCGACGAGATCGGCACCGCGATGTCGTGCTTGATGTTGAGCCCTTCGTCGGCCTGCGCGAGCGGGATGTGCTCGCGCAGGTCCCAGAACGCACGCGATTGCGCGAGATTCTCCGCGACCACCGCGTCGACCACGAGTCCCGCCTCGAACGCTTCCTCCATCAGTTTCTCGAACAGCGCGCGCGCATGCGCTTCGCTTTCGTTGTCGGACAGCTCCAGCAGCACCGTTTGCGCATGGGTCTGCGCGAACGGGTAGCGCAGTTGCGGATAGTGCTTGCCGACCAGCTGCATGCAGAAATCCGACATCAGCTCGAAGCCGGTCAGCAGCGGCCCGGCCGCGCGCTGCGCGAGCGCGAGGAAATCGAGCGCCGCGTGCGGCGATTCGAGCGCGGCGAGCGCCGTGACCTGCGCGGCCGGCAGCGGATGCAGCTTCATCACGGCCGCCGTGATGATCCCGAGCGTGCCTTCGGCGCCGATGAACAGGTCGCGCAGATCGTAGCCCGTGTTGTCCTTGCGCAGGCCGCGCAGCCCGTCCCAGATCGCGCCCTGCGGCGTCACGACCTCGAGCCCGAGGCACAGCTCGCGTGCGTTGCCGTAGCGCAGCACCGCGGTGCCGCCCGCATTGGTCGACAGGTTGCCGCCGATCGTGCAGCTGCCTTCCGCCGCGAGACTCAGCGCGAACAGCCGGCCGCCTTCGCGGGCGCGCGCCTGCACGTCGGCGAGGATCACGCCGGCTTCGACGGTAATCGTGTTGTTGTGCGGATCGAGCGCGCGCACGCGGTTCAGGCGCGCGACGCTCAGCACGGCCTGGCTGCCGCTCGCGTCGGGCGTCGCGCCGCCCGCGAGGCCCGTGTTGCCGCCCTGCGGCACGAGCGCGACGCCGTGCGCGTTGGCGAGCTTCACGAGCGCGGCGACTTCGGCCGTGTTCGCGGGCCTCAGCACCGCGCACGCCGCGCCCTTGTAGCGGCGGCGCCAGTCGGTCAGGAACGGTTCGGTATCGTGCGGCTCGGTCAGCACGTGGTCGGCGCCGATCGCATCGCGGCACGCGGAAACGAAAGCTTCGGAGGACATCATCACCTTGTCGCGTAAGGGTCAGGACGTGGCGCGCGGTTTTTTCGCCGCGCGCTTGAACGGCGCGACGTAAGCCAGCGCCGTCACGAAGAAGCCGACGGCAAGCGCGGTCTCGCACCAGCCGAGCGTCGCGGACAGCCCGCGGTCGGACATCCCGCGCACGATGCCTTCGGCCAGATAGACGAGAATCAGCATGCTCGCCCATTGCATCGTATAGATGTTACGCCGCCAGACGCCGGGCAGCGCGAGCGCGAGCGGCACGGCCTTGAGCATCAGCGCGGAGCCGCCGGGGCGCAGCGGCGCGAGCCACAGCTCCCACGCGAGCGACAGCGCGATCAGCGCGACGAGACCCGCGGCGGCGGCCAGCGCGTAGCGCGGCCGGGCCGCGACGGCGGGGCGGGCGGGGGCGTTCATGCGGCCTCGTCGGCCTGGGCGCTGGAAAGCGCCGCGGCGGCGCGCGCGAGCCG
This sequence comes from Burkholderia sp. AU16741, assembly GCF_002223345.1. Taxonomy (NCBI): domain Bacteria; kingdom Pseudomonadati; phylum Pseudomonadota; class Betaproteobacteria; order Burkholderiales; family Burkholderiaceae; genus Burkholderia; species Burkholderia sp. AU16741. The sequence goes on from NZ_NKEZ01000003.1 coordinate 992,592, forward strand.
CACCCCGAGCGCGGCCGCGAGCGCCTTCTCGTCCGCCGACAGCCCGCCGGGCGCCGCGCGGTCGTGCTGCGCGACGTGCGATGCGCCGTACGGCGTGCCGCCGGTACGCGTCGTGCTGAGGGCGGATTCGGTGTACGGGATCCCGACGATCATCATTCCGTGATGCAGCAGCGGCAGCATCATCGACAGCAGTGTCGACTCCTGGCCGCCGTGCAGGCTGCCCGTCGACGTGAACACGCTCGCGGGCTTGCCGGTCAGCGCGCCGGACAGCCATTGCGGCGTCGTGCCGTCGAGGAAATACTTGAGCGACGCGGCCATGTTGCCGAAGCGGGTGGGCGAGCCGAGCGCGAGGCCCGCGCATTCCTCGAGGTCGCGCAGCTCCGCGTACGGCGGGCCGTCGGCCGGGATATCGGGGGCGGTGGCTTCGCAGACGGCCGACACGGGCGGCACGGTGCGGATGCGGGCCTGCATGCCCGGCACGCTGTCGATGCCGTTCGCGATCGCGAGCGCGAGATCGCGCGTGGCGCCGTGACGGCTGTAATAGAGGACGAGAATGTCTTTCATGGGCGACGGAGCCGCGTGCGGCCGCGCGCGTGCCCGGTGCAGTCGGCCCCTGCTGGAATCGAGCGGCTATTATAGGGGCTGAAGCCGTCGCGCAGCGCGGCGGCGGCGCGCCGTGACGCGCGCAGCCTCGAGAAGGAGAAGCCGTTTGTCGAAGTTGAGCGTCGATCTCGACACCATCAAGCGCCTCGCGCAGTTCGCGGCCCGGCGCAGCGCCGAGGATCGCATCCCGCAGGTGGCGGGCAGCCTGACCTTCACGACGCTGCTGGCGCTCGTGCCGCTGCTGACGGTCGCGTTCGCGCTGTTCACCGCGTTCCCGATGTTCGCGTCGTTCCAGATCTCGCTGCAGGGTTTCCTCGCGGATCACCTGATGCCCGCGCAGTTCAATATCCAGATCTTCAAGTACCTGAACCAGTTCGCGTCGAAGGCCAAGGGGCTGACGACGGCCGGCCTGATCGTGCTCGTCGTCACGTCGGTGATGACCATGATGACGATCGAATCGGCGTTCAACCTGATCTGGCGCGTGCGCAAGCCGCGGCCGTTCGCGCAGCGCGTGCTCGCGTACTGGGCGCTGATCACGCTCGGGCCGTTGCTGTTCGGCGTGAGCCTGTCGATCTCGTCGTACCTGTTCACGCAATCGCTCGCGTTCACCGGCGCGGGGCCGTCGACGTCGATGGTCGAGTGGCTGCTCGCGCTTGCGTCGGTGCCGTTGACCGTGCTCGCGTTCACGCTGCTGTACGTGTACCTGCCGAACTGCGCGGTCGCCTGGCGCGACGCGGTGATCGGCGGGCTGTTCGCGGCCATCGCGTTCGAACTCGCGAAGCGCGGCTTCGGCTATTACGTGCGGCGCATTCCGACCTATACGGCCGTCTATGGCGCGTTCGCGGCGCTGCCGGTGTTCCTGCTGTGGGTGTACCTGAGCTGGTTCATCGCGCTGCTCGGTGCGATGGTCGCATCCGCGCTGCCGGCGATTCGCGTCGGCCAGTTCCATCGGATCCACTATCCGGGCAGCGACCTGCTCGACGCGCTCGAATTGCTCGCGCGGCTGGCCGAAGCGCGCGCGGCCGGCAAGCGCGGCTACACGGCGCTGCGGCTCGCGACGATGCTGCGCTGCGACATGGAAACCGCGCAGCGGCTACTGACGACGATGGAGGAGCGGGAATGGGTCGCACGGCTCGACGGCGGCGAAGAGGCCACGCCGCGCTATATCCTGCTCGCGAACCCGGAGCAGCTGACGCTCGCGCAACTGTTCGACGTGCTGGTGATCGATCGCACGGAGTTGACCTATCAGCTGGAGCGGCGCCGCAGCCACGTCGAAGGCGCGGCGCTGCTCGCGGTGCTGTCGAGCGACCGGTTCGACGTGACGCTCGCGTCGCTGATCGCCGCGCACCGGCTCGCGGGCGGGCAGCCGGCCGGGAGCGCCGGGCAGGCGCCGGGTGTGGACGATCCGCGCGCCCGGCCGCCGCGGCCCGCCTGACGGCGGGGCCCGGCGGGCTACAGCGGGATCTTGCCGGTGCAGATGTCCTTGAACATCACCCAGTCGCCCATCAGGCTGTAGATCGGGTGCCGGAACGTGGCCGGGCGGTTCTTCTCGAAGAAGAAGTGGCCGACCCACGCGAACCCGTAGCCGCAGACGACTGCCGCCGGTAGCCACGGCCAGTAGCCGGTCGCGACCGCCATCGCGACGCAGCCGATCACGCCGAGCGAGCCGATGAAGTGCAGCCGCCGCGACGTCAGGTTCTGATGCTCGTTCAGGTAATACGGGTAGAAGTCAGCGAAGCTGGCGAATTGCTCCGTATGCGTATGCGCCATGGCCGTCTCCTCGGGCCGCTGTTCATGGGGCCATTGTGCGGCCGGCGGCCCGCGTCCGCAAGCGGCGGCGGGCCGCCGCACCGGCCCGTGCTTTCCTTTTGACAGGCTTTCCGATACGATCGAAAGAGATTTTGCATTCAAGCATGAGGGGACTACGATGCGCGTCAGCGATATTCTGAAAGTGAAGGGCAACACGCTGTTTACGGTGACGCCCGATAAGCCGCTGCGCGAAGCGGTCGATACGATGGCCGAGCACGACATCGGTTCGCTCGTCGTGATGGAGTACGGCGATCTCGTCGGGATGCTGACGTTTCGCGAGATCATCCTGCGCCTGCACGTGAACGGCGGCGCGATCGGCGACGTGCAGGTGCGCAAGGTGATGGACGAGCCGCTCACGTGCACGCCGGAAACGGACGTCAACGAAGTGCGCCGGATGATGCTCGAGCGCCACGCGCGCTACATGCCGGTGCTCGACAAGAAGGTGCTGATGGGCGTCATTTCGTTCTACGACGTCGCGAAGACGGTCGTCGAGGCGCAGAGCTTCGAGAACCGGATGCTGAAGGCGTACATTCGCGACTGGCCGGAATCGGAAGCCGAAGCGCACAAGCCGTGAATCGCGCCGCGCCCGGCACGTTGTTGCATGGGCGCTGCCATCCCGCACGCGGCGGCGCAGGCATGTCCTGCGCCGCCGTTTTTTCAACGACAACACGAGGCCCGCGCAGCATCGCCCAGACGATGCGCGCGTATTCCGAATGAGCGATCACACGCAAGCCACTTCCGAGCGGCGCGGCGAACGGCACGCGCACGCATCCCAGTTCGACCTGCTGCGCGAGCGCCGCTTCGCGCCGTTCTTCACGACCCAGTTCCTCGGCGCGCTGAACGACAACGTCTTCAAGATCGGCTTCACGTCGCTCGTCACGTATCACACAGCGCGGTTCTCCGGCGTCGACGCGAAGACGGCCGCGTTCCTGATTTCCGCGATCTTCATCCTGCCCTTCGTGCTGTTCTCGGCCACCTCCGGCCAGATCGCCGACAAATACGACAAGGCAACCCTCACGCGCTTCGTGAAATCGTTCGAGATCGTGCTGATGCTGGTCGGCGCGGCCGGCTTCGTCACGCACAGCGCGACGCTGCTGTATCTGTGCACGTTCATGATGGGGATGCACTCGACGCTGTTCGGGCCCGTCAAGTATTCGTACCTGCCGCAGCATCTCGGCGAACATGAGCTGGTCGGCGGCAACGGGCTCGTCGAGATGGGCACGTTCATCGCGATCCTGATCGGCACGATCATCGGCGGTGCGGCGGCCGGCATCGAAGGCAGCGGTGAGCGCGTGCTCGCGGTGAGCGTCGTCGTGATCGCGCTGGCCGGGCGACTCGTCGCGCAGCGCGTGCCGCCCACGCCCGCGCCGCAGCCCGATCTCGTGATCAACTGGAACCCGGTCAGCGAGACCTGGCGCAACCTCGGGCTCGCGCGGCAGAACCGCACGGTGTTCCTGAGCCTGCTCGGCATCTCGTGGCTGTGGTTCGTCGGCGCGACGTTCCTCACGTCGTTCTTCAATTTCGCGAAGGACGTGCTGTCCGCGAGCCCCGACGTCGTCACGATCCTGCTCGCGACGTTCTCGGTCGGCATCGGCCTCGGTTCGCTGCTGTGCGAGCGGCTGTCGCAGCGGCGCGTCGAGATCGGCCTCGTGCCGCTCGGCTCGATCGGCATCAGCGTATTCGCGATCGAGCTGTATTTCGCGAGCCACGCGCTGCCGTCGCCCGGCCATCTGCTGTCGGTCGGCGAATTCCTCGCCGGTGCGCGCCACTGGCGCATCCTGGCCGACCTGTTCCTGCTCGCGATGTTCGGCGGCTTCTACAGCGTGCCGCTGTATGCGCTGATCCAGAGCCGCAGCGCGCCGACGCACCGCGCGCGGATCATCGCCGCGAACAACATCCTGAACGCGCTGTTCATGATCCTGTCGGCCGTGATGGCGATGGGGTTGACCAAGGCCGGCGTCGACATCCCGGGGCTGTTCCTCGTCACCGCGCTGTTGAACGTCGTGGTCGCGACGTACATCTACCTGCTCGTGCCCGAGTTCCTGCTGCGCTTCGTCGCGTGGGTGCTCGTGCATACGTTCTACCGCATCCGCCTCGTGCACGCCGAGCGGATTCCGGCGGAAGGGGCGGCGGTGCTCGTGTGCAATCACGTCAGCTACGTCGATGCGCTCGTGCTGGCCGCCGCGAGCCCGCGTCCGATCCGTTTCGTGATGGATCACCGGATCTTCAAGACGCGTTTCGCGAGCTGGGTGTTCCGGCATGCGAAGGCGATTCCGATCGCGCCGCGCCACGAGGATCCCGCGATGCTCGCGCGGGCGTACGACCTGTGCGAGGCCGCGCTGAAGGACGGCGAACTCGTGTGCATCTTCCCCGAGGGCAAGCTGACGAAGACGGGCGACATCAACCCGTTCCATCACGGCATCACCGAGATCCTGAGCCGCACGCCGGCGCCGGTGATCCCGATGGCGCTGCGCGGGCTGTGGGGCAGCTACTTTTCGCGGCATACCGATGCGCGGATGCCGCGCCCCATCAAGCGCGGCGTGATGAGCCGGCTGACGCTGGCCGTCGGCGAACCGATCCCGGCGTCGGTGGCGACGCCCGAGGCGCTGCAGGCGGCGGTGACCGAGCTGCGCGGCGCGCGGAAGTAGGCGGGCGCCCGGTCCGGCGCGGGATGATCGATCCGCGCACGGGCCGGGATGGCGTCCCCGGTTCGGCGGGCTCGAGCGCAACGCCGAGGGCCTGCGATCGCCGTACCGGCTTCGCTCTGCCCTTATCCGCGTCGGCCCGTGTGGTCTGAACGGTTCACACGGCCCGCGGGCGCGGGACGGCTGGCATAATAGCGGTTTACCTCTTTCTCGACCGGCAAACGATCGACCTGCCCGCGGCTCCGGCAGCGGATCGGTTTGCCCATTTCTCTTTGGGCGGTTCCATCATGTCCGGCAATACCCTCGGCACGCTTTTCACTGTCACGACCTTCGGCGAATCGCACGGTCCCGCGATCGGCTGCGTGATCGACGGCTGCCCGCCGGGGATGGCGCTGACCGAAGCCGACATTCAGATCGAGCTCGATCGCCGCAAGCCCGGCACGTCGCGGCACGTGACGCAACGGCAGGAGGCCGACGAGGTCGAGATCCTGTCCGGTGTGTTCGAAGGCGTGACGACCGGCACGCCGATCGCGCTGCTGATCCGCAATACCGACCAGCGCAGCAAGGACTACGGCAACATCGTCGAGACGTTCCGTCCCGGCCACGCCGACTACACCTATTGGCAGAAATACGGCATCCGCGACTACCGCGGCGGCGGCCGTTCGTCCGCGCGCCTGACCGCGCCGATCGTCGGCGCGGGCGCGGTCGCGAAGAAGTGGCTGCGCGAGCGCTTCGGGGTCGAGGTGCGCGGTTACATGAGCGGCCTCGGCGACATCGACGTGCCGTTCGTCGACTGGTCGTACGTGCACGAGAATCCGTTCTTCTCGCCGAACGCGGCGGTCGTGCCGGCGCTCGAGGCGTACATGGACGCGCTGCGCAAGGATGGCGATTCGATCGGCGCGCGCATCGACGTCGTCGCGTCGGGCGTGCCGGTCGGCTGGGGCGAACCGGTGTTCGACCGGCTCGATGCCGATATCGCGAAGGCGATGATGAGCATCAACGCGGTGAAGGGCGTCGAGATCGGCGCGGGCTTCGACAGCGTCGCGCAACGCGGCTCGGTGCACGGCGACGAACTGACGCCGGCCGGCTTCGTCGGCAACCACGCGGGCGGCGTGCTCGGCGGGATTTCGACGGGGCAGGACATCACTGTGTCGATCGCGATCAAGCCGACGTCGAGCATCCGCACGCCGCGCCGCTCGATCACGAAGTCCGGCGAGGAAGCGACGGTCGAAACCTTCGGCCGCCATGATCCGTGCGTCGGCATTCGTGCGACGCCGATCGCCGAATCGATGCTCGCGCTGGTATTGATCGACCATGCGTTGCGCCACCGCGCGCAGTGCGGCGACGTGGAGACGGCCACGCCGAAGATCGCCGGCAGCGCGACCTGATCCGAGCGGGCGGGGCGCGCGTCGCGTCGGCCGTCGAACGACGAATGCAAACGGGGCGCTGCGTGATGCAGCGCCCCGTTTCGTTTGCGGCGGTGTTTGCCGTGACCCAAAAAACGCGCCGCTCGCGGGGCGGTGCGTTCCGGCAGCTTACATGTTCGGGTAATTCGGCCCGCCGCCGCCTTCCGGCGTGACCCACACGATGTTCTGCGTCGGGTCCTTGATGTCGCAGGTCTTGCAGTGCACGCAGTTCTGCGCGTTGATCACGAGGCGATCGCCGCCGTCGTCGTTCTTCACGAACTCGTACACGGCCGCCGGGCAGAAACGCGCCTCCGGCCCCGCGTACGTGCGCAGGTTCACGTTCACCGGCACGCTCGCATCCTTCAGCGTCAGATGCGCCGGCTGGTTTTCCTCGTGGTTCGTGTTCGAGATGAACACCGACGACAGCCGGTCGAACGTCAGCTTGCCGTCCGGCTTCGGATAGTCGATCGGCTCGCACTGCGACGCCGGCTTCAGCATCTCGTGGTCCGCATGCTGATGATGCAGCGTCCACGGCACGTTGCCGCCCATCACCTTCTGCTCGAGCCCGACCATCAGCGTGCCGAGGTACAGGCCCTTGGCCATCCACTGCTTGAAGTTGCGCGCACGGTACAGCTCCGTGTACAGCCACGATTGCCTGAACGCATCCGGGTACGCATTGAGCTCGTCCGACTGACGGCCGGCCTGCACCGCGTCGAATGCGGCGTCGGCGGCCAGCATGCCGGTCTTGATCGCCGCGTGACTGCCCTTGATCCGCGATGCGTTCAGGAAGCCCGCATCGTCGCCGATCAGCGCGCCGCCCGGGAACACCGTCTTCGGCAGCGACAGCAGGCCGCCGGCCGTGATCGCGCGCGCGCCGTACGACACGCGCTTGCCGCCTTCGAGGAACGCGCGGATCGACGGATGCGTCTTGTAGCGCTGGAATTCCTCGAACGGCGACAGGTACGGGTTCGTGTAGCCCAGGCCCACCACGAAGCCGACCACGACCTGGTTGTTGTCCATGTGATACAGGAACGAGCCGCCGTACGTGTCCGACTTCAGCGGCCAGCCGGCCGTGTGGATCACGAGGCCCGGCTTGTGCTTGGCCGGATCGATTTCCCACAGTTCCTTGATGCCGATCCCGTACGCCTGCGGATCGGCGTTCGCGTCGAGCTTGAACTTCGAGATCAGTTGACGGCCGAGGTGGCCGCGGCAACCTTCGGCGAACAGCGTGTACTTCGCGTGCAGCTCCATGCCGAGCTGGAAGTTCTCGGTCGGCTCGCCGTCCTTGCCCACGCCCATGTTGCCGGTCGCGACGCCTTTCACCGAACCGTCGTCGTTGTAGAGAATCTCGGCAGCGGGGAAGCCGGGGAAGATCTCGACGCCCAGCGCCTCCGCCTGCTGGCCGAGCCAGCGCGTGACGTTACCCAGCGAGATCACGTAGTTGCCGTGGTTCTTGAAGTTGTCCGGCAGCGCCCAGTTCGGCGTCGTGACCGCGCTCTTCTCGGACAGGAACAGGAAGCGGTCTTCGCTCACCTCGACGTCGAGCGGCGCGCCGCGTTCCTTCCAGTCGGGAAACAGCTCGGTGATCGCGCGCGGGTCCATCACCGCGCCCGACAGGATGTGCGCGCCGATCTCGGAACCCTTCTCGAGCACGCACACGCCGATCTCGGCGCCTTTCTCGGCGGCCAGCTGCTTGAGCCGGATCGCCGCCGACAGCCCGGCGGGGCCGCCGCCGACGATCACGACGTCGTATTCCATCGATTCGCGCGGGCCGTATTGCTCGATGAGGCTTGCGGGGGTCATTGGCGTTCCTCTAACCGTTAGAATGCTTTTATTCGGGAGCGTATTGTCTGCGAAACGAAACGCTTGCCGCAACAACATGCAAGTAGATTAGCACGATCGTTCTATTTTTTGTGCTAGGGTAATGCCGCCCGGGCTGTGCCGCCCGGGCTGGCGCAACGACATCGAAAGGGGATGTGCAAATGGGTCGATCGATCAATCTGGAAGGCAAGGTCGCGCTGGTCACCGGCGCGTCGAGCGGCCTCGGGCAGCGTTTTGCGCAAGTGCTGTCGCAGGCGGGCGCGAAGGTCGTGCTCGCGAGCCGCCGCGTCGAGCGCCTGAAGGAGTTGCGCGCGGAGATCGAGGCGGCGGGCGGCGCCGCGCACGTCGTGTCGCTCGACGTGACGGACGTGCAGAGCATCAAGGCGGCCGTCGCGCATGCGGAGACGGAAGCCGGCACGATCGACATCCTCGTGAACAATTCGGGCGTGTCGACGATGCAGAAGCTCGTCGACATCACGCCGGCGGATTTCGAGTTCGTGTTCGATACGAACACGCGCGGCGCATTTTTCGTCGCGCAGGAAGTCGCGAAGCGGATGATCATGCGCGCGAACGGCGGCGGCAACGGCAAGCCGCCGTGCCGGATCATCAACATCGCGTCGGTGGCCGGGCTGCGCGTGTTCCCGCAGATCGGGCTGTACGCGATGAGCAAGGCCGCGGTCGTGCAGATGACGCGCGCGATGGCGCTGGAGTGGGGGCGCCACGGGATCAACGTGAACGCGATCTGTCCGGGCTATATCGATACCGAAATCAATCATTACCTGTGGGAAACCGAGCAGGGCCAGAAGCTGCAGTCGATGCTGCCGCGCCGGCGCGTCGGCAAGCCGCAGGATCTCGACGGGCTGTTGTTGCTGCTCGCGGCCGACGAGTCGCAGTTCATCAATGGCTCGATCATCTCCGCGGACGACGGCTTCGGCCTTGCGTGAGCGGATGACATTTCGCAACAAAGAAGACTGCCATGAGTGCAACTAGCGATTACTCCCCTGTTTTTGAGATGTCGATGCCGATCCGCTGGGGCGACATGGACGCATTCGGCCATGTGAACAACACGGTCTATTTCCGCTACATGGAGCAGGCGCGGATCTCGTGGTTCGAGCAGCTCGGCATTGCGGGCGGCAACGGCGAAGGGCAGGGGCCCGTCATCGTCACCGCGTCGATGGAGTTCCTCAAGCAGCTGCACTATCCGGGCGACGTGATCGCGAGGATGTCGGCCGCGAAGCCGGGCCGAAGCAGTTTCGACACCGGGTTCGAGCTCACGCGCGCGGACGATCCGCAGCATGTCTATGCACGCGGCAACGCACGTTGCGTGTGGGTCGACTACGCGCTCGGCAAGTCGGTGCCGCTGCCGCCCTTGCTGCGCGACACGATCGAGCACGCGCTGGCGACGAAAGTCGGCTGAGCGTGCATATCGACAGGCGGCGCGCACCGGGTCGCCGGTGGCGCGCCGGGCCGGTGGTGTCCGTCAATCGGCCGCCGTGTGCGGCCGATCGTCATTCGCGCGCCGCGACGCAAGGCGCGTTCACTGCCCGAGCAGGCGCTGCAGCAGCTCCGGCGTATTGTTCGTTCCGTATTTGCGCATCAGCCGCGCGCGGTAGATGTCGACCGTGCGCGAGCTGATGTCGAGCACGCGTCCGATCTGCTTGCTGGTCTTGCCGGTCGCGAGCTGCGCGGCGATCTCGCGCTCGCGCGGGGTCAGTTCGACCGCGACGCGGCGCGTCGCGCTCAAATCCTCGAAGGTCCAGACGCCGGCCGCGAGCGGCTCGGTGCGGTCGAGCGCGCGGCCCGTCACGTGGCACCAGAACAGTTCGCCGTCCGCGCGCTTCATGATTCTGTCATCCGAATAGACGCCGTTCGCGACCATCACGCGTGCGATGCGCTCGCCGATTCGCTGGAATTCGTCCGTGGACGGGTAGAGCACCGCATACGATTGTCCGATCAGGTCGGCCCGCGCGCAGCGAAAGATCGACGCGAGCGCGTCGTTGCAGTCCTCGATCACGCGGTCGCGCGACAGCACGAGGCCGAGCGGCGCGAGGTGGAAGGCGGTCTGGTAATCGAGATCGGGCATGGCGCGGGGGGCGGAGGGAAATGCTTATGTATTTTTGCGTATTGTGCCGCATCTGCGCCGCATCGTACCCTTTCAGGCATCTCGCGGCGTTCGTCGCGACATAAAAAGCGCGCCTCGACGCAGGCATCGCCGCGCATGCATAGAATGGTGCGGCGGGCTTGCGCCACGTGGCGCGTGAACCGGTTTTGCTGGTTTCCATAGAGGAAGGGACAACTGATGAACAAAGTCTATCCAAGCGCGGCTGCCGCGCTGGAGGGGATCGTCCGCGACGGACAGACCTTCGCGGTGGGCGGCTTCGGCCTGTGCGGCATTCCCGAGGCGCTGATCGCGGCGTTGCGCGATTCGGGCGTCAGGGGCATCACCTGCATCAGCAACAACGCGGGCGTCGACGGTTTCGGCCTCGGCCTGCTGCTGGAAACGCGCCAGATCAAGAAGATGATCTCGTCGTACGTCGGCGAGAACAAGGAGTTCGAGCGCCAGTACCTGGCCGGCGAACTCGAGCTCGAATTCACGCCGCAGGGCACGCTCGCCGAGAAGCTGCGCGCGGGCGGCGCGGGCATCCCCGCGTTCTTCACGAATACCGGCTACGGCACCGTGATCGCGGAAGGCAAGGAAACGCGCCAGTTCGGCGATCGCCACTACGTGCTCGAGCCGTCGCTGACGGCCGACGTCGCGCTCGTCAAGGCGTGGAAGGCCGACAAGTCCGGCAACCTCATTTACCGCCGCACCGCGCGCAACTTCAACCCGATGTGCGCGATGGCCGGCAAGATCACCGTGGTGGAGGTCGAGGAGATCGTCGAGAACGGCACGCTCGATCCGGATCAGGTTCATACGCCGGGGATCTTCGTGCAGCGCATCGTGCTGAATGCGACGCCGGAAAAACGCATCGAACAACGCGTCGTACGCGCGAAAGGAGACTGACATGGCCTGGAATCGTGACCAGATGGCCGCGCGCGCGGCGAAGGAACTGCAGGACGGCTTCTACGTGAACCTCGGCATCGGCCTGCCGACGCTCGTCGCGAACCACGTGCCGGACGGCGTCGAGGTGTGGCTGCAGTCGGAGAACGGCCTGCTCGGCATCGGCCCGTCGCCGACCGAAGACGAAGTCGACGCCGATCTGATCAACGCCGGCAAGCAGACCGTCACGACGCTGCCCGGTTCGTCGATCTTCTCGTCGGCCGATTCGTTCGCGATGATCCGCGGCGGCCACATCAACCTCGCGATCCTCGGCGCGATGCAGGTCAGCAAGCAGGGCGACCTCGCGAACTGGATGATCCCCGGCAAGATGATCAAGGGGATGGGCGGCGCGATGGACCTCGTCGCGGGGGTGGGGCGTGTCGTCGTGCTGATGGAGCATGTCGCGAAGGGCGACCAGCACAAGATCCTCGAGGCATGCAACCTGCCGCTCACGGGTGTCGGCGTGGTCGACCTGATCATCACCGATCTCGGCGTGATCGAAGTGACGCCGTCCGGGTTGAAGGTGCTCGAACTCGCCGACGGCGTGAGCGTCGACGAGATCCAGGCGAAGACGGGCGCGCCGCTCGACGTCAGCGCCGTGGCCTGAGCACTACCCTGGTGCATGACCTCGACGCCCCGCGTTCCCGACGGAACGCGGGGCGTTTTGTCATGCACGCACGTGTCACGCAATCGCGCCGCCGCCGTCGATCAGTACCGTCGAGCCGGTTGCATAAGGCGTGGCCGCCAGATACAGGATCGCGTTCGCGACATCCTCCGGCTGGCCGACCCTGCGCGCCGGAAGCCGCTGGGCGGCGCCCGCGTACATCGCGTCGCGGGCGTCGGGTGCGAGCTTGTCCCACAGCGGCGTCGCGATCAGGCCCGGCGACACGGTATTCACGCGAACCGGCGCCAGTTCGAGCGCCAGCCCGCGGGCGAGCGCCTCGAGCGCCGCGTTGATCGCGCCTTGCAGGACGGACGACGCGCTCGGCCGCCCGCTGAGGAAACCCGACACGAACGTCAGGGAGCCGCCTGGCGCGATATCGATCGCGCGGGCGATGCGATAGGCGCCCCAGAACTTGCTGTCCATCGCTGCCTGCGCGTCGGCCAGCGGCAACGCCCGGACCGGGCCCGTGGCCGTCTTCGCGGCTGAAATCACGACGTGGTCGAACCGGCCGGCGCGCGCGCAGAACGCGTCGACGTCCGCCGTATCGGTGATGTCGAGCGCTGCGGTCCGCACCTGCGCGCCCGGGATGGCGTCGACGTCGAACCTGGCCGGGTCGCGCGACGCGATCGTCAGATGCGCGCCGCGCCGCGCGAATGCCGTGGCGGTGGCGGCGCCGATGCCGGAGCTTCCGCCGACGACGAGTACGTTCTTTCCGTGGAGCGGATCGTTCATGGAAGTCATCTCCTGGATGATGAGTTAAACGGAATGAGCTGAGCGGAATCCGGTTAGATCGTTTCGGTCTCGCGCAGCGTCGACGGGCTGTGCAGCGCGAAGCGCGCGATGTCGTCCTTGCGCATGAAAGCGACTCCCGGGTGTGATCGAGCGTAGTGCAGGAAGGCGTCCCACGCGCGGACCATCTGCGGCGTGCCGCTGATCCGGTCGTGCGCGCTGATCGACATCAGTCTGCGCCGCTGTCCGGCTTCCGCGTACAACTGGTCGAAATCGAGCTTGATCTGCTCGAGGAACATCGTCGGCGAGTAGTTGCGGCCTTCGATCAGCAGGATGTCGTTGTTGCGCAGCGTGTACGGGACTACCGCGAAATCGCGACCGCCGACGAGCTCGATGAACGGTTCGTCGCGACTGACGTCGTCGATGTGATACAGGTAGCCGAGTTCCTGCAGCAGCGACAGCGTATGCGGCCCGCGCCGCAGCCAGTTGCAGTTGTAGCCGGTCGGGCGCTGGCCGGTCACCGCTTCGACCATGTCGCGCGCTTCGGTCAGGAAGCGGCGCTCGTCGTCGCGGCTCATCGCGAATTGCGCGCGCCACGTCGGGCCGTGCGCGGCGGCTTCGTGGCCGCGCGACACGATCTCGCGCGCCAGTTCGGGGTGCCGGCGCGCGGCTTCCCCGATCATGTGCGACGTCACTTTCACGCCGTGCCGGTCCCACAGATCGAGCAGCCGCGGAATGCCTTCCCGGTAGCCATACGCAAACCAGGTGGCCGATGCGAGATCGACCGGCACCGACGGCGGGAACGCGACGGCCGGAAACGGGCTGTCCGCCCCCGTGGGCGGTTGACCGCCCGCCTCGAACTGCATCGAGATCGAGATCACGAGCCGCGCGCCGTTCGGCCAGAACGGCGTGGCGCCCGGTATCGCGGGCGCCGGCGTCGGCGCGGCGGTGGCCGCCATGGACGTGCCCGCGGCCAGCGCGACGCCGGCCGCGAGCCCGGCGCCGGCCTGGGCCAGGAACGTGCGGCGCGGCAGAGGCGTCGCGGAAGTGTCGTTATCGTGAGTCATCGTTCCCTCCGTCAGCCGACGAGCCCGAGCTGACGCATCAGCGTCAGGTTGTCCTCGATGTGCCAGTTTTCGGCGATCCGGCCGTGGTCGATCCGATAGATATCGGTCGCGATGAAGTCGATCGCCTGCCCGCGCCCGGCCGTTCCGTTGAACGCCCCGGTGAAATGCCCGCGGAAATGCAGGTGCACGACGACCCGGTCGCCGGCGACGATCATCTGTTCGATGTCGCAGCGCAAGTCGGGGATCGCGCCGCGCATCGTGCTCGAGGCCGCGAGCGGCCCCGGTACGCCTTGTTCGCGGTCGGGCGGCAGCGTGCGGTCGGTGAAGTCGTCTGCGAGCGCGGCGCCGGCGAGCGCGGGGTCGCCGGTATTCCAGAAGCTGCCGTAGCGGCGCGCGGCCAGCACTTGTGCGCGGGCCTGCGCGGCCGGCAAGCCTGCCGCGACGGTCAGGGTGTGCGGCGCGACGAGATCGGCGGCATGGGCGGCGGCGGGCCAGAGCGCCACGACGCAAGCGGCTGCCGCGAATGCGTGCGCGACGGGGCGGGTGGCCGAACGAAGGCGGATCGACATGGTTTCGAGGGTCCTGTGAAAGCGTCAGGCGACGACGCGGAACAGGTATGGTAGGTTTCCGTTCTGAATGCAAATACGGGCAAAATGCGAATGGATTATTCGAAAAAAGGAAAGGTTGGGGTGAGGCGAGCGCTATGACGCTGATCGACGATTTCCCGGCGCTCGATACCTTCGCGCGGATCGTGTCCGCCGGCAGCCTGTCGGCGGCGGCGCGCGAGCTCGACCTGTCGTTGTCCGTCGTCAGCAAGCGGCTCGCGCATCTCGAGTCGCGGCTCGGCGTGCGCCTGCTGCACCGGACGACGCGGCAGCAAACGCTCACCGACGACGGCGCGCAGTTTCACGCGCAGGTGCTGCGCATCCTCGCCGAGATCGAGCATGCGGAAACGCTGATGCGCGATCGCCGTGGCACGGTCAGCGGCGTGCTGCGCGTGACGGCGCCTGGCGAGCTCGGCCGCCTGCGGATCGCGCCGCTTGTAGCGGCCTTTCAGCAGCGACATCCTCAACTGACCGTGCAATTGATGCTGACCGATACGGTCGTCGACCTGCTCGCATCCGACATCGACGTCGCCGTGCGGATCGGCAATCTTGCCGATTCGACGATGATCGCGCGCGAGCTGGCGCCGAATCATCGCGTGCTGTGCGCGGCGCCCGGCTATCTCGCGGCGCACGGGGCGCCGGCCCATCCGGCCGAGCTTCGTGCGCATCGATGCATCGTGATGGGCGACCAGCCGCGTGCCGAATGGCGGTTCGACGGCACGCAAGGCGGCGTGGCGGTCGAGGTGACGGCCGCGCTGCTGACCAACGACGGCGGCGCGGCGCGCACGCTGGCGCTCGAGGGCGCGGGTATTGCGCTGAAGTCGATCTGGGACGTCGGCGCCGATCTCGACGCCGGCCGGCTCGTACGCGTGCTGCCGGCCTTCGCGGCGTCCGCCGCGCCGCTGCATGCCGTCTATCCCGGCGGCCGTCACGTGCCGTTGCGCGTGCGGACGTTCGTCGATTTCCTGCGCGAGCAGTTGCGTGACGCGTGGCGCCGCCACGACTGAACCCGTTCCGGGTGGCGGGCCGGGCGCGTGGCGCCCCGTCATTCCGAAGCGGTTTACAATCGTTCGCATCGGGCGCCGCAAGCGTTGCCCCGCGCGTCGCCCCCCGTTCGACAGGATGCCAACGATGCCAACGACCCCAGCGAATCCCCCGGTTCCCCGCCAGCGGCGCGTGCAGTGTGCGAGCACGGCCGGCCTCCACCACGTCGCCTATACCGAGTGGGGCGACCCCGCGAATTCGCGCGTGCTCGTCTGCGTGCACGGCCTGACCCGCTCGGGCCGCGATTTCGACCGGCTGGCCGCCGCACTGTCCGATACGTATCGCGTCGTCTGCCCCGATGTCGCAGGGCGTGGCCGGTCGGACCGGCTGGCCGATCCGCGGCTCTATGCGATTCCGCAGTACGTGGCCGACATGGTGACGCTGATTGCCCGGCTCGACGTCGAATCGGTCGACTGGTTCGGCACGTCGATGGGCGGCCTGATCGGCATGGCGCTCGCCGGGCTGCCCGGTTCGCCGCTGCGCCGGATGATCGTCAACGACGTCGGCCCGCGCATCGAGCCCGATTCGCTGACGCGCATCGGCGAGTACCTCGGCGTGCAGCCGCGCTTTGCGACCGAGCAGGAGGGCGTCGACTATCTGACGTCGCTATCGCTGCCGTTCGGTGCACTGAGCGCCGACGAGTGGCGCGAGATCAACGGGCCGTTGCTGCACGAACTGCCCGAAGGCGGCTGGACGATGCGCTACGATCCGCGCATCGCCGAGCCGTTCAAGGCGACGACGCCCGAACTGGCCGCGCTCGGCGAGGTCGCGCTGTGGCGCGCGATCGAGACGACGGACGCGACGCTGCTCGTCGTGCGCGGGGAGACGTCCGACCTGCTGTCGCGCGAGACGGCGGCCGAAATGGTCCGTCGCGGCCGGCATGTGACGCAGATCGAGATTCCGGGTGCGGGCCACGCGCCGGCGTTCGTCAGCGCGGACCAGATTGCGCTCGCGCGGCGGTTTTTCGTCGAAGGCGACGCATAAACGCGTCATAATATGCGGTTCGGCGGCACGCGGGCCGTGCCGTCGCCCGAATTCCTACCCATCACGACCGGAACATTCCATGGCAGTCATTCGTCACCACGTCGGGGCCCGTCTCTCCGAAACCGCGATCCACAACGGTACCGTGTATCTGGCCGGCCAGATCGCCGAAGACACCACGCAGGACATCCGCGGCCAGACGCGCGAAGTGCTCGGCCACATCGACCGCCTGCTCGCCGAAGCGAACAGCGACAAGGCGCATCTGCTGTCGGTGCAGATCTACATTTCGGATCTCGCGAACTTCGAAGGCATGAATGCCGAGTGGGACGCATGGGTCGCGCCGGGCAACACGCCGCCGCGCGCGACCGTCGAGGCGAAGCTCGCGGATCCGGCGCTGCTCGTCGAGATCGTGGTCGTCGCCGCGCAGCGGAGCTGAGCGTTATCCGACGATGACCGTATTCCGGCAGGCCGTGCAATGACCGAATCCGTTTCCGCTTCTCCCGTCGCGGCGCCGTCGTTCGACGACGTGCTCGCGTTCGTGCGCGAGCGGGCCGGCGACGCGCGCCTGTCGTCGGGCGAGCTGCTCGCCGATCACTCGGCCGGCACCGCGGCGATCATGCGCACGCTGAACGTCGATCCGCACGCGATGCAGGCCGCCGCGCTGTTCGTGCTGACGCCGCACCTGAGCGATCCCGAGCGCGAGCTGACCGAGCGTTTCGGCGACGAAGTCGCGCGGCTCGTGTCCGACGTGCGCAAGCTGTTGCGGCTCGGCACCGTCAGCCTGCGCGCCGCGCAGAACGCCGCGAGGCCCGACTCCGGGCGCGACGCGGCCGAAGAGCGGCGCACGCAGATCGAGGCGCTGCGCAAGATGCTGCTCGCCTTCGCGCAGGACATCCGCGTGGTGCTGATCCGGCTCGCGTCGCGGTTGCAGTCGCTGCGCTACTACGCGGCCGCGAAGCTGGATCCGCCGCCCGACGTCGCGCGCGAGACGCTCGAGATCTATGCGCCGCTCGCGAACCGTCTCGGTATCTGGCAACTGAAGTGGGAGCTCGAGGATCTCGCGTTCCGCTTCGAGGATCCCGTCACCTACAAGCGGATCGCGAAGCTGCTCGACGAGAAGCGCATCGAGCGCGAGGCGTACGTCACGCAGGCGATCGCGCGGCTGCAGCACGAGCTCGCGCAAGCGCACATCCAGGCCGACGTCAGCGGCCGGCCGAAGCATATCTACAGCATCTGGCGCAAGATGCGCGGCAAGGAGCTCGATTTCTCCGAGCTGTACGACGTGCGCGCATTCCGCGTGATCGTGCCCGACATCAAGGATTGCTACGCGGTGCTCGGCATCGTGCATCACCTGTGGCAGCCGGTGCCGAAGGAGTTCGACGACTACATCTCGCGGCCGAAGCCGAACGGCTACAAGTCGCTGCATACGGTCGTGATCGGCGACGACGGCCGCGCGTTCGAAGTGCAGATCCGCACGCAGGAGATGCATCGTTTCGCCGAGTACGGCGTCGCCGCGCACTGGCGCTACAAGGAGGCCGGCGCGCGCGGCTATGGCGGCCAGTTCTCGGCGAGTGACAAGTACGACGAGAAGATCGCGTGGCTGCGCCAGTTGCTCGCATGGAAGGACGACGTCGAGGACGGCACCGAGGTATCGGGCGACCAGGCGTGGGCGCAATTGCGCGAGACGTCGCTCGACGACGACCACATCTACGTGCTGACGCCGCAGGCGCGCGTGATCGCGCTGCCGCAGGGCGCGACGCCGGTCGATTTCGCGTATCACCTGCACAGCGAGCTCGGCCATCGCTGCCGCGGCGCGCGCGTCGACGGCGCGATGGTGCCGCTGAACACGTCGCTCGCGAACGGCCAGACGGTCGAGATCGTCGCGGTGAAGGAAGGCGGACCGTCGCGCGACTGGCTGAACCTGCAGCTCGGCTACCTGAAGAGTTCGCGCGCGCGGCAGAAGGTCCGCGCGTGGTTCAACTCGATCGAGCAGGAAGAAAACGTCGCGCACGGCCGCGCGCTCGTCGAAAAGACGCTGCAGCGCGAGGGCAAGACGTCGGTCAACCTCGACAACCTCGCCGCGAAGCTCGGCTTCAAGTCGCCCGAGGAACTGTTCTCGGTCGTTGGCAAGGAAGAATTCAGCCTGCGCAACGTCGAGCACGCGCTGTCCGACGCGCCGCCGCCGGAACCGGCGCCCGAGGCGCCGGCTGATTTCGAGAAGCGCAGCAGCGGCGCGAGCGTCGCGCACGGCGCGTCGACCGGCGTGCTGGTGGTCGGCGTCGACGCGCTGCTGACGCAACTGGCGCGCTGCTGCCGTCCGGCGCCGCCCGATCCGATCAGCGGTTTCGTCACGCGCGGCAAGGGGATGTCGATCCATCGCACCGACTGCCCGACGTTTCGCCGGATGGTCGAGCGCGCGCCGGAACGCGTGCTGCAGACGACCTGGTCGGCCGACGTGCTGGGCGGGCGCGGCGCATCCGTCTATCCGGTCGACCTGATGATCGAGGCGAGCGACCGGCAAGGGTTGCTGCGCGATATCTCCGAAGTGTTCGCGCGCGAAAAGATCAACGTCGTGGGCGTGAAGACGCAAAGCCGCCGCAATGCGGCATTCATGCAGTTCACGGTCGAGGTGTCGAATTCGGCGCAGGTGCAGCGCGCGTGCACGCTGCTCGGCGAGGTGCAGGGCGTCGTGCGGGCAGGGCGGAAAACCTGATGGGGTTGGATCCGCGTCGTTTTGCTGCGACCGCATAAAACACTTGCCAAGCCCGTAACCACTCCATATAATCTTAGCTTCTCTAGGCTCGTAGCTCAGTTGGTTAGAGCACCACCTTGACATGGTGGGGGTCGTTGGTTCGAATCCAATCGAGCCTACCAACGAATTGAGAATGCCCGGCCTCCGGGTGTTCAATGCAGTACACAACTCAACGCGAACAAGGCGAATACGGTTATGACACCGCGAACGTTGACCGAAACCACTTCGGAGCGACGCTAGTCGAGGAACGTTTTCGCCCTTTCAGTTTGAGTGAAGTATCGAATGCGGCCCCTCGAAAGCGGGGCCGCATTTTTTTTGTCGCGAATTTTTGACGCGTGAGTTTGATCTCGCGTACCTGGTCTGCCGCCCACTGTCGGCATCACGGAGATTGCTATGGTTTCGATACGCTTGCCTGACGGCTCAGTTCGACAATACGAGCATCCGGTGACAGTTGCCGAGGTTGCAGCCTCGATCGGTCCCGGCTTGGCGAAGGCTGCGCTGGGTGGCAAGCTCGATGGCGAGCTCGTGGATACGTCGACGGTGATCGACCGCGACGCATCGCTCGCGATCGTCACGGACAAGGATGCCGACGGCCTCGACATCATCCGCCACTCGACCGCTCACTTGCTCGCGTATGCGGTGAAGGAACTGTATCCGGACGCGCAGGTGACGATCGGCCCGGTAATCGACAACGGTTTCTATTACGACTTCTCGTACAACCGCCCGTTTACGCCGGAAGATCTCGAAAAGATCGAAAAGCGCATGCAGGAACTCGCGAAGAAGGACGAGCCGGTCACGCGCCGTGTCGTGTCGCGCGACGAGGCGGCCGGTTATTTCCGCAGCATCGGCGAGAAATACAAGGCCGAGATCATCGAATCGATTCCGCAAAGCGACGAAATCAAGTTGTACTCGCACGGCGGCTTCACCGATCTGTGCCGCGGTCCGCACGTGCCGTCCACCGGCAAGCTGAAGGTCTTCAAGCTGATGAAGGTCGCAGGCGCGTACTGGCGCGGCGATTCGAAGAACGAGCAGCTGCAGCGCATCTACGGCACGGCCTGGACGAAGAAGGAAGACCAGGATCAGTACCTGCACATGCTCGAGGAAGCGGAAAAGCGCGACCACCGCAAGCTGGGCAAGCAGCTCGACCTGTTCCACATGCAGGAAGAGTCGCCGGGCATGGTGTTCTGGCATCCGAAGGGCTGGGCGCTGTGGCAGCAGGTCGAGCAGTACATGCGCCGCCGCGTCAACGACGCCGGCTACCTCGAGATCAAGACGCCGATGATCATGGACCGCTCGCTGTGGGAGGCGTCGGGCCACTGGCAGAACTATCGCGAGAACATGTTCACGACGGAGTCGGAGAAGCGCGACTACGCGATCAAGCCGATGAACTGCCCGGGCCACGTCCAGGTGTTCAAGCACGGCCTGCGCTCGTATCGCGACCTGCCGCTGCGTTACGCGGAATTCGGCTCGTGCCACCGCAACGAGGCGTCGGGCGCGCTGCACGGCCTGATGCGCGTGCGCGGCTTCGTGCAGGACGACGCGCACATTTTCTGTACGGAAGACCAGTTCATCTCGGAATCGATCGCGTTCAACACGCTGGCCATGAGCGTGTACAAGGACTTCGGTTTCGATCACATCGACATCAAGCTCTCGCTGCGTCCCGACCAGCGTGCGGGCACGGACGAAACGTGGGATCGCGCCGAGCAGGGCTTGCGCGATGCGCTGACGGCCTGCGGCCTCACGTGGGAAGAATTGCCGGGCGAGGGTGCGTTCTACGGCCCGAAGATCGAGTACCACATCAAGGACGCGCTCGGCCGCTCGTGGCAGTGCGGCACGCTGCAGCTCGACATGGTGCTGCCGGAGCGCCTCGGCGCCGAGTACGTGGCGGAGGACAACAGCCGCCGCCGGCCGGTGATGCTGCACCGTGCGATCGTCGGTTCGATGGAGCGTTTCCTCGGCATTTTGATCGAGCACCACGCTGGTGCAATGCCGGTCTGGCTCGCGCCGTACCAGGCAATTGTGCTCAATATCGCCGCAAGTCAGGCCGAATATGCGCAGGCTCTGACCCAAACGTTGCAAAAACAAGGGGTTAGAGTGGCGGCCGATTTGCGCAACGAGAAGATTAGCTATAAAATACGCGAGCACACGCTGGAAAAGGTGCCTTATCTCCTCGTCGTGGGCGATAAGGAGCGTGATGCGCAAACGGTAGCCGTGCGTGCCCGTGGCGGCGTCGAACTTGGCGTAATGCCGGTCGAAGCCTTCGTTGAGCGTTTGCAGGAAGACCTGCGCTCGTTCAAGTAACCGCCCTGGCAGCGCGGCTCGTTTTTTTAATTTTTAGAGGAAACGTAACATCGCTACTGATAAGTCGTCGCACCGCATCAACGGTGAAATCACTGCGCCGGAAGTGCGCCTGGTCGGGATCGAGAACGAACCGCTCGGTATCGTAAAACTCGCTGACGCTTTCCGTAAATCGGAAGAACTGGATGTTGACCTGGTGGAGATCGCGCCGCAAGCGGTGCCGCCGGTTTGCCGTCTGATGGATTACGGCAAGTTCAAGTACCAGGAATCGAAGAAGCAGCACGAAGCGAAGCTGAAGCAGAAGGTCATCCAGGTGAAGGAAGTCAAGTTCCGCCCGGGTACCGATGACGGGGATTACAACGTCAAGCTCCGCAATCTCGTGCGCTTCCTCGAAGAGGGCGACAAGACGAAGATCACGTTGCGTTTCCGCGGCCGCGAAATGGCTCACCAGGAAATCGGTATGCGGATGCTGGAGCGTCTGCGCACGGATCTCGAGGAAGTCGGCCAGGTCGAGCAGATGCCGAAGATGGAAGGGCGCCAGATGATCATGGTGCTCTCGCCGAAGAAAAAGAAGTAACGGGCCCGCGCGCATCGCGCGCAGGTTCGACAGTGGTTCGGCGCGTTGCCCGGTCAGGGCGGCGCGCCAACGATGACGGCGGCTGCGCAAGCGGGCCGCCGTACACAAGTGGACTGGGTTTCGAAGGGCGGGTCAAGGGCGCAAGCCAACCGCACACCCATCGCCATCTAATAAACTGGAGTTGTTCGTCATGCCTAAGATGAAGACCAAGAAGAGCGCTGCAAAGCGCTTCGTGGTGCGTCCGGGCGGTACCGTCAAGCGCGGTCAAGCCTTCAAGCGTCACATCCTGACCAAGAAAACCACGAAGAACAAGCGCCATCTGCGCGGCGCAACGGCAGTTCACGATTCCGATCTGAACTCCGTCCGCGCGATGCTCCCGTTCGCGTAACCCCTCAACTGATACTCCAAGGAGAGAAACATGCCTCGAGTCAAACGTGGGGTAACCGCACGGGCCCGCCACAAGAAGATCATCAACCTGGCCAAGGGTTATCGCGGCCGCCGCAATAACGTCTACCGCATCGCCAAGCAGGCGGTGATGCGCGCTGGTCAGTACGCGTACCGCGATCGCCGCAACAAGAAGCGTGTGTTCCGCGCACTGTGGATCACGCGTATCAACGCGGCAGTTCGCCAGCACGACATGACCTACAGCGTGTTCATCAACGGCCTGAAGAAGGCGTCGATCGAACTCGACCGTAAGGTGCTGGCCGACATGGCGGTGTTCGACAAGGCTGCTTTTGCTGCGATCGTCAAGCAGGTGAAAGCCGCCGTTGCAGCCTAATTGCGAAATTAGCACTGCGTGGTTAGTTGCAGCGAGGTTCCGGTAGTCTCGGCCGCTGCAGCGAAAACGGGGCTCTTCCGAGCCCCTTTTTTGTTTGGCGAGGCCATTTCGCTCGCCAAGACCGAATGACGTTGGAAATGATGGGATCTATGGATCTGGACCAGATTGTCGCCGACGCGCAGCAGTCCTTCGAACAGGCTGCCGACATCACCACGCTCGAAAACGAGAAAGCCCGATTTCTCGGCAAATCGGGTGCGCTGACCGAGTTGCTCAAGGGCCTCGGCAAGCTCGATCCCGAAGCACGCAAGACCGAAGGCGCACGCATCAACGTCGCGAAGCAGCAGGTCGAAACCGCGCTCACCGCCCGTCGTCAGGCACTGGCCGACGCGCTGCTGAATCAGCGCCTCACCGCCGAAGCGATCGACGTGACGTTGCCGGGCCGCGGCGCCGGTGCAGGCAGCCTGCACCCGGTGATGCGCACGTGGGAGCGTGTCGAACAGATTTTCGGCTCGATCGGGTTCGATGTGGCCGACGGCCCGGAAATCGAGACCGACTGGTACAACTTCACGTCGCTGAACAGCCCGGAGAACCATCCGGCGCGTTCGATGCAGGACACCTTCTACGTCGAAGGCAAGGATGCCGACGGCCGCCAGCTGCTGCTGCGCACGCACACGAGCCCGATGCAGGTGCGTTATGCGCGCATGAACCGTCCGCCGATCAAGGTGATCGCGCCGGGCCGCACGTATCGCGTCGACAGCGATGCGACCCACTCGCCGATGTTCAATCAGGTCGAGGGGCTGTGGATCGACGAAAACATCAGCTTCGCCGACCTCAAGGGCGTCTATACCGACTTCCTGAAAAAATTCTTCGAGCGCGACGACATCCTCGTGCGCTTCCGTCCGTCGTATTTCCCGTTCACGGAACCGTCGGCCGAGATCGACATGATGTTCGAGCAAGGCAAGAACGCCGGCAAGTGGCTCGAAATTTCCGGCTCGGGGCAGGTGCATCCGACCGTGATCCGCAACATGGGCCTCGACCCCGAGCGCTACATCGGTTTCGCGTTCGGCAGCGGCCTCGAGCGCCTGACGATGCTGCGCTACGGCGTCCAGGATCTGCGGCTGTTCTTCGAGAACGACCTGCGTTTCCTCCGCCAGTTCGCGTAACGCCGCTCGCCGCGCCGACCTGTGCCCGCGCACGCCCCGACGGACGTTTCCGCGGGGCCCGGGCGTCGATCTAACCTGTTTCGAACGTAGACATCCATGCAATTCCCTGAATCCTGGTTGAGAACCTTTGTCGACCCGCAGCTGACGACCGACGAGCTGTCGCACGCGCTGACGATGGCGGGGCTCGAAGTCGAATCGCTGAGCAAGGCTGCGCCGCCGACGTCGAAGATCGTCGTCGGCCGCGTGCTCGAAGTCGTCAAGCATCCGGATGCGGACAAGCTCAATGTCTGCCAGGTCGACGCCGGCACCGGCGCGACGCTGAACATCGTCTGCGGCGCGCCGAACGTGGCGCCCGGCATCAAGGTGCCGGTCGCGCTGGTCGGCGCGGAATTGCCGCCGGCGGAAGAGGGCGGCAAGCCGTTCGCGATCAAGCTGTCGAAGCTGCGCGGCGTGGAGAGCCAGGGGATGCTGTGCTCGGCGCGCGAGCTGAAATTGTCCGAGGATCACAGCGGGCTGCTGATCCTGCCGGAAGACACGCCGGTCGGCCAGGACATCCGCGAGACCCTCAATCTCGACGACACGATCTTCGAAATCAAGCTGACGCCGAACAAGGCCGACTGCCTGTCGGTGTTCGGTATCGCGCGCGAGACGGCCGCGATCACCGGCGCACCGCTGACGCCGGTCGACATCCGCCCGGTAAACGTCGAACTCGACGACACGCTGCCGGTGCGCATCGCCGCGCCCGACCTGTGCGGCCGCTTCTCGGGGCGCGTGATCCGCGGCGTGAACGCGCATGCGAAGACGCCGCAGTGGATGGTGGAGCGCCTCGAGCGCTCGGGCCAGCGCAGCGTGTCCGCGCTCGTCGACATCTCGAACTACGTGATGTTCGAACTCGGCCGTCCGTCGCACGTGTTCGATCTCGACAAGATCCACGGCGGCATCGAGGTGCGCTGGGGCAAGCGCGGCGAATCGCTGAAGCTGCTCAACGGCAACACGGTCGAACTCGACGAAACGGTTGGCGTGATTGCGGACGATCGTCAGGTCGAAAGCCTGGCCGGCATCATGGGCGGCGACAGCACGGCCGTCACGCTCGATACGACCAACATCTATCTGGAAGCCGCGTTCTGGTGGCCGGACAGCATCCGCGGCCGCGCGCGCAAGTACAACTTCTCGACCGATGCGGCCCATCGCTTCGAGCGCGGCGTCGATTACGCGACGACCGTCGAGCACGTCGAGCGCATCACGCAACTGATCCTCGAGATCTGCGGCGGCAAGGCCGGCCCGGTCGACGATCAGGCGGTGAACCTGCCGCAGCGCGCGCCGGTGAAGATGCGCGTGTCGCGCGCGAACCGCATCATCGGCGTGAAGATCGACGCCGACGAGATCGCGAACATCTTCACGCGTCTCGGCCTGCCGTTCGAGCGTGAAGACGACGCGTTCCTCGTCACGCCGCCGTCGCACCGCTTCGACATCGAGATCGAGGAAGACCTGATCGAGGAAGTGGCGCGTATCTACGGCTTCGAGAAGATCCCGGCGCGGCCGCCGGTCGCGACGAGCGAAATGCGCGCGACCCACGAGACGCGGCGTTCGATCCACGACATCCGTCACGCGCTCGCCGCGCGCGACTACGCGGAAACGGTCAACTTCAGCTTCGTCGATGCGGAGTGGGAGCAGGATTTCGCGGGCAACGACCACCCGATCCGGCTGCTGAACCCGATCGCGAGCCAGCTGTCGGTCATGCGCACGACGCTGTTCGGCAGCCTGATCGCCGTGCTGCGTCACAACCTGAACCGGCGCGCCGATCGCGTGCGCGTGTTCGAATCGGGGCGCGTGTTCGTCGCCGATCCGTCGGTGAAGGCCGGTGAACTGGCGGTCGAAGGTCATGCGCAGCCGAAGCGCGTCGGCGCGCTGGCGTACGGTCCGGCATTCGACGAGCAGTGGGGCGTCGCGACCCGCGCGGTCGATTTCTTCGACGTGAAGGGCGATCTCGAGGCGTTGCTCGCGCCGGCGGCCGCGCGTTTCGTGAAGGCCGAGCATCCGGCCCTTCATCCGGGCCGCAGCGCACGCATCGAGGTCGATGGTTGCGCGGTCGGCTGGATCGGCGAGCTGCACCCGCGCCTGATGCAGAAGTACGAGCTGCCGCACGCGCCGGTGATGTTCGAAATCGACGCGGATGCGCTCACGGCACGTGCGCTGCCCGCGCCGACCGACGTGTCGAAATTCCCGCCGGTCCGTCGCGATATCGCCGTTGTCGTCGATCAGGCGGTCGAGGTTCAGGCACTTTTCGACGAAATGAAGAAGGCGCTGGCCGACGACGCCTGCCGATTCGTTCAGAAGGTTGTACTCTTCGACGAATTTCGTGCAAAATCAAATACTTCCGGTGGTCTTGCCGCGAACGAGAAGAGCCTTGCCTTCCGCGTGACGTTGCAGGACGCGGCTGGCACGCTGCAGGACGAGGTCGTCGATCAGGCGATCCAGACGCTGGTCGAGCGCATGGCTCGTGCTGGTGCGCGCCTGCGCGGCTAAGGAGAAGGCCCGCCCGCTCGCGGGCGGCTTTTTTCCATCGTAAGTTTTGATTCAACGCGCTGTATGGCAGATATGAACGACATGACCTCGAGTGAATTCGAAGCCCTCCTGACGGCGCAACGCAGCGCCATGAACCGCGACGCTTCGGCGCCGGCGTCCACCGAGACGCCGACGCTGACGAAGGCGGAACTGGCGGAGCTGCTGTTCGACAGCGTCGGGCTGAACAAGCGTGAAGCGAAGGACATGGTCGAGGCGTTTTTCGAAGTGATCCGCGATGCGCTCGAAAACGGCGAAAGCGTCAAGCTGTCGGGATTCGGCAATTTCCAGCTGCGCGACAAGCCGCAGCGTCCGGGCCGCAATCCGAAGACGGGCGAGGCGATTCCGATCGCGGCCCGCCGGGTGGTAACCTTCCACGCGAGCCAGAAGCTGAAGGCGCTGGTCGAAAACGGCGCGGAGTAAGACGCGCGCCCACGCCCCGCGCGGCCGCCGCGCACCCTTACCGACGGTTAACCGACGATGACCACCACGGTTGAGAAAGTCGTCTTGCCTCCGATTCCCGCGAAGCGCTACTTCACGATCGGCGAAGTCAGCGAGCTGTGCGGGGTCAAACCGCATGTGCTGCGTTACTGGGAACAGGAATTCACGCAGCTGCGGCCGGTGAAGCGGCGCGGCAATCGGCGGTATTACCAGCATCACGAAGTGCTGCTGATCCGGCGGATTCGCGAGTTGCTGTACGAGCAGGGATTCACGATCAACGGCGCGCGCAACCGGCTCGATTCGCCGGGCAGCGAGCGGGCCGCGGCGGAGCCGGTCGAATCCGATGTGCAGGCCGCCGAGGCGCGCGGCGCGGCCAAGTCGGGCGCCAACGTCGATGTGGCCGCGTTGCGGCAGGCGTTGCTGGACGTGATCGACGGCCTGAAACACGGCTGAGCGCACGGCGTGCAGAATGCCTGGGAAAGCCCGGTTGGCGACCGCCACCGGGCTTTTTTCATGCGGATCGCGCCTGCGGATCAGCGCGATGCGAGCGGATTCTTCTGGCCCATGTCGACGACCAGCGTGCCGTCCGGCAGCATCCGCACCGAGCCCTGCGCGACCTGGTTGCGGTACCCGTACAGGTCGAACCGCATCGGGCCGGCCTCGGCCGAATTCCGGATCAGCGCGCGCACGTTCAGTTCGAGCACGTTGAACATCTTCATGTCGCCGCCTTCCATCCACATGTAGCTCGGCGCATCGATCTGCGGCCGCTTCGGCGCGGGCGCGCCCGCGGCGCGCCGGAACGTGAGGCGCAATCCGTCGCGCTCGACCGTCGCCTGGCTGAGCTTGCCGTTCAGCACGGGGGGCGGGAACACGGTGTACTGGTCGAGTACGAGCGTGTCGCCGCGCAATTCCGCGCCGCGCCGCCGCAGCGGCGTCAGCGACGAGAGCTCGATGCCGAGCGAGCGCAGCAGCGTCGCCTGCGGGATGCCGAGCACCGACACCTGCGACGGCTTGAATGCGAGGTGGCGGTCGTCGAGCACCGTCAGCGAGCCCTTCATGTCGGTCGGCAGCCAGACGCCCGGCACGTGATTCCACAGCTTGATGCCGCCCTGGACGCGCAGGTTCTGCCCGTCCGCGCTCAGTTGCAGGTCGTTCAGCGAACGCGGCGAATAGTCGAGCAGGTAGTCGTTGAAGAGCGCCGACATCGCCTTCCACGACTCGACGACCGTGCCGCCGAGAATGCGGATGTCGTACTGGTTCGGATCGTCGAGATCGACGGGTTCGCCGGCGCGCTTCGACACGAGTTCCACGTCGAGATCCTCGACATGAAAGCCGATATCGCCGGACAGGTTGAAGTCGACGTTGCGCAGATGGATCGTCGGGTTGCGGTTCGACACGTGCCGTTCGTTGAACGGCGTCGTCGACGTGCGCCGCATCGCGACCTTCTGCATGCCGGGCCGTGCGGCGTCCGCCGCGAGCGCGTACGCTTCCCAGTGCTGGCGCACGTCGCGCAGCGCAC
This sequence comes from Burkholderia sp. AU16741, assembly GCF_002223345.1. Classification (NCBI taxonomy): domain Bacteria; kingdom Pseudomonadati; phylum Pseudomonadota; class Betaproteobacteria; order Burkholderiales; family Burkholderiaceae; genus Burkholderia; species Burkholderia sp. AU16741. The sequence continues at coordinate 1,021,096 of NZ_NKEZ01000003.1, forward strand.
TTTGCTGCGCGGCGAGGAAGCTGTCGTTCAGGCGCGCGGCCGCGTTGCCGAGCAGCGCGCCGCTGGCCGGGCCCGCATACGAAGGCATCCGGATCGCCATCGCGCCGCTTTCGTCGAAGTTGAAGTAGCCGGCCGATACCTGGTCGCGATAGTGATACAGGTCGAACACGAACGTCTGGTCGCGCTTCGACGTGTCGAGCGGACCGATCAGGATGTCCGCGTTCATCGGCATCGAGCGCATGAACTTCACGTCGCCGCCGCGGATATACATGGCCTGCTGCGGCGCGTTCGCGGGCATCGCGAAGCCGGCATGCGTGCCGTCGTCGAGCGTCAGGTCGAGGCCCGCCGGCGTCACGCGCAACGCGGTGATCGCGAGCTTCAGGCGCGGCGGCGGCATCAGCTTGTCGACCGCCATCACGAGATCGTCGCCGGCGAGTTGCGCGATCGGCGTCTGCACCTTCAGCAGATCGGCCATTTTCACGTTGGCCGCGCGCATCACCGGCTGCGCGTTGAGGCCCGACACGCGTACGCCGGTCGGGTGGAACACGAGCTGGCTGCCGTCGCGGATCGCGAGCGTGCCGGTCAGCGAGAACGGTACCCAGCCGTCGCGCTGCATCTCGCCTTGCAGATGGATCACGCCGTCGCCGGCCGATACCGCGAGCTTGCGCAGCGGCGCGTTGCGATAACCGAAGATGTAGGTGTTGAAGAGGGCGGTCAGCTTCGCGTTGTCGAGCGTGACCGTGCCTTCGTGCACGTCGATCTCGAAGCTCGTCGGATCGTCGAACACGATCGGTGCGCCGGCCTGCGTGGGCACGAGCGTGGCCGACAACTGATGAATGAAGAAGCCGAGATTGTTGACGACGCGGAAATCGACGTCGCGCAGGAACGTCATTGCGCCGTTCTGGCCCGAGTCGCGCAGCGTGAACGGGCGCGGCTGCGTGAGGCTGATCGACGCGAGCGACGGCACGGTGCGCGCGATTTGTTGCTCGCGCGCGAGGCGCTCGGCCTTCGTGCGCTCGATCTTCGTCGATGCGATGGACGTGTTGCTGTCGCGCTGCGCGGCCGATTCCGCGCAGCCGGCACACAGCAGCGCGAGCGCCAGCGCGCCGCAGCCGACCACGCGGGAGGTCGTGTGGGATCGCGGGGCGGCTCTGCGTCCCAAGCCGGCAACCCGGTCGAAAATTGCCAAAGGCGAGCGATGGCCGCGCCGGACCGCATTCCGCATCGTCTGTCTCCATGTCTTGTCTTGTCTTGATCGACGGCGGCGCGCGCCACTGCACGGCGCGAGCGTCGATGCCGTGCAGTGTGTCATAGCGCGCTAGAGCGGCGTTACCAAACAACGGGCGCCCGCGCGCGACGCGTCCGCGGGCTGTCTGGCAATGGATTCGTGGTGGATCGGCGGCCGGATCAAACGGTCGTTTGGTTTGTCCGGACGCCGGCCGGCGTCTTTCGATGCGCTGCTGAAAACCCACGGCCGGCGTTGGCCGTGCCGGTTTCACCGGATGCCGAAGCGGCGCGGCCCCGGGCATCGACGGATACGATCGGCCATGGCGGCGAGGTAAGATCGGCATCAGTGGCGGGATCGACATCACAATACGGCAGCCATCACGGGGAAGCGCCATGGACCTGAAGGAAGTCGATGTACTGGGTGCGGGGGTGGGCGATCACTGGTACTACGCGTCGAAGGCGAGCGCCATTCGCCGGTTCCTGGGCGCGTCGGGCGCGAACCGGATACTCGACGTCGGTGCGGGCTCGGGCTTTTTCTCGAAGCATTTGCTCGAGCGCACGCCGGCGACGGAAGCATGGTGTGTCGATACGAGCTACGCCGACGACAGCGACGGCGAGGCGGCCGGCAAGCCGATCCACTATCGGCGCTCCGTCGATCGATTCGACGCCGATCTCGTGTTGCTGATGGACGTGCTCGAGCATGTCGACGACGACGTCGGGCTGCTGACGCAGTATGTGAATGGCGCGCCTTCGGGCAGCCGGTTCCTGATCACGGTGCCCGCGTTCCAGTTTCTGTGGAGCGGCCACGACGATTTTCTCGAGCACAAGCGCAGGTACACGCTCGGCGGCCTCGAGGACGTGGTCCAGTGCGCGGGGCTCGACGTCGAGCACGGCGCCTATTATTTCGGCCTCACGTTTCCGCTCGCGGCCGCACTGCGGCTGGGTGAGCGGGCGCGTTCGCATCCGCGCGAGCCTGCGTCGCAATTGCGCCGTCATCATCCGTTCGTCAATGGCTTGCTCAAGACGATCTGCCGCATCGAGCTGCCGATGTTCCGCTTCAACCGCGTCGCGGGCCTGACGGTCATCTGCGTTGCGCGCAAGCGGTGACGGCGACGCGGGAGCGGTGCCGCAGATTGCTTGCATCGCTGCGATCGCGCCAAAAAATTTCACGAGAACATGCACAAAATGCATGCGACCCGTTCTAAATCGGGAAACTGTCTGTTATAATTTTTTTCTTTCGGGGCGTAGCGCAGCCTGGTAGCGTACCTGCATGGGGTGCAGGTGGTCGGAGGTTCAAATCCTCTCGCCCCGACCAAATTAAGCCCGCGTAATCAACAGGTTACGCGGGCTTTCTCGTTGGTATCGTGGCGCGGGCAGGGCTTGTTTTGGAAGGATTCCAAAATCAACATGTCCGTTTGCGCTGCCGTCGCGTCGCGAGCGCGTAAGGCGCGTCTCCGGGTGAGCTGACGATCACGTGCAAATAAATTAAAAAAATACTGGTGACAGATGCTCCACACGATACTTGATGCGCTCTCGCCCGGCTGGGTCGGTACGACGGTTAGCTTGCTCGCGTTTATCGTCGGGGTCGCACTGGCGATATGGGGCATCCTCATCAGCAGCAAGCGACCGCGACCGGCCGTCGTACGCCTGAATCGGCGGCTGCTTGGCGGCCCTATGCAGATGCTCCCGAAGAACATTCAAATTCTGTTCGACGGAAAACCGGTGCCGCACATCATGCGCACGCTGATCTGGGTTTGGAACGCCGGAAACGCGACGCTTCGCGGCGACGACATTGTTGCAAAAGATCGGCTGCGGTTGGAATACGCCAGTAAGACACAAGTCCTGTCAGTACGCGTGCTGAAGGTGACACGCACCGTTATTGGATTCACTGCAAGCCCCAGGGACAACTCGTCCCAGATCCTCATCGACTTCGATTTTCTCGATGGAGAGGATGGGGCTCTGATTGAGATTTTGCATACGGGTAAGGGGACGCCGGCGTTTTTAGGCACGATCAAAGGCGTGCCGAGTGTCTGGATGCCAGGGAAAAGCAAGGAGTGGACGTCGCGTCTCAAAGAGGGTACGGTGGGCCCTCCCACTTCTGTGGGGATGAGCGTCATAATCGTCGGTATCACTATGGGCAAAATCCAAAGCGATTTTGCGTGGTGGCGCACCATCCAGATGGTTTTTGTGGGCGTTGGCGTAGTCCTCATGCTGTTTAGCTTGATCATGCAACTGCTGCGGCGGCGATATCGTGTTCCGCGATCTCTGGAAGAGTCGTCGTCTGATCAGCGGAACCCTTCCGATGCCAAGCCGCCGCCCAGGAGCAACGCCTGATTAGGCCGCGGGGAGCGCCGTGTTTCGGGAGAGTTTGATGAGCCCGTGCAGGACGGCCGATCGTTCATTCTCGGAGCGCGGCTTGATCGTGGCGTCGGCGGCTCGCATGCTGTGCGCGAACGGCGCGCAGACGAAATTCGGCCTGCCGAGCACTTCCTGCAGCGCGGCCGCTATCAAGTCGAGGTAGATCAGCTCCTCGAGCCCGTGCTGCATCATCAACCGCTTGACCGCGCTCTCGTCGATTGCGGGCTGCGCGGCGGTGATCTCCGTGAGCTGCTAGATGGCTTCGTATTGCTGCAACAGCATCGCGGCTGCGGCACGGGCGAGTGCTGGGTCTGTGTGGCGGCAGCGCGTACGGCATGCTGCATCCGGGCGTGCTGGCGTGCGAGGGTAGAGGCCAAGCATCCCACAGTAGCCCTGAAAGGGTGCTGGCGATGCAACCAGACGGCGAGGGGGGGGCGAGACATGGTTTCTGTTCGCATCGGGCTGTGGAGACGCGTTGGGCAGCCCGAGCAGTCGGGCATTGACAGGGTTTTCTGACGGGCGGGTCTACGTACGCGGTTTGAACGACGAATGAAGCCCCAAGGACCTTGCGGCTTGGCTGACTGTCGTGCCCGCATCTTCGAGCAGGCCGTATGCTTCCGCGAGTTGTTTGGCGGCGAACTCGAGATCGCTTTGTCGGTTCGTATTGTTAGCAGGCGGAGCTGCCATTTCCGTAAGGCGATTCATAAACTCGCGCGCCAGATGAATGCGGTCGAACGCTGCTGCGATTCTCGCACCGCAGTTATTCGGTAGAAATGCCAGTCCGCGTATTTCATCGTTACTGATCACGGGGCATTGTGTCAGCAGGTTGGCATGAAGGTTGAACTTCGACTCACCCGCGTTTTGGCTTTCCGGATTTCGGACAAAATCGAGGCAGACACTTACGTAGCTCTGAGCGACTCTGAGGCGAGCCGATGTTCCTGCGGCATTCAGCTTTCCTTGCAACAATTCATCACGAATTCTGAGGCGGCCGTCTCTCAGGGAAATGCCTAGGGCGACTACTACCGCTGCACACGTGCTGATCGCGGTCGCTACGTCCCAAAAATCTTTTGTGGAGTGTTCCGCGTGCGCGACGGCGGCCCACACTCGGGCCAATCCGAAGAAGGCAATGCAGATCAGCAGTGCAACGACTGCCAGATGAACGATTTCCCACGCGCGCTTCATGCAACCTCCGTATTTGATTTTCGCGGGATCGTAGCACGGGTTCCGAACGTCGATGCATCGGTGCTGACGTTCCCGGACACAAGCACGGAGCCGGTTACGAGGTTAGTCGGTTTTCGCTGCCTCGACGGTTTCAATCCGCAACTTAATTCGTTCGGGGAGTGTGTAGAGGTACATGAGGACCATTCGCGTGAATTCCATCATTTCGCCTGCAGTTTCTGGCGTGAATTCTTCGGCTTCGTGAAGCGCGTCATTTCCTTCGAGTCGTATGCGATGGGCCCATTCCTTCAGGTCGACAGTAATTCGTCCTTCGGTGAACAGCTTGTCGATACGTTTTTCGAGCTTCCATGCCTCGATATCAGGACTGTGCTCCTTGAGCGCGATTTCGAGGCAGCGGCGGAACATGGCGGCGGCAGCGGTTGCACTTCCACGCGCGAGACAGTCGCTCCCTTCGTCGAAGGCGCGAGCGGCGCGCTCGGGAATGTGCTCTGGCGACTCGATTTTTTCCGTTTCCGGAAAGACCATGACCTGTCTGACAGAGTTGTGGAGGGCGAGGTTGCCATGTACAAATTGAGGCAGGTTCGCAATAGGTGTATTGGACCGATGCGTATAGGCGCGAATTGCAACGCCGTGGCCACATGCAGGACAAAGCCCCAACAGGTTCCACTGGTGTGGGTCGGTCTGATGCACGTTCCCGTATGGGATTGTGAATGCCGCTTTTGTTGCACCACAGTGCGGACAGTCGTGAACGAGCGTAGGCATATGTAAGGTCTCTTTTCTCGCCAGCCATGGATGTATGGGGGTGTCAGGATTTCCGTGTTCAAGGCAGGTTGAGTAGTTACACGGAAGGCCGGACGAATCGATCTGCGTAAAGGATAGCGAATTGGTTCATGGCGGTCTTCCAGTCATGTGTATTAGTCGGGACTCGATCTGACAGGTAGTCGGACCGACAAAGAACGAGTCATCAGTGGGGGATGAGTTTCTCCTTGGCGAGCTCGAGCGAATCGAGGAAAGTGCGCATCGGTGTCTTGCCGTAACACCAGCGCCCCTGATGCTCTCGTTCATTGTTGTACTAGCCGACTCACGCATCAAGGTCCGTCTGCAAGGTGGCGATCGAGTCGTAAATCTTCTTGCGGAAAACGATGCGATAGAACTCGTTGAGCATGGTCTTGTGCAGCCGTTCGACGATTCCGTTGGTTTGAGGCGACTTGGCTTTGGTTCCAGTATGGTCGATGTCTTCCACGGCCAGATACAGCTCGTATTCGTGATGCTCGGGGTCGCCGTAGTATTCCGTCCCGCGCTCCGTCAGCACACGTAGCAGTGGGATGCCGAAGCTGTCGAAGAACGGAACAACGCGATCGTTGAGCAGGTCCGCCGCCGGCAAGGGCGTTTTGCGATCGTAGAGCTTGGTGAACGCAATCTTCGAATAGGTATCGACGAAAGTCTGCTGATAGTTCCATCGATTGAGGCGACGACCCTTTTGGACGGGGGCGTGAGGAGGTGATAGTCTGGCGAGACTCTGTCAACCAGCACAGCGGTTTTGACCGACACATTGCCCCGAGAGCCTTATTCCACCGTGGGTTCGTAGAGGTTCAAATCCTCTCGCCCCGACCAGACAAGAACCCGCGTCAGTTCAAGCTGACGCGGGTTTTTTCTTGGCCGTCGCTTTTTTGCACATCGCAGCGCGGCCCCGGTAAAATGCACGGTTGATCCACGGAAAGCGCCGTGATTTAGCGGAAGAGGATTCCCCGAACATGACTGATCTTCGTCTTACCATGCGGTTCGCTGCAGTGCTCGCCACCGGCGCGCTCGTCGCCGGTTGCGGTACGTCGTCGCCCACGAAAGTGGACTACAAGAGCGATTCGAAATCGAAGGAAGCGTCGCTTGCAGTGCCGCCCAACATGCTCGACGAGACGGCCGATCAGCGTTCGCTGCCGCCCCAGGGCGGCGCGACTTCCCTGTCCGCGCTCAAGCAGGTCCAGCAGGCCGCGCCGGCGCTGGACACCGTCGCGCCGGCCGTGGCCGGCATGCATATCCAGCGCGACGGCACCGAAAGCTGGCTCGTGATCGACGGCAAGCAACCGGCCGCCATCTGGCCGCAGGTTCGCCGTTTCTGGCAGGAGCAGGGCTTCCTGCTCGTCGTCGACCAGCGCGACAAGGGCGTGATGGAAACCGACTGGAACGAAACCCATCCGCAGATCAACGACGGCCTGATTCGCAGCGTGATCTCGAAGGCGATGGGCAATTCGTACGTGACGGCCGAGCGCAACAAGTACCGTACGCGTCTCGACTCGGCGCCGAACGGCGGCACCTACGTGTTCATCAGCCAGAAGGGGATGCGCGAGGCGATCACCGGCGCGAACAACGATTCGAGCAAGTGGGAGCCGAAGCCGAACGATCCGGCGCTCGAGACGGAATACCTGAAGCGGCTGATGGCCGTGCTCGCGCAGAACGAGCAGCGCGCGAAGAATGGCGAGCCGCCGATCGCGAACATCAAGGACAACGCGGTGCCGAAGGACAAGAAGGCCGATGCCGACGCGTCGTCGAAGGCCGCTGCGGCAATCGCCGCGCAGAACGTGTCGCGCACGTCGGCGCAAGGCAACGACGCGGCTGAAGCGGCCGTGCCGTCCGAAGTCACGCTCGGCGAGCCGTACGACCGGTCGTGGCTGCACGTTGGTCTCGCGCTCGATCGCGCGAACTTCACGGTCGACGATCGCGATCGCTCGAAGGGCCTGTATTTCGTGCGCTATGTCGATCCGAAGGATCTGAGCTCGGCCGAGCAGGGCTTCTGGAGCCAGCTGTTCCACGGCAAGAAGGAAAAGCAGGCGAAGCAGTATCGCGTCAACGTGAAGGCGCTCACGGCCGACCAGACGCGCGTCGCGGTCGTCGACGATGCGGGTGCGATCGACACGTCGTCGCCGGCTCGCCAGATCATGGGGTTGCTCGTGAATCAGCTCCGCTGATCCCGGCGTTTCCCGCACCCTCGAAAAGCCCGCCTTCGGCGGGTAATGCCGTTCAGTTAAGAACTGAACGGCATTTTTGTTTTGGGTGTTGTAAACGGTGATGGAGGCTGTTAACCTGCGTCGCCATGCTTGATGACACCCTGAATTTTCTCGCTGAAGAACAGGAGACGCCCGACTGGGCTCGTCTGGGTGAGCACTTGCCCTACGAGTGGATTGAGCAGGTGGTGGCTTACACGGGACGGGCGAGCATCCGGCAACGCCGCTTGCCCGCTGAACAGGTTGTTTGGCTGGTTATTGCGCTGGCATTGTATCGGCATCAATCGATCAGCGAGGTTGTCGACGATCTCGATCTTGCGCTACCGGATATGCAGGCGCCGTTCGTCAGCAAGAGCGCTGTCGCTCAGGCCCGGCAGCGCCTGGGCGCGCAACCACTGAAGGCGCTGTTCGAATTGTCGGCCAAGGCGTGGGCCGAGCAGGACCGCAAACAATACCTGTTCAAGGGGTTGAGCCTGTTTGCGATGGATGGCACGACGCTCAGGACGGCGGACACCCCCGAACATCGGGCTCATTTCGGCGCCCAGGTTTATGCCGGCAACACCATCGCCAGTTATCCGCAGGTCCGTGGCGTGACGCTGACTGCCGTGCCCACGCACCTGATCCGCAGCGCGGCGTTCGGTCCGTATGGCACGAACGAGATGCTATATGCCAAGGATCTGCTCGACGCCATCCCCGATGATTCGCTGACGGTATTCGACAAGGGGTTTCTATCTGCAGAAATCCTGTGTGGCTTGAGCCGCGCGGGTTCGAACCGTCACTTCCTCATCCCGGCCAAGGCCAACACCAAATGGGAAGTCATCGAGGGAACGCCTGATGATGCGGTGGTAAGCATGCGCGTGTCGCCCCAGGCACGCAAGAAATGCCCGGACCTGCCAGAGGTGTGGCAGGCGCGAGCCGTCACCCTGGTCGACTCAAGTGCCCGCAAGCGCGTACTGCTGACGTCACTGTTCGACCGAAAACGCTACACGAGCGCCGATATCGTGGCCTGCTATGCGCGCCGCTGGCAAATTGAAACCAGCTATCGAGAACTCAAGCAGACGATGATGGGCATGGCGCCGATCCTGCGCAGCCGCAGCGTTGAGGGGGTGTATCAGGAAATCTGGGGCGCGCTGATTGCCTACAACCTCGTGCGATTGGAGATTGCCAAGGCCGCGCTTGCGGTGAAGTGCGAGCCGACCGAGATTAGCTTCGTGCGCGCCTTCCACGTCATCCAGTACGAATTGCACTGGGCCGCGGTTACCCGTGCGCAGGGCAAACTCCCAGCCCTGCTGCAACGACTGCGACTACGTCTGGTCGCGCTACTCAAAGAAGAACGGCCCGCTCGAAAATTCGAGCGGGCCGTGAAGGCCGTGCCAAAACGCTATGCCGTCCGTGTCCTTAAAAAGAACCTTAACTGAACGGCATTAGCCTTCGGCGGGCTTTTTTCATGGTCGCTCCGCAGCGTGGGCGATTGTGCGGGTGGTTCGGCTTAGCCTCGTGACGTTACGTAACGTCCGGGCGTTACGCCGACAGAACACGTGTCACATTGTCGCCGATCTTAAAAATTGTCCTTTCAAATCAACGGAGTGTCGTGCATGTCACGCCTGGCACGCAACCTGCTTTATAGGTTTGAATCGCTAGAACAGGGAGGTGGGCGTCAGCGTCCGGAGCGTGCGTCGCGTGCGCCGAACAACGGTCTCGACGCTTTCATATGCGGACGCGACATGCGTGCGCGCAACAGATGATGATCCGCGCCAGCGTGCGGATCTCGATGGCCCCGTCGCCTATCCTCGTAGGGCGACGGTTTCGCCCGCGCTTCTCTGAAGCGCGGGCTATTTTTTTGGTGCCATCGTCATGCCGTATCGGCGGAGCCGATGCGGGCTGCGGGATTCGCGTATTCTCGGACTTTTTGGGATGACGGAGGCGGGAATGGCGGAAATTGCAGTCGTGGCGCTGATCGTGGCGAAACCCGGCGCGGAGGAAAAACTGCGCACCGCGCTCGAGGGAATCGTCGAGCCGACCCGCAACGAAGCCGGCGCATTGCAGTACGACCTGCACCGGGATCTGAAGGAGCCCGCGCGGTTCGTATTCGTCGAGCGTTGGGAGAGCGAGGAGGCGTTGGCTGCTCATGCGCGTTCCGCGCATATTCTCGCTTATCGCGAAGCGGCCGCGGACTGGATCGAGCGTTCCGAAATCCGCGTGCTGTCGAAGCTCGTCTGAGCGTGAGCCGGGCGGGGCGACCGGACGTGTCCGGTCGCGGCGGCGCGTCAGTGCGACGTGCCGGGTACGTCCAGGATCAGGATGATCGTCCAGTCGGCGTCGCCGTCATGGTGATACTGGCGCTCGGCAACGATGAACGGTTGCTGCTTGCCTTGCGGGCCGAGGAACAGCACGTCGCCCTCCATCGGCAGGCACTCGATCGGCGGCAGCGCGAGGAACGCGTCCGCCGAGCCGCGGGGCATCAGTTGCTTGATCTGGCGAGTGGCGGCTTCGGTCCACTCGATGTCGAGTTGAATGTTGCTCATGCTGTCCTCCGCACCGGGGTGCGCACGGGTGGAAAATTTCGGTGCGCGACTTTAGCACAGCGCGCAGGCGCCGCAACCAAAAAAGCCGAACCCGGTTGCCCGGATTCGGCTTTTCGCTGGTGCGGTGCCGCCGAACTTACTGGCTGGCAGCGTCTGCAGCCTTCGCCTTCTTGGCGGCCTTCTTTGCTGCTGCCTTGTGATGCGCGCCCTTCTTGCCGTGGTGATGCTCTTCCTGCGCCGCCGGCTGAGCCGCTTCGGCCGCTTGTTGCTGTTGCAGCGCTTGTGCGCGCTGCTCGATCTCGGCGATCTTGGCCGGATCGGTGATGGTTTGGATCTGCGTGCTCTCTTGCGCATACGCTGCGCCAGTCAGCGCCGACATCGCTACCAGGATAGCCAGGGACGTCTTCTTCATTGCTTTACCTCCGCTAAGTGGTGATGAACCCGAGTGTTGCCGTTTCGTCTGGCGACTGCAGTCGAGTGCGTGTCGAGTGTAACAAAAGTGACGGATCAATGTGCACCGGATCGTCGCACGACGCAAGGCCCCGTTGAAGTCGCGCAACACTTCGCGCACGTCGTCACGCGTCTGCCATCCGGGGCGGTGGCGCGATTTTCGCGCCGGTTTTCTCGGTGTCGTCAAAACCAGCCGAGCCAGCGATACACGTGGAATTGCGCGATTCCCACCAGCTCGTGCAGCGCCTGGTTGGCGTTGACCACATTGCGCCAGCGCGGCAGCCAGCCCGTCTGCGCGCGTCGGAGATTCGCATAAACGGGCTGTGGGTCGATGCCGAAACGGCGGAAATCGAGCAGGGCCCGGCGCATCTGATACGACGACGTGACGAGAATGCGCGCGTCGTCATACTGTGAGCGTAGTATAGACGCAGTGAATTTCGCGTTTTCGTAGGTCGTGCGGCTATTCGGTTCAAGCACGAGGTCGGCGGGCGCCACGCCTTGCGCGACGAGCTGGCGCCCATAGACGGCCGCCTCCGTGTCGCCGTGATGTTGCGGGTCGCCGCCCGACATCACGACGGTGCAGCGCGCGGCTTGCTGCCGGCACGTGCGATAGAGCGTCGCGACCTTGCGGATGCGCGCAGCGCCGTCGGGCGGCGGTTGCAATCCGGTTTCGGTGCGGTGCGTGCCGGCGCCGATGAGGATCAGCGTGGTGCGCCCATGCATGTCGGGGCGCTCGACCGGCGCGACGCCGGCCTCGGTCCAGGCGATCAGCGGCGCCGCGAGCCAGCCCGTCGCGAGCAGCCAGAACAGCGCCGCGGCGGCGATCGAAATGGCTCGACGCTGCTTGCGGCAGAGCATGAAAGCGGTGAAGAGAAGTACAAATGAATCGAACAGAATCAATTTGATTGGGGTATGGTGTCTTTTTATGGACGGCTGACGATACGGCCCTGACGCGATGCCGAACAACGTCGGCCTCCAGAACCGGTGGCGGTTTCGGCGGGCGGAGACCCCGTCCGGCGCGCCGCTTCGCATTGTCGCTGCACTTTAAGAAAGAATCGAGATGGCCACGTATTCCAACGAAGCGGTGCTCGACGCATTGAGACGAGTGCAGTACCGCCAGGTACCGTGGGCACGCCGCCCGGGCGTGTTCGAGTATCTCCGGTCGCTCGGGCTGATGGACACGGTCAGGCAGAAGACCGTCGCCCCCGCACCGGGCTTTCATGCCCCGGTCGACATTGCCATACTGACCGACAGCGGTCGAGCCGAATTCTCGCGCCTCGAGCAGGCCGAGAAATTACTTTCCTGGACTGATCGCCGCATGGACGACTACGCGTTGAGCGAAGCGAGCGCCGTGGCGATTCTCGAAAGCCGCCTGTAGCGGGCTTCATCCCTCCCAACACCGCGTAGCTGCGATGCAAAAAAAAGCCCGTATCGCGAGGATACGGGCGTACCGGATACTTTTGCTGCTGCCACGCTGTGCTCATGGCAACGATGTGACTCGCCGCATGCGGCGCAGTTCCCCGATGCGGGCACTTTCTTTGGCGAAATCTCGAAACCGGCAGGACTACGGATGACGCGACATGCCCGGCGGCTGTGAGCCGATCCGCGCCCGCGCGTTGCTGGCGATGTCGCCGCGCAGGTCGCCGCGCGGCACGGTTTGCCGGCTGGACGGGTTGGCGGCCGGGGGCTGGCGGAGGCTGTTGCGGTGATCCTGCTGGCGATGGGGCGGCTTCACGCGATCGTCGGCATGGGTCGGAGCGGCGAGCGCCACGGAAACGACAATGCCGCATGCAGCGAGCAGTGACATTGTTTTCATGGCGGGGCTCCCTCTCAAGCCGTCCGTGCGGCCTGTTGATATGACGCTAAGGTAAGCGTGGGAGTGCAGGCTTGCTGTAAATATTGGTAAATAGATGTTTCGCGGCGCGACAACGGTAATCGACGGCAATGCATGCGACGCAACCAGGTCGCATCGCAGAAAGACGGCGGGCGGCCGAAGCCGCCCGATCGAGCATTCGTTACGCCATCTTGACGGGCGCGCGCCAGGATTCCGGATTGGTCCAGAAGGCGCCGCGCAGCCGGTCGCGGCTCGGCGGGGCGGGCGGCTTCGCCGCGCTTGCGCCGATGCGTCCGCGCAGCGAGATTTGCCGGCCGCTCGTGCCGAGTCGTTTCACGATTTCGGCGAGCGTGCCGTCAGCCTGCCATTCGTCGAAGCGGCGGCGGCAGGTCGGCGGGGACGGATAGCGGCCCGGCAGTTTCGACCAGCCTTCACCCGTCGACAGCACCCAGAGCACGGCGTTGACCACCGACCGGGCTTCCACGCGGGGACGGCCGCGCCGCTCACTGCGCGCGGGCTCCGAGCAAAACAGACCCTCGACCAGCGCCCATTCGTTATCTCTCAAATCGTCGAACAGCATCATGTCCTCACCTCAGCGAAGCTAACTCCGGTGCGCTGCCCTGCGCCGCGCACTCTTCAAGCACTCGATCGTCGAGTGCCGGGTGGGGGCGTCCGGTTGGCCGGCAGCGGCGTTTCTGCTCTTCCGTCCGACGTAACCTGCACCCTGTGCGCAAGGTAATGCACGAAGCGTGCCATGTCGGAGGTGAATCCCTCGAGAGCCGCTTGGCAGCGAGCTAACGGCTAAGTCAGCTAGGGGCGTATAAGACGCCAAAATAACCCGTCAGCAAATCGGGACAATCACCAATCTTGTGCAATTCGCCCATGTCACGTGCGTTTGCGAATCTATTGCACCGCAGCGAAACATGGACGGCGGGGGCCGGATTCGTTCACCCGGACGGCGTCGCACATTAGAATCACGCATCGATATCGGCGATTGATGAGGTCGGGACATGAACGTTACGCTGCGCCAGCTTCGCGTGTTCATCGAGGTCGCGCGGCTCAAGAGCTTCAGTCGGGCGGGGGACGAGATCGGGCTTACGCAGTCCGCGGTCAGCCGTTGCGTGCGTGAGCTCGAGGCCGAACTCGGGTTGAAGCTGATCGACCGGACGACCCGCGACGTGCAACTGACCGACGTCGGCGGAAACCTGATCGCGAGCGTGTCGCGCCTGCTCGACGATCTCGACGACACGCTGCGCGAGATTCGCGAGATTGGCGAGCAGCGTCGCGGGCGCGTGATCGTCGCGGCAAGCCCGACGATCGCATGCAGGTTGATGCCGCGCGTGGTGGCGTCGTGCGAGCGCCAGTTCCCGTTCGTGACGCTCGGCCTGCGCGACGACGTACAGAGCGACGTGCTGCGCAAGGTGAAGTCGAGCGAAGCCGACTTCGGCGTCGTGATCGGGCCGCTGACGGTCGGCGATCTCGTCTGCGAGCCGCTGATGACCGATTCGTTCTGCCTCGTCGCGCGCGCCGACCATCCGCTCGCGGCGCGGGCCGAGGTGCCGTGGACGGCCCTGGACGGCGAGCGCCTGGTGCTGCTCGATCATGCGTCGGGCAGCCGGCCGCTGATCGATGCGGCGCTGGCCACGCATCGCGTCAACGCGACGGTCATGCAGGAGCTCGGGCATTCGGCGACCGTGTTCGGGCTGGTCGAGGACGGTGTGGGCGTGAGCGTGCAGCCGTGGCTGTCGCTGCCGCTGCCCGCCGGCTCGACGCTCGTCGCGCGGCCGCTCACGCCGCGCACCGAACGCACCGTCGAGCTGGTGCGCCGCCGCGACCGGTCGTTGTCGCTCGCCGCGCAGGCGATCTGGGAGCTGGTGCGGCAGATGCCGGCGCGGGCCGAGGATCTCGACTGACGCGCTTCGGCGTGCCCTGGTCCGGCTTGCCGGCCGGTACACTACGCGGATCGTGTTCCTCGGTGGTGGCTCTCGATGACGCATTCCGAAGGTTCTTTCCCGGCGAACGACGTGCCGGCGGCGCGCGCCGCGGTGCACGCGCTGCGCCCGTCGCTGATCCGCGAGGTCGCGAACGCCGGCTTCGGCGTGCCGGACATGCTGCCGTTCTGGTTCGGCGAATCCGATCGCGTGACGCCGGCCTTCATCCGCGACGCCGCGGCGGCGGCGCTGCGCGATGGTGCGACGTTCTACACGCACAATCTCGGCACCGCGCCGCTGCGCGACGCGATCGCGGCCTACGTCGGCGCGCGTCACGGCGCGACGGCGGCCGACACGGTAGCCGTGACGAGTTCGGGCGTGAGTGCGCTGATGCTGGCCGCCCAGATGCTGGTCGGGCCGGGCGAGCGTGTCGTCGCGGTCACGCCGCTGTGGCCCAATCTCGTGGAGATTCCCAAGATTCTCGGCGCGCAGGTCGATTGCGTGCCGCTCGACTACGGCGACGCGGGCTGGCAGCTCGATGTCGGTCGGCTGCTCGCGGCGCTGACACCCGATACGCGGATGCTGCTGATCAACTCGCCGAACAACCCGACCGGCTGGACGATGTCGCGCGACGATCAGCAGGCCGTGCTCGCCCATTGCCGTCGTCACGGCATCTGGCTGGTCGCCGACGAGGTGTATGAGCGGCTTGCATTCGACGAGGGCGGCGCGCCGTCGTTTCTCGACATCGCGTCTCGCGACGAGCGCGTCGTGGTCGTGAATTCATTCTCGAAAGCATGGGCGATGACGGGCTGGCGGCTCGGATGGCTGATTGCGCCGGCGTCGGTGATGGGCGATTTGTCGAAGCTCGTCGAATACAACACGTCGTGTGCGCCGGGCTTCGTGCAGGCAGCGGCCGAGGTCGCGTTGCGCGACGGCGAGCCGTTCGTGCGGTCGTTCGTCATGGCGCTGCGCGATGCGCGCGACCACCTGGTCGCCGCGCTGCGGACGCTGCCGGGCGTCGAGGTGCCGCCTCCGCCGGGCGCGATGTACCTGTTCCTGCGGCTGCCGGGCGCGGCCGACAGCCTCGCGTTCTGCAAGACGCTGGTGCGCGACGCGGGGCTCGGCCTGGCGCCCGGGCGCGCGTTCGGCCCGGAGGGAGAAGGGTTCGTGCGCTGGTGTTATGCGTGCGATCCGGCGCGGCTCGACGCGGGCGTCGAGCGGCTGCGCCGGTTCCTGGCGCATGGCGCGGGCGTCCGCTGAAGCGGGGACGGAGCGGGCGCGCCGGCCGGGCGGCGGCCTGTTCCGCTCATCTTTACGCACCGGGCAATTTTGCGTAATATGGCGCTCAGTCACGCGGTTCCGTCGTTGAGCCGTGCTGTTCCGTCCGGTTTGGGCCTGGCCTGAAGTTGTTGGTTCGCCGCCCCCGGTTCGTGCTCCCATCAATATGACCGATCAGAATCGGGCGAGCGCGTCTTCCGTTCCTTTCGTCTGTTTGTTGATCCGGTTCGTTTGACCACAGGGTCTGGCCTAGCTGCATGAATACCCAAGAGGCGAAGATCGTCCTCGAGACTGCTTTGATCTGCGCGCAGGAACCGCTGAAGCTCGGCGATTTGCGCAAGCTCTTTGCCGACGGCGTGTCGGCTGACACGGTCCGCACGTTGCTCGAAGATCTGAAACAGGATTGGTCCGGTCGCGGTGTCGAACTGGTGGCGCTGGCGACCGGATGGCGCTTTCAGAGCAAGCCGGCGATGCGTCATTATCTGGATCGCCTGCATCCCGAGAAGCCGCCGAAATATTCGCGCGCGGTGCTCGAAACGCTCGCGATCATCGCGTACCGGCAGCCCGTCACGCGCGGCGACATCGAAGAGATTCGCGGCGTCACGGTCAATACGCAAGTGGTCAAGCAACTCGAGGACCGCGGCTGGATCGAGGTGATCGGTCATCGCGACGTGCCGGGGCGTCCGGCGCTGTATGCGACGACCAAGCAGTTTCTCGACGATCTCGGCCTGAAGGCGCTCGACGACCTGCCTGCGCTCGAAGAGCCGGCCGCGAACATCGAGGCCGCGCTGCTCGCGCAGCAGGCGATGGATTTCGATGGCGACATGCCGGCGGCCGACGTGCCGCAGGCGCTGGCGGATGAAGCGCCCGCCGGCGAGTCGGCCGAAGAAGGGGCCGACGTCGCGTCGACGCAGGAAATTCCGAGTCGCGATACGCTCGATGCTGATCGTGGGCAAGCGGAGCAGACGGAACGGGTGGGCACCGAAGCAGTGCCGACCGATGTGCAGCCCGAGCCGCAGCGTGCGGATTGGAGCGAGGAAGATCGCAAGCCGGCCGCCGAAGCGGCTGCCGGAGACGGGGCGGAAGCGGCCGGCGACATGTCCGGCGAGGCCGATCAGGCCGACGCCTCCCGTGCCCGTCCTGCGGACGACGAGACGCTGGACGACACGTCCGACAGTCTCGCGGATGCCGTACGAAGCGCCAGTGCGCCCATCGGCGCCGACGCGCTTCCGGACGACGAAGCAGAACCCGAACAGCGTCGCGCCTGATCGCGGCCAACTTCTTGCCGCGCCCGCGCCGGGCGCGAGACCTGACATTTTGAGGTTGTTTTGACAGATATCCACGATATTGAATCGTCCGCGCCTGCCGTGCAGGCAGCGCGTGCCGACGATGCGCCGGAGCAGGATGCTTCGGCCGCGGGTGGCGACGAGCGTCCCCGCCGCGGTCTGCGGCGCGGCCCGCGTAGCCTGATCGCGCGGCGTCGCGCGGCGGCCAAGTCGAAGGGCGCCGAAGGCGAGCAGCCGGGCGCCGAGGGTGCGGAGGCGCAGCCGGCCGACGCTGCCGACGCGCAGCCGGCCCGTGCGCCGCGCAAGGAAGGCGCGGCCAAGGGCGGTCGCAAGCCGGCCGCCAAGCGCGAAGGCGCGGCCAAGGGCGGGCAGGGCGGCCAGGGCCGTCGCGGTGCGCCGAAGGCCGAAGGCGGCCCGGCGAAGGCAGCGGACGGCGATGCGTCCCAGGACGAACTGTTCGCATACGTGACGTCGCCCGCCTTCGACGCGGACAACTCCGCGGGGGGGGGCGGCGTACGTGCGCCGATGCTGCGCCGCGGCCGCGCCCAGCCCGCGAACAAGCGCGTGCTGTCGCCGGACGACGACGCGCCGAAGCTCCACAAGGTGCTGGCGGAAGCGGGCATGGGTTCGCGCCGCGAAATGGAAGAGCTGATCGTCGCCGGCCGCGTGTCGGTAAACGGCGAGCCCGCGCACATCGGCCAGCGGATCATGCCGACCGACCAGGTGCGGATCAACGGCAAGCCGGTCAAGCGCAAGCTGCCGAACAAGCCGCCGCGCGTGCTGCTGTATCACAAGCCGACGGGCGAGATCGTCAGCCACGCGGATCCGGAAGGCCGTCCGTCGGTGTTCGACCGTCTGCCGCCGATGAAGACGGCGAAATGGCTTGCAGTGGGCCGTCTCGACTTCAATACCGAAGGTCTGTTGATGCTGACGACCTCGGGTGATCTCGCGAACCGCTTCATGCATCCGCGTTACAGCGTCGAGCGCGAGTACGCGGTGCGTGTGGTCGGCGAGCTGGCCGAAGGCATGCGGCAGAAGCTGCTGCACGGCGTCGAGCTCGACGACGGTCCGGCGAATTTCCTGCGCATCCGCGATGGCGGCGGCGAAGGCACGAACCACTGGTATCACGTCGCGCTGGCCGAGGGCCGCAACCGCGAAGTGCGCCGGATGTTCGAGGCGGTCGGCCTGATGGTGAGCCGGCTGATCCGTACGCGTCACGGCCCGATTCCGCTGCCGCGCGGCCTGAAGCGTGGCCGTTGGGAAGAGCTCGACGACGCGCAGGTGCGCAAGCTGATGGCGACCGTCGGCCTGAAGGCCCCGACCGAGGAAAAGGGCAAGCGCGGCGGCGCCGGTCCGACCGAGCGTCGCCAGCCCGATCCGATGGAGACGTCGATGGGCTTCATCAGTCGCGAGCCGGTGCTGACGACGCATGGGCAACTCGACCAGCCGCGTCGCGGCGGTGGCCGACGCGGCGGGCCGGGCCTGCCGGGCCTGAGCGGCTACGGCAGCCTGCCGGTCACGCCGTCGGGTTACGGCAATCGCCCGGGCGGGGGCCGTGATGGCAACCGCGCGGGCGGCGGCCGCGACGGCAACCGCGCAGGCGGCGGTCGCGATGTCGACGGCAATCGCGCGTCATATGGCGCAGGCCCGAAGCGCGATGGCGCGGGCGGCAAGCGCGGCGGCAGCAAGGGCGGCGGCAATCGCAATCCGAACGGCAATCGTGGCGAAGGCGCCGGCAACGGCGGCCCGCGCGGCGGTCAGCGTCCGCAGCGCAGTCGTACGCGCAGCCGCTGAGCGTCTATTAATTGATTGGCGTGCGGCGGCGCTACGCCGCCGATTCGTCGGCTGGCCGGCGTCCGGCCGGTCGGGGCGATCGGCGCATTGCGTTGGCGGGTTTGGCTGCATCCATGTCGCGTGCCGCGACAGCGATGATCACCGGTGCGGTAGGGTGTTACCGGTCGATCGGGCAGCTCGATTTCGCATTTTCGGTCCGTAAAGGCCGCCGGCGCGCTGCTGTTACCGGCTGGCTTGGCGTTTGCGCCAAAAATCGCTATAATCGCGGAGTCGCTGGGCGTACGGATTCAATGTGCGGCTCAGGTGCGACCACCAGTAAGAAGATGGGCGTTCCGCCCATTTTTTTTTGCTGAAACGGTTTGGCATCTCGGGTAGCGCTTCCTGCGCCGGCTAAGGCGCGCGCCCGCGGGTGAATCGCGAGCGGCGGGCGCGAACACCTGAGAGGACACTGTGCAACTGACGGAACTGATAGAAACCACGGTCACCGGGCTCGGCTACGAGCTGGTGGAACTCGAGCGCACCGGGCGCGGCATGCTTTGCATCTATATCGATCAGCCTGCCGGCATCTCGCTCGAAGATTGCGAAAAGGTTACGCGTCAGCTCCAGCACGTCTTGACGGTCGAAAACATCGATTACGAACGGCTCGAAGTCTCGTCCCCGGGGCTCGACCGCCCGTTGAAGAAGCTGGCCGACTTCGAGCGCTTCGCCGGCAGCGAAGTTTCCGTGACCTTGAAAAAGCCGCTGGACGGGCGCAAGACGTACCGGGGCATTCTGCACGCGCCGAACGGCGAAACGATCGGTTTGGAATTTGAGGGGAAGAAGGGCGAGGCAGCCATGCTGGATTTCACGCTGGCCGATATCGACAAAGCCCGCCTGATTCCGCAAGTTGACTTTAGGAGCCGCAAATAATGAGTCGCGAAGTGTTGATGCTGGTGGATGCGCTGGCGCGCGAGAAAAACGTCGACAAGGATGTGGTGCTGGGCGCCCTCGAGGCTGCGCTCGCGTCCGCTTCCAAGAAGCTGTTCGACGAAGGCGCCGAAATCCGCGTCCATATCGATCGCGAAAGCGGCGAGCACGAAACCTTCCGTCGCTGGCTCGTCGTGCCCGACGAGGCAGGCTTGCAGGAGCCGGATCGCGAGATCCTGCTGTTCGAAGCACGTGAGCAGAATCCCGACGTCGAAGTCGGCGAGTATGTCGAGGAACCCGTTCCGTCGATCGAATTCGGTCGCATCGGCGCGCAGGCCGCGAAGCAGGTGATCCTGCAGAAGGTGCGCGACGCGGAGCGCGAGCAGATCCTGAACGACTACCTCGAGCGTGGCGAAAAGATCATGACGGGCACGGTGAAGCGCCTAGACAAGGGCAACTTCATCGTCGAATCGGGTCGTGTCGAGGCGCTGCTGCGCCGCGACCAGTTGATCCCGAAGGAAAACCTGCGCGTGGGCGACCGCGTGCGTGCATATATCGCGAAGGTCGACCGCACCGCGCGCGGCCCGCAAATCGAACTCTCGCGCACGGCGCCCGAGTTCCTGATGAAGCTGTTCGAGATGGAAGTGCCGGAAATCGAGCAGGGCCTGCTCGAGATCAAGGCGGCCGCCCGCGACCCGGGCGTGCGCGCGAAGATCGGCGTCATCGCGTACGACAAGCGGATCGATCCGATCGGCACCTGCGTCGGCATCCGCGGTTCCCGCGTGCAGGCCGTGCGCAACGAGCTCGGTGGCGAAAACATCGACATCGTGCTATGGTCGGAAGATCCCGCCCAGTTCGTGATCGGCGCGCTCGCGCCGGCAGCCGTCCAGTCGATCGTCGTCGATGAAGAAAAGCATTCGATGGACGTCGTCGTCGACGAGAACGAGCTGGCTGTCGCGATCGGCCGCAGCGGTCAGAACGTGCGCCTTGCCGGCGAACTGACCGGCTGGCAGATCAACATCATGACGCCGGATGAATCCGCGCTGAAGCAGGGCGAAGAGCGCGACCGGCTGCGTGCGCTGTTCATGGCGCGTCTCGACGTCGACGAAGAAGTTGCCGACATCCTGATCGACGAAGGCTTCACGAGCCTCGAAGAAATCGCGTACGTGCCGCTCAACGAAATGCTCGAAATCGAGGCGTTCGACGAGGACACCGTGCACGAACTGCGCAACCGCGCACGCGACGCGCTGTTGACGATGGCCATCGCGAACGAAGAAAAGGTCGAGAACGCAGCGCTGGATCTCAAGAGCCTCGACGGCATCACGCCGGAGCTGCTCGCGAAGCTGGCCGAACACGGCGTGCAGACGCGCGACGATCTCGCCGAACTGGCTGTAGATGAACTGGTCGACATGACCGGAATGGAAGAGGATGCCGCTAAGGCGTTGATCATGAAAGCACGTGAACATTGGTTCCAGTGAGAAATGACCATGGCGCACTGATTTGATGGCGGCCGTATGGCCTGACCCGATGCTAACCGCAAGGAATCGGTCCTTGCACTAAGAGGAATGAATGGCGAGTAACAACGTAGCCCAATTTGCCGCGGAACTGAAAATGCCTGCTGGTGTGCTGCTCGAACAGCTGCAGGCAGCGGGCGTCCAGAAAGCGAGTGAAGACGATGCGCTGTCCGAAGCGGACAAGGCGCGTCTGCTCGATCATTTGCGCAAGTCGCACGGCGCAACCGACGGCGACAAGCGCAAGATCACGCTGACCCGCAAGCATACGTCGGAGATCAAGCAATCTGACGCGACGGGCAAGGCTCGCACCATTCAGGTCGAGGTCCGCAAGAAGCGTACGTTCGTCAAGCGCGACGACGTGGCAGAAGGTGCGGAACCGGGTCAGGCGCAGGTCGCCGAAGCGGACGACGATGCAGAACTGAAGCGTCGCGAGGAAGAGGCGCGCCGCGAGGCCGAGCTGCTCGAGAAGCAGGCGCAGGAACTGCGCGAGCGCCAGGAACGCCTGGAGCGCGAGGAAGCCGAACGCCGTGCCCGCGAGGAAGCGGCCGAGGCCGAGCGCCGTCGCGCCGAGGAAGAAGCGGCGACGAAGCGTGCCGCCGCGGAAGCCGCCGCGGCCCAGCAGCAGGCGGCAGCGCAGCAGGCTGCTGCTGCCGAGCAGGAAACGGCGCCGACGCAGTCCGCGCAGGACGAAGCACGCGCGGCCGCCGAACGCGCGGCCCAGCGCGAAGCGGCGAAGAAGGCCGAGGACGCTGCCCGCGAGGCAGCCGACAAGGCGCGCGCCGAGCAGGAAGAGATCAGCAAGCGTCGCGCGGCGGCGGAAGCCGAAGCACGCGCGATCCGCGAAATGATGAACACGCCGCGCAAGGCCGTGGTCAAGGCAGTCGAGCCGCCGAAGCCGGTCGAGCCGCCGAAGCCGGCTGAAGCGAAGGGCACGCTGCACAAGCCGGCGAAGCCGGAGGGTGCGCAGGCGCGTCCGGCCGTGAAGAAGCCGGCCGGTGCGGCGGCTCCGGCTACCACGCAGGCGCCGGCAGGTGCGGGTGACCGCAACAAGAAGCCGGGCGCAGGCAAGGGCGGCTGGCAGGACGACGCATCGAAGCGCCGCGGCATCAAGACGCGCGGCGACTCGAGCGGCGGCGTCGACCGCGGCTGGCGCGGCGGCCCGAAGGGTCGCGGCCGTCACCAGGACAGCTCGACGTTCCAGGCGCCGACCGAACCGATCGTTCGCGAAGTGCACGTGCCGGAAACCGTGTCGGTTGCCGATCTCGCGCACAAGATGTCGATCAAGGCCTCCGAAGTCATCAAGGTGATGATGAAGATGGGCCAGATGGTCACGATCAACCAGGTGCTGGACCAGGAAACGGCGATGATCATCGTCGAGGAATTGGGCCACCGCGCGGTTGCGGCGAAGCTGGACGATCCGGAAGCGCTGCTCGTCGAAGGCGAAACCGGTACCGATGCGGAGCAATTGCCGCGTCCGCCGGTCGTCACGGTGATGGGTCACGTCGACCACGGCAAGACCTCGCTGCTCGACCACATCCGCCGCGCGAAGGTTGCAGCGGGCGAAGCGGGCGGCATTACGCAGCACATCGGCGCTTACCATGTCGAAACGCCGCGCGGCGTCATCACGTTCCTCGATACGCCGGGTCACGAAGCGTTCACGGCAATGCGTGCACGCGGCGCTAAGGCGACGGACATCGTGGTGCTGGTGGTGGCAGCCGACGACGGCGTGATGCCGCAGACGAAGGAAGCGATCGCCCACGCGAAGGCGGGTGGCGTGCCGATCGTCGTCGCGATCAACAAGATCGACAAGCCGGACGCGAACCCCGATCGCGTCAAGCAGGAGCTGGTCGCGGAAGGCGTCGTGCCGGAAGAGTACGGTGGCGATTCGCCGTTCGTGCCGGTGTCGGCCAAGACGGGTGCGGGCATCGACGATCTGCTCGAGAACGTGCTGCTGCAGGCCGAAGTGCTGGAACTGAAGGCGCCGGTCGAAGCGCCGGCCAAGGGCATCGTGATCGAAGCGAAGCTCGACAAGGGTAAAGGCCCGGTCGCGACGATCCTCGTGCAGTCCGGTACGCTGAACCGCGGCGACATCGTGCTGGCGGGTACGGCCTACGGCCGCGTCCGTGCGATGCTCGACGAGAACGGCAAGCCGACGAAGGAAGCCGGCCCGTCGATCCCGGTCGAAATCCAGGGTCTGTCGGAAGTGCCGGGTGCGGGCGAGGAAGTGATCGTGCTGCCGGACGAGCGCAAGGCGCGTGAAATCGCGCTGTTCCGTCAGGGCAAGTTCCGCGACGTGAAGCTCGCGAAGCAGCAGGCCGCGAAGCTGGAAAGCATGCTCGAGCAGATGGGCGAAGGCGAAGTGCAGAACCTGCCGCTCATCATCAAGGCCGACGTGCAGGGTTCGCAGGAAGCGCTCGTGCAGTCGCTGCTCAAGTTGTCGACCGACGAAGTGCGCGTGCAGATCGTGCACAGCGCGGTGGGCGGCATCAGCGAAAACGACGTCAACCTCGCGACGGCATCGAAGGCGGTCATCATCGGCTTCAACACGCGTGCGGATGCTCAGGCACGCAAGCTGGCCGAGGCGAACGGCATCGATATCCGCTACTACAACATCATCTACGACGCAGTGGATGAGGTGAAGGCGGCGATGTCGGGCATGCTGGCGCCGGAGAAGCGCGAGGTCATCACCGGCATGGTCGAGGTGCGTCAGGTGTTCAAGGTACCGAAGATCGGCACGGTCGCCGGCTGTATGGTGACGGACGGTATCGTCAAGCGCTCGTCGTCGGTGCGCGTGCTGCGCAACAACGTCGTGATCTTCACGGGTGAACTCGAATCGCTGAAGCGCTTCAAGGACGACGTGAAGGAAGTGAAGCAAGGCTTCGAGTGCGGTATGTCGGTGAAGAACTTCAACGACATCGTCGAAGGCGACCAGTTCGAAGTCTTCGAAGTGACCGAAGTCGCGCGTACGCTGTAATCGTCGCGCATCGGCTCATGGGCGGGGCAGGCTTGGGCCTGTCCCGCCCATTTTCATGGTGGCGTGCCGAAAACGGCCGCTGCTTCATCCTGATAAACGGATCACGGATCGATCATGTCCAGGAAACGTACTTCCCCCAATCGCAACGTTCAGATCGCCGACCAGATTCAGCGCGATCTGTCCGAACTCATCATGCGCGAGGTCAAGGATCCGCGCATTGGCATCGTGACCATCCAGAGCGTGGAACTCACGCCGGACTATGCGCACGCGAAGGTCTACTTCACGGCGCTCACCGGCGATCCTGAAAAGACGCAGGAGGCGCTGAACCATGCGTCGGGTCACCTGCACAACCTGCTGTTCAAGCGCCTGCACATCCATACGGTGCCGACGCTGCATTTCCACTACGACCAGACGATCGAGAAGGCCGTCGAAATGTCGCGCCTGATCAAGGAAGCGAACTCGACGCGTGCGAAGGACGACGACGAGGCCGACGCGCCTGCCAAGGACGACTGAGCTCGACGGGCCTATGACGAATGCAGCACCCCAACGTCCGCGCGTGCCCCGGCGCGTGCTGGACGGCGTTCTCCTGCTGGACAAGCCGGTCGGCCTGTCCAGCAACGATGCGCTGATTCGCGCGAAGCGCCTGCTTCTCGCGAAGAAGGCCGGCCATACCGGCACGCTCGATCCGCTGGCTTCGGGTCTGCTGCCGTTGTGTTTCGGCGAAGCGACCAAGTTTTCGCAGGATCTGCTCGACGCCGACAAGACCTATGAAGCGACGATGCGTCTCGGGCAGCGCACGGCGACCGGCGACGCGGAAGGCGACGTGATCGACTCGCGGCCGGTCGAATGCGATCGTGCGGCGGTGGAAGCCGCGCTCGTGCGCTTCACCGGCGACATCGTGCAGATACCGCCGATGTATTCGGCGCTCAAGCGCGACGGCAAGCCGCTGTATGAATACGCGCGCGCGGGCCAGACCGTCGAGCGGGAAGGTCGCAACGTGACGATCCACGTGCTCGAACTGCTCGCCTGCGAGCTGCCCGACGTGACGTTTCGCGTGACCTGCAGCAAAGGCACGTATGTGCGTACGCTGGCCGAGGATATCGGCGAGACGCTGGGTTGCGGCGCGCATCTGACGATGCTGCGTCGCACGGGCGTCGGCGCGCTGACGCTCGAGCATGCGGTGACGCTCGATGCGCTGTCGGACGCTGCCGAATCGGCGCGCGATGCGTGGCTGCAGCCGGTCGATGCGCTGCTGTCGACGTTTCCGCTGGTGCGCCTCGACGAAGCCGCCGCGAAGCGCTTTCTCCACGGGCAACGCCTCCCGCTGTCGGCGCTTGATTCGATCGATGCGGCGGAAGGGGAGCGCGTGCGCGTGTACGACACAACGCGGTTGCTCGGCGTCGCGCGCAAGGCGAACGGCGTGCTCGCACCGGAACGGCTCGTCGTGACGGCTGAGTGATGCGAGGTGCGCAAGCGCCGTCGTCGAAACGAAAAAACCCGGTCGAAATCGACCGGGTTTTTTGTTGGGTGCGTTGCCTTGAACGTGGCGCTCAGTGTGCGGCCGATGCCGCCGCACCCGCATCGCCGCCGCCCGCGCGTTCGGGCTTCGTGATCCAGATCAGCCCGATCAGCAGCACGAAGATCGCCGCAGAAATGTAGAACAGATCGTTCACGCCGAGCTGCGCAGCCTGCTGCGTGGCCATGTTGTTGATCAGGCCGTGTGCCTGCTCCCGCGTGAGCCCGAGATTGCCCATCTGGGTGACGGCCTGGTTGAACGTCGGGTTGTACGGGTTCGCCTGCTCGACCAGTTGCGCGTGATGGAAGTTGTTCCGATGATCCCACGCGGTCTGGAAGATCGACGTGCCGATGCCGCCGCACATGATCCGCACGAAGTTCGACAGGCCGGACGCCGCGGGAATACGGTGGCCGGGCAGGCCGGACAGCGTGATCGATACCAGCGGGATGAAGAAGCCGGCCATCGCGATGCCTTGCACGAGCGTCGGCAGCGTCAGCGACCATTCGTCGACGCCGGTCGTGTAGCGCGACCGCATCCAGAAGCACAGCGCGAACGTGAGGAACGATGCCGTCGAGATGAAGCGCGGATCGGTGCGCGGCAGATACTTCCCGGTGAGTGGCGACAACAGGATGGCGAACAACCCGACCGGCGCCATCACGAGGCCGGCGTCGGTCGCGGTGTAGCCGATCTGCGTCTGCAGCCACAGCGGCAACAGTACGAGGTTGCCGAAGTACAGGCCGTATCCGATCGACAGCGCGATCGTCCCGCCGGTGAAGTTCCGCATGCGGAACAGCGACAGGTCGACGACCGGGTGCTCGGCGGTCAGCTCCCAGATCACGAAGAACGCGAAAGCAATGACAGCGGTCAGCGCGAGCACGACGATCGTCGTCGACGCGAACCAGTCCAGGTCCTTGCCCTTGTCGAGCATGATCTGCAGCGAGCCGACCCAGACGACCAGCAGCGCGAGGCCCACGCCGTCGATCGGCGCACGGCGCACGGCCGACTCCCGACTGCGGTAGATCACCCACGTCGCGGCGGCGGCGGCGATGCCAACCGGGATGTTGACGTAGAAGATCCACGGCCACGAATAGTTGTCCGAGATCCAGCCGCCGAGAATCGGGCCCGCGACGGGGGCGATCAGCGTCGTCATCGCCCATAGTGCGAGCGCCATCGGCGCCTTCGCGCGCGGATAGCTCGACAGCAGGAGCGCTTGCGACAGCGGAATCATCGGGCCCGCGACGGCGCCCTGGAGCACGCGCGACGCGAGCAGGAACGGCAGGCTCGGCGCCAGCCCGCACATCCACGACGAGATGACGAACAGGATGATCGATGCGAGGAACAGACGGACTTGCCCGAAACGATCGGTCAGCCAGCCGGTCAACGGCACCGAGATTGCGTTCGCGACCGCGAACGACGTGATGACCCACGTGCCCTGGTCGGACGACACGCCGAGGTCGCCCGAGATGGTCGGGATCGCGACGTTCGCGATGGACGTGTCGAGCACGTTCATGAACACCGCGAGCGATACCGCGATCGTCCCGAGCAGGAGTTGCCCGCCCTGCAGGGGCGGGTGGGAGACAGGAGCCTGTGCCATGTCGGTTGTCTTTCCGAAGTCGGAACGGTTACATCATTTTCGCGGCGCTGCCTTGCTTCGCCGCGACCGGCGTCGATGCATTGCCGCCGGCGTTCTCGGCGATGATGCGCGCGATTTCGGCGTCGGCTTCGTCGCCGTATTTCGCGAACACATTGGTCTCGTAGACGGTGTTCGGCGCGTTGACGAGCTGGTCGCCGCGTTCGTCCTTGATGTCCACGTCGACCTGCATCGACAGGCCGATGCGCAGCGGATGCTTGTCGAGTTCCTTCGGGTCGAGCTCGATCCGCACCGGCAGGCGCTGCACGACCTTGATCCAGTTGCCGGTCGCGTTCTGCGCCGGCAGCAGCGAGAACGCCGAACCCGTGCCGGCCGAGAAGCCGACGACCTTGCCGTGGTACGTGACCGACGAACCGTAGATGTCGGCCGTCATCTCGACCGGCTGGCCGATGCGCATGTGCTTCAGCTGGACTTCCTTGAAGTTCGCGTCGACCCACACGGCATTGAGCGGCACCACCGACATCAGCGGGTTGCCGGGCGACACGCGCTGGCCGACCTGCACCGAGCGCTTCGCGACGTAGCCGGTGACCGGCGCCGGCAGCACGTTACGCGCGTTGGCGAGGTACGCGTCGCGCACCTTCGCGGCGGCGGCCATCACGTTCGGGTGCGATGCGATCGTGGTGTTCGCGGTCAATGCGCGATTCGATGCGAGTTGCTGCTGCGCGGCGTCGACCGATGCCTGCGCGGCCTTCACCGCGTCGCGTGCGTGCGAGATTTCTTCCTGCGACACGGCGCCCGTTTGCGCGACGGCGAGGCGGCGACGCAGGTCGTCCTGCGCCTTCGACAGATCGGACTGGCGCAGCGCGACTTGCGCGCGATACTGGTCGTCGTTGACGAACAGGCCGCGCACCTGGCGCACCGTCTGCGCGAGGTTCGCTTCCGCCTGCTGCAGTGCGACCTGCGAATCGGCCGGATCGAGCACGACGAGCGGATCGCCGGCCTTGACCGTTTGCGTATCGTCCGCCTTCACGGCGATCACGGTGCCGGTGACTTGCGGTGTGATCTGCACGACGTTGCCGTTCACGTACGCGTCGTCGGTGTCTTCATGGAAGCGAGCGACGAGGAAGTAGTACAGGCCGTATGCGATGGCCGCGATCACGATGACCGCGACGAGCAGCGTCATCATTCGTTTGCGCTTGCCGTTGTTCTGCGGCTGCGCGCTGGCGGCGTTTTGTTGGTCGCTCATGGCGATTTTCTCCGTCCGTTATTTCGAGTGTCTGCGTAGTGGTGGCGCCGGCTCAGTTGGCGGCTTGTTTGGTCGGCGTGGCGGCGTCGGGCGCGGCGAGCGGCGTGCCGGTCGCGTCGAATCCGCCGCCGAGCGCCTTGATCAGCGCGAGCTGCATGTCGCGGCGACGCATCTTCAGGTTGGTCACCGTCTGCTCCGATGCGAGGCGGTTGCTGTCCGCCGTCAGCACCTGCAGTTGCGGCGACAGGCCGGCCTTGTAGCGGATGACCGCGAGATCGTACGCGCGCGTCGATGCGTCGAGCGCACGTTGGGCGTCGCCCATCTGGCGATCGACCGCGCGGATCGACGCGACCTGCGTCGCGACGTCGTTCAGTGCGCTGATCAGCGTCTGGTTGTAGTTCGCGACCGACAGGTCGAAATCGGCGTAGCGGCCTTTGAGCTGGGCGCGCAGCGCGCCGGCATCGAAGATCGGCAGGTGGATCGCCGGGCCGAACTGCGCCTGGCGGCTCGCGAAGTTCAGGAATTTGCCCCAGCCGAACGCATCGAAGCCGAAACCGGCTGCGAGGTTCACGTCGGGGTAGAACTCGGCCTTCGCTTCCTTCACGTCGTGCATCGCGGCTTCGACCTGCCAGCGCGCGGCGACGATGTCGGGGCGGCGCGACACGAGATCCGCCGGCAGGTTGCCGGGCAGCGTGACGTCGCCGCTCGGGTTCATCACGGGCGCCGCGATCTGCAGGCCGCGATCCGGGCCCTTGCCGAGCAGCGCGGCGAGCTGGTAGCGCACCGTCGTGATCTGGCCGTCGAGGTCCGACAGCGAAGCCTGGGTCGTCGCGATGTTGCCGCGGGCCGTCTGGCGTTCGACGTTGGTGTCGAGGCCGGCCGAGACGCGGCCGTCGGTGATCTTGCCGACCGTTTCGCGGTTGGTGATCTCGCGCTGCGCGATGTCGCGCAGCGCGTAGAGCTGCGCGAGCGAGTTGTAGGTGCGCGCGACCGACGACGCGAGCGTGATGCGCGCCTGCTGCATGTCGGCTTCGGCGGCCTTTTCCTGCGACACGGCCGTGTGCAGGCGTTCGCGGTTCTTGCCCCACAGGTCGAGTTCCCACGAGGCGCTGGCGAGCGCATTGTTCTCGCTGTACCACTGGCCGCCGTACGGGGGCGGGAACAGCGCGTTCGACGAATACAGCTCGCGCGTCCACGAATAGCTGGCTTCGGCCTTCGGCATCAGGTTCGAGCGGGACGATTCGATGTACGACGAGGCTTTCGCGATGCGCGCCTGCGCCTGTGCGATCGACGGGTTGCCCTGCAGCGCTTCGTCGATCAGCTTCGGCAGTTGCGGATCGCCGAACTGGCTGGCCCAGTCGAGCGCCGGCCACTGGCCGCCCTGGGCCGGCAGGCTCTGGGCGGATTCGAATTGCGACGCGGCGGCGATCTGCTTGTCGCTCTTGATGCCGATGTAATTCGCGCAGCCCGCCAGCGCCAACGCGGCGACCGCGGCGGCGACGGCGGCGCGGCACGACCCGGCGCGCACGGACAACGGGGAGGTTTTCATCGCGCTAACCCCTGACTCGGAATGAATGATGGACACTGCAAGGATTTCCTTACATTAATCTGTCAAAAGTAATTGTTATGGCAACTATTACGTGACGCTACCGCCGGCCGTCTCGCAATAGTTGCTGAGAATGCGGCGCAGCATGCTCTTCAGGAACCCGACTTCTTCCGGCGTAAACCCGTCCAGCACCTGGTCGAGCACGCTGCGAAAAATGGGCGGCAGCCGTTCGGCCAGCGCACGGCCTTCGTCGGTGAGTTCGAGGCGCACGACGCGCCGGTCCTCGATGCTGCGCACGCGAGACAGCAGGCCGCGTTTCTCGACCCGGTCGAGCAGGCGCGTGACCGCGCTTGCGTCGATTCCGTATTCGCGCGCGAGTTCGGCAGCTGTCGAGCACCTGCCGACCGCGATCATGAACAGCATGCTCGCCTGGGTGCCCGTGATGCCTAGCTCTTCCTGCGTGCGCTGCGTGACGAGGTTGGTCATCACGGACTTCACGCGCGACATCAAATAGCCGACGCTGTCGTTCATCTGATACGTGGACAGCGACGAAACGGGCGGTGGGGTGGGAGAATCCGACATAAAACCCTGAAGCTGCAATAGTTGACTAGGCAGCAGTATAGGCACAATTGCTTGCCGCGGCAAATGTTAATCGAACGGCAAAACGCGTGCTCTGTCCGGCGAGAATCCCTTATTTCGATAAGGTCTTTCGTTCGGCCACGGTGGGGGAAAGCCGGTTGGTTGGTTCGGGAAAGGAGGCCGGGATAGCCCGTTTTGCTGCGTTGCAACGCGCGGGTCAGCTCTCGCCACGCGCACGTGCTATAATTTGTGGCTCTTCAAGCTGCAACGCGCGCGCCCCGTGAAAAACGAGCGCGCGCGTTTGCGCGTTCAAACGATTTCCAGGTTTCTATGACCCGCGCCCTTCGCAATATCGCCATCATCGCCCACGTCGACCACGGCAAGACCACGCTCGTCGACCAACTGCTCCGCCAGTCCGGCACCTTCCGCGACAACCAGCAGATTGCGGAGCGGGTGATGGACTCGAACGACATCGAAAAAGAGCGCGGGATCACGATTCTCGCGAAGAACTGCGCGGTCGAATACGAAGGCACGCACGTCAACATCGTCGACACGCCGGGGCACGCGGACTTCGGCGGCGAAGTCGAGCGCGTGCTGTCGATGGTCGATTCGGTGCTGCTGCTCGTCGACGCGGTCGAAGGCCCGATGCCGCAAACGCGCTTCGTCACGAAGAAGGCGCTCGCGCTCGGCCTGAAGCCGATCGTCGTCGTCAACAAGATCGATCGTCCGGGCGCGCGGATCGACTGGGTGATCAACCAGACCTTCGACCTGTTCGACAAGCTCGGCGCGACCGAGGAGCAGCTCGACTTCCCGATCGTCTACGCATCGGGCCTGAACGGCTACGCGTCGCTCGACCCGGCCGCGCGCGAAGGCGACATGCGCCCGCTGTTCGAGGCGATCCTCGAGCACGTGCCGGTTCGCCCGGCCGATCCGGAAGCGCCGCTGCAGCTCCAGATCACGTCGCTCGACTATTCGACGTACGTCGGCCGGATCGGCGTCGGCCGCATCACGCGCGGCCGCATCAAGCCGGGCCAGCCGGTCGTGATGCGCTTCGGCCCGGAAGGCGACGTGCTGAACCGCAAGATCAACCAGGTGCTGTCGTTCAAGGGGCTGGAGCGCGTGCAGGTCGAATCGGCCGAAGCGGGCGACATCGTGCTGATCAACGGTATTGAAGACGTCGGCATCGGCGCGACGATCTGCGCGGTCGACACGCCGGAAGCGCTGCCGATGATCACCGTCGACGAGCCGACGCTGACGATGAACTTCCTCGTCAACTCGTCGCCGCTCGCCGGCCGCGAAGGCAAGTTCGTGACGAGCCGCCAGATCCGCGATCGTCTGATGAAGGAACTGAACCACAACGTCGCGCTGCGCGTGAAGGATACCGGCGACGAAACGGTGTTCGAAGTGTCGGGCCGCGGCGAACTGCACCTGACGATTCTCGTCGAGAACATGCGCCGCGAAGGCTACGAGCTGGCCGTGTCGCGTCCGCGCGTGGTGATGCAGGAAATCGACGGCGTGCGTCACGAGCCGTACGAGCTGCTGACGGTCGACGTCGAGGACGAACACCAGGGCGGCGTGATGGAAGAGCTGGGCCGCCGCAAGGGCGAAATGCTCGACATGGCGTCGGACGGCCGCGGCCGTACGCGTCTGGAATACAAAATCTCGGCGCGCGGCCTGATCGGCTTCCAGAGCGAATTCCTGACGCTCACGCGCGGCACGGGCCTGATGAGCCACATCTTCGACTCGTACGCACCGGTCAAGGACGGCTCGGTGTTCGAGCGCCGCAACGGCGTGCTGATCTCGCAGGACGACGGCGCGGCGGTTGCCTACGCACTGTGGAAGCTGCAGGATCGCGGCCGCATGTTCGTGAAGCCGGGCGACGCGCTGTATGAGGGCATGATCATCGGCATCCACAGCCGCGACAACGATCTCGTCGTGAACCCGATCAAGGGCAAGCAGCTGACCAACGTGCGCGCGTCGGGTACCGACGAAGCCGTCCGTCTCGTGCCGCCGGTCCAGATGTCGCTGGAATACGCGGTCGAATTCATCGACGACGACGAACTTGTCGAAGTGACGCCGCAGTCGATCCGCCTGCGCAAGCGCTTCCTGAAGGAGCACGAGCGTCGCCGCGCGAGCCGCGAGGGCGCGGTTGACTAAGCATCGACTGTTCCCGCGCACGATGAAAAAGGCTGCCTTCGGGCAGCCTTTTTTGTATCCGCGCGTCGCGGAGCCGGAGTGTCTGAAAAACACTGTTCCCGCGGGTCGCGGCAATTCGGCAAAACCCCGCCGCACGGTGCTTTCAGGCACATTTCGCCGTGAACTCCGGTATCGGTTCTGTGATATGCTGCGCGCACGCAAGTTTTAGGTCCTTCCAAGCAAGACTTGATTCGCAATCCGCTAAACGGTCAGGCCGTGTCGCGGAAGGTTGAGTAACCCGCTATTTCTCGAGAAGCTCGAAGAAAGGTGAGCGTAAAATGTCAGATGTAATGAAGCAGTTCCAGCTGAACTCCTATCTGTTCGGCGGCAATGCTTCGTACGTTGAAGAACTGTACGATGCATACCTCAACAATCCGGCGTCGGTGCCGGAGAACTGGCGAGAGTATTTCGACGCGCTGCAGAACGTGCCCGCGACGGACGGCTCGAACGCCAATGACGTCGCTCACTTCCCGATCGTCGAATCGTTCGCCGAGCGTGCGAAGGCCAATGCCTTCATCCCGCGCGAAAGCACGAGCAATCTCGCGACCGCACGCAAGCAGGTGCACGTCCAGTCGCTGATCAGCGCCTACCGCTTCCTCGGCTCGCAATGGGCCAACCTCGATCCGCTGAAGCGTCGCGAACGTCCCGCCATTCCCGAACTCGAACCGGCTTTCTACGACTTCTCCGAAGGCGACCTCGACCAGACGTACAGCGCAAGCAACCTGTACTTCGGCTTCGACCAGGCTTCGCTGCGCGACATCGTCAAGGGTCTGCGCGACACGTACTGCGGCACGATCGGCGCCGAGTACATGTACATCAGCGATCCGGAACAGAAGCGCTGGTGGCAGGAGCGTCTGGAGTCGACCCGCGCGACGCCGTCGTTCTCGGTCGACAAGAAGAAGCACATCCTGAATCGCCTGACGGCCGCCGAAGGCCTCGAGCGCTACCTGCACACCAAGTACGTCGGCCAGAAGCGCTTCTCGCTCGAAGGCGGCGAAAGCTTCATCGCGGCGATGGACGAAGTCGTCCAGCACGCCGGCAAGAGCGGCGTGCAGGAAATCATCATCGGCATGGCTCACCGCGGCCGTCTGAACGTGCTGGTCAACACGCTGGGCAAGATGCCGGCCGACCTGTTCGCCGAATTCGAAGGCAAGCACGTCGACGACCTGCCGGCCGGTGACGTGAAATACCACAAGGGCTTCTCGTCGGACGTGTCGACGGAAGGGGGCCCGGTCCACCTGTCGCTCGCGTTCAACCCGTCGCACCTCGAAATCGTGAACCCGGTGGTCGAAGGTTCCGCGAAGGCACGGATGGACCGTCGCGGCGACGAAGACGGCCTGCAAGTGCTGCCGGTGCAGATCCACGGCGACGCGGCCTTCGCCGGCCAGGGCGTCGTGATGGAAACGCTGAACCTCGCGCAGACGCGCGGTTACGGCACGCACGGCACGCTGCACATCGTCATCAACAACCAGATCGGCTTCACGACGTCCGACCCGCGCGACGCGCGCTCGACGCTGTACTGTACCGACGTCGTCAAGATGATCGAAGCGCCGGTGCTGCACGTGAACGGCGACGATCCGGAAGCCGTCGTGCTCGCGATCCAGATCGCGATCGACTACCGGATGCAGTTCCACAAGGATGTCGTGATCGACATCGTCTGCTTCCGCAAGCTGGGTCACAACGAGCAGGACACGCCGGCGGTCACGCAGCCGCTGATGTACAAGAAGATCGCGCAGCACCCGGGCACCCGTGCGCTGTACGCCGAGAAGCTCGTGCAGCAGGGCGTGATCACCGCGGAAGACGCCGACAACTACGTGAAGGCGTACCGCAAGGCGATGGACGACGGCCACCACACCGTCGATCCGGTCCTGTCGAACTACAAGAGCAAGTACGCGGTCGACTGGGTTCCGTTCCTGAACCGCAAGTGGACGGACGCAGCCGACACGGCCGTGCCGCTCGCCGAACTGAAGCGCCTCGGCGAACGCATCACGACGGTCCCGGAAAACTTCAAGGTTCACCCGCTCGTCGAGCGCGTGATCAACGACCGCCGCAACATGGCGCGCGGCGACCAGCCGCTCGACTGGGGCATGGGCGAACACCTCGCGTTCGCGTCGCTCGTCGCATCGGGCTACTCGGTGCGCCTGACGGGCCAGGACTCGGGCCGCGGCACGTTCACGCACCGTCACGCGGTGCTGCATGACCAGAACCGCGAGCGCTGGAACGACGGCACGTACGTGCCGCTGCAGAACATCGCCGACGGTCAGGCGAAGTTCACGGTGATCGATTCGGTGCTGTCGGAAGAAGCGGTGCTGGGCTTCGAATACGGTTACTCGACCGCCGAGCCGAACACGCTCGTGCTGTGGGAAGCGCAGTTCGGCGACTTCGTCAACGGCGCGCAGGTCGTGATCGACCAGTTCATCTCGTCGGGCGAAGTGAAGTGGGGCCGCGTGTCGGGTCTCACGATGCTGCTGCCGCACGGCTACGAAGGCCAGGGTCCGGAACACTCGTCCACGCGTATCGAGCGTTTCCTGCAACTGTGTGCCGACCACAACATGCAGGTCGTCCAGCCGACGACGCCGGCGCAGATTTTCCACCTGCTGCGTCGCCAGATGATCCGCCTGTTCCGCAAGCCGCTGATCGTCGCCACGCCGAAGTCGCTGCTGCGTCACAAGGAAGCCGTGTCGGACCTGTCGGAACTGGCGAAGGGCTCGTTCCAGCCGGTGCTGGGCGAAACCGACGGCGGCATCGACGCGAAGAAGGTCAAGCGCGTGCTGGCATGCTCGGGCCGCGTGTATTACGACCTCGTCGCGCA
The DNA here is from genome assembly GCF_002223345.1 of Burkholderia sp. AU16741. Classification (NCBI taxonomy): domain Bacteria; kingdom Pseudomonadati; phylum Pseudomonadota; class Betaproteobacteria; order Burkholderiales; family Burkholderiaceae; genus Burkholderia; species Burkholderia sp. AU16741. The sequence goes on from NZ_NKEZ01000003.1 coordinate 1,056,837, forward strand.
CCGCCGCGAAGCGAAGGCGAACGACGTCGCGATCATCCGTATCGAGCAACTGTATCCGTTCGCGCACAAGCAGTTCGAAGCCGAAATGAAGAAGTACGAGAACGCGACGGAAGTGGTCTGGGTGCAGGACGAGCCGCAGAACCAGGGCCCCTGGTTCTACGTCGAGCACCACCTGAAGGAAGGCATGAAGGAAGGGCAGAAGCTGGCATACAGCGGCCGTCCGGCTTCGGCCTCGCCGGCGGTTGGCTACTACGCGAAGCACTACGAGCAGCAGAAGGCCCTGATCGAAGGTGCATTCGGCCGCCTGAAGAGCGCATCGATCGCGAAATAACCGACGTCAAGCGAAACGGGAAGGCGCGCGGCGCTTTCCCGTCCCTTTTGGCCCCCGGGCGCGTCGCGCGCCGCACCGGCCGAAGGAATCGCACGAACCTCGTCATACCCCAGATTAAGCATCCAGGAAAATCACATGGCTATCGTAGAAGTCAAAGTCCCCCAGCTTTCGGAGTCGGTGTCGGAAGCCACCATGCTGCAGTGGAAGAAGAAGCCGGGCGAAGCAGTCGCGCAGGACGAAATCCTGATCGAGCTCGAGACCGACAAGGTCGTGCTCGAAGTGCCGGCGCCGGCCGCGGGCGTGCTCGCGCAAGTGCTGCAGAACGACGGTGACACCGTCGTTGCCGACCAGATCATCGCGACGATCGACACCGAAGCGAAGGCAGGTGCCGCCGAAGCAGCGGCAGGCGCGGCCGAAGTGAAGCCGGCGGCAGCACCCGCTGCAGCCGCACCGGCAGCCCAGCCGGCTGCCGCAACCGCGTCGAGCTCGGCTGCAGCATCGCCGGCCGCGTCGAAGCTGCTGGCCGAGAAGGGCCTGTCGGCAGGCGACGTCGCAGGTTCGGGCCGCGACGGCCGCGTCACCAAGGGCGATGCGCTGGCCGCAGGCAGCGCACCGAAGGCTGCTCCGGCCGCCGCACCGGCGAAGACCGCCGCCGCGAAGCCGACGCTGCCGGAAGTGAAGGTGCCTGCGTCGGCAGCGACCTGGCTGAACGACCGTCCGGAACAGCGCGTGCCGATGTCGCGCCTGCGTGCGCGGATCGCCGAGCGTCTGCTCGAGTCGCAGCAGACCAACGCGATCCTGACGACGTTCAACGAAGTCAACATGGCTCCGGTCATGGAGCTGCGCAACAAGTACAAGGACAAGTTCGAGAAGGAACACGGCGTGAAGCTCGGCTTCATGTCGTTCTTCGTGAAGGCGGCCGTGCACGCGCTGAAGAAGTTCCCGCTCGTGAACGCGTCGATCGACGGTAACGACATCGTCTATCACGGCTACTTCGACATCGGTATCGCGGTCGGTTCGCCGCGCGGCCTGGTCGTGCCGATCCTGCGCAACGCGGATCAGCTGAGCCTCGCCGAGATCGAGAAGAAGATCGCCGAATTCGGCCAGAAGGCGAAGGACGGCAAGCTGTCGATCGAGGAAATGACGGGCGGTACGTTCTCGATCTCGAACGGCGGCGTGTTCGGCTCGATGCTGTCGACCCCGATCATCAACCCGCCGCAGTCGGCCATCCTCGGCGTGCACGCGACGAAGGAGCGTCCGGTCGTCGAAAACGGCCAGATCGTGATCCGCCCGATCAACTACCTCGCGCTGTCGTACGACCACCGCATCATCGACGGCCGCGAAGCCGTGCTGTCGCTCGTCGCGATGAAGGATGCGCTGGAAGATCCGGCACGTCTGCTGCTCGACCTGTAAGCCGAGTCTCACTGCATCGACCCGTTCCGCAGGTTCGCGCCTACGCGCGAACCTGCGGGCGTACAAGTGGAAAGGATTGTCATGTCCAAGGAATTTGACGTCGTCGTGATCGGCGCCGGCCCCGGCGGCTACATCGCCGCGATTCGCGCCGCGCAGCTCGGCAAGACCGTTGCCTGTATCGAGAAGTGGAAGAACCCGGCCGGCGCGCTGAAGCTCGGCGGCACCTGCCTGAACGTGGGCTGCATCCCGTCGAAGGCGCTGCTCGCATCGTCGGAAGAGTTCGAGAACACGTCGCATCACCTGGCCGACCACGGCATCACGGTCGACGGCGTGAAGATCGACGTCGCGAAGATGCTCGGCCGCAAGGACGCGATCGTCGAGAAGATGACGAGCGGGATCGAGTTCCTGTTCAAAAAGAACAAGATCACCTGGCTGAAGGGCCATGGCAAGTTCACCGGCAAGACCGACGCCGGCGTGCAGATCGAAGTGAGCGGCGAGGGTGAAACCGAAGTCGTCACCGCGAAGAACGTGATCATCGCGACGGGTTCGAAGGCGCGTCATCTGCCGAACATTCCGGTCGACAACAAGATCGTGTCGGACAACGAAGGTGCGCTGACGTTCGACTCGGTGCCGAAGAAGCTCGCCGTGATCGGCGCGGGCGTGATCGGCCTCGAGCTCGGCTCGGTGTGGCGCCGCCTGGGTGCCGACGTGACGGTGCTCGAAGCGCTGCCGGCGTTCCTCGGCGCGGCCGACGAAGCCCTCGCGAAGGAAGCGGCGAAGCTGTTCAAGAAGCAGGGACTCGACATCCATCTCGGCGTGAAGATCGGCGACGTGAAGACGACCGCGAACGGCGTGTCGATCGCCTACACGGACAAGGACGGCAACGCGCAGACGCTCGACGCCGACCGCCTGATCGTGTCGGTCGGCCGTGTGCCGAACACCGACAATCTCGGCCTCGAGGCCATCGGCCTGAAGGCGAACGAGCGCGGCTTCATCGACGTGGACGACCACTGCCGCACGGCGGTGCCGAACGTCTACGCGATCGGCGACGTGGTGCGCGGCCCGATGCTCGCGCACAAGGCGGAAGACGAAGGCGTGCTGGTCGCGGAAGTGATCGACGGCCAGAAGCCGCACATCGACTACAACTGCATTCCGTGGGTGATCTACACGTACCCGGAAATCGCATGGGTCGGCAAGACGGAGCAGCAGCTGAAGGCGGAAGGTCGCGAGATCAAGACGGGCAAGTTCCCGTTCTCGATCAACGGCCGCGCGCTCGGCATGAACGCGCCGGACGGTTTCGTGAAGATGATCGCGGACGCGAAGACCGACGAGCTGCTCGGCGTGCACGTGATCGCGGCGAACGCGTCGGACCTGATCGCGGAAGCCGTGGTGGCGATGGAGTTCAAGGCGGCGTCGGAAGACATCGCCCGCATCTGCCATCCGCACCCGTCGATGTCGGAAGTGATGCGCGAAGCGGCGCTCGCCGTCGACAAGCGCTCGCTGAACAGCTGAGCGCGGTATAGCGCCGGCCGGCCACCGGCTGGCGCAACCGTCTCATGACGAGGGCGGGCGGGTTTTCCCGCTCGCCTTTGTTTTTTCCGGTTTGCCCTGATGAACGTCACCGAATACTACACACGCGAGTTGACCACGCGCGGCTATCAGTCCGATCCCGCTCAGCGCGCGGCCGTCGATCGCCTGCAGCGCTGTTTCGACGAATGGGTCGACTACAAGGCGCGCCGCTCGAACGCGTTCAAGAAGCTCATCAATCACCCGGATCTCCCGCGCGGCGTCTACATGTGGGGCGGTGTCGGCCGCGGCAAGAGCTTCCTGATGGACAGCTTCTACGCGGTGGTGCCCGTGCAGCGCAAGACACGCCTGCATTTCCACGAATTCATGCGCGAAGTGCACCGCGAGCTCGAGGAGCTGAAAGGGCAGGCCGATCCGCTCGACGAACTCGCGCGACGCATCGCGAAACGCTATCGGTTGATCTGCTTCGACGAGTTCCACGTATCGGACATCGCCGACGCGATGATCCTGTATCGCCTGCTCGACCGCCTGTTCAACAACGGCGTGCAGTTCGTGATGACGTCCAATTACGATCCCGACGACCTGTATCCGGACGGCCTGCATCGCGACCGCATGCTGCCGGCGATCGCGCTGATCAAGGAAAAGCTCGACGTGCTCAACGTCGACGCGGGGGTCGACTATCGTCAGCGCACCCTTGCGCAGGTGAAGATGTATCACACGCCGCTCGGCGCGGAGGCCGATCGCGAACTGCGACATGCATTCGGCAAGCTCGCGGCCGTGCCCGACGAGAGCCCGATCCTGCATATCGAGAAGCGCGAGCTGAAGGCGCTGCGCAAGGCGGACGGCGTCGTGTGGTTCGATTTCGCGACGCTGTGCGGCGGCCCGCGTTCGCAGAACGATTACCTCGAGCTGGCGAGTCGCTTCCATGCGATCGTGCTGTCCGAGGTGCCGCAGATGTCGCCGCGGATGGCGTCGGAAGCGCGCCGTTTCACTTGGCTCATCGACGTACTGTACGACCACAAGGTCAAGTTGCTGATGTCCGCGGCGGTGCCGGCCGAGGCGTTGTACGTCGAAGGGCCGATGGCCAACGAATTCGCGCGTACGGTCTCGCGCATCGTCGAGATGCAGTCGAAGGAGTATCTCGAAACGCCGCGCCGCATCGTCGATACGTCGTTGACCTGAGCCGCTTGCCGGCTCGGGCAATTAGCGGCATTTAAACGTCAATTTCGGTTAGATTTCGCCGATCTCCGGGTATTTTCGGATTTGTCTTATATTCATCGTTGAGGTGAGCCGATATTGTGGTGTCATGGTTATTAAGGCTGGAGATGTCCATGACACCGTATCGCGATTTGACCGACCAAGAATGGCGCTGCGTCGCGCCGCTTCTGCCCGAAATGCAGCCGCGCACCGAGTTGCGCGGCCGGCCGTTAGCCAATACGCGGGCCGTGCTCAACGGTGTGCTCTGGGTGATCTACAGTGGCGCGACATGGTCGGCCATGCCGCGCCGTTACCCGTCGTATCAAACATGTCATCGCCGTTTCAAGGTGTGGCATGAAACGGGCACGCTGATGAACGTGATGCGTGAACTCTATGGCGACGCCGGCATGAATCTGTGCAATGAACTGTCCGCGCGGATGCGCAAGCACACGCAATCGAAGGCGGCGGAGGCGCGTAGCAACGCGGCGCCCGCATATCGTGCGCCGGGTAGCTATGCATCGGATGCAATGAAGCACGCGGCATGAGGGTCATCGTTTTTTCGTTGCGCGCGCACCAAAAGAAATCGGCCTGGCGACGTCGTCGCAGGCCGATTTTTCATTGAACCGCGCTCAGCTGAGCCGCGCGTTCTGACGCGTATGGCGTTATTGCTGGCGAACCCAGGTTTGCGACCGGCCCAGCAGCGACACGCCGATGTAGCCGCGCACCACGAGCTTCTGGCCGCCGTCTTCAAGCGTCATCTTGCACTTGTAGACCTTGCCGTTCTCCGGGTCGAGGATGTTGCCGCCGTCCCAGTGGTCGCCGTCCTTCTTCATCGCCTTGATGATCGTCATGCCCTTGATGAGCTGATCCTTGCGCTCGTCCGTGCACGCGGTGCAGCGGCGATCGGGCGTATCGTTCGCGCCGAGGCCCTTGACGACCTTGCCCGTCAGCGCGCCGTCGCCGTCCTCGGCGATCTGCACGAGCGCCTTCGGTTGATGGGTGTTGTCGTCGATCGTTTGCCACATGCCGATCGGGCTGTCGGCTTGTGCGAACGTGGGGGCTGCGCACGCGAGCAGGGCGCCGGCGATGGCGATCGCCCGCAACGGGCGGGTCAGTCGAATCATTGTCATCCTCCTTGTTTTGCATGTCTGTTCGATTCGCTCGCACGACCGTCTGCATGGGGCGGGCATGTTGCGAGCTTCGCCAGAATACGTGAAACCGCACGCTGCGTTTGATAGAGGGGACTCTAATCGAAACGACCAGCATGACGCTGGCCGTTCGTGACTTTGGTGACCGATCAGTTGAGCTGATAAGAGAATGCGGCGTTGATGCGCGGGCTGCGTGACGCGCTTTCGACCGGCGCATCGCCGACCGGTTTGGCGACGTTCAGGTCGAGGCTGTAGTAGCGGCTGTCCGTGAGCCGCACGCCGATGCCGACCGACGACATGCGGTTCGGCGAGGGCGTGCCCGCGTGCAGATACACGCGCGCCATGTCGTATGCGATGTACGGCGTGATCGATTTCAAATACGTCCAGCCCGGTGTGAAGCCGCGGTTGATTTCCAGCGACATCCCCCAGCCCGAGTCGCCCGACGTTTCGCCCGGCTGGTAGCCGAGCGCGTAACGGGTCGAGCCGAACGAGATCTGTTCGGACGTCGGCAGCGAGTCGGGACTGTATTGCCCCGTCAGCGACACCGACGTGCCGATCCGGAACGGCCATTCGTTCGTCTGCGTGAAGGTCGCGCCGGTGCGAACGAAGGTCAGCGAGATCGGGTCGTCATAGTTTATTGTAGTGCCGCCGTTCGTACCGATCTGCGACTTCGATGCACCGAGGATGTCGAATGCCTTGGCGACGTTGACGCTCAATTTTTGCACCTGCTTCGGCTGAACACTCGTGTAGTCAAGCTGCAGTTGAAGAACACGAACCTGCGACCGGTTGTCGAGCGTCGCCCCGTTGATCTTGTTCTGGTAGCGGTCCTCGTTGTGCGACGCATAACCCGACACGGTGCCGAGCAGGCTGCGCTGATTGTTCAGCAAGATCGGATAGGAAGCCGAAAGACCCAGTTTCTCGTTCTTGACGGTGCGCTCGACGGTCGAAGGCAATCCCGGGTTGTCGGTCGGCTTGCCGCGATACGTGCTGGCATCGAGGCGCGTGATCAGGCCGTTGCTGCCGACCGGCACCGCGCCGCTGAACGCGAAGTAGGTCTGCTTGTCGCGTCCCGGCGGCGCGAGCGCCGAAATGCTCAACTGTTCGCCGAACCGCGTGAGGCCGTTTTCGGTCGCGGTGATGAGGCCCTGGACGCCCGGGTGGTTGAAGTCGATCCCCGTGCTGACGTTGAACGGCTTGCGATCGACCGCGAGTTCGAGCGTCGTCGCACCGTCGGTGGTCTGCGGCGGCGGCACGTTCGCCTTCACCGTGAGGCCTGGCAGCAGTCCAAACGTGTTCACGTAGCGTTCGAACGTCGCGCGGCGCAGCGGGCGATCGTCCGTGATGTGGGCAGCAATCGCGCGAATCTTCGGTTCCATCGCGCCGGGTTTGCCGGTGACCTTGACGTCCGACACATAGCCTTCGACCACCGTGATGCGCACGACGCCGTTCTCGAACGTCTGCGCGGGAACGAACGCGAACGACAGCGCGTAGCCGCGTTCCTGGTACAGCTTCGTCACGCCGTTGGCGGTTTCGATCAGCTCGCCGATCGTAATGTCCTTGCCGACGAGCGGCGTGAAGCGGCGCGTGATTTCCTCGAACGGTATCGACTTCACGCCTTCGACCTGAAACGTCTTCGGCGTCAGGTGCCGCGACAGCAGCGCCTGCAATTGCGGCGCCTGCGGCGCGACCTGAACGGTGACGTTCGGGCCCGTCTTCGGTGCGTTGATCTGGGGAAGGGAGTCGAGCGGATTGCCGCCGACGCGCGTTTGCGCCTGTACCGTGCCTGCCGCCGCGATGGCGAGCAGCATCATCCATCTGTCGAGTCTGGATTTCATTGTTCTTCCTCGTAGGCCTTGCTTTTCGTCTTCTTTGTAATGCCGGCGCGCGACATCTGGGTGTCGCGCGCCGCGTGCCGCCATGCCGGTTGTGTTCGTACGGCTGCGCCATTCGCTCCGGCTGCGATGGCGCGACCGTCCTCCTTACTTGCCGACGCTACCCAACGTACCCAGCAACCCCGTGACCGGTGCCAGCAGGCCCGTCGAACCGCTGCCCGACGATGCCGAACCCGACACGCTGCCGACCAGCGACGTGACCGGCGCGAGCGGGCTCGAGCCCCCGGATCCCGCTGCGCCGCCTACTGCTCCGGTGACAGTATTCAGCAAACCGGTGACGGGCGCGAGAGGGTTTGCACTGCCTGCGCCGCCCGTTGCGCCGCCGAGCGTACCCGTGACCGTCGACACGAGATTCGTGACCGGCGCGAGCGGACCGCTGCCCGAGCCGCCCGTTGCACCGCCGACTGCGCCCGTGAGCGAGCCGAGCGGCGTCGAGCCGAGACCCGACAGCAGGCCGCCGAGCGGGTTCGTCGAACCGGAACCCGACGACGAGCCGTTCTGGACGGTTGCCGTCGAGCCGCCGACGAGGCTCGTGATCAGGCCGGGAATCGGTGCCGCGCCGTTCGGGCCGTTCGGATTGACGAGGCCGCCGGTGTTGGTCACGGTATTGCCGACCGCGCTCACGAGCTGGCCGACGTCGCCGACGAGCGGCTGGCTCGACGTGCTGCCGACCTGCTTGCCGGCCGAGCTGATGGCGCCGCCGATCTGGCCGAGCAGGCCCGACACGGGTTGGCCGAGGCCGGTCGTCGTGCCGACCTGCTGCGTGACCTTGCCGGCGGTGATCACGAGCGGGGTGATCGCCGAGCTGATCGGCTGCGTGACCTGCTGCACGGCGCCCGACGACAGCGTCGAGCCGATCGTCGTGCCGGCGGCCGTCAGGCCGTTGGCGACCGTGTCGAGTACGGTGCCGACCGGCGTCGTGACCGGCGCGAGCGGCGCCAGGGGGCCCGTGCCCAGCGCCTTGACGGTCGAGCTCAGGCCGGACACCGTGTTGCTGGTCGCGCCGACGACGTTGCCGAGACCGGCCACCGTGGTGCCGACCGGATCCTTCGTCGAGCCGATCTGCCCCAGCCCGTTGCTCACGGCATCGGCCGCCGCGCCGACGATCGTGCCGGTGCTGGACAGCGTGCTGCCGACACCCTTCGTCACGCCGTCGCCGAGGCCTGGCAGGCTGATGTTGCCGACCGTGCTGCCGAGGTCCGTGGCCGTCTGGCCGACCGTGCTGATGACACCCTTGGTGCCCGTCGGCGAGCCGCTGGTACCGCTCGTGCCGGACGTGCCGCTCGTGCTCGGGTTGTTGTTGTCGTTGCTGCTGGTCGGCGGCGAGCTGACGCCGCCACCGCCGCAGGCGGCCAGCAGGCACGCTGCGGCGAAGGCGGTGAGGGGCGCGCGCCACTGGCGCAGGGCGACCGTCGTGATGGAACGTTGCTGGGACATGATGGGCTCCTCGCTGTCTTTTCGATGGATGGATGTCGGATTACTTGTGCGTGCCGCCGAGCAGGCCGCCGATCAGCGACGTGACGGGCGCAAGCAGGTTCGACGACGAACCCGAGTTCGTGACGGTACCCGTGCCGCCACTCAGCGCCGGTGCGCCGACGGTGCTCGTCACCGTGGAGACGGCGTTCGTGACCGGGGCGAGCGGGCTGCTGCCTGCGGCGCCACCCGTGACGCCACCGAGCGCACCCGTGACCGCGCCGAGGAGACCCGTGACCGGCGCGAGCGGGCTGCCGCTGGTGCCGCCCGTTGCGCCGCCGAGCGCGCCGGTGACCGTCGAGACGAGGCCGGTAACCGGTGCGAGCGGGCCGCTGCCGCCGCCCGTTGCGCCGCCGAGCGCGCCGGTGACCGTCGAGACGAGGCCGGTAACCGGTGCGAGCGGGCCGCTGCCGCCGCCTGTTGCGCCGCCGAGCGCGCCGGTGACCGTCGAGACGAGGCCCGTGACCGGTGCGAGCGGGCCGCTGCCGCCGCCTGCTGCGCCGCCCAGTGCGCCGGTGACCGTCGAGACGAGGCCCGTGACCGGTGCGAGCGGGCCGCTGCCGCCACCCGTTGCGCCGCCGAGTGCGCCGGTCACCGTGGAAACGAGACCCGTGAGCGGGGCGAGCGGGTTGGTCGCCCCGCCGGTGCTGCCCGTGAGCAGGCCGCCGACGGCCTTCACGGTGTTGCCCGTCGACGAGACGGTGCCGCCGAGGCCCGTGGTGACCGGGTTGCCGCCCGTCGACGCGAGCAGGGCGCCGGCCTGGTTCAGGCCGTTGCCGATCGTGCCGAGCAGCGTGTTGACCGGTGCGCCGAGGCCGGTTGCCGCGCCGATCGTCTGGGTCGTCTGGCCGACCATCGTCGTGATCGGCGTGATGGCCGAGCTGACCGTTTGCGTGACCTGCTGGATCGGGCCGGTCGACAGCACGTTGGTGAGCGTGGTGCCGCCGTTCGACACGGCGCCGCCGAGCGTCGATACGAGGCCGCCGACGGCGCCCGTGACCGGCGCGAGCGGCGACAGCGGGCCGCTGCCGAGGCTCGTGACCAGATTGCCGGTTTGCGTGACTGCGCCGCCGAGCTGATTGACCACGCCGCCGGTGCTGGCGACGGTGGTGCCGACGGGATCCTTCGTCGCACCGAGCTGGCCGAGTCCGCTGCCGAGGCCGTTGCCCAGCGCGGTGACCGCGCCGCCTACGCTTTGCACGATGCCGCCCGCGGCTTGTGTCGTGGCGGGATTGACGCCCGGCAGCGACTGGCCGGCGATGACGGTGCCGAGGCCCGACACGGTGCCGCCGGCATTCGTGATGATGTTGCCGCTTTGTGCGAGGACAGTTCCCACGGCGTTCGACGAGATACCCGAGGTGCCGGACGTACCGCTCGTGCCCGAGGTTCCGCTGGTGCCCGACGTGCCGCTCGTACCCGAGGTGCCGCTGGTGCCGGACGTGCCGCTTGTGCCGCTCGTGCCCGAGCTGCCGCTGGTGCCCGAGCTGCCGCTGGTGCCGGAGGTACCGCTCGTACCCGAGGTGCCGCTCGTGCCGTTGCCGCCCGACGTGGAGATCGTATCGCCGCCGCCCGAGCTGGAGCCGCCGCTGACGCCCTTGCTGATCGAACCGGAGCCGCCGCACGCGGAGAGGGAGAGCATGGCTGCAACGGTGGCCGCGATCAGAGTCGTCCGGAACACGCCATGAGGGATAACCTTAATGTCCATTTCTTCCTCGCATTAAAAATGTGTTGTGAACTGCGTTGTGTTGAGTGATGCGAGGACTACTCTGCAACTGTCGTGCCATTTCGCTGCCCGACGGGTCGACAACAGGTTTTAAACGAGGCAATTCCTTGTCGGAAAAGGGGGTTACGGAAACTGAAAGATTGTTGAATCTGTTTAAGAGCGGATGAATGAGAATGGTTTCGGTTGTTTCGTAACGTAACGTCGCAACATTGGCGTTACGCGTGCGGCGTAACGTGGGTCCCGCGCAGGCTTGGTGGACACGACAATGGTTTTACTGATGGATTAGGCGTGCACATCTAACCTATCGTAAATCCTATGTGTAAGTCGTACCGAAACGCCGTACAAATACATCGTGCTCCTGGTCTTTTTTCCCGTCAGAGCGGTTAAAAGAGGTTGGAACTTAAATACGATCGGATATAGAATCGGGAGCAGATGTAAGGAAATGTACGGTTCGGTACACTACGTTCGAGGAGGAGCGCTATCGCGAATGTTAACTTGCATCAAATCGTGAGCAATGCCCTTCGGGGCGACCTATAAAGAAAGCGCACCCGGTCGACGTTACAGCAGATGTGGCGAACGGTTGGGGCAAACGGCCAGATATGCGGGGATGTATACGTATAAAGGCCAGAAAACGTAAATACAGGCACGAGGAATAAAATGAAAGCAATCATCAAGCGTTTCCTTAAGGAAGAAGACGGGGTTACCGCAGTCGAGTACGGTCTCATCGCCGGACTTATCGCAGTCGCTCTCGTGACCGCCATGACCACGTTGACGGGCGGCATCACCGGGGCGTTCAGCTTCATCGCGAGCCAGCTGCCGAAGGCATAACGAACGAGCTTTGCTCATTTCCCTGTTGTCAGGGGCGCGGATTGCTTCGGCAATCCGCGCGGTAAGTTTTGCCGTTCGGGGCGTAAATGATCCTGCTAACTGGCGTCGGGGTTTTCCTCGCGTGGGCGACGCTCGTCGCGCTCGCGGACATCCGACATAGGCGCATACCGAATTCACTGGTGATCGGTGGATGCGTATCCGCATTTGTGCTCGTCGGACATAATCCATTCGGCATATCCCTGAATCAGGCGTTCATTGGCGTACTCGTCGGCTTTCTCGCTCTTTTCCCGTTTTTTGTACTGCGCGTCATGGGTGCCGCGGACGTCAAGGTATTCGCGGTACTGGGCGCGTGGTGCGGCCCGCATGCGTTGCTGTGGCTCTGGATCGTCGCGAGCCTGTTGGCATTTGCGCATGCGGGCACGCTGGTCTTCGTCACCCGTACGCCAGTGTCGGCACTGTGGCAGCGGCGTTCCCCGACGATGCAGATCGCCCGTTTCCCGGCCTCGCCGTATGCCGCGTTTCTCGTGATTCCCGCGGTGCTGTGGTGCGTGTACCGGATCGCGACCGGGGGAATGCAATGACGGTGGTTCGTCCGGTATCCGGGATGCGGCGTCGCGAGCGCGGCTCGACGGCGATCGAATTTGCACTGATGCTGCCGGTGTTTTTCCTGATCCTGTACGCGATCATCACGTACGGGATGATCTTCGCGGCCCAGCAAAACCTGACGCTTGCCGCAACGGAGGGCGCGCGTGCTGCGTTGAACTATCAGCAGGTCGGTGCGGCCATGTCGGTGCAGGCCGCGCAGCAGGCCGCGCTGGCGGCGCGGGCCCAGGCCGCATGCACGGCCGCGACGAACCTGACCACCTGGCTGAAAGGGTCGACATGCTCGCCCACGCGGCAAGGCACCTGTTCGTACGACGCGACGATGCTGTGCGTACAGATCACGCTGACCTACCCGTACTCGCAGAGCCCGCTGATTCCGTCGTTCCCGCTGCTCGGTTCGCTGTTGCCGGTGCCGTCGACACTCACCGGAACCGCGATGGTGCAGATCAGCCCGGTCAACATCATATAGACGGCAGCGACGGCGTCGTGCCGGGTCGAGGGCGCCTATTTGCCGACGTTGCGCGGAGAATTCAATCGTGAGTAGCGGGGAAACATAACAACATCATGGCCAACAACCTGACGAAGATCATTGCGGGCTTGCTGATCGCGATCGCGATCCTGCTCGGCGTCTATGCGTGGATGCTCGGTCGCAAGCCGGCCGACGTGGCACCGGTTGCGGCGACGGTCGCGACGCAGAGCGTGCCGGTGGTCGTGACGACGCGGACGTTGCAAGCCGGCCAGCCGATTCCGGCCGATGCGCTGAAGGTCCAGCAGTCGACCGCCGCGCCGCAGGGGGCGTTCGCCGATCCGCTTCAACTGGTCGGCCGCATCCCGGCAGCGGACATTCCCGCGCAGGCGGCCGTCGTCGCGAGCGCATTGTCGTCCGGCCTCGCCGAGCAGATCGCACCGGGAGAGCGCGCCGTGGCGATCAAGGTCGACGAGACCAACGCGGTCGGCAACCGCGTGCGACCCGGCAACTATGTCGACGTGTTCGTGAATCTGAAGCGCGACGGCACCGGTGTGGCGATCGGCGGGACGTCGACGGCCGAGATCGTGAATACGCAGGCGCGGCTGCTGATGTCGAAGGTCCGCGTGCTGTCGTTTGGCGATGCGACGACGGAGCGGGACAGTTCGAACGGCTCGGTGATCGGCACGCGGACCGCGGTGCTGGCCGTGCCCACGGCGCAAGTCGATGCGCTGACGCTCGCCGAGCAGAGCGGCCGGCTCGTGCTCGCGCTGCGTAGTCCGCGCGACGACGACGTCGCGGCGCAAACCGTCGCGGTTCGCGTCGGCGACGACAAGAGCCCGTCGGCGCTTGCCGCAGCCGGCATGATGCTGAGCGAGTTGTCGAAGAGCGCGACGATGGCGCCGGCGCCGCGTGCGGCGCCGCGGGTGGTCGCGCGGCATCCGGGCGGCGGCAGCATCGAAGTGATTCGGGGTGGGCGAACCGAAACGGTCGCTTATTGAGCGGGACGAAGACGGCAAAACAATGAAAAAGAAACTGATTGGTTTGGCTATTGCATTGAGCGCACTGGCGATGCCGCCGCTGTCGGATGCGGCCGACACGAGCAGCACGATCAGCCTTGCGGTCGGCGCGCAGCGCCAGCTTGCGACGGGGCGGGCGCTGCAGCGGGTCGCGGTCGGCGATCCGTCGGTGGCCGACGTGCTCGTCGTGAAGGGTGGGCGCGGAGGCGTGCTGCTGGTGGCGAAGAATGCCGGTGCGACGAACGTGATGATCTGGGAGCGCGGCCGCGACGAACCGACCGTCTATAACGTTAACGTCACGAGTGGTGCGGCGCGGGCACTGCTGGATGGCACGTCGCCGAGCGTGAACACGTACGGCGGCGCGACGGTGATCGGCGGTGCGGCCGGAACGCTCGACGGGCATCAGCGGGCAGTCCATGCGGCGAAGACGGTCGCCGGCAAGGAGGGGACGACGCTCGATGCGTCGACGATCTCCGGCAAGAACGTCGTGCAGGTCGACGTGCGTGTCGTCGAATTCAGCCGTTCGGTGCTGAAGCAGGCGGGCCTGAACTTCTTCAAGCAGAGCAACGGCTTTGCATTCGGGGCCTTCGCGCCGACGGGGCTGACATCGATTACCGGTACGCCGGGCGGCGGTTCGCTCACCTACAACGCGAACGTGCCGATTTCGTCGGCGTTCAACCTCGTGGTCAATTCGGTGTCGCACGGATTGTTCGCAGACCTGTCGATTCTCGAGGCGAACAACCTGGCCCGCGTGCTCGCGCAGCCGACGCTCGTCGCATTGTCCGGTCAGAGCGCGAACTTCCTCGCGGGCGGCGAGATTCCGGTGCCGGTGCCGCAATCGCTCGGCACGATCTCGATCGAATGGAAACCCTATGGCGTCGGGCTCACGGTCACGCCGACCGTGCTGAACCCGCGGCGAATCGCGCTGAAGGTCGCGCCCGAGTCGAGCCAGCTCGACTTCGTCCATTCGATCACGATCAACGGCGTGCAGGTGCCGGCGCTGACGACGCGGCGCGCGGATACGACGGTCGAGCTCGGCGACGGCGAGAGCTTCGTGATCGGTGGCCTGATCGACCGCGAGACGACATCCAACGTCAACAAGGTGCCGTTCCTGGGCGATCTGCCCATCATCGGCGCGTTTTTCAAGAATCTGAGCTACCAGCAGAACGACAAGGAACTCGTGATCATCGTGACGCCGCATCTCGTTGCACCGATCGCGCAGGGAGCGCCGTTGCCGGCGACGCCGGGCGAACTGTCCGAGCAGCGCGACGGTCCGGTGTGGCGTTCGTATCTGGGCGGCATGGCATCGCCGGACGCGGGGCCCGGGTTCTCGAAATGAGCGCGCCGAATCGTTACCGGACCGCGCAGGCCGTCGCGCACGACGCGATGCCTTGCTGCATGGGGAGTATCCAAGATGAATGCGAGAACCTATTCTTTGGCTGAGCCCGCCGTCACCGACTACTTTGTCTGTGCATCCGCGCTCGCGGAGCATGTGCACTGGTTGTCGCAATCGCTCGTGTCCGCCGGTGCGGTCGAAGGCGTGCCGCTCGACGGCGCCGCGCTGTCGCAGCGTATCGGCGTGCTGAATCCGGCACTGGTGTTCATCGACTTTTCCGGTGATTGCGCGGCGGCAAGTACGGTGGTCGCCGCGGTACGTGCGGCGCATCCGGGCGTGCCGGTCGTCGCACTGGGCTCGCTCGCGCAACCGGAAGGGGCGCTCGCCGCGCTGCGCGCGGGCGTGCGCGATTTCGTCGATTTTTCCGCGCCGGCCGACGAGGCGCTGCGGATCACCCGCGTATTGCTCGACAACGTCGGCGAGCCGGCCAATCGCCACGGGAAGGTCGCCGCGTTGCTCGGCGCACGCGCCGGAATGGGCGTGAGCACGCTCGCCGCGAACCTGTCGGTGCTGATGCAGCGGCGGCCGGCCGACCCGGCACGCACGGCGGCGCTGCTCGATCTCGGGCTGCCGGCCGGCGATGGCGCGTTGTTTCTGAACACGCGCTGCGAATTCCATTTCGTCGAGGCCGTGCGCAACCTGCGCCGGATCGACCGCACGTTCGTGACGACCGCGCTCGCGCGTCATTCGAGCGGCGTCGCGCTGACGACGCTGCCGCCGAATCTCGCGGAGTTGCGCGACGTGGCGACGGCGTCGTGCGCGGCGTTGCTGAACCGGCTGCGCGCGTTCTTCGATCATCAGATCGTCGATCTCGGCGGCTTCCCGAATCGCGAATTCATCGCGCAGGTCGTGAACCTGGCGGACGAAGCATGGCTGGTGTGCGACCAGGGCGTGGCATCGGTGGTATCGGCGGTCGAGATGCTGGACGGGTTGCGCGAGGCAGGCGCGGCGACCGACCGGATACGGCTCGTCGTCAACCAGTTTGACGCCGAGCTCGGGCTGATGCCCGCGCAGATCGCCGAGCGGCTCGACCTGTCGCTGGTCGCGACGCTGCCGTCGCGGCGCGTGTCGATCGGGCATGCGGCGAACCAGGGCAAGCTGATCGCCGAGGTCGCGGAACGCGATCCGTACGTCCGTGCGCTCGGGCCGCTGGTCGAGCGCCTCGCGGGCGCGCCGGCGCACGGAGCGACACAGCGTGCGGCCGGCGGCCTTTCGGCGCTCAGGCGAATCATTCAATCCTCAACGAAGCGGTCGTAAGCGATGCCACACGACATTCAATTTGCCGACGGCGCAGCGCCGTTCTCGCAAACGCAACAGTTCCACGACATCAAGAATGCCGCGCACGAGCATCTGCTCACGCGGATCGAGGAGCTGGGTGCCGAATTCGGCCGGTGGTCGCGACAGGCGATCAACCAGTTCGTCGATCTCGAAATCGACAGCTTCGTGCGGCTGCGGCGCATCCCGCTCAACGAGAGCGAGGTGCGCGCGGTAGCCGAGGCGCTGACGAAGGAGCTCGCCGGCTTCGGGCCGATCGAAGACCTGTTGGCGGACCCGGATGTCGAGGACATCCTGATTAACGGCTACAACGACATCTACGTGTCGCGCCACGGGATCCTGTCGAAGCTGCCGATCCGCTTCACCGACAACGCGCATCTGCTGCGGATCGTGCGACGGATTCTCGCGCCGGTCGGCCGGCGGCTCGACGAATCGAACCCGATGGTCGATGCCCGGCTACCCGACGGAGGGCGGGTCAACGTCGTGATCGAACCGCTGTCGATCGACGGCCCGGTCGTGTCGATCCGGAAGTTCCGCAAGGACCCGCTGAAGCCCGAGGATCTGCTGGGCAACGGCACCTACAACGAGGAAATCGGCCGGTTGCTCGAGGCCGCTGTCGATGCGCGCTGCAACGTCCTCGTGTCGGGCGGCACCAGTTCGGGCAAGACGTCGCTGCTGAACGCGCTGGCGTTCCACATCCCGATGGCGGAACGCGTCGTGACGATCGAGGATACGGCCGAACTGTCGTTGAATCACCCGCACGTCGTGCGGCTCGAGAGTCGTCCCGGCGGATTCGACGGCAGCGGCATCGTGACGATTCGCGACCTGCTGCGGAACACGCTGCGGATGCGGCCGGACCGGATTATCGTCGGCGAAGTGCGCGGCGGCGAAGTGCTCGAAATGCTGCAGGCGATGAATACCGGCCACGACGGATCGATGGGCACGGTGCACGCCAGTTCGCCGCGCGAATGCCTGTACCGGCTTGAGATGCTGGCCGGTTTCGCAGGTTTTCAGGGCACAGAAGCAAGCCTGCGGCGGCAGATCGCCAATGCGATCGACTTCATCGTGCAGATCGGGCGGCTCTCCAACGGCCGCCGCCGCATCCTGTCGATCACCGAAGTCACCGGCATGTCGGACAACATCGTATCGACGCAGGAGCTGTATCGCTACGAGGCGCGCGTCACGCCGGAGGGCGAAGAGATCGATCATTGGGAATCGCTCGGTATTCATCCGCATTCGCCGAAGCTGGCACGTTTCCGCAGCACGCTGGTGTCGTCTGGCGGCAGTGGGTTCGGTGGCCACTTCGGGCGAGGCGGAGGCTTCAATGTCTAGCGCCACCTTGCTCGCGCTGATGTTCGCGTTGATCTGCGCGGCGGCCGGGTTGCTGCTGTGGCGCGCAAGCCAGGTGCGGGCAGGGCGTGCGCATGCGCAGCGGTTCTTCGACAGCCGGGTGGGACAGGGCGCGCGCGCTGCGGCCGCAGCCGGCGAAACGCGCACCGCGCGCGCCCCGGCGGCCGGTACGGCGAATGCACAGGATCCCGAACAGAGGTTCGTGCGCTGGCGCGCGTCGGCGTTCGGTGCGTGGGCCGTGCTGTCCGACCGTGCGGGCCTCGATGAAGTGCGCACCGGCTTCATGCTGGCGCTCGTGGTCCTCGGGCTGCTCGCGTTGTGGGCCGGCATGGCGGGCGGCGTGATCGCCGCGGTGGCCGCGGTCGTTGCGGGCAGTGTGCTCATCGTGTTGTGGATCACGTCGCGCGTTAGCCGGCGCCGCCTGAAGATCGTCCGTCAGTTGCCGTCGTTTCTCGACGGGATCGTGCGGCTCGTCACGCTCGGGAACAGCGTGCCGGCGGCGTTCCAGTCGGCGCTTCAGACGGCCGAGATGCCGCTGCGCCGCTGCCTCGACGACGTGTCGCGGATGCTGCGCTCCGGTGTCGAGATCGATCGCGCGATGCTGCACATCGCGCACACTTACCGTATCCGCGAATTCGAACTGGTCGGTGCGGTGCTGCGTCTGTCGGTCCGCTACGGCGGGCGGGCGGACGTGATGCTCGACCGGATGTCGACGTTCATGCGCGATCTCGAGCAGGCGGAACGCGAACTGGCCGCGATGTCGGCCGAAACGCGGCTGTCCGCATGGGTGTTGGCGCTGTTGCCGATCGCGGTAGGCAGCTTCGTCATCGCCACGAGCCCGCGCTACTTCACGACGATGTGGAGCGACGAAAACGGTCGGCAGATGGTTTATCTGGCGTTCGTGCTGCAGGCGGTCGGCGGTTTCTGGCTGTACCGGATCGCGCGGCTGAGGTGAAGCGATGGATGCAAACCGTCTAGGCGCACTTGCGCTGGTGCTCGGATCGGTCGGCGTGCTGCTGCTCGCCGCGCTCGCGATCGTCCGCATCGTGCTCGTGCAGCGTGCCGAGCGCGCGCTGGTGGATGCGCTCGATCGCCGGGCGGCGGCGGTCGAGGCGGCCGCCGCGCGCGCCGGTGCCGCGGAGCCTCGCGACGCGGCGCCGCCTGCCGCGCAGCGCGTCCGTTTCGCGGGGCTGCGCGAACGCTTCGAAGGCGTCGGGATGCGCTGGCTCGAGACCGGCTTCAGCAGGTATCTGATCGCCGACGAAGATCGCCAGTTGCTCGAGCAGTGCGGTTTCGTCGACGTGCGCGCCAGAGCGCTGTTCGTCGGCGCGCGCATCGTCTGCGCGATCCTGCTGCCGGCGCTCGCCGTGCTGGTACTGATCGGTCGCGGACAGCAGACACGCTGGCCGTTGTGGATCTCCGTCGCGCTCGTGACCGGCTATATGCTGCCGAAAATCTACGTGCGGCGACGTGCGACCGCGCGCCGGCGCAGCATTGTGGCCGAACTGCCGCTGCTCGTCGACATGTTGCGACTGCTGCAGGGCGTCGGCCTGTCGCTCGACCAGAGTATCCAGGTCGTTACGCACGATTTTCAGACGATGTTGCCGGTGCTGTCGTGGGAACTCGGCGTCGCGCAACGGCAGTTCGCGGCCGGGCGCACGCGCGAGCAATCGCTGCAACGCCTCACGAGTAGTTTCGACAACGAGGATCTACGCGCGATCGTGCGCTTGCTGATTCAGGTCGACAAGCATGGCGGCGCGGTGCAAGAGCCGCTGAAACAATTCGGCGACCGTCTGCGTGAAGGGCGTCGCGCGACGCTGCGCGAACAGATCGGCCGCCTGACGGTGAAGATGACCGGCGTGATGATCGTCACGCTGTTGCCGGCGCTGTTGATCGTGACTGCGGGGCCCGGGATCATGACCGTGCTGTCCGCGCTCGCCGCGTTTCAGCACTGATGCGGCATGAGGGGAAGGAGCGACACAAGATGAATCGATTGGGGCGGGTTCGCACGATTGCAGGCGCGGCGGCGTGTGCGTTGCTGGCCAGCGGGTGCGCGATGTTCAAGGAGTCCGGATACGGAATCGGTGCGCAGGCCGAACGCGGCGCGTTGATGCAGGCCGCCGCCGACAAGAACGCGCCGCCCGATACGCCGGGCATGTATTTGGGTCTGATCGAACGGATGCAGGCGCAGGGGCTGTATTTTGCGTCGCTCGCGCACATCGATCAGTACGAGAAGCAATATGGAGTATCGCCGGACACGATCCTGCTGCGTGCCGACGCGTTGCGCGCGACCGGCCAGTACGACGCCGGCGTGGCCGCCTATACCCAATTGCTGACGACGCCGCTCGCCGCGCGTGGCTATCGCGGGCTGGGCCTGACCGCCGGCGCCCGCGGCGATTTCGCGCTGGCCGCGCAGCAACTCGCACAGGCAACGGCGCTTGCGCCGACCGATGCGGCGACGTTGTCCGACCTCGCGTATTCGAAGATGCGCGAAGGCGATCTGGCGGGTGCGCGCGTGCCGCTGCTGAAGGCGGCCGAACTCGAACAGAAGAACCCGAAGATCCTCAGCAACTTCGTGCTTTACCTGCTCGCGACCGGGCATGCGAAGGACGCGCGGCGGCTGATGGATCAGCAGAAGCTGTCGCCCGCGGTGCGCAGCCAGATTCGCGACGACGAGACGAAGGTCGCGGCTGCGATGCGCGCGAAGCAACGCGCTACCGCCTATGCGCCGGCCAATGTGTCCGTGCCGTCGGTGGCGAGTAGCGACAATCTGGATCTTGCCGTGCCGCTGCTGCAGCGTTTCGCGCGATAACGATATCCACGGAGGCCATCATGTTTCACCTTTCCTCAATCCGCGTGCGGGCCGTGTGCATCGCGTTCGCATGCTCGCTGGGGGCGGGCGTCGTGCATGCGCAAAGCGACGCGCCGGCGTCCGAAATCGGTCCTGCGACGAACGCGTTGCTCGACCTGCAGCGCTCGAATCGCGCGGCCGCCACGCCGCAACCGATCGACGGCGCGGCTGGCACGTTCGCCTATCAGCGCTATATCGACTCGTTCAAGACGCCGATTCCACAGTGGTTCGGCACGATGTCGGCATCGGGCGGCGGTAACGGCGGCGGCAGCGGCGGACTATCCGGTGGCGATCTCGCGCGCTGACGGAGCACAACGGTGACTACCCGGCACAGTGGCGGCACGATCCGTCGCGCGTCACGACAGCGGGGCGCGTTCTCGGTGATGGCAATCATCGCAACGCTGATCGCCATCACGACGCTGGGCGCCATTGGCGTCGGTAATCTCTTTTACCAGCGTCGGGACGTGCAGCGGATTGCCGACATGGCCGCGCTCGCGGCCGTGCAGCGGATGGACGACGCCTGTTCGCAGCCGACTGCCACCGCGACCAGCAACGCGCGGTCGAACGGGCTCAACGCGTCGAACGGCGACACGATCAACATCGAGTGCGGCCGTTGGGATACGTCGGCCAACCCGGCACCCAGCTACTACGCTGCCGCGACATCCGGGACCACGCAATTGAACGCGGCCAAGGTAATCGTCACGCGTCAGGTGCCGTTCTTCTTCGTCGGACCGCCGCAAACGGTGTCCGCGGTATCGACCGCGCGTTCGACGAACATCGATACGTTCTCGGTCGGCGCAACCCTGGCCGCGCTTGGCGGGGTCGGTTGCTCGGGCGGATCCGCGCCGGCGTCCGGCAATCCGGGGCTCGTCAACGGGCTGGTCAGTGCGCTGCTCGGCGCTGCCCTGGACCTGAACATCGCATCGTATCAAGCGCTTGCATGCACGAACGTGACGGTCGGCGACCTCGTCGTGGCGGCGGGTGTCGGGACGGTCGATCAACTGCTCGCGCTGAAGCTCACGTTGCCGCAACTGATCCAACTGACGGTGAACGCAGCCACGAAGACGACCGTCGCGAACGCAAGCCTGCAGGTGAGCATTGCTACGCTGCAAGCGATTTTGAACGCGAACATTCCGGGCACGTCGATCGGGCTCGGCGGCGCGGGCGGGTTGCTGAACGTCGCGCTCGCGGATACGCAGGCGGCGCTCAACGCGCAGGTGGATTTGCTTGATCTGCTGATGGTCGGCGCGGAGATCGCGGCGACGGGCAAGCCGGCCGTGACGGTCAACGTGCCGTCGCTGAATCTCGGCGGCCTGACGGGGACGCAATTGCAGGTGCAGATCATCAGCCCGCCGTCGATCGGCGTCGGCGAGGGCGGGAAGGACCCGGCGACGGGAACATGGCGGACGAAGGCGTCGACGGCGGCGGTGGGCGTGTATCTGAATGTCGATCTTGGTACCGCGCAGTTACCGCTGCTGGGCGCTTTGCTGGCGGTGCTGAACGTGAACGTCGATGTCAATCTGCCGATTTATCTTCAGGTAGGTACCGGCACCGCGACGTTGAACTCGACGCAATGCGCTTCCACGCAGGCGGCAAGCACGGTAGTCATTACCGCGCAACCGGGCGTGGCCAATCTGTGCATCGGCAAGCCGCCGCTCGATTCGTTCGGCAAGATCAGCCTGTCGTCGAATTACACTTGTACATCGCCGGCACAGATCATCAACTCCAATGTTCTCGGGCTGGCCCAGTTGACAGTGTCCATGTCCAACATATCGGTTCAGGTCCAGGGCGCGTCTCAATCGCATACGTTCAGTGGCGTACCGGGGATCGATGCGAATTACTGGACAGTGAACTCGAATGCGCTCGGCTCGGCGCTCAGCTCGGCGTTGACGCAACTCGCGGCTGCGAATATCACCGTCAATCTCGGCCTGTTCGGCGCCAACATCCTGACGGTCCCGGGGAACTTCGTCTCCACATTGCTCACGTTTTTGACCAGTCTGCTCGGCCCGCTCCTGTCGAGTCTTGACGCAGTCCTCGTTCCGCTGCTGAATCTCCTCGGCGTCCAGGTCGGCGCGGCGACGGTCCATCAGATCTCGCTCAATTGCGGGGTCGCCCAAACGGTTTACTGAAGAAGCAGATCAGATGAGAAATACGCCCGCAATCGAAGAGCTCGACCTGTACGTCTGGGAAGGCAAGGCGGACATCGTCGACCGCGTCGCCCGGTGCATGGCGAGCTTCGACGTCGAAGTGATCCGCGCCGACAACGCGACGGTCTCGCCCGAGCGCGCCGCGATGCGGCGGTCGCTGGCGATCATCAGCGTGACGATGATCGAAGGCGGCGCGGCATTCCTGCGCGACTGGCAGGCCAATATCGGCATGCCGGTCGTCTGGGTCGGCGCGGCGCGCGACCACGACGCGTCGCAGTATCCGCCCGAGTACTCGCACATCCTGCCGCTCGACTTCACGTGCGCGGAACTGCGCGGGATGATCGGCAAGCTCGTCACGCAACTGCGCGCGCACGCCGCCGAAACGTTGCAGCCGTCGGAACTCGTCGCGCACTCCGAATCGATGCAGGCGCTGCTGCACGAAGTCGATACGTTCGCCGACTGCGACACCAACGTGCTGCTGCACGGCGAAACCGGCGTCGGCAAGGAGCGCATCGCGCAACTGCTGCACGAAAAGCATTCCCGCTATCGGCACGGCGAGTTCGTACCGGTGAACTGCGGCGCGATTCCGGACGGCCTGTTCGAATCGCTGTTCTTCGGCCATGCGAAAGGGTCGTTCACGGGCGCGGTTGTTGCGCATAAAGGCTATTTCGAGCAGGCGGCCGGCGGCACGCTGTTCCTCGACGAAGTCGGCGATCTGCCGCTGTACCAGCAGGTGAAGCTGCTACGCGTGCTCGAGGACGGCGCGGTGCTGCGCGTGGGCGCGACGGCGCCGGTCAAGGTCGATTTCCGTCTGGTCGCGGCGAGCAACAAGAAGCTGCCTCAACTGGTGAAGGAAGGGCTGTTCCGCGCCGATCTCTACTACCGGCTCGCGGTGATCGAACTGAGCATCCCGTCGCTGGAAGAGCGCGGTGCGGTGGACAAGATCGCGCTGTTCAAGTCGTTCGTCGCCCAGGTGGTCGGCGAGGAGCGGCTCGCCGAGTTGTCCGACCTGCCGTACTGGCTCACGGATTCGGTGGCGGACAGCTATTTCCCCGGCAACGTGCGCGAACTGCGCAACCTCGCCGAGCGTGTCGGCGTGACGGTACGGCAGACGGGCGGCTGGGATGCCGCGCGGCTGCAGCGGCTGATCGCGCATGCACGCAACTCGGCCCAGCCGGTGCCGGCGGAGAGTGCGGCCGAAGTGTTCGTCGATCGCAGCAAATGGGACATGAACGAGCGCAACCGTGTGATCGCGGCGCTCGATGCAAACGGTTGGCGACGTCAGGACACGGCCCAGCAGCTCGGCATCAGCCGCAAGGTATTGTGGGAAAAAATGCGCAAATACCAGATCTTCGACGAAGAGCCCGAGACCCGCGAAAGCGAGTAATTAATGAGATAAAATCGCGTTGAATTACAACGACTCGGGCGGGAATAGAACTTCATGAGCCATATGACGGGGTTGGGGCGGGTGAGCGTATTGCTCGCCCTGGTAGGAGGCATGCAAGGCGCGTTCGCGCAGGGGCTGGCAGGCAGCGATTCATCGGCGGTGCAGCCGGCGTCGGCGCCGGTGGCCGCGATTCCGGTGATCGATTCGCAGGCACAGACGTCGGTGCAGCCGCAGGCCGGCGAGTCGACGGGGCCGAGCACGGTCGACGATTTGCAGCGCCAGATCCAGGCGCATTCGCTGACGGAAATGCGCACGAGCTACAACGGCAGCTACGGTGCGAGCCTGCTGTTCAACGTCAAGGACGGTGCGTACTTCGTCGCGCTGTTCCAGCAGAAGGCATTCTGGCGCGTGATCAAGACGTACAACGAAGCGCGGGCGGAAGCGATCTATCGCGACTTCTCGCGCCAGGCGGAGCGGCTGGCCGTCGACGAACTGCGCGCGGCGAAGCTGGAATCGCAGAAGGCGCAGATGGACAAGCAGATCGAAGTCGCGCAGGACCGCGCGCGGCGTCTGCAGGCGGACATCTCGATCGCCCGCCAGCAGCAGGCGGCGGTGGCGGATCGCCAGAAGAGCGTGCGGAGCGAAACCGCGACGCTGCAGGCACAGCAGGCTGAACTTCAGTCGCAACTGCGGGCGTTGCAGCAGCAAGTGCGTTCGCTGCAGCGCGAGGCCGACGCGGGCCTGCCGACGACGGCACGCTGAACCCGGTAACGGCGGCAATGCGGCGACGTGCCGCGCCGGCCGCACCAGTGAAAAGGGCAAGCCGGTTGGCTTGCCCTTTTTGTTTTACTGGCCGTCCGGCACGATTCGCCGGCGGCGCGTCACGATCACCGGCCCGTTGCCGCTGCGGGAATCCGACGGCGCGGTGTTGCCGGAGGCGTCGCCGGTGTCGCGCGGCGCGCCGTAGCTTTCGCGCGGTTCACGCGGCTCGCGCGGTGCGCCGTAGCCTTCGCGCGGCTCACGCGAGCCGTAACCCTCGCGGGGTTCGCGCGAACCGTAGCTTTCACGCGGCTCGCGCGAGCCGTAGCCGCCGTCGCCGCGCGATTCGCGCGGGCCGCCGTGCGAGCCGTACGGGCTGTGACCGCCGCCTTCACGGCCGCCGGGGCGACCACCGGTGCGCGGGCCGCGGGGGCCGCCGCCGCCCGGGCGCGAGCCGCCCGTGTCGAGCTGGATCGTGGAAATCGCGCGCTTGTAGATGCCTTGCAGACCCACGGGGGTGCGCAGCATCACCAGATACTGGTCGAACGACTCGATACACCCCGTCAGACGAATGCCGTTGACGAGATAGATTTCAACACGCTTACGTTCCTTGCGCGCCGAATTGATGAAGTCGTTTTGCGGATGGGATTCTGCGGGATTGGCCATTGAGGTGCGGCAGGAGCCTGCGTCAGAGAATATGTTGTGCGTGTGTGTGGCGTGTTCGTCCACAAGGCGTTTGGCGGAATTCTACCCTGTTCGATAGGGGAGCGCGCAGTCGCGATTGTGTCGAACCGTAACCCACTATAGACGTTCCGGCGCATTTTCGCGATTAGGCCGAACGGCCGAAGCCGTTTCGTCACGCTGCGTTACGGCTCTCGCAACCCCGCATCACCTTGGTGCGCGCGCCGCGCTTACATTGGTCGCGCGAGTCGGGCGGGCCGGCTTATCAGGGATGCGGAGCATGAACAAGAGGCAAGTGGCAGCGGTGATCGGGAGCATGGCGTGGCTCGTTTCCGGTAGTGCAATGGCGGGGCAAGTCGACCTGTCGGTCGGCATCGGCGTACCGGTCGCTCCGGTCTATGTCGAGCCGGCGCCGGTCTATGTGGCGCCGCCGCCCGCCGCCGTCGCCTATTCGGGCTACGGGGGTATGGCTATGACGGCGATGACGACGACGATCGCTACCGCAAGTGGCGCAAGCACCATGACAACTGGCATCGGCACCACGACGACGATGACGATTGAGGCCGTGGCGCCCGCCGCCGACGCACGTCAGAACGCGTAGTCGGGGTTTTTCGGGTCG
The DNA here is from genome assembly GCF_002223345.1 of Burkholderia sp. AU16741. NCBI lineage: Bacteria > Pseudomonadati > Pseudomonadota > Betaproteobacteria > Burkholderiales > Burkholderiaceae > Burkholderia > Burkholderia sp. AU16741. The sequence goes on from NZ_NKEZ01000003.1 coordinate 1,082,922, forward strand.
AATGCGGTGTCGTCGAGGGGCGTCGGCGCGATTTTCTCGATGACGATCCGCTCGAAGATCCTGCCGTCGTTGTCATAGGATTCGACGGTCCGGAAATAGGGAGCATGCAGGTCGAGCCCCAGCACTTCCTTTTTCGCATAGAACTGCGGCCGGCCGGTCGGCGTTTCATAGGTGAGCGCGACGACGCGCACGCCGTCGATCGTTTTGGCCTCCACATCGGTCGGCCGTTGCACGCCCGCTTCCACGTATTTCTTCCCTTCGGCCAGGTACAGGTTGGCGATGAACTCGGTGCCGAGATCCTTCACCTGATGATTCGACTGGGCGCGCGCCAGCGCGCCGTCGATCGCCGTCCACAGCGGGATCTTGCCGAGCAGGCCGCCGAGGTGGCCGTACATCTCGTCCTTGCGCTGCGTCGTGTCGTAGAGGATCTCCTGTCCGGCATGCGCGCCGCCCGGCAGCCATTTCGCATACACGCGCAGCGGCTCGCGGGTCGTCTTCACGAGCATGCGGTCGGGCGTGTCGGGCCATTTTCCGTTGATGCGCTCCTGGCGCACCATCGTGAACTGGTAGGACGGATAGCCGTTCGGGCCGTTACGGATGTAGAGCGGCACGGCGAGCGGATCGAGCGCCTTGAAGAGTGCGGTGAGCGTCGCGTCGTCGAGTTGCGCGAGCGTGCCGCGCTGGGCCGCCGTGCGCAGCCAGCGCGCCTGTTGCGCAACCGGCTCGTGCGTGATCTTCGCGAGGTCCGCGGGCAGTGCGACCGCCTGCGCCGCGCTCGCGGCGCCGGTGGTTTCCTGTGCGTGCAGCCCGGCCTGCGCGAGCGACAGCGCGCACGCGACGGCCGCCACGGCGGCACGCCGCGCGCGGCGTTTCATTCCTTCGTTCATCGACAGCGTCTCCCGGAGCGATGGATCGTTCAGCCTTGCTTCGCGGCCTTGAATTTGGCGAGTTCCTCGTCGCGCAATGCGCGGCGCAGGATCTTGCCGACGTTCGTCTGCGGCAGCGCGTCGCGGAACTCGACGAATTTCGGCATCTTGTAGCCGGTCAGGTTCTTGCGGCAGTGCGCGAGCACGTCCTCGGCCGTCAGCGACGGGTCGCGCCGCACGACGAACACCTTGATCCGTTCGCCCTGGACCTCGTCCGGAATGCCGATCGCCGCGGCTTCGCTGATGCCGGGATGCATCACGAGCACTTCCTCGATCTCGTTCGGATAGACGTTGAAGCCCGACACGAGGATCATGTCCTTCTTGCGGTCGATCAGGCGGATGAAGCCGCGCTCGTCCATCACGCCGATGTCGCCGGTGGCGAGCCAGCCGTCGGCGTCGATCACCTTGGCCGTCTCGTCGGGGCGCTGCCAGTAGCCGCGCATCACCTGCGGGCCGTGCACGCACAGCTCGCCCGGCTCGCCGATCGCGGCCCAGGTGCCGTCCTCGCGGCGAAAGCGCACGACGGTCGACGGCGCGGGCAGCCCGATCGAACCGCTGAACGCGGCCATGTCGTTCAGGTCCACGGGATTCATCGTGACGATCGGCGAACACTCGGTGAGGCCGTAGCCTTCGACCACCGGCCGGCCCGTCACCTGCTGGAAGCGTTCGGCGACCGCGCGCTGCATCGCCATCCCGCCCGCCATCGCGAGCTTGAGCTTCGAGAAGTCGCGCTGGCGGAATTCCTCGTTGTCGAGGAACGCGTTGTACAGCGTGTTGATGCCGGTGATGCCCGTAAACGTCTCGTGGCGGATGATCTTCATCACCATCTTCATGTCGCGCGGGTTCGCGATCAGGATGTTGCGCCCGCCGAGCCCCATGAAGATGAACGCGTTCACCGTCAGCGAATAGATGTGATAGAGCGGCAGCGGCGTGAGCACGGTTTCGACGTCGCCCGACACCTGGTCGGCGATCCAGGCCTTCGCCTGCAGCAGGTTCGCGATCAGGTTGCCGTGCGTGAGCATCGCGCCTTTCGCGACGCCGGTCGTGCCGCCCGTGTACTGCAGGAACGCGAGATCGTCGCGCGTGGTCTGCACCGGCTGCGGCTTGCCGCGCGCGCCGAGCGCAAGGGCGGAGCGCAGCCGGATCGCCTGCGGCAGGTGGTAGTCCGGCACGAGCTTCTTCACGTGCTTCAGCACGAAATTGATCAGGCGTCCTTTCGCGTTGAAGCCGTCGGCGAGCAGGTCGCCGAGCGCCGTGACGACGATGTGCTTCACCTGCGTTTCCGGCAGCGCGTCCTGCAGCGTGCGCGCGAAGTTCTCGAACACGACAATCGTCTGCGCGCCGCTGTCCTTCAACTGATGCGCGAGTTCGCGCGCGGTGTAGAGCGGGTTCACGTTGACGACGATCGCGCCGGCCTTCAGCGTGCCGAACAGCGCGACCGGATACTGGAACGTGTTCGGCAGCATGATCGCGACGCGGTCGCCGGGTTTCACGCCAACGCTTTGCAGATACGACGCGAATGCGTCGACCTTCTGCGCGAGCGTGCGGTAGGTCATCGACGCGCCGGCGCTCACGTAGGCGACGCGGTCGGCGAAGCGGGTCGTGCATTCGTCGAAGAACTGCACGAGCGACGCGTATTGCGTGACGTCGATCTCGTGCGGAACGCCGGGCGGGTACGACGCGTACCAGATGGCGTCGGTGTTCGGCGGAATCTGGGCCGAGGTGGTTGCTACGGAAGATGACATGACGTGTCTCCGGTCTTGGCTTTCGGTGCGGGCCTGCGCGTCAGCGCCGGCCCATGCCCCGTGCTTCGCGGCTGGTCGACGCAGGCGTCTCGAGACGCCGCGCCCGACCGCGCGTATCAATCAAATCATGAACAGGAAGCCGCGCGTGGCCTCGCGCGCTCAGTTCGTGGAATGCAGCGTGGCCGCCTCGGCGGCTGGCGTGCCCGACTGCGGCAGCCCGAACGCTTCGCTCGCGCCCGCGTCGTCGAGCACCGCCGCGAAGATCGACAGTTGCGCGCTGTCGGGCATCGGCGCCTTCAACGCGGCGACGATCAGCGACGACAGCCGCGCGATCATCTGCACGTCGTTCATCGTGCGGCCTTGCGAGAACTCGTCGATCAGGCTTTCCGTCTCGGCGCCCGCGAGCGCGCCCGACAGCGCGCCGATCGCGAAGTGCAGCCGCCAGCCGAGCTCGGTGCGCGGCAGGTGCGGCAACGCGCGCTGGAACGCGTCGAAGAAGCGGCCCGCGACGCTCGCGTAATGCGCGGTCAGGAAGTTGCGCACGAACGGCGAAGGATCGGTGTACGCACGACCGATCAGCCGCAGGAACCCGGGGCCGCCGCGTTCGGGATTGCGCGATGCCTTCAGCGCCGGAATGAACATCGCGCCGAGCACGTGCTCGCACGTGATGTGCGTGCCGAGTTGCGCATCGAAGCGGTCGAGGATGCCGAGGCGTTCCTGGTTCAGCTGGTCGAGCCGACGCGACAGCATCGCGTGGATCAGCGCTTCCTTGCTGCCGAAGTGGTAGTTGACCGCGGCGAGATTGACCGTCGCGCGCGACGTGATCTGCCGCATCGACATCGCTTCGAAGCCATGTTCGATGAACAGGTCCTCGGCCGCATCGAGAATGCGCGCCTTCGTCCCGCCGGTCTGCCGCGTGCCGGATGACCGTGCCCCCGACGGCCGTCCCGCGGATGGCCGCCCCTCCTGACTTACTGCCATGTTCCGCCTCCCATGCCGGTTTCCCGGCCGCGAACAGGTGATTTGATTATCTGATTCAAACAGTCGTTTTTATTAAGATAAAAAATCGCGGGCGGACCGGGCAAGCGCGGAATCTGGATCAATTCCTCTAGTTCGATGTGCAGGTGCGGAAAGCGCGGCACCCGCGCCCGACGGGGCGGGGCGCGCGCGATGACGCGGTGCCGCAACGTGCGGGTTCACCCGGCGGTGGTACGCGTATTGACCGATTGCGTCATGTCGATGCCGCGCCGTTCGCGGCTGAACAGGATCAGCACGGCGATCGCGACGGCGACGATGCCGGCCACGAGTGCGAGCGCGAAGCTGTAGTTGTTACCGTTCGACACGGCGAGCGACGCCTGTATCGTCGCGTTGCCCGACGCGAGCAGGTTGCCGAGCTGGTAGACGACGCCGGGAAAGGTCGCGCGGATCTCGTCGGGCGAGATCTCGTTCAGGTGAACCGGTATCACGCCCCACGCGCCCTGTACCGAGATCTGCATCAGGAACGCGCCGGCGGCGAGTGCGACCGGGCCGCTCGAGAACGCCCACAGCGGCAGCACGGGCAGCGCGATCAGCGCGGCGATGAAGATCGCGCGGCGCCGGCCGATCCGCTCCGAGATCGAACCGAACGACAGGCCGCCGACGATCGCGCCGACGTTCAGCACGATCGTGATCCACGACACGGTATGCGGATCGAAGTGATGCTGTTCGCGCAGGAAGGTCGGATAGAGATCCTGCGTGCCGTGCGAGAAGAAGTTGAACGCGGTCATCAGCACGATCGCGTAGATCGTGAGCTTCCAGTTCTGCTTCAGCGTGGCGCCGAGGCTCGGGCGCGCTCGCTTCTCCATCTGTTTCCAGGCCGGCGATTCGGGCACGTGCGCACGCACGTACAGCACGAGCAGCGCGGGCAGCACGCCGACCATGAACATCCCGCGCCAGCCGATGGTCTGGTAGAACAGGCCGAACACGACCGACGCGAGCAGATAGCCGCTCGGGTAGCCGGCCTGCAGCAGCCCGGACACCAAGCCGCGCGCGTGGGTCGGCACGGTCTCCATCGTCAGCGCGGAGCCGACGCCCCATTCGCCGCCCATCGCGATGCCGAACAGCGCGCGCAGCACGAGCAGCGCGGTCAGGCTCGGCGCGAAACCCGACGCAAGCTCGAGCAGCGAATAGCACGCGATGTTGATCATCAGCGTGGGGCGGCGACCGAAGCGGTCGGCGAGCCGGCCGAAAATCAGCGCGCCGAGCGGGCGCATCGCGAGCGTCAGCGTGAGCGCGAACGCGACGGCGGGGATCGTCGACGCGAATTCCGCGGCGATGTCCTTCAGCACGAAAACCATCAGGAAAAAATCGAATGCGTCGAGCGTCCAGCCCAGGTAGGCGGCGATCGTGACGTTGCGTTGCTCGCGGGTCCAGCTCATGTGCGGGTCTCCTCGTTGGCTTGCGCGCTCGCGATGTGCATGCGGATACCGGCCCGGCGCGCGCGCGGCGCGGGGCACTGATCGAGTGTAGGCTTGCGCGCCGTGCGATGTGGGGCGCGATAACCGCGAATCGGGAATAATCCCTATGAAATGCACTGTTTCGGAAACGGAAACGGAGCCGCGCGAGGTGCGCGACAGGTCTCTGTATCATTCCGGAAGGCTTTTTGTATCAGTTCTGTAATGCGCTCGCTGTGCGTCGCCACCGAATCAGGAGTCCCGATGACCGACCGTTCCGCCGACACGTTGCCCGTGCTCGAAACCGCACGGCTGTGGCTGCGTCCACGCGTGCTGGCCGATCTCGATGCATGCATCGAGATGGATCGCGATCCCGAGGTCACGCGTCACATCGCGGGCCCGTGGCACGACCCCGACGAGCATCGCCGCTTCGTCACGCACCGGATCACGCGCGACTATCCGCCGGGCCTCGGCTACTGGTCGATCTTCGAGAAGGCCGCGCCCGAGGTGTTCATCGGCTGGATCCTGCTGATTCCCGACTACAAGGACGGGTCGCGCGACGTCGAGATCGGCTGGCGGCTCGTGCGTGCGACGTGGGGGCGCGGCATCGCGAGCGAGGCCGCGGCGGCCGTCGTGCGGCACGCGTTCGACACCGTGCGCCTGCCGCGCGTGATCGCCGACATCGCGGAGGCCAACAGCGGCTCGCTGAACGTGGCGCGCAAGCTCGGGATGCGGCGCGTGAGCATCGTGCACGACGGCATGCCATACATTCGGCATCGTCTCGAACGCGACGATCTGCGCGCGTAGCGCGGCGTCGTGCACGCGGCAGATGTCGGATATCGTCGACCGAGCGCGCATCGCGATCACGACGGATTAACGGCGCGCGCATTCAGGAGTATCGTTGCCGGAATTTCGCTACATGGGGTACGACCATGGCACTCGGCAACGACGTTCATCTCATTCCCGTCAGGCTCGACGCGCTGCGTCCGACCCAGATGACGGTCGGCTATCGCGAGGTCAAGGCGAAGCGCAAGCACTGGAAGGTGCTGAACAAGCGCGCCCGCAGGGCCGCGATCGAATCGCACTGGTTCCCGGCCGTCCTCGGCCCCGACGGGCTGCACTACATCACCGATCACCACCATCTCGGCCTCGCGCTGATCGAGGAGGGCGAGTCGCAGGTGAACGCGATGCTGCTGAAGGATCTGTCGTGGCTCGACGACACGATCTTCTGGCGGATGATGGAACACAACCAGTGGGTGCATCCGTTCGGCCCTGACGGCTCGCGGCGCGACTATGCGCATTTGCCGAAGGTGCTGACGGGCCTCGAGGACGATCCGTACCGCAGCCTCGCCGGCGAGTTGCGCACGGCGGGCGGCTACGCGAAGGACGCGACGCCGTTCAGCGAATTCCTGTGGGCCGACTATCTGCGCCAGCACGTGTCGCTCGACCAGATCCGCAAGAACTTCAAGAAGGCGCTCGATGTCGCGCTGCATCGCGCGCACGACCAGGATGCGCGCTATCTGCCCGGATGGTCGGGCGTGATTGCCGTCAAACCCTGACCGGCGCATGGCGCGCACCGCCTCATGACGATCGCTCCGATCCGCCCCGACGCCGGCCCGCAGCATCCGGACCATTTCGCGACGATCGACGCGCCGGCCGTGCCGCGCACGCGGCGCGTCGGCCTCGATGCGCTGGCCGGTCTGTCGATCGCCGGCCTGCTGATTCCGGAGGCAGTCGCGTATGCGGGGCTCGCCAACCTGCCGCCGCAGGCCGGCCTGATCGCACTGCTGTCGGGGCTGGTCGTCTATGCGCTGACGGGCAGCAGCCGCTTCGCGATCGTGTCGTCGACGTCGTCGTCGGCCGCGGTGCTCGCGGCGACCGTGCTCGCCGAATCGGGGATGGCGCTGGCCGCGCAGCTCGCGCTGGCGGCGGCGCTCGTCGCGATGACGGGCGTGCTGTTCATCCTGGCTGGCGTCGCGCGGCTCGGCGGCATGTCGGATTTCGTCGCGCGGCCGGTGCTGCGCGGCTTCACGTTCGGGCTTGCGCTGACGATCGTCATCAAGCAGCTGCCGAAGATTCTCGCGATCTCCGTGCAGCACAGCGATGCGCCGCACGTCGTGCTCGACCTGTTCGCCGGCGCGTCGCACGCGAATCTCGCGAGCGGCGTGCTCGGCGCGACGGCACTCGCGCTGCTGTTCGTGCTCGGCCGCAGCTCGCGCGTGCCGGCGACGCTCGTCGTGATCGTGCTGTCGATCGCGGCGGGTTACGCGATCGACTGGCAGCGGTACGGAATCGCGATCGTCGGCCATATCGACTTCCGGCACGTCGAATTCGGCCTGCCGCATCTCGACCGGAATGCGTGGATGCAGACGGTCGAACTCGCCTTCGCGCTGATGCTGATTCTCTATGCGGAATCGTACGGATCGATCCGCAATTTCGCGCTGAAGCACGGCGATACCGTGTCGCCGAACCGCGACCTCGTCGCGCTCGGCTGCGCGAACCTCGTGTCCGGCTTGTTGCACGGGATGCCGGTCGGCGCCGGTTATTCGGCGACGTCCGCGAACGAGGCGGCCGGCGCACAGTCGCGCGTGGCCGGCCTGTGGGCGGCCGGCGTGGTCGCGCTGATCGTCTGGCTGCTGCTGCCGCAACTTGCGCGCACGCCCGAGCCGGTGCTCGCGGCGATCGTGATCTTCGCGGTCAGCCATTCGCTGCATCCGTCCGTGTTCCGGCCGTACTGGGCCTGGCATCGCGACCGGCTCGTCGTGATCGCGGCGCTGCTCGCGGTGCTCGTGCTCGGCGTGCTGCACGGGCTGCTCGCGGCCATCGGCGTGAGCCTGCTGCTGACGCTGCGCAAGTTGTCGGAGCCGAACGTCAGCGTGCTCGGCCGGCTGCGCGACAGCCACGATTTCGTCGACGTCGCGAGCCATGCCGATGCGAAGCCGGTGCCGGGCGTGCTGATCGTGCGGCCCGAGGCGCAGCTGTTCTTCGCGAACGCGGACCGGATGCTCAATCGCGTGCGGGCGCTGATGAAGGCCGCACCGGACACGCATACCGTGATGCTGAGCCTCGAGGAAACGCCCGATGTCGACGGCACGACGATCGAATCGTTGCGCACGTTCGCGGCCGAATGCGCGGCGCGCGGGCTGCGGCTCGCGCTGGTCCGGCTCAAGGTGCACGCGCTGCATGCGCTGCGCCGTGCGGCGGACGGTACGCTGCACGACGACGCGATGTCGGAACTGAGCGTCGATGAAAGCCTGCAACTGCTGCAGACCGGCAGGCCGCCGAACGGCAGGGACGGCAGCGGCGGCACGAGCGCCGCGTGACGGCGCGGCGCGTCGGCGCCGTCTATTGCGAAGGCGCGGCGCTGGCGGCGGTACGCTCGATCATGTCGGTCACTTCCGCGGCCGTCGGGGCATAGGCGCCTGCGTGTTCACAGGCGACGGCCGCGCACGCGGCCGCGTAGCGCAGATGCTCGGCGTCCGTCGCATCGGGCCGCGCAAGCTGGCTCGCGAGCCAGCCGCCGATGCTCGCATCGCCGCAGCCGACCGTATCGGCCACCTCGGTCGGGAACGCGGGCTGGAACAGCACGGTATCGCGATGCAGCAACTGCATGCCGGCTGCGCCGCGCGTGACGAGCATCGTCGCGTCGGGTGCCCATGCACGCAGTTGCGCGAGCGCGGCCGCTTCGTCGAGTTCGGGAAACAGCCCGCGCAGATCTTCGTCGGATACCTTGATCCAGTCGGCAAGCGCGGTCAGCCGGCGCAGCGTGTCGCGATACGACGGCGCGGCCATCGGCGCGCGGAAGTTCGGATCGAACGAGATTCGCTTGCCGGCGGCGCGCGCGGCCTGCGCGAGCGCGATCAGGCGCGACGCGAGCGGCTCGCGCACGACGCCGAGCGAGCCGACGTGCACGATGTCGGCCGCATCGAACGCGCCTGCCGGCAAGTCGGCCGGATCGAACGCGAGATCGGCGCTGTTTTCGCCGATGAAGAAATAGTCGGGCGGCTGCTTCGACACGACCATCGCGAGCAGTGGCGCGCGGTCGACCTGCCGGATGAAGCGCATGTCGAGCCCTGCATCGGCGCTCTTGCGCATCAGCTCGTCGCCGAAGGTGTCGCGGCTGACCGTACCGGCGAAGGCCGTCGGCACGCCGAGTCGCGCGCCGACGCGCGCGACGTTCCAGCACGAGCCGCCGGCGACGCTGTGCCAGTGCTGGGCGTCGTCGCGGATGAAATCGGTCAGCGCTTCGCCGAAAACGATCAGGCGGGGAAACGTCGTCGTCATGTTGAAACCTTGTGCCGCGGCGTCGCGCGCGGCCGTGCGGCGGTTGATCTGAATCTGAACAGGCGGGCAGTGCGGGCCGTCGCGCGCGGCGACGCGGCCCGGCACCGCCCGGCCTCGCGGGCGGGCGGCGCGATCGCCGCGATCAGCGCGGCGAACTCCAGCCCTTGTAGGTCTTCACGTTGTCGCGCGTGACGAGCGTCGGCTCGATCAGGATCATCGGATTGGCCGGCTTCTGGCCGTTCATGATCCCGTAGCCGACGTTGACGGCCTGCTGCGCCATCGCCCACGGATCCTGGCTCGACGACGCCTGCACGAGCGTGTTCGACTTGAGCGCGACCTCGATGTCCGGCGCGCCGTCGACCGACGTGATCACGATGTTCGGGCGGTTCAGCTGTTTCGCCGCGAGATCGCTGCCGATCGCCTGCGGGTCGTTGATCGTGAACACGCCGTCGAGCTTCGGAAAGCGCGTCAGGTAGCCCTGCATCGCGTTCATCCCGCCTTCGCGCGAGCCCTTGCCGTCCTGGTCGCTCGACAGCAGCTTGATGCCCGGGTTCTTCGCGAGTACGGCCTTGCAGCCGTTCACGCGATCGATCACGGCCGACACCTGCGGGCCGTTCTCGATGATCACGTTGCCCTTGCCGTTCAGCTTCTTCGCGAGGTAGTCGCACGCGAGTTCGCCGGCCTTCACGTTGTTGGTCTGCACGGTCGCGTTCGCGCCGGCCGCGGCGACGTCCACCGCGACGACCGTGATGCCGGCCGCCTGCGCCTTCTTCACCGCTGGCTCGATCGCCTTGGGGTCGGTCGCGTTGAGCAGGATCATGTCGACGTGCGCGGAGATGAAGTTGTCGATCTGCGTGAATTGCTTGTTCAGGTCGTAGTCGGCCGATACGGCCGTGACCTTCGCATTCGGGTTGAGCTGCTTCGCGCGCGCTTCGGCGCCTTTCACGATCGTGACGAAGTACGGATTGCCGAGCGACCCGACCGTGACGCCGATCGATTTCAGCGGCTTGTCGGCTGCGTGGGCGGCGGCGGCGCCGAAGGCGAGTGCGCAGGCGACGGCGGTCAGGGCGGCGGTGTGCTTGAACATGTCGTTGTGTCTCCGAGAGGTCTGTTGGTGAACGCGCGCAGGAGGACCTGCCTGCGCGCCGATGGTTGAACGATGAGGGAAGGGAGTCAAGTACGGGCCGAGTCGCGCTGGCGATAGCGATCGAGCGCGACCGCGCCGATGATCACCAGCCCCTTGATGATGTACTGCCAGATGTCGGACACGCCGAGCAGCACGAGGCCGTTGGTCAGCACCGCGATGATCAGCGCGCCGATCAGCGTGCCGACGATCGAGCCGACGCCGCCGACGAAGCTCGTGCCGCCGAGGATCACCGCGGCGATCGCGTCGAGTTCGTACGACTGGCCGAGCTGCAGGCCGTTGGCCGCATACAGGCGCGCGGCCGACATCACCGCGCCGAGGCCGGCGAGCAGGCCCGACGCCGCATACACGAACATCTGGATCGCCCGCACGTTGATGCCCGACAGGCGCGCGGCCTCCGGGTTGCCGCCGACCGAATAGATCCGCATCCCGAGCACCGTGCGGCGCAGGATGAACCACGAGATCGCGATCACCGCGCACGCGATCACGACGAGCCACGGCACGCCGAGGATCGAGCCGTTGCCGATGAACGCGAACGGCAGTTGCGGGTTGAACACGGTCGTGTCGTTGCCGATCAGGCGCGCGACGCCGCGCACGGCCGTCATCGCGCCGAGCGTGACGATGAACGGCGGCAGGCGCAGGAACGAGATCAGCCCGCCGTTGATCGCGCCGAACACGAGGCCGACGACGAGCGCGAACGGCACGCCGAGCCAGCCCCAGCCGGGAATGGTCGACGCGATCAGCGCCGCGACCGCCGCGGCGGCGAGCACCGAGCCGACCGACAGGTCGATGCCGCCGGTCAGGATCACGAAGGTCATGCCGGCGGCGAGCACGATGTTGATCGACGCCTGCTGCGTGACGATCGACAGGTTCTGCAGCGTGAAGAAGCCGTCGGTCAGGAAGCCGAAACCGACGCACAGGACCAGCAGCACCGGCAGCATGCCGGCCGTGCGGATCAGCGATTGCATGCGGGCGCGATGATCGGCGCCGCGCATCAGGGGCGTGCGGTTGGCGACCGGGTGGGCGGTCGCGGAAGCGAGGTTCCGCTGCTTGGTCGGGTTGATCATTTCGGTAGCCTGAATGTGAGAGTGAAATGAAAAGGGGCGGCGCTCAGTGCGCGTCGGCCAGTTCGGCCTGCGAGCCGGTGGCGAGCGCGATGATCGCTTCCTGCGTGATCGGCGTATGTGTGTGGCCGCCGAGTTCGCCGGCGATCTCGCCTTCGCGCATCACGAGCACGCGGTCGGCGACGCCGATGATTTCCGGCAGTTCGCTCGAGATCACGATCACGCCCACGCCGGCACGGGCCAGTTCGTTGATGATCCGGTAGATCTCGGATTTCGCGCCGATGTCGACGCCGCGGGTCGGTTCGTCGAGGATCAGTACGCGCGGCTTCGTCTCGAGCAGGCGCGACAGCAGCACTTTCTGCTGGTTGCCGCCCGACAGCGCGCCGACGTTGACGTTCGCGTGCGGGACGCGGATCGACAGCGATGCGATGGCGTCGCGCGCGCGTTCGGCGCCGCGCGCGAGGTCGAGCGCACCGAGCCGCACATCGCGGTTGCACACCGAGATGTTGATGTTGTCGCGCACGCTCATGTCGAGGAACAGGCCCTGGCGCTTGCGGTCCTCGGTCAGGTAGACGAGCCCCGCGTCGATCGCGTCGCGCGGCGAGTGCGCGCCGAACGTACGCTCGCCCAGCTTCACGTCGCCGCGCGCGCGCGGCTCGGCCCCGAAGATCAGCCGCGCGAGCTCGGTGCGGCCCGCGCCGACGAGCCCCGCGATGCCGAGCACCTCGCCGGCGTGCAGGTCGAGGCTGCAGCCACGCACGCGCGCGTCGTCGGCGATGTCGCGGACCGACAGCAGCAGGTGGCCGGGGTCGTACGGCGCGTGCTCCTTCTTGTAGAAGCCGGAGATGTCGCGGCCGACCATCATCGCGACGAGCCGCTCGGCCGACAGCGCTTCGCGCTCCAGCGTGCCGACGTAGGTGCCGTCGCGCAGCACCGACACGCGATCGGACAGTTCGTAGATCTCCGCCATCCGATGGCTGATGTAGATGATCGCGAGACCTTCCTCGCGCAACTGACGGATCAGGCTGAACAGATGCTCGGTTTCGCGCGACGACAGCGGCGTGGTCGGTTCGTCCATCACGAGGATGCGGGCGCGGGTGTGCACGGCGCGTGCGATTTCGACGAGCTGCTGCTCGGCGATCGATAGCGTGTCGACGAGCGTGTCGGGGCCGAACGGGGCGCCCAGGCGCGCGAGCACGTCCTGGCAGCCGCGCGCCATCGCCGCGCGATCGATCGTGCCCCAGCGCCGGTTGCCGCGGCGCAGTTCGCGGCCAATGTAGATGTTTTCCGCGACGGTCAGGTTCGGCGACAGGCACAGCTCCTGGTAGATCACCGCGACGCCGGCATCGCGCGCGGCGAGCGGGCCGTCGATGTCGATGCGTTGGCCGTCGATCAGGATCTCGCCGCCGGCGTCGGCGCGGTAGGCGCCCGACAGGATCTTCATCAGCGTCGATTTGCCCGCGCCGTTCTCGCCCATCAGCGAATGGATCTCGCCGGGATAGACGGTGAGGCTGACGTTGTCGAGCGCGCGCACGGCCGGGAACGTCTTGCTGATTCCGCGCATCTCGAGCAGCGGGCGGGGCGACTCAGAACGCGACATGGTGGACCTCCTGCAAATCGGTGCGGGCGCCCTTGAGGATGCCGGCCCGCGGAGAGAAGTTGAAAAACATCGGCAGCGTGGCGGCGCCGATCGCGCCGGCGTCGGCGCCGAACGTGCCGCGCACGAGTACCGGCGTGCCGCGCGCCTCGGGCGCGGTGGCCACCAGCGCCGCGCGCAGGCGGGTCGTGACCGCGTCGAGCAGGCCCGCGTCGGTGTCGGCGTCGAGCACGACCACCGGCGCGTCGATCACGCACAGCACCGCGCGCAACGCCGGCGCGAGCGCGTCGACGCAGTCGTCGATCCATTCGTCGACGGCCGGCAGGCCGCGGGCGATGCAGGCTTCGAGATCGGCGCGATTCTCGACCGTCTCGCCGTGATGGCGCAGGTGGCGCACAAGCGCATGCAGCGATGCGCGCGCGAGCAGGATGTCGCACTGGCCGCGCGGCGGCGGCGCGGACGCCAGCCGGCTCGGCGGCACCGGGATCACCGCGATGTCGCCGGCATTGCCGGTCACGCCGCGCAGGCAGTCGCCGTCGATCGCGATTCCGCCGCCGATCGCCGGCCCGATGAACAGGTAGACGAAGTCGTCGCACTGCCGGCCGTACCCGTAGAACAGTTCGGCGATCGCGGCCGCGTTGCCGTCGTTTTCGCCGAATACGGGCAGCGACAGCGTGCGGCCGAGATCGGCCGCGAAATCGACGTCTTCCCACGCGCGGAACGTGTCGGGCGCGAGACCGAGCTCGCGCATCCACGCACCGAGGTTGTACGGCTGCGCGACGCCGACGCCGGTCAGGCGCGCGCGTTCATGGTCGGGGAGCAGGGCCTGCATCGCGTCGATGTCGTGACGCACGATCTCGAGCACGTCGGCCGGTGCGGGGAGCAGCGTGTCGTGCGAGCGGCGGCCGAGCACGTCGCCCGCGAAGTTGACGAGCGCCGTCTCGATGCGCATCCGGTCGAGATGGACGCCGATGCCGAACGCGCCGCGCGGATCGAGGCGGATCAGCGACGCGGGCTGGCCGCGTTGGCCTTCGGTGCGGCCAGCGAATTCGATCAGCTTCGCGTCGGCGAGGGACGCGATGATGCTGCCGACCGCCGTCCCCGTCATGCTCGCGAGACGGGCGAGGTCGGCCTTCGACGCGCTGCCGGCGCGGCGCAGCGTCTTCAGCAGCAGGCGCTCGTTGTAACGGCGCACGTTGGCCGAATTGCTTCCCTGGCCGAAGTGCGGGCTTCTCATGGCGTCTCCTTCCATGTCGCACCGCTCGGCGGCGCATTAAATAAATCACGTTGATTTATTTAACCGCGTGAGCGGCGGCCTGTCAGCCTAGGGAAATCCCGGTTTTTTGTTCTGCGACGGACGTTTCATGCCGCAGCGAAGTGAAGGGGCGCGATGCGGTCGCTAAACGGATTGGCGGTGTGCGGCGGCTGAAGTGGGGCGGGTACGGGTGTGGCAGGACGATATGCGTTGCGTCCGCGATGCGGAAATTCCGTCAACGCACCCGATTCTGCGAGGGGGCTGGAAATGAAAAAAGGCCGGCATAAAGCCGACCTTTCAAAAACAGATGGTGCCCAGGAGAGGACTCGGTCACACAAGCGCGACCCCGGCTGCGCTTGCAAGCGCAGCCTTTCGAGTCCTCGCGCAAAGCGCGCAGGGGCTTTGCTTCCTGGGCTCGAAATGAAAAAAGGTCAGCTTTCGCCGACCTTTTTTATAAATCGAGTGGTGCCCAGGAGAGGACTCGAACCTCCACGATGTTACCACCGCTAGGACCTGAACCTAGTGCGTCTACCAATTCCGCCACCTGGGCACGTTTTGCAGTAGCTGCTTGCTGCAAAGAAGCGAAATTATAGCGTGTCTTTCGGGGCTGTCAACACTATTTGAGTGTCGCAAGCGAAAATAGTTGAGTGGGTCGGGCAGGGCGATCGATGTGCCGATCGGTTTGCGGCGACGCGAATCATCGATGTCGGTGCGTGTACCGTGCAGTCCGGGGCTGGAAATGAAAAAAGGCCGGCATAAAGCCGACCTTTTCAAAACAGATGGTGCCCAGGAGAGGACTCGAACCTCCACGGTGTTGCCACCGCTAGGACCTGAACCTAGTGCGTCTACCAATTCCGCCACCTGGGCACGTTTCGCTTCTTGCTGCGATGCGAAGACCGCTATTTTAGCGTGTCGGCAGAGTCTGTCAACACAATTTCATCCGGCGCGGTAAAAATAGGGCGCGCGTTGCGTAGCGGGCCGTAGCCGACCGTCACGCGCCGACCGGCTCCGCGCGCCTCGTCGTGAAATTCCAGCGCTGTGCCTGGCTGGTATCGACGCGGGCGGGCAGTAGCCCGGCCGCAAGGAACGTGTCCGTGATCTTCTGCTGTTGGCCAAAGTTCCGCGCGACCACCGCACGCACGAGATAGCTGCTTCGCGCGTTCGCGCGCTCGATGGTCTTCGCGTCGAGTCCCCAGATTGGCGCGAGGGTGGCGGCGGCCTCCTGCTGATGCTCGTGCAGCCATGTGCCCGCCTGCGACAACTGATCGAATACGATCTGGACGACGTCGGATCGCGCGGCGGCGAAGCTGCTCGATGCGAGGTGCTAGTGCCGGTACGACGCGAGTCCGGTGCCGTCGGCCAGAATCCGTACGTCGGGATTCCGGTCGACCGACGCGACATAGGGATCCCACGTGATCCATGCGTCCGCACTGCCGCGTTCGAATGCGGCGCGGCCGTCGGGTGTCAGGTAATGAAGCGCCACGTCGGCGGGCGCGAGCTTCGCGCGGGCGAGCGCCGCAGGCAGCAGGTAGTGGCTGCCGGCCGCCTTCGTGACCGCGATGCGCCGGCCGTTGAGATCGGCGAGCGTGCGTAGCGCGCTGTCCTGCTTGACGACGATCGCCGCGCCTCCGGCGAAGGCGCCTCCTGCGCGACGTACACGAAACGCGCATGCGCGGCCTGCGCGAAGACAGGGACCGTATCGGCCACGTCCGCACTGAAGTCGATGGCGCCGACGTTGAGCGCTTCGGTCAGCGGCAATCCGCTCGCGAATTCATGCCATGACACGCGCAGGCCGGGCGGCGTCAGCGCCTGCGCGAGCGTGCCGCGCGTCTTGAGCAGCGTGATCGGCGTCGACGACTTCTGATACCCGATGCGCGGCGTGGCCGGTGCGTTCTCGGCGTGCGCGCGAACACCGGCGGCAGCGCGGCCCGCGGCCAGCATCGCGTGTGCGAATGCGCGGCGGTTCATCGACGTCATGGAGGGGCGCCTCGTTGGATGCGTCGAAAGCGAGGCGGCCAACGTAACAACGGGGAGGGCGATTGATAACCGATTCATTCTGCTATCGATCTAAGCGGCCGACATAAAGGCCGAAGACGGACACTCGCGATGCCAGCGCCGAAATGAAAAAAGGCCGGCATAAAGCCGACCTTTTCAAAACAGATGGTGCCCAGGAGAGGACTCGAACCTCCACGATGTTGCCACCGCTAGGACCTGAACCTAGTGCGTCTACCAATTCCGCCACCTGGGCACGTTTTGCAGTAGCTGCTTGCTGCAAAGAAGCGAAATTATAGCGCCCCAATTATGCCTGTCAACACTTTTTTGCGATGCATCGCAAACCGGCTGCCGCCGCGCGTGCCGGCGGCATTCCCGTCATTTGGCGACACAAGGCGGGTGATAGAATGACCCGCCGCCGTCAATATAGAACTGTCTGACGGACACCTCTATGTTGATGCCGTGCACCATCGGTCAACGCAACGAGAACAATCATCGACAAACCCTTGAGCAAATATCCGTACCCCATTCCGAGCCGTGAAGAGATTCTCGGCGTGCTGCGTACGAGCGACGCGCCGCTGGCCGCCAACGACATCGCCGAAGCCCTGTCGATCAAGCGGCAGGAGCGCGAGGGGTTCTTCCGGCGTGTCGCCGCGATGGAGCGCGACGGCCAGATCCGCCTCGACAAGCGCGGCCACTATCAGTTGACCCATCCGTCGAATTTCGTCGCGGGACGCGTGCAGGGGCATCGCGACGGCTACGGGTTCGTGATCCGCGACGACGGCCAGGACGACCTGTTCTTGCCGAACGGCGAAATGCAGAAGGTGATGCACAACGACCGCGTCCTCGCGCGGATCGTCGGCTACGATCGCCGCGGCCGTCCCGAAGGGCATGTCGTCGAAGTCACCGAGCGCGCGAACAAGCGCGTGATCGGCCGCCTGCTGAACGAGAACGGCGCGTTGATCGTCGCGCCGGAAGACAAGCGCATCGGCCACGACATCCTGATCACGCAGAACGTGAAGAAGGCGAAGGTCGGGCAGGTCGTCGTCGTCGAGCTGACCGATTTCCCGAGCCGCCATTCGCAGCCGCTCGGCCGTGTCGTCGAAGTGCTCGGCGATATCGACGATCCGGGCATGGAAATCGAAATCGCGGTGCGCAAGTACGGCGTGCCGCACGAATTCAGCCAGCCGGCGCTCGACGAGGCCGCCGCGCTGCCCGACAAGGTGCGGCCGGCCGACCTGCGTTTCCGCGTCGACCTGCGCGACGTGCCGCTCGTGACGATCGACGGCGAGGACGCCCGCGACTTCGACGATGCCGTCTACTGCGAGCCGGTCAAGGTCGGCCGCGGCGACGGCTTCCGGCTGATCGTCGCGATCGCCGACGTGTCGCACTACGTGCAGCCGGGCAGCGGGCTCGACGCCGACGCGCTCGAGCGCAGTACGTCGGTCTACTTCCCGCGCCGCGTGATCCCGATGCTGCCGGAGAAGCTGTCGAACGGCCTCTGTTCGCTGAACCCGCAGGTCGACCGCTGCGTGCTTGCGTGCGACATGGTGATCACCGCGCGCGGCGAGATCAAGGCATACCAGTTCTATCCGGCGGTGATCCATTCGGCGGCGCGCCTGACGTACACCGAAGTCGCGGCCGTGCTGTCGAACACGAAGGGGCCGGAGGCCGCGCGCCGCGCCGACCTGCTGCCGCACCTGCAGGATCTGTACGGCGTCTACAAGTCGCTGTTCGCCGCCCGCCAAAAGCGCGGCGCGATCGACTTCGACACGACCGAGACCTACATCGTCTGCAACTCGCAGGGCAAGATCGAGCAGATCGTGCCGCGTCAGCGCAACGACGCGCACAAGCTGATCGAGGAATGCATGTTGGCCGCGAACGTCTGCGCGGCCGATTTCCTGAAGCGCAACAAGCATCCGGGCCTGTACCGCGTGCACGCGGGGCCGACGCCGGAGAAGCTCGAGAACCTGCGCGCGTTCCTGCGCGGGATGGGCCTGTCGCTCGGCGGCGGCGACAAGCCGCATGCGAGCGACTACGCGGCGCTGATGGCGCAGATCCGCGACCGGCCGGACGCGCAGATGCTGCAGCCGATGCTGCTGCGCTCGATGCAGCAGGCGGTCTACAGCCCGGACAACATCGGCCACTTCGGTCTCGCATACGAGGCGTACGCGCACTTCACGAGCCCGATCCGCCGCTATCCGGACCTGCTCACGCACCGCGCGATCTACGCGATCCTGTCGGGCAAGAAATACACGCCGAAGGCGCCGGAAGGCTTCGAGCTGAATACCGCGCTGTCGCCGCGCGCCCGCGCGATGCAGCAGGCCGACGATGAAGCGCGCGGCCGTTCGCGTTCGAACACGGCGATCTGGGAAGAGCTCGGCCTGCACTGCTCGGCGAACGAGCGTCGCGCGGACGAGGCGTCGCGTGACGTCGAAGCGTGGCTCAAGTGCTACTTCATGCGCGACAAGCTCGGCGAGGAGTACGGCGGGATGGTGAACGGCGTGACGTCGTTCGGCATCTTCGTGCAGCTCGACACGCTGTTCATCGAAGGGCTCGTGCACGTGACGGAGCTCGGCTCGGACTACTTCCAGTACGACGAGATCAAGAACGAGCTGCGCGGCGAACGCACGGGCATCCGCTATCGCCTGTCGGATCGCGTGCGCGTGCAGGTGAGCCGCGTCGATCTCGATGCGCGCAAGATCGATTTCCGCCTCGTGCGCGATACGCCGGTGAAGGCGCCGCGTCCGTCGCCCGCGCCGGCTGCCGGCGGCGATCGCAACGGCAGCGGCCCGCGCGTGCGTGCGCTGCCGCCGGTCGAGGAAGCCGCGCCGCGTCGCAAGACGGCCGCGAGCGCGCCGAGCGTCGCGGTGAAGGAAGCGCGCGCCGCGCGTGGCGCCGCGAAGAAGAAGGGCGGCGGCGGTGGCGGCGCACCCGCGAAGAAGGCCCGCGCCCGCAAGAAGTATTGAGCGTTCGGGGCGGCCTACGCACACGCCCTGCAGTATCGAGAGACGCCGCGTCACCGGTCATCGGCCGGGCACGCGGCGCTTTCCTTTTCCATGGATCGCGGCTGCGCATGTCGCGCGGCCGCACGTTTGATCGAAGGTTGTTCCAGTCATGTCACGTCTGAAGGTTCTTTACGGTTTTCATGCGGTGACCGCACGTTTGCGGCACGATGCATCGACGGTGGCGGAGGTGCTGTACGACCAGACGCGCCGCGACCGCCGCATGCAGGACTTCCTGCACACCGCGAAGGAAGCGGGCGTGCGGCTGATCGCGGCCGACGAAACGCGCCTGTGGGGCCTCGCACATACCGAGCGCCACCAGGGCGTCGTCGCGCGCGTCGAGGACATGCCGCTCGCGCAGAACCTGTCCGAGCTGCTCGACGGCATCAACGGGCCCGCGCTGCTGCTCGTGCTCGATGGCGTCACCGATCCGCACAACCTCGGCGCGTGCCTGCGGGTCGCCGATTCGGCCGGCGCGCATGCGGTGATCGCCCCGCGCGACCGCGCGGTCGGCCTGAACGCGACCGCGGCCAAGGTGGCGAGCGGGGCGGCCGATACGGTGCCGTACATCACGGTGACGAACCTCGCCCGCGCGCTGCGCGAGCTGAAGGAAGCCGGCGTGTGGATCATCGGCACGTCGGACGAGGCATCGGCGACGCTCTACGAGACGAAGCTCGACGGCCCCGTCGCGCTCGTGATGGGCGCGGAAGGCGAAGGCATGCGCCGGCTCACGCGCGACACCTGCGACGAAGTGATGAGCATCCCGATGGCCGGCAGCGTGGAAAGCCTGAACGTGTCGGTCGCCAGCGGCGTGTGCCTGTACGAAGCCGTGCGCCAGCGGCGCGTGAAGGGCTGAGCCCGCGGCTGCCCTCGGCACCGCCCGTCCCGCGCGCGATGCGCGGGCGTCGAATGACCCGAACGACGCGTGCCGCGATGCAATGCGGCATGCGGCTCTCCGGAACCCGCGACCGATGACCCTGTTTCGTGTTGGTGTCTCCTGCGCCGTGCTCGGCCTGCTGGCGGCCTGCACGTCGTCGTCGCTCGTAGAACGCGGCACCTACTATGCCGACACGAGCCTGCATGCGCGCGGCGCCGATTCGCGGATCCGCTTTCTCGTGATGCATTACACCGAAAGCGACGAGACGAAATCGCTGCGCACGCTGACCGGCGAATCGGTCAGCGTGCATTACGTCATCCCGCCGCAGCCACGCATCGAGCGCGGGATGCCCGTCGTCTACCAGCTCGTTCCGGAAGCGCAGCGCGCGTGGCACGCGGGCGTCAGCGAGTGGCAGGGCACGACCGAGCTGAACGCGGTGTCGATCGGCATCGAGAACGTGAACCGCGGCCCGCTCGACGCGCAGCAGCGCACCTGGCAGCCGTATCCGCCCGAACAGGTCGACGCGCTGATCCGCCTGTCGAAGGACATCGTCGCCCGCTACGGGATTCCGCCGACGCGCGTGGTCGGGCACAGCGACATCGCCCCGCAACGCAAGATCGATCCCGGCCCGCTGTTTCCGTGGCATGCGCTCGCGCAAGCCGGCGTCGGTGCATGGCCGGACGACGCGACCGTCGTCGCGCGGCTCGGCGGCCGCGACCCGCACGCGCCGGTCGACGTGCGCGAGCTGCAGCTCAAGCTTGCGCGCTACGGCTACGACGTGCCGACCGACGGCGTGCTCGACGCGCGCACGCGGCGCGTGTTCGCGGCGTTTCAGATGCATTTCCGGCCGTCCGACTACGCGGGCAATCCGGACGCGGAAAGCGACGCGATCGCCCAGGCGCTGCTCGACAAGTACTTCCCCGGCACGCCGGCGACGGACCCCGCACCGGCGGCCGACACGCGCTGAATACGTGGCGCGTATCGCACGCCGAAAAACGCGGGGGCGTCGGCCGACTCCGGTAAACTGGCGGCTTTTCGCCATTCCGCAGCATTACCACACCATGACTCAAGACGAACTCAAACGCCTCGTCGGCCAGGCCGCCGCCGATTACGTGATCCAGAACGTGCCGGAAGGCGCCGTGATCGGTGTCGGCACCGGCTCGACCGCCAACTGCTTCATCGACGCGCTCGCCGCCGTCAAAGCGCGCTATCGCGGCGCCGTGTCGAGCTCGGTCGCCACGACCGAACGCCTGAAATCGCACGGCATCAAGGTGTTCGACCTGAACGAGATCGAGTCGCTTCAGGTGTACGTCGACGGCGCCGACGAGATCGACGCCGGCGGCGCGATGATCAAGGGCGGCGGCGGCGCGCTGACGCGCGAGAAGATCGTCGCGTCGGTGGCCGACACGTTCGTCTGCATCGCCGACGCCAGCAAGCGCGTGCCGGTGCTCGGCGCGTTCCCGCTGCCGATCGAGGTCGTGCCGATGGCGCGCACGGCGATCGGCCGGCGCGTGACCGCGCTCGGCGGCGTGCCCGTGCTGCGCGTGACGAAGGACGGCGCGCCCTACATCACCGACAACGGCAACGAGATCATCGACGTGAAGGGCCTGCAGATCGCCGATCCACGCGGTTTCGAAGCGCAGGTGAACGCATGGCCGGGCGTCGTGACGGTTGGCCTGTTCGCCGAACGCGGCGCGAATCTGTGCTTGCTCGGCACGGAAAACGGCGTTGAAACCATCGTTTATCCGGCTGGCTGAAACTGAATGAGAAGCAGTCCGTAATGGCACGGTATCGGCCGTCATGGATTGGATGGTTAAATCTTGTGGAAACCGGGGTCCGGCAAGCGCGGCGCGCTTCCCGGGCCTTTTTTTTAGCCGTATAAATCACCTCGTTCAGAAGAGGGATAACCCTGTCAGGTGTTTACCAGATAGCGAAATATCGTCGAACTCATCAACTTATAGATCATAAGAACAGAGTAGTAACCAGGGCCGGCGGAACTGCGGAGCAGGTGTTCGCAAATCGACGCACGGGGAGGTGTCATGGAGCAGGGCAAAGACCGGTCACTGGTCGCCAAAGTGATGGATGGGCTTGTCGCGGGTATCGTCGAGGACAAGTACGGCGGCATCTTGCCGCCGCAGGACGTGCTGTCGAAAGAGTTCGACGTGAGCCGCACGGTCATGCGGGAAGCGTTGTCGATGTTGCTTGCGCGCGACATGCTCGACGTGCGTCCGAAAGTCGGAACGCGCGTGCGGCCGATGCGCGACTGGCGGATGATCGACGAAGACGTCGTGAGTTGGCGATTCCGGGCAAAGCCCGATCCGCAGTTCATGCGCGACGTCATCGAATTCCGGATGCTGATCGAACCGCGTGCGACCGCGCAGGCGGCGGTGCGTGCGACGGCGGCCGACATCGCGGGCATTCGCGAAGCGTTCGATGCGTTCAAGGTGCTGCAGCCGGGCGACACCGGCTACGACACGGCGGACGAGTTGCTGCATACGCGGATCGTCCAGGCGAGCGGCAACCAGTTCTTCCAGCAGATGGCGGCGATCGTGCGCGGTGCGGTGCGTCTCGTGAATCCGCGCGTCGTGCAGAAGGAAGGTGCGCACGACATCGCGGTGAAGGCGCATGCGCGCGTCGTCGATGCGATCGAGCGGCGCGACCCGCGCGAAGCCGAAGCGGCGTCGCTCGCGCTGATCGATTTCAGCGCGGACGAGATTTCGCGCGATTTCTCGGTCGACGTGCCGGTGCGCGCCTGACGCCGCGCGTGTCGTTCATCCGTGTGCCGCCGGGCCGTTTATCATGACGGCCGGCCGGCAGCGTGCCGGCAACCGTCATACGACCGACACGGAAGATCAGGATGAACGACAACGACCATCGCCCGGTGCGCTTCGGCATCGTCGGTGCAGGCAGCATTGCGCGCCGCTTCGCGCAAAGCCTCGCGCATGTGCCGGGCGCCACGCTCGCCGGCGTCTGGGCCCGCCGCGCCGACGCAGCGGCCGCCTTCTGCGAGACATACGGCGGCACGCCTGCCGCGCGCCTCGACGCGCTCCTCGCGAGCGACATCGACGCGGTCTACATCGCGACGCTCCATGACAGTCACGCGCAGTACACGCTGGCCGCGCTGGCTGCCGGCAAGGCCGTGCTGTGCGAGAAACCCGCGGCGCTGAACGCCGCGCAACTCGACACGGTGCTGCACGCGGCGCGCGCTGCCGGGCTGCTCTTCATGGAGGCGATGAAGCCGCCATTCTTCCCGCTGTACCGTCAACTGCGTGCGCACCTGCGTGACGATCCGATCGGCGAGATCCGGCTCGTGCGGGCGGGCTGCGCCTCGTCGTCGGTGCCGGACGACCATTCCGTCTATCGGCTCGATCGCGCGGGCGGCGCGCTGCTCGATATCGGCATCTACGAGGCATTTCTCGCCGTCGACTGGCTCGGCGCGGCGCGCGACGTGCAGACGCTCGGCCGCGTCGGCGCGACGGGAGTCGACCTGTTCGCGAGCCTGAACAGCGTGCACGCGAACGGCGGGATCGCGCAGCTCTTTTGCGGGCTCGACGTGATGGGGCGCGGCGACGCGCTGATCGCCGCGGCCGGCGGCCACGTGACGATTCACGAGAAGTGGTGGAACCCCGAGCGTGCGACGATCCGCTATGCGGACGGGCGCACCGTCGAACTCGACGCACCGGCCGCGGGCGGCGGGCTGAACTACGAAACCGCGCATTTCTGCGACCTGTTGCGCGCGGGCGAGACCGAAAGCCCGATCATGACGCACGACCATTCGCGGCAGATGATCGCGATGACCGATGCGGCGCGCGCCGTGCTCGGCGTGCGCTATTCGGGCGAATAGACGGAACAGGCGGGAAGGACAGCGCCCGGCCCGCGAGCGCGGCCCGGCGCAACGGCGCGGCTCAGTGCCGCGACGGCAGCGACAGGCGCTTTTCGTACCAGCGCTGCACCCATTCGAGGATCTGGCACAGGATCCAGTACACGGCCGCGGCGGCGAGATAGAGCGGCAGCGGCTGATAGGTTGCCGCGATCACTTCCTGCGCGCTGCGCAGCAGTTCGGTCACGGTGATCACCGACACGAGCGACGTGTCCTTGATCAGGCTGATCAGGCTGTTCGACAGGCTCGGCACCGCGATGCGCAGCGCCTGCGGGCCGATCACGTAGCGCAGCGTCTGCCCCCACGACAGCCCGAGGCTGTACGCGGCGAGCCACTGGCCGCGCGCGATCCCGTTGATCGCGCCGCGCATGCTTTCCGACATGTAGGCCGCGACGTTCGCGGACAGCGCGATGACGCCGGCCGGCGTCGGGTCGAGCGAGATGCCGAGGCTCGGCAGCCCGTAATAGATGACGAAGATCTGCACGAGCAGCGGCGTGCCGCGCATCAGGCTCACGTACGCGCGCGCCAGCCACGCGAGCGCATTGACCCAGATGCGCTCGAAGCCGTCGAGCGCTTCGCTCTGCCGGATGCCCATCATCGCGAGCACGACGGCGCCAAGCAGGCCGAACACCATCGACAGCACGGCGAACTTGACGGTCAGTACGGCACCTTGGGCGAGCACCGGCAGCGATTGGACGAGCAGGGACGTTGTCGACATGGAATACGAAGCGAATGCGTGCGCGAAAGCGCAATCATAAACCGGACCGATAAAACAAAGGGCGGCATCGTTGCGGATGCCGCCCTTTCCGGCCCGCCGTCAGGCGGGAAATGCAGGCGTGCTTACTTGATCGGTTTCGTCACGTCGATGCCGAACCATTTGTCGGAGATCTTCGTGAACGTGCCGTCGGCCTCGAGTTGCGTCATCGCGTCGTCGATCGCCTTCTGGAACTTCGGGTTGCCCTTCTTGAACGGGATGCCCGACGGGTTCGCCGAACCGACGTTCGCGCCCGGGCGCAGCGGCAGTTGGGAATTCTTCGTCAGGTACGCGAGCATCAGGCGGTCGTTGAGCGCCGCGTCGAGGCGGCCGGCCGAGAGATCGCGCAAGTACTCGGGCGCGCCCGGGTACGTCTTCACGTCGATGCCCGGCACCGATTTCGCCATGTCCATGTAGTTCGTGCCGAGCGCGACGCCGAGCTTCTTGCCCTTCAGATCTTCCAGCGACTTGAACTCGCGCGTGTCGTCCTTGCGCTGGATCAACTGCGCGGACGAGTACGTGTACGCGGGCGAGAAGTCGAGCGTTTCCTTGCGCTTGTCGGTGATGCCGACCTGGTTGGCGATCACGTCGAACTTGCCGGCCTGCAGGCCCGCGATGATGCCGCTCCATTCGGTCGTCACGAATTCGGCCTTCACGCCGAGCTTCGCGGCGACGGCCTTCGCGATGTCGACGTCGAACCCGACGAGTTCGCCTTGCGGGTTCTTCGAGTTGAACGGCGGGAACGTGCCTTCGAGGCCGACGCGCAGCGTGCCGCGTTGTTTGACCTGGTCGAGGAGGTCCGCCGCGTGGGCGGTTGCCGCAGCGAACGACGTGCCGATCACGCCGGCCACCAGCAGCTTCTTCAACAGCGAAAATTTCATCGTGTGTGTCCTTGCCCTGTGCGGCTCAATGATTCTGATCGTGAAGCGAGGATAGCAAAAACGCTATCGATGGCTAAATATAGTTTGCTTATGGCTATATTACGCGGTGCGTTCGCGGGCGATCGCCTTCACGCATTCGGACACGAGCGCCGGGCCGCGATAGATGAAGCCGGTATAGAGCTGGACGAGCGCCGCGCCGGCCGCCAACTTCGCGCGGGCGTCCTCGCCCGAGAAAATGCCGCCGACGCCGATGATCGGCACGTCGTCGCCGACTTCGGCGCGCAGCTTGCGGATCACCTCGTTCGACGCGTCGAACACGGGGCGGCCCGACAGGCCGCCGGCTTCGTCCGCGTGCGGCAGGCCCTGGACGGCCGCGCGCGACAGCGTCGTATTGGTGGCGATCACAGCTTCGATCTTGTGGCGCAGCAGCGTGTCGCCGATTTCCTTCACCTGTTCGTCGTCGAGATCGGGCGCGATCTTCAGCGCGAGCGGCACGAGCTTGCCGTGCAGGTCGGCGAGGCGCTGTTGCTTGTCCTTCAGCGCGGCGAGCAGCGCGTCGAGCTCGCCCGCGCCCTGCAACTGGCGCAGGTTCTTCGTGTTCGGCGACGAGATGTTGATCGTCACGTAGCTCGCGAACGGGTATACGCGCTCCAGGCAGTACAGGTAATCCTCCGCCGCGCGTTCGATCGGCGTGTCGGCGTTCTTGCCGATGTTCAGGCCGAGGATGCCGCGATAGCGGGCGGCCTGCACGTTCTTCACGAACTGGTCGACGCCGTGGTTGTTGAAGCCCATCCGGTTGATCAGCGCTTCGGCCTGCGGCAGCCGGAACATCCGCGGGCGCGGGTTGCCGGGTTGCGGGCGCGGCGTGACCGTGCCGACCTCGATGAAGCCGAAGCCGAGCGCCGCGAGGCCGTCGATGGCCGCGCCATCCTTGTCCAGGCCGGCCGCGAGGCCGACCGGGTTGCGGAACGTGAGCCCCATCACGGTGCGCGGCGCGTCGGGCACGCGGGCCGACAGCGCGCAGGCGAGGCCGGTGCGGCCGGCCGCGCCGAGCGCGCGCAGCGTAAGGTGGTGAGCGTCTTCCGCATCCATTTTGAACAGGGATGCGCGGGCCAGCGGATAGAGGGAACTGAACACGGGAATGGGGCGGACGGCCGAAATGAATGACAACCCGCTATTTTACCGGGAGTTGCGCGGCACGGGCGTGCTTCGCTTCGTAGCCGCCGCGACGCGGGTCAGCCCGAGCCGGAATGCCCGCCCGGCAACGGCGCGCGTGCGAGCGCCGCGTCGACGGGCGGCAGGTCGACCCGTTCCGGGTCGAGCGTCTTCCAGCGGCCGTCGATCAGCCCTTCGAGCGGGTGGAAGTTCGCCTTGTAGGCCATCTTCGGGCTCTCGCGGATCCAGTAGCCGAGGTAGACGTAGGGCAGCCCGAGGCTCTTCGCCTGTTCGATCTGCCACAGGATGTTGTAGGTGCCGTAGCTCGTGTGCCGGTCGTCGGGCTCGAAGAACGTGTAGACCGACGACAGCCCGTCGCCGAGGATGTCGATCATGCTGACCATCCGCAGTTTGCCGGGTTCGCCGCCCGGTGCGTCGAGGTCGCGGAATTCGACGAGGCGCGAGTTGATCCGGCTTTGCAGCAGGAACTGTTCGTACTGGTCGCGGCTGTCGCGATCCATGCCGCCGCCCGCGTGGCGCGCGGACTGGTAGCGCATGTAGAGCGCGTAGTGCTCTTCGTCGTAGTGCAGCGGTGACACCGTCGCGACCAGCGTGCGGTGCCGCTTCCACATCCTGCGCTGCGTGCGCGTCGGCGCGAACTCGCCGACCGGCACGCGCACCGGCACGCAGGCGCGGCAGCCGTCGCAGTACGGACGATACGTGAAGACGCCCGAGCGGCGGAAGCCGGCCTTCACGAGTTCGGTATAGATGTCGGAGTTGATCAGGTGGCTCGGCGTCGCGACTTGCGAGCGTGCGATGCGGCCGTCCAGATAGCTGCACGGATAGGGCGCCGTTGCATAGAATTGCAGCGCCGAAAGCGGTGAAAGCGGCAGCTCAGTCGGATGAGTCATGGGCAGCTCTCGATGCAGGGAAGGAGTGCCGCGCTAGCGCTCGCCCCCGGTGGGCGCCGCCGTTTCGGCGGGGCTCGTCAGCGTGGCGAGCACGCGCTTGTCGAACTGCCACGGGATCGGCGGTTCGGCTGCCGCGCGGCGCACGTGAGCGACAAAGGCCTTGCGTGCGATCTCGCGGCCGCCGAGCGACGCTAGATGCGACGTATTCTGTTGGCAGTCTATCATTTCCAGCCCCTGCTCGCGAAGGTGCGCGATGAGCGCGGCCAGCGCGATTTTCGACGCATCGGTCACGTCCGCATACATCGACTCGCCGAAAAACATCCGGCCGAACGACACGCCATAGAGGCCGCCGACGCGGCGTCCGTCGTGCCACGTCTCGATGCTGTGCGCGTTGCCGGAGCGGTAGAGCGACGTGTAGGCGTCGATGATCTCGGCGGTGATCCAGGTGCCGCGCTGCCCGCGGCGCGGCGCCTGCGCGCACGCGCGCATCACGCCGGGAAAGTCGTGATCGACGCGTACTTCCCAACCCGGTTCGCGCAGGACGCGCTTGAGCGTCTTGCGCAGCGACGGCGATACCTTGAATTCGGCCGGCACGAGGATCATGCGCGGGTCGGGGCTCCACCACAGCACCGGCTGGCCGTCCGAGTACCACGGGAAGATGCCGCGCTGGTAGGCGTCGATGAGGCGCGACGGCAGCAGGTCGGCGCTCGCGGCGAGCAGCCCGGGCGCGCCGGTCGCGGGGCCGAGCGCGCGTTCGATGGACGGAAACGGATCGTCCGGGCCGAGCCAGGGAACCATGGGTAGGGCTCAGCCGTTGCGCAGCGAGCGGAAGATGTCGCCGGTGTGCACGCCGTAGTCGCCGGCGGCGCGATCCGCGAAGAAGAAGCGCAGCGTCTGGCTGACGGTCGGGAACGCGATCTCGTCCCACGGGATGTCGGCTTCGTCGAACAGTTTCACTTCGAGGCTTTCCTCGCCGGCTTCGAAACCCGGATCGGTGAGCCGCGCAAGGTAGAACAGGTGGACCTGGTGCACGTGCGGCACGTTGAGCAGCGTGAACAGGTTCTGCACTTCGACGCGCGCGCCGGCTTCCTCGAGCGTTTCGCGCGCGGCGGCTTCCGCGGTGGTCTCGCCCATTTCCATGAAACCCGCCGGCAGCGTCCAGAATCCGTAGCGCGGTTCGATCGCGCGGCGGCACAGCAGGATCTGGTCGCCCCAGACCGGCACCGTGCCGACGACGTTGCGCGGATTCTGATAGTGGATCGTGCCGCAGTGATCGCAGACGAAGCGCTCGCGGTTGTCGCCAGGCGGAATGCGCGCAAGGACTTCGTGACCGCAGACGGAGCAGAATTTCATGTCGAGTGGAAGGGACGAGGTGATGCGAGTGTATCACCGGCCCGCGGCATTCTTGAACGCCGCGCGCATGCGGCGGCGTGTCGGGAGAAACGGCGGGAGAGTGCGCGAAGAAGGCGGGAAGCCCGGGCGCGCAAAAACAAAAAGCCCGGCGCGAAGCCGGGCTTTTTGCGAAATTCTGGACGGTTGGTTGCGGGGGTAGGATTTGAACCTACGACCTTCGGGTTATGAGCCCGACGAGCTGCCAGACTGCTCCACCCCGCGTCCGTCGAAGAAATGAATTATATGGGCTAACCAGGATGCGCGCAACTGTTTTCTGACAATCGCGTCGCGAGCGCGGGTGGGGCCGGTACGGGGAGGCGCGTGCGCTAGAATCGAGCGGTTTGTGTCGCCATCCCGGCAGCGGCCTTGCGCGATCGCATCGGCGCCGCTGCGACTCTCATTACTGCATCGACGGATTCATGGACATCGCTCACGATCTGCAATCGATCGGCGCGCAGGAACAGGCGCTCGTGTTTCCCCATTTCGACCCGGCCCGCGCGTGGGCGCTCGGCAACCGGATGCATGCGCTCGCGACGTCGCGCGGTCATGCGATCGCGATCGACATCGTCACGTTCGGCCAGCCGCTGTTCTATGCGGCGCTCGCCGGCGCGACGCCGGACAACGCCGACTGGGTGCGCCGCAAGCGCAACGTCGTCGCGCATTTTCGCCGCAGCTCGTACGCGATCGGCCTGCGCATGCAGCAGGCCGGCGCGACGCTCGCGGACAAGCACGGGCTGCCGGCCGCCGACTATGCGTCGCACGGCGGCTCGTTTCCGCTGACCGTCGCCGGCGCCGGCGTGATCGGCTCGATCACCGCGTCCGGGCTGCCGCAGCGCGCGGACCACGAGTTCGTCGTCGAAGCGCTGTGCGCCGAGCTCGGTCACGACTACGCGGTACTGGCCCTCGCAAGGAGCTGAGCGATGCAAGTGCCCGGTTACGCATGGCTCGCGATCGCGATCGTCGCGGAAGTGATCGGCACGTCCGCGCTGCGCGCGGCGGACGGCTTCACGCGCTTGTGGCCGTCGGTGCTCGTCGTCGCCGGTTACGGCGTCGCGTTTTACTGCCTGTCGCTCACGTTGCGCACGATGCCCGTCGGCATCATCTATGCAGTGTGGTCGGGCGCCGGCATCGTGCTGATCACGCTCGTCGCGATGCTGCTCTATCGCCAGGTGCCGGACGTGCCGGCGGTGATCGGCCTCGGGCTGATCGTCGCCGGCGTCGCGGTGCTGAATCTGTTCTCGAAAATGCAGGCGCACTGAGCGTGCGACTGCCGTTTGCCGGATGATCTTCATGACCGATTCTTCTTCCGCCGCCGTTTCAGCCGAATCTGCCCAGCCCGACGTGGTCGCGTATGTCGCGAACCGCATCGGCTTTCTCGAACTGAACCGGCCGAAGGCGCTGAACGCGCTGTCGGTCGGCATGATCCGGCTGATGCAGCAGGCGCTGGACGCGTGGCGCGGCGATCCCGACGTCGTCGCGGTCGTCGTGCACAGCCCGCATCCGCGCGCGTTCTGCGCGGGCGGCGACGTGCGCTTCTTTCACGACGCGTGGCAGCGCGGCGACCGCGATGCGGTCGACACGTTCTTCATCGAGGAATACACGCTGAACCATGCGATTTTCACGTATCCGAAGCCGTACATCGCGCTGATGCACGGCGTCGTGATGGGCGGCGGCATGGGGATTTCGCAGGCGGCGCGGCAGACGGGCGGCCTGCGCGTCGTGACCGACTCGACGAAGATGGCGATGCCCGAAACGCGCATCGGCCTGTTCCCGGACGTCGGGATGAGCTGGTTTCTCGCGCGCACGCCCGGCGCGATCGGCCGCTATCTGGCGGTGACCGGCGCGACGCTCGACGCGGCCGGCGCGCTGTACGCGCAACTCGCCGACGTCTATCTGCCCGATGCCGCGCTGCCTGCGCTGCTCGACACGCTGCGCACCGCGCGCATCGACAGCGGCGCGCAGGCCGTCGCCTGCGTGACCGACGCGGCTGCCGCGCACAAGGTCGTGCCGACGCCCGACACGTCGGCGCTTGCGGACGCGCGTGCCGGGATCGACCGGCATTTCGCGCAGCCGGACATCGACGCGATCCTTGCGTCGCTCGACGCCGAGCAGGATTGCGCGGCGGTCGACGGGTGGGTCGAGAAAGCGACGCACGCGATGCGCGAGCAACTGTCGCCGCTGTCGATGGCCGTGTCGCTCGAAGTCGTCGAACGCGCGCGCGGCGCGACGATGGCCGATTGCCTGCGGCGCGATCTCGATCTCACGCGCTCGACCTTCGCGCGCGGCGACGTGATCGAGGGCGTGCGCGCGCTGATCGTCGACAAGGATCACCAGCCGGTGTGGCGTTTCAAGTCGGCTGCCGACGTCCGGCGCGCCGACGTGCTCGCGATGTTCGACAGCCCGTGGACGCCCGACATCCATCCGCTGCGCGAGCTGAAGGACTGACGTCGATCGGGCTGACCCGCGCGGTCGATCGACGCGCGACCCGGAAACGAAAAGGCCGCGTGCATCATGCACGCGGCCTTTTTCATGGAAATCGGTCTGCCTGAGGCCGAAGGGCGCGCCGCCCGCGCCGGCGTTAGTCGTCGCCCGCGTCGTCCGACATGAACGCGCGCATGAACACGAGCGCACCGAATCCCCACACCGCATTCGCCGCGAACCCCGACGCGAGCACGGGCATCATGTTGCCCGACGGCCAGATGCCGCGCAGCGGATCGATCGCGAACACGCGGGCGGCCGTCAGCACGATGCCGCCGAACACGAGCGCGCCGATCCACGATGCTTCGCGTTCCGGCGACACGCGCAACAACCACGCCATCGGAATCGCCCAGCACGCGCTGATCAGCGCATTCGCGACAAATTCAGGAATGCCGAGCGGCGCGAACGGCTGTGTCGAGAAGCCGGTTGCGGCGATCAGGTCGGCCGTGTGAAGCAGGGCCAGCGTGGCCTCGCGGAAGAACAGGGCGGCCAGGAAGCCGGACAGGAAGGGCAGGATGACTTTCTGCATCGATGAGTGCACCGCAGGCGCGCACGGCCGGGGCCGGGCGCGCGGAGTTATTCGGATAGGTGCGCCATTATAGGGCCCGGCCGCGGCGATATTCGCTCCAGCGTCGTGCTAATCACGAAAGCGGAAAACCTAAGCTCAAAAAAATCGTTCCAAAGCCCTGTACCGATCCCTAGACTGATTTCCCAGCAACAGCCGTGCAATCGCGTCCTCGTCCGCGGCACGGCCTGACCGGCGAGCCATCCCGATTCGAATGCACACCATGCATGCGTCGCTCATCCGCGACGCGAGCAGGGCGATGTTTTTTCAAATTTCGGCAGTGACAGTCAAGCAGGAGCAGCAGATGAATGTGTTCTGGTTTATCCCCACGCATGGCGACAGCCGCTATCTCGGCACGGCCGAAGGCGCGCGCGCCGCGGACTACGATTACTTCAAGCAGGTGGCCGTGGCGGCCGACACGCTTGGCTACGACGGCGTGCTGCTGCCGACCGGCCGTTCCTGCGAGGATGCGTGGGTCGTCGCGTCGAGCCTGATTCCGGCGACGCAGCGCCTGAAGTTCCTGGTCGCGGTGCGCCCCGGGATCGCTTCGCCGGGGCTCGCCGCGCGGATGGCCGCGACGTTCGACCGCCTGTCGGGCGGCCGCCTGCTGATCAACGTCGTCACGGGCGGCGATGCGGCCGAGCTCGAAGGTGACGGCCTGTTCGCCGATCACGACACGCGCTACGAGATCACCGACGATTTCCTGAACATCTGGCGCGGGCTGCTCGCCGCGTCGCACGACAACGGCGGATTCGACTATATCGGCAAGCACCTGCAGTCGAAAGGCGGCAAGGCGCTTTATCCGCCCGTGCAGCATCCGCATCCGCCGCTGTGGTTCGGCGGCTCGTCGCCGGCTGCTCACGCGATTGCCGCCGATCACATCGATACCTATCTGACTTGGGGCG
This sequence comes from Burkholderia sp. AU16741, assembly GCF_002223345.1. NCBI lineage: Bacteria > Pseudomonadati > Pseudomonadota > Betaproteobacteria > Burkholderiales > Burkholderiaceae > Burkholderia > Burkholderia sp. AU16741. The sequence continues at coordinate 1,116,164 of NZ_NKEZ01000003.1, forward strand.
AGCCGCCCGAGGCCGTCGCGAAGAAGCTCGCCGACATCCGCGCCCGTGCCGACGCGCGCGGTCGCCAGATCAAGTTCGGCATCCGGCTGCACGTGATCGTGCGCGAGACCGAGGACGAGGCGTGGCGCGACGCCGAGCGGCTGATCAGCCGGCTCGACGACGACACGATCGCGCGTGCGCAGCAAGCGTTCGCGAACATGGATTCGGAAGGCCAGCGCCGGATGGCCGCGCTGCACGGCGGCAAGCGCGGCGGCCGCGAGGCGCTCGAGGTCTATCCGAACCTGTGGGCCGGCGTGGGGCTCGTGCGCGGCGGCGCCGGCACGGCGCTCGTCGGCAATCCCGAGCAGGTCGCCGAACGCATGCGCGAATACGCGGACCTCGGCATCGAGACGTTCATCCTGTCCGGCTACCCGCACCTCGAAGAGTCGTATCGCTTCGCCGAACTCGTGTTCCCGCTGATCAAGGGCAAGGGCGTGGAGCGAGCAGCCGGCCCGCTGTCGGGGCCGTTCGGCGAGATCGTCGGCAACAACTATCTGCCGAAGACGAGCCAGAGCTGAGCGACGGAGGCTAGCGATGACAACGAAAACGTCGACGGCGGGCGTCGCCGTGGCCGCCCGCGCGTGGCGCGGCGTCGCGGCGTGGCTCGTGCCGCTCGCGTTGCTGATGGTGTGGGAAGTCGGTGCGCGCAGCGGCTGGCTGTCGACCCGCGTGCTGCCCGAGCCGGTGGCGGTCGTGCGCGCGGCCTGGTCGCTCGTGACCTCGGGCGAAATGTGGGCGAACGTGAAAGTGAGCACGTGGCGCGCGCTGTTCGGCTTCGCGATCGGCGGCGGCGTCGGCCTCGCGCTGGGGCTTGCGACCGGGCTGTCGAAGGCCGCCGAGATCGCGCTCGACTCGACGATCCAGATGATCCGCAACATCCCGGCGCTCGCGATGATTCCGCTCGTGATCCTGTGGTTCGGCATCGACGAGAAGGCGAAGCTGTTCCTCGTCGCGCTCGGCGTGTTCTTCCCCGTCTACATCAATACGTATCACGGGATCCGCTCGGTCGACGCGAACCTGATCGAGATGGCGAAGAGCTACGGCGTGCGCGGCTTCGCGCTGTACCGCGACGTGATCCTGCCCGGCGCGTTGCCGTCGATCCTCGTCGGCGTGCGTTTCGCGCTCGGGCTGATGTGGGTGATGCTGATCGTCGCGGAAACGATCTCCGCGCAGTCGGGCATCGGCTACATGACGATGAACGCGCGTGAATTCCTGCAAACCGACGTGGTGGTGGTCGGCATCCTGCTGTACGCGGTGCTCGGCAAGCTGGCCGATGTGCTGGCGAAATGGATCGAGCGCGTGACGCTGCGCTGGCATCCCGCCTATCAATCAGGAGCAAAGGCATGAATGCGACGACTTCGGCGGCCGCCTACGGCCCGCTCGCCGGCGCAGACCTCGAGGCCGAGCTGGCACAGGCCCGCGTCGCGGACGGCGATGCGCGCGACGCGGCGATCCTCGAACGTGACGGCAGCGCATCGGTCGTGCCGCTCGCGCGGCGGCGCGCCAGCGGCCCGGCATCCGACGACGCGGTCACGCTGTCCGGCGTCAGCAAGCGCTTCGGCGCCCGCACGGTGCTCGACAACGTCGAGCTCGACATCGCGCGCGGCAGCTTCGTCGCGATCGTCGGCCGCAGCGGCTGCGGGAAATCGACGCTGCTGCGTCTCGTCGCGGGACTCGAGCAGCCGAGCAGCGGCGGGCTCGTAACGCGCGGCGAGGACGGCGGCGCGCTCGATACGCGGATCATGTACCAGGATGCGCGCCTGCTGCCGTGGAAGACCGTGCTGCAGAACGTGATGCTGGGCCTCGGCCGCGGCGCGCGCGACCAGGCCCGCGCGGTGCTCGACGAAGTCGGGCTGCTGGAACGCGCGAACGACTGGCCCGCGCAACTGTCGGGCGGGCAGCGGCAGCGCGTCGCACTGGCCCGCGCGCTGGTGCACCGGCCGCAACTGCTGCTGCTCGACGAGCCGCTCGGCGCACTCGATGCGCTGACCCGCATCGAAATGCATGCGCTGATCGAACGCCTGTGGCGCGAGCACCGGTTCACCGCGCTGCTCGTCACGCACGACGTGCAGGAAGCCGTGGCGCTCGGCGACCGCATCCTGCTGATCGAGCAGGGGCGGGTGGCGCTCGACCAGCCGGTGCCGCTAGGCCGGCCACGCGCCCGCGCGTCGGCCGCTTTCGCGGCGCTCGAGGATCGCGTGCTGAAACGCGTGCTCGCCGGCGGCCCCGGCGCGGCCGATCAAGACACGGAGCATGTAGCAGACAAGGTTCGACCGGTCGGGCAGATCCGCTGGGCCGTTTAACGCCGGGCGGCTCCGGCCGCCCGTTCTGAGACTTTTCTTCGGAGCGATCATCCCGATGAGCATCACTGCAATCAACGTACGTAACCAGTTCAAGGGCAAGGTCAAGGAGATCATTCGCGGGTCCGTGGTTTCCGAAGTCGACGTCGAGACGCCGTTCGGCATCGTCACGTCGGTGATCACCACCCGTTCGGTGGACGAACTTGAACTGAAGGTCGGCGCCGAAGTCGTCGCGCTCGTGAAGTCGACGGAAGTCTCGATCGCGCGTCTCTGAGCGCGGGTCGCGCATCGATGCAGCGGCGCCGGGCAGGCAACGTGCCCGGCGCCGCCGCATTGCATTCGTGCAGCGCGTTTGCCTCGGTATTCGACTGCCGGACGAAGTGCTAGGATGGAACGACACCGATGCCGGAGGCGAACGCATGACCCCCATCCTTTCCCCGGAAGCCATCGAGGCGCTGAAATGGATCGACCAGTTCGGCGACAGCCGGCCGGTTCCCGCCGCGTTCGACGACGTCGTCCATGCGTTGCTGAACGATGGGCTGATCTATCAGGCGACGGCCGACCGGGTCGACCTGACGGCCGACGGCCGGTCCTTTTTGTCCGACGAATACGATTGAGCGCGCGGCGCCGGCCGCGTACACGGCCCGGCGCGGCGTCGCCACGGAGCGTGCGATGGAACCGACAGGCAGCGACCTCGGCGATTTCAGCGAGCCGTACCGCGGTTTCGAGATCGAGGTGAAGACCGAGCAGGTCTGGGACGGCGAGCATGCGCACTACCGCGTGCTGCGGGGCGATGCCGTGCGGATCGACTGGCGGCTGGTCAAGATCGATGGGGTGCTGTTGACCGAGCGGCACGTGATCGAGCGCGTGTTCGACGAGGCGCGCCGGGCGGTCGATGCGGAGCTGGACGACCGGTAGCGCGTGTCGCGCGGGTATGGCCGGTATTGCGGTAAAATAATGGGTTGCTTCCGCGCCGCCTGGCCTGTACCCGAATTCCATGTCCGTTCCGTCCTCGCTTCCTCCCCGCCGTGTATCGGTCGCGCCCATGCTCGACTGGACGGATCGCCATTGCCGTTCGTTCCACCGCACGCTGACGCGCAATACGTGGCTGTATACGGAGATGATTACGACGGGCGCGCTACTGTTCGGCGATGCCCAGCGGCATCTTGCGTTCACGCCGAGCGAATCGCCGGTCGCGCTGCAACTGGGCGGCAGCGAGCGGGACGACCTCGCGCGCGCGGCGAAGCTCGGCGAGCAGTGGGGCTACGACGAGATCAACCTGAATTGCGGGTGCCCGTCCGAGCGCGTGCAACGCGGCGCGTTCGGTGCATGCCTGATGAACGAGCCGCCACTCGTCGCCGACTGCGTGAAGGCGATGCGCGATGCGGTGTCGGTGCCGGTGACGGTCAAGCACCGGATCGGCGTCGATGCGGTCGAGGACTACGCGTTCGTGCGCGACTTCGTCGGCACGGTGGCCGAGGCCGGTTGCGAAACGTTCGTCGTGCATGCCCGCAACGCGATCCTGAAGGGGCTGTCGCCGAAGGAGAATCGCGAGATTCCGCCGCTCAAGTACGACTATGCGTATCGGCTGAAGCGCGATTTTCCGACGCTGGAGATCGTGATCAACGGCGGCATCACGACGCTCGATGAAGTCGCGCAGCATCTGGAGCACGTCGACGGCGTGATGCTCGGCCGCGAGGCGTATCACAACCCGTACGTGCTGGCGGAGGTCGATACGCGCTTCTATGGATCGAGCGCAGCGGTGCCGACGCGCGAAGAGGCGGAAGCGCAACTGATCGCGTATTGCGCGGCCGAGCTGAAGCGCGGCACCTACCTCGGCGCGATCGTGCGGCACGCCCTCGGGCTGTATCGCGGCATGCCGGGCGCGCGTGGCTGGCGTCGCGTGCTGTCCGACAACAAGAAGCTCGCACGCGGCGATCTGGCCGTGTTCGACGAGGCGCGCGCGCATCTGAACGAAGCCGAAGAATTTTTTGAAAAAAAGGCTTTGCAAGATTCAAAAGTGTTCGTATAATCTTGTTCTTCGCTGCTGAAACAAAACGGCGAAACGAAGTAAGCAGTATCAGTGGTGGCTGTAGCTCAGTTGGTAGAGTCCAGGATTGTGATTCCTGTCGTCGTGGGTTCGAGTCCCATCAGCCACCCCAACAAATTCAAGCAAAAAGCCCGGTTCATTGAGCCGGGCTTTTTGCTTTCTGGCGTTCGGATACAGCCAATGTGTATCTTGGTCACGGCGTCTTTAACGAAGTGGCATCCCCGTATTCAACGAATCAACCACGATGCCATTTCGGCCTCGCGCTTCAAAGAACGATTTGCGTAAAGCGCGCTGCGCGGCAGCAACATCGAGCGCATGTGAGGGGCCGCCGTATGCGCGAAAGAATCGAATGCCATAGCGATATTCGACAGTGACGAAATTATCGGCGAGTCCGTGCAACTGGCACCCGGCAGCACGTGGATGGCGAACGTTCGGGTTCGCAAAGACGGAATCGGGTCGCCCCGGCGATATGACTTCGATACCGAATAGGAGACCTCGGACGAGGCGAGGCGATATCGAAATCGCGCGCGCGATCGTGCGGGGTACCGACCGATCGCACCGCTTGTCCCGCATCTCCGACGTGGTGACGGAAATGGCGACGAGGCCTGCGGGCCCGATCCGTATCGCGTTTCCGTGTCGTTGCGATGACAACGTTCATGCCCGTTTGCCCGCGGCGCTTCCTTTCCCGCCTAAGGTTCCCGCTTGCCGTGCCGTTATCTTCTCTGGACAGCCCTCGTGCCTCGAATGCTGATCCGTTTTCTTGCCTGCTCGCGCAAAACGCGAGCAGGCTTTTTTCGTTTACGGCCGCTCGTAACCGGCTGATTGGCCGAATCGAACAGGGGCTTGGCGCAAACCGACAAAGCGCGTCAGTCTTGCATGCGTGTAATGTAGGATCTTCCTCGTGCCCTCATGCTTTGCAGGGCCGTTCGACCCCGACGACCGGAGAAGGTGTCGGGATTTTTTTGCCCGCTCGCCCACGACCCGCCCACAAGCCCGGCGAAATGCATCCCGCAAAGTACGGTATATTTTGCGACGACACATGTCGATCAAGAGAACCCGCACCAGGAGAGTGGCTACCGATGCCGGACACCCGGGTCATACTGCGCGCCGCGACGCCGCACGACGCGAACCACATTGCTCGCCTGCACACGCTGAGCTGGCAAACCGCCTATAGCCACATCCTTCCGGCCAGCTATCTGTCCGACGACGTGCCGACGGAGCACGCGGTCCGGTGGCGCAATTATCTCGATCGCAACGAGAGCGAGTGGGGTCTCGTGCTGATCGCCGAGTCGAACGGCGAACCCGTCGGCTTCGTCAGCGCGGAGCGCCCCGTCGATCCGGCGCTGGGTGTGCTGCTCGACTGCCTGCACGTTCATCCCTCGCATCACGGCGGCGGCACGGGTAAGCGCATGATCGAAGCCGTTCGTGCGTGGGCTCGGTCCATCGGCGTGGACAGGGTCCATCTGCAGGTGCTGGAGGGCAACGTGCGTGCGATCGGATTCTACGAACACAACGGCTGGCAATTGGCCGGCGTAGAAACCTGTCGCATCGGCCAGACGGAAGTCACCGACCGGATTTACGCGATTGACGCTTGAATGCTGGCCGACATCGGCGTGCGGCCACACGCGAGGGCATCCGCAGCCAGCCGCTATGGCATCGCGTCGGGGTCAAAGCCGAACGGACATTTCGATCACTCGCCGCAATACCGCACAAGCAAATCGGCTTCGGTCTCATGAATTTCGACGGGCAGGATCGTCGCGCCGGCATGGGCGAGATAGCGCGCGCGATGCTGGCCGTTACGGAAAGATGCGACGCCGATTTTCGACAGGCCGGGAATGCCGAGCAACGTTCGCGTTCTCGTCTCGCGAAACGTGATGAACGGCATATCCGGAATCCGGTCCCGGCTCGGATCGAGGAATTCGCGAATGCCCGCGGCTTTTCCAGGCGCCCAGTACTGGACGGACGGCAGCACATAGTCGGTGGTGTCGCGGTCCGCGCAGGCGAGCAGTTTCCTCAGGTCGATCGTCACGACGCGATGGCGAGAGTCGTCGGACGAGAATATCCGCTTGAGGTGCGTGTAGGCATAGGGAGCGTGCCCGGGAATCTGGACGATCCAGACATCTACGCCGCTTTGTCGTGCATGAGCGAGCGTCATTATTTCCTCTGGTGGCGCAAGCGGTCTGTGATCCGAGTTTAGCAGCGCGGGCGGCTGCGTAGTGGGTCGAGACAAAAAACAGGAAAACCGAGCGAGTTACGGCTCAACCGGCAAAGGGAATGGGGCGGTCATGCGTTGACGGTCCGCGTTGACCGATCGCGACAATATCGCGATACGCGCCAGCGAGAATGAAGCCCTGCGCGAAATTCATGCAAGTTTCATGCTGTTTCGTGCAGCACGCGTCACGCAACCAGCATCATGAAAATCGAGAGGGCACATTGAACGGAGGTCAGCTCGTCGAAACTCGAGATCGAATATCTCGATTACTGCTTCACGGCGACGCTCGAAATCACGGAGTCCGGCAGTATCGTCGTTGTCGACAGGCAACTCGAGTCCGAGGTGCGTAGCAAGACACTCGCGTGGGTCGTGTTCGATCGTTTTCTCGAGCGAAACGATTTCGCCGATGAGGCGGACGCACGCGCCCATATCGTCGCCTGGTTAGTGCGGCTTGCCGATCCGCGGCCCGTCGTTTCGACCGAGCCTGCGAAGGCGAGTGCGGCGGCAACCGGCGCGGTGGCGGAACATCTGTCGACAGCCGAAATCGTCGGCGACGCCGCTATTGAAATCGCCGGCAATCTCGACTGGATCGATAGGGTTGCCGACTGGTTTTCCAGTGGCGCGTTGTAGCAATGAACTCGTGTTTTCGTGACGTAGATCATTGCGTGCGAGAAATTCCGTACGCCAAAATGAGATCGAAAATCGCATTGCGCAAAAAATAGAATAATCCTGCTTTGACAATATCCGCGGCTTACCGGAAACTGCGCGCGGGTCTGAGAAAGAAATTTGAATTAAAGCGAGATAAGACACTGGAATGTAAAGCCGGCCGCTGTCGGCCGGCGCCTCGTCAGCGAGGCCGGCAAGTGATGCGTCACGCTTCAATCATGACGGTATTCGGCGGCATGCGCGCATGCCGGTTGCCGTCACATTGTTACTAGAGGGTGAGTTGCCGCACAGACCGTCGCGCGGCCCGCGATCACAATTTGACCGGTTGACCGTTCTTCCCCGGCCCGGTCAACCGTTTCCCCGCTCGCTCGCGCAGGAGCGGGGGCTTTTTGCTCCCCCCGACGCCGGAAGGTCGCGTCGGCGGAACCGGGCAGGCGTTCGGCGGGCTGCGCGACGGCACACGTTCGCCCCCGACATCCGTTCGCCCGATCCGTACGAATTGTTTTCCTCGTGCCTGAGCGAACCCTCAGGCCCATCGCCGGTTCCTGCTGGCGATGCCTTGATCCCGGCAGCGCGTTACAGCGCTGCCGGGATGTTTTTTGCGTGACGTCACCTCGCGCGTCACGGGCATGGCGCTCCGCTCAGCCCGCCTGTTCGACGCTGGTTTCCCATCCGTCGTAGTTCCCACCAAGTGCGCGCACCTCGCGATTGAGCGCGATCGTATGGCGCGTGATGTCGGCGAGCGTCATCGTGCCTTCGTGCGAAAACCGTACCGCCGACTTGCCGTCCTCGGTCGGCGCGACCGACTCGACCGGATAGCCTTTCGCTTCGGCCCAGTCCGCGAACTGGTGCGCGTCGCTCGGGTCGGGGAAGTACGCCCAGTGCATCACGCGCCGGCTCACGTCGGGCGCGTCGCCTTGCTGCCGCAGCGCATCCAGCGTGCGCATGTCGCGCATGATCTGCCAGTCGTCGTCGGTCGGGTAGAGCGTTTGCCAGTATGTCGCCTTGTCCGGGTCGTCCTGATGGGCGTACTGAAGCGCATAGGTCGTCTGGTCGGCCAGCGAGTCGACGATCTCCGCTGCCGCCTCTTCGTCGAACGGGACGTAGAAAAGAAAATCCCGGTTGCCGTCGACGGTGATGCGGCCGACCTGTACGCCGCCTTTCGCGACGATCGCGGCGTCGAGCAGATCCTCGATCTTCGCGAGATCGGCGAATTCGTCACCGGTCGGCAGACCGTCGGGCGACGGATGCGCAAAGGGGACGCGCACGCTGAGCAGCGACGTGCGCGGATCGCCTTCCGCGATTTCCGCAAAGCCGTGATTGAAGCTGATGAAAGCCTGATGGTCGCCCATTCTGGCAGGGAAGGTTCCCCAGGCGTCGCTCATGTGTTTCTCCCGTACACGATTGTCTGTTGACGGTTGCAAAGCGTCCCAATGTATCATCGAAAATCGCGTTGGCCGGCGCCGCGCACCCGATCGTGGGCCGCACGCGCCGCGCACATGAGATCCGGGCTGTTCGCAGCGCGCCGCATGCACGCGGCAGGCCGCAAAAACTCAAGGGAGATGCCGATGTCGACGTTCGCGGTGAATGGTGTCCGAATCGATCCGCTCAGCGCGCGCGTGACGCACGTGCGCTGGGCGGCCGTGAACCCGGCCGATCGCTCGTGGGCGGCGACGCCCCGCGAGGCCCCGGTGGCGGACGTGGCGCGCGCGCTCGCGTCCGGTAACGATGTCCGAGCGATCTTCTCGGCATCGGACACCACCGCAATCGGGCCCAGGCTGAAACGCGTGCTGTATCGCGACGCATCGGAAGGCATCGAGCTCGATATCGATGCCACGAGCGAGTCGCGCACGTTGCGCGATCTGCCGCAGATCTGACCGCGAGCCGTTACCCAAACCGAATCGCGCGAACGCGCCCACGACCATGTCCAGACTCGCCATCTTCCCGCTGGCATGCGCGCTTTGTCTGGCGCTTGCCGCCTGCCAGACCGCGTCCGGGCCGACGCCCGTGCAACCGTCGCCCGAGACCGCGTCGACGACCGTTCCCGCATCGTCGCCGCCGGCCGAGCCGATTCTCGGCATGGGCGTCGCGCCTCGTCTGGCCGGGCAGAGCCACTGGGCCGTCGGTCAATGCACGATCAACGGTACCGTCAAGGTGTGCAATTGACCGACGTCGGCGCGATGGCGCGCGATGCGCGCGAACGGAAGGGAAATCCCGACATGCCGGCCGCGTCGATGGATCGACGGCCGTCGACACGAGCCGGCGTGCAATGAACGACGAACGCGAAACGACGGATTCCGGCTGGCACGTCGATCCCGTTGCGGGAACGGTCATCGGCGCGTTGCCGATGACACTCGCGGTCGACAGCCGAAGCCTGAAAAGCAGGGCGGTCGTGTGCGCGGGGCTGGCCGCGGCGAGCCTGTGCGGTTATGTGGCTGCCCCGACGCTCTGGCCGATAGCGGCGCTGGCAGCGTTGCTGGGGCTCGCGAGTGCCGCGTTTTTCGTTTCGTCGCGGCGCAAGCTGGCGCTGCAGGTCGACGAGACGGGCTTCCGGCTGATCGGTTCCGCCCGCGAAAAACCCGTCACGCCGTGGCGCGACGTCGCTGAATTCCGGATCGTCAGCGTCGCCGGTCATCGTTACATCGGCTACCAGTTCTCCGTACATTCTTCCCGTACGAAGGTGCCGGGCGGCGTGATGCTGCCGATCGCCCGGTTTGCCGATCTTCCGCTCGACGCGGTGGCCGCGTTGCTGGAGGCCTGCCGCCGACAGTTCGGCCTGCCGGACGAACCGGCCGATCGAACGGGCCGATGATGCTCGATACGGCGTCCTGCGCAGTCCGCCATTCGAGCAAACAAAAAAATCCCGGGCACCGTGTCGATTTCCGGTGGAGTCGTCCGTCGTAGCATCGGAGGTGTGCGCATCGCGCGTCCGTCCCGATTTTCGATACGACAACCGACTGAAGGAGCGACACCATGCCCACGCCCGTCAAGCCGATCCCGGAAGGGATGCGCACGCTGACCCCGCATCTGATCTGTGCGGGCGCAATCGCAGCCATCGACTTCTACACGCGCGCATTCAATGCAACCGAACAGTTTCGCCTCGAGATGCCCGACGGCCGGCTCGCGCATGCGTGCCTCGCGATTGGCGATTCGACGCTGATGCTGGTCGACGAAATGCCCGAGCACGGTGCGTTGGGGCCGAAGGCGCTGAAAGGCACGCCCGTCTGCCTGCATTTGTACGTGCCGGACACCGATGCGGCAATCGAGAAGGCGGTCGCGGCCGGCGCGACGGTCACGATTCCGGCCGCCGACATGTTCTGGGGAGATCGTTACGGGCAAGTCGAGGATCCGTTCGGGCATCGTTGGTCGCTGGCGACGCATCAGCGCGATCTGACACCCGAGCAGATCGCGGACGCAATGGCCAGCGCGCCGCCCTGCGGCAGTTGAGCCGACGCCGCGCACGAGCGCGGCCGAGCGGCGGCTTGGCGGCTCGATCGCGCCGTGCCGGCCTGACTCGTCGGCGGTCATGCGCCGGCCGTCTTGCCGCGCTGCTTGTGTTCGTACATCCGCCGATCGGCCGTGGCAAGCAGGTCGGCGACGCTGCGATGGCGGGCGGGATCATAGGCGACGTGCCCGACGCTGAAGCGGATCGCATAACCGCGTGCGTCGGCCGCATTGCGTTGCGCGAGCGCCTGCGTCACGCGTTCGACGGGCTCGGCGACGTCGGCCGGATCGGTGGCGCTCAACAGCACGACGAACTCGTCGCCGCCCAGCCGCGCGATGACGTCGCCGTCGCGCAGCGCGCCCGTCAACGTTTCGGCGAACGTCTCGAGCGCGCGATCGCCTTCGGCATGGCCGAAGCGATCGTTGATCCCCTTGAAATCGTTCAGGTCGAAGAACAGCAGCACGGCGTGACGGCCGACGCGATCGCACAGGCTCAGCACATGCCGGGCGAGAATCTCGAAGCCGCGCCGGTTCGTCAGCTGCGTGAGTTCGTCGGTGGTCGCGAAATGCAGCGCGGCGATCTCGCGCTCGGTCAGATGGGCGAGATCGCCGAGCAGCACGAGTTCGTCGGGTTCGAGCGAGCGGGGCCGCGTGTCGATCAGGCACAGCGTGCCGATCGGGGCGCCGTTCGGCGCGGCGAGCGGCCGGCCGGCATAGAAGCGGATGCCCGGCGTGCCGGTGACGAGCGGGTTATCGTGGAAGCGATCGTCGTTCCGTGCATCCTGGATCACCATCGTATCGCCCGCGAGCAGGGCGTGCGCGCAGAACGACACGTCGCGCGGCGTCTGCGCGGCGTCGAGTCCCGCATGACTCTTGAACCACTGGCGATTCTCGTCGACAAGGCTGACGAGGGCGATCGGTACGTCGAACAGCCGGCGCGCGAGACGCGTCAGGCGATCGAAGCGCTCTTCGGGCGGCGTATCGAGAATCGAGAGCGAATGAAGCGTATCGAGCCGTGCGGGTGCGGCGACCGGGCGGGTGCCTGAAATCCATTGAACGCCGCGCATCGCGCGTGATGGGCGTTTCGCGACGCGGCGTGCTGGCCATTCGGCCGAATTGAACATCGCGCGATGCTCGCCGATCATCTGCAACGCGGCGGCAAAAAGGCAGGGGCCGAGCGCCGGGAGAAAGCCCGTGTCGCGCGTCAGTAGCTGGAGCGGTACGGCGTGCCCTGGTCGAAGCGGCTTTGCCAGTGCGTGAGGTAACGCGACGCGAGTTGCGGATTGTTCCAGACCACGACGACGTTCTCGGAATTGCGGCTGGCCGCCGACGCACTGTAGTTGAACGAACCCGTTTCGACGTGCTCGGCGTCGATCACGAGGTACTTGTCGTGATGGATCGCATAGGCGTCGATCGTGCGCGTCGGGATGCCCGCGTTGACGAGCAGGTTCAGTGCCTGCTTGCTGCTCTTCGCGCGGTTGCCCTTGTCGTCGACGACCACCGCGACATTGACGCCGCGGCGCTTGGCGGCCAGCAACGCGCGTGCGATGGGCGGCGACGTGAACGAGTACGCGGCGACCCGGATCGAACTGCGCGCCGCTCCGATCGCTTTCAGCACGAGCGCCTCGGCGCCGCCGTCGGGCGAGAAGGCCGATTCGACGACCTGGGTCGCGGGGGCTTCGTGAGTGGGCGCCGGCAGCCATCGCGACACGAGATCGATCGCTTGCTGGAGCAGCGATTCGCTTTGTGTCTTGCCGAAGGCGGCGAAGGGTGTGGCGAGCAGGGAAGCGGCGAGACAGGCGGCGGCGAGGCGATTGCGCGACAACATCTTGGACAGCGAATAATTTCGAGACAGCGGGTCGTGAGTGTAACGCACGCGTGGCGGCCCGGTCACGCGCGGATGCGAAGCGAAGGCGCACGCAGTGATCGGCAGGGGTGGAGAGGGTGACGCAAAGTTGCGTTATGCAGCCTCTGCGGGCGAGCAGGGCGATCAACGCACGGCGGTAGTGCCGGCGATGGGAGGCGATTGCGTTTGCCGTCGCGGCGAACCCGGGTGCGAGCAATGCGTGCGCCCGGGGGGCTGCGACGCGATGCTGGGGCCTAAGCGTATGTCGAGCCGGCGTGCCGGAACGACATCCGCGCGCGACGTATCGTCAATCCGTGGAGGCGGGCGCCGCGGTCCCGTCGGACGCGATCCATCCGGGCCCCGGCTCGGGCTGCACGTCGCGCGCGTCGAGCGGTTCCCCGCACGCCGAGCAGACGGTCACCGCGTGCATCAGCTGGCCGCAGGCCCGGTGGCGCAATTGCACCGGCGGCCCCTGGCCGTCGTCCTTCCAGCGATCGCCCCACGCCATCAGCGCGACCAGGGTCGGGTAGAGATCGAGGCCCTTTTCCGTCAGCCGATATTCGAAGCGCGGCGGCCGTTCCTGATACGCGCGCTTGGCGAGCACGCCTTCGTCGACGAGCCGCGCGAGCCGTTCGGCCAGTACGTGGCGCGTCAGGCCAAGCTGGGCCTGGAACGCGTCGAAGCGGCGGCAGCCGAGGAACGCGTTGCGCAGGATCAGCATGGTCCAGCGGTCGCCGAGCACGGCGAGCGTGCGCGCGACCGAGCAGTTCAGCGTGCCGATGTCATCCCATTTCATCGTCGAGTCTCTTGCCTGTTGTGGCGGTCTTGCGGCGGTTCAGCGAAATAGCGGGTTCGATTATAGAACCCGCCTTCGGTCGCAACGGACGCCGCCGCGTTGACAACGGCCGGCACCGTTGACAATAATGAGTTCCAATTTAGAACTTAATTGCGCGGCAACGCGCTTTCAACCCGGAGACAACCCGATGAATCCGCTTTCCCTGTCTGGCCTCGATCTGCTGCGTGCCGCCGCGTCGGGGGACGCGCCCCTTGCGTCGATTTCCGAGACGATCCCGATGCGCCCGCTCGACGTCGAGCTCGGTTACGTGAAGTTTTCGGCGCGGGCGGACGGCCGGCACCTGAACCCGCTGGGCGGCGTGCACGGCGGGTTCGCCGCGACGGTGCTCGATTCGGTCACCGGGTGCGCGGTGCATTCGATGCTCGACGCGGGCGTCGGTTACGGCACCGTCGATCTCCACGTGAAGATGCTGCGGCCCGTGCCGCGCGACGTCGACCTGATCGCCGAAGGGCGCGTGATTCACCTGTCGCGTTCGCTGGGCGTCGCGGAGGGCACGCTGAAGACGCCGGACGACAAGATCGTCGCGCATGCGTCGGCGACCTGCTTCATCCAGCGGCCGCAATGACGGGCGGCAGCACCCTCGTCCGAGTGGGCGCGTGAACGCGCGGTGCCGCACCGCCAGCCGCCTGTAAGCGTGCGCCGCGCCTGACTGAAGCAGTTGCTTCGATGTGGTAGCTTTCCTGCTTTCCACCGACGCGACAGGAACAGCATGGAATACCGCACACTCGGCGATTCGGGTATCGAGGTCAGCCTGATCGGTCTTGGCACGATGACGTGGGGCGAGCAGAATTCGGAGCGCGACGCGCACGAGCAGATCGACTATGCGCTCGGGCAGGGCGTGACGCTGATCGACGCCGCGGAGATGTATCCGGTGCCGCCCAAGCCCGACACGCAGGGCCGCACCGAGCAATACATCGGCACCTGGATCGCGCAGCATCGCGCGCAGCGCGACCGTATCGTGCTCGCGACGAAGATCGCCGGGCCGGCGCGGCAGCCGCACAATCCGCGCCATATTCGCGGCGAGGGCAACCAGTTCGACCGCAAGAACCTGACCGAAGCGCTCGACGGCAGCCTCAAGCGCCTGCAGACCGACTACGTCGATCTTTACCAGTTGCATTGGCCCGATCGCAGCACGACCACGTTCGGCCGGCCCGCGTATCCGTGGGTCGACGACGCGTACACGGTGCCGATCGAGGAAACGCTCGGCGTGCTCGCGGAATTCGTGAAGGCCGGCAAGGTGCGCGCGATCGGCGTGTCGAACGAAACGCCGTGGGGTGTCGCGCAGTTCCTGCGCGCGGCCGAAAAGCTCGGGCTGCCGCGCATCGCGAGTATCCAGAACCCGTACAGCCTGCTGAACCGCACGTTCGAAAATGGGCTGTCGGAGTTCACGCATCGCGACGGCGTCGGCCTGCTCGCGTATTCGCCGCTCGCGTTCGGCTGGCTGTCCGGCAAGTACGAGAACGGCGCGCGGCCGGCCGGTGCGCGCATCACGCTGTTCGAGCGCTTCCAGCGCTACAGCAAGCCGCAGGCCGTCGACGCGACGTCGCGTTATGTCGCGCTCGCGCGGCATCACGGGCTGTCGCCCGCGCAACTGGCGCTCGCGTTCGTCAACAGCCGCCCGTTCGTGCGCAGCAACCTGGTGGGCGCGACGTCGCTCGAGCAGTTGAAGGAGAACATCGGCAGCATCGACGTGACGCTGTCCGACGAGATCCTCGCCGAGATCGACGCATTGCACGAACGTCAGCCGAATCCGGCGCCGTAAACGGCACGCGGCCCGCGCGGCAGCGATGCCGCGACGGGCCGAGTCGGGCGGTTTCGGCGGCGCCGCACCGCGCCGTCGTTTCTCGCGTCAGCGCATCTTCAGCCGCGTGCGCGCGACGAACAGCGCGGCGAGGCTCAGCAGCGCGCATCCCATCAGGTAGAGCGCCGGCGACAGCCGGTTGCCGGTCGTGCTGATCAGCCAGGTGATGACGAACGGCGCGAAGCCGCCGAACAGCGTGACGCCGGTGTTGTAGCTGACCGCGAGCCCGGTGGCGCGCGTCTGCGACGGGAACAGTTCGGCCATCAGCGCCGGCAGCGCGCCGCAGTACGTCGCCTTCAGCGCGCCGATCCAGATCAGTGCGGCGAGCATCGTCGCGAACGACGCGTGACGCGTGAGCCACGCGAACGTCGGCCACACGGTCAGAAGCATCAGCACGGCCGCGACCGCCATCATCCGGATTCGCCCGGTGCGGTCGGACAGATGGCCGACGACCGGCGTGACGAGCGTCAGCACGAAACCGGTCGCGAGCGTGGCGGCGAAGCCCGTCGATGCAGGCAGCTCGAGCTGCTTGATCGCATAGGTCGGCATGTACAGGATCATGTAGTTGATCGCGGTCGAGATCACGAGCGCGCCGATCGAAAGCAGCAGCCGCACCTTCTGATCCGCGAACAGCTCGCGCACCGGCGCCTCGGAGCGCGCCTGTGTCTTGAACTCGACGCCTTCGTCGACGTAGCGGCGGATGTATAGCCCGACCGGGCCGATCGCGAGCCCGAACAGGAACGGCACGCGCCATGCCGTCCATTCCGAAGTGCGCGGTGCAAGGAGCGCTGGAATCGTTCGAGCGCCTCATGGCACATTTCACTAAATTAACCGCTATCGCCCGCTTCGCGCTACACGCCGAAATGCGCGACGAGGATCGGCGCTATGTGTTGCAAGCGATGCACGAACTGAGCGAGCAAGGAGAAGAAGACTTGCAGCGGCGACACGAGGCCTTGCGCCTGACGGCTTCCCGATACTGACTGGCCCGATATGGCGGCGAGGCAAATCTTTCGGCGCGATACTGAATGTGAAACATCGTCAGCGCACGCCGGGATGGATCACGGTTTGATATGATGAATCCCGGCTCGGCGCGATTCGACGGTTTAAACCGCATTGATACCTGAAGGCCCCGCAGCGGCCGAAACTTTTGGGCCTTCTCCTGTTGATGTGATACCAATGTGCCGCCCGGCATTGCCCGGCGGCCGTTTTTGTTACTACACGGTACGGGGTAGTCTGATGGTTTCGGAATTGCTGAACAAGGCGCTACGCACACAATACGTGCAACATGGGCGTATCGTCCGCCTTGATACGCCGCTTGGCGAAGACGCGTTGGTCCCGCTCTATGTCCGGGGGCGCGCATGCCTTGGGCGAGACTTCGAATTCACGATCGATGCAACGTCGACGCGGCTCGAAACAATTCCGGCGAAGGCGCTGATCCGGCAATCCGTGACGCTGTGGATCCGGCAAACGGATGGCAGCGAAATGCCGATTCACGGTTATGTGACGGCGTTCAGCCGCTTGGGCGGGGACGGAGCCAATACGTACTATCAACTCCGCTTCAATTCATTCCTCGCGCTACTGCGCCTCGGCAGTGACCGACGCGACTGGATCGAGACGCCTGCGCAACAAACCGTGTCCGATGTGCTGGGAAAGTATCCGCAGGCGACCGGTAACTTTACTTGGCAACTGCGTCAATCGTTGCGCTCGTATTCTCAGCGGATGCAATGGGAATCCGACTGGAATTACGTCCACCGCACCTTTGAAGAACTCGGTCTTTTTCCGCGTTTCGATATCGCGCAGGACGGCAAGTCTCACAAGGTCGTCATCATGGACGATCTTTTCTCGGTTCCCGAGTTAAAGCAAAAGACCATTTTGTTTAGCCGCTCGGTACAAGACGAGGAATTCGACGGCCTGAGTGAGTGGATCGACTCGCAAGAAATTCAGTCGGCCGAACTCGATACGGGCACATTCGACTACAAGCGTCCGGACCTTTCGAAGCACGTCACGATGCCCGCGTTCGATCTTGACGATGTGCCGGGGCTGGGCGAGCAGTACGGATACACGGGGTCGCATACGTGGTCGGATCGCGACATGGGCGAGGCTCAATTGGGAAAAGGCCGGCGCGGCAAGCGGTACGCTGAAAAACCCGCTGCATTCGTCGCCGGTATCGGTCGACGGCGGGCGTTCCGCGCTGTTCCCCGGTTGAATCGCGCAGCCGGTATCGTTTCACCATAAGAAATCCTGAAAACCGAATCCGAGTCGGGAATCATGACCAAAACGACCCATAAGAAGAAGCACCATCCGGCGGCCGCGCCGCACCCGGCCGCCAAACCTGCCGAGCCGGTCGATACGCCGCTGAGTTGGGCCTACCCGTTCACGCCCGCAGACAAGAGCGACGCGGCCGACCCGATGACGTATTTCAAGGCGCTGGCGAAGTCCGCGACCGGCTTTTATCCGTTGGGTGTCAGCGGCATTTGGCATGGGGGCGTGCACTTCGACGACGGCAGTGCGCAAATGCTCAAGTTGGACGGCGGCGTGCATGCGATTGCAGACGGCAAGATCGTCGCGTACCGGCTGAACACGAAATACGAGGAAACGAAGTACCCGAACAACAGTCTGGCGCACTTCTCGACCGGCTTTGTACTGGTCCGGCATGAACTGAAACTGCCGCCGAAACCGGCCCCGAAGGAACCCGCGAAACCGGCGGCGGCCCCCGCATCGGCTCCTGCGTCGGCACCCACGCCCGCATCGACCACCGCCGCGCCTGCACCCGCGTCCGCTCCGGCGGCTCCCGCGCCATCCAACAGCAAACCGGCGAACGACAAGCCGCTCGTGTTCTTCAGCCTGTACATGCACACGATGGATTGGGCCAGCTACCAGAAGGCAATCGAACAGGCCAAATCGAACCCGAAGCCCGATCCGGCGCTTCCCGCGCCGATGTCGTATTGGGAAGGTGACCGCTACTATCGGGTCGGCAGCAAGGCGAAGGACAAGCAAGCTATCCCGAAGCCGAAAGCGCCCGTGCCGCCCGCGAAGCGCACCGATGGGGCCGACGATCTGCCGATCAACAATACGAACGAGAGCGCGCCGCCGCCTGCCGATACCGATCAGGATGTCGTTCTGCCGCCGCCCGAGACGGGATTGAACATTCGGGAATTGCCGAACGGCAGGAGCAAGATTATCGGCGTGTTGCCGACAGGGGCCGAAATCATTGCGGGCGAAGGCGACCCTGCTCACCCGGACTGGATCAAGATCAAATCGATCAAATCGGGCACGGTTCTGTCTGCCGAAGTCGGTAAGCCGGTGTCCCCCCAAGCGCAGTGGAGTTACGTGTTCAAGGGGGAACTGGACGCCGTAGTCGACCCGCAGCCGCTTGATACGGTCGTGATCCTGAAGGAGCCGCAGCACGTCAAGGCGGGCGAAGTCGTCGCGCATGTCGGCCAGTATCAATGGCCCAGGAAGGCGAGCCCGATACCGCCGAAGCCGAACTACCCGATGTTGCATCTCGAAGTGTTCGCGGGGCCGGACCTGAAAGACTTCATCGATCAAAGCCGTGCGCGTGCGAAAGAACTGAACGATAAAAACAAACCGCTTCTGGAAATCGAACCGGGGGCGAAGCTGGTCAGCGAAATTCCCGCACCGGACCAGAAACTGACCCAATCCGGGTTGAAGCTCGTGCCAATAGGCGATGCAAAGGGTTCGCGCTGGATCAAGATGCAGCCCAATAGCGTGACGAATGTGCCCGCGAAAGGCAAACAGAAGGCCCAACAAAAGTTAGCGCCCGTCGGCAACCCGCTGTGGGTCGAAAGCAGTCTGGCGAACACGATCAGCACGGCGAACGTAGCGGGATGGCAGAATTTTCCGCTGGACGTTTCCAAGGCAAGCGGACCGGGCGCAGACTTCAGGAACGTGTTGCGCCGTACTGAACTCGACAAGCTCGGTGAGGGCAATGTCGCGGTCGACGACAAGGGCCATCATTGGTGGAACATCACGGTTGGCTCGAAGGACGGCTCCGACCTGACTGGCTGGGTGTGCGATACCGATCACCCTCACGTACAGCTTCGTAGTTCTTGGGAATGGCCGGGTTTCGAATTGGTGAACAACGGCGGCGTCAGCCCGGCCGACATGTTCAAACGCCATATCCATACGACCGAGCAGTATTTGCCGGACGAGGAAGGCACTGAGTTTGCAGTGGAAGCGGTGAAGGTCAACGCTGGCGAACTCATCACGAAGATTGAACAGGCGATCGATACGGACCACGACGGGAAGGTGACGGCGCAAGAACTGAAACACGCACTGGAAACGCAATGGATGGCCGAAGCGGTGTCGCATCTTGTGGTGCGCAACGAAACCGAATGGGGCGGCGGTCTGAGCAAGTGGGAAGAACTTACCTCGCTCATGCAGAAGCAGACCGAGGTGTGGAAGACGGAACTTGATCGACTCGCGAAGCTTCAGTGGTGGGACCAAATCAAGGGCGTCGACGGCTTCCCCACGGACCTTTCGCCGTGGCACCTTCATCCGATTGGGTTGATCGGGAATTTTGCAGGGAAAAATCTCGTATGCAAGAAATGTGGCGCAGTCATCACGTTAACCAAGGATTTTTTAAGAAAAATTGCGCCAGCGGCCAAGAGTGATTTTGTTGATGAATTGATTCTCGCATCAACCGATTTGTTTAAAAATTATGGGGTCAATAGTTGCAGACAGATAAAGCACTTATTGGCTCAAGCTAAGGTGGAGACGACTCGCTTTACCTCATTTCGCGAATCTCTTAATTATCAGAGCTATACTGGGAAGAGTTTATATAGAATGGCCCCGACGGCAATTGATAAGGGGTTTGCGAGAAAGAATATGAAGTTTTCTTCTCAGGATGAGAAAATAAAATGGATTCAAGATCACTTGGTTGCAAATGATGCAGCCTATGCTGAGCATTGCTTTGGGACGAATGATCAGCCGGGAAAAGATTTTCGCGGTAGGGGTCTGTTGCAGTTGACTTTCTATGAAACCTACCAACGGTGCGCAAAGGCAATTGGCTATCCTGTAGACAGTCAGCCTGAACTTGTGGAAGCAAATAATCGCGTTATTATAGAAAGTAGTCTATGGTATTGGCATAGTACAGGGATCGGTGCGATTGCGGACGATCCAGCTACCAGAGGTGACGAAGGAGTCAGGAGTGTTACCAAGCCAATTAATTCGGGCTATAAGGCGCTCGATGAGCGACAGCAGTATCATAGGGAAATTTCCCTTGAATTTAATAAAGATTTTTCATCCGGGTGCACTGATGATTAAAAGTATTATTGCGCTGGCTACTATTATTATTTGTGGCTCGGCATGTGCAGAGAGTACATGTGCGGATATTCGCGGTCAGCAAAATTATCCGCCGCTGAATATAGGAAGCGGGAGTATTTGCTTTATTCAGGAGCCTGTACTAGACTCAAAGACTAAAGAATCAATTGGCGCTGACGCAATTTCTTTGTACTATATTGCAAATGGGGGTGTCCCGGTCAAAGCGGAAGGACGAGGTCTTCTTTACGATGATACGCCCGGAAAAATTGTAGACGCGTTTTCGTCAAGCATCGATCGCGGCCACACAGAGAATATTTTTGTAATCCACTCCATGAATGTTCGAAGCTCGCTTGTTGAGCCGAATTCGTCTGGAAAATTTTATTCCGTTTCTGTTTTTGATTTGGTTGACAAAAAACTTCGCCGCGACGAGCGGGCATCCGAATGGTTTGGGGCGGACTATAGTTGGTTGTCGGATGGGCGAAATATAATTTATAAATTTCCATACCAGTCAAGGAATGATGTTTTGCGCGCGATTGATTCCCAATTTTCTTCATTGATGAGCAATGGAAAGAAAATCCCGGTTGTCGTCAATAAAAAAAGCTATCTTTTTGATGATTCGAGCATAAAAAATAAAACTCACAAATACTTGATAAAAGGGGATCGCGCTGTTGTTGAAGATGTTTCTGCAGGGTGGTGTCGGGTCAACTACTCGTCGGGAAAAGCGCCGCTGGATATGTGGTTAATGTGTACATCCCTTGATGTCGCGTCGCAATAGAGAGTGTGATTTTTGGGTTGTTGCCAATCTTATCTGGATTGAGTGCAAAAATATGTCGATCAATATTATTCGAGTTGGCGACGATACCGACCATGGCGGCAAAGTCGAAACGGGTTCATCGACTATGAAATTCGATGGCCGCTACGTCGCGCGCAAAGGCGACCGGGTGTCGTGTCCGCAGCATCCCGGCGTGTCGCCGAATGTCATAGAGGAAGGCGACGACTCGATGAAGGACAACGGCATCCCGATTGCGCGGCACGGCCATCGCGCTACGTGCGGCTGTCACCTGATTTCGAGCCTCGTGTAACGCTACAACAGCGGCGCGAGGCCCGGTCGCAGTGGACAGCGAACGATCACGGAGCCGTCGTTCTTCGACAGCACGACGAGCTGCGTGAAACCGTTGGCGGGCGCGTAGCGCGACAGGTACCCATCGAGCAGACGGATCAACGTTCCCATGCTGTTTTCAACGAATGCGCTTTCGTCTGCCGCCATCACGATTTCGAAGCCTCTCACAAGGGCCGAATGCGGCTTGATCGCCAGTAGTCGCTCGACGACGTTTCGCTTGACGAACGAAAGTGCCCCGACGTGTTCGGCCCGTCGATCATTCGGAGCAAGCTGGCGCATGAGCTTCACGAAGTCGGGCCACCCCTCACGCGTCAACTGCGTCAGGTTGGCCGTCGTCAGCGCGATCACGCGCCACAGGGCTTCCGTCTCACGGGACGCGCTATAAGTCGGCGTCGGCTGTTTCAGCAGCGTGATTTTGCAAGGTACTTGGTCGTTTTCGTTCTTTAAATCGCCCTTGGACGAGCCGATCCGCATCCGCGACGGCCAGTCGCGATTCGTGCACGTGAGGTCGACGGCCAATTGCAGCGGCATCTTCGTTGCCGCAGTCCCGTCGGCGCGCAGCAGTACCAACGACGTTTCACGTCCGGGATGATGGGTTGCCGCATAGGGATCGTGACGCGCGAGCCAAAATCGTTCGCCCTTTCCGACGCCCCATGCGTTCAGTGGTGCAATGACCGTCCCGTCTGTTGGATCACGAACCGCGTCAATCGAATAGATGCCGCGCATGTCCGGGCGGTTCGGCTTCGGCACGAGCGGATATTCCGCGACGGTTTCGCCGCGCGATGACTTGACGCCCGCGTGTTCAAACAGGTTGACGATTGGCGTACAGAACAAGCCGATGTTGTCCACCGATAACGGTGCGAGCGCCTGCGCGATGCGCGAATCGGCATGCACGCCTTCGATCGCCAAATGCAGCGTTACGCGCCGCGCGCGGTTCATTTGGCCGGGTTCAAGACATCGGCGCAATTGAATATCGACGAAATCGAACTTGTCAGGAAACCCGACGTATTCGAGCAACGGTTGAACCAGCGGCGAGGTTCGGGACGGCGGCAACAGCATGCCAGCCCCAGCTTTCGAGTTGGGCGGAGGTCAGCGTGGCCGTCAGCAACGCGCCGAAGCCCGACGCGAGCAACGTCGCGAGGCCCTGGCTCGCGAACTGCCAGCTCGACATGAAGCCGCGCCGCTGCGGCGCGTGTTCGACGAGGAATGCGGTCGAACTCGCGAATTCGCCGCCCGCGGAAAAGCCCTGCATCAGCCGCGACAACATGATGCCGAGCGGCGCGAGAATGCCGATCGATGCGTAGGTCGGCATCAGCGCGATCAGCAGCGTGCCGACCATCATCATCGCGATCGACAATAGCAGCGATGCCTTGCGGCCCGCGCGGTCGGCGTACGCGCCGAGCACGAAACCGCCGATCGGCCGGATCAGGTAGGACAGCCCGAACGTGCCGAGCGTCAGCATCAGCGACGTCGCTTCGCTCGTGGCCGGGAAGAACAGCTTGGCGATCGTGACCGCGAAGAAGCCGTAGACGATCAGGTCGAACCATTCGAGCGCGTTGCCGATCGACGCCGCGAAAATGATGCGCCGGATTTTCGCGGCGCTCGGGTGCGCGGCGTCCTGCGCGGTGAGGGTGGTCGTATTCATCGTGTGTGCAGATCCCGTGAAAGGGGCGAAGCGCGTTACAGGGTGGCGCCGGCCGCGGCGGATGCCGCGCGGCGAACGGGCGGCGCGTCGTCGCCGAGATCCCAGAAGAGGCCGGCCATCATCTGCAGCCCCTCGCTGACGACGCTTGCGAGCAGATGCTCGTCGGGCGCGTGCTGCGAGCACGCCGGGTACGAGTGCGGCACCCACAGCGTCGGCAGCCCGAGCGTGTCGGCAAACACCTCGTTCGGCAGCGTGCCGCCGAGATTCGGCAGGATCGCGGGCTTCTTGCCGGTGGTGCGCGCGAGCGACGCGACGGCCCAGCGGACCCACGGATCGTCCGGCGGCACGCGCGTCGCCGGTGCGCCGCGCTCGACGTCGATCTCGACGTTGGCGAATCCGTGCGCATCGAGGTGCGCACGCAGGTGCGCCTGCAGTGCTTCCCAGTCGGTGCCGACGACGAAGCGCAGCTGGCAGTGCGCATACGCGGCCGGCGGGATCGCGTTGACGGGGTGCTCCGGATTGCCGGCCTTGAACGCGAGGATCTCGAGCGTGTTCCAGCCGAACACGCGCTCGGCCGCGGACAGCCCGGGCTCGCCCCAGTCGGCGTCGAGCGCCGGGTCGCCGGGGCCGCCGCCGACCGAAAGATCGGCGAGCGCGTCGCGCACCGCGGCCGGGATCGGCGGCGGGCGCAGCCCCGCGACGAGAATCGCGCCGCGAGCGTCGACGAGGCTCGCGAGCGCATGTGCGAGCACGATCGCCGGATTGCGCAGCAGTCCGCCCCAGTTGCCGGAGTGATGCGCACCGTCGCGGGCGCGCAGGCTCAGCTTGAAGTTGACCGCGCCGCGCGAGCCGAGGAAGACCGTCGGCCGCGCGGCGGCGATGCGCGGGCCGTCGGACGCGATCAGCACGTCGGCCGCGAGCGCGTCGCGCTCCTGGCGGCACAGCGCGCCGAGGCCCGGCGACCCGGTTTCCTCGCCCATCTCGATCAGCAGCTTCGCGTTGAAGCCGAGCCGGCCGCCGCGCGCATCCAGCACGCTCGCCAGCGCGGCCAGGTTGATCGTGTGCTGGCCCTTGTTGTCGGCGCTGCCGCGGCCATACCAGCGGTCGCCCTCGGCCGTCAGCGTCCACGGCGACAGCGGCGCGCGCCATTGCGCGTCGTAGCCGCGCACGACGTCGCCGTGGCCGTAGATCAGCACGGTCGGCAGCGCGTCGTCTTCGTGGCGCGACGCGAGCAGGAACGGGCCGCCGCCGTCCACGGGGTTGTCGACGATCCGCGACGTGAAACCGAGGCGGGCGGCCTCGGGCGCGATCTCGTCGGTCAGGTAGGCGCGCAGCGCGGCTTCGCTGCCGCTTTCCTGGCTTTCGGTGCGCAGGGCGACGCGGCGGCTCAGGGTCGTGAAGAACGCGCCGGATTCGAATTGGTTCAGCGCGTGCTGGATGGCGGCGGTACGGCTCAAATCGTGTCTCCTCGGTCGGGTTCGCCGTGCGCGGGCCGCGCAGGCAGCGGGAAGTGCGATCGATTCTAGAAAGCCGGTTTTTTTGTCACAATGATCGAATTTCGAACCTTTCTTTGCCGAAAAGGCAAAGCAGCGCGGCCGGATGCGGCACGGAGACAGAACGATGGCGGCTTTCCTGCATGGCCTGGCGTTGCGGTATTTCGTCGAGGTGGCGCGCACCGGCTCGATCAGCGACGCGTCCGCGCGGCTGCACGTGGCCGTATCGGCGATCAGCCGCCAGATCGCCAAGCTGGAAAGCGAGCTCGGCGCGCCGTTGTTCGAGCGGCGGCCGCGCGGGATGGCGTTGTCGGAGGCGGGGGAGCGGTTGCTGGCGTTCGCGCAGCGCAGCCTGCTGGAGGCCGAGCACGTGATGAAGGACATCGGCGGGCTCGAAGCGCTGCACGGCAGCCTGCTGAAGATCGCGTGCTCCGAGGGGTTCGCGATCGATTTCCTGCCCGGCGTGCTCGCGAGCTTCAAGGCGCGCCACCCGGGCGTCGATTTCACCGTATGGGTCGTGTCGCCGGCGGACGCGACCCGACGCGTGCGCGACGGCGATGCGGACGTCGCATTGACGTTCAGCCTCGCGCCGGAGAAGGGCGTGCGTGTCGACCACACCGAGCGCGCGCCGGTCTTTGCGCTGGTCCGGCACGATCATCCGCTCGCCGCGCGCGACGCGGTGTCGCTCGCCGATGTCGCGCGGCACGCGCACGTGCTGCCCGAGGCCGGCACGACGGTGCGTCAGCTGATCGACATCGCGTGCGCGCTCGACGGGCTGCTGCTCGAGCCCGAACTGACGAGCAACAACACCGCGGCGATGTACGGCTACGCGCGCCGCACGGGCGCGGTGATGTTCACGGGGCTGTTGTCGGTGCGCGATCGCGCCGATGCGGACGGCTTCGTCGTCGTGCCCGTGACCAACCCGCAACTGCGCGAACGCAGCATCCAGGTGCAGACGATGGCGGGCCGCGATCTGCCCGCGTCGGTGCGTGCGTTCCGCGACCATCTGATCGACGCGATGCAGGCCGCGTCGTCGTCGCCGACTGCCGCATGAGGCCCGGGACGCCGGCCCGTGAGATAATCGTCAATCCGCCTTCCGTGCCCATGCGGCTCTCCGAGCCGCATCGCCCCTGTTCGACGCCAAATTGAAGAACCTGATTGTTACCCTCGATCGCGCCGGCGAGTTCGACGAGATCATCGACGTGCGCACGCCGCTCGAGTTCGCCGAGGACCATCTCCCCGGCGCGCTGAACGCGCCCGTGCTCAGCAACGAGGAGCGCGTGCTCGTCGGCACGATGTACCGGCAGGTGTCGCCATACGAGGCGACGCGCGTCGGGGCGGCAATGGTGGCCCGCAACATCGCGCGCCACCTCGACACGACGTTCGCCGACCGGCCGCGCAACTGGCGGCCGCTGATCTACTGCTGGCGCGGCGGCAAGCGTTCGGGCTCGATGACGACGTGGTTCAACCTGATCGGCTGGAAGGCGCGTCAGCTCGACGGCGGCTACAAGGCATACCGCTGCTCGGTGTGCGCGACCCTCGATTCGCTACCGACGCGCTTTCGTTACATCGCGCTCGTCGGCCATACGGGCTGCGGCAAGACGCGCCTGCTGAACGCACTGCGCGACGCGGGCGCGCAGACGCTCGATCTCGAGGCGCTCGCATGCCATCGCGGCTCGCTGCTCGGTGCGCTGCCGGGCAAGCCGCAGCCGGCGCAGAAGGGCTTCGATTCGGGGCTCGTCGAGACGCTCGGACGTTTCGACCCTCAATGGCCGGTATTCGTCGAGTCGGAAAGCCGCAAGATCGGGCTCGTGCAGTTGCCGGTCGCGCTGATCGAAGCATTTCACGCGGGGCCGTGGGTGCAGGTCGAGGCGGCGCACGACGAACGGATCGCGTTCCTGCTCGACGATTACGCGCACCTGTTCGACGAACCGGCCGCGTTCAAGGCGCAGCTTCATCGGCTGATCGGCCTGCACAGCCGCGAAGAGGTGATGCGCTGGCAGGCGCTGGTCGATGCCGGCGCGCGGGCCGATTTGTTCACCGAACTGATCGACAGACATTACGATCCCGCCTACGCACGCACGTATCGCGCGACATACGACAAGCCGAACCGGGCGCTGACGTTCACGTTCCGGCCCAACGCGGCCGACGTGCGCGACCAGGCCCGCACGCTGCTGGCCGAACTCGCGCAAGCCGGATTGCCCGCATCGGCCGCGCTTGCCGCCGGCACGACATCCGAAACCCACAAAAACCAATCGACGATCACCACACGATGACGACCACACGCACCCAACCCAACCCGGCCCTCGGCTGGATGACCTTCCTGCTGATCGCGGTCGCGGGATTGTTCTACGTGAAATGGTTCCCGTACTACAACAAGGCATTCGTTGCCGCCGAGCACCATTCGATCGGCCAGTCGATCCTGATGGGCACGTCGGCGGCGGCGCCCGAGCCGTCGCTGAAGGCGGCGCTCGACTACGCATGGGCATACGGCAAGGCGATCTGGCAGGCGATGGTGCTCGGCCTGCTGCTCGGCTCGGCCGTGCAGGCGCTGCTGCCCGCGCACTGGGTGGCGCGCGTGCTCGGCCGCACGGGCTTCGGCAGCGTCGCCGCGGGCGGGTTGCTGTCGCTGCCCGGGATGATGTGCACGTGCTGCGCGGCGCCGGTCGTCGCGGGCTTGCGTGCGCGCCATGCGTCGCCGGGCGGCGCGGTCGCGTTCTGGCTCGGCAACACGGTGCTGAATCCGGCCGCGCTGGTATTCATGGGTTTCGTGCTCGGCTGGCACTGGAGCGCGCTGCGCGTCGTGCTGGGCGTCGCGATGGTGTTCGGGATCGGCTATCTGCTGAACCGCATCGCACGCCCCGAAGACCGCAGCATCGACGATGCACAGCTCGCCGCGCTGACGGCCGAACAGGCCGCGGCCGGCAATCCGTTCGTCCGCTGGATGAAACTGCTCGCGCGCATGGCCGTGCGGCTCGTGCCCGAATACATCGTGCTCGTGCTGCTGCTCGGCGCCGCGCGCGCGTGGCTGTTCCCGCACATCGGCCCGGACATCGGCAATCACCTCGGCTGGATCGTCGCGTTCGCGGTCGCGGGCATGCTGTTCGTGATTCCGACGGCCGGCGAGGTGCCGATCATCCAGGCGATGCTGTCGCTCGGCATGGGCGTCGGTCCGGCCGCCGCGCTGCTGATGACGCTGCCGCCGATCAGCGTGCCGTCGCTCGCGATGCTCGCGCGTTCATTCAAGCCTTACATACTGGCGATCGTCGCGACGCTCGTCGTCGTATTCGGGATCGCGAGCGGCTTGCTCGCGATCGCGTTCGGGTTCTGATGCGCAGGCCCGGTGCGATAACCGCATTGATATTCATCCGGCGCCGCCGCTTCGCGCGTGTGGCGCCCTTTACAAGAAGCAAACAGGAAAACGCATGACCCAACCGAAGATTCATCCTCGACTCGAAAAGGCGCTGACGCGCGGCGATCTCGCGATCCGCCAGGCCAATTCCGCGCGGGCGACTGCCGTGCTGCACGCACTCGGCACGATGATCATCGAGGCTTCCGCAACGATCGGCGTCGAGGCCAGCATCGACATTCCGCAAGGCGATCGCATTTACGATCCCGTCAACGGCCTGTGGCCGCAGAAGATGCTGGTGTCGTTCGACGGCCCGGTGGACGAAGCCGACAAGGAAGAACTGCGCACGGTGTATCTGGTGGCGGACGATCCGGGCACGCAATTCCGCGTCGAATGGCATCGCGCGGACGGCAAGCTCGGCCGCCAGGAAGGCGGCCCGCTCGCGACCGTCGCGTTCCTGACCGACGTCGAAATTCCGTGGAGCGATGACGACGAGTAACGTCGTCGCATGAAGCCGGCGCCGGGTGCGCCGGCCGTCAGCGCATCATCCGCCGCCGGAACAGCCACGCGGACAGCAAGAACCCGCCGACCGCGTAGCCGGTGAGCACCGCGACGTGCAACGCGATGTCGGCCGCCGGCCGGCCGAGCATCGCAGGCCGGATCAGCTCGACCGCATTCGCGAGCGGCAGCGCCTGCGCCGCGTGCCGCGCGAGCGGCGGCAATTGCGTGATCGGGAAGAACACGCCCGACAGCAGCAGCATCGGCGTCAGCACGAGCGTCTGGTAGAACATGAAGAAATCGTAGGACGGCGCGAGCGCCGTGACGATCATCGCGAGGCTGGCGAACGCGAGGCCGGCCAGCGCGATCACGGGCAGCACCGCGAGCATCGACGGAAACTCGGCGTAGCCGAGCACGCCCGCGACTAGCATGATCGCGCTCCCCGACAGCATCGCCTTGCTGGCCGCCCAGACGATCTCGCCGAGCACGATGTCGCCGAGCGCGAGCGGCGTATGCATGATCGCTTCCCACGTGCGCTGCACATGCATCCGCGAGAAACCCGAATACATCGATTCGAAGCTCGCGGACATCATCACGCTCGAGCCGACCGTGCCGGCCGCCAGGAACGCGATATACGACACGCCGTCGACATGGCCGAGCATCAGGCCGAGCCCGAAACCCAGCCCGAACAGATAGATCATCGGATCGGCGAGATTGCCGAACATCGATGCGAGCGCGAGCTTGCGCCATACGAGATAGTTGCGCCGCCAGACGGCGACCCAGTTGCTGGCGTTCGCCGGCATCGCGATCGCGAAGCGTGATTCGCGTGGCGGGGCCGACGGCGTGGTGGCGGAGTAGTTGCGAACGTCCATGGTCGATCAGTCCTGCATCTCGCGGCCCGTGAGCCGCAGGAACACATCCTCCAGATTGGCCGGGCGATGCAGATAGCGCAACCCCGTGCGGCCCTTGAGTCGCGCGCTGAGCGGTTCGGGGTCGGTCACATAGCAGAACAGCGTCTCGCCGCTGATCTCGGTGTGCTTCGCGAGCGCCGACAATTCGTCGCGCAGCGCGGCCGGATCGGGCCCGTAGATCTCGATCACGTCGCAGCCGATCTCCGATTCGATCAATGCGTGCGGCGCGCCTTCGGCGATCTTGCGGCCTTCCTCGATCACGCACAGCCGATCGCACAGGCGCTCGGCTTCTTCCATGAAATGCGTGGTGATCAGGATCGTCTTGCCGCGCGCGAGCAGTGAGCGCAGCCGTTCCCACATCAGGTGCCGCGCCTGCGGATCGAGGCCCGTCGTCGGCTCGTCGAGTACCAGCACGTCGGGATCGTTGACGAGCGCGCGGGCGAGGGTCAGGCGGCGCTTCATGCCGCCAGACAGCTCGCCGACCTTCGCGTCGGCCTTGTTCTCCAGCTTGGCGAATTCGAGCAACGGCGGCACGAGCGCGCGTGCGGCCTGCGCCGACATCCCGAAATAGCGGCTGAACACGAGCAGGTTTTCGCGGACGGTGAAGTCGGGGTCGAGGTTGTCGAACTGCGGAACGACGCCGACGCGCCGGCGTGCATGTCGCGCGCGTGATGGAACCGGTTCGCCGCACAGCGCAATCGTGCCCGCGTCGGGATGCGCGAGGCCGAGCAGCATCTTCAGCGTCGTGGTCTTGCCGGCGCCGTTCGGCCCGAGCAGGCCATAGCATTCGCCGGCCTTCACGTTGAAGGACAAGCCATTGACGACGAGCTTGTCGCCATAGCGCTTTTCGACGTTTCGGAAATCGATCGGTGCGACGGACATGGGCGTGTTGTCGTTGTAAGCGGGCGCGTTCCGCTGCCGGTGCGCGGGCCGATGTGCGAACGGATCGCGCGAAGGCGTGTCACATGGGCATGGCCGAAGCATGCGACGCGGGCGCGAGATGGCGCGCCGGACGTGGAACGGGGCCATTCTAGTGCATCGGCTGCATCGCTCAAGGGCATGCGTGCACGGTGCGATGCAAGTGCGCACCGATCGTGCACCGCATCATCGCGCACGCGCCACGCGGGGCGAATCAGCGTTTTCCATCCCTTGCGTCCTGAATTGCGGCGCACCATGATGAATGCGTAGGCTCGTTGTCGCGATAGGGAGGCTTCATGGCTAGCTACAACAAGATTTTGCTGTGTTACGACGGCACGCTCGAAGGGCGCAAGGCGCTGCGTTACGGCGCCAATCTCGCAATGGATCTGAAGGCCGAAACGCACTTGCTTTCGGTCGTGGACATGCGTTCGAGCATTGCGCAAAGCGCGGGTTTGCTGACCGATGTCGCATGCGGCCGCTTCGAGGAAACCGCGCGCGAAATCCTGCAGGAAGGCGTGAACTGGCTGCGCGAGCGCGGCGTCCAGGCCGAAGGCCATTTCGCATTCGGTTACCCGATCGACGAAATCGCGAATCTCGCGTCCGAGCTGAAGGTCGACCTCGTCGTCGTCGGCCACCGGTGCCGCAGCGGATTGTCGAGATGGTGGATGGGGTCGGGCAATACGCAACTGCTCGATCGCGTGAACTGCAGCATTCTGGTCGCGTGTTCGTCGGCGGAAGAGCAGAAGGCCGAAATCGCGCGCGAACGTGAAGCGGCCACGGCGAGCAGCCAATGATCTAAAGGCTGGATGACCCGCCTGACAGCCTGACCGGCGATACGGGCCGGTCAGGCGTCGCACTGCATTGGCGATGCGCGCATCACGCGCAGCTTGTTATGCGTGCAGGTCGATTCCGGACAATTTCCACGAGAACAGCCCGAAGCGGTGGAAGATCGCCGCATAGCGCGTGCCATCGGCGCTGCGCTGATACGTGACGACGAATTCATCGATGTTCCGATAGCCCGCGCTGGTTTGCTGCTGGCGCGACGCTTGCGGCGTTTCGCTCGGGCTAGCCGGTGTGGCGGGCGCGGGTGCCGGCGACGATGCCGCCGAAGCAGCCGCGTTGCCGCCCGGTACCGCAGTACTTGCCGGCGGCGGATTGGCGGGCGGTGCGGCAGGCGCGTTGCCGGACGCATTGCCTGCTGGCGGCTGACTCGACCATTCAGGCGGGCGCTCGCCCGGATTGCCGCGCGGCGGCAATCCGCTCATCAACGCGGCGACGCCTTCCGGCGTCGCGTACGCATCGACCAGCGGGCCGATCAGCGCGGACCCGATCAGTGCGCCAATCACCGCGAACGGATTGTTCTTCTTCACGGCGTCGATCCGGCGCATCAACTCTTCCGTGACCTGCTGCTTCAGGCTGATGCGTAGCGACGGAAAGTCGACATACTCGCTGATCGCCTGCGCATCGCGCGCATCGATCGCCGATTTCAGGCGACCGAGCGCGACATACGGCGACGCGTACGCATAGCCGAGCGCCGCAATGAGGGCGACGACCAGCGCAACGATCAGCAGCGGCTTGATTCGCCATGCGCGGCGCGACGGTTCAGTCACGTTGCCTCCGGTGCGGGAAGATTCCGCAATCAGAGACCGCCCGGCGTGGCCGATCGTTCCTCAGCGATGCAGCGATCGATCATCCGGCACACGGCATCGATCGTGCCCACCATGATCAGGCGCGAGCGGCCGTGATAGACGCGCACCGGCGCACGGCGCGCGGGTTCCGCGTGATTCAGACCGGCGTTCAGCGACACCCGCGCGAACGCGGGAAGCGCTGACGGCAGCAGGGACGCCTGCCGTTCGACTGCGATTTCTTCTTGCACAGGCGCCGCCGCGGACAGCGGTGCGCAGGGCGTGCGGCCGCGCAGATGACGCAGGCGACCGAATTGACGGAAAGGCAGCAGGCGGGAAAGGCGTTCCATGATGTTCTCCTAGCGAGACCGAATGTCAGAGTTCGCCCGAGCGGATCAGCCCGACGGCGATGCCTTCCAGCGCGAAATCCGCGCTGCCGGCCTTGACGAAGATGTTTTCGTAATCCGGGTTCTCCGCGATCAGCTCGAGGCCGCCGGGCCGGCGCATCAGGCGCTTGACCGTGACGTCGTCGCCGAGACGCGCGACGATGATCTGGCCGTCCTTCGCTTCCGTGCGCTTCTGCACGGCGAGGAGGTCGCCGTCGAGAATGCCGGCGTCGCGCATCGACAGGCCGCGCACCTTCAGCAGGTAGTCGGGCTTGCTGGTGAACAGCGCGGGATCGCACGCGTAGTGCTGCGAGATATGCTCCTGCGCGAGGATCGGGCTACCGGCCGCGACGCGGCCGACGAGCGGCAGCGACAGTTGCATCAGGCCGGCGTGCGGCAGCGTGAACTGGTGCGGGGCGTCGTCGATGCCGAGCAGCCGGATGCCGCGCGATGCGCCGGCCGCCAGCTCGATCACGCCCTTGCGCGCCAGCGCGCGCAGGTGCTCCTCGGCGGCATTCGGCGAGCTGAAGCCCAGTTCGGCCGCGATCTCGGCACGGGTGGGCGGGAATCCGGAGCGCTCGATCGCGCGACGGATCAAGTCGAACACTTGCTGCTGACGGGCGGTGAGTTTGGTCATGGCTCAACTGTATGGATAGACAGTGAGCTGTATTTTTATACAGTACTTGGGGAATTTCAAGTGTTACTTGAGGTTCGACGCGATCGCGCCGGTTCCGGCGCGATTTCGCGACGCCCGGACGCCGGTTTGTCCGCCGCAACCGTCCGTCCCGTCTGCGTTAGCACTTTTGAGTATTAAAAAATGAGGAACGATTATTTTTAATCATGTAACCCGTTCGATAGACTGGCCCGACATCGCAATACCGACAACACTGGAGAACCAAGGATGGCGAAGCGCAATACGGGGCTGGCGGGCGGAGTGGGTCGCCTGATCGCAACACTCGCGCTGGGCGCGGCGGCGGCGCTGGGCGTCGCGACGCACGCGCAGGCCGACACGACGTTCCTGAACGTGTCGTACGACCCGACGCGCGAGCTGTATCAGGATTTCAACCAGGCGTTCGGCAAGGAGTGGAAGGCGAAGACGGGCGAAACCGTCAACTTCAAGCAGTCGCACGGCGGGTCGGGCGCGCAGGCGCGCTCGGTGCTCGACGGCCTGCAGGCCGACGTCGTCACGCTGGCGCTGGCCTACGACATCGACGCGCTCGCGAACAAGGGGCTCGTGAACAAGGATTGGCAGAAGCGCCTGCCCGACAACGCGTCGCCGTACACGTCGACGATCGTGTTCCTCGTGCGCAAGGGCAATCCGAAGGGAATCAAGGATTGGGACGACCTGACCAGGCCGGGCATCTCGATCGTCACGCCGAACCCGAAAACCTCGGGCGGCGCGCGCTGGAACTACCTGGCCGCATGGGCGTACGCGCTGCACAAGCCGGGCGGCAACGAGCAGTCGGCGAAGGCATTCGTCACGAAGCTCTACAAGAACGCAGGCGTGCTCGATTCGGGCGCGCGGGGCGCGACGACGAGCTTCGTGCAGCGCGGAATCGGCGACGTGCTGATCGCATGGGAAAACGAGGCCTTCCTGTCGGTCAAGGAATTCGGCACCGACAAGTTCGAGATCGTCGTGCCGTCGGTAAGCATCCTGGCCGAGCCGCCCGTCGCGGTGGTCGACAAGGTGGTCGACAAGAAGGGCACGCGCAAGCTGGCCGAGGCGTACCTGAACTACCTGTACAGCCCGCAAGGCCAGGAGATCGCGGCGCGCAACTACTATCGGCCGCGGTCGAAGAACGTGCCGGCGGAGCTGACCAAGCAGTTCCCGAAGCTGAAGCTGTACACGGTCGACGACACGTTCGGCGGCTGGACCAATGCGCAGAAGACGCATTTCGCGGACGGCGGCGTGTTCGATTCGATCTACAAGCCGCAATAACGCACGCAGTCACACCATAACGACAAGCGGCGCGCCACGATAGCGCGCCGCCTCCCCGACGGGCCGCCGGCGCGATGCACTGCGCCGGCGTTTGCGTCGGGCCCGTGAGCAGCATCGACCCAGCAAGAGCATCCGATGACGACGTACACCTTTCGCAAGCCGAGCGCGCTGCCCGGTTTCGGCGTGACACTCGGCATCACGGTGGCCTATTTGAGCCTCGTGGTGCTGATTCCGCTCGCCGCCACGTTCCTGAAGACCGCGACGCTGTCGTGGGACCAGTTCGTCACCGCCGTCACGTCGCCGCGCGTGCTCGCGTCGTACCGGCTGACGTTCTCGGCCGCGCTCGGCGGCGCGCTGATCAACGCCGTGTTCGGCTTCCTCGTCGCCTGGGTGCTGGTGCGCTACACGTTCCCGTTCAAGCGCCTCGTCGACGCGGTCGTCGACCTGCCGTTCGCGCTGCCGACGTCGGTGGCCGGCATCTCGCTCGCGGCCGTGTACGCGACCAACGGCTGGGTCGGCCAGTATCTGGCGCCGCTCGGCATCAAGATCGCGTTCACGCCGGCCGGCGTGCTGGTCGCGCTGACCTTCATCGGGCTGCCGTTCGTCGTGCGCACCGTGCAGCCGGTGCTCGAGGATTTCGAGCGCGAGCAGGAAGAAGCCGCCGCTTGCCTGGGCGCGTCGCGCTGGTTGACGTTCCGCCGCGTGGTGCTGCCGGCCGTGCTGCCGGCGCTGCTCACCGGTTTCGCGCTCGCGTTCGCGCGTGCGCTCGGCGAATACGGTTCGGTGATCTTCATCGCCGGCAACGTGCCGATGAAATCCGAGATCACGTCGCTGCTGATCATCACCAAGCTCGAGCAATACGACTACGCGGGCGCCACCGCGCTGGCGGTCGTGATGCTGGTCGTGTCGTTCCTGATGCTGCTGCTGATCAACACGCTGCAGTGGTATCTGCAGCGCAGGACGAGCAAGGGCGCGAGCGGCCCGGCGCCCGCCGCCGGCACCGCCGTCGCAGCAGGAGGCCAGCAATGAGCCAGAAGGCCACCGTCGTGCTGAAAACCCCGTCGCCGGCCGCGCGTGCCGCGAAGCGGCTCGACCCCGTCAGCGAGTCGCGCGTCGTGCGCTGGCTGCTCACCGGCATCGCGCTGGCGTTCCTCGCGTTCTTCCTCGTCGTGCCGCTCGCCGCGGTGTTCGTCGAGGCGTTGCGCAAGGGCGTCGGCTTCTATCTCGAATCGCTGGCCGATCCCGATGCGTGGTCGGCGATCAAGCTGACGCTGACCGTCGCCGTGATCGCGGTGCCGCTGAACCTCGCGTTCGGCGTGTGCGCGTCGTGGGCGATCGCGAAGTTCGAATTCCGCGGCAAGGCGCTGCTGACGACGCTGATCGACCTGCCGTTCTCGGTGTCGCCGGTGATCTCGGGCCTCGTGTACGTGCTGTTGTTCGGCGCGCAGGGCTGGTTCGGGCCGTGGCTGCAGGATCACGACGTGCAGATCATCTTCGCGGTGCCGGGCATCGTGCTCGCGACGATCTTCGTCACGTTCCCGTTCGTCGCGCGCGAGCTGATTCCGCTGATGCAGGCGCAAGGCACCGACGAGGAAGAAGCCGCGCGCGTGCTCGGCGCGTCGGGCTGGCAGATCTTCCGCCGCGTGACGCTGCCGAACGTGAGATGGGGTCTGCTGTACGGCGTGATCCTGTGCAATGCGCGCGCGATGGGCGAGTTCGGCGCGGTGTCGGTCGTGTCCGGCCACATCCGCGGCGTGACCGACACGATGCCGCTGCACGTGGAGATCCTTTACAACGAATACAACTTCGCGGCGGCGTTCGCGGTGGCGTCGGTGCTGGCGCTGCTCGCGCTCGTCACGCTCGCGCTGAAGCTGATCGCCGAGCGTCACCTCGCGGCCGAACTGGCCGATAAGCACGACGCCGTTCCCGCACATGCCGGCCCTGTCGGCGCCGTTTCGTCGAAATCGTAAAGAGGCAACCAGAATGGGTATCACCGTCCGTCACCTTCAGAAGCGCTTCGGCGATTTCACGGCCCTCGACAACGTCTCGCTCGACTTTCCGCCCGGCGAGCTGGTCGCGCTGCTCGGGCCGTCCGGCTGCGGCAAGACCACGCTGCTGCGCGTGATCGCGGGCCTCGAGCACGCGGACGCCGGCCAGGTCGTGCTGCAGGGGCTCGACGTCGCGTCGGTCGGCGCGCGCGAGCGCCAGGTCGGCTTCGTGTTCCAGCACTACGCGCTGTTCCGCCACATGACGGTGTTCGAGAACGTCGCGTTCGGGCTGCGCGTGAAGCCGCGCCGCGAGCGGCCGTCGGAAGCCGCGATTCGCGAGAAGGTGCACGAGCTGCTCAAGCTCGTGCAGCTCGACTGGCTCGCGCAACGCTATCCGTCCGAGCTGTCGGGCGGCCAGCGCCAGCGTATCGCGCTCGCCCGCGCGCTCGCGGTCGAGCCGAAGGTGCTGCTGCTCGACGAACCGTTCGGCGCGCTCGACGCGAAGGTGCGCAAGGAACTGCGCGGCTGGCTGCGTCGCCTGCACGACGACCTGCACATCTCGACGATCTTCGTCACGCACGACCAGGAAGAGGCGCTCGAGGTGGCCGATCGCATCGTCGTGCTGAATCGCGGCCACGTCGAGCAGGTCGGCAGCCCGCAGGACGTCTACGATCATCCGCAAAGCGCGTTCGTGTACGAGTTCCTCGGCGCGGCGAACCGGCTGCCGGGCACGGTTGCCGGGCGCGGCTTCGTCGCCGAGGGCGCGGCTGCGCCGATCGAGGTCGACGCCGATTTCGCGGGCCCCGCGAACGCGTACGTGCGGCCGCACGATCTGCAGCTGTGGCCGGCGGGCGAAGGGCACCGCGACGGCATCGCGGTGGACGTGCGGCGCGTGATTCCGCTCGGCGGTTCGGTGCGCGTGGAGCTCGAGGCGCGCGCGGGCGGCGCGCTCGAGGCGGAACTCGACCGCGACGCATGGCGCGCGCTTGCGCTGCAGGTCGGCGACGGCGCGACCGCCGTGCCGCGCGCGGTGCGGGTATTTCCCGCACGTTGACGAGACAATGCAGGGCAGAGGGCGGGATTCGCTCCGATTCGACAAGCAAACAACGACAGCCTAAGAGGCATACCCATGAATTTTCAGCAATTGCGGTTCGTGCGCGAAGCGGTGCGCCAGAACATGAACCTGACGGAAGTCGCGAACGTGCTGTACACGTCGCAGTCAGGCGTGTCGAAACAGATCAAGGATCTGGAAGATGAGCTAGGCGTCGACATCTTCATTCGGCGCGGCAAGCGGCTGACGGGGCTCACGGAGCCCGGCAAGGCGGTGCACCAGCTGATCGAGCGGATGCTGCTCGACGCCGAGAACCTGCGCCGCGTCGCGCGCCAGTTCGCCGATCAGGACAGCGGCCACCTCGTCGTCGCGACGACGCACACGCAGGCGCGTTACGCGCTACCGAAGGTGATCCGGCAGTTCACCGAGGTGTTCCCGAAGGTGCATCTCGCGCTGCGCCAGGGCAGCCCGCAGCAGATCGCGCAGATGATCCTGAACGGCGAGGCCGATCTCGGCATCTCGACCGAGGCGCTCGACCGCTATCCGGACATCGTCACGTTCCCGTGCTATTCGTGGCACCACACGGTCGTCGTGCCGAAGGGCCACCCGCTCGTCGGCCGCGAGAACCTGACGCTCGAGGAAATCGCCGAATACCCGATCATCACGTACGACCAGGACTTCACGGGCCGCTCGCACATCGACCAGGCGTTCACGCAGGCGGGCGCCGTGCCCGACGTCGTGCTGACCGCGATCGACGCGGACGTGATCAAGACCTACGTCGAGCTCGGGATGGGGGTCGGCGTGGTCGCGGCGATGGCCTACGACCCGCAGCGCGATACGGGGCTCGTCGCGCTCGACACGCAGCATCTGTTCGAGGCGAGCACGACGCGGGTCGGGCTGCGCAAGGGTGCATTCCTGCGTGCCTACGCGTACCGGCTGATCGAAATGTTCGCGCCGCACCTGAACGAAGCGGAAATCGCAGGGCTGTTGCGCGAAGCCGTTTGATTCGCGCGTGTCGCGCGCTGTCCGGGCAGACGCCGCGGACGGCGCGCGATACGCATGACGCCCACCTTGCCGTACGCCACACCGGGCGGCGGTGCGTGATGGCGGGGATGGCCGCCATCACGCTCGAAGCATCGGCCGACGCTCGGCTTGCATTCCTCTGCGACAGAAAAACAAGAACAACCGGCGACGCCGAACTGCACGGCGCTTCGGCGAGCCGCCGTCGGCATCGCGAGTGTCGTATTTGCGCGTCGTGAAGCGCGCTCGCGCGCTCCGAATAAACCCTTAAATATTGGTTAGACAGGTTGCGCGCCGAAGCGAATCGGTACAGCATAGCCTTCACTCCGCCGGCGTCCCGCCGGCGGCGGCGCGTCAACGCCAGCACGCGCCAGGCAGTCGGCCGTCTGCCTCGTTTCCATTCCGTGGTACCGACAGCAGCATCGATGGCCATTGCCCGGGTAGTGTGACGCAAACGTTTGCTCTCATTAAAACAACAACCGAACAACAATCCGGCCTTCGGGCCAGTCGCCAGGAGATGTGTATGAATGTCCGCTTTCGCCGTCGCTTCCTGACCGCCGCGCTCGCCGCCGTCGCGGTCGCCGCCGCCCCGGTCGTCCACGCGCAGTCCGCGGCCAAGCCGAAGGTCGCGCTCGTGATGAAGTCGCTCGCCAACGAGTTCTTCCTGACCATGGAAACGGGCGCGAAGGAATACCAGAAACACAACGCGAACCAGTTCGACCTGATCACCAACGGCATCAAGGACGAGACCGACACCGCGAACCAGATCCGCATCGTCGAGCAGATGATCGTGTCCAAGGTCGATGTGATCGTGCTGGCGCCGGCCGATTCGAAGGCGCTCGTGCCGGTCGTGAAGAAGGCCGTCGATGCGGGCATCGTCGTCGTGAACATCGACAACCGGCTCGATCCCGACGTGCTGAAGTCGAAGAACCTGAACGTGCCGTTCGTCGGTCCGGACAACCGCAAGGGCGCGCGCAAGATCGGCGATTACCTCGCGAAGCGGCTGAAGGCGGGCGACCAGGTCGGCATCGTGGAAGGCGTGTCGACGACGACCAACGCGCAGCAGCGCACGGCCGGCTTCCAGGACGCGATGAAGGCGGGCGGGATGAAGGTCGTGTCGGTGCAGTCGGGCGAATGGGAAATCGACAAGGGCAATGCGGTGGCCGCCGCGATGCTCAACGAATACCCGAACCTGAAGGCGCTGCTGTGCGGCAACGACAACATGGCGATCGGCGCCGTGTCGGCCGTGCGCGCGGCCGGCAAGCAGGGCAAGGTGCTCGTGGTCGGCTACGACAACATCAACGCGATCAAGCCGATGCTGAAGGACGGCCGCGTGCTCGCGACCGCCGACCAGTACGCGGCGAAGCAGGCCGTGTTCGGCATCGACACGGCGCTCAAGGCGATCGCCGAGCATCGCAAGCAGGCCGACATGTCCGGCGTGGTCGAGACGCCGGTGGATCTCGTGACGAAGTAACGCCGCACCGGTCCGGCCGCCGCGCTCAAGAATCCGGCGCGGCGGCCGTTATCCGGTGTGAGCGCGATCACGGCCACTGCATGCACATGCACTTGTGAGCGTCATACCCGCGCGCCCCGTGCGCGCGGCCGCAACCAGGATCGCGATGGAACCGACCTTCCAACCCTCCCGTTCAGCCCACCCCGTGCTGTCCGTCTCCGGCATCGGCAAGACCTATGCCGAACCCGTCCTCGCCGACGTCACGCTGACGCTCGGCGCGGGCCAGGCGCTCGCGCTCACCGGCGAGAACGGCGCCGGCAAGAG
Source organism: Burkholderia sp. AU16741 (assembly GCF_002223345.1). Classification (NCBI taxonomy): domain Bacteria; kingdom Pseudomonadati; phylum Pseudomonadota; class Betaproteobacteria; order Burkholderiales; family Burkholderiaceae; genus Burkholderia; species Burkholderia sp. AU16741. The sequence continues at coordinate 1,156,381 of NZ_NKEZ01000003.1, forward strand.
CACGCTGTCGAAGATCATCGGCGGGCTCGTCGAGCCGACCGCCGGCACGATGCAGCTCGGCGGGGAAGCCTATGCGCCGGCGAGCCGCACGCAGGCCGAGGCGCTCGGCGTGCGCATGGTGATGCAGGAGCTGAACCTGCTGCCGACGCTCAGCGTTGCCGAAAACCTGTTCCTGAACCGCCTGCCGCGGCGTTTCGGCATCATCGATCGCGCGCGGCTGCGCGAGGACGCGCGCGCGGCGATGGCGCAGGTCGGGCTCGACGCGGTCGACCCCGATACGCCGGTCGGCGCGCTCGGCATCGGCCACCAGCAAATGGTCGAGATCGCGCGCAACCTGATCGGCGACTGCCGCGTGCTGATTCTCGACGAGCCGACCGCGATGCTGACCGCGCGCGAAGTCGAGCTGCTGTTCGAGCAGATCGACCGGCTGAAGGCGCGCGGCGTCGCGATCGTCTACATCTCGCACCGGCTCGAGGAGCTCGCGCGCGTCGCCGAGCGCGTCGCGGTGCTGCGCGACGGCCGGCTCGTGCATGCGGGCGACATGGCGGCGACGACCTCCGACGGGCTCGTCACGCTGATGGTCGGGCGCGAGATCGGCGAACACATCGATCTCGGCGAGCGCCGCTTCGGCGCGCCGCGGCTCGCCATATCGGGCCTCACGCGCGGGACGGCGGTGCGCGACGTGTCGCTCGAGGTGCGCGCGGGCGAGATCTTCGGGATCTCGGGGCTGATCGGCGCGGGGCGCACCGAGCTGCTGCGGTTGATCTACGGCGCCGATACGCCGGATGCCGGGACGATCGCGGTCGGCCAGCCGCTGAAGCCGGCGCGGATCGCGTCGCCGGTCGATGCGGTGAAGCGGGGCATTGCGCTGATCACCGAGGATCGCAAGGGCGAAGGGCTGCTGCTGTCGCAGTCGATCACCGCGAACGTGTCGCTCGGCCAGCTCAACCGGCTCGCGCGCGGTGGCATCGTCGATTCGGCACGCGAAACGGCGCTCGCCGAGCAGCAGATCGATGCGCTGCGGATCCGTACGCACGGCGCGGCGCAGCCGGTGGGCGAGCTGTCGGGCGGCAACCAGCAGAAGGTCGTGATCGGCCGCTGGCTCGCGCGCGACATGGGCGTGCTGCTGTTCGACGAGCCGACGCGCGGGATCGACGTCGGCGCCAAATTCGAGATCTACACTTTGATGGGCGCGCTCGCGCGTGAAGGCCGCGCGCTGGTGGTCGTATCGAGCGACCTGCGCGAGCTGATGCTGATTTGCGACCGGATCGGCGTGATGTCGGCCGGGCGCATGACCGCCGTGTTCGAGCGCGGCAACTGGACCCAGGACGCGTTGCTGGCCGCGGCGTTCGCCGGCTTCGGCCGCGAGACGCCGGCGGCCGCCATGCAGCATCCGGATGCGGAGCACGCGCGCGGCGCCGCTCCCGGCACTTCGACGACAGGACGACAGCAATGACCCAGCCTCCCGTATCCTCGACCGACGCAGGCGCGCAGCAGGACGTGACGGGGCGCCGCGCGCGCACGCTGTCCGGCACGCGGCTCGGCGTGTCGACCTATCTCGGGCTCGCCGGCGCGCTGGCCGCGATGATCGCGCTGTTCTCGGTGCTGAGCTCGCATTTCCTGACCTACGACACGTTCAGCACGATCGCGAACCAGATTCCCGATCTCGTCGTGATGTCGGTCGGGATGACGTTCGTGCTGATCATCGCCGGGATCGACCTGTCGGTCGGCTCCGTGCTCGCGCTCGCCGCGTCGATGGTCAGCGTCGCCGCGCTGAAATGGCAGTGGGGGCCGCTGCCGGCCGCGCTGATCGGGATCGCGGTCGCGACCGCCACGGGCGCGCTCACCGGCGCGGTCACGGTCGGGTGGCGGATTCCGTCGTTCATCGTGTCGCTCGGTGTGCTGGAGGCCGCGCGCGGCCTCGCGTACCAGCTGACGAATTCGCGCACCGCGTATATCGGCGACGCGTTCGACTTCCTGTCGAACCCGATCGCGCTGGGCATCTCGCCGGCGTTCCTGATCGCGGTCGCGGTGATGATCGCGGCACAGTTCGTGCTGACGCGCACCGTGTTCGGGCGCTATCTGGTCGGGATCGGCACGAACGAGGAAGCGGTGCGACTTGCAGGGGTTAACCCGCGGCCGTATAAAATCCTCGTATTCGCCCTGATGGGCGCGCTCGCGGGGCTCGCGTCGCTGTTCCAGATTTCGCGGCTCGAGGCGGCCGATCCGAACGCGGGTGCGGGCCTCGAGCTGCAGGTCATCGCCGCCGTCGTGATCGGCGGCACGAGCCTGATGGGCGGGCGCGGCTCGGTGATCAGCACGTTCTTCGGCGTGTTGATCATCTCCGTGCTGGCCGCGGGGCTCGCGCAGATCGGGGCGAACGAGCCGACGAAACGGATCATCACGGGTGCGGTGATCGTGGTGGCGGTCGTGCTCGATACGTATCGGAGCCGGCGTACGCGCGTGCGGTAAAAAGACAGACAGAACAGACCAGAGAGAAACGGGAAATGGCGACGATCAAGGATGTGGCGGCCATGGCGGGCGTGTCGTTTACGACCGTCTCGCACGTGGTGAACAATTCGCGGCCGGTGTCCGCCGACGTGCGTGCGAAGGTCGAGGGCGCGATCCGCGAGCTGAATTACGTGCCATCGGCCGTGGCGCGCTCGCTGAAGGCGCGGGCGACGGCGACCATCGGCCTCGTCGTGCCGAACAGCACGAATCCGTACTTCGCCGAGCTGGCGCGCGGCATCGAGGATCAGTGCGCGGCCAACGGCTATTGCGTGTTCTTCTGCAATTCGGACGACGATCCCGTGAAGCAACGCAACTACCTGCGCGTGCTGCAGGAAAAACGCATCGACGGGCTGATCGTCGCGTCGGCGGGCGAGGACGCGGTGCTCGCGCAGACGCTCGCGGACATCCATGCGCCGCTCGTCGTCGTCGACCGCAACATCGAGGGGCTCGCGGCCGATCTCGTGCAGATCGATCACGAGCGCGGCGCGTATCTGGCGACGCGCCACCTGCTCGAACTCGGACACGCGAAGATCGGCTGCATCACCGGGCCGACCGACACCGCGGTCAGCGCGATGCGCGTGCACGGCTTCATCCGCGCGATGGCCGAGCGCGGGGTCGACATCGTGCCGGGCGCGATCGCCGAAAGCGATTTCTCGTGCCTCGGCGGCTATCACGCGGCGGCGCGGCTGTTCGAATCGGTGCGGCCGAGCGCGATCTTCGCGGGCAACGACCTGATGGGCGTCGGCGCGCTGCGCGCGGCGGCCGAGCGCGGGCTGCGCGTGCCCGACGACTGCTCGATCATCGGCTTCGACGACATCGAATTTTCCCGCTACACGTATCCGGCACTGTCGACGGTCGGCCAGTCGGTGCGCGCGCTCGGCGAAATGGCCGCCCAGACGCTGATCGAACGGATCGGCGGCGGCTCGAGCGCCGTGCCGAGCCGCCGCCGCGTCGTGTCGCCGCGCCTCGTGCTGCGCGAATCGACGGCGGTCTACCGCGAGCCGGCCGCGCCGGGCGCGCGCGCATGACGGCGCGCGCAACGGGCGCCGGCCGCGTGACGGTGGTCGGCAGCCTCAACATGGATCTCGTCGTGCGCGCGCCGCGGCTGCCGCTGCCGGGCGAAACGCTCGCCGGGCACGCGTTCGCGCAGGCGGCGGGCGGCAAGGGCGGCAACCAGGCCGTCGCCGCGGCCCGGCTCGGCGCGCAGGTCGCGATGATCGGCTGCGTCGGCGCGGATGCGCATGGCGCGGCACTGCGCGCGGGCCTCGAGGCCGAGGGAATCGATTGCACGGGGCTCGCGACGAGCGCATCGGCGTCGACCGGCGTCGCGCTGATCGTCGTCGACGATGCGAGCCAGAACGCGATCGTGATCGTCGCGGGCGGCAACGGCGAGGTCACGACCGATACGATCGCGCGGCACGAGGCCGCGCTGGCGGCGGCCGACGTGCTGATCTGCCAGCTCGAGACGCCGCCGGACGCGGTGTTCGCGGCGCTATCGGCCGGGCGCCGGCTCGGCCGCACGGTGGTGCTCAATCCGGCCCCGGCCGTCGCACCGCTGCCGGACGGCTGGCTGCCGCTCGTCGATTACCTGATCCCGAACGAGGTCGAGGCGGCCGCGCTGACGGGGCTGCCGGTGCGTGACCCGGCGGAGGCCGAAGCCGCTGCGCGGGCGCTTCGGACCGGCGGCGCGCGCAACGTACTGATCACGCTCGGTGCGCGCGGCGTGCTGGCGCTGACGGCCGACGGCACCGCGCGCCACTATCCGGCGCCGGTCGTGCAGGCCGTCGACACGACGGCGGCCGGCGACACCTTTATCGGCGGGTTTTCCGCACGGCTCGCGGCCGGCGCGGATGTCGATACAGCCATCCGCTTCGCGCAACGCGCGGCGGCACTGTCGGTTACGCGCGCGGGCGCGCAGCCGTCGATTCCGACGCGTGCCGAACTGGCCGACTAGGGCCGGATCACCGGTTTCCCGCTCGCCGTGCTGCCGGGTCCGTCGCATGAGACGGCCGGCCGCGCCGCCGGCAATCCGTTGCCGCTTCCCCCAGGCCTTTACCCCGATTCTCCATCCAGCCCCGAATTTCGTCATTTATTCAGACTTATTCAATATACGGACGAATAATTTGAAGTAAACACGCCAAAACCATCAAGTTATGCGTGGCGCGGTCGTAAATGCACCGAGTGAAGCAATGCTTCGAGCCAACGGGCCCGGCCCGTTCATGACGACGCAACACAGGATGGATGATGGTGTTCAGGAACCTGACGATTCGTGCGCGCATCGGTTTGACGATGGCGTTTCTGGCGGTACTGCTCGGGGTCACCGGCGTGCTCGGTCTGCACGGGATGACGCGCTCGAACGATTCGATGCGCGAGATTTTCACGAACCAGATGCCGAGCGCGGTCGACGTGGCGATGGCGGAAATGTTCTCCGCGCGCGAGCGTCTCGCCCTCGACCGTGCGGCGCTGCTGGTCGGTACGCCCGACTCGGCGGCGGCCATCGAGCGCAGCCGCGCGATGCGGGCGCAATCGGACGCCTGGTGGCAGAAATACCTTGCGCTGCCGCGCGAAGCCGACGAAGACCGGCTTGCACAGGACGTCGCCGCCCGGCGCAAGGTGCTGCAGGGCAGTTGCGACGCGTTCGCGAGTGCGGTCGTGGCCGGCGATCACGACCGGATCGGCGACGGCGCGAAGCAGCTTCAGGCGCGCTATACCGAGCTGGCCGCGGCCGGTGAAGCGCTGCGCGGCTTCCAGTTCACCAATGCGCAGGCGCGGTTCGATCAGGCGGAATCGGTGTTCGGGACGATGCGCGCGCTGGCGATCGTCATGCTGCTGGCCGGCATCGGCGCCGCGGTACTGTCGTGGCTGGCGCTGAGCCGCGCGATCGGCCGTCCGATCGCCGACGCGCTGTCGCATTTCGACGCGATCGCCGCGGGCGACCTGCGCCGGCCGATCGTCGTGGACCGGCGCGACGAGATGGGCCGGATGCTGGAAGGCCTCGCGAGGATGCAGCGCGGGCTCGTCGACACGGTGCGCACCGTGCGCGGCGGCAGCGAGTCGATCGCGACCGCGGCCCGCCAGATCGCGGCCGGCAACATCGACCTGTCGTCGCGCACCGAGGAACAGGCCTCGGCGCTGCAGGAAACCGCGTCGAGCATGGAGCAACTGACCGGCACCGTGAAGCAGAACGCGGACAATGCGCGTCAGGCGAGCTCGCTGGCCGCGAATGCGTCGGAGATTGCAAACAAGGGCAATACGGTGGTCGGCCAGGTGGTCGGCACGATGGGCGAAATCAACGACAGCTCGGCGAAAATCGCGGACATCATCGCGATCATCGAGGGAATCGCGTTCCAGACCAACATTCTTGCGCTGAATGCGGCCGTCGAAGCCGCGCGGGCGGGCGAGGAAGGCCGCGGTTTCGCGGTCGTCGCCGGCGAAGTGCGCAGCCTCGCGCAGCGTTCGTCGAGCGCGGCGAAGGAAATCAAGGCGCTGATCGACGCGTCGGTGGAGCGTATCCGGACCGGCTCGACGCTGGTCGACGAAGCAGGGCGCACGATGAGCGACGTGATCGGCGCGGTCCAGCGCGTGACGGACATCATGGGCGAGATCGCGGCGGCGTCCGAGGAGCAGAGCAGCGGGATCGACCAGGTGGCGCGCGCGGTCACGCAGATGGACGAGGTCACGCAGCAGAACGCCGCACTCGTCGAGGAAGCCGCGGCTGCCGCGCAGTCGCTCGAGGAACAGGCGGCCCGCCTGCGCGAAACGGCGGCGGTATTCCAGCTCGACGACGCAGCGGCCCGCGCGGGCGCCGTCGTTGCGGTGGCGGCGCGTCCCGCGCCGCGCGCGTCTGCCGTGCCTTCCGTCTCGGCTGCGGCGCCCGCACCGGCTGCCGCACGCGTCGAACGCGACGCCGCGCCGAAACGCGCGGCCGCCGCGACGCCGGCGCGCAAGCCTGCCGCCGTATCGGCGGCGCCCGCGCCCGCGCCGGCCGCCGCGACCGCGGGCGGCGACGACTGGGAGACGTTCTGATCCACGCGCGTCGCGTATCTATCCCCATTTGGCGACGCACGACGCCCGCGATTGCGGGCGTCGTCGTTTCCGCGACCGGTCGAATGTGACAGCGCGGACGATCGAGCGTGCATCGGCACGTGCGTGGCGCGTCGTGCGCCGACGGATCCCCCGGGAAGCGCTGCGTGCGCGTCGTGTTCCCGCGTTCGTCGTACGGGTATGTCCGTAAGGGACTGCGAAAAAAATTTGTAACGGTGCGCGCGGCGTGTCATCGCACGCGAGCGCTCGAACGTATAGGGATGAAGGGGAGAAGCGGCGACGTCGGAGGTGTCCAACGCACGAGACGTTTCGATGTTCGACGAGACGCGGCGGATGCAGTTTCTGCGGCTCGGGAGGTCGATTGTAAAACGACGAAATGCGTTGTCCAAGCGGTGTTGTCGAGAATGACGAACTTCATACGAAGAGTTCGTGAAAAAAAATAAGAAAGGGTTTAGGATGAATTCGAACGCGCTTGCTTCTGCGCAGTCGTACGAAGGCAGGCACGTCTTCAGACTCAGGCGAGGGAGGTAGCATGGATATTTACAGCAGCTTCGCGAACCGCTTCGAAAAAACGCGAGAGGAAGAGCTCTCGCTGGAGGAGTATCTCGCGCTCTGCAAGAACGATCCATCCGCGTACGCGACGGCTGGTGAACGCATGCTGGAAGCAATCGGGGAACCTGAACAGATCGATACCCGCAACGACCCGCGCCTGTCGCGGATCTTCGCGAACAAGGTCATCAAGGTGTATCCGGCATTCCGTGAGTTCTACGGAATGGAGGAGGTGATCGAGCAGGTGGTCGCATACTTCCGCCACGCTGCGCAAGGTCTTGAAGAGAAGAAGCAGATTCTCTATCTGCTGGGCCCGGTGGGCGGCGGCAAGTCGTCGATCGCCGAGCGCCTGAAGCAACTGATGGAGCGCGTGCCGTTCTATGCGCTGAAGGGCTCGCCCGTCAACGAATCGCCGCTCGGGCTGTTCGACTACGACGAGGATGGCCCGATCCTCGAGGAACAGTACGGCATTCCGCGCCGCTACCTCAAAAGCATCCTGAGTCCGTGGGCGGTCAAGCGCCTGCACGAATACAACGGCGACATCCGCCAGTTCCGCGTGGTGCGCCGCTATCCGTCGATCCTGCGGCAGGTCGGCATCGCGAAGACGGAGCCGGGCGACGAGAACAATCAGGACATCTCGTCGCTGGTGGGCAAGGTCGATATCCGCAAGCTCGAACAGTACGCGCAGGACGATGCCGACGCGTACAGCTACTCGGGCGGCCTGTGTCTCGCGAACCAGGGCCTGCTCGAATTCGTCGAAATGTTCAAGGCGCCGATCAAGGTGCTGCACCCGCTGTTGACCGCCACGCAGGAAGGCAACTTCAAGGGTACCGAAGGTTTCGGCGCGATTCCGTTCGACGGCGTGATTCTTGCGCACTCCAACGAATCGGAGTGGAAGGCGTTCCGCAACAACCGCAACAACGAGGCATTGCTCGACCGGATCTTCGTCGTGAAGGTGCCGTACTGCCTGCGCGTGTCGGAAGAGATCAAGATCTACGAGAAGCTGATCCGCAACTCGTCGCTGGCCGAGGCCGTATGCGCGCCGGGCACGCTGAAGATGATGTCGCAGTTCTCGGTGCTGTCGCGCCTGCACGAGCCGGAGAATTCGAGCCTGTTCTCGAAGATGCAGGTATACGACGGCGAAAACCTGAAGGACACCGATCCGAAGGCGAAGTCGTACCAGGAGTATCGCGACTACGCGGGCGTGGACGAAGGGATGACCGGCGTGTCGACACGCTTCGCGTTCAAGATCCTGTCGCGCGTGTTCAACTTCGATACGAGCGAGGTCGCGGCGAACCCGGTGCATCTGATGTACGTGCTCGAACAGCAGATCGAACGCGAGCAGTTCCCGCCGGAAACCGAGCAGAAGTATCTGTCCTTCGTGAAGGACGTGCTCGCGTCGCGCTACGCGGAGTTCATCGGCAAGGAGATCCAGACGGCGTATCTCGAGTCGTATTCGGAATACGGCCAGAACATCTTCGATCGCTACGTCACGTATGCGGACTTCTGGATCCAGGATCAGGAATTCCGCGATCACGACACGGGCGAGAGCTTCGACCGCGCCGCGCTGAATGCGGAACTGGAGAAGATCGAGAAGCCGGCCGGGATCAGCAATCCGAAGGATTTCCGCAACGAGATCGTCAACTTCGTGTTGCGCGCACGGGCGGCGAACGCCGGCAAGAACCCGGTGTGGACGAGCTACGAGAAGCTGCGCGTCGTGATCGAGAAGAAGATGTTCTCGAACACCGAGGAACTGTTGCCTGTCATTTCATTCAACGCCAAGGGTTCGGCGGAGGAGCAGCGCAAGCATGAGGACTTTGTGAACCGGATGGTCGCGAAGGGCTATACGCCGAAGCAGGTAAGGCTGCTTTGCGACTGGTACCTGCGCGTGCGCAAGTCGTCATGACGCGCGCGGTATCGCGCCCGTACGGCGAGTCCGTACGGGCGCTTTCAGAGGCGCCGCCCGCATGACGGCACACGGCATGCGCGGCGAGTGCCCCGGCAGATCGACTTTCGAGCGGGAGACCGGGAGTGCTTCATCAAATCATCGACCGCAGGCTGGCCGGCAAGAACAAGAGCATCGCCAATCGCGAACGCTTTCTGCGTCGCGTCAAGAACTACATTCGTCGTGCCGTGTCCGACGCGGTGCGCGGCCGTAGCATCAAGGATATCCAGAGCACGCAGAGCATCACGATCCCGCGCAAGGACATCGCGGAGCCGAATTTCCGGCACGCGCCGGGCGGGCGTCGCGAATACGTGCACCCGGGTAATGAAGACTACGTGCGCGGCGACAAGATTCCGCGTCCGCAGGGCGGCTCGGGCGGCGGCGGCAGTCAGGCGAGCAACGAGGGTGAAGGGCAGGACGACTTCGTGTTCGAGCTGTCGCGCGACGAGTTCATGCAGTACTTCTTCGACGATCTCGAACTGCCGCGCCTCGTGAAGACGCACCTGCTGACGGTGCCGAGCTGGAAGAACGTGCGCGCGGGCTGGTCGGCGGAAGGCACGCCGAACAACATCGACGTCGTGCGTTCGCTGCGCAGCGCGCTCGGCCGGCGCATCGCGCTCGGTTCGCCGCTCGTCAACGAGCTGCGCGAGCTCGAGGCGCAGCTTGAAGCGCTGAAGAGCGACCCCGAAGACCGCCGCGCGGAAATCGCGACGCTCGAGGCCGAGATTCATCACCTGAAAGGGCGCATCTGGCGGATTCCGTTCATCGATCCGTTCGACCTGCGCTACATCAACCGCGTGAAGCAGCCGCAACCGTCGAGCCAGGCCGTGATGTTCTGCCTGATGGACGTGTCGGGGTCGATGGACGAGCAGCGCAAGGATCTCGCGAAGCGCTTCTTCATCCTGCTTTACCTGTTCCTCAAGCGCAACTACGAGCGCATCGAAGTCGTGTTCATCCGTCACCACACGCGCGCCGAGGAAGTCGACGAGGACACCTTCTTCCACTCGACCGAAAGCGGCGGCACGGTCGTGTCGAGCGCGCTCGAACTGATGCGCAAGGTGATGGACGAGCGCTACTCGCCGACCGAGTGGAACATCTACGGCGCGCAGGCGTCCGACGGCGACAACTGGACTGACGATTCGCCCAAGTGTCGCAAAATCCTGGAAGAGGATATCCTCACCAAGACGCGTTACTTCGCGTATATCCAGGTCGCGCCGGAAGAGCAGAATCTGTGGCTGGAATACGCGCAACTGGCCTTGTCGCAACCGCATCTCGCGATGAAAAAAGTGGAATCGGCTGCGGACATTTACCCGGTGTTTCGCGAATTGTTCGAAAAGCAGGTGGAAATGTCATGACGACCCGCCACCTGCACAACGAGTCGCGCGGCTACGAGCCGCGCCCCTCCGGCGACGACACGGCCGGCCCTGCCGCACCGCAGCAACGCGCGCAGGCCGAACCGCCGCCGCCGGCCGCCGACTTGCCCGGTTCCGGGCAGAAGGAAGCGCGTATGAACGTTGCCGAACGCAAGCCGCTGCCGTGCCCGTCCGACTGGACGTTCGAATTGCTCGAGGAATACGACACGCACATCGCGCAGGTCGCCGAACAATACGAGCTCGACATCTACCCGATCCAGCTCGAACTGATCAGCGCCGAGCAGATGATGGATGCGTATGCGTCGGTCGGGATGCCCGTCAACTACCGTCACTGGTCGTTCGGCAAGCACTTCCTCGCGACCGAGAAGAGCTACCGCCGCGGCCAGATGGGCCTCGCCTACGAAATCGTCATCAATTCGAACCCGTGCATCGCGTATCTGATGGAAGAGAACACGATGACGATGCAGGCGCTCGTCATCGCGCACGCGGCGTATGGGCACAATTCGTTCTTCAAGGGCAACTACCTGTTCCGGCTGTGGACCGACGCGCACGCGATCATCGACTATCTGGTGTACGCGAAGAACTATGTCGCGGAATGCGAGGAGCGCTACGGCCTCGATCGCGTCGAGGAACTGCTCGACTCGTGCCATGCGCTGATGAACTACGGCGTCGACCGCTACAAGCGGCCGCAGAAACCGTCGCTGTCGAAGGAAGCGGCGCTGCGGCGCGAGCGCGAGGCGTACCTGCAGTCGCAGGTCAACGAGCTGTGGCGCACGCTGCCGGGCAAGAAACCCGAGCTCACGGAGGAGCAGGACGACCGCTATCCGTCCGAGCCGCAGGAGAACCTGCTGTATTTCGCTGAGAAGAATGCGCCGCTGCTCGAGCCGTGGGAGCGGGAAGTGATCCGCATCGTGCGCAAGATCGGCCAGTATTTCTATCCGCAGCGGCAGACGCAGGTGATGAACGAAGGCTGGGCGACGTTCTGGCACTACACGCTGCTCAATACGCTGTACAACCAGGGGAAGCTGGAAGACGGCTTCATGATGGAGTTCCTGCATTCGCACAGCAACGTGGTCTACCAGCCGCCCGTCACGAAGCCGTACTACAGCGGGATCAACCCGTATGCGCTCGGTTTTTCGATGATGAGCGACATCCGACGGATCTGCGAAGCGCCGACGGAGGAAGACTACAAGTGGTTTCCGGAGATCGCGGGCACGCCGTGGCTGCCGGCGATGCACTACGCGATGCGCAACTTCAAGGACGAGAGCTTCATCGCGCAGTACCTGTCGCCGAACCTGATCCGCGAGATGCGGCTCTTCTCGGTGCTCGACGACGACATGCGCGATTCGCTCGAGGTCTCGGCGATCCACGACGACTCCGGCTACCAGTACGTGCGGCAGGCGTTGTCGCGGCAGTACGACATCCATCACCGCGAGCCGAACATCCAGGTGTGGGCCGTCAACACGCGCGGCGACCGCAGCCTCACGCTGCGCCACTTCATGACCGACAACCGCCACCTGTCGAACGACAGCGACGAAGTGCTCAAGCACATGGCGCGGCTCTGGCAGTTCGACGTGTACCTGGAAAGCGTCGACGAGGCCGGCACCGTGCGCAAGCGCTACGAGTGCCGCTACGTGCCGCCGGAAGTGCGCGTGTGATCGTCGCGTCGACCATGTTTGCATCGGACGCCAGCCTTCGGGCTGGCGTTTTCATATGACGAACGCGTGGCGGGAGAAAAATCTTCTACATCGGGACGAACCCGGAGCGCTTGTTACTTTACATTTCGCTAAAATCCCCTAGCGCCGTGCGCCGGAACCGGTGCCACGTGCGATCGCACGCGGCGGCCCCAGCCGTCTCGCCCAGAAAGTACTACAAGGAACAGACCACCCCATGGACGTCCAGACCGACCAAGCTGCGCTGTCCGCGCACGACACCCGGCGGCGCGTGTTCGCCATCGTCGGCGCCTCATCGGGCAACCTCGTCGAATGGTTCGACTTCTACATCTACTCGTTCTGCGCGCTGTACTTCGCGCCGGCGTTCTTCCCGAGCGGCAACACGACGACGCAGCTGCTGAACACGGCGGGCGTGTTCGCGGCCGGCTTCCTGATGCGTCCGATCGGCGGCTGGCTGTTCGGCCGCATCGCCGACCGCCACGGCAGGCGCACGGCGATGATGATCTCCGTGCTGATGATGTGCGGCGGGTCGCTGGTGATCGCGGTGCTGCCGACCTATGCGCAGATCGGCGCGCTCGCGCCGGCGCTGCTGCTGGTCGCGCGCCTGTTCCAGGGCTTGTCGGTGGGTGGCGAGTACGGGACGAGCGCGACCTACATGAGTGAAGTCGCGCTGAAGGGGCGGCGCGGCTTCTTCGCGTCGTTCCAGTACGTGACGCTAATCGGCGGCCAGCTGTGCGCACTCCTGGTGCTCGTGATCCTGCAGCAGACGCTGTCGGCCGGCGAGCTGAAAGCGTGGGGCTGGCGCATTCCGTTCGTGGTCGGCGCGGCGGCCGCGCTGATTTCGCTGTACCTGCGCAAGTCGCTCGACGAGACGTCGACGAGCGCATCGCGCGACAAGAAGGATGCCGGCACGATCCGCGGCGTATGGCAGCACAAGGGCGCGTTCTTCACGGTGGTCGGCTTCACGGCCGGCGGCTCGCTGATCTTCTACACGTTCACGACGTACATGCAGAAGTACCTCGTGAATACCGCCGGCATGCATGCGAAGACGGCCAGCAACGTGATGACCGTCGCGCTGCTCGTCTACATGCTGATGCAGCCGGTGTTCGGCGCGCTGTCGGACAAGATCGGCCGCCGCACGTCGATGATCCTGTTCGGTTCGTTCGCGGTGATCGGCACGGTGCCGCTGATGCATGCGCTGAAGACCGTGACGAGCCCGGTCGCCGCGTTCGTGCTGATCACGGTGGCGCTGGCGATCGTCAGCTTCTACACGTCGATCAGCGGCCTGATCAAGGCCGAGATGTTCCCGCCGGAAGTGCGCGCGATGGGCGTCGGCCTGTCGTATGCGGTGGCGAACGCGATCTTCGGCGGCTCGGCCGAGTACGTCGCGCTGTGGTTCAAGTCGATCGGCAGCGAGGAAACGTTCTACTGGTACGTGACCGTGCTGTGCGCGATCTCGCTGATCGTGTCGTGGCGGATGCGCGATCCGAGCAAGGAAGGGTATCTGCGTCACGAGCCGTGATCGGCCGCGTGTTGCGCGCTCGTGCATCATGACGAACGTCCCGCCGATCGGCGGGACGTTTTTTTGCGACGGGCGATGACGCGTGCGGTGGTCGTGGCGGCTCGACCCGGGGAATGTCGACATGAGCGCGGCCCGTCATATCGATATGGAAATCGATTCGTTGTCCGTGGCGCGCGATTTCCTTAATCTGGCTGCGTAGTTCCTGTGACACCTCCTTGACTGGGATTCGCGCCCGCTGCGTGCAGCGGGCGTCTTTTTATTCCGGATCCGCAGGCCAGTGTCGCCACGTTCTCCTGACGGGACGCGAAATATAATGGCGCTCGCGCGGCTTGCGCGCGGCAACCCATACCAAGATCCCTATGAGAGAACAACAACGCCCGATGCCGTGGCTGACGATTCTGCTGGCCGTCGTCAATGCAGTCATCTTTATGCTGATGTGGCGGCAAGCGTCGTATGGCCCGCTATCGAACGGGCTATTGCTCGACTGGGGCGCGAACTTCGCGCCCTATACGCTTACCGGGCAGCCGTGGCGGCTGCTGACCAGCGCGTTCCTGCACGGCGGCTGGACGCATCTCGCGCTGAACCTGTACATGCTCGTCGTGCTCGGCGCCGTGCTCGAACGCGTCGGCGGGACGCTGCGATTCGGCGTCGTCTATCTGCTGTCCGCACTCGGCGGCTCGTTGTTGAGCGCGCTGTGGCATGGCTATCACGAGGTCGCCGGCACCAGCCTCGCGTTCGGTGTCGCGCTTCAGACGAGCGGCATCAAGCCGGTCGTGAGCGTCGGCGCGTCGGGCGCGCTGATGGGGCTGGCCGGTGCGGCCGCGGCCTTCGCGCTGCGCCGCGCGCGCGAAGGCGGGCACGACGCGCCGGGCGTGATCAACCTCGGTGCGGTCGGGCAGGTGATCGCGATCAATCTCGCGTCGGGCTTCTTCATCGGCGGCATCGACCAGGCCGCGCATCTCGGCGGCGTGATCGCCGGCTTCGTCGCCGGCTGGTTGATCTACGGCGCCGGCGGGCCGGGGCAGGTCCGCGGCGGTGTCGTCGTGCCGCTCATGCTTGCGGTGCTCGGCAGCGCCGCGATGCTGTTCGCCGCGCAGCGGGCCGGCAGCGAGGAATTGCAGGCGTGGCGTGTCGAGATGGATCGGGAGATGGCGCACGACGCCGCGCAGCGTCAGGCGAAACGGCAGGCGGCGGCGATCGACGCGCAGATCCGCGACGACGAGCAGCACCGTCCGGCACCGGTGTCAGCCGAGCAGGCCGCCGGCACGGTCGTGCCGGTCGGCAAGTCGCCGTACGCGATGGTGCTCGGAGCATCCGGCAAGCGCCTGTACGTGACCGACATCGACGCGAACACGCTCGTCGTCGTCGACGTCAATCGACGCGCGGTCGTGCGCACCGTCACGGGCGAGCCGTTCAAGACGGGGCTCGACGGCTGCCCGGGCAATATGTGCCGCGGGCGCGGCGCGAGCGGCGTCTATGTGAGCCCGGACGAGCGGTACGCCTACGTCGCGTCGATGCGCCAGAACGGCCTCGTGCGGATCGACCTGAACAGCGGCGCGATCGTCGACGGCGTGGCGCTTGGCCGGTTTCCGCGCGCGGTCGTCGCGTCCGCCTCGAACGACAGGCTCTACGTGCTGAACAGCCTCGATGACACGATCTCCGTCGTCAGCCTCGCGCACTGGCCGCAGGTCATCGCGACGCTGCCGCTCGGCGAGCACGATGCGGCGGGCGTCGAGTTCGGCCGCGCGCTGTCGATGTGGTTGTCGCCCGATGGCCGGCGACTGTATGCCTACGCGATGCAGAAGGGCGCGATCGTCGCGTTCGATACGGCGACGAATGCCCCGGTCCAGACCTATCCGGTCGATCAGGATTTCATTCAGGCGATGCCGGGCGCGAACGGTGCGGGAACGTGGTTCTACAACGCGTCGTCGGTGCAGTGGCGCGACGCGTCGAGCCTGGTCGCGCGCGACAGCTATCCGGTCTGCCAGACGTCGATGCACGGTTTCGACGGCAATGGCGACGGCACGCTGATCGCGGTGACCGGATACGACGACAAGCCGTTGCGCGTGATCAAGACCGCGACGCGCCGCACGGTCGGCGAATTTCCGGTGACGGGCGGCGTGTCGCAGGCCATCTTCGCGCCGGACCACCGCACGCTGTTCGCACTTGGCGCATCGGGCACGCTGTCGTTCCTGAGCATGGACCGGTCGCTCGACTACCTGCAGGACAATGGCGACGGTGAATTTCTGTGTGCGGTGTCCACCGCCGGCGGCACGGATGACGGCGACGAGTGAGCGCGAGCGTGGGGCGGCGTGATGAACGCGCGCGATGCGTGGGCCGCGCTTCATCACGAAATCCGCAGAGCAAAGCGCCATTTGTTGGTTCGGATTCGCCGCACGCGCTGATACGTTAGTGGCTTCGCGACGGCATACTCCGTCGCGATGTGCTTCGAACCGTGCCGCCGCGCGATCCGCGGCGGCCTCCATGACAAATCAGGTCGTGCTCATGAAAATCAACACGCTCGCTGCGTGGCTCATCGGGGTCGCGCTCATCACCGCAGGCACCGTCGCGCATGCGGATCGTCTGGACGACATCAAGAAGGCCGGCGTGCTGCGCGTCGCGACGTTCGACAGCAATCCGCCGTTCGGCTATGTCGACGCGAAAAGCAACCACATCGTCGGTCTCGACGTCGATTACGCGAAGGCGCTTGCCGACACGCTCGGCGTGAAGCTGCAACTGCAACCGACCAACCCCGCGAACCGCATCCCGTTCCTGACGTCCGGCAAGGTCGATCTCGTGGTCGCGAACTTCACGATCACCGACGAGCGCGCGAAGCAGGTCGACTTCAGCATCCCGTATTTCTCGTCGGGCCAGCAGTTTCTCGCGAAGAAGGGCGTGCTGAAGTCGGCCGACCAGCTGAACGGCCTGCGCGTCGGCGCGGACAAGGGCACGACCAACGAGATCACGCTGCGCGAGAAATTCCCGAAGGCGACGATCGTCGCGTACGACGACACGCCGTTCGCATTCGCCGCGCTGCGCGCGGGCAACGTGCAGGCGATCACTCAGGATGGCCCGAAGCTGATCGGCCTGCTCGCGAACGTGCCGGACAAGCAGAACTACGAGATCCCGGCGTTTACGATCTCGAACGACTACATGGGCGTCGGCGTGCCGAAGGGCGAAACCAGCCTGCTCGGGTACTGAACCTGGCAATTCGCTGGACCTGTTTAACTCCTCAATTCCGGGAGGGGACAACGTGCGTTATGCTATCGATTCCCGCGGCAACATCAATCGATTCTACTCGGACGGAAATGGCGTTTATCACTGGTCCGGCTCTACTGGCGATTTATCCGCGCCGCTCAACGTTTCGAAGATTCCGATCGACGTCAGACGATCACTCGGTTTTAAGGGGAAGTAAATGTTATCTGGCAACCCTGATACGTTCGCCATTTGGTTCGACTCAGTTGAATCTTGGTCGACCGATAGTTTCAAGAATGGATGCTTTGGTTGCTTCGTCGCGGGAGAATTGATTTGGTCCCTGCGGTCTACGATCGGAGTCGATCTTCATGGACTAAGTCTGCTGAACGCCATGAATCATCCTGTCGAAAACGAGGAGGTGTTTAATTTGCCGCTGGATTCTGCATATAAGCGACTTTGCAAACTCGCTTTTCCCTCAATTGATTCGGGTGCCGAGGTCAGCGATTTCACGCATCTCGTATCACCGGAAAGCCTCTCTGATGAAGGGTATTACCTCTTTCTTGTGGAGCTCGGAGAGCGGGCGAAGCTGATCTCTGGGGTCAGGGAAGACCTTAGCAGTGTTCGGCAAGTTATTTTGAAACGCGGAGAATTTCAAGATGTCGTGAGGGGGGCGATTGAGAAGTCTACGGTATAGAAGAATGGATTGCGAACTGAGGTTGGCAGCACGCTGAACACAGTCGGCGCGCTTGCACTGGCCTTGATAAGGAGTGGTTTCATAAAGCAGTTCAGTCCACCGGAGGATATTCCAGAAGATCAGCAACAACTGAACGATCGATGGAACTGAATCACGAGCCCGTCCCCGCCCGTGATGGTGGGAAGGAATTCGTGCCTCGGTGGCCGCAAGACCATGCAAAAGTAGATCCGTATCGCAGACTGGGATATTGACATGACGAACATCTCATTAGCGCAGCGTTTCCAAGAAGCTAGAGCACCCAAAATTGAAGTTGACGGGCCGGTGCGTCGGCAAGCAGGGCATTGACATCCTTGTCAAGGGTCTGTCGTTGACTCTAACGGGATGGTGATAGTAAAAGTCCCTCGGAATACGCCATGAGCAATCAAGTAGCCTTGGAAAAGTTGATGAATCTCGTTCGGAATGAGCAGAAGTTGCTACCTGAGCTCGTTCATGACGCCGTATATCGGCGAACAAAAGTCCGCCTTGGTGCAGTCTACAGTGGGCTGGCAAGCCGCGCACGTTCGCAAGCTGTTGTTGATTATTTTGGAGATAGCGATATATCAGCCAGCAAGCAGAATTTCTATCTATCTTCAAAGCTTTCTATTGAGAGCAGTGGTTTGGATGGAGGTGCTAGTTTCACAACGGGACTTGAGTTGCTTTGTGCAATTCTATCCGATGATCAGGGCATTATCGAGCGAGCTGCAAAGGTTGAGACCTCAGTCCTGCTTGACGGAAGAGGCGATCCAAAATCGGCAGCGGCACTGCAATACAGATTCCAGCTCGCGATCTTGGGTAAAGATCGGGAGCTGGAGGCGCTTATCGAGGAAGTGAGGAAAAAGGGAATCAAGGCTGATCGGCAAGCGATCGAAAGCGGCGAGTATTTTTTCTCCTTACTTCTATCGCGCGATGCTGCGGGATTGAGGTCGCTGATCGAGAAGCGGCACGCAAACATCAAGAGCGCTTGGCCGGATTTGGAGGACTTCATCTCATATCTTGGGACGCTTGAGACAAAGATTTGCTGGCGTCGTGGAATCCAAATTGAAGTCGATCATCCGCTTGTGCCGATGGGGCTGATGCCGGTCAAGCCTCTCGATCACTACGATGACGTCTACGATTTTCTGAAGTCGGGGTGGGTGCCGCCTTCGCAGGGGCTAATTGGCCGAGTTTCCCAATGGTTTAAGTCGTAATTGGCCGACATCCGACTCAATCAGGCCGCAAACGCCTTTCTGAATCAAGCGCATGGGTTGCTTCCTGCTGATGGAAATAGTGGCCCCGGATATATGTTCTACGCGACGCCGGATCAAAAGGCCAACGTAGCGATGTACGGGAAGTATTATCCGAATGGCGTAGGCATGAATGTGCCGCCTGCACAAGCGGTCGCGAGTTCGGCCAATCGAGACAAGGCTCAGCAGGAAAAGTACAGTACGCTAACTTCCTCTGCCGCAGCGGTGGCCGCATTGGTAACGGGCGGCGTGGCGTTGTTTCCGGACACAGCGACAGCAATTGGTACAGCGATCAAGGCTTGTGCGGCGAATCCGATCCTCTGCGGAAATCAGGCGGCGATCACTGTCGGCGATTTGGCTGCTGGCGGAGCGATGCCGGCCGGCACGGGGGCGGCTGTAGCGGGTGCCGGGGCTGCTGCCGCTGGCAAGCTGATCGGTTCGACGGAAAACCTAACCGCAGCTGAGCGCGGCTTCATCAACGAGATGGTGAGCGGCGGCCGAACTGTCGAGGTGATTCCGTCGAGTAACGTTGGCCGGTCCGGCGACTTCCTTATCGATGGCAAGAAGTACGAACTCAAGACGATGACCAACGTGGTAAAGCAGGATTCCGACGGATTGTCGAAGGCGATTTCGAGCACGGCGATGGACGCGCGCGGGCAATCCGGTGGCATTATTATCGATGCAAGGAATCAGGCTGGCATGACGCCGGAAATTGCAACGCGTGGAATTAGTCGAGCATTGAGTCGTGATAGTGGATCTGGAGAAAAAATTCAAAGCATTACTATTATTACTTCACAGGGGACGGTGTACGTCCCGAGGGTGCCGAAATGACAGCTTTGATTAATGGATATCCGACAGTAGAGGAATTAAGAAATAGAATTCTGCGTCAATTGGAATGGCGAGGCCCTACGGCCGAGGTCGCGTCTGTGTGGCGCGGCTATTTAACTGCACTTCTTGAGTGGGGGCTTTTAGAGATTTCTGATCATGACACATTGGCTTCACTGCTTCCTGTTAAAGGGGTCAAAGAGGTTGTGGAACTTTCTGCTGATGAGCCGCTGGATAAAGAAACTGACGCTTATATTGATGAGAAAATGAAGCTGGACGAAGATAAATGGAAATGATTGCGTGAGGGGAAAAGGGGATTTTGAAAGCAATATTTTTAATCACGTCGGTTGCTATGCTTGCCTTGCTCGCGGCATGTGAAACAGTGCCACCCGACGCGCCGCCGCGCCCGCCTTCCAAACCAGAGATGTCGCCCGTCCTTCCTTCATGGTCGACCATGACGTGGGTGATGGGGTTCTGGAAATGGAGTGGGACGGAGTGGGTCTGGATTCCTGGTCACCTTGCCCCCAAACCCTAAAACAAACTCAACGCACGCTTACGAATGAGAATCAGCACGCCCGTCGTCCTTCTGTCGATTGCTTTCCTTGTACCAATGACGGGATATACACAGCAGGCCCAGACGCATGCGGACCAAGCCGCCGCAGCACGGGCGAACGCCGAGCAGGATCGACAGGCGCAGCAGCACCGTGACGTGCAGCAGCGCGACGCGGCCGTGCGTACTCCTTCCGTGCGTTCCGATGTACCGAAGGCCGAAGCGTATCCGGCGCTTCCTGCCGAAACGCCGTGCATGGCTGAACCACTACGCAGGGCAATGCGTCGGTAAGCAAGGCGTCGACGTGTTAGTCAAAGGGCTATCCCAGGCAATTCTGGCGCGCGGCTACGTCACGACACGCGTGCTCGTTCCCGAGCAAGACCTATCGACCGGCACGCTCAAACTCTCGCTGATTCCGGGCACGATTCACCATGTGCGCTTCGCTGATGAAAAACTGCGGGGTACATGGAAAACAGCTTTCCCCACCCGCGACGGTGAGGTGCTGAACCTGCGCGACCTCGAACAAGGCCTCGAGCAAATGAAGCGCGTATCGAGCCAGGACGTGTCGATGCAAATCGTTCCGGGCGAACATCCTGGCGAAAGCGACGTCGTGCTCGACGTAAAGCGCGGCAAGCCGTGGACGGTCGTCGCATCGGTCGACAACGCCGGCACGCGCGCGACCGGCAAGCTGCAAGGCAACCTGTCGCTTGGCATCGACAACCCACTCGGCTTGAACGACGTCTTCAACATCGGCGTGAGCCAGGATCTCGAATTCGGCGACAAGCGCCTTGGCTCGCACGGCTGGAACAGCTTCTACTCGATTCCATGGGGCTACTGGACGGCCACGCTGTCCGCCTACACGAACACGTACTACCAGCAGATTGCCGGCGTGAACCAGACATTCGTCGCGAGCGGCAATTCGAAGACGGTTGATTTCAAGTTGGCCCGCGTGTTGTCGCGTAGTCAGAACGACGTATTCGGCGCCTACGTTCGCCTGTCGCGCCGTTTCGGACAAAGCTTTATCGAAGACACCGAGATCTCACAGCAGCGCCGCAATAACACGATGATCGAACTCGGCCTGACCGATCGCCACTACTTCGGCGGCGCACAGCTCGACGACTCGCTTGCATATCGTCAAGGTGTCGGTGGATTGGGCGCACAGGACGACACGTTGGCGGCCGGTGGCGGGCCAACCTATCGCTTCAAGATGGCGGTGTTCGACGCGAACCTGTCGGTGCCGTTCGCGATCGGCAAGCAGCCATTCCGCTATGTCGGCACATTCCACGGCCAGTACACCGGGAACACGCTGTACTACATCGACGACCTGACGATCGGCAGCCGCTACACGGTACGCGGCTTCGACGGTGAAACGATGCTGGCCGCCGCACGCGGCTTCTACTGGCGCAACGAACTGCAGGCGGCGATCGGCCAGACGGGGCAGGCACTTTATGCGGGACTCGACTATGGTCGCGTATGGGGCCCGCAGCCTGTCGTCCTCGTCGGGACGCAATTGGCCGGCGCCGTGATCGGCATAAAGGGCAGCGTGGGCACGCGATTCGGAGCCTATGCGTACGATTGCTTCGCGGGTACGCCTATCTACAAGCCGTCGGGTTTTCCGACTGCGCGAGTGACGCTCGGTTTTCAGCTGACTGCTCAGTTCTGAATAAACGCGGTCTTGTTTGTCATGACGGAACCTATCTCGGTCAATTGCGAGGGGTAAGTGCACCCCGCCGGCGGTATCGGGCGGAGGTCTGCCCTTATCCCGCACCAAAACGTCGGCTCAAGCCCGTGACCAGCCGACGGTGTAGAGAAGAGCACGCGAGCATTCTGACAACCGTACGCTCTTCTCCAACCGCCAGGACCGTGTGCCTCGGAGTCAGCCTCGTTCCGCCGAGTAGTGCGTATCGAAAACCGCGCGCAGCGTCGACGAACCGGTCGCGAAATCCCCCCACAGCGGCCCGTCGTTCTGCGCGAACGCGAACGGCGTCTTGTTGATCGACGCGAGGCGGAAGCGCCATTGCGCGGCTTCCTGGCGGAACGCGGTGAGCTGCATGTCGGACAGCCCCGTCTGCGCGTTCGCGAGCGTGACGAGCGGATCGACCGGATCGTTCGCAACCCGCACCTCGAAGTGCAGGTGCGGGCCGGTGGCCGCGCCCGTCATCCCGACCGAGCCGATGCGCTGGCCCTGCTTCACGGTTTCGCCGACCTTCAGCCCGCGAGCGTATGCGGACAGGTGCGCGTAGTACGTCGAATAGCCGTCCGCATGATCGACGATCACATAGCGGCCGTAGCCGCCCGGATCGGTGCCGACGAACGACACGACGCCGTCGGCCGCCGCATCGACCGGCGTGCCGCTCGGCGCGGCGAGATCGACGCCCGTGTGGAACGCCATCGCCTGCGACAGCGGATGGATGCGCTCGCCGAAGAACGAACTGATGCGCGTCCACTTGACCGGCATCGTGAACGCGGCGGCTTCGAGCGGCGAACCGTCGAGCGTGTAGTACGCACCGTGGTCGGCGCCCGGCGCGCGAAACCAGATCGCACCGAACGTGCGGCCGGCGACGCGCAGCTCGAGCGCGGTGAGGCGCGGCGTGCCGTCGTTCGTGTCGAACGCGACGCGGTAATAGTCGCCGCGCTGCGCACTCGCGCGCATCGCGACCTTGCCGGTGACGAGGTCGCCGAGCTGGATGCGCACTTCGGGCGGCACGTCGAGACGGTTCAGCGTATCGGACAGCGTGAGCTCGATGTCGCCCGCGCGCATCCCTTGCCGGTGATCGGGCGACGCGAACTGGAACAGGCTCGTGTAGCCGAGCATGTCGTTGCGATGCGCGCTGAGCGGCGCGAACAGGCCCGGCTGCAGGCTGCGATCGTTGTTGCGATCGAGATGTTCGTTGCGCTCGCCGATCGTGCGCGCGAGCTCGCTCGTCACGAAATGCTGCGCGGTGGGAAACGGCGTATCGGACAGCACGCGCTGCGGCAGCGCGGCCGTGCCCGAATCGACGGCGCCCGGCAGTTGCGACACGGCCGGCAGCGCGGCGGCGAGGCCGAATGCGGCGAGGGCGCCGAGCACGGCGGCCGGCACGAGCGCGCGCACGGCGCGCTGCGCGCGACCGGGCGCGACGGCATCAGGGGTTGCGACAGGCTTGACCAAGGTGTCCACATCCAGGAAAGCGGTTCAAAGGGGTGTGGGCGGGGGCCGCCGGCGGCACATCCGTCGAACGGCGACGGGGCGGGCGGCGGGCGTGCAACAAAACAGGCCCCGCCTGGGGCCTGTGTCGTTTCCGTTCGACCCAACCTGCGGGGCGGTGCCCGCTTCGAACGGCGGCGTGCATACCGGGTCGAACCCGGTTATCACGAAGACGCTAAAGAAAGATGACAGCGTCAGTCTACCGATGTTCCGCGAAACGTTAAAAATTTTAAAGAGGGTCGGCTCACTCGTTTCGCACTGCGGTAAGTCGGGTTAAATCAGCATTTGTTACGACGATTTTCGTTGGTCAGGCAATTTTTGCGTGCGCCGACGCAGCGCGGCGGACGTGCGCACGGCGTCGAAACCGGCGTCGAGCATCGCCTCGGCGTCGTTCCACAGGTTGCCGCGCAGCCGGTTGGTCCAGATCATCGACGCGAACACGCCTTCGAGCAGCGATACGAGATAGACGGCGGCCAGATGCACGTCGAGATCGGCGGCAACTTCGCCGGCTGCGATCGCGCGACGCAGCAACGCCTTCGTGATCCGCGGCATCTGCAGCTCGAGCAGCATGCGCCGCCGCAGCAGCGCGCTGTTTTCCTCGCTCTGCTCGCATTTCGTATAGAGGATCACGAGTACGCGCTGCATCGGGCCCGGCTCGCCGCATTCCTGCAGGTAGTGCGACGCGGCGCGCCGCAATGTAGCGAGCGGCCGCAGGCCGTCGCCCGCGTCGAATCCTTCGGACGTGCGCGCGAACGCGCGATCGCACATCGCCAGACACACGTCCATCTTGTTGCGGTAGTGGCCGTAGACGGCGCCCCGCGACATCCCGGCCGCCTCGGCGAGGTCCGCCATCGCGGTTTGCGCGACGCCTCTTTCGAGCAGCACGAGCTCGGCGGCGTCGAGGATCCGGTGCTTGATGGCGAGCGATTCTTCCCGGGTCTTGCGGGCCATGTCGTGAAATTCCTTACAGTTCGCTGTCGTTTTATTGAGACAGTGCGTCAGCCGATTGAAAGCGGATGTATTTAATCAGTCGTGACTGATTATAATCGGCCACCCTGAGCCGCCGCATTGTATCGGCGGCGAACGATCCGAGGTCGGAAC
This sequence comes from Burkholderia sp. AU16741, assembly GCF_002223345.1. NCBI lineage: Bacteria > Pseudomonadati > Pseudomonadota > Betaproteobacteria > Burkholderiales > Burkholderiaceae > Burkholderia > Burkholderia sp. AU16741. The sequence continues at coordinate 1,180,812 of NZ_NKEZ01000003.1, forward strand.
ATGAATAACACACGCACCCTGTGGCGCCGCATGCGGCTGGCGCCGTTCGCGCTCGCGGCGCTGCTGGCCGTGGCCGGATGCGGAAAGAGCGATAAGGACGCAGCGCCGGAGACCAAGCAGGCCACCGTCGTGACTGTGCGCCCGACGGCCGTGCCGATGACCGTCGAACTGCCGGGCCGGCTCGACGCGTACCGGCAGGCGGAAGTCCGCGCGCGAGTCGCGGGCATCGTCACCGCGCGCACCTACGAGGAAGGCCAGGAAGTGAAGCAGGGCGCGGTGCTGTTCCGCATCGATCCCGCGCCGCTGAAGGCCGCGCGCGACGCCGCGCAGGGCGCGCTCGCGAAGGCGCAGGCCGCCGCGCTCGCGGCGACCGACAAGCGTCGCCGTTACGACGATCTCGTGCGCGATCGCGCGGTGAGCGAGCGCGACCACACCGAAGCCGTCGCAGCCGATACGCAGGCGAAGGCCGAGGTCGCGTCGGCGAAGGCCGAACTCGCGCGCGCGCAACTGCAACTCGACTACGCGACCGTCACCGCGCCGATCGCGGGCCGCGCACGGCGCGCGCTCGTGACCGAGGGCGCGCTCGTCGGCCAGGACCAGGCGACGCCGCTCACGACCGTCGAGCAGCTCGATCCGATCTACGTGAACTTCTCGCAGCCGGCCGCCGATGTCGACGCACTGCGCCGCGCGGTGAAGAGCGGGCGCGCGACGGGCATCGCGCAGCACGACGTCGCGGTGACGCTGCTGCGCGCCGACGGCACCGCGTATCCGCTGAAGGGCAAGCTGCTGTTCAGCGATCTCGCGGTCGATCCGACCACCGACACCGTCGCGATGCGCGCGCTGTTCCCGAATCCGGAGCGCGAGCTGCTGCCGGGCGCGTACGTGCGGATCGCGCTCGACACGGCGGTGGACCAGCGGGCGATCCTCGTGCCGCGCGACGCGCTGCTGCGCACGGCCGACCGTACGTCGGTGCGTGTCGTCGGCGCGAACGGCAAGGTCAAGGACGTCGAGGTCGCGGCCGACCAGATGAGCGGCCATGGCTGGCGCATCACGCGCGGCCTCGCGGGCGGCGAGCGCGTGATCGTCGACGACGTCGCGCAGTTCGCGCCCGATACGGCCGTCCAGCCCGTCGAAAAGGCGCCGCCGTCGAAGGCGGCGCCGGCAGCAGCCGCATCGCAGGCGGCCGCCCGTCAAACCTGACCGGTTCAAACCAACATGGCACGTTTCTTCATCGATCGCCCCGTCTTCGCGTGGGTGATCGCCATTTTCATCATGCTGGGTGGCCTGTTCGCGATCCGCGCGCTGCCCGTCGCGCAGTACCCGGACATCGCGCCGCCCGTCGTCAGCATCTATGCGGCGTACCCGGGCGCGTCCGCGCAGGTCGTCGAGGAATCGGTGACCGCGCTGATCGAGCGCGAAATGAACGGTGCGCCGGGGTTGCTGTATACGTCCGCGACGAGCAGCGCCGGCGCGGCGTCGCTGTACCTGACGTTCAAGCAGGGCGTGAACGCCGATCTTGCCGCCGTCGAAGTGCAGAACCGGCTGAAGACGGTCGATGCGCGCTTGCCCGAGCCCGTGCGCCGCGACGGCATCCAGGTCGAGAAGGCCGCCGACAACATCCAGCTCGTCGTGTCGCTGACGTCCGACGACGGCCGGATGACGGACGTGCAGCTCGGCGAATACGCGTCGGCGAACGTCGTGCAGGCGCTGCGCCGCGTCGAGGGTGTCGGCAAGGTGCAGTTCTGGGGCGCCGAATATGCGATGCGGATCTGGCCCGACCCGGTGAAGCTGGCCGGGCACGGCCTCACCGCGTCGGATATCGCGTCGGCCGTGCGCGCGCACAACGCGCGCGTGACGATCGGCGACATCGGCCGCAGCGCGGTGCCGGACAGCGCGCCGATCGCGGCGACCGTGTTCGCGGACGCGCCGCTGAAGACGCCGGCCGATTTCGGCGCGATCGCGCTGCGCGCGCGGGCCGACGGCGCCGCGCTGTTCCTCCGCGACGTCGCGCGCATCGAATTCGGCGGCAACGACTACAACTATCCGTCGTACGTGAACGGCAAGGTCGCGACCGGGATGGGCATCAAGCTCGCGCCGGGTTCGAACGCGGTGTCCACCGAGAAGCGCGTGCGCGCGACGATGGACGAGCTGTCCCGATACTTCCCGCCGGGCGTGAAATACCAGATCCCGTACGAGACGTCGTCGTTCGTGCGCGTGTCGATGAACAAGGTCGTCACGACGCTGATCGAGGCTGGCATGCTGGTGTTCCTCGTGATGTTCCTGTTCATGCAGAACCTGCGCGCGACGCTGATTCCGACGCTCGTCGTGCCGGTCGCGCTCGCGGGCACGTTCGGCGTGATGTATGCGGCCGGCTTCTCGATCAACGTGCTGACGATGTTCGGGATGGTGCTCGCGATCGGCATCCTCGTCGACGACGCGATCGTCGTCGTCGAGAACGTCGAGCGGCTGATGGTCGAGGAGGGGCTCGCGCCGTACGACGCGACCGTCAAGGCGATGCGGCAGATCAGCGGCGCGATCGTCGGAATCACCGTGGTGCTGACGTCGGTGTTCGTGCCGATGGCGTTCTTCGGCGGCGCGGTGGGCAACATCTACCGGCAGTTCGCGCTGTCGCTCGCGGTGTCGATCGGCTTCTCGGCGTTCCTCGCGCTGTCGCTGACGCCCGCGCTGTGCGCGACGCTCCTCAAGCCGGTGTCAGGCGACCATCACGAGAAGCGCGGCTTCTTCGGCGGGTTCAACCGCTTCGTCGCGCGCGCAACGCAGCGCTATGCGGCGCGGGTCGGCACGATGCTGAAGCAGCCGGTGCGCTGGCTCGTCGTGTACGGCGCGCTGACCGCGGCCGCGGTGCTGATGCTCACGCAATTGCCGAGCGCCTTCCTGCCGGACGAGGACCAGGGCAACTTCATGGTGATGGTGATCCGCCCGCAAGGCACGCCGCTCGCGGAAACGATGCAGAGCGTGCGCGCCGTGGAGTCGGCGATCCGCCGCGACGAGCCGGCCGCCTATACATATGCGCTCGGCGGCTTCAACCTGTACGGGGAAGGGCCGAACGGCGGGATGATCTTCGTCACGCTGAAGAACTGGAACGAACGCAAGGCCGCGCGCGATCACGTGCAGTCGATCGTCGCACGCATCAACGAACGCTTCGCGGGCACGCCGAACACGACGGTGTTCGCGATGAACTCGCCGGCGCTGCCCGACCTCGGTTCGTCGAGCGGCTTCGACTTCCGGCTGCAGAACCGCGGCGGGCTCGACTACGCGACGTTCAGCGCCGCGCGCGAGCAACTGCTCGCGGCGGGCGGCAAGGATCGCGCGCTCACCGACCTGATGTTCGCGGGCACGCAGGACGCGCCGCAGCTGAAGCTCGACATCGATCGCGCGAAGGCGTCCGCGCTCGGCGTGTCGATGGACGAGATCAACACGACGCTCGCGGTGATGTTCGGCTCGGACTATATCGGCGACTTCATGCACGGCACACAGGTGCGGCGCGTGATGGTGCAGGCCGACGGGCGGCACCGGCTCGATCCGGACGACGTGAAGAAGCTGCGCGTGCGCAACGCGCGCGGCGAGATGGTGCCGCTCGCCGCGTTCGCGACGCTGCACTGGACGATGGGGCCGCCACAGCTCACGCGCTACAACGGCTATCCGTCGTTCACGATCAACGGCTCGGCCGCGGCCGGCCACAGCAGCGGCGAGGCGATGACCGCGATCGAGCGGATCGCCGCGAAGCTGCCGGCCGGCATCGGCTATGCGTGGTCGGGGCAGTCGTTCGAGGAGCGGCTGTCGGGCGCGCAGGCGCCGATGCTGTTCGCGCTGTCGGTGCTCGTCGTGTTTCTCGTGCTCGCGGCGCTCTACGAGAGCTGGTCGATTCCGTTCGCGGTGATGCTGGTCGTCCCGCTCGGCGTGATCGGCGCGGTGCTCGGCGTGACGCTGCGGATGATGCCGAACGACATCTATTTCAAGGTGGGGCTGATCGCGACGATCGGGCTGTCCGCGAAGAACGCGATCCTGATCGTCGAAGTCGCGAAGGATCTCGTCGCGCAGCGCATGTCGCTCGTCGACGCGGCGCTCGAGGCCGCGCGCCTGCGGCTGCGGCCGATCGTGATGACGTCGCTCGCGTTCGGCGTCGGCGTGCTGCCGCTCGCGTTCGCGTCGGGCGCCGCGTCCGGCGCGCAAACGGCGATCGGCACCGGCGTGCTCGGCGGCGTGATCACGGCGACCGTGCTCGCGGTGTTCCTCGTCCCGCTGTTTTTCGTGATCGTCGGCCGCCTGTTCGACGTCGGGCCGCGCCGGCGCGGCGGCGCGCAGCCGACGACGATGGAGGGTTCGCAACCATGATGTTCGCGCTGAATGCACGCGCCGCGCGGCGGGCTCCGCTCGCGCTGGCCGCCGCGCTCGCGCTCGCCGGGTTCGCCGGGTGCTCGCTCGCACCGCGTTACGAGCGTCCGACGGCGCCCGTGCCGGCGACTTATGCGCCGGTCGACGGCAGTACGGCGCCGGTGACCCGATCGAGCGCGGCACAGGATGCCGCGCTGCTCGACGACTGGCATGCCTATTTCACCGATCCCGCGCTGCAGGCGTGGATCGACGCGGCGCTCGCGAACAACCGCGACCTGCGGATCGCGGCCGGCCGACTCGAGGAAGCGCGCGCGCTGTACGGCGTGCAGCGCGCGGACCGGATGCCGTCGGTCGATGCGAATCTCGGCTATGAACGCGCGCGCCAGTACGACCCGGTCGTGCGCGAAAGCGCGATCAGCGGGCTGTATCGGGCGGGCGTCGGCGTCAGCGCATACGAGCTCGACCTGTTCGGCCGCGTGCGCAACCTGTCCGACGCGGCGCTCGCCGAGTATTTCGCGACCGCCGATGCGCAGCGCACGGTCCGTATCGGCGTGATCGCCGAAGTGGCGGGCGCGTACGTTTCCGAACGATCGTTGCACGAGCAACGGGCACTCGCTCGGCGCACGCTCGATGCGCGCGAACGGATGGCCGCGCTCACGCAGCGCCGCTATGCCGCCGGCACGAGCGACGCGATCGAGCTGCGGTCGGCCGAGATGCTGGTGGCGTCCGCGCGCGCGTCGCAGGCCGCGCTGCAGCGCGAGCATGCGCAGGCCGTACGGGCGTTGCAATTGCTGGCGGGCGACTTCGCGCGCAACGTGCCCGACGACGCGACCGCGCTCGACACGCTGTCGATCGCACCCGTGGCGCCCGGCGCGCCGAGCGCGCTGCTCGAACGGCGGCCGGACGTCCGGCAGGCCGAGGCGCGGCTGAAGGCCGCGAACGCGAACATCGGCGCGGCGCGCGCGGCGTTCTTCCCGCGCATCGCGCTGACGACCGACTACGGGTCGGTGAGCGACGCGTTCTCGAGCCTGTTCGCGGCCGGCACGAGCGTGTGGACGTTCGCGCCGCGCATCACGCTGCCGATCTTCGCGGGCGGCCGCAATCGCGCGAATCTCGACGTCGCGCACGCACGCAAGGACATTGCGGTCGCCGAATACGAGAAGGCGGTGCAGACCGCGTTTCGCGAAGTGGCCGATGCGTTCGCCGCACGCGACTGGATCGACCGGCAGCTCGCCGCGCAGCAGGACGTGTATGCGGCGGACGGCGCGCGGCTGAAGCTCGCGGAGCGCCGCTACGCGGGCGGCGTCGCGACCTATCTCGAGCTGCTCGACGCGCAGCGCAGCACGTACGAGTCGGGACAGGAGCTGATCCGGCTCAGGCAGCTCAGGCTCGCGAACGCGATCGCGCTGTATCGCGCGCTCGGCGGCGGCTGGGCGCCGGCTACGGCGGAGGCCGCGGCTTCCGCGTGACGTGCGACGTGCCACGCATCGCCTGACGCCGCAGCGGGTCGGGCGACATGGAGGCGGCCGTACGATGCGTCGTGCGGCCGCCTTTTGCCGCTCGGCATCGGCGCTTCCTGGCGCTGTTCCCCGCATCCTTTTCATCTCCCGGCAGGGCGCAGGCCGCTTGCCCGCCATCCGCACCCGGCGACCGATCGTGTCGCGCTCCGGCGCAAACGTGTGTCGCGTTCCTTCCCGTTTCATCTCGTCCAATCGGGCATGCCGGCCGCGTTCCAGCGGCCGCGCATGCATGCGATTCAAGTTCGGTAATTGACGATTGGATTAATCAACATATTGGAATGAATGGCGACGGCAAAGTGTCGCGGTAAAACGTTTGTATTCTTGCGCAATCGTTTGCGTGATAAATCCGTGTTGATGAAATGCCATCGTTAATTTCTTGTCAGTTGAAAATGATTCGATATTCGAGTTGTAATCGGACAACGATGGCGGCATTGGACAATGTTTTGTCCTTTGAGTGTCGGCCCTGCACAAGCCAATGCCAGCAAGGAAGAACGCGGTGCCGGTGATTGTCGGAAAGAAATGCCCTTAATTTTCAATCGGTTCCGGAAAATCAAAAAGGACTGCGGATAAAATCCCTGTCATTGGAAATCAAAAAGAAAGAATGGCGTTTTAGAGGGGTAAATCGAACATTGTCAGATGCATTTGACAATGATTTACAGAAATCTTTCATGGTTATCTCGATAATGCACGCCTCGTGCCGGGCGGGAGCCGCCATACGCTGCCGTTTGTATCCGTCACGTTGTCCATTCCATTTGCATTTTTCACGGGAAACGTCATGAAAAAATCCATCCTGAGCGCTGTCGCACTCGCGGCCCTGTCCACCTCGGCCTTCGCGGCGGGCACCGGCACGATCAACTTCACGGGCGAGATCGTCGCGGGCGCATGCGGCATCGATTCGGGCTCGGTCAACCAGACCGTGAACCTCGGCAAGGTGCCGACCAACGTGTTCAAGCAAGCCGGCGACAAGTCCACGCCGACCAACTTCGACATCAAGCTGACCGATTGCGACACGAGCGTCGCGAAGAACGCGTACTTCACGTTCACGGGCACGTCGAGCGCGGGCCAGCCGAAGCTGCTCGCCACGATCGGTTCGGCAACCAACGTCGGCATTCGCCTGCAGGCCGCGTCGGGCGAATACCTCGACAACGGCGCCGAGCAGAAGGCGCCGACCGTGCTGCAGAACGGCACGAACGTCGCGCGCTTCGCGGCGATGTCCGAAGCGACGGCAGCCGGCGTGACGCCGGGTACCGCCGACGGTGTCGCGAACTTCACGGTCCGCTACCAGTAAGCGTCCGTACCGGAGGAGGGGGCGTGCATGCCGTCCTCCTTCATCTTTCCTCCCGTTTCCGTTCTCCTCGGACTCCCGGTAGCACCGCGTGCGAATCAGACATTCCTTCCTTTGCGTCTCCGTGCTGGTCGTCGGCAGCCAGAGCCAGGCGACGGAATTCAATTCGTCGTTCCTCGACATCGACGGAACGCGCAACGTCGACCTGTCGCAGTTCTCGCAAGCCGACTTCACGCTGCCCGGCGAGTACATGCTCGACGTGCAGGTCAACGACCTGTATCTCGGATTGCAGCCGATCGAATTCGTCGCGGTCGATGCGACGGGCGCGGGCAAGCCGTGCCTGCGACCGGCGCTCGTCGCGCGGTTCGGCCTGAAGCCGTCGCTGGTCAAGGACCTGCCGCGCTTCCGGGGCGGCAGTTGCGTCGACTTGGCCGCGATCGAAGGGGCGACCGTGCGTTACCTGAAAAGCGACGGGCGGCTCAAGATCACGATTCCGCAGGCCGCGCTCGAGTTCACCGATTCGACCTACCTGCCGCCGGAGCACTGGTCCGAAGGGATTCCCGGCGCGATGCTCGACTATCGCGTGATCGCGAACACGAACCGCAACTTCGGTGCGGGCGGCGGCCAGACGAACGCGATCCAGGCGTACGGGACGGTCGGCGCGAACTGGGAGGCGTGGCGTGTTCGCGGCGACTACCAGGCGCAATCGAACGTGGGCAACACCGCGTACGCGGACCGCACGTTCCGCTTCAGCCGGCTGTATGCGTTTCGCGCGTTGCCGTCGATCCAGTCGACGGTGACGTTCGGCGACGACTACCTGAGCTCCGACATTTTCGACACGTTCGCGCTGACGGGCGCGTCGATCCGCAGCGACGACCGCATGCTGCCGCCGTCGCTGCGCGGCTATGCGCCGCTGATCTCGGGCGTCGCGCGCACCAACGCGACCGTCACCGTGTCGCAGGCCGGCCGCGTGCTGTACGTGACGCGCGTGTCGCCGGGCGCGTTCGCGCTGCAGAACGTCAACACGAGCGTGCAGGGCACGCTCGACGTCGCGGTCGAGGAAGAGGACGGCAGCGTGCAGCGCTTCCAGGTGACGACGGCCGCCGTGCCGTTCCTCGCGCGCACCGGCCAGTTGCGCTACAAGGCAGCGGTCGGCAAGCCGCGCCTGTTCGGCGGCGCCGGCGTCACGCCGTTCTTCGGTTTCGGCGAAATCGCGTACGGTTTGCCGTTCGACGTCACCGCCTATGGCGGCTTCATCGCCGCGTCGGGCTATACGTCGATCGCGCTCGGCGTCGGTCGCGATTTCGGCGCCTTCGGCGCGGTGTCGGCCGACGTCACGCATGCGCGGGCGCGCCTGTGGTGGAACGGCGCGACACGCAACGGCAATTCGTATCGCATCAACTATTCGAAGCACTTCGACGGGCTCGACGCGGACGTGCGCTTCTTCGGCTACCGCTTCTCGGAGCGCGAGTACACCAGCTTCGCGCAGTTTTCCGGCGACCCGACCGCGTACGGCCTCGCCAACAGCAAGCAGCGCTATTCGGCGACGCTGTCGAAGCGCTTCGGCGACACGTCGACCTATTTTTCCTACGACCAGACGACCTACTGGGCGCGTGCGAACGAGCAGCGCGTCGGCCTGACGCTCACGCGCGCGTTCTCGATCGGCACGCTGCGCAACCTGAACGTCAGCGTGTCGGCATTCCGCACGCAGAGCGCCGGTGCGAGCGGCAACCAGTTCTCGGTCACCGCGACGCTGCCGATCGGCGGCCGCCACACCGTCACGTCGAACCTGACGACGGGCAACGGCAGCACCAGCGTGAACGCCGGCTACATCTACGACGATCCGGCCGGCCGCACCTATCAGGTCAATGCGGGCGAGACCGACGGCCGCGCGTCGGCGAACGCGAGCTTCCGGCAGCGCACGTCGGCGTACCAGCTCACCGCGCAGGCATCGACGCTCGCCAATGCGTATGCGGCCGCGTCGCTCGAAGTCGACGGCTCGTTCGTCGCGACGCAGTACGGCGTGTCCGCGCACGCGAACGGCAATGCGGGCGATACGCGGCTGCTGGTGTCGACCGACGGCGTGCCCGACGTGCCGCTGTCCGGCACGCTCACGCGCACCGATTCGCGCGGCTACGCGGTGCTCGACGGCATCTCGCCTTACAACGTGTACGACGCGACCGTGAACGTCGAGAAGCTGCCGCTCGAAGTGCAGGTGACGAACCCGATCCAGCGCATGGTGCTGACCGACGGCGCGATCGGTTTCGTGAAGTTCTCCGCCGCGCGCGGCAGCAACCTGTACCTGACGCTGACCGACGCGGCCGGCAAGGCGCTGCCGTTCGGCGCGTCGGTGCAGGACGCGGCGAACGGCAAGGAACTCGGCATCGTCGGCGAGGGCGGCGCGGCGTTCCTGACCCAGGTTCAGCCGAAATCCGCGCTGGCGGTGCGGGCGGGCGAACGCACGCTGTGCACGATCGACGCACTGCCGAACCAGCTCCAACTCGAAGGCACGCCGATTCCGGTGACGTGCCGGACACCGGGCGAGTCGCATGCGGCGGCCGCGCGGGTCGACCGATGATTTTCATGGATCCAGCGATGAAGAACGCTTTCTCCCTTTCTTTCCCGCGGCGCGCGCTGTGCGTGTTCGCGAGCGCCGGCGCGATGCTGGCAGGCGCCGCGCAGGCGGCGATCGTGCCCGATCGCACGCGCGTGATCTTCAACGAAGGCGAGCAGGCCGCGATCGTGACGATCACCAACAAGAGCGCGACGTATCCGTATCTGGTGCAGTCGTGGCTCGAGGACGCGAAGGGCAACAGGACCACGTCGCCGCTGATGGTCGTGCCGCCGCTGCAACGCATCGAGGCGAACGAGCGCAACGTGCTGCGGATCGCGAAGCTGCCGGGCACCGGGTTGCCGGCCGATCGCGAAACGGTGTTCTACCTGAACATCCGCGAAGTGCCGCCGAAGACCGATACGCCGAATACGCTGCAGATCGCGCTGCATACGCAGATGAAGCTGTTCTACCGGCCGAAGGCGGTGCAGCCCGCGCGCGACGAGGACTGGACGCTGCCGATGACGCTGCGGGTGGATGCGGCCGCGCACAAGCTGGTGTTCGACAACCCGACGCCGTACCACGTGACGGTGGTCGACGTGAGCGCGGGCGCGCAGAAGACGCCGGTGCCGATCGAGCCGGTGATGGTGAGCCCGATGAGCACGGCCGACGTGCCGTTCAAGGCCGCGACGCCAGCGACGCTGTTCGTCACGCATATCGACGATTACGGCGGCCAGGTGGCGGTCGAGTATGCGTGCGACGCGGGTGCGTGCAAGAGCGTGAAGAAATGAGCGCGGGCATGCGCGATCGGGCGGCGCCGGCGGCATGGTTGCGCTGGGTCGTACTCGCGCTGCTGATCGCGGCCGTGCAGCCGGCGTGGGCGCTGCGCTGCCTGACGAACAGCGGCGCGACGTCGTTGACCGAGCCGATCGGCGGCGTGGCGTCGTATCCGACCGACGCGCCCGACGGCTACGTGATCTGGGTGTCGCCGGTGCGCACGACGTCGGGGTATTGCTACAAGGATCTGGGGGACGCCGGCAGCCTGAAGGTCGTCGACAACGTCTACTTCTACGCGAATCCGAATCGCACGGACCCTGTCGCGTGGGGGCTCGAGATCGGCATCCGCTACAAGGGCGTCGATTATTTCGACAAGACCAGCAATCGCGGCGGCGGGGTGTTTACCGGCTATGCGGTGCCGCCGTGCAGCCGGTACGACTTCGACCGCGGGCGTTGCCAACGCACGAACATCAGCATCGACTACCAGGTCGTCGTGCGCAAGAAGGGCAACTGGGTCCAGCCGCCGAGCGATATCTACACGGTGTTCCAGTTCGACGGCGAGTTCGGGCTGAATGCGTTCGGCACGAGCTTCCAGTACCGGCTGAGCGGCCTGCGCAACCTCAAGCCGACGCCGTGCTTCGTCGACGTGCTCGTGACGCCCGAACCGGGCATCGTCAATTTCGGGCAGGTGCAGGCGGCCGGTAACGGCTTCATGCCGGCGGTGCCGCGCAAGCGTTTTTCGCTGTCGTTGACCAAGAAATGCAACGTCGCGGTGCGGGTGGACGGGTATTTCGAAACGAGCTTTCCGGTCCAGAACGGCTTGCTGGTGCCGGCGAAGGACAGCAATTTCGGGATTGGCATCGAGGATGGCCAGGGCAAGGCCATTCCGTTCAACCAGCAGTTCACGCTGGCTCAGTTCGCGTCCAACGTGATGAACCAGAGCGTGCCGATGGACGCGGTGCTGAAGTCGTTCGGGCCGCCGAAGATCGGACGATTCGATGCGACGGCGACGATCCGGTTGTTCATCTACTGACGGCGGGGGGCGCGGCGGCATGCGTGCCGTCGGATCGCGGAAACAGCTTGCCGGCGTCACGCAAGCCGTGCGGATCGCGCGGCCGGCGTCGCGCGTCGATGCAGGGCGGGGCCGACATCATGGACCTCGGCCGTTTCGGCCGTCCGGCAATTTCCTTTGGCGCGGAAAGCTTGCCGTGCTCCGCGGACACCTCGCGTTCATCCCGTCCGTCAACGCGGACATTCCGGCAATTGATCAGACAAATCCCGACAATTCAAAGGGTCATCTCGTAATCGGATTGAGAATGATTTGCGTTTACGTTAAATTCCCTTATCTCGGAATTTGACGGAGCAGATCGATGGCGATGGCGGAAGTGCTCGACCGACCGACGGCGGCAGCGGCAAACCCGTTCCTCGGCAGTTATCCGGACTTGCCGGCGCGCGCCGCGCCGCGCGTGCGCCGGGCGTCCGAGCCCCGTGCGCAGGGCGCGCTGCTCGACGTGCTGATCTCGCATCGCGCGATGCTCGTCAACGTCGCGCGCGGCTTCGTCGGCTGCGCGAGCCGCGCGGAGGACATCGTGCACGACGTATTCGTGAAGCTCGTCGAATTCCCCAATCAGGACGCGGTGCGCCAGCCGGTCGCGTACGTGACGCGGATGGTGCGCAACGCATCGATCGACGCGTGCCGCCGGCAAAGCCTCGAAAACGTCTATCACACGGAAGAGGACGACGGCTACGACGTGCCGTCGCCCGAACCGACGCCGGAAGCCGCGCTGATGACGCGCGACACGCTGCGGCGCGTGTGGGCCGCGCTCGACGACCTGCCGGCGCGCAGCCGGGCGGCGTTCGAGATGGTGCGGCTGCGCGAGGAGACGCTGCAGACCGCGGCGCGCGCGCTGAACGTGTCGCAGACGCTCGTGCATTTCATGGTGCGCGACGCGGAGCGCCACTGCGCGGAATGCCTCGACGCGTGCCACCGCGGCGTCGCCTGCCCGGTGTTCCTGGGCGGTCGCGCACGGCGGCGGTAAAAAAACGCGCCGCCCAACCGTCTATCAGACAGGAGCGGCCGAATTCGCCGCTTCGCTTCCTTCAACCGCCCAGCGATTTCCGATCATGACGCAAGCCCCGACGCCTTCCGCCGACACCGACGATCTCGTCTATACGGTCGTCATCAACGACGAAGAACAGTATTCGATCTGGCCGACGTTCCGGCCCGTGCCCGCCGGCTGGCGGGAAGTCGGCGTGAGCGGCCCGAAGGCCGACTGCCTCGCGCACATCGAAACCGTCTGGACCGACATGCGCCCCGCGAGCCTGCGCCGCGCGATGGACGGCGAGCGCGCAACGCGCGCGTCGTGACCCGTTGCGCCGCATGTGCGGCGCGTCACCTGAAGAGGACGTTGCATGACCCTGCTTTCGTTGCCGACGCTCGACGACCTGCGTATCGAGCCGGGGCTGCCCACCGTCGTGTCGCCGCGCGGCAACGACGGGATGTCGATCGACGACGTCGCGCCGCTCGCGCGCGAGATCGCGGCCGACACGCTCGAACGGGCGGGCGGCGTGCTGTTCACGGGCTTTCGCGTGCCGTCGATCGACACGTTCCAGCAATTCGCGGCCTCGTTCGGCGATCCGCTGATCGGCTATGAATACGCGTCGACGCCGCGCAGCCAGGTCGAGGGCGCGGTCTACACGTCGACCGAATACCCGCCGCACCGCGCGATTCCGCTGCACAACGAGCAGTCGTACACGCGCGAATGGCCGCTGCGGATCTGGTTCCACTGCGCGCTCGCCGCGCCGAAGGGCGGGGCGACGCCGATCGCGGACAGCCGCGCCGTGTACCGCGCGCTCGATCCGGCGCTCGTCGCGCGCTTCGAGAAGCGCGAGCTGCTGTACGTGCGCAATTTTGGGCAGGGGCTCGATCTGCCGTGGCAGCAGTCGTTCGGCACCGACGAGCCGGCCGAGGTCGAGCGGATGTGCGCGGCGCGCGGCATCGAATGCGCATGGCGCACGGACGACGACGGCGAACTGCTGCTGCGCACGCGGGAACGCTGCCAGGCCGTCGCGCGTCATCCGCGCACGGGCGACCGAGTGTGGTTCAACCAGGCGAACCTGTTTCACCTGTCGGCGCTCGACGACGACATGCAGGAAGCGCTCGTCGACGCGGTCGGGCTCGAGAACGTGCCGCGCAACGTGTATTACGGCGACGGCGAACCGCTCGAGGCCGATGCGCTCGCGCAGATCCGCGGCGTGCTCGACCAGCAGCGCATCGTGTTCCCGTGGCGCACCGGCGACGTGCTGATGCTCGACAACATGCTGACCGCGCATGCACGCGACCCGTTCGAGGGGCCGCGCAAGGTCGTCGTCGCGATGGCGCAGAGTTACACGGTCCCGCGCGACCGAACGGAGGATTGATGACGCGTAGTGCCGCCGCGCTTGCCGCGCGCGGGCTGTCGGTGGGATATCGCGACCATGTCGTGATCGACGGGCTGGACCTGTCGATCGCGGCCGGCCGCGTAACCGCGCTGTGCGGACCGAACGGCTGCGGCAAGAGCACGCTGCTGCGCACGCTCGCGGGCCTGCAGCCCGCGCGTGCCGGCCAGGTCGACGTGAACGGCAAGCCGCTCGCGTCGTTTCGCCGTCGCGCGCTCGCGCGCGAGCTGACGATGCTTGCGCAGTTCAACCAGATTCCGTCGGGCCTCACGGTGCGCGAGCTCGTCGCGTACGGGCGCTATGCGTACGGCGGCTTCCTGCGCGGCCTGTCGCGGGCCGATCATGCGGCGATCGATGAGGCGCTCGACACGAGCGGCCTCGCGGGCGACGCGGAACGCGACGTCGGCGCGCTGTCGGGCGGCGAACGCCAGCGCGCGTGGATCGCGATGGCGCTCGCGCAACAGGCGCCGATCGTGCTGCTCGACGAACCGACGACCTATCTCGACATTCATCACCAGCTCGACATCCTCGATGCGCTGCGTGCGCTGAACCGCGCACGCGGGCTGACGATCGTATGGGTGCTGCACGACCTGAACCAGGCGGCCGCGTACAGCGACGAGATCGTGCTGATGCGCGCGGGCCGCCTCGTCGCGCAGGGCACGCCGGACGCGATGCTCGACCCGGCGCGGCTGCGCGCGGCGTTCGGCGTCGAGATGCTGAAGCTCGCGCATCCGCAGACGGGCGCGCCGATGTGCGTGCCGGCCTACGGGCCGTCGACCGACGGCGCGCCGCCGCAGGCGGCCGGCGTCTTCGACCGGGATCTCGCCGTATGACGACGTTCGCGATGCGCAAGCGCCTCGCGGCGACGGGCAGGGGCGCGGCGAAGGGGCGGGCCGGCGCGATCGCGTTCGGCCTCGTCGCGCTGATCGCGCTGCTCGCGGCGCTGCGGATCGCCCCCGATCTGCGCGTGTGGTGGGCCGCGGCGCCCGGCAGCGATGCCGCCGCGCTCGCGCACGTGTTCCTGTTCGACCTCAACCTGCCGCGCGTCGCGGCCGCGCTCGTCGCGGGCGGCTGCCTCGGCATCGCCGGCGCGCTGTTCCAGTCGCTCACGCGCAATCCGCTCGCGTCGCCCGACCTGCTCGGCGTGACGGGCGGCGCCCAGCTCGGGCTGCTCGCGGCGATGCTGGTGCCGGCGCTGGCGGGCGTCGCATCGGTGCCGCTGTTGTTCGTGTGCGGGCTCGCGGCCGCCGCCTGCGCGATCGTCGCGGCGGGCGGCTGGCGCGCGACGCCGTTGCGGCTCGTGCTCGCGGGCAGCGTCTGCATGCTGCTGTTCGCGGCGCTGTCGACGCTCGTGCTCGCGTTCTTCGAGCAGAACATCGCGGGCGCCGCGCTGTGGACCAACGGCAGCCTGTACCAGCCGGGCGCGACGGGCCTCGCGCTCGCCGCGCGCTGGCTCGTCGTGCCGCTCGTCGCGCTGCCGTTCGTGATCCGGCCGCTGAATCCGCTCACGCTCGGCGACGATGCGGCGGCCGCGGCCGGCGTGCGCGTCGATGTGACGCGGCTCGCCGCGACGATCGTCGCGGTCGCGTTCACGAGCGTGGCCGTCAGCATCGCGGGCCCGCTGTCGTACGTCGGCCTCGTCGCGCCGAACCTGCTGCGCCAGGTGCGCGGCGCGCGCGCGGCGCGGCTCGGTGTCCTGGTGCCGCTGTCGGCGCTCGCCGGCGGTGCGCTGGTGCTTGTCACCGACAGCGCAGTGCTCGCGTCGGGCCTCGATGCGACGCTGTCGACCGGCGTCGCGATCGCGCTGGTCGGCACGCCGCTGATGCTCGCGATGATCCGGCGCGGCGCCGCGTGGTCGGGCGTGTTGCATGCGGATGGCGAACGCGCGGCGGGCGGCGGCTCGACGCGGCTCGTCGGCTGGCTCGAACGGCTCGGCTGGCCGTTGCGCACCGTGCTGTTCGTCGTGGCGGGCGGCCTGGTCGTGTTCGTCGGCGTGTCGGCCGGCCCCGAATGGCTGTCGCCCGCGCGCTGGTCGGCCGCGCTGTCCGGTCACGACGCGCTCGCGCGGATGCTGATCGACCTGCGCATGCCGCGCCTGCTGTGCGCGCTGCTCGCCGGTGCGTTGCTGGCAGTCAGCGGTGTCGCGATGCAGAGCGTCGTGCGCAATCCGCTCGCGGGCCCCGAAGTGCTCGGCGTGACGCAGGGCGCGGGGCTCGTCACGCTGTTCGCGTTGTCGACGTGGCCGCTGATGGGCCATGCGACGCTTGCCGCCGCCGCGCTGATCGGCGGCGGGCTGTCGCTCGCGATCACGCTCGCGCTGAATCACCGCCATCGCTACGCGCCGCTCGCGGTTGCGCTCACCGGCATCGTGATCGGCGCGCTGTGGACCACGCTCGCGCAATGGCTGATCACGCAGGAAAGCGTGCAGCCCGCGCGCTTCGTCGTGTGGCTCGTCGGCGGCACGTACGGCCGCAGTTGGGGCGAGGTGTCGATGCTGCTGCCGTGGTGCGTGCTCGCGGTGCCGGTGTTCGCGTGGCTCGCGAAACCGCTCGACATGCTCGCGCTCGGCGACGATCAGGCGGCCGCGCTCGGCCTGCCGGTGGCCGCGCTGCGGCCGCTCGCGCTGACGATCGCGACGCTCGCCGCGTGCGCGGCCGTCGCGGCGGTCGGGCCGGTCGGCTTCATCGGGCTGATGGCGCCGCACGTCGCGACGATGCTCGGCGCGCGCCGGCATCGCACGCGGCTGTGGCTCGCGGCGGCATGCGGCGCGCTGATCCTCGGCGTCGCGGATCTGGCGGCGCGCACCGTCGTCGCGCCGCGCGAAGTGCCGGCCGGCGTGCTGACCGCGCTGATCGGCGCGCCGTACCTGCTCGGGCTGCTGATTCTCGAGGGGCGCCGCGCCCGGCGCGCGGGGCGATGACGCCGGCGCTCGACGGCGCGCGCGCCACGCGCTTTTCGGCGTTCGCGCCGGAACCGTTCGCCGAGCACCTCGACGTCGTGTGGCTCGGCATGCCCGACGACGCGCATGCGCCGGGGCGCGTCATCGTGCCCGTCAGCGCGTTGCCCGCGCACCGCGACGCCGTGCTCGGCGCGATGGTCGACCATTACGGCGGCGATCCCGCGCAGCATGCGCGCGCGCTGATGTCGCAATGGAGCAAATACTATTTCGGCCGCGCGGCGCCGGCCGGCGTCGTCGCCGCGCTGACGCTCGGCCGTCCGCTCGACATGACGCCCGAACGCACGTTCGTCGCGCTCGACGACGGAATGCCGGCCGCGCTGTATTTCGCGAGCGATGCGCTCGGCGCGCCGTGCGACGAACCCGAGCCGCGCTATGCGGGGCTCGTCGCGCATCTCGGCGCGGTGATCGACCTGCTCGCGGCAATGGGCCGCGTCACGCCGCGCGTGCTGTGGAGCAACGCGGGCAACCTGCTCGACTATCTGCTCGATACGTATCGTGCGCTGCCGTGCGCGGCCGATCCCGTCCGCGATGCGGACTGGCTGTTCGGTTCGGCCTGCGTGCGCGGCGAATCGAATCCGCTGCGCCAGCCCGTGCGCGATGCCGTGCCGCGCTCGCCGCTGCTGCCGACGCCGTTTCGCGCGCGCCGCGTGTGCTGCCTGCGCTACGAAATTCCTGGAGAAACGCAACTGTGTGGAAGCTGCCCCCTGCTACTGACGATGGACGACGCGGCGCTGGCCGGGCAGGACGCGATCCGGTGACGCACGCCGGTCGCCGGCATGTGCTCGGCACGCTCGCGGCCGCGCTCGGCGCCGCGTGGTGCGGCGCGTTTTCCGCATCGGCGGCCGCCGCTTCCGTGGCCGGAGGCGCCGGCGGTGCGCAGGGCGGCGTGTCGCTGGCCGGCAATCCCGTCGTGTCGCAGGCCAGCGCGAGGATGCCCGTGAGGCCGCAGCGCGTGGTCGCGCTCGACTTCATGTTCGCGGAAAGCGTGATCGCGCTCGACCTCGTGCCGGTCGGGATGGCCGATACCGCGTTCTACCCGGGCTGGCTCGGCTACCGCAGCGAGCAGCTCGCGCACGTGACCGACATCGGCTCGCGGCAGGAGCCGGGGCTCGAGGCGATCGCGGCGGTCAAGCCGGATCTCATCATCGGCGTCGGTTTCCGGCATGCGCCGATCTTCGACGCGCTCGACCGGATCGCGCCGACGATCCTGTTCCAGTTCAGCCCGAACGTGTCGGAAGACGGCGTGCCGGTCACGCAGCTCGACTGGATGCGGCAGATCTTCCGGACGATCGGCGCGGTGACGGGGCGCGACGCGCGCGCGCAGGCGGTCGAAGCGCAACTCGACGCCGGCATCGCGCGCAACGCGGCGCGGCTCGCGGCCGCGGGCCGCCACGGCGAGCGCGTCGCGCTGCTGCAGGATCTCGGCTTGCCCGATCGTTACTGGGCCTATACGGGCAACAGCACGTCGGCGGGCCTCGCGCGCGCGCTCGGGCTCGATCCGTGGCCGCGGAAGCCGACGCGGGAGGGCACGCTGTACGTGACGTCGGCCGATCTGCTGCGGCAGCGCGACCTGGCCGTGCTGTTCGTGACCGCGTCGGGGATGGACGTGCCGTTGTCGTCGAAACTCGATTCGCCTGTATGGCGTTTCGTGCCCGCGCTGCGTGAGCACCGGATCGCGCTGATCGAGCGCAATATCTGGGGATTCGGCGGCCCGATGTCGGCGCTGAAGCTGGCCGACGTGATGACCGATACGATGCTGAAGCTGCCGGCCGTGCGTTGAGCGCCGGGCGCGCTTCGAGCCGCGGACGACGCTGCATTTGACGGGCAGGGCGCGGCGACCGGCCTGACGACACGCGGTTTCCGCCTTTCCGTTTCGCGACACGTCAGTCGAATCCCCCGCTGAAACGAAAATCGCCGACTCGCTGCCATCGCAGCGTGTCGGCGATTTTTTCGATCGACCGTCGGTGTCGTGTTACGCGCTCAGCGCATCGACGCCATCCTGCGCACGCAGGCGCGCCGGTTGCGTGTCGCTGACGATGCGCCCGTTGTCGAGCTTCAACAGACGGTCGGCGAGATCGAAGTAGCGGTCGTCGTGCGTGATCACGATCACGGCCTTGCCGCGCGCGCGCAGCTCGGGCAGCAGTTGTTCGTAGAACACGGCCTTGAACGACGGGTCCTGGTCGGCCGCCCATTCGTCGAACAGGTAGAACGGGCGATCTTCCAGGTAGGCGACGACGAGCGCGAGCCGCTTGCGCTGCCCGGTCGACAGCGCGCGCGTCGAAAACGCGCCGTCGACCACCTTCACCTTGTGGTCGAGCGCGAGTTTCGCGACGAGCGCGTTCGCCCGCGCATCGGCCTGCGCGCGGGACGGATCGTCGGGGTCGACGATGCCGAGCAGCGCATCGAACAGGTGGAAATCGTTGAACACCGCGCTGAAGCGCTGCCGATAGGCCGCGCGCTCGCGCCAGCCGATCGTGCAGCCATCGACCTCGATCGTGCCTTGCTCGGGCTCGTACAGCCCCGTCAACACCTTCGCGAGCGTCGTCTTGCCGCTGCCGTTGCCGCCGACGATGAACACGAGCTCGCCCGGCTTGATCGTCAAATCGATCGGCCCGATGCTGAACATCCGTTCGTCGCGCTCGTGGAAATACGCATGCGTGACGCCGCGCAGCGTGACCGCGCCGGCCGGCGGCATGTCGGGCGCATCGGCCGCGGGCGGCACCGTGCGCAGCGCGCCGAACTCGGCCATCACGCCTTCGATCCGCGTGAGCGACACGCGCGCCGCGTTGACGGTCGGCAGGTTGTTCAGCAGGCCGTCGAGCGGCACGAGCATGAACAGGAACACGACGACGTAGCCGGCGGCCGCGGCCGGGTCGGCATGCACGCCGAGCTGCGGCCAGAACGACGCGACGCCGAGGAATACGTAGAACAGGAAGATGATCCAGCCGACCCCGACCGCATACGCGCTGAACGCGCGGCGGCGGTGGTCGCGCACTTCGCCGATGGCGGCGCCGAGCTGGCCGTCGACGAACTGGCGGGCGCGCGCGTCGTGCAGCTTCAGCTCCTTCGCGCCGGAGAACAGCGAGCCGAGATAGCCGAACAGGCGGTCCTGCGCCTGACCGGCGGCTTCGAGCGCCGCGATCGCGCGGCGGTCGCCGGTGTGATAGCCGAGCGAGCCGGCGACGATCGCGGCCAGCGCCAGCAGGCACACGGGCCACGACAGCCACGCGAGATAGCCGAGGCAGCCGAACACGATCGAGCCGTGCATGACCAGGTTCGGCAGCGCGAAGAACAGCATCGACACGTTGGTCGCGTCGTCGGTCAGCACCGATTGCACGGGCGCCGCGCCGATCCGCTCGATGTCGCGCAGTTCGGCCGCGCCGACGCGCCGCGCCAGATGCACGCGCAACCGCGCCATCGTGTCCTGCGACAGGCGTGCGAACAGCGTGCCCGACACGATCCGCGTGACGAGCGCGATCACCGCGCACAGTGCGAAGCGCCACGCGAGGGACGCATCGGCGGCCCCCGGTTGGGACAGTGCGCGGTTCAGCGTCGCGACGAGCAGCACGCTCGCGACGCCGTTCAGCACGCAGGCGGTCAGCGCCAGCGTGAGCGACACGCGGCTTTCGCGCAGCAGCGCAAGGATCAGGCGCGCCGCGGGGCGGCCGGGGGAAGCGTCGAGGGACGGCGGGGAAGAAGGCTCGTGGGCGGCTGTCATCGGCAACGTCGGTAAAGGGAAGGCAGGCAATAACGCGAAAAACGGCAAATCCGGCGCGAAAGCGGCGGGCGGGGCGAACCCCGTTCCGGCTTTCCTCCCTGATAGACGAACGGGCCGCGCAAATATTTAGCGACATCGTCAAAAAAAAGCGGTCGCACGCATTTTGCGCACAAAGCGGTAAAAAATCGGCCGCGTCGTTCGTCACACCAGTGAAGCCGCCCCAAGCGGCCCCGAGACTTGGCCGAAGCGGCCGGACCGAAGGATTTCACGCACATGACGAGTTTCCCGACTGCGCTGCATCACCGAATCCGCGAACTGGCGCGCATCGCGCCCGACGCGCCCGCCATCGCGGTGCCTTTCCAGAACGACCTGCGCCTGTCGCGCGGTGCGCTCGACGCACGCGCATCGCAACTCGCCCGGCGCCTGCGCGCGGCCGGCGTCGGCGCCGAAGTGCGGGTCGGCGTGTGTGTCGAGCGTTCCGGCGACCTGTTCGTCGCGCTGCTGGCCGTGCTGAAGGCCGGCGGCGTGTTCGTGCCGCTCGATCCGCGCCATCCGGCCGCGCGCCTCGACTGGATCGTGCAGGACGCGCAATTGCGCCACGGCATCGTCGACGCCGCCGGCCGCGCGGCGCTCGGCACGCCGTTCGAACACGCGTTCGACGCAACGGAGAAGGCATCGGGCGTCGCGCAGAATCACGCGTTCGATGACGACATCGTGACCGTGCATCCGCGTTCGGCCGCCTACATGATCTATACGTCGGGTTCGACCGGCACGCCGAAGGCGGTGGTCGTCGAGCACGGGCCGCTCGCCGCGCATTGCGACGCGCTCGCGGCCGCGCTGCCGATCGAGGCCGGCGACCGTCTGCTGCATTTCGCGTCGGTCAACTTCGACGCCGCGCACGAATGCTGGCTCGCGCCGCTTGCGGTCGGCGCCGGCATCGTCGTGGCGCCGCCGCAGCCGTTCGCGCCGGACGCCGCGCATGCGCTGATGGTGCGCGAAGCCGTGAACGTCGCC
This sequence comes from Burkholderia sp. AU16741, assembly GCF_002223345.1. NCBI lineage: Bacteria > Pseudomonadati > Pseudomonadota > Betaproteobacteria > Burkholderiales > Burkholderiaceae > Burkholderia > Burkholderia sp. AU16741. The sequence goes on from NZ_NKEZ01000003.1 coordinate 1,202,430, forward strand.
GCATTTCCGCCGGCGTACCTGCGCGAATTCGCGGCCGTCGCCGCGCGCGACGGCGTGCCGCCGGCCTTGCGCGTGCTCGCGTTCGGCGGCGAAGCGCTGCCGCAGCAGGCGTTCGAATTCGTGCGCCGCACGTTCCCGGCGGTACGCCTGATCAACGGTTACGGGCCGACCGAAGCCGTGATCTCGCCGATGCTGTGGCCGGTCGAACCGGGCGAGACGCCGGTGCTGGCCGCCGACGATGCATTTGCGTCGCTGCCGATCGGCCGCGTGATCGGCCCGCGGGTCGCGCGCATCGACGGCGCCGACGCCGCTGGGGTCGGCGAGTTGCTGCTCGGCGGCGTGTGCGTCGCACGCGGTTATCACGGTCGCCCGGCGCTCACGGCCGAGCGTTTCATTCCCGATGCGGACGGTGAACCCGGCGCGCGCGTCTATCGCACCGGCGACCTTGCACGCCTGCGCGACGACGGCGCATACGATTATCTGGGCCGCCTCGACGATCAGGTCCAGGTGCGCGGCGTGCGCGTGGAGCCGGCGGAAATCGCCGCGTGCCTGCGCTCGCACCCGGCCGTGGCCGACGCGGCCGTGCTGGCCGACACCGCCAGCGGGCCGACGCGGCTGATCGCGTGCGTCGCGCTGTGCGCGGCGGCCGACGATGCCGCATTGAAGGCGCACGTGGCCGCGCAATTGCCGGCCGCGTGGCAGCCGCACCGGTTCGTACGTTGCGACGCGCTGCCTTATACGCTGAACGGCAAGCTCGACCGTGCCGCGCTGCGCGAGCGGATTGCCGCCGCGCGCGACACGACGCAAGCTGCCGGCGAGGCGCCACGCACGCCGACCGAACAACAGATCGCGGATATCTGGAAAACGCTGCTGGGCCTCGACGTCACGCCGTCGCGCGACGATCGTTTCTTCGCGCTGGGCGCCGACTCGCTCGCCGCGATGCAGTTGCAGGCCGCGATCCGTGCCGCCGTGCGCGTGAATCTGCGGCTCGACACGCTGTTCGCCGATCCGGCGCTCGCCGAACTGGCCGAAACCGTCGACCGCGCCGAACGCGAGACCGGCGAACCGCTGGCCGCGATTGCCGCGCGCCGCGCGCCGGCCGATGCGGCCGCGGCGGGTGCGCCGTACGTCGATCGTGCGGCATCGCTCGCGCAGCAACGCTTCTGGGTGCTCGCGCAAACGCGCGACGCCAGCGCCGCGTATCACATCGCCGCGCACTGGACGATCGACGGCGTGCTCGACCGCGACGCGCTGCAGCGTGCGCTCGATCACGTGGTGGGGCGTCACGAAGCATGGCGCACGACGCTCGTCGACAACGACGACGGCGTCGTGATGCAGCGGATTCACGCGCATCTGCCCGTGTCGATCGCCGCGGTCGACCTGCGCGAACAGCCGCCGGCTGCCCGCGACGCGCAAGCCGCGCGTCTTGCCGAGCGCGACGCGGCCGAACCGTTCGACCTCGCGCGCGGCCCGTTGCTGCGCGCGACGCTGGTCGCGCTCGCGGACGACCGTCACCGGCTGCTGCTGACCGCGCATCACGCGATCACCGATGGCTGGAGCTCGCGCTGCGCGTTCGACGAACTGTCGGCGGCGTACCGCGCGTATGCCGAAGGCCGCGAACCGTCGCTGCCCGCGTTGCCGATCCAGTACGCCGACTACGCGGACTGGCAGCGCGACATGCTGGCCGGCGGCGAGGGGGAGCGCCAGCTCGACTACTGGCGAGGCGCGTTGCGCGACGTGCCGGGCCCGCTCGCGCTGCCGGTGGATCGCCAGCCGGGCGCCGCACGCACGCTGCACGGCGCGCGCGTATCGGTGCGCCTGCCCGATGCGGTCGCGGCCGACGTGCGGCAACTCGCCCGCGACGCGCAGGCGACCGTCTTCACGGTGCTGCTGGCCGCGCTCGACGCGTGGCTGTCGCGCCTGACTGGCGAAACGGACGTCGTCGTCGCGGTGCCGGTCGCGCATCGCCAGCGCCCCGAAACGCGTGCGTTGCTGGGTCTTTTCCTGAATACGGTCGCGCTGCGCGTGCGCGTGGCGCCGACGCTGCCGTTCCGTGCGCTCGTCGACGCGGCGCGTACCGCGGCGCTCGATGCGGTCGCGCACCAGGACGTGCCGTTCGAGCGCGTCGTCGACGCGGTGAAGCCGCCCGTCAAGCGCGGTGACGAATGGCTGCGCGTGAAATTCGCGCAGCAGTTCGACGCACGGCACGACAGCGTGCTGCCGGGCGCCACGGCGGTCGCGACGCCGGGGCCCGATCTCGCCGCGCGCTTCGATTTCGCGCTGGATTTCACCGACGACGCGAACGGGATCGAACTGGTCGCGGCCTATGCGACCGACTGCATCGATGCCGATACCGCGCGTGCCTGGCTCGACAGCTATGCGGCGCTCGTCGCGTCCGCCGCGCATGAACCGCATGCGACGACGGCCGCGCTGCCGTGCGATGCATCGGCTGTGTCGCGCCAGCCGCGCGACGGCCGTGCACTGCGCGTCGAACATGCCGACGTCGTTGCCGCATTCGCGCGGCAGGCGGCCGCGTATCCGCATCGCGTCGCGCTCGCCGACGCATCGGCATCGCTGACGTTCGCCGAACTCGACGACGCATCGAACCGCATCGCGCGGGCGCTGACGCAACGCGGCGTGGCCGCCGAAGCGCCGGTCGTCGTCTGCATCGAGCGTTCGGCGCGTTTCGTCGTCGGCCTGCTGGGCGCGCTGAAAGCCGGCGCGCTGGCCGTGCTGCTCGACCCCGCGCAGCCGGCCGCGCGTCTTGCGGCTGCTGCTGCCGACTGCGGCGCGCGCTGGGCGCTCGTCGCCGAGCCGGCCGCGTGGCCGGCCGGCATCGACGCGCAGCCGCTCGACGTCGACGCGCTCGCGCAGGACGCGACGCTTGCCCATGCGGCCGGCGCGCGCGTCGCGCCGCACCCGGAACAGGGCGCGTACCTGATCTACACGTCGGGCTCGACCGGCACGCCGAAGGGCGTCGTCGTGTCGCACGGCGCGCTGGCCGACTACGTGCAGGGGATGCTCGACGAACTCGCGTTCGCGCCCGACGCATCGTTCGCGATGGTGTCGACCGTCGCGGCCGACCTCGGCCACACGACGCTGTTCGGCGCGTTGTGCGCGGGCCGCACGCTGCACCTGCTGCCGGCCGCGTGCGCGTTCGATCCGGACCTGTTCGCCGACGAAATGCGCCGCCGTGAAGTCGGCGTGCTGAAGATCGTGCCGAGCCACCTGCAGGCGCTGCTCGATGCGCGCGTGCCGGCCGACGTGCTGCCGCGCCACGCGCTCGTGACGGGCGGCGAAACGCTCACGTGGGCGCTCGTCGCGCGGCTGGCCGCGCTCGCGCCGGCCTGCCGCGTGATCAACCATTACGGGCCGACCGAAGCGACGGTCGGCGCGATCGCGTGCGACACAGCGTCGATCGGCGCCGATGCGCGCGATCCCGCGAGCGGCGTGCCGCTCGGCCTGCCGCTGCCGAATGCGCGCGCGCTGGTGCTCGACGCGTTCGGCGCGTGCGTGCCGGCCGGCGCGACCGGCGAGCTGTATCTCGGCGGCCCGGGCGTCGCGCGCGGCTACCTCGGCCGCCCGGCGCAAACGGCGGAGCGCTTCGTGCCCGATCCGTTCACGCCGGGCGCGCGGCTGTATCGCACGGGCGACCGCGTGCGGTTGCGTACGGACGGCCGCGTCGCCTTCCTCGGCCGTATCGACGATCAGGTGAAGATTCGCGGCTACCGTGTCGAGCCGGGCGAGGTGAGTGCGGCCGTACGCGCGGCCGGCCCGATCGCGCAGGCCGAAACGCTCGCGATCGAGCACGATGGCCGCCTGCGGCTCGCGACGTTCGTCGTGATGCGCGACGGCGCTGCGTTCGACGAAGCGGCCTTGCGTGCCGCGCTCGCCGCGAAGCTGCCCGACTACATGGTGCCCGCGCAATTCGTCGCGCTCGCGCGTCTGCCGGTGACGGCGAACGGCAAGATCGATCGCGCGGCATTGCGCGAACTGGCCGTCGCGCCGGTTGCAGCCGCGTCCGGCGATGCGCCGCAAGGCACGATCGAAACGGTGCTCGCCGACGTCTGGCAGGCCGTGCTGAAGGCGCCGAAGGTCGGCCGCGACGACAATTTCTTCGAACTCGGCGGCGATTCGATCCTCGTGCTGCAGGTGATCGCCCGGGCGCGCAAGCGCGGCGTGCGCTTCACGCCGAAGCAGCTGTTCGACGGGCCGACGGTCGCCGAACTCGCGCGCATCGCGAAAACGGATGACACGGCCGTCGCCGCGCAGCAGCCGGCGAGCACGGTCGGAACGACACATGCAACACCGGCTGACACGCCGATCCTGACGCCCGCGCAACAGCGCTTCTTCGCGCTCGATATCCCGCATCGCGGCCACTGGAACCAGTCGGTGTCGTTCGATGTACGCGGTTCGTTCGACGCGGACGCATTCGCACGCGCATTCGACGCATTGCTCTCGCATCACCACGCATTCCGCCAGCGCTTCGCGCGCGGCGCGGACGGCGCGTGGCACGCGAGCGACGCGGCGAAGCCGTACGATGCGCTGCCGTTCGTCGAAGTCGTCGCACGCGACGAAGCCGACGCGCTGGCGCGCTTCGATGCGCTGCAACGCCGTCTCGACCTCGGCAACGGGCCGCTCGCCTGCGCGTGCGCGGCACGGCTGCCGGACGGTTCGACGCGACTCTATCTGGCAATTCACCATGCGATCGTCGATGGCGTGTCGTGGCGCATCCTGCTCGACGACCTCGACACCGGCTACCGCGCCGCATGCGAACGCACGCCGCTCCGCCTGTCGCAGCCGGGCCTGCGTGCGGACGCCTGGGCCGCACGGCTCGCCCGCGCGGCGACGGAGCCGGCGTCGCCGTTCGCGGGCGAAGCCGCCTACTGGGCCGGCATGGCGCAGGGCGACGACATCGTGCCCGATCACGCCGACGCAGCGGCGACGAACGCCGATGCGGCCGTCGTCGTGCAGACGATCGACGCGGCATTGACCCGCGCCGCGCTCACCGACGCGCACGCGGCCTATCGCACGCAGACGATCGAGCTGCTCGGCGCGGCGCTCGCGCTGGCGCTGGCCGGCGCGAGCGGCGCCGCATCGTGCCGGGTCGAACTCGAAGGACACGGCCGCGAAGCGCTGTTCGACGATGCGGATGCCAGCCGCACGATCGGTTGGCTGACGAGCCATTACCCGGTGACGCTGCCGGTCGAGGCGACGGCCCGCGACACGCTGTGCGCGGTCAAGGACACGCTGCGCGCGGTGCCGCACAAGGGGCTCGGCTTCGGCGTGCTCGCGCACTACGGCGATGCGGCCACGCGTGCGACGCTGGCTGCCGTGCCGCGCCCGCGCGTCACGTTCAACTATCTCGGCCAGTTCGACGCGCCGCGCGATGCGACGCTCGTCCCGCGTTTCGGCGGCACGGGTGTCGAGCGCGATCCCCAAGGGCCGCTCGGCAACACGCTCGCGATTCATGCGTACCTCGACACGGACGGCGACGGTGCGCGCACGCTGAAAGTGCATTGGGTCTACGGTGCGCCGCAATTCGAACGCGCGACGATCGACGCGTTCGCCGAACGCTTCGCGGCCGCGCTGCGCGAACTCGTCGACGCATGCGCATCGCGCATCGCGCATCGTGGCGCCGGCGCGACGCCGGGCGATTTCCCGCTCGCGCAGGCCGCCGGACTCACGCAGGCCGCGATCGAACGCGCGCCGCTCGACTGGCGCGCGATCGACGACGTGTATCCGCTGTCGCCGATGCAGCAGGGCATCCTGTTCCATGCGTTGTTCGCGCCCGGCCACGCGAGCTACGTGAACCAGCTCGTCGCGACCGCGACCGCGCTGGACGCCGACCGGCTCGCGGCCGCGTTCGACGCGTCCGTCGCGCGTCACGACATCCTGCGCACGAGCGTGATGCCGGACGAGGCCGCGCCGCTGCAGTGCGTGCATCGTCACGCGCGCATGCCGGTCGAGCAGCTCGACTGGCGCACGCGCGGCGACACGCTCGACGCCGATTTCGACGCGTGGCTCGCGGCCGACCGCACGCGCGGCTTCGACTGGCGCGAGCCGCCGCTGATGCGGCTCACGCTGATCCGCGTGACGGACGATGCGTGGCGCGTCGTCTGGACGCGTCACCACGTGCTGCTCGACGGCTGGAGCACCGCGCGCCTGCTCGCCGACGTGCTGCGCGACTACCGCGACCCGGACGCCGTGTCGCCGTTCGCGAGCCGCCCGGCGCTGCGCTATCGCGATTTCATCGCATGGCTCGGCACGCGCGACCGCGACGCCGACGAGCGCTTCTGGACCGAGCGCCTGGCGCGGCTCGACGCACCGACGCTGATCGCTGAGCGCACGGCCGACCGCGCGGAGGCCGAGATGGTCACGTGGCGCGCGACGCTCGACGCCGACACGACGGCGCGCGTCGCGCAGACCGCCCGCGCGCTGAAGCTGACCGTCAACACGCTGGTGCAGGGCGCATGGGCGCTCGCGCTGCAGCGGATGACGCACCAGCCGGCCGTCGCGTTCGGCGCGACCGTCGCCGGCCGTCCCGATGCGCTCGCGGACGTCGACTCGGTGCTCGGCCTCTTCATCAACACGCTGCCGGTCATCACCGCACCGGCGCCGCGGCAACGTGCGGCCGACTGGCTGCAAACGCTGCAACGCGAAAACGCGGCGGCCGCCGAACATGCGCACACGCCGCTCGCCGACATCCAGCGCTGGGCGCGCGGGTCGGGCGGCGCACTGTTCGACACGGTGGTCGTGTTCGAGAACTATCCGGTCGACGAATCGGTGCGCGACGCCGATCCGCGCGCGCTGGCGTTGAGCGGCGTCCGCAGCATCGAAGCGACCGATTTCGCGCTGACGCTCGTGATCGAGAGCGGCGCCGAACTGACGATCGACTATGGCTACGACACCGCACGCGTCGATGCGCGTCAGGTCGAGACCTGGCATCGCGCGTTTGCCTGCGCGCTCGATGCGCTGGCCCGTACGCCGGACGCGCGGCTCGGCACGCTGTCGATCGCCGACGAGGCGACCCGCGATGCGCTGGCGCGCGCGCAGGACACGGCGCAAACCTGGCCGGACGCGCAGCGTCAGCCGCTGCATCTGCAATTCATGGACGCCGCACGCGCGACGCCCGACGCGACCGCACTCGAATACGCGGACGCTCACGGCCGCGTGCAGCGCGCGACCTATCGCGAACTCGACGCCGCTACGTCGCGCATCGCCGCCGCGCTGCGCCGGCGCGGCGTGCAGCCCGATACGCCGGTCGCGCTGTGCGTCGAGCGCTCGTTCGACATGGTGATGGCGCTCGTTGGCGTGCTGAAGGCCGGCGCCGCGTACCTGCCGGTCGATCCAGACTATCCGGCCGAGCGCATCGCATACCTGCTGCGCGATGCGCGGCCGGCCGTCGCGATCACGCAGGCGCATCTGCGCGAGCCGGTCGAGGCCGCGCTGGGCGAGGGCGCCGACACGCCATTGCTGACGGTCGCGAATCTGCTGGCCGACGAAGCGGGCGAGATCGACGACGCAACCATCGCGATCGACGACGCGCAGCTCGCGTACCTGATCTACACGTCCGGCTCGACCGGCAAGCCGAAGGGCGCCGGCAACACGCACGGCGCGCTCGCGAACCGGATCGCGTGGATGCAGCACGCGTACCGGCTGACGCGCGACGACGTCGTGCTGCACAAGACGCCGTTCGGCTTCGACGTGTCGGTGTGGGAATTCGTGTGGCCGCTCGCAATCGGCGCGAAGCTCGCGATCGCCGCGCCGGGCGACCACCGCGACCCGGCGCGCCTGGCCGCCGCGATCCACGCGCACGGCGTGACGGTGCTGCATTTCGTGCCGTCGATGCTCGCCGCGTTCGCCGCGTATCTCGACGATTTCTCGGCCGCCGCGCAATGCGACAGCGTGCGCCTGATCGTCGCGAGCGGGGAGGCGCTGGCGCCCGAACTCGTCGCGAAGATGGCGCGGTTGCTGCCGAACGCGACGCTCGTGAACCTGTACGGGCCGACCGAGGCCGCGATCGACGTGTCGCACTGGACCTGCGGCCCCGACGACGCGCAGGCCGTCGCGGTGCCGATCGGCCATCCGATCGCGAACCTGCAACTGCACGTGCTCGATGCCGCATGGCAGCCGGTGCCGGCCGGCGCGACCGGTGAACTGTATCTCGCGGGCGCGGGCCTCGCGCGCGGCTATCTCGGCCGTCCGGCGCTCACCGCCGAGCGCTTCGTGCCCGATCCGTTCGTGCCGGGCGCGCGCATGTACCGCACCGGCGACCTCGCACGCCGACGCGCGGACGGCGCGCTCGACTACCTCGGCCGCGTCGACACGCAGGTGAAGCTGCGCGGCCAGCGGATCGAGCCGGGCGAGATCGAGGCGCTGTTGCGCGCGGCGCCGGGCGTCAACGATGCGGTCGTGATCGTGCGCGACGAGCAACTGATCGGCTATGTCGCGCGCGGCGACGCCGGCCCGCTCGACCGTGCGGCGCTGCTCGACGCGCTGCGTGCGCAACTGCCGGCGTACATGGTGCCGTCGCAGTTGATCGAGCTCGATGCGTTGCCGGTCACGCCGAACGGCAAGTGCGACCGCCATGCGCTGCCCGCGCCGGTGCGCGAAGCGACCGAAACCGTCGAACTCGCGACCGATACCGAGCGCGCGCTCGCGGCAATTTGGCAACGCGTGCTGCACGTGGACGCGATCGGCCGCGACGGCGATTTCTTCCTGCTCGGCGGCCACTCGCTGCTCGCGACGCAGGCCCATGCGCAGGCGAACCTGCACTGGGGGCTCGCGCTGCCGCTGCGCACGCTGTTCGACACGCGCACGCTCGCGCGCTGCGCGCAAGCGATCGACGCGGCCTGCGCGGCACGCGGCGCGACCGATGCGGCGAGCGCGATCGACGCGCTGCTCGGCGAACTGGAAACCCAATAAGGACGACGGATGACGAAGGTTCAACCCGACTGGCTCGCGCTCGCGACGCGTTTCGCGCAACTGCCCGACGCGCAGCGCGCGGTCTTCATCGACAAGCTCGGCGCGGCCGGCATCGACTTCCGCGTATTGCCGATTCCGCCGCGCACGCCGCGCGGCGATCGCGTGCCGGCGTCGTTCGCGCAGACGCGGCTGTGGCTGCACGCGCGGCTGATCGATGCGCCGGACGCGTATCACATCACCGAGCGCCTGGCGCTGACGGGGCCGCTCGACGTGCATGCGCTGCGTCTGGCATGCGATGCATTGATCGCGCGCCACGAGGCGCTGCGCACGACCTTCGACGAAGCGCAGGACGGCGTCGCGCAGACGATCCACGCACCGCTGCGCTGCCCGTGGCGCGAAACCGATCTCGAAGCGCTGCCGGACGCGCAGCGCGCGGCGCGCGCCGAAGCGGTGGCAACGGCCGATGAAGCCGAGCCGTTCGATCTCGGCACGGCGCCGCTCGTGCGCGCGCACCTGGTGCGCTTCGACGCGACGCATCACTGGCTCGCGCTGACCGTGCATCACATCGTGTCGGACGGCTGGTCGTCGGGCGTGATGCTGTTCGAGCTTGCGGCGTTCTATCGCGCGTATGCGTCGGGCGAACCGGTGCCGCTCGCGCCGCTGCCGATCCAGTACGCCGACTACGCGCTGTGGCAGCGCCGCTGGCTCGATGCCGGCGAGCGCGACCGTCAGCTCGCATTCTGGCGCGAGCGGCTCGATCCGCAGCGCGGCGTGCTGACGCTGCCCGGCGCGTCCGCGCGGCCGGCCCGTCGCAGTGTGCGCGGCGCGCGTCATGTGTTTTCGCTCGACGCGCGTATCGGCGCGCAGTTGCGTGCGTTCGCGGCGGCGTCCGGCGCGACGCCGTTCGCGGTGCTGCTCGCCGCGCTCGATGCGCTGCTGGCGCGCGCGACCGGCGACGCGCGGATCTGCGTCGGCGTGCCGGCCGCGAACCGCGAACGCGCGGAAGTCGCTGGCCTGATCGGCTTCTTCGTCAACACGCTGGCGATCGACGTCGACGTGCCCGCGCACGGCGATTTCTCGTCGCTGGTCGCGCGTACGCAGCGCGCGCTCGTCGACGCGCAGATGCACCAGGACGTGCCGTTCGAGCAGGTGGTCGACGCGCTCGGCGTGCCGCGCAGCGCGAGTCACCATCCGCTGTTCCAGGTGATGGCCGCATACGGCGAACGCCGCGCGCTGCCGCCGCTCGGCGCGGCGTCGGCCGCGCTGCTGCCGTCGGGCACGCCGTCCGCGAAATTCGACCTGACGCTGTCCGTCGAGGCGACGCCGGACGGCACGTTCGACGCCGCCTTCATCTACGCGCTCGACCTGTTCGACGCGGATGCGATCGCACGGCTGGCCGCGCGCTTCGTCACGCTGCTGACCGATGCGCTCGCGCGTCCCGAGATGCCGATCGGCGATCTCGACTGGCTGCCCGCCGACGAACGCGCGCAGCTCTTCGCGTGGAACGCGCCGGCCGGCGCGACCGACGCCGAGCCGTTCGTACCGGTGCATGCGCGCATCGCCGCGCATGCGCACGCGCGGCCCGACGCACGTGGCGTCGCCGATATCGACCGCGCGTTGACGCGCGGCGAGGTCGATGCCCGTGCCGCACGTTTGGCGCGCCATCTGGTGGCGGCCGGCGTGCGGCCCGAGATGCGCGTGGGCGTCGCGTTGCAGCGCTCGGTCGACCTGCTCGTCGCGCTGATCGCGGTGCTGAAGTCGGGCGCCGCGTTCGTGCCGCTCGATCCGGCTCATCCGCGCGAACGGCTCGCGCAGATCGTCGGCGATGCGGCCATAACGCACGTGCTGACCGACGCCGCGAGCGCCCCGTCGCTGCCCGAATTGCCTGAACTGCGCATCTGGCGCGCGGACGCAATCGATGCGCTCGACGAAGCCGCGCACGTCGCGCTGCCGGACGTGCTGCCCGGCCATGCGGCGTATGCGATCTACACGTCGGGATCGACCGGCAAGCCGAAGGGCGTGATCGTCGACCACGCGTCGTTCGCGCTGCATTGCGCGGCGATCGCCGAGCGCTACGGCGCGGGCGAGAACGACGTGTTCCTGCTGTTCCAGTCGGTCAATTTCGACGGCGCGCACGAAGGCTGGTTTTCGCAGTACATGTCGGGCGCCGCCGTGTCGGTGACGGCCGACGTGCTGTGGCCGCCCGCGCAGACCTGCGCGATGATGATCCGCGACGGCGTGACGATGACCTACGTGCCGCCCGGCTGCGCGGCCCAGCTCGCCGAATGGGCGCTCGCGCACGGTGCGCCGCCGACGCTGCGTTCGCTGACCGTCGGCGGCGAGGCGACGTCGCGCGAGGCGTTCGCGATGCTGCGCCGCGCGCTGCCGAACGTGCGCGTGGTCAACGGCTACGGCCCGACCGAAACGGTCATCACGCCGACGTTGTGGATGTTCCGTCCCGGCGACGATCTCGCGAAGCTCGGCGACGCCGCATATCTGCCGATCGGCACGCTGGTCGGCGCGCGCACCGCGCACGTGCTCGACGCGCGGCTGCATCCGCTGCCGGTCGGCGTGATCGGCGAACTGTATCTGGGCGGCGAGGGCATCGGTGTCGCGCGCGGCTACCTGGACCGTCCGGCGCTGACGGCCGAGCGTTTCGTGCCCGATCCGTACGGCGCGCCGGGCGCGCGGCTGTACCGTACCGGCGATCTCGTGCGCCGCCGCGCGGACGGCGTATTCGATTTCATCGGCCGCGTCGATCACCAGGTGAAGCTGCGCGGCCTGCGCATCGAACTCGGCGAAATCGAAGCGCAGCTCGCCGCGCACGACGCGGTGCGCGAAGCCTGCGCGGTCGTGCACGGGCAGGGCGCGCTCGCGCAGCTCGTCGCGTACGTCGAGTTGACCGCCGAAGCACAGGCGGCCGCGCAGCCGGTCGAAGCCGCGACGCTCGACGCGCACCTGCGCCGCACGCTGCCCGACTACATGGTGCCCGCGCAACTGATCGTGCTCGACGCGCTGCCGCGCAACGCGAACAGCAAGGTCGACCGGGCGCGGTTGCCCGCGCCGGTGCGTGTCGAACGCGCGTACGAAGCGCCGCACGACGGCGACGAAGCCGCGCTCGCGGCGATCTGGTGCGACGTGCTGAACCTGGAACGCGTCGGCCGCGGCGATCACTTCTTCGATCTCGGCGGTCATTCGCTCGCGGCCGTGCGCGTCGCGACGCGCGTGGCCGAACGGCTCGGCCGCGACGTGCCGGTGCGCGCGCTGTTCGAGGCGCCCGTGCTTGCGCAATACGCGCGGCAAGTGGCCGATGCGCCGCGCGCCGCGCATTCCGGCGCCACCGCACCGGGCGTGGCCGTGGCCAAACCGGACGCGCACGGCGTGTGGCCGCTGTCGCCCGCGCAGCTCGGCCTGTGGTTCCTGTGGCGCGCGCAGCCGGACAGCGCCGCGTACAACATTCCGGTCGCGCTGCGCGTGCGCGGCCCGCTGGACGTCGATGCGCTGCGCGCCGCGTTCGCGGAGGCGGCGGCCGTGCATCCGGCGCTGCGTGCGCGGCTCGTCGTCCGCGACGGCGCGCTGCCGGGCCAGCGGATCGACGCGGACGTTGCCGTCGATCTGCCGGTAATCGACCTGTCGGCGCAAGCCGATGCGCTGGCCCGCGCGGCCGCGCTGACCGACGCGGATGCGCTCGCCCCGTTCGACCTCGCGGCCGACGCGCCGCTGTGGCGCGCTCGCGTGCTGCGGCTCGGGGCGGACGATCACGTGCTGTCGGTGACGATCCACCACATCGTGTCGGATGGCGAATCGATCGAGCTGTGGCTCGACGCGGTGCGCGCCCGCTATGTTGCCCGCGTGCAACGCAGCGCCGCGCCGGCCGATCGAGCCGTCGAACCGGCCGCGCAACCGCTCGTGCTGCCCGCGCCGTGCCATCCGGCGCGCGTCGCGTACTGGCGCGATGCGCTCGCCGATCTGCCGTCGCGCGTATTGCCGCAGCGCGCCGACGCGCCGGCCGTGCCGCAATGGCGCGCGGCCCGCATCGCGTTCGAATTCGATGCGCCGCTGATTCGCGCCGCGCGCGACGCCGCGTCGGCTTCGCATGCGACGCTGCCGATGCTGCTGCACGCGGCGCTCAACACCGCGCTGTTCCGCGCGACGGGCGTGGCCGACCAGCCGGTCGGCGTGCTCGCGTCGACGCGCGAGCTCACGGGCGACGCGGCCCGCACCGCGCTGGGCCTCTTCATCAACTCGGTCGTCGTGCGCACGCGGATCGATCCGGCCGCGCGCCGCGCGGACGTGCTGGCGCAAGTGCGCGACACGGCGCTCGCCGCGTATGCGCATGCCGACGTGCCGTTCGCCGACGTCGTGGCCGCGCTGCGTGCGCCGCGCGCCGCGCAGGCCAATCCGCTGTTCCAGGTGATGTTCAACTACCTGCGCCCGACCGGCGCCGCCGCGCGCGACTGGGCCGGCCTGTCGCTGGCCGGATTCGACGACGTGCGCCATCGCGTCGTGTTCACGCTGGAGCTGGACGTCGTCGAGCATCCGGACGGCCGCGTGAGCGCCGCGTTTTCGTATGCGGACGAACTGCTCGCGCGCGATTTCGTCGAGACGCTCGTCGATCTGTATCACGACGAAGTCGCGCGTTTCGCCGGTGCGTCGCAGGCGGCGCTCGGCGGACCCGATGCGCACGCCGCCGCGCACGCGGTGTCCGGCGCACGTACCAACGCCGCGACACCGCTCCACGTAAAGCCGTCGCATGCGGCCGCCGTGCTCGCCGCGCTGTGGTCGGACACGCTCTCGACGGCCGCCCCCGAGCCCGATGCGGATCTGTTCGAAGCCGGCGCGACGTCGTTCGACGTCGTGCGCTTCGTCGACGCGGCGAGCCGTGCCGGCCATGCGCTGACGGTCGCCGACGTGTTCGCGGCGCCGACGCTCGCGGCGCTCGGCGCGCGGCTCGATGCGCACGCGGAAGCGGGGCAGGAGGCGCGTCATGCTGGCTGAAGTGCGCCCGGACGGATTCACGATGCTCGATACCTACCGCCTCGCGTTCGCGGACGGCCTGTTCGCCGCGCGCGACGGCGCGGAGATCCGCGTCGCGCAGGGCGACGGGATCGGCGCGCAGTTGCTGCGCGCGCAGCTCGGCGACGACGGCGCGCTGCGCCTCGTCGCGTACAACCATCGCGCGGCGCCGGCCGACCAGCGGCGGGCGCTGCTGGCCGCACTGGCCGCGGCGTTTTCGGACAGCGCGCGCCACGCGGCGATCCGGCTCGACCCCGCCGCATGGCCGGCGGTCGCGCTCGACGCGCTGCGCGCGAGCGGCGTGCTGGCCGACGGCGGCCGCTGCATGCGCGACGGCTGGGCGCAACAGGCCGACCTGTGGCGCGCCGGCCCGCATCTGCCGTGCGCGACGCTGCCGACCATCACCGACGGCCGGCGTCATCCGCGCCGGCCGCCCGCCCCGCGCGGCGACGTCTATGCGCGCGACCTGCCGGCGCTCGGCGTGCGCTTCACGCTGCGCGGCTGGCAGCCGGCGGAAGACACCGAGCGGCTCGCGCGCTGGTTCGACGAGCCGCGTGTGCGCGACGGCTGGCCGGGCGCACAGCCCGCGCAACACAGCGCGCAAGGCGCGCAGGAAGCCGACCCGCACGTGACGCCGCTCGTCGGCTGTTTCGACGGCGAGCCGTTCGCGTATTTCGAGGCGTTCTGGCTGAAGGAGGACGCGCTCGCGCCGCACGTCGCGGCGCGCGACTACGACCGAGGGCTGCGGATGCTGGTCGGCGAGCCGCGCTGGCGCGGCGCGCACCGCGTGGCCGGCTGGCTGCCGTCCGTCGTGCATTACCTGTTTCTCGACGACCTGCGTACCGAAGCGGTCGGCTGTGCCGTTCCGGCCGGCCACACGCGGGTTGCCGACCATCTCGCGCGGCATGGCTTCGCGCGGCAGCGCCGTCTCGCGCTGGCCGACGCGCAGCCGCTGTGGATGCGCACGCTGCGCGAGACGTTCTTCTCCGGCCGTCACGTCTGACGGGCCGGATTCACCGATAAAGGGAGCTGAGACATGCAGAGAGAAACCGTATTCGACCTGATCGGCGTCGGCTTCGGGCCGTCGAATCTGGCGCTGGCCGTGCGCCTCGCGGAGCGCAGCGGTGCGCACACGCTCGCCCATTGCTTCATCGAGCGCCAGCCGGAATTCGGCTGGCATCGCGGGATGCTGCTCGACGACTGCCGGATGCAGATTTCGTTTCTGAAGGATCTCGTGACGATGCGCGATCCGAAAAGCCGCTACACGTTCATCAACTACCTGTTCGAACGCGGCCGGCTGAACGAATTCATCAACCTGAAGAACTTCTATCCGACCCGCGTCGAATTCCACGACTACCTGAGCTGGGTGGCCGACGCGTTCGACGATCGCGTCCATTACAGCGAGACCGTGCTGGGGATCGAACCCGTGCGCGGCGACGGCGCGAAGATCGACGCACTGCGCGTGCTGTCGCGCGACGCGGCCGGCCACGAGCGCCAGCGCGTCACGCGCGCGCTGTCGGTCGGCGTCGGCGGCACGCCGGCGATTCCCGATGCGTTCGCCGCGCTCGGCCGCGACCGCGTGATCCATTCGTCGACGTATCTGGCCGACATCGACCGGCTCGTCGCGTCGCCCGACGGCGAACGCCGCCGCGTCGCGGTGATCGGCGCGGGGCAGAGCGCGGCCGAGGTGTTCATCGACCTCGCGCGCCGCTTCCCGCACGTCGACGCGAGCCTCGTGATGCGCGCGGGCGCGCTGAAACCGGCTGACGACAGCCCGTTCGTCAACGAAATCTTCAGCCCCGAATTCACCGACGTCGTTTATGCGCAGCCGCACGACGCGCGCCGCGCGCTGCTCGAGCGCTATCGCGACACGAACTACGCGGTGGTCGACCGGCCGCTGATCGAGCAGATCTACGAAATGCTGTACCTGCAGCGCATCGACGGCACGCCGCGTCATGCGCTGCTCGCGAACACCGCGATCGAGGCCGCGGTGCGCACCGCCGACGGCCGCATCGAGCTGACGCTGCGCGACCGGATGAGCGGCGCCACGCGCGTCGAGCGTTTCGACGCGCTCGTGCTCGCGACCGGCTACCGCCGCGACACGCATTCGGCGCTGCTCGAAGGGCTCGCGCCGCACCTGGGCGATGCGCTCACGCGCGGCGAGGTCACGCGCGACTACCTGCTCGCGACGCCCGAGCACTTCGCGCCGCGCATCTACCTGCAAGGCTGCTGCGAAGACAGCCACGGCCTGTCCGACACGCTGCTGTCGGTACTGGCGCGCCGCGCCGACGAAATCTGCGCGTCGCTCGAAGACGGGATCGCGCCCAGGCATGACGAAGGCGCGGCCCGGGCCACGCACGAACAACGACCGAACAACGGGGTGAGCGCGGGCCGGATGGCCTTCGCTCTTTGACAAAGGCGCGGTCGGAGACCGCATGAAAAAGTGGAGCAGAAGAAGATGGAGTGGGCAACAGGCACGCGTTTGCGTGCGATCGCAGCCGCAGCAAGCGTGGCGTTCGGTACGGCAGCGGCAGGGCACGCCTATGCCCAGACGGCGCCGGCCGTGAACGCAGGCGCCGCGGCGTCGGCCAGCAGTGCACAAAATGGCGCGGCGGCGAATACGTCGACCGCCGCGCAGAACGGCACGCTGCCGGCGATCACCGTCAACGCGGCCTCGGAGGGCGACGGCACGGTCGGACTCGTCGCGAAGCGCAGCACGACCGGCACCAAGACCGACACGCCGCTCAACGAGATCCCGCAGACGATCAACGTCGTCACCGCGCAGCAGATCGAGATGACCGGCGCCACCGACGTGAACGCGGCGCTGCGCTACGTGCCGGGCTTCTCGTCGTACGGGTCGGACAACCGCTCCGACTGGTACGCGGCGCTGCGCGGCTTCACGCCGACCGCCTACGTGAACGGGCTGCAGGTGCCGAACACGATCAATCTCGCGAGCTGGCGCGTCGATCCGTACATGATCGACAGCATCAGCGTGCTGCGCGGGCCGACCTCGGTGCTGTACGGCGCGGGCGATCCGGGCGCGATCATCGACGTGCACACCAAGCTCGCCGACGGCGAGCGCGTGCGCGAGACAGGCGTGCAGATCGGCAACTACGCGCGCAAGCAGTTCATGATCGACGTCGGCGACAAGCTCGACCCGGACGGCAAGTATGCGTACCGGTTCGTCGGCGTCGCGCGCGACGGCAACGCGCTGACCGGCCCGAACAACGACCAGCGCGTCGCGCTCGCGCCGTCGTTCCGCTGGCGCCCGGACGCGGATACGTCGCTGACGCTGTCGGCGACCTACCTGCAGGACTGGGGCGACATCTCGTCGAACTTCATGCCCGCGCAGGGCACGGTGCTGCCGAACCCGAACGGCCAGATCAACAAGGACATCTACGAAGGCGACGGCAGCTTCAACTACTACCGCAAGAAGCAGTGGTCGGTCGGTTACCAGTTCGAGCGCAACCTGACGCCGGCCTGGACGTTCCGCCAGAACACCCGGCTGATGCACCTGTCGCTGGACAACGGCTCGGTGTTCGGCAACGGCTTCGTGGACGGCAGCACGACCGACGTGTCGCGCTGGGCCGGCGTGTTCCAGATGAACTACAGCCGCTTCGACATCGACAACAACCTCGAGGGCCGGTTCGCGACGGGCCCGCTGCAGCACACGCTGCTGCTCGGCTTCCAGTACAACCGGCAGACCGCGACCGACAGCGAATGGCTCGCCGCCGCGCCGCCGCTGAACATCTACAACCCGGTGTACCAGCCGGTCACGACGGCGGTGTTCACGCCCGACGCGACGTTCCGCACCAACACGTACACGACGATGAACACGTTCGGCCTGTACGCGCAGGACCAGGTCAAGTGGGACCGCTGGACGCTGACGCTCGGCGGCCGCGAGGATTGGGTCAACATGCGGCAGGACGACCGCGCGGCCGGCACGTCGACGAAGGCCGACGTGACGGCGTTTACCGGCCGCGTCGGCCTCACGTACCAGGGCGACTACGGGTTGTCGCCGTACGTCAGCTACGCGACGTCGTTCAATCCGCTGATCGGCGTGAACCTGCTCGGCGGCGGACTGCCGCAACCGACGCGCGGCAAGCAGATCGAAGCCGGCCTGCGCTGGCAGCCGCCCGGCAAGAACCTGATGCTGAACGCGGCGATCTACCAGATCAACCAGACCAACGTGCTCACGTCGGCGCTGCCGAGCCAGGACCCGACCGGCACGAAGTCGGTGCAGACGGGCGAGGTGCGTTCGCGCGGGATCGAGCTGAGCGCGACCGGCAAGGTCACGCGCAACCTGTCGGTGATCGCGTCGTACGTCTATCAGGACGTGAAGAACGTGCAGGCCAACGACGTCTCGCTGAACAACTGGCCGGTCGACATTCCGCGGCCGCGCCAGATGGCGTCGCTGTGGACCGACTGGACCTGGCACACCGGGCCGCTCGCCGGCTTCGGCCTCGGCGGCGGCATTCGCTACCAGAGCGCGTCGGCCGGTGCGGCCGACAACTCGCTGACGGTATCGAGCGTCACGCTGTTCGACGCGGGCCTGCATTACGACGTGCGTAACTGGCGCTTCGCCGTGAACGGAACGAACCTGTTCAACCGCCATTACATCAGCGGTTGCCAGTCGGCGAACGTCTGCGTTTTCGGGACCGACCGCACGGTGATCGCCACCGCGAAATACAACTGGTGACGTCGCGCGCCACGGCTCGCCGGCCGGCCCTCGCGGCCGGCGCGGGCCGGCCGCGGCGCCTTCGTCCGCTTTTTTCCACGACGCATCCATGCCGAAGAAAAATCTCGTCTACATCCAGTCGCTGCGCAACGGCGCGGCCGATCGCGCCGGCCAGCCGGTCGCTTATCGAGGCGGCACGCGCTACATGAAGGCGCCGCTCGAATTCCTCGTCGAGCGCCTGAACGATTCGCCGCTCGGCGAACGCTACACGCTGCAGGGCGTGATCGTCGACGACGACGAAGGCTCGCCGGCCGATCGCGCGAAAGTGGCCGATTACGGTTTCGCGCGCACGCCGGGCCGCCCGTGGATTCTGCCGGAAGGCCTGACGGTGCAGGGCCGGGCGGTCGACGAACTGTTCTGTTCGATCCCGTCGACGTATCGGCGGCTGCCGCGCGACGCGCGTGAGCGCGTGGCCGGCAAACAGGCGTTCGAGCGCCGCCTGCTCGAGCGCCTGCTCGAACTCGACGCCGACATCGTCGTGCTCGACGGGCTGCTCGTGATCCTCGACGAACTCGTGCGGCCGGGCGCGCGCTTTCACCGGCGCATCGCAAATATCCACCCGGGCATCACCGCCGACGATTCGCCGTACCAGCGGCGCGGCGCGTGGGCGACGCTCGACGCGCTGCACGGCGCACGCGGCGAACGGGTCGACTGGGCCACCGGCGCGACGTCGTCCATCGAACCCGTGACGATGACGGGCGCGTCGTTCCACTACGTCGACAACGGTATCGATTCCGGCGAGGTGATCTGCGACGTGCTCGACACGCCGATCGCGCCGGACGACACGATTCTCGAACTGCGCTGGAACAACTTCCAGCGCAGCCTGTTTCCGGCGCTCGAGCGCGGGCTGCACGTGCTCGCCGATCGCCACGACGCGGGAGCACTGTGATGCAAGACACGCTGACGAAACCGGCCGGCGCCGCCGACGCCGTCGAAGGTGAAGTGGCCGCCGCGCTCGACGGCGCCGTGCACGGGCAGGCGGCGGCCGTCGTCGAGCATGCGCTCGACGCATGGCGGCCCGACGACGCACCCGACGCGCTGCTCCCGACGCTGGTGGCGCTGTTCAACACCGACACGCGGCTCGACGCGGCGACGGTCTCGGTGCCGCTCGGCGGCGCCGATGCGGCGGCCGTGGCGTCGTACGTGGCGCGTGCGGTGCGCGAAGGCGTGATCGACGGCGCGCAGGTCGCGGGCGACACGCTGCGGCTCACCGTGTCGCGCACGACGTTCTGGCAGAATCCGCGGCCGTGGCTGAAGGCGCCCGCGTCCGGCGGGATGCCGCTGCGCTACGCGATCACGAACGGCCATCGTCATCCGGTGCGGCCGCCGTCGCCGGCCGGCGAGATCTATGCGCGCCCTATGCCGCAGGTCGGGATGACGT
Source organism: Burkholderia sp. AU16741 (assembly GCF_002223345.1). Taxonomy (NCBI): domain Bacteria; kingdom Pseudomonadati; phylum Pseudomonadota; class Betaproteobacteria; order Burkholderiales; family Burkholderiaceae; genus Burkholderia; species Burkholderia sp. AU16741. The sequence continues at coordinate 1,222,493 of NZ_NKEZ01000003.1, forward strand.
TCAGCCTGCGCACCGTCGACATCGACACGCACGCGGACCTGTTCAGCGGCTGGATGAACCTCGACCGCGTCGCGCATTTCTGGGACCAGCGCGGCACGCGCGACGAGCATGCGGCGTATCTCGCCGAACGGCTGGCCGACCCGCACATGCACCCGATGATCGGCTATTTCGACGACACGCCGTTCGGCTATTTCGAGTTCTACTGGGCGAAGGAGGACCGCCTCGCGCCGTTCTACGACGCGCACGACTACGATCGCGGGCTGCACCTGCTGATCGGCGACTCGCGGTTCCAGAGCGCCGGCAAGCTGCATGCGTGGTGGAGCGGGGTGCTGCACTACATGTTCGTCGACGAACCGCGTACCCAGCGGCTCGTCGGCGAGCCGCGCGTCGATCACGTGCGGCATATCGCGTACATGCATCGGCTCGGGTTCTATACGCTGAAGGAATTCGATTTTCCGCACAAGCGCGCGGCGCTCACGGTGATCGAGCGCGAGACGTTCTTTGACACTTTCCGGTTGCCGTGAGAGGGCGGGCGCGCGGCGTCGGTGCGACGGCGTGCGCGGCCTGGCGATGCGCATGCATCGGCCGTCCGGTATATGGACCGCGTGGCCTGCGTCATGAAGAATGGATCGCTCCTCTCATCGACGACAGGCCGGCAGCATGAATCAGACATCCTCGACGGCGTGGGGCGCAGCGGAGAATTCGCGTCCCGCCAAATTGACATATGCCAGCATATGCCTAGAATGGGCGCATCGTACTCCCATGGAGTGGCTCATGCGCACTGTTTCCATTTTCAAGAACGCCCGTAACCAGGCAATCCGCATCCCGAAGGACATGGAGTTCGAGGGCGTCACGGAACTCGAGATCCGCCGCGAGGGCGACACACTGCTGTTGCGGCCGGTCCGTCCCACGTGGCTGTCGTTCGCGAATGAACCGCGGGCCGATGCCGATTTCCTGGCCGAACGCCCGGCCGTCATCGAATCCGGTCGCTTCGACCTGTCCGGCGATGCCGATGCGCCGTCGGAGTCCCATCGGTGACCACGCTCTATATGCTCGATACGAACATCTGTTCGTTCATCATGCGCGAGCGGCCGCCCGTGGTGCTGTCACGGTTGCAGTCGTGCGTTCACGCGCAGCACCGGATCGTCGTGTCGGCCGTGACCTATGCCGAGATGCGCTTCGACGCGGTGGGCAAGGAAGCGTCGCCGAAGCATGCGGAACTCGTCGCGGCCTTCGTTGCGCGGCTCGACGGCGTGCTGCCGTGGGATGCGGCGGCAGTCGACGCCACCGCCGCGATTCGCGCGGATCTCGCCGTGCGCGGCACGCCGATCGGCGCAAACGATGCGTCGATCGCCGGGCATGCGATCGCGGCCGGCGCGGTGCTGGTCACGAACAACGGCCGCGAATTCGGTCGTGTCACGGGGTTGTCTGTCGAAGACTGGGCAGCTTGAGCCGGATGGGCTGTGGCGTCGTCATCTTGCCGGGGTGCGTCACGTTACACGTCACACGTCGCGCGCGAGCGGAGCGGCAAGAAAAGCGCCACGGAACGCGTCGAGATACCGGTCCGCGTCGTCGTTGAATTCACCCGGCAACAGTGCGAACGCACGCGCCAGCAGATCCTGCCCGAGCATTGCGTAAATCGCGTCGTCGGATAACAGCGCGTGAATGGCGTCGTGCGTCTGCGGCAACGCGATCTGTTTCGCATCACGCGCCAGCAACGCCGCTGCCGCCAGCGCCGGCTGGAAACCATGCAGTTCTACGAGATCGGGCGCAACGTCCCAGATCCGCTCGCGATTGCCCGCGTCGTGAAAATGCGTGAGCAGGAACAGCAGGTCGTACGCGTCGCTGTTCTGGCGCGCGCGCCGGTCCTTCCACGCGAGCAGCTTCAGCAGCGCGAGCGCCGGCAGGCTCGCCACCGGCACCGTGACGCCGGCGCCGATCGATACGGCGAGCGCCGTATCGACCGCCTCCTGAAACCCCAGCACGTTCAGCACGAAGTCGCCGCCCGGCGGCCAGGCGATTTCGCCGGGCGGCGTTTCAAGCGGCCCGAACGGCACCAGATCGAGTTCGGTGCGAAAACCCGGCGAGCCGCTGTCGAACAGCAGCTTTTGCCGATGTTTCGGCGCGAGCGCGAATCGCCCGGTCGCGACGAGCGTATCGACGAGCTGCGCATGAAACGGCCAGCTCACCGCGCACACAGCGACGTCGACGTCCCGCGTCGCTCGCATCGGACGGATGCCGTACACGTGCCACATCAGGATGTCGCGCGCGGTCGCGCCGGCAACGACGAATGCCGCGTCGAGCCGCGCGCAGGCCGTGCCGACCGCCTGCAGCAGCGCGACCGCCGCCGGCTCGAGCGGCCGGCGCGCGTCGATTTCAAGCGGGCGGGTGGGCGAGGTATCGGTCATGGATGTGTTCGGCGGCGGCAAGATTGCGGCTGTCTCCGGACGAGACGAGATCCGCGTAGATCAACAGCGGCGGCACGAGCGGTACGTCCTGCTCGCGCCAGTCGAGCGTCGGCGACGGCGGCCAGAACGCTTCGAGCAGCTCGACGTCGCCGTGCTCGTCCGGGCGCAGGCGGGCTTGCAGCAGCAGGCGGTTCGGCGCGGCGCCGTGCGTATAGACGGTGATCGTCGCGGGCTTCAGGTCGTGCGTGAGCAGATCGGCCGCCGCTTCGCCGCCGAGCCGTGCATCGAACGCGGCGAAATCGAAGCCGCGCCACCAGTCGGGTGCGATCGCGGCAAACCGCCGGGCCGGCAGTTTCGCGCGCAGGCGGCTCGGGTACAGCGCGACCCATTCCTGCAGGAAGCGCGGCCAGTCCGGCATCAGCCGTTCGCCGTTGCGCCGCTGTGCGACGAGGCCGCGCGCGATCAGGTCGTCCATCGCGAGGTTGACCGTGCCGAGCGCGACGCCCGACGCGGCGGCGATCGCGCGGTACGGCTGCGCGACGAGGCCAGGCTGCGTCGCGAGCGCGAACATCACGGCGAGCCCTTTCGGCGTGGTCGCGCGCGACGCCTGACGGCGCGGCGTGCGGGCAGGTTTCGGCCGGCCCGAGATCATCACGGCGGCCTCCGGCTGGATCAGGCTCGCATTGCCGGCGGTATCGAGAAACGGGATGTCGTGCTCGATCAGGCGGGCGGCCAGTTCGGCAGAAAAATAAGGCGCGACCAGCATCAGCGGCCGCTTGCCCGGCACCGGCGTGCCGCCGCGGCGACGCAGCGCCGCGAGCGCGCCCTGCAGCGAGTCGATGCCGACGCTCACGGCCACCGGCATCTCGAAGGTCTGCCCGGCGATGTCGAAGCGGATCATCGCGTCGGCGCGCGCCCGGTACGCCGCCGGCACGCGCACGGGCCGCGCATCGAAGCGCCGGGTCGCGCGCGCGAACGCGGCACAGGCCGCGTCGAGCACATGCTGTTCCGACATCGGGAGGGAGGCATTCGCGGGCATCACGGAGAAGCGCTTGTTCATTATTTTGTCAGCGTACACAAAAAATGTACAGCCGTCAAAAAATGAACAAACGTTCTCAAGCCTTTGATGTGAAAGGGTTGTTTCGGGGCGATGAGTCGCAACCAACGATAGCCTCCGTGTGAAAATTCGAGCCCGAACACAGAGTGTCGCGCGTACCGAGCGCACGCGGCAGTCGTCCGGATGGGAGAGGCGATTCGACCGGCAATCAATAGTTGCTGCCGTGACGACTTTCTGTCTGTCCGGTTGCTGCTCAACACACTATCCTGCCTGCACCTTCCCCACCGCACTTCAGGAGACGACACCGTGACGCACAGCGTGATTCCCGCAGGCCTCGCCGACGAAATGATCGAGATCCGGCACCGCATCCACGCTCATCCCGAACTCGGTTTCGAGGAATTCGCGACGAGCGACCTCGTCGCCGAGCAGTTGCAGTCGTGGGGCTACGTCGTGCATCGCGGGCTCGGCGGCACCGGCGTCGTCGCGCAGTTGAAAGCGGGCGAGGGCCGGCAGCGCCTCGGCCTGCGCGCGGACATGGACGCGCTGCCGATCCACGAAACGACGGGCCTGCCGTACCAGAGCACGATCGCGGGCAAGATGCACGCGTGCGGCCACGACGGCCACACGGCGATGCTGCTCGCGGCCGCGAAGCACCTCGCGCGCGAACGCCGCTTCTCGGGCACACTGAACCTGATTTTCCAGCCGGCCGAGGAAGGGCTCGGCGGTGCGAAGAAGATGCTCGACGAAGGGCTGTTCGAGCAATTTCCGTGTGACGCGATCTTCGCGATGCACAACATGCCGGGCTTCCCGACCGGCACCTTCGGTTTCCTGCCGGGGCCGTTCATGGCGTCGTCGGATACCGTCGTCATCGACGTGCAGGGCCGCGGCGGCCACGGCGCGGTGCCGCATCGCGCGATCAATCCGGTCGTCGTGTGCGCGCAGATCGTGCTGGCGTTGCAGACGATCGTGTCGCGCAACGTGTCGCCGCTCGACATGGCGATCGTCACGGTCGGCGCGATCCATGCGGGCGACGCGCCGAACGTGATTCCCGATCGCGCGCAGATGCGCCTGTCGGTGCGCGCACTGAAACCCAACGTGCGCGACCTGCTCGAAACGCGCATCAAGGAGGTCGTCCATGCGCAGGCGGCCGTGTTCGGCGCGACCGCGACGATCGACTATCAGCGCCGCTATCCGGTGCTCGTCAACGATGCGGAGATGACCGCGTTCGCACGCGACGTCGCACGCGAATGGATCGGCGAAGCCAATCTGATCGACGGGATGGTGCCGCTCACCGGCAGCGAGGATTTCGCGTTCCTGCTCGAGAAACGGCCGGGCTGCTACCTGATCATCGGCAATGGCGACGGGGAGGGCGGTTGCATGGTGCACAACCCCGGCTACGACTTCAACGACGCGGCATTGCCGACCGGCGCGTCGTACTGGGTCAAGCTGGCCGAGGCGTTTCTGGTGTGACGGAGGAGGCGAGACATGCGGCACAGGGCCGACCATCGGCCCACTTAAGCGGGGCGAATGCAAAATGTACCGACATCTGTAGCCGCGCCCGTCGAATGCTGTAGTCGCTACAAAGCGACGTCCATCTCGACAGGCTTCGTGCCGCGTCATGCAGGCACGACATCGATCGTTCAGAACGCTTCCCCACCGAACAGCGCCACGACCGCATCCGGATTCGACGGCCAGTACATGTGCATGTACGTCGCGACGATCGCCTCCGCACAATAAACGGCTTCGCCGCTGCCGGCCGCGCCATCGGGCCGGATGGCGGTCGCGACCGGCGCCAGCGGCGTATCCAGCCGTGAATAATGAAACGTATGGCCGCGCATCGGCCCGGTATGCGTATCGAGCTGCTGCATGCCGAGCGCCGCGAACCGGCGTTGCATCGTCGCACGCCCCGGCAGCAGGCCGAGCATCGGCGTCGTCGAGCCGTCCACGTCGGTCAGCGATTCGCACAGATACACCATGCCGCCGCATTCCGCGACGATCGGCCTGCCGGCTGCCGCATGCGCGCGAATCGTCTGAGCCGTCAGGGCATTCGCCGCCAGCGTCGCCGCATGCAGTTCCGGATAGCCGCCCGGCAAAAACAGCGCGTCGCAATCGTCGGGCACGGGTTCGTCGGCGAGCGGCGAGAAGAACCGCGGCTCGGCACCGAGCGTCTCCAGCAACGCGAGATTGGCCGGATAGATGAACGAAAACGCCGCATCGCGCGCCACCGCGATCCGCTTGCCGGCCAGCGCGCGCGGCAGCGGCGCGGCCACGTCCGGTTCCGCGAACGCGACGGCAGGCGGCAACTCGGCGAGTGCGGTTTGCGCGAGCACATCGGCCGCGCGATCCAGCCGTGCATCGAGATCGTCGATATCGGCCGGCTGATGCAGCCCGAGATGCCGCTCCGGCAGCGCGATGCCCGCATCGGCCGGCACGTGCCCGAGCCAGCGCAACGCGTCGGGCAACGCCTGTTGCAGCAATTCCGCGTGCCGCGCCGACCCGACGCGGTTCGCCAGCACGCCGTGAAACGGCACCTCGGGCCGGAACCGCGCGAGCCCGAATGCGATCGCCGCGAACGTCTGCGCCATCGCCTTCGCCGAAATCACCGCGACGACCGGCACGCCGAACGCGACCGCGAGATCGGCGCTGCTCGGCGTGCCGTCGAACAATCCCATCACGCCCTCGATCAGGATCAGGTCCGCGTCGCGCGCGGCGTCGGCGAGCAGCGCGCGGCAACCGGCCTCGCCGACCATGCCGAGATCGAGCGCATGCACGGGCGCACCGCTCGCGCGTTCGAGCAGCATCGGATCGAGAAAATCCGGTCCGGTCTTGAACACGCGCACACGGCGGCCGAGCCGACGGTGCAGCCGCGCGAGGCCGGCCGTCACCGACGTCTTGCCCTGTCCGGACGCGGGCGCGCTGACGAACAGCGCGGGGCAGGCCGGCATGCTCAGAACTCCACGCCGCGCTGCGCCTTCACGCCTTGCTCCTTGTACGGATGCTTGACGAGCCGCATTTCGGTGACGAGATCGGCCGCATCGATCAGCGCATCGGGCGCGTGCCGGCCGGTGACGACGACGTGCACCGATTCCGGACGAGCCGTGAGCGTCGCGAGCACTTCGTCGAGCGGCAGGTATTCGTACTTCAGCACGGTGTTCAGCTCGTCGAGGATCACCATCCGGTAATCGCCGCTTTCGATCATCCGGCGCGCCTCGTCCCAGCCCTTGCGCGCGGTCGCGATGTCGGCGTCGCGGTTCTGCGTGTTCCACGTATAGCCGTCGCCCATCGTCACGAAATCGCACTCCGCGACCGCGCCGAGGAAATCGCGCTCGGACGTATGCAGCGCGCCCTTGATGAACTGCACGACACCGAGCCGCATGCCGTGGCCGAGCACGCGCACGGCCATCCCGAACGCGGCCGTGCTCTTGCCCTTGCCGTTGCCGGTGTGGACGATCAGCAGGCCCTTTTCCTGGGTGGCGGCGGCCTGTTTCTTTTCATGGCCGGCGCGGCGGCGTTCGGTCATCCGTTGATGGGATTCGGCATCGGTCTTCATCGGGAGTCGTCCTGTCGAAAGCGGAATAAAGGTTCAGAGCGGGCCGGCGAGCGCAACCGTCACGCCGCCCAGAATGGATTTGGGGCCGAGCAGCCGGCCATGCGGCGCCGCGAGCTGCGCGCACGGCTCGGCCACGCCGGCGACGCCGAAACGCGCAAGCGCGGCCGCCGACGGAGCGCTCGACGCGCATTCGGAACAATTCGCAATCCGCGCCGCATCGAACGCGACGAGCGGCCAGCCGCGGCGCGCGCACAGCGTGCGCAGCGCACAGGCGCGCGCCTTGTCGGCGAGCGTCGCGACGAGCGCCGGTTCGGCGGCCGGATAGCGCGCGAGCGCGGCGCGGATCGCGGCATCGAGTTGCGCGGCCGTGACGCCCGCGCGGAAACCGACACCGAGCGCGACGCGCATCATGCGCGGCCGCCGAGCGCCGCACGCACCGCCGGATCGTCGGCGAGCGCCGCGACGCGGCCGATCACGACGATCGCCGGCGAACCGATACCGGTTTCGGCGACGCGCTCGACGAGCGTATCGAGCGTCGCGAGGACGTGGCGCTGTTCGGGGCGCGTCGCGTTCTCGATCGCCGCGCACGGCGTGTCGCCGGGCAGGCCGCCGTCGCGCAGCGCCGCGGCAATCGCGTCGAGCCGGCGGATGCCCATGTAGATCACGATCGTCATGCGGGTGGCCGCGAGCGTGCTCCAGTCGGGCTCGTCGGCCCCCGCGCCGTGGCCGGTGACGAAGATCACGCCCTGCGCGTCGCCGCGGTGCGTGACCGGGATGCCGAGCGCGGCCGGCGCGGCGATGCCCGCGGTGATCCCGTTGACGACTTCCGCCGGGAAACCCGCCGCACCGAGCGCGATCAGCTCCTCGCCGCCGCGGCCGAACACGAACGGATCGCCGCCCTTGAGCCGCGCGACGCTGCGGCCCGCGCGCAGGTGCGCGAGCATCGCGGCGACGATCGCCTCCTGCGGCGTCGACGCATGGCCGCCACGCTTGCCGACGTGCTCGATCAGCGCATCGGCGCGCGCGTGGCGCAGCACGTCGGGGTTCACGAGATCGTCGACGAGCAGCACGTCGGCCGCGCCGATCGCGCGCACGGCCCTGAGCGTCAGCAGGTCGGCGTCGCCGGGGCCGGCGCCGATCAGCCACGCGCGGCTCATCGCGCGCGACACGGCGCGCACCGTGTCGAAACAGTGAAGCAGGGAGGGCGGGCGGCACATCGGCGGCCGGCGGGCAGGCAGTGCATGTCGGAACGGGCAAAATCCGCGCGAGCGCGGGGGGAATGCGCACCCGATCCGTTCCCCGCGGATCGGGCGTTCGGCGAGCATCGCGCTCGCCCCTTGCGTCGGCCGGTATCCGGGCTGGCCGCTTGCCAGGCCGCAGCCTTCCCGCCCGGTCGAAGGGCAGTGGCATCGCGGGCGGCCTGGGCGCACGCGCGGGAAAGCGCGTGGCGCGGGCGGCGTACCGTTGCGGGGACAGCACAGGCCGGGCGGATATCCGCCTCCTGTTTCCCGTTTAACTGCATGCACGGAATGCGCATGCGAGCACCGAACGCGGCGCATACGATAGCACAGCGTGCATCGGGCGCGAGGCCGGCGAACCGCGCCCGTATCCGTCCGGGACGCAATCCTTGGGAGAGCCATCGCGCATCCGTAATATTGGTGTGCAATCATCTGGCCGGCGTCATGAGCAAGGCTCAGCCTCGGGTGGCCGGTCGCACCAAGCTGACGAGAGTCATACCAAAATCGGCTCGCTCTGCCGGACCTGCAGGGCGATGGCCACTACCACTACATCGCGAAGTGCCGCGCCTATGGCGAACGTACGCAGATGGACAACCTCCAGTCGGGCCGGTTATGCACTCGCGATCGGCATGCTGGTCGTTTCGGCAGGATTGGCGCTGGAAGCGTGGCCGCTGGTCACGACGACCGTGCTGGCGCAATCGGTTGCCGGGCTGGGGACGCAAGTCGTGCAGCAGATCGACGTCGTGTTCGATTCGGCGGCCCGGACGCTTGCCGACGTGGATGCCTCGCCGTACGCGGACTGCTCGCCGCAGGATTTGCGCCTGTTGCGATCGGCTTCCGTGCAGTCGAAGTACGTCAAGGACGTCGGACGCCGGTCGGGCGCCGCTCTGCTCTGCACGACGATGCTGGGCATGCTGCCCAGGCCCTTTTCTCCGAAGCGGCAGCCATTCCGGCTGACCGACACGATGTCGGCCTTCTGGACCGTGCCGTTGTTGTCGAGCCCCGACACGCTGGGGCTCGTGGTCGCGGGAAGGCGGGCGAACCTGCTGATGGATCTGGACGCCTTCAGGGTACTGCCGCCGTCAGGCCTGCACTACTTGATCGGGCTCCGCGGCCACCCGACCGCGCGCGTCATCGGGCTCGACGCGCGCGGTGTCCCGGCGTACGTCGATGCCGGCCAGGTGCCGGGGTTTCGGGACGGCAAATCGTTCTGCTCGGCCCGCGTGCCGGTGTGCGCCATCGTCGTCGTGACGCCGCAAGCGCAGGCCAACGCCAGCCGGCACGCCGCCTGGCTGCTCGGGATCGCCGGCGGCGCGGCGGGCTGCTGCCTGGGGCTCGGGGCGCTGATGCTGCACCGACGCTGGGCCGCGCTTGCTGCGCAGATACGTCGAGCACTGGCAAACGGACAATTTGTCCTGCGCTATCAGCCGATCGTCGCGCTGGGCGCGTCGTCACGGATCGTCTCCGCCGAAGCGCTGATCCGCTGGATCGACGGGCCGGCCGCACCCGACGTGTTCATTGCCGAGGCAGAACGCGCCGGAATGATCGTGGACGTCACGGCCTTCGTCGTGCGCACCGTCCTGCGGGAGATGCGTGCGCTGTTCGACAACGCGCCGGACTTTCGCGTGACCGTCAACATCAGCGCGCCCGAGTTGCGGGACGGCAGCCTGATGGCGACGCTGGACAACTGCTGGCCGGCCGGATTGCCGCGCAAGCATGTCGGTTTCGAGCTGACCGAACGGTCGACCGTGGAACTGCCGGAAATTGTGCCGGCGCTTCGGCAATTGCGCGACCTCGGGCATCCCGTCTACATGGACGATTTCGGCACGGGCTACTCCAGCCTCAGCCTGCTTCAGCATCTTCCGATCGACTACATCAAGGTCGACCGTTCGCTGCTGCCGGCCACGCCGCAGCACGACCGCACCTCGATCATTCCGGAGATCCTGGCGATTGCCCGTCGGCTCGGGGTCGGCGTCGTCTTCGAGGGCGTCGAGACCCGTGAGCAGGCGCGCATGCTCGACATGCCGGGGCAGTCGGTCTATGCGCAGGGCTGGTATTTCGGGCGCCCCGATACGGTCGAAGCGCTGCAAGGCGCGATCACGGCGCAATCGCTGCGAACAGGCTGAGCATCGGACCGAAAACCCGGCCGCGACCCGCGCTCGCATGGGCTCCCGCACGGCTCGCCTTGACGCTCCCGGCCCCGCCGCCTACACTCGCACGCGTTTTGGTGCTCGCGCGCGCCGCTCCGGCGCGTGCAGTTAAACGGGAAACAGGGAGCCTGCCTGCACCGCAGTCGAGCCAACCTGTGCTGCCCCCGCAACGGTAAGCGAACGCGTCGCGCGCAAGCGCCACGCAGCGCCGCTTCGCCGCATGCCCCGCGCATGCGGACGACCGCCACTGGATGCCGCGCATCCGGGAAGGCGAAGCGGCGTGTTCGTCAGCCCGGATACCGGCCTAAACGTTGGGGTTCAGCGCCGCGGGGAGGCGGCGCATCGTCCACGGCCGCAGCCGGCCCGACGCCCGGTGTTCGATGCTTGCTCCGCCCATCTGCCGCCGCACGCACGTGCGCGACCGGCGCGGCGAACGGCAGGCGACGCGGGCGAGGCAGGCGGCAGCCGTGTTGGCATTCACGATGTCGACCGTTCGCAAGGAAGCACCATGCCCGATCCATTGTTCCGCCCGTCCCGCGGCTGTCCGGCCGGACTGCGCGGCGACCTTCCCGCGTACCGCCCCGTGAATGGCCGCGCCGCCCCCGACGCGACGATCCCGTCCTGATTCCCTCTTCGACACCGGACCTACCATGACCCTACGCAAGCTGCCCGTCACGATCGTCACGGGCTTTCTCGGCAGCGGCAAGACGACGCTGATGCGGCACATCCTGCAGCACGCCGAAGGCCGCCGCATCGCGGTGATCGTCAACGAATTCGGCGAGCTCGGCATCGACGGCGAAATCCTCAAGGGCTGCGGCATCGGCTGCGACGATGCCGACGGCGCCCAGGGCGAGGCCTCGGGCCAGTTGTACGAACTCGCGAACGGCTGCCTGTGCTGCACCGTGCAGGAGGAGTTCTATCCGGTGATGGAAGCGCTCGTCGAGCGCCGCGCGGACATCGATCACGTGCTGATCGAAACGTCGGGCCTCGCGCTGCCGAAGCCGCTCGTGCAGGCGTTCAACTGGCCGACGATCCGCAACAGCTTCACGGTCGACGCGGTCGTGACCGTCGTCGACGGGCCGGCCGCCGCGAGCGGCCAGTTCGCGGAAAACCCGCAGGCCGTCGACGCGCAGCGTCGCGCCGATCCGAACCTCGACCACGAATCGCCGCTGCACGAATTGTTCGCCGATCAACTGTCGTCGGCCGATCTCGTGATCGTGAACAAGGCCGACCTCGTCGGCGACGCCGAATTCGCGCAGATCGAAACCGCGATCCGCGAGGAAATCCCGCCGCAGGTGAAGATCGTGCGCGCGACGCGCGGCGAGCTCGATCTCGCGATGCTGCTCGGCCTCGAATCGGCGTCGGAGGACACGATCCACCTGCGTCACGACCATCACGGCTCGGCCGACGACGGCGATCACGATCACCATCACGACGATTTCGATTCGGTCGTGGTGTCGGGCGACGCCGGCACGCGCGAAGCGACGATCGCCGCGTTGCAGCGGGTGGTCGAAACGCACACGATCTATCGCGCGAAAGGCTTCGCCGCGCTGCCCGGCGCGCCGATGCGGCTCGTGATCCAGGGCGTCGGCCGCCGTTTCGACAGCTATTTCGACCGCCGCTGGCAGGACGGCGAAACGCGCGCGAGCCGCTTCGTGCTGATCGGCGAGGATCTCGACGCGGCCGCGCTGCAACGTGCGTTCGACGCCGCGTGCGCGGCCGAGCCGCAACAGGCGTAACGCACGATGCATCTGTTGCGCACCACGCCGGGCGGCTTCGTCGACGATACGCAAGGCGTCGTCCGGATCGACCAGCAGCCGGCCGACATCGTGATCCTGAGTTCGGCCGACACGACGCTGTCGCTGCTCGCGAGCGTCGTGCCGCACTTGCCGGCCGGGTTCCCGAGCGTGCGGCTCGCGAACGTCACGTTCCTGCGTCAGCCGGCGTCGGTCGATTTCTACGTCGACGACGTGCTGCGCCACGCGAAGACGGTCGTGATCGATCATCTCGGCGGCGAAGCGTACTGGCCGTACGGGATCGAGCAGGCCGTGTCGCTCGCGTCGAAGCGCGGGCAGCAGCTCGCGATGTTCTCGGGCGACTTGCAGGAGGACCCGAACCTCGTCGCGAAGAGCACGGTCGAGGCCGAGCTGTGCCGGCTGTGGTGGCGCTACCTGCGCGAAGGCGGCGTGCACAACGCCGACGCGCTGTTGCGCAGCATCGCGTTTCACACGCTCGGGTTCGGTGAAGCACCCGAACCGCCGCGCCCGCTGCCGGCCGCCGCGCTGTATCACCCGGCGCGCGACCGCGCGAGCGTCGACGACTGGCGGCCGCGCTGGACGCCCGGCGCGCCGGTCGTCGCGATCCTGTTCTATCGCGCGCACTGGCAGGCCGCGAACACGGCCGTGTTCGACGCGCTGGCCGATGCGCTCGTCGACGAAGGATTGAATCCGCTGCCGATCGCGGTGACGTCGCTGAAGGACGCGGTGAGCCGCGAGGTCATCACGCAGCTGTGCGATACGCACGGCGTCGCGCTCGTGCTGAACACCACCGCGTTCGCGGCCGGCGCGATCGACAGCCCCGAGCACGACGTGCTGGCCGGCGACGCACCGGTGCTGCAGGTGATCCTGTCCGGCGGCAACCGCGACGCATGGGTGGCCGACAACCAGGGCCTGCATGCACGCGACATCGCGATGCACGTCGCGCTGCCCGAAGTCGACGGGCGCATCGTCACGCGCGCGGTGAGCTTCAAGGGGCTCGCGTATCGTTGCCCGCACACCGAGGTCGACGTCGTGCGCTACCAGCCGGACGCGGAGCGGATCGCGTTCGTCGCGGCGCTCGCGCGCGGCTGGTGCCGGCTGCGTACGCTGGATAGCGCCGACAAGCGCATCGCGCTGATTCTCGCGAACTATCCGCAAAGCGAAGGGCGGATCGGCAACGGCGTCGGGCTCGACACGCCGGCCTCCGCGCTGCGCGTGCTCGCGGCGCTGCGCGATGCGGGCTATACGGTGGCCGACCTGCCGCCCGACGGCGACGCACTGATTGCCCAACTCACCGAAGGCGTGACCAACGATCCCGCCGTGCGCACGCTGCGTCCCGCGTTTCAGAGTTACGCGCTGGCCGACTACGTCGTGCGTTTCGCGCGGCTGCCGGCGGCCGTGCGCGACGCGCTGAACGAACGCTGGGGGCCGCCCGAAGCCGACCCGACGCTGCGGCAACAGCGCTTCACGATCGCCGGCTGGCGCGCGGGCAACGTGTTCGTCGGCATCCAGCCGTCGCGCTCGCGCGACGAGAACGACTATGCGAGCTACCACGATGCCGACCTCGTGCCGCCGCACGCGTATCTCGCGTTCTATTTCTGGCTGCGCGATGCGTATCGCGTCGACGCGGTCATCCATCTCGGCAAGCACGGCAATCTCGAGTGGCTGCCGGGCAAGAGCGTCGCGCTGTCCGACGCGTGCTGGCCCGACCTGACGCTCGGGCCGCTGCCGCACCTGTATCCGTTCATCGTCAACGATCCGGGCGAGGGCAGCCAGGCGAAGCGCCGCGCGCAGGCCGTGATCGTCGATCACCTGATGCCGCCGCTCACGCGCGCGGAAAACTACGGCCCGCTGCAGGATCTCGAACGACAGGTCGACGAGTACTACGAAGCGCTGATGGTCGATGCGCGGCGCGCGAAGCTGCTGCGCAAGACGATCCTCGCGACGATCGCCGAGCATCGTCTGCATGACGAACTGAGCGTGTCGCCGCCGCGCGATGCGGGCGACGAGGATGCGCTGCTCACGCGCGTCGATGCGTGGCTGTGCGAATTGAAGGAAGCGCAGATTCGCGACGGATTGCACGTGTTCGGCGCGTCGCCGGTCGAGCGCCAGCGGCGCGACACGCTGCTCGCGCTCGCACGCTTCCCGGTTGGCGACGGCAAGGGCGAACGGGCCGGCCTGATCGGCGCGCTCGCGCGCGATCTCGCGCTCGGCGACGATTTCGACCCGCTTTCGGCCGACTGGGCCGCCCCGTGGACGGGGCCGCGGCCGGCCGTGCTGCAAACGCTCGACGCGTCGCCGTGGCGTCATGCGGGCGATACGCGCGAGCGGCTCGAACGGCTTGCGCAGCATTGGCTGAACGCCGTGTGCGGGGCCGCTTCGGAAGATTCAGGCATCGACATGCCGCCGCCCGGCGAATGGCAGCATACGCTCGCGGTGATCGAACGCGTGCGTTCGACGCTGTTGCCCGCGCTCGACGCGTGCGGCGGCGAGGAAATGCGGCAGTTGCTGCGCGGGCTCGACGGCCGCTTCGTGCCGCCGGGGCCGAGCGGCTCGCCGTCGCGCGGCCGTCCCGACGTGCTGCCCACCGGCCGCAATTTCTACTCGGTCGATACGCGTGCGGTGCCGACGCAGGCCGCCTGGTCGCTCGGCCTGAAATCCGCGCAGCAACTGATCGAGCGCCATCTGCAGGATCACGGCGACTATCCGCGCGCGATCGGCTTGTCGGTGTGGGGGACGGCCACGATGCGCACGGGCGGCGACGACATCGCGCAGGCGTTCGCGCTGCTCGGCGTGCGGCCGAAATGGGCGCACGGCAGCCATCGCGTGACCGACTTCGAGATCCTGCCGATCGAGATCTTCGACCGGCCGCGCATCGACGTGACGCTGCGCGTGTCGGGTTTCTTCCGCGATGCATTCCCGAACCTGATGCACCTGTTCGATGCGGCCGTGCAGGCGGTCGCCGCGCTCGACGAGCCCGAGGCACTGAACCCGATCCGCGCGCGCATCGAGCGCGAACGGGAGAAGTGGGTCGCGCAGGGCGTGGCGCTCGATGAAGCACGGCGCCGCGCCGGCTGGCGCGTGTTCGGCGCGCGGCCGGGCAGCTACGGCGCGGGCCTGCAGGACCTGATCGACCAGCGCCGCTGGCAGACCGACGCCGATCTCGCGGATGCCTACCGTCAATGGGGTGGCCATGCGTACGCGCAGAACAGCGCGGGCGACGCGGCGCACGACGTGTTCGGCGAGCGGCTGGCGACGATCGACGTCGTCGTGCAGAACCAGGACAGCCGCGAGCACGACATCCTCGATTCGAACGACTACTACCAGTTCCAGGGTGGAATGACGGCGGCCGTGCGGCACCTGTCGGGGCAGCAGCCGAGCATCTATCACGGCGACCATGCGAACCCGGTCGCGCCGAAGATGCGCACGCTGCGCGAGGAAATCGCGCGCGTGATCCGCTCGCGCGTCGTCAACCCGAAATGGCTCGACGGCGTGAAGCGTCACGGCTACAAGGGCGCGGCCGAACTCGCCGCGACCGTCGACTATCTGTACGGCTATGACGCGACCGCCCGTGTGCTGTCCGATCACCAGTACGCGCTCGTCGCCGACGCGTACCTGTTCGACGACGCCACCCGCGCGTTCCTCGAACGGCACAACCCGAAGGCGCTGCACGGCATCTGCGAACGCTTCGTCGAAGCGATGCAGCGCGGGCTGTGGCAGCAGCCGGGCCACTATCGCGAGCGGATCGAAGCGATCTGGCTCGCCAGCGAACAACGTCAGGAAGGAGAACGGCGATGACCGATCCGACGACGCACCGCGCCCGCGCGGTTTTTCCGTTTGCGGCCCTCGTCGCGCAGGACGCGTTGCAGCAGGCGCTGCTGCTTGCCGCGATCGACCCGTCGCTCGGCGGCGTGCTCGTCAGCGGCCCGCGCGGCACCGCGAAATCGACTGCCGCGCGCGGCCTCGCAGAGCTGTTGCCGGAAGGGCAGTTCGTCACGCTGCCGCTGTCGGCGAGCGACGAGCAGGTGACGGGCACGCTCGATCTCGCGCATGCGCTGGCCGAAAACGGCGTGCGCTTCCGCCCCGGCCTGCTCGCGAGGGCGCATCTCGGCGTGCTGTACGTGGACGAAGTGAACCTGCTCGCCGACGGGCTCGTCGATACGCTGCTCGACGTCGCCGCGAGCGGCGTGAACATCGTCGAGCGCGATGGCGTGTCGCATGCGCACGACGCGCGCTTCGTGCTGGTCGGCACGATGAATCCCGAGGAGGGCGAGTTGCGTCCGCAACTGCTCGACCGCTTCGGGCTGATGGTCGAGCTGGAGAATTGCTTCGACGCCGCGCAGCGCGAACGGATCGTGAAGGCGCGTCTTGCGTTCGATCTCGATCCGGACGCGTTTCGCGCGCGTCACGCGGCTGCCCAGCGGGAGCTCGCGGAGCGGATTCATGCGGCGCGCGCGCGACTGCCGACGCTGGATTTCGACGATGCGGTCCACGCGCGCGTCAGCGCGCTGTGCATCGACGCGGCCGTCGACGGATTGCGCGCCGATCTCGTGATGCTGCGTGCCGCGCGGGCGCTGGCCGCGCTGGAGCAGGCCGACGCGGTGACGGTGTCGCATGTGGCGCGCGTGGCCGAAGCCGTGCTTCGGCATCGGCGCCATGCGGGGCCGCCGCCGTTGCAGCAGTCGCCGCAGCACGACGGTGAGCGCGACGATCGTGTGCGGCCGGATACACCCCGGCAGCCTGACAAGCGACAAGGCGACACCGACGACAAAGCGGCCGACGCGTCCGCATCGCAAGGCGACTGGGGCTACCTGCCGCCCGAACCGGCCGGGCTGCGCGACGTGAAAAGCGTGGTGCCGCTGCCGCTAAAAAAACGCTGAGCCATCGAGCCGGCGCCGCCGCGAACGGGATTCGCGGTCCTCGATGGCAGGCAGGCGCGGCCGCGCGCGTGCCGGGCACGGTGCGCGCCGGCACGGCCGTCGCGTGGCCGGCGACGCTCGCCGCGAAACGCGGCGGCCCGCTGCATCGCGAGCATCTGCGCTACGGCAAACGCGCGGGCGCGCCGCACGCGCTGCATTGCTTCGTGCTCGACTGTTCGGCGTCGATGTTGTCGCACGAGCGGCTCGCGCTCGCGAAGGGGCTGATCGTCGCGTATTTCGATCAGGCCGCGCGCGAGCGGGTCGAAACCGCGCTGGTCTGCTTCGGCGGCAACGGCGCCGCGCGGCGCTTCGGTCCGGCCGTGCCGCGCTGGTGGAATGCGCGCTGGCTCGAACCGGTCGACGGTGGCGGCGGCACGCCGCTCGCGGACGGTATCGCGACCGCCGCGCGGCTGCTTGCCCGCGCCGCTCGCCGCGAGCCCGGCAAGCAGCGCTGGCTGTGGGTGCTGTCCGACGGGCGCACGCGCGAGATGCCGGCCAAACCCGCGGCGGCCGATCACGTCGTGTTCGTCGACTTCGACGATGCGGCCGTGCGGATCGGGCAGGGCGCGCGGCTCGCCGCGGCGTGGGGCGCGCAGTGGGTGACGGCCGACGCGCTGCGCACGGATCTCGCCGGCTGATGGCCGGCACGGCGGTGCGCTATGATCGGCGTTTGCGCTTCTGCCCACTGGAAACTCCCGCCATGCAAGTACTGGTCGATGCCGACGCATGTCCCGCCGTCATCAAGGACATGCTGTTTCGCGCCGCGCGTCGGGCCGAAATCCGCGTGACGCTGGTCGCGAACCAGTTTCTGCGTACGCCGCCGTCGCCGTTCATCAAGGCCGTGCAGGTGCCGGCCGGCTTCGACGTGGCCGATGCGCGCATCGTCGAGCTGGCCGAAGCCGGCGACCTCGTGATCACCGCCGACATCCCGCTGGCCGCCGCCGTGCTCGACAAGGGCGCGCACGCGCTCGACCCGCGCGGCAACTGGTTCAGCCGCGAGAACATCGAGGAACGCCTGTCGACGCGCGCGATGATGGACCAGTTGCGCAGCGCGGGCATCGACACGGGCGGGCCGGCGCCGTTCAGCGCGCGCGACGGCAAGACGTTCGCGTCGCAGCTCGACCGGTTCCTCGCGCGGCACGGCAAGCCGTAACGGCATGCGTCTGCGCGCGGCGAGGATGCGGGTTCGCGCCGACGCTGCTATCGTTGGACGAGAACCCCAGCACAGGAGCGCACGCGTGTCACTGACCCAACTTCTCGTTCCGACCTATACCCAGATGCTGCGCGCACTGTCCGCGTGGCTCGACAAGGCCATCGCGCACCGGCAGGCCGCGGGCGACGAGCCCGACGCGGCGATGACGCTGAGGCTCGCGCCCGACATGTATCCGCTCGCCGCGCAGGTGCGCTTCTCGTGTTTCCAGGCGATGGAGCCGGTTCACCGGCTGCGCGGCGAACCGCTGCCGGCGGCATTGCTCGCGTTGCGCGAGGCGGGCTGGAACGCCGATGCGCAACCGGGCTCGCCGGCCGATGCGCAGGCGCTCATCGCCGGCACGCTCGCCTTTCTCGGCGAACTCGCACCGGATGCGCTCGATGGCGGCGCAACGCTGCCGATCCCTCTCGAGATGTCGAACGGGATCGCGTTCGACATGACCGGCGAACAGTACGCGCGCGACTGGGCGCTGCCGCAGTTCTACTTTCACGCGATCGCCGCGGACGCGATCCTGCGCCATCACGGCGTCGAACTCGGCAAGGCCGATTACGTGCCGCACATGCTCGCGTACGTGCGGCAGGGCACGATTCCGCAGGGTTGAGCCGGCTCCAGGCGGCGTGAAGCGACATGGCACGCGCTCTGTTCATCTGCAGCCGCAACCGGCTGCGCAGCCCGACGGCCGAAGCGGTGTTCGCCGCGTGGCCGGGCATCGAAACCGATTCCGCGGGCCTCGCGCCCGACGCGGACGTGCGGTTGTCCGCCGAGCAACTCGACTGGGCGGACATCGTGTTCGTGATGGAGCGCGCGCACAAAGCGCGACTGTCGGCGCAATTCGGCGCGCATCTGAAGCACCGGAAGATCGTCTGCCTCGATATCCCCGACCGCTACGCGTTCATGCAGCCCGAACTCGTCGCGCTGCTCGAACGCAAGGCCGGGCCGTTCCTGCGCGGGTAATCGGCGCCATCCGTGCTCGAGTCCGGGCCGGGATCGACCTCAGCGAAGGGGCGGGCTCGCGAATGCGGAAAAACAGTCGAGCCGCAGCAGCTCGATGATCCTGCGTGTCGGCACGCTCGCCCGGAGCGTGTCGAGCCGGTCGACGGCGAACCACTTGCAGTGGGCGATCTCGTTGCTCGCGCGCGGTGTCAGGTGCGCCGGCACGTCGGCCACGAACACGTGATGCAGCTTCGTCAGCCCGCCGAACTGCACCGCGTAGTCGAGCGCGAGCCCCTCCAGCCGCGTTTCCTCCGCGAGCTCCCGCCGCGCGGCTTCGAGCGGCGTCTCGCCGCGCCGGATCGTGCCGCCCGGCAGCGACCAGCGCGCGGCGGTGCGCGCGACCAGCAGCACGCTGCTGCGCTGACGGCACACGATCGTGGCGCGCTCCTTGATAACGGCGAGGGTATCCGGCCCGGTGCTCATGGTCTGGCAAGACAGGTGCTGAAGCGTGGAGAGAAGTGCACGCCGGCGGCCGTTGTCCGACAGCAGGCGGCGACGGCATGCAAGCCGCCGCGCCGATGTTACCGGCCGTTCGTGACAGTTCCGTGCACTGCCGTCGCGCCACGGACGGCCACTCATGCGTGCGTGTAGATCCCGCTGCGCGTCGGCTTCGCATGGCGCGAACGGCGGCGCGTGTGAACGGCACGCCGGTGATGAGGCGACGGCGCCGTGACATGCCGGCGTGCGGGCGCGGGCCGGGCGGTGGACGCGCTAGCGTGCGGCGCGGCGCCCGGCATCCCGGTTTGTCCTTCGCCGAAATGGAAAGTCTGGTTTTGCGCGTGCGCGACGCCCAGCATCGACGCCAGCACGAAGGCCGCCAGCCACAATCGTTTCATGAATATTCCGCCTAGTATCGTCCGGGATGAACGTGGGCCGCCAGCTTAACGAACGGCGGGGCGTCACCGCAACCGGCCCGCGTTCGGCGTCGTCGCTATTGGCGAGCAACGACGTGACCCGCGGGGCAGCCGGGGTCCATCCGGGGTTGACAATGCAATTCCTGAGTGTGAATATAAATTCACACACAAGAATTATTTGTCGAATCCGGAGAAGCGGAGCGCAAGTGCCGGGCCACCGGAACCGGCAGTCCGATCGACCGGAACCAGGAGCGAGACGCATGGCGGAACACGAGCAGCAGGGCGCGCTGGCGGGATTGCGCATCATCGATCTGTCGCGGGTGCTGGGCGGCCCGTACGCGACCCAGATTCTCGCCGACCACGGCGCGGAGGTAATCAAGGTCGAACCGCCATCCGGCGACGAGACGCGCACGTGGGGCCCGCCGTTCGACGGCGACACCGCGTCGTATTTCCTCGGCGTGAACCGCAACAAGCTCGGCATCGCGCTCGACCTGACGCAGCCGGCCGATCGCGAGCGGCTGCTCGGCCTGCTCGAACACGCGGATGCGCTGGTCGAGAACTTCAAGATCGGCACGATGGAGCGCTGGGGGCTCGGGTTCGACGCGCTGCATGCGCGGTTTCCGCGCCTCGTTTATTGCCGCGTGTCGGGTTTCGGCGCGGACGGCCCGCTCGGCGGGCTGCCGGGCTACGACGCGGCCGTGCAGGCGCTCGCGGGGCTGATGAGCGTCAACGGCGAAGCCGGCGGCGCACCGCTGCGCGTCGGCGTGCCGATCGTCGATCTCGTCACGGGGCTGAACGCGGCGCTCGGCGTGCTGATGGCGCTGCGCGAACGCGACGCGAGCGGGCGCGGCCAGTTCGTCGAATCGACGCTGTTCGACTGCGCGCTGTCGATCCTGCATCCGCATACGCCGAACTTCTTCCATTCGGGCAACGCGCCCGTGCGCACCGGCAACGCGCATCCGAACATCACGCCGTACGACAGTTTTCCGACGGCGGGCGCCGACATCTTCCTGGCGGTGGGCAACACCGGGCAGTTCGCGGCACTGTGCGACGTGCTCGGCACGCGCGACTGGCTCGACGATCCGCGATTCGCCGACAACCGCGCGCGCAGCCAGCACCGCGCCGCGCTGCGCACGCTGCTCGAAACGGCGCTGGCCGCGCACGACGGCGCGACACTCGCCGAGCACCTGATGCGCCGCGGCGTGCCGTGCGCGCCCGTGCTCGGGCTCGACGCGGCGCTCGACCATCCGCATGTCGCGCACCGGCAGATGAAGGTCGAACTGGGCCGGCATCGCGGCATCGCGTCGCCGATCAAGCTCGGCCGCACGCCGGCCACGTACCGGCGGCCGCCGCCCGCGCTGAACGAACATGCGGCGCAGGTGTTTGCGGGCGATAACGGCAACGACGGCCCCCGCCGCACCTGACCGGCATCGCCGCCGCCAGCCGTGCCGTACCGCGGCGCAGGGCCGCGCGCGCCGGCATCCCCCCATTCGGACATCACGCCGGCCCGCGCATCGACCCGCATCGACCTGCGCACCGGCTGAAGAGGAGACGCATCATGCTCGCATGGATCGGCGCGATCGCCATCGTCGCGCTGTTCGGCCTGATCATCACGAAGCGGTTGTCGCCGCTCGTCGCGCTGATCGTCGTGCCGGTGGCCGCGTCGCTCGCGGCCGGTTTCGGGTTGCAGACCGGCAAGTTCATCGTGCACGGCGTACAGAACATCGGCCCGATCGCCGGGATGTTCGTTTTTGCGATTCTGTTTTTCGGGATCCTCACCGATGCGGGGATGCTCGATCCGATCATCGCGGGTGTGCTGCGCGTGATCGGCTGCCATCCGCCGCGCATCGTGATGGGCTCGGCGCTGCTCGCGCTGCTGATCCATCTCGACGGTTCGGGCGCGGTCACGTTTCTCGTCACGCTGCCCGCGATGATGCCGCTCTACACGCGGCTCGGAATGGATCGCCGCATCCTCGCGTGCGTCGCGTCGATGGCGGCCGGCGTCAACTTCCTGCCGTGGGTCGGGCCGATGCTGCGCGCGTCGGCCGCACTGCACATTCCCGGTTCGGCGATCTTCACGCCGATGATTCCGGTGCAGATCGTCGGGCTCGCGTTCGTGTTCGGCACCGCGTGGGTGCTCGGCGTGCGCGAGGCGAAACGGCTCGGGCTCGACCGTGCCGGCGCGGCCGCGCTCGCGATCGCGCCGCGCGAGCTGACCGACGCCGAACGCGCATTGCGCCGGCCGGGACGCTTCGGGATCAACGTCGCACTGACGCTGGTCGTGCTCGTCACGCTGGTGTCGGGCATCGTCGACCCGATGGTGATGTTCATGCTCGGCACGGTCGCCGCGCTGGTGATCAACTATCCGGACGTGCGGGCGCAGCGCGAGCGGATCGACGCGCATGCGAAGGCCGCACTGATGATGGCGAGCGTGCTCCTCGCGGCCGGCGCGTTCACCGGCATCATGTCCGGCACCGGGATGCTGAAGGCGATGGCCGAAGTCGTCGTTGCGCACGTGCCCGTCGAGCATGCACGCCACATGCCGTTCGTGCTCGGGCTGCTGTCGATGCCGCTCAGCCTGCTGTTCGATCCCGATTCGTTCTACTTCGGCGTGCTGCCGGTGCTCGCGGAGAGCGGCAAGCTGCTCGGCGTGCCGCCGATCCAGATGGCGCAGGCCGCGCTGCTCGGCCAGATGACGACGGGTTTTCCGGTGAGCCCGCTCACGCCCGCGACGTTCCTGATCGTCGGCCTGACCGGCGTCGAGCTCGCCGAGCACCAGAAATTCACGATTCCGTTCCTGCTGGCCGCCACCGTGCTGATGGTCTTCGCCGCGGTGATCGTGGGCGTGTTTCCGTTGTGAGCGCCCGGGACCTGCCGCTTCGTGCCGATGCTTCCGGCGCGCAATCCCGCGCAAGACCGTCGTGCGAAGCGGAAACCCTGGCGCCCCCTGGCATTTTCTTGAGAGCGGCGCGGCCGCTCGGCTTTTTCCGGGAGAGCAATCCATGCAGTTCGACCTGACCGACGACCAGCGCGCGATCGAAAGCGCGATCGAGAAAATCTGCGCGCGCTTCGGCGACGACTACTGGCTCGGACGCGATCGCGCGGGCGGGTTTCCGGCCGATTTCCACGCGGCGCTCGCCGAGGCCGGCTGGCTCGGCATCGCGATGGACCCGGCCTACGGCGGCGCCGGGCTCGGGATGACCGAGGCCGCGCTGATGATGCGCGCGATCAGCGCGTCGGGCGCCGGCCTGTCGGGCGCGTCGGCCGTCCACATGAACATCTTCGGGCTGAACCCGGTGCAGGTGTTCGGCAACGACGCGCAGAAGGCGCGCTTCCTGCCGCCGCTGATCGCGGGGCGCGACAAGGCGTGCTTCGCGGTGACCGAACCCGACGCGGGCCTCGACACCACGCACCTGAGCACGCAGGCGTGCCGCGACGGCGATCACTACGTGCTGAGCGGGCGCAAGATCTGGATCTCGACCGCGCAGGTGGCGAACAAGATGCTGATCATCGCGCGCACGACGCCGCTCGACCAGGTCGCGAAGCCGACCGACGGGCTGAGCCTGTTCTATACCGACCTCGATCGTACCCGCATCGAGGTGCGCGAAATCGACAAGATGGGCCGCAAGGCGGTCGATTCGAACATGCTGTTCATCGACAACCTGCGCGTGTCGCGCGACGACCTGATCGGCAACGAAGGCGACGGTTTCCGCTATCTGCTGCACGGGTTGAACCCCGAACGGATCCTGATCGCGGCCGAGGCGATCGGCCTCGGGCAGGCCGCGCTGCGCCGCGCGACGCAATATGCGTGCGAGCGCGTGGTGTTCGGCCGGCCGATCGGGCAGAACCAGTCGATCCAGCATCCGCTCGCGCAGGCGTGGATGCAGCTCCAGGCCGCGTGGCTGATGGTGATGAAGGCCGCGACGCGCTACGACGCGGGGCAGTCGTGCGGCGCGGAGGCGAACGCCGCGAAATACCTCGGCGCGGAAGCCGCGTTCCAGGCGTGCCAGACGGCGATCGCGACGCACGGCGGGATGGGGTACGCGAAGGAATATCACGTCGAGCGCTATCTGCGCGAGTGTATGATTCCGAGGCTCGCGCCCGTGAGCCCGCAACTGATCCTGTGCTACATCGCGGAGAAGGTGCTCGGGCTGCCGAAGTCGTACTGACCGTACCGCCCCGGCAGGCCGCCCGGCGCGCGGTTTCCCGTTCCGAATCAAGCGCTCGTCATGGACGTCAAACTCGTTGCCCGCACGCTCGACCTGTTCGAGCTGTTCGCCGCCGAACGGCGGCCGCTGCCGCTCACCGAACTCGCGCGCCTGCTCAATGTACCGGCGTCGAGCTGCCTCGCGATGGCGCGCACGCTCGTAAGCCGCGGCTACCTGTACGAAGTGCGCAAGCGCGGCGGCTACTACCCGACGCGGCGCCTGCAGACGGTCGCCGCCGCGATCGATGCGACCGATCCGGTCGTCGACATCGTGCATCCGCACCTCGTCGCGCTGCGCGACGCGAGCCGCGAAACGGCCGTGCTCGGCAAGATCCAGGGCGCGTCGGTCACGTATCTCGACGTCGTCGAATCGGAGCAGGCGATCCGCTATACGCGCCAGCCGGGCGAGCTGCGGCCGCTGCACGCGAACTCGATCGGCAAGGCGATCTTCGCGGAACTCGCGAGCGACGCGCAGCAGGCGCTCGGCGCGCAACTGCCGTTCGAACGCTTTACCGACGCCACGGTGGCCGATCTCCCGTCGCTCGTCGCGCAGGCCGCGCGGTTTCGCGAACTCGGCTGGGCGGAGAACTTCGGCGAGAGCGCGCCCGAGCTGTCGGCGATCGCGGTCGCGCTGACGCTCGACGGCGACTGGTACGGGCTGTCGGTCGTCGGGCCGACCGAGCGGATCCGCCAGCATCGCGACACGCATGCGGCGCTGCTCGTCGACGCGAAGGCGCGGCTGCTGGCCGAACACGCGCGCGGGTAGGGCGGCGGCGCGCGCCGGCGCCGGCGTGCGGTCCCGCCACGCCGGCAACGCCCCGCCGCGCGTCACGCGCGAGCGCGTCGCACCGTCACGACTTCACCCACACGCCGCCCGCGCTCGGGTTGTCGCCCTGCGTCCACCATTTCGCGCAATACTTCGCGCCCTGATACGTCACGCACGTGCCGCCCTGATAGGCGGTCGTCGCCGACCACGTGGGCGTGCCGCCGTTGATCGGCTTCCATACGGCCGCCTGGCCGGGCACGTCGCCCTGCGTCCACCACTGCGCCTGATACGTCGTGCCCTGGTAGGTGACCGTCGCGCCGGCCGTATAGACCTGGCCGGCCGCCCACGGTGCGCCCGGCTGCGGCGTGCCGCCGTCCGAGCCGCCGCCGTAGTTCGGGTCCTGCGTGACGCCCGCGCCCCACTTGCCGTCGAGCTTCTTGAAGATCGTCGCGAACGCGTACGGCTGCTGCGCGACGCCCGAGCAGGTCGGCGACGCATACGTGCCGCCGGACGGGCACGCCTGATCGCGGCCGATCGACCAGTTGCCGAAGAAACCGTAGCCGTTCGCGACGGCCGCGTTCAGCACGGTCTGCGCATTCGCGAGCGTGAAGGTTTCACCCTGCACGTCGTTGACGCCGATCATCGGCGTGACGCCGACCATCTGCCACAGCTGCGCGTTGGTCTTCGGCTGGCCGGCGGATTTGAACGCGGTGTCGAGCTGCGAATAGAGCGCCTGCGCGGCGCTGATCGCGGCGGCGCCCATGTCGATGTTCGCGGGGCCGTAATCCATCGCCATCACGTTGACCGCGTCGAACGTGGCCTTGTTCGCGATGGCCGCGTTGACGACGTTCACGCCGTCCTGCGTGAGCCCGGTCGGCATCGTCGGCAGCGTCAGCGTCACGTGCAGCGGCTTGCCCTTCGCCGCGTAGTCGGCCTGCAGTTGCGCGACCGCCTGAAAGTTGCGCGCGACCGCCGCCGTGTCCTGCTGCGACGCGCCCTCGATGTCGAAGTCGACATGCGTGAGGCCGTACGTGTCGATCACCGTCTGGTACGCGGTCTTCAGCGCGGGGACCGTCGAGCACGCCTGCATCAGCGGCGTGCCGTTCGCACCGCCGAACGACACGGCGACTTCGCCGCCTTTCGCGCGGTAGCTGGCGATCGACGTGGACAGCGCGGTCAGCAGGCCGCCGCTCGCGCCGTTGCCGATCGGCTGCACGCCGCCCCACGACGGCACGCAGCCGTTGCCCGCGACCACGAACGCGAGCGTGAACTGCTGGATGCCCTGGCGCACGCCGATCTGGTCGACCAACGGCGTGGGATAAAGCGTCACGTCGACAAAGGGCGCATAGACGCCGGCACCTTGCGACACGCTCGCCATCGCGAGCAGACAACCCGCGGCAAACGCACGCGGAATGAAACGCGGCAACACATTGTTGTTCATTCTGTGTTCTCCAAGTGGAAGAGGGATACGCTGGCCTGCGTATCGTCGCCGGCGGGAAAAGCACGTGTCCCGCCGGCGGCGTGCCTATCTTGGAGGATTCGCGTCGAATAGGAAACTTAGGTGTTCTTCTTTTTGTTATTCGATTCTCGATACGTAACGAACTTGCCGATTCGGTCGAATATCGAAACGCGCGGAGGGCATTTTTTCCGATCGATCGCACGACGCCGCGCGGATGGACCGGTTCCAGCGAACCGGCGACGCGCCGGCATGTCGATGAACGGCTCGCTCGCACGCCTGTGCGTTCACATTCGTGCGAATGCCGCCGGATGCGGTAGGTATGCGCAACCCGGCGGGCGCAGCGGCGTTCAGCGATACCAGCGCGGCGTATAGACCCATTCGCGTGCGTTGCCGATCGCGAAGCGCCGCGTGGTCGACGAGCCGACGATCACCATCGTGCGCATGTCGACCTGGTCGCCGCGCAGCGCGCCGAGGGTCGTCGTCGAAAGCGTCGCGCCCGGCCGGCCGATGTCGCGGCCGAGCACGACCACCGTCTCGGCCGCGCGATGCGCGCGCACGATGTCGAGCGCCCGGTCGAGCTGCCACGGCCGCGCGCGCGAAATCGGGTTGTAGAACGCCATCACGAGATCGGCTTGCGCCGCGTGCCGCAGACGCGTTTCGATCGCGTCCCACGGCTTCAGGTTGTCCGACAGCGAGATCGCGCAGAAATCGTGGCCGAGCGGTGCGCCGGCCTGCGCGGCCGTCGCGAGCGACGCCGAGATGCCGGGCTCCACGCGCAGGTCGACCGCGGCCCAGTGCGGGTCGCGGGCTTCATCGAGCGCTTCGAGCACGGCCGCCGCCATCGCGAACACGCCGGGGTCGCCCGACGACACGACCGCGACGCGCCGGCCCTCGGCCGCCAGTTCGAACGCATGGCGCGCGCGCTGCATTTCCTCGCGATTGTCGGTGCCGTGCACGCGCTGGTCCGCCCGAAACGGGCTGGCCATGTTCACGTAGGTCGTATAGCCGAGGATGTCGGTCGCGTCCGCGAGCGCGGCGCGCGCGGCCGGCGTGAGCCAGGCGCCGCCGCCCGGGCCGAGGCCGAGTACCGTCAGGCGGCCGCGCGCGCGGCCGAGCGTGGCCGGATCGACCGGATGGGATGCGATCGCGCACGCGAGGCCGTTCGATGCTTCACGCAGTGTGTGGGCGACGCGTAATGCGCGGCCGAGCAGCGTGGCGGCGTCCGCGGGCGTGTCGCGATCGGGACCGCTATCGTCATCGACGAAACGCAGCGGCACGTCGAGCGTGTGCGCCGCTTCTTCCAGCGCGGGTTCGCCGATCGCCGACGCGGGCGCGACGATGGCCGCGAGCGCCAGCCGCGCGAGGCCCTGGGCGTCGAGCGTGGCTGCGATGCGCGCGGCCAGCGCTTCGTCTGCATGCACGACATCCGCCGCGACGCCGACCACCACGCTGCGCGGATGAATCACGAGTTCGTCGTGCGCGCCGCGCCACGCATCGGGCGTCACGCGAATCGCGTGTGCGGCCGCGGCATCGCGCGGCAGCGCGACGTCGTCGAGCCACGGCGCGGCGCCGTCGATGCGCGTCGACGCGCCCGCGAGCAGGTCGGACACGAAGCGCTTGCCCTGCGCGAGATCGGCGAGCGCATAGCCTTCCGGCGGATTGAGCACGCACGCGCCGAAGCGCAGTTCGCCGCTCGTCGTGATCGCCGGCGCGACGCCCACGCATTCGGCGATTTCGCGCGCGATCACGTTGACGCCCGTCAGCCCGCCGAGCAGCGGCACGACGGCCGAGCCGTCCTCCGCGACCGCGAGCACCGGCGGCTCGACGCCCTTGTCGGCGAGTGCGGGCGCGAGGCAGCGGATCACGATGCCGGCCGCGCACAGCGCGACGATCGGCGAGCCGCGCGCATAGAGTTCACGCAGATGCGCGCCGAGTTCGTCGAACGGCACGTCGGCGTCGACGCGCGACGCGAGACCATGCACGCGCGCGCCCGGGTAACGCGCCTGGATACGTCGCGCGGTATCGAGCGCGCCCGCGCCGAGTATCACGATCGCGGGCGGCGTCGTCATCCTTGCCATTTTTCCCCCGGCACGACGAGCAGCGAGAAATATGGCGACGCCATCGGATCGACTTCGTCGAGCGGCACGATGCGCTGGTTCGCCATCGTCGCGCGCTCGACGTACAGCGCGCGCTTCGCGAGCCCGAGTGCGTCGAGCACGCGCCGCACCTTGTCGAAGTTGCGGCCGAGCTTCATCACGACGGCCGCGTCGGCCCGCGCGAGCCGCTCGCGCAGTTCGTGCTCGGGCAGCACGCCCGACAGCACCGACAGGCTCTGGTTGCGATAGACGAGCGGCTGGCCGAGCACGGCCGTGCCGCCGAGCATCGCGCACACGCCCGGGATCACCTCGGTCTCGTAGCGCGGCGCGAGGCGGTCGTGCAGGTACATGTACGAGCCATAGAAGAACGGGTCGCCTTCGCAGATCACCGCGACGTCGCGGCCTGCATCGAGGTGCGCGGCGACGATCTCGGCCGCGGTGTCGTAGAAATCGGCGATCACCGTCTCGTAGCACAGCGGCGGCGGCAGTGCCTCGGTCGTCACCGGGTAGACGAGCGGCAGTTGCGTCTGCCCGTCGAGCAGGTGCGCCTCGACGATGCCGTACGCGTTGCCTTTCTTGCCCTTCGCGACGAAATACGCGACCACGGACGCCGCCTGCAGCACGCGCAGCGCCTTGATCGTCATCAGTTCGGGGTCGCCGGGGCCGACCCCGACGCCGAACAGCCGCCCACGCGCGCGCGTCATTCGACCTCCGTCGCGAGCGCATTCACCGCGGCGGCGGCCATCGCGCTGCCGCCGCGCCGGCCGAGCAGCGTGACGTACGGCACGCCGCGGCTGTCGGCGTCGAGCGCCGCCTTCGATTCGGCCGCGCCGATGAAGCCGACCGGGAAACCGAGGATCAGCGCGGGGCGCGGCGCGCCGGCATCGATCATGTCGAGCAGGTGGAACAGCGCGGTCGGCGCGTTGCCGATCACGACGACGCTGCCCGCGAGATGCGGACGCCACAGTTCGAGCGCGGCGGCCGAGCGCGTGTTGCCGACGCGTTGCGCGAGGTCGGGCACCTCCGGCTCGCCGAGCGTGCAGATCACGCGGTTGGCCGCGGGCAGCCGCGCGCGCGTGATGCCTTCGGCGACCATTCTCGCGTCGCACAGGATCGGCGCGCCGGCCGCGAGCGCGGTCCGGCCGGCCGTGCCGGCGCCGGCGGAAAAACGCAGGTCGTACACGACGTCGACCATCCCGCTCGCGTGGATCACGCGTACCGCGAGTTTCTCGAGATCGGGCGGCACCTGCGACAGGTCGGCCTCGGCGCGGATCGTCGCGAACGACTGGCGGTAGATTTCCTGCCCGTCGCGAATGTAGTCAAGCATCGGTGGTGTCCTGGCTGCGCCGCGCGTCCATGAGTCGGACCGCGGCCTGGTCAATCGTCAGACGGCGCGCGAGCGGGGCGCCGAGGCCCGCGGCCGCGTTGCGCCGATAAAGGTCGTAGTGTTCGGGCGCCACCGCGACGAGCGTATGCGTGGCAGGGTGCGGCAGCGCGCAGTGGCGTTCGCAACCGGTCAGATGCACGTCGAGCGGATGGCCGATGCGCGCGGCAAGCACGCGCGCGTCGTGTTTCGTGTCGGCGCGCGCTTTCGCGCAGCCCGCGCTGCCGGTGCAGGCAACGAGGGTCGCCAGCGGGTCGGACGCCGCGCACACGAGGCCGAGCGACGCGAGGGCTTCGCGCGTCGCCGCCGCACGCTCGTTCGGCACGCCGTGCATGAACACCCCTTGCCACGGCGTCATCGACAGCGTGCCGTCGCCGTCGGCTTCGGCCAGCGCGGCGAGCCGCTCCAGTTGCGCCGCGTCGAGCCGCCCGAGCGCGAATTGCGCGCCGACGCTGCAGCGCGCCGCGTCGCGCGACGGGTATGCGCCGAAACGCGACGCGGGGTCGGCACGCGTGCGTCGCCAGCCGGCAAGCGTCGGATCGGCCGCGAGCGGGAAGGGCAGGTAGCGTTGCGCGCGCTCGAGCAGGGCGGGTTCGCCGCACGTCGACAGCAGCGCGCGCATCCGCGCGACGTCGGCCGGCGCGAGATCGAGGAACGCGAGCAGCAGCGCGCGAACCAGTGCGACGCCTTGATCGATCGACACGTCGACCGACGCGGGCCGGTCGCCGTGCGCCACCGGCGGACAGCCGGCCAGCCCCGCCGCGAGACGTACCGCGCCGTCGCCGCGACGCCACGCGGCGAGCCAGATGTCGTGCGGATGATCGAGCGCCGCGACCGCTTCGCCGCCGTCGAGCTGGATCGAGAATTTCGGCGACAGTTCGCCGCGGCGCGGCTCGCTCGCGAGCATGTCGAGCAGCGGCACGGCGAGCGCACGGCTATCGACGAGCGCGGCCGCGTCGTGCCCGGCGAGCGGGCTGAGCAACACGTTGCGGACGTCGTCGCTCGCCGCGAGCGCGGCCGCATCGAAGGCGGTATTGTCGGCGCTCGTACGCGGGCCGAGCCCCGCGTCGAGCAGCGCGCGCGCGAGCGCATCGGCCGCGCCGTCGCGAATGCCGCGCAACTGGAGATTCGCGCGATTGGTCGCATCGATCTCGCCGGAGCCGTACCGGCGCGCGGCGGCGGCGATCGCGCGCGCCTGGCGCGCGTCGAGCCGGCCGCCTGGCAACTTGATCCGGCACAGCCCGCCGTCGGCGGCCGCGACCACGCGCACGAGCCCCGGGCAAGCCGACGGGCGCACGACGGGCGACGCAGGAATCGAATCGGGGGCGGAACTCAACGGGATACCGGAACAGTGTGGCGCCGCGGCCAACGCATCGGTACACCCCGCCCGACGCCGACTGGCACGCACGCACTTTCTGGCCGGCAGGTCTCCTGGCTGACAGGTCGGCGCCGCCTCCCGGCCTTCCCGGTGAAACCAGTGGCATGAGGGGGAGATCGGCTCGCTGTCTACAGTTGCGGGGGCAGCCACAGCGGCGCGCGGTGCGCCCTGTGTTCCCTCTTCGGCCCCGAGGGGCACCGGCGAACGAACGGCCGTAGGATACCCGATTTTCGCGGCGATCCTGCATCGGCGGTGTGCGCTGCAACGGTGTCGCAGCATGGCTGTGACGACCGGCGTGCGGTTGCGCGGATGGTACGATTGGCGGCTCGACATTCGATCGGCGCGACGCCCGGTATCCGCGATGATGAAACTCGGCAGGACGGAGCTGTTCGGCATCGGAATCGCACTGGCCTTGCTGGGCCTGCCCGCATGGATGATGCTCGCGGGCATGCTGATTCCGTTTGCGCCGTCCGCCGAATGGCCGAAGAATGTCGGGCTCGCCGGCCTCGCGGCGCCGATCGCGGCAGGTGGAACCTACCTGTTCAGGAAAGGCGGCGTGCGACCGCTCGCATGGCTGCTGCTCGGCTGGCTGCTGGTCGCGGCGATCGCCGGACTGTATCTGGCGATGGTGATGTGGATCGGCGGCACGCCGCGCGGCTGACCAGGAGCGTGGCGGCATCGTCCGTGGCGCCAATGCCGCGGCACGGAAACGGATCGATGCGCGGCAGCTCGGCGGCTGCGCATCGCTACACACGGTATGAAATCGAACGATGGGGAAGGGTGCATGACGGCGTGGCTGACGGTAGTGGGCATCGGCGACGACGGTTACGCGGGGCTCGGACGCCACGCGCGGCGCGCGTTGCTCGATGCGACGCATGTGGTTGGCGCGAAACGGCATCTCGACATGCTGCCCGCGCGGCTGCGCGCCGAGCGCGAAGCATGGCCGTCGCCGTTCGACCTGTCGGGGCTGCTCGCGCGCCGCGGCGCGCCCGTGTGCGTGCTCGCGAGCGGCGACCCGATGCTGTTCGGCGTTGGCGCGACGCTCGCCCGCGAGCTTTCCCCGGACGAATGGCGCGTCCTGCCGGCGCCGTCGTCGCTGTCGCTCGCGGCCGCACGCCTGGGCTGGGCGCTGCAGGACGTCGGTGCGGTCTCGCTCGTCGGGCGTCCGCTCGCGACGCTGGCCCGCCACCTGCTGCCGGGCCGGCGCCTGTTCGTGTTGAGCGCCGACGGCCGCACGCCGGCCGCGGTCGCCGCCGAACTTGCCGCCCGCGGCTTCGGGCCGACGCGCATCAGCGTATTCGAACATCTGGGCGGCCCGCTCGAGCGGCGGATCGACGGCCTCGCGCAAGACTGGAACATCGACGAAACCGCCGCGCTCAATCTCGTCGCGCTCGCCTGTCGGGCGAGCCCCGACGCGCCGCGCCGCGCGCTCACGCCCGGGCTGCCCGACGACGCGTACCGCCACGACGGCCAGCTCACCAAGCGCGACCTGCGCGCGATGACGCTCGGTCGCCTCGCGCCCGCGGCCGGCGAATTGCTGTGGGACGTCGGCGCCGGCAGCGGCTCGATCGGCATCGAATGGATGCGCGCGCATCCATCCTGCCAGGCGATCGCAATCGAAGCGCATGCGGAACGGCAGCGCTTCATCGAACACAACCGCGATACGCTCGGCGTGCCGGGCCTGCAACTCGTTTCAGGCCGTGCGCCCGATGCGCTCGCGGGGCTCGCCGCGCCCGACGCGATCTTCGTCGGCGGCGGCGCGACGGCGCCCGGCGTGCTCGACACGTGCTGGGCGTCGCTGAAACCCGGTGGGCGGCTGGTCGCGAACGCGGTGACGCTGCAAGGCGAGATGGCGCTCGCCGCGTGGCGCGATGCGCACGGCGGCACGCTCACGCGCGTGTCGCTCGCGCACGCCGAACCGCTCGGCCGTTTCGACACGTGGCGGCAACCGCTGCCGGTCACGCTGTACGACGTGCGCAAACCCGACACGACAGACGCAGCCGACGCGGCCGGCTCGTCGAATATGTCGAATCCGTCGAACCCAATGGACGCGTGATGCGCGACGAAACCCCCGAACAGCCCGCGCCGCTGCGCTTCGGCTACACGACCGGCAGCTGCGCGACCGCGACGTCGCTCGCGGCCGCGCGGCTGCTGCTCGCGGGCCACGCGGACGACGCGGTCGAGATCGTGCTGCCGAAGGGGCAGCGCGTGATGATGCGGCTCGAATTCTGCCGCGCCACGGCTGAGGGGGCCGAAGCCGGCACGATCAAGGATGCCGGCGACGATCCGGACGTCACGCACGGCGCGCTGGTCTTCGCGCGCGTCGCGCTCGCGGCGGCGCCCGGCGTGCGTTTTCATGCGGGGCCGGGCGTCGGCACGGTCACGCGCGCGGGGCTCACGCTGCCGGTCGGCGAACCGGCGATCAACCCGGTGCCGCGCCAGATGATGACCACGCACCTGGAAGCGCTCGCCGCCGAACACGGTTACACGGCCGGTTTCGACGTGACGATCGGCGTCGAAGGCGGCGAGGCGCTCGCGCTGAAGACGATGAACCCGCGCCTGGGTATCGTCGGCGGGCTGTCGATCCTCGGCACGACCGGCATCGTGCGGCCGTTTTCGTGTTCGGCCTATATCGCGTCGATTCATCAGGGTATCGACGTCGCACGGGCGAACGGTATCGCGCACATCGCCGCCTGCACGGGCAACGCGAGCGAGGATGCGATGCGCGCGCACTACCGTCTGCCCGACATGGCGCTGATCGAGATGGGCGATTTCGCGGGCGCGGTGCTCAAGCACCTGCGGCGCGCGCCGGTCGCGCGCCTGTCGATGTGCGGCGGCTTCGGCAAGCTGAGCAAGCTCGCGGCCGGCCATCTCGACCTGCACAGCCGCCATTCGAGCATCGATCTGCCGCTGCTCGCGCAGTGGGCGGCCGAAGCCGGCGCGAGCGAGGCGTTGCAGGCGACGATGCGCGCTGCGAACACGAGCCAGGAAGCGTTGAAACTCGCGCAGGCCGACGGCGTGCCGCTCGGCGATCTCGTCTGCACGCATGCGCTGCGGGTGGCGCGCGACATCGTGCCGCCGTCGGTCGCGGTCGAGATGTTCGCGATCGACCGGCAAGGCCGTTTCGTCGGGGAGGCGCGATGAGTCCACGCATTCTGCTGCTCGGCGGCACCGGCGATGCGCTGAAAATCGCGCGCGCGCTCGGCCCGCATCACGTCTACAGTCTCGCCGGTCTAGGCAAGACGCCCGACGATCTGCGCTGCGACGTACGCGTCGGCGGTTTCGGCGGCGCAGCCGGGTTGACCGCGTATCTTCGCAGCGCCGGCATCGGCCTCGCGATCGACGCCACCCATCCGTACGCCGCGCAAATCAGCGCGAACGCCGCGACGGCGACGCGCGACGCAGGCGTGCCGCTATGGGCGCTGCGCCGCGCGCCGTGGACGCCCCAGCCGGGCGACGACTGGCGGATGGTCGACGACTGGGCCGGCATCGAGGCCGCGCTCGCGCCGTTCAGGCGCCCGCTGTTCACGCTCGGCCGCGAGCCGCTCGCGCATCTCGATGCGATCCCGCCGCACCAGTTCTGGCTCGTGCGCTGCCTCGATGCGCATCCCGGCAACGCCCGCGCGCAGGTGCTCGCCGCGCGCGGGCCGTTCACACCCGACGGCGAGCGTGCGCTGTTCGCGCTGGCGGGCATCGACGTCGTCGTCAGCAAGAACAGCGGCGGCGCGGCCACCGAGGCCAAGCTCGACGTCGCGCGCGAACGCAGGCTGCCGGTCGTGATGCTGCGCCGGCCGCCGCTGCCCGATGCCGACCGCGCGTTCGACTCGGTCACGGCGCTCGTCGATGCACTCGATCCGGCCGCGCGCGCGTGACGCGACGCAGCGGGCCATCCCACGAATTGACGGAGAAATTTCGATGACGGTGTACTTCATCGGCGCGGGCCCCGGCGACCCGGAGCTGATCACGGTAAAGGGCCAGCGCCTCGTGCGCACGTGCCCGGTGATCCTGTATGCGGGCTCGCTCGTGCCGGCCGCCGTGCTCGACGGCCATCGCGCGGAGCAGGTCGTGAACACGGCCGAGCTCGACCTCGATGCGATCGTCGCGCTGCTCGCCGCCGCGCACGCGAAAGGGCAGGACGTTGCGCGCGTGCATTCGGGCGACCCGTCGCTGTATGGCGCGATCGGCGAACAGATCCGCCGCCTGAAAGCACTCGGGATTCCGTACGAAATCGTGCCGGGCGTGACGGCCACGGCCGCGTGCGCGGCGACGCTCGGCGTCGAGCTGACGCTGCCCGGCGTCGCGCAGACGGTGATCCTCACGCGCTTCGCGGGCAAGACGACGATGCCGGAAGGCGAAGCGCTCGGCGCGCTCGCCGCGCATCGCGCGACGCTCGCGATCCATCTCGGCGTGCGCCATCTCGCGCGCATCGTCGACGAAGTGCTGCCGCATTACGGCGCCGATTGCCCGGTGGCGGTGATCTATCGCGCGAGCTGGCCCGACGAGGAACGCGTGACGGGCACGTTGGCCGACATCGTCGGCAAGGTGCGCGGCACGCAGATCGAGCGCACCGCGCTGATCCTGATCGGGCGCGTGCTCGACGCAGAAGGATTCGCGGATTCGACGCTGTACGCGAGCGCGGGCTGAACGCGCCTGCGCCGTGGAGCCGAGTATCCGGATGGGCCGCGACGATATTCCTGGCGCGAGCATGCCCGGGACGACAGCCTGCATGCAGGCGCCCGCGCCGCTAGCGAGCGGCGTCGCTCAGGCCCGCGCGACGTGCCGCGCCAGCTTCGGCGCAAACCCGGCCGCCAGCGCGAACAACACGGCACAGAGGCATGCCATCGCGATCCACGCGGGCGTCAGGTCCGCGAGATGCTGGCGCACGATGCCGGCCGCGAACGGAAACAAGCCGGCGATCAAATAGCCGACACCCTGCACGAACCCCGTCAGCGACGCGGCGTCGGCCGGCGTGGCCGCATGGTCGACCGTGACGATCAGCGACAGCGGAAACAGCGCGCCGATTCCCGCGCCGAGCAGCAGCGCGGCCGGCAATGCAAGTGCTTCCGGCGCGGCCAGCATCACCAGCAACCCGAAGAACAACGACGCAACCGCCGCATGCAGCGCGGGCCGGCGATCGGGCAAGCGATCGATCGTCGCGGAAATCGTGAGTCCCGCGACAACTTCCGC
The DNA here is from genome assembly GCF_002223345.1 of Burkholderia sp. AU16741. Classification (NCBI taxonomy): domain Bacteria; kingdom Pseudomonadati; phylum Pseudomonadota; class Betaproteobacteria; order Burkholderiales; family Burkholderiaceae; genus Burkholderia; species Burkholderia sp. AU16741. Next base: position 1,259,106 of record NZ_NKEZ01000003.1, read on the forward strand.
GAGCGTCACGCCGCCGAGCAGGCTGCCGGCCGCGGTCGGCGACCAGCCGAGCCGCATGTAGTACGGCGGCAGCCACGCGAGCACGAGCGTGTACGCGCCCGTCGCGATGCCGAAGAACAGCGCGAGCCGCCAGGCGCGCGGCGAACGCGACGGCCGTGCATTCGATACCGACGCCGGCCCGGCGGCAAGCGCGTCGCCGCCCCGGCTGGCCAGCGGCCAGGCCAGTGCGGCGAGCGCCGCCGGCAACGCCCAGCCCGCGAGCGCGGCGAGCCAGCCCCAGCGCGCCGCGGCGAACGGCGCGATGACGCTCGCGAGCACCGCGCCGCCCATGATCGACGTCGAATAGACGCCCATCGCGCCGCCGATGCGCGTCGCGAAATGCGCCTTCACGAAGCCGGGCAACAGCGCCTGCACCATCGCGATCCCGACGCCCGCGCAGCACGCGCTCGCGAGCAGCAGCCACGCATGCTGCGCACCGACGCGCGACGTGCAGGCCAGCCCGATCAGCGCGACGCCGAGCCACACGCCGACCGCGATCCCGGTGACGCGCTGCAAGCGCCGCGCGCTCAGCGCGCCGAGCCCCATCAGCAGGATCGGAATCGTCGTCAGCAGGCTGGCCGCGCCGTCGCCGATCTCCGTCGCGCGCTGGATCATGTCGAGCAGCGGGCCGACCGCGGCGAGCGCCGGCCGCAGGTTCAGCCCGACGAGCACGATCGCGGCGAGCCGCCATCCGGGGGAAGTGAAGCGATTCATTGCATGGCCCTCGATATCGATGCGCGGCTGCCCGCGGGGCGCCGCGCGTTTTCAGGTAAAGTATCTCGACATCAAGATAATCGCCGATTTATCTCGACGTCAAGATAACTGGCGAGCCGAGGAGGGTTAATGGATCGAGCCGAGCATGCGCTCGCGCAATGGCGCGCCGAGCGTCCGGATCTGGACGCGACGTCGATGGTGGTGATGGGGCGGTTGCAGGAAGCTGCGCTCGTGATCGCGCGCGACCGTCTCAATCCGCTGTTCGCGCGCTACGGCATGCAGCCGGGCGAATTCGACGTGCTCGCGACGCTGCGGCGCAGCGGCGCGCCGTTCGCGCTGACGCCAACCGCGCTGTACGACGCGCTGATGATGTCGTCGGGCGGGATGACCGCGCGCATCGACCGGCTGCAGAAGGCGGGCTGGGTCGAGCGGCGGCCGAACCCGGCCGACGGGCGCGGCACGCTCGTCGCGCTGACGGATGCCGGGCGGGCGCTGATCGATGAAGCGGTTGTTGCGCATATCGACAATCAGCGTGCGCTGCTGGCTGTGTTGTCGAGGGCGGAACAGGCGCAGTTGTCGAAACTGCTCGGAAAGCTGCTGGCGGGGCTGGAAGGAGCGACGCCGGAAGGGGGGGAAGGGACGCCGCGTTGAAGAATGCGTGATGGAAACGTACGCGGCGGGCAAAAAAAGCTATTCGTGAATTTTCGTGGATGTCGCTTGCCGACCCGAAGCGGTCACCGGATCAAATTATTTGTGAAGGACCGTTCGCGATCAATAGCGGCCGTTTCGCGCATATCGGGGGGCCGTGAATGGCCTCTGGCCTGCTCCTCATTGCCCAACGCCATCGCGAGCTTCGTTCGATCGAGCTCGCCTTCCCACGCCGATACCGCGATCGTCGCTACACCATTGCCCACGATGTTGGTCAACGCCCTGCATTCGGACATGAAGCGATCGATGCCGAGGGTCAGCACCATCGCGCTGACGGGAACGGTCGGCACCACGGACAGGCTCGCAGCGAGCGTGATGAATCCCGCGCCCGTCACGCCCGTCGATCCCTTCGAGGTCAGCATCGTGACAAGCAACAGCGTGAGTTGCTGCGCAAACGACAAATGTGTGTTGGTCGCCTGTGCGAGAAACAGCACGGCGAGGGTCATGTAGATGTTAGTGCCATCGAGATTGAACGAGTAACCGGTCGGCACGACGAGCCCCACCACGCCGCGCGGGCAACCCAGGCGTTCGAGCTTGTCCATCAGTTGCGGCAACGCCGCCTCGGACGTCGATGTACCTAGCACGATCAGCAATTCGTCGCGGATATAAGCGAGAAAGCGCCAGAGACTGAACCCGCACAGACGCGCGACGATGCCGAGCACGACAGCCACGAACACGAACGCGGTGAAATAGAACGTGCCGATCAGCTTCAGCATCGGCAGCAGCGAACCGATGCCGTAACGGCCTATCGTGAATGCCATCGCCCCGAAGGCGCCGATCGGCGCGAGACTCGTGACCATCCGGACGATGCGAAAGAATGCCTTGGACAAGGTTTCGATCATCTGCGTGACGGGCGCTGCGGGCCCGCCCATCAGTGCGAGCGCCGTGCCGAACAGCATCGCGATCAGCAGCACGGGAAGGATGTCGCCCTGAACCAGCGCGCCGAGAAACGTGTCGGGTATCACATGCGCTATAAATCCGGCGATGCCGTCGCCATGCGCCGCCTGCGCCGCATAGCCTGAAACGGCGCGGGCATCGAGCGTCGACGGATCGACGTTGAAGCCGTTGCCCGGCGCGATCACGTGCGCGGCCAGCAAACCGATCCCTAGCGCGAGGGTCGATGCGACCTCGAAATAGAGCAGCGCCTTGCCGCCGACGCGGCCGACTTTCTTCATGTCCTGCATGCCCGCGATACCCGTCACGACCGTGCAAAAAATCACCGGCCCAATGACCATCCGCACGAGTTTGATGAACAGATCGCCAAGCGGCTTCAATGCAATCGCCGCGTGCGGCGCGAAATGGCCGAGCAGCACGCCGGCGACGATGGCCGCAAGCACCTGCACATAGAGAATCGTGTAAAACGGTTTGCGCTTCATGTGTCTCCTCCATTTTCGAGGCAAAGGGATGCCCTTCCCTTCTTCGGTCGGAAGGGAATCGGCTTGGCTAAAGCAGGGAACCCGCTGCGTCGCGCGGCGGTTGGATGCTTACATCACTTGCGCCCAGGGATGCCGCGCAAAATGCGCCTGTTCGAACGCTTCGATTGTGGAGAGAGAGTCGAGCGTCAGATCGACGGTATCCATGCCTTCGATCACCATGCGCTTGTGGCGCGCACCAAGCGGATACGCATACTGCTGGTCCGACGCGGACCTCACCGTCTGCTGTTCGAGATCAATCGAGATCGATGTGCCGGGCGTTGCGATCGCCTCGCGCGTCAACGCATCGACGGCATCGCGATCCAGTTGCACGAGCAGCAGACGGTTATTCATCGCGTTGGAATAGAAGATTTCCGCGAAGCTCGGCGCGATCACCGCCTGAAATCCGTATTGCTGCAAGCCCCACACCGCATGCTCGCGGCTCGATCCGCAGCCGAAATTCGCGCCGCCGATCAGGATGCGCGCGTTCGCGTAAGCGCTCCGGTTCAGCACGCAGTCCGCGCGAGCTGCGCCTCGCCCGTCGAAGCGCAGGTCGTACAGCAGACCGTCGGCGAGACCTGTTTTGTCGATGATGCGCAGAAACTGCTTCGGCATGATCTGGTCGGTGTCGAGGTTGTCGATCGGCAACGGGGCGGCGATGCCTTCGATGATCGTGAGTCGCGTCATGATGCATATGCCTCCAGTGTGCGGACATCGGTGATGCAGCCGGTCAGCGCGGCAGCCGCCGCCATGGCCGGACTCATCAGATGCGTGCGGCCGCCGCGTCCCTGGCGGCCTTCGAAATTGCGGTTGGTGGTGGACGCGCAGCGTTCGCCGGCTTCGAGTATGTCGTCATTCATCGCAAGACACATCGAGCAGCCCGGCTCGCGCCATTCAAAGCCCGCATCGATCAGCGTCTTCGCGATGCCTTCCTGTTCGGCGGCACGACGCACGCTGCCCGAACCCGGCACGACCATCGCGCGCACGCCTGGCGCGACGCGCTTGCCGCGCACGATCGCGGCCACCGTGCGCAGATCTTCGATGCGCCCGTTGGTGCATGAGCCGATAAACACGCGGTCGATACGGGTGCCGGCAATCGGCCGGTTGGGGGCGAGTCCCATGTAGTCGAGCGCGCGGCGCAGCGAGGCCGCGGCTTCCGGGGTCGATTGCACGGTTTCGTCGGGGATCGGCTGATCGATGGCGACCGCCTGATCGGGACTCGTGCCCCAGGTGACGAACGGCGCGATGTTCCACGCGTCGAAGCGGTGTTCGACGTCGAAGTGTGCGCCCGTGTCAGACTGCAAGTCGCCCCAGTCTTCGAGTGCAGCTTCCCAGGCTGCTTCGTCGAGTGAAGGCGCGTGGGTGCGCACGTAGTCGAAGGTGGTCGCGTCCGGCGCGATCAGCGCGGCGCGCGCGCCCGCTTCGACCGTCATGTTGCACAAGGTCATGCGCGCCTCGGCCGACAGCGATTCAATTGTCGAACCTGCGAATTCCACGGCATACCCGCGCGCGCCTTGCGCGCCGATCCTGCCGACGATCCAGATGACGACGTCTTTTGACGACGTGCCGTACGGCAATGCGCCGTCGATCGTGATGCGCATGGTCCGCGCAAGCCGGTACACAAGCGTTTGCGTCGCGAGCACGTGCTCGACTTCCGACGTGCCGATGCCGAAGCCCAATGCGCCGAGCGCGCCGTAGGTGGTGGTGTGGCTGTCGCCGCACAGCACGACCATGCCGGGGCGGATCAGGCCGAGTTCCGGCGCGACGATATGTTCGATGCCTTGCAGCGGATCGTCCGCTGCAAAGAGCCGGATGCCCGCGCGCGCGCAATTGCGCGCCAGGTTCTGCGCCTGCAACAGCGACGCCGCATCGCGAATTACGCGCGGCGACTCCGCATGAGTGGGAATGATGTGGCTCACGACGGCGAGCTGCTGATGCGGACGGCGCACGGCGCGGCCACGTGCATCCAGTGCGCTGAACGCTTGCGGGCTGGTGTACTCGTTCATCAGATGCAGATCGACGTACAGCAGTACGTTTTGTTCGTCGATACGCGCGACGGTGTGCGAATCGACGAGTTTCTGGTAAAGGGTTCGGTTGGACATCGGCTTACTCGCTGAGAAAAGGCAGCACGCGTTCAAGCAACAACTCCGGCGCTTCTTCCGGAATGTAGTGGCCGCAAGGCAGGGCTTCGCCCTGCAGGTTCGTTGCATACGCCTGCCACTCGGCGAGCGGCTTGAAGCATTGCTCGATCACACCTTGCGCGCCCCACAACGCCATGAACGGGCAGACGATGCGCTGCCGTGAAGCGAGCGTCGCGCGATCGTGCTCAAGGTCGATCGTGACGCTCGCGCGGTAGTCCTCGCAGATGCCGTGCGCCGTTTCCGGATCGGACAGGCAACGCAGATATTGCGCGTAAGCGTCGGCCGCGAACGGCGCGAGGCCGGCGCTGCGCGCGCCGATCGTCTGTTTGAGATAGAGATCGGGATCCGCGAGGATCAGTGTCTCCGGAAACGGCGCGGGACGCACCAGCATGAACCAGTGCCAATAGGCGCGCGCGAAGTCGAAGGAAGTCTGCTCGTACATCGCGAGCGTCGGCGCGACATCGAGCGTCACGACGCGCGTCACCGCATCCGGATGATCGAGCGCCATGCGCGCCGCGACCCGCCCGCCCCGATCGTGGCCGATCACCGCGAAGGTCGCGTGGCCGAGACTACGCATCAGTTCAATCTGATCGAGCGCCATGCGGCGCTTCGCGTAGTTCGCGTGATCGGCAGCGCCCGGCGGCTTGCCGCTGTCGCCGTAGCCGCGCAGATCGGCGGCGATCACCGTGAAATGCTCCGCCAACGCGGGCGCGACCCTGTGCCAGATCGCATGCGTTTGCGGATGCCCGTGCAGGAGCAGGAGCGCGGGGCCGCGCCCGCCCTGTATGGCGTGAATGCGTACATCGTCGACAGTCGCCGACACGTTCCTGAAGCCTTCGAACATGGTTGTCTCCTGATCTTGATTCGAGTCTAATTGATGAATCATGCGATTTGGTTTCCTGAAATTCATTCCGGTCGTAACTTTAAGGAACGAATCAACAAACGATATGGAGCATTGAAATGGATGGTTTCTCGGACCTGAATCTGTTCGCGCTCGTGGCGCGGCATCGGAATTTGGCCGCTGCCGCGCGCGAACTGGGCGTGACGCCGCCCGCGATCAGCAAGCGGCTTGCGCAACTGGAACGGCGCCTCGGCGTGCGCCTGATGAACCGCACGACGCGGCGTCTGAGTCTTACGCCGGAGGGCGAGCTCTACCTGTCGAACGGCTCGCGCATTCTCGACGAGTTGTCGGAACTGGAGCATCTCGTCACGCAAAGCCGCGGCGAGCCGACGGGACTTCTGCGTGTGAATGCTTCGTTTGGATTTGGCCGGGCGCGCATTGCGCCGGCGGTGTCGGAATTCGTCGCGCGCTATCCCGCGATGAAGATTCTGCTGCATCTGACCGACCGCCCGATGAGTCTTCAGGACGAGGGCTTCGATCTCGGAATTCGCTTCGGCGAGGTGCCGGATGCGCGCATCAACGCGCGGCTCCTGCTCGAAAACAGGCGCGTGGTGTGCGCGTCACCCGGCTATGTAGCGCGGCATGGCGAGCCTTCCGTGCCGCACGATCTCATACGGCACGCGTGCATCGTGTTGCGCGAGAACGAGTCGGCGTACGGCACGTGGCATTTTTCCCGCGGCAAGCGGGCGGAGACTGTCAAGGTGGATGGCGCATTGTCCAGCAACGACGGCGGCGTCGTGCTGCATTGGGCGCTCGAAGGGCGCGGGATTGTCGTGCGATCGCAGTGGGAGATCGCGGAGCACCTAGCGAGCGGCGAACTCGTTTCGTTGCTCGCGGACTGGGCATTGCCGGACGCCAATATCCATGCGATCTATCTGGAGCGCAACCAGCTTTCGGTCAAGCTCAGGACATTTGTTGACTTCCTGGGCGAGTATTTGCGCAGGCCGGCGAACCTTGCGTGACACGCTATCGTTGTGAGCAGCGAACCGGGCTCACACGTGACGAATCTGACTTTCGGGTGACCGCTTTCGAAGGTTGATGGGACATCCGAACGACGCTTGATGGCCGAACACCGACAGCCTTCCCAGCTTTCCCCGAAAATTCGCGATGCCCACAAAAAGCCCGCCGCACAATGCGACGGGCGTCGCAGGTTGCAGGCGCAGGTGGTGTGCCCGCGTGACCAATCACCCCCGCGCCGGAATATTGAGCCCCCGCTCGACAGCCGGCCGCGCAACAAACGCGTCGAGCACCCGCTTGACGTTCCGGAATTCGCTGAAGCCGACCAGGTCGCCCGCCTCATAGAAACCGACCAGGTTACGCACCCAAGGAAAGATCGCGATATCGGCGATCGTGTAGGTATCGCCCATCACCCACTGGCGGTTCGCGAGATGCGCGTCGAGCACGCCGAGCAGCCGCTTCGATTCGGCAACGTAACGGTCACGCGGGCGCTTGTCCTCGTAATCGCGGCCGGCGAACTTGTGGAAGAAGCCGAGCTGGCCGAACATCGGCCCGATGCCGCCCATCTGGAACATTACCCACTGGATCGTCTCGTAGCGGCCCGCGAGATCCTTCGGGATCAGTTGGCCCGTCTTGTCCGCGAGATAGATCAGGATCGCTCCCGATTCGAACAGGGGCAGCGGCTGGCCCTCGGGGCCGTTCGGATCGATGATCGCGGGGATCTTGTTGTTCGGGTTCAGCGACAGGAATTCGGGCGAGAGCTGGTCGTTCGTGTCGAAGCGCACGAGGTGCGGCTCGTACGGCAGGCCGGTTTCCTCGAGCATGATCGACACCTTGACGCCGTTCGGCGTCGGCAGCGAGTAGAGTTGGAGGCGGTCGGGATGCTGGGCCGGCCACTTTTGCGTGATCGAGAAGGCGGACAGGTCGGGCATGAAGGTTCGCTCGTCGAAGTGAATGATCCGCGCTGCGCCCGTGCCGCCTCGCTCACGCACGGTTCGCGACGCGGCGGCCGGGCGCAGCGCGCCGAAAGCGCCCACTGTAGCCGATCCGGGAAATCGATGCAGGGGTCGGCCGGCCGCCGACGAGTCGGCTCGAGAGCCGTGCTTGGCGTCGCGCCGATGCCGCCAGACACGACGCGTAGGGCGCCTCCGTTGGCCGACGGACCGCAGGCGGCCCCGCACATTTCGCCTCCCATCGAGATACGACGTCCTACACGTCTTGCAAAACAACCCCGCAACTGCCGACAAAGTCGAGCACCGCGCAATTCATCGACAAACGGAAGCTTTTTGTCAGGGAAAGTCCCGCCCCGCATCCGGCTGTTTTTTGTTGACCGACATCGTATAACGCCGTCATGATTTCCTGACAAGAAAAGTCCCATCCACCGACCGAAGTGAGGAGACATGAACAACACCCCGATCGCTCGCCGCGTCCGCCGGATCGCACTCGCCCTGGGCTTCACGCTGTCGGCCGCCTCAGCCGTCGCCGCCCCCGTATCGCTGAACATCGTCGACGTCGCAGGCAATCTGCAGCTCACGCAGAAGGCCATCGAGGCGTTCAAGGAGAAGAACCCGACCCTCGTCGCGAACGTCACGTTCACGAACGCGCCCGCGCCGCAGTTGCCGGGCAAGATCAAGGCGATGCAGGCGGCGGGGCGCTCCGACATCGATCTCGTACTGACGGGCACCGACGCACTGGCCGCCGGCATCGAACAGAACCTGTGGCAAAAGCTTCTGCCCGACAACGCGGCCGCGTTCCCCGGCGTGCTCGACAAGTACGCGCCTGGCCCGCGCAAGATGCAGGATCTCGCGCAGGGCTTCGGCCTCGAAGTGACCTACATGCCGGCCGGCCCGCTGCTCGAATACAACCCGGCGAAGGTCAGCGACCCGCCGAAGACGCCCGCTCAGTTGCTCGCGTGGTGCAAGGCGCATCCGAACAAGTTGATCTATGCGCGCCCGGCGAACTCGGGCCCCGGCCGCACGTTCCTGATGGGGTTGCCGTATGTGCTCGGCGACAAGAATCCGCAGGACCCGATCAACGGCTGGGACAAGACCTGGGCGTTCCTGAAACAGTTGAACGACTGCGTGCCGTACTACCCGGGCGGCACGTCGGCGGTGATGAAGGAGCTCGGCGAAGGCACGCGCGACATGACGGTCACCGTCACCGGCTGGGATATCAACCCGCGCGCGCTCGGCATCGTGCCGGCCGAATTCAGGGTCCAGGCGTTCGACAACATGACGTGGGTCAACGACGCGCACTACATGGTGATCCCGAAGGGCGTGCCGAAGGAAAAGCTCGACGTGCTGTTCAAGCTGATGAATTTCCTGCTCGAGCCGGCGCAGCAGGCGATGACCTACGACGACGGCTACTTCTATCCGGGCCCGGCGGTGAAGGGCGTGACGCTCGAGATGGCGCCCGCGCACAGCCAGGACGTGATCAGGAAATTCGGCCGCCCCGAATACGCGAAGCTGCTCGCCGATCGCCCGCACGTGCAGCCGCTCAACGCGCAGGCGATGGTCGCCGCGTTCCAGAAATGGGATCGCGAGATCGGCTCGCAGAAATCGAAGTGACGGCTGAACCGGCGGGCGCCGCGGCGCCCGCGTCGATGGAGTTCGTGGAATGAAGCACAGTTTCGAACGGTTGCGGCTCGACGGCGTGTGCCGCAGTTTCACCAATGCGCAAGGCGCGCAGGTCGCCGCGCTGAGCGGCCTCGACCTCGAGATCCGGCGCGGCGAGTTCATCGCGCTGCTCGGCCCGTCGGGCTGCGGCAAATCGACCGCGCTGAATTGCATCGCCGGGTTGCAGCCGCTCACGCGCGGCGGCATCTGGCTCGACGACACGCGCATCGACGTGCTGCCGCCCGAGCGTCGCGGCTTCGGGATGGTGTTCCAGAACTACGCGCTGTTTCCGCACATGTCGGTGCTCGACAACGTCGGCTTCGGCCTCAAGATGCGCGGCGTGGCGAAGCAGGAAACGCGGCGGCGCGCCCAGCAGGCGCTCGAACTCGTGCAGCTCGTCGGCCACGAAGGCAAGTTGCCCGGGCAACTGTCGGGCGGGCAGCAGCAGCGTGTCGCGATCGCGCGCGCGATCGTGATCGAGCCGCCGCTCGTGCTGATGGACGAGCCGCTGTCGAACCTCGACACGAAACTGCGCATCGAGATGCGCGCGGAGATCCGCCGCATCCACACGCAGCTCGAACGCGCGACGATCTACGTGACGCACGACCAGGACGAGGCGCTGTCGATGGCCGACCGCATCGTCGTGATGAAGGAGGGCGTCGTGCAGCAGGTCGCGTCGCCGAAGGACGTCTACACGCGCCCGCACAACCTGCACGTCGCGCGCTTCATGGGCTATCGCAACGTGCTGCCGTTTACGCTCGAAGGCATGGCCGGCGACGGCGTTCAAGTGGCAGCCGGTGGCGTGCGCCTCGTCGGTGTGCCGATGGCCGGCTTCGACGCGAAGGACGTCATGGTCGCGCTGCGTCCGGACGACGTCGAGCGCGCGGAAGCCGGTGCCGACAATGCGTTCGACGCGACCGTCGAGACGGTCGAGTACGGCGGCCGCGACTCGCTGATCCGCGCGATCACACCGTTCGGCGCGATCTGGGCGCGCGTGGCCGGCGAGTTCGCGCAAGGCGAGGCGCTGCGGCTGCGCGTGGCGCCGGCGCGCACGCTCGTCTATGCGGGAGACGCGCAATGAACGGCCCGCGCAACCCGGCATGCGCGGCGGCGTTGCGCCCGGAGGCCGCATGAGCACGCTCGCGACCGGCGGCGCACCGCGCGACGCGAAAGCCTGGCTCGTCACGCCGGCGCTCGCGTTCATCGCCGCGCTGTTCATCTATCCGTTCGCGTACGGCCTCGTGCTGTCGTTCCAGCCGACGAACGCGGCGAACGGCGGCGCGCTCGCGAACTACGTGCAGTTCTTCACCGACACCGCGATGTGGCCGACCGTGCTCGTCACGCTGAAGCTCGCGGTGCCGGCCACGCTGCTCAACGTCGGCATCGCGGTGCCCGTCGCATTCGCGCTGCGCCGCCATTCGCCGTACCAGAAGTTCGTCACGACGCTGCTCGTGATTCCCGTCACGCTCGGCACGGTGCTCGTCGCCGACGGGATGCTCACGTATTTCGGGCCGAACGGCTGGTTCCCGCAGGCGCTGCAGGGGCTGCACCTGTACACGGACGAAGTGCGCCTCACGCACAACTACTGGGGCGTGCTGCTGTCGCTGATCGTGTCGGGCTTTCCGTTCGCGTTCCTGCTGATGCTGTCGTACATCAGCGGCATCGACCCGACGCTCGCGCGCGCGGCCGCGACGCTCGGCGCGAACCCGTGGCAACAGTTCCGCCAGATCTATCTGCCGCTGCTCGTGCCGGGGCTCACTATGGCCGCATGCCTGTCGTTCGTGCAGGCGTTCTCGGTGTTTCCGTCGGCCGTGCTGCTCGGCGCGCCGGCCGGCCCGACGCGCGTGATCTCGATCGCGGCGGCCGAAGCCGCGTTCGAGAGCTACGACTATTCGCTCGCGTCGGCGATCGCCATGGTGATGGGCTTCGTGCAGTTGCTGGTGGTCGCGTCGATGCTCGGCGCGCGCCGCTTCTTCTATACGGGCGCGGTGACGGGAGGCAAGGGCTGATGGCGACCGACAATCATGCCGCTCGCACGTGGCCGCCGAAGCACGATGCGCCCGATGCGCGGCCTGTCGATGCAAGGAAACCGCACCGGATGAAAAGCAACCTCGCCGGCCGCGCATGGAAGGCGCTCGTCTGGGGGCTGATGGCGTTCTTCCTGCTGAACGTGATGCTGCTGATCGCGACCGTCGCGGTGAACTCGGTCGCGACGCGCTGGTTCGGCACGCCGTTGCCGCAGGGCTTCACGCTGCACTGGTATGCGAAGGCGTGGGAAGACTTCCAGCTCGCGAGCGTGCTGTGGGTGACCGTCGAGGTCGTCGGCGCGGTCGTGCTGCTGTCGATCGCGCTCGGCGTGCCGGCCGCGTATGCGCTCGCGCGCGTGCAGTTTCGCGGCAAGCGCTTCGCGCTGCTGGTGTTCCTGCTGCCGCTGATGGTGCCGCCCGTCACCTACGGGATTCCGATGGCGACCGTGATGTACAAGATCGGGCTCGCGGGCACGCTGCCGGGCGTGATCCTCGCGAACCTCGTGCCGGCGCTGCCGTTCGTGATCCTCGTGATGACGCCGTTCATCGAGCAGATCGATCCCAATCTCGAAGCCGCCGCGCGCATCTTCGGCGCGAACACGTGGCGCTATTTCCGCTATGTGCTGCTGCCGCTGCTGGTGCCCGGCATGCTCGCGGCCGGGTTGCTCGTGCTGGTGCGCACGATCGGGATGTTCGAGCTGACGTTCTTCACCGCGGGCCCGAGCACGCAGACGCTCGTCGTCGCGCTGTATTACGCGGTGTTCTCGACCGGCGTGCGCGCGCCGCAGTCGATCGACGCGATGGCGATGATCTACATGGCCATCACGCTCGTGTGGGTCGTGATCGCATTGCAGTTCGTCAGTCCGACCCAGCTCGTGAGCCGCGTGAAGCAGGAGCGGCAGTAGGCGAGGGCGGCAACGGAGGCGCCGCCGCCATGCAATTGGTTACAAATGGATACCGCGCACGACACGCGGACGTTGCAGACTACGCGGCGTTCACCCGATCGACGGATATCCATGAAGTTTCAAACGCTGTTGACACTCGCCGGCGCCTCGACCTTGCTCGCCGCCTGCAACCTGCTTCACGAGGGGCCCGGGTCGAGCGACGTCGACGCCGCCGTGCGCCGCGCGCTCGAAGCCGAAAACCACGGCGGGCTGAACGCGCTGTTCGGCCAGCCGTTGCCCGTGTCGGCCGACGTGATCTCGGCGAAACCCGACGGCGACTGCAAGAAGCTCGGCGATCGCACGTACTCGTGCGACGTCGTGATCACGTGGCGCAACGCCGATTATTCGCCGTCGCGCGCGAACCTGACCTTCGTGAAGGCGGCCGACGGCGCGTGGCAGACGTCGGGCGTCGACGCGGCGCTCGTGACGGGCACCGCGAAGTCGCTGATCGACCATATCGGCAAGGCATGGCCGGGCAATGCGGCGAGCGGCGCGTCGGCGCCGCAGTGACGCGCGGGCGGCGAGCCTTCGTTCCGTTCCCCCGGATAAACAGGCTCGGCCTTGCCGGCCGCGCCGCCGCGCTTCCCCTCCGATAAAAAGGGCGCGAGCACCGCGCCTATCTCGTTTGAGCGCATCCTCGGTATGCAGGCAGGGTTATAGGGAAAACCCTTATCTCAAGGTATAATTCCGGCCATGAGAGAAAGGTCATACCATGCCTGAACGCTTCCAAACCCTTGAAAAATTTGTGTTTTCCCTCGTCGTGATGTCCGCCGTCGTGTGCTCGGCCTTCCTCGCGTACGAGCGTCACCCCGAGATCAAGATCGCACTGCATGAAGGCGAAGCGCTGATGCGCGAGAGCGCCAAGTACTCGGTCATCTGCTCGCCGTCCAAGGTCGATCCTTGCGTCGAGATGTCCGCTTACTGAGCCGGCTTTCCGCTTTTCGGCCTTGCGCGATGTCACTGCCGGTCTGAATACCCTGAAGTCGTCTCGTCACGTATTCGGAAATCCGCCGCAAGACAGCGCGAATGCACGACCCCGTTACGTGCCGCGTCGCTGGCGTAAGCAGTCCCGCGTTCCGTCGGCCCCGCTTCGAGCAATCGGGCGGGGCCGTTTCGTTTGCGTGTGTCACACGACGTGCCGCGGTTCTCCGCCGACAAACGCGGCGACGTTGTCGACGAGCTGATCGGCCAGCGCCTGCATCGCTTCGTCACTGGCCCATGCGACGTGCGGCGTCAGGATGAACGCCGGATGCGACAGGATCGCGTGAAACGGATGCGCGGCCGGCAGCGGTTCCTGCGTGACCACGTCGAACCCCGCGCCCGCGATCTGCCCCGACTGCAACGCGTCGACGAGCGCGCTTTCGTCGACGAGCCCGCCGCGCGCGGTATTGATCAGCAGCGGCCGGCGCGCCATCCGCGCGAACGCGTATGCGTCGATCAGATGCCGCGTCGCGGGCGTGAGCGGGCAGTGCAGCGTGATCACGTCGCTCACGCGCAGCAGCGTGTCGAGCGGCGCATGACCGTCGCCCGCCGCGTCGCCGTGCGCGGCGAACAGCACGCGCATGTCGAGCGCCCGCGCGATGGCGGCCACCGCGCGCCCGAGCACGCCGTCGCCGACGATCCCTAGCGTCGAACCGGCCAGGTCGCGAATCGGATGATCGAAGAAGCAGAACTGCCCGCTGTCGAGCCAGCGCCCGGCGCGTACCGCGTCGCGGTACGCGACGAGGCTGCGGCGCAGCGCGAAGATCAGCGCGAACGTGTGCTCGGGCACCGTACGCACCGCGTAGCCGCGAATGTTGCTCACCACGATTGCGCGCGCCGCACACGTATCGAGATCGACGATATCGGTGCCGGTCGCGGCGATCGCGATCATCCGCAACCGCCGCGCGTCGGCGAGGGTCGTCGCGTCGAGCCGCACCTTGTTCGTCACGACGATGTCCGCATCGCGGATGCGCGCCGCGACTTCGTGCGCGGCCGTGCGGTCGAACGCCTGCACCACGTGCGGAAACGGAAACGGCTTCAGCACCGTCTGCGGCGACAACGTCGCGCGGTCGAGCAACACGATCTTCGCGGGAGCGGAAACGGAAAACATGGCGGGTCTCACTGACAGGCGCCCGGTGGCGCGGAACGGATCCGATTCTGCCGGCGGCGCGCGCGCCGTCGTTTGACCGTTGCGCGAGCGCGCTTTCCCGGATGGAAAGGCTGACGCGTCATACGTCGCCGACACCGCGCTCGCGCTGTCGCGCGCCTTTCCGTTTCGGAAAGGCGGGTTGACCATCGATCGATTTTCACCGGACGCGAACGCCGTCATGATCGCCGTCATCGACAACACGATTTCATCGGAGACAGTCATGACACGCCCTCTGGACGGCATCCGCGTGCTGGAGCTTGGCCAACTGATCGCCGGGCCGTTCGCGGGTCGGATGCTCGCCGAATTCGGCGCGGAGGTCATCAAGGTCGAGCCGCCCGGCGTCGGCGATCCGCTGCGCAAATGGCGGCTGCTGCACGACGGCACGTCGGTCTGGTGGGCCGCGCAGTCGCGCAACAAGACCTCGCTCACGCTCGACCTGCGCACGCCCGAAGGGCAGGACGTCGTGCGCCGCCTCGTCGCCGACACCGACGTGCTGATCGAAAACTTCCGGCCCGGCACGCTCGAAGGCTGGGGGCTGGGCTGGGACGCGCTGTCCGCGATCAACCCGGGGCTCGTGATGCTGCGCGTGTCGGGCTTCGGGCAGACGGGCCCGTATCGCGACCGCCCCGGCTTCGGCGTGATCGCCGAGGCGATGGGCGGCCTGCGCCACCTGACCGGCGAGCCGGGCCGCACGCCGGTACGCGTCGGCATCTCGCTCGGCGATTCGCTGTCGGCGCTGCACGGCGTGATCGGCGTGCTGCTCGCGTTGCGGCATCGCGAACAGCAGGGCGGCAACGGGCAGGTCGTCGACGTCGCGCTTTACGAATCGGTGTTCAACATGATGGAAAGCCTGCTGCCCGAATACGCGGCGTTCGGCGCGGTGCGCGAGCCGGCCGGCAGCAGCCTGCCGGGCATCGCACCGACCAACGCGTACCGCTGCCGCGACGGCCGGTACGCGCTGATCGCCGGCAACGGCGACAGCATCTTCCGGCGCCTGATGGAACTGATCGGCCGGCCCGATCTCGGCAACGATCCGGCGCTCGCGCACAACGACGGGCGCGTCGCCCAGGTCGCGCGCATCGATGCGGCGATCGGCGAATGGAGCGCACGCCACGATCTCGATGACGTGCTCGCCGCGCTGAACGACGCGCGCATTCCGTCCGGGCGCATCTACGACGTGGCCGACATCGCGGCCGATCCGCACTACCGTGCGCGCGACATGATCGTCGACGCCGCGCTGCCCGACGGCACGCCCGTGCTCGTGCCGGGCATCGTGCCGAAACTCGACGCCACGCCCGGGCGCATCGAGCGGCCGGCGCCCGCGCTCGGCGCGGATACCGATGCGGTGCTCGAATCGCTCGGCATCGATGCGGCGACGCGCGACGACTGGCGCACGCGCGGCGTGATCTGAAACAACCTCGGGGACGAAGACATGACCGGCCATCCGCAACGACTCCATATCCACGAAGTCGCGACCCGCGACGGTTTCCAGAACGAAGCGGCGTTCGTCGACACCGACGACAAGATCGCGCTCGTCGACGCGCTGAGCGCCTGCGGCTACGCGAAGATCGAGGTCACGTCGTTCACGTCGCCGAAGGCGATTCCCGCGCTGCGCGACGCGGAGGCCGTGATGCACGGCATCGCGCGCGCGCCGGGCGTCGTCTATACGGTGCTCGTGCCGAACGTGCGCGGCGCCGAGCGCGCACTGTCGTGCGGCGTCGACGAGGTCAACCTCGTGATGTCGATGAGCGAGAGCCACAACCGCGCGAATCTGCGGATGACGCGCGAGCAGTCGTTCGCGCAGTTGCGCGACGTGATCGACGCGGTGCGCGGCACGGGTGTCGCGATCAACGTGTCGCTGTCGACCGCGATGGGCTGCCCGATGGAAGGCGACGTGCCGGCCGAAACGGTGCTCGCGTGGATGCAGCGCTTCGCGGATCTCGGCGTGCACGGCTTCACGCTATGCGACACGACGGGCATGGCGTTTCCGTCGCAGGTGCGCGACTTGTCCCGCCGCGCCCGCGAGCGCTTCCAGGCGTTGCAGCTTACGCTGCACTTCCACAACACGCGCGGGATGGCGCTCGCGAACACGCTCGCGGCGCTCGACGCCGGCATCGACCGCTTCGATGCGTCGCTGGGCGGGCTCGGCGGCTGCCCGTACGCGCCGGGCGCGACCGGCAACGCCTGCACCGAGGAACTCGTGCACATGCTCGAACTCGACGGCTACGATACGGGCATCGATCTTGCGGCCGTGCTCGCCGCGTCGGCGCGGCTGCCCGCGCTGATCGGGCACGACGTGCCGAGCCAGCTCCTGAAGGCCGGGCGCCGCTCGGACCTTCATCCGCCGCCGCGCGCCGACGCCGGCGACATGCCCGCGCAACGCGCTTTCTCGTGAACGTCAACAGAAACAGGAGCGAATTCCATGGCGCTGATCGACCACCTCGATCATCTCGTGCTGACCTGCGTCGATCCGGAGCGGACGAAGCATTTCTACACCGAGGTGCTGCAGATGCAGCTCGAAACCTTCGGCGCGGGCCGGCTCGCGTTCCGTTTCGGTAACCAGAAGATCAACCTGCACGTGCGCGGCGCGGAATTCGAGCCGAAAGCGCACGTGCCGGTGCCGGGCGCGCTCGATCTGTGCTTCATCGCGTCGGTGCCGCTCGACGACGTGATCGCGCACCTGCGGCGCGTCGACTGGCCGATCGTCGAAGGGCCCGTCGAACGCACGGGCGCGACGCAGAAGATCCGCTCGGTCTACGTGCGCGATCCCGATCTGAACCTGATCGAAATCTCCGAGCCGATCTGATCCGACGGCCGCGCGCGCACCGGCACGCTGCGCGCAGGCCGCCACGGTCCTTCGCCGAAAGCGGACAGGCAGGCGCCGCACCCGCCGATTCCGGATAGCCGTGCGTGGCCGCGCTGCGGATAATGGCGCCACGGCGGCGGCGCGGCCGCCGCCTTCGCCGCGCGCACGGAATTCGCCCGCCGCGCGCATCCGCAACCCGATCCAGGCGCTTCCCGAATGACGATCCTCTATCGCGGCATGGACCGCACGGCGCTCGACGCCGCGTACCTGAACACGAAGGCCGTTCCCGATTTCCCCGCGCTGCTGGCGTCATGCCAGGCGCGCAGCGCGGCGCTGTACGCGGCGACGCCCGGCCGCCGCGACCTGCGTTACGGCGCGCGGCCCGCGCAGCGCTTCGACTGGCTGCCGTGCGGACAGCCGGACGCGCCGTTGTTCGTGTTCATCCACGGCGGCTACTGGCAGCACTGCACGAAAGAGGATTTCGCGTATGCGGCGAGCGGGCCGCTCGCGCGCGGCTACGACGTCGTGCTCGCCGAATACACGCTCGCGCCGGTCGCGACGATGACCGATATCGTCGGCGAAATCGGCGCGCTGCTCGACCATCTCGCGGCCGATCCCGACGGCCTCGGCATCGCGGGGCGGCCGATCCACCTGAGCGGCCATTCGGCGGGCGGCCACCTGACGGCCATGCATCGCGCGCATCCGGCCGTCGTGTCGGCGCTTGCGATCAGCCCGCTCGTCGATCTCGAACCGATCGCGCTGTGCTGCCTGAACGACAAGCTGCAGCTCACCGCACACGAAGTCGACGCATACAGCCCGCTGCGTCACGTCGGGTCCGGCGCCCCGACCGTCATCGCGGTCGGCGACGCCGAACTGCCCGAACTCATCCGGCAAGCAGACGTGTACGCGACGGCGTGCGAAGCGGCCGGCGAGCGGGTCGCCCGCGCGTGGCTGCCCGGCATGCAGCACTTCGCGGTGCTCGACGATCTCGCGACGCCGGACGGCGCGATGCTCGCCGCGTTGCACGCCATCGCGCCGCGCTAGCTGCGTCATATCGTGCCGTATCGTGCGTGTCGTGCATATCGCACGCGCAAGGCCCGGCGTATGATCGGCGTCAGGCCGGTGCGCTGACCGCATACCCCGCATGGCCCTCCAGGATCCCGACATGGTGAACCCGCTTCATTTCGATCTGCAGTCGCTGCGCGTGTTTGCGCTCGTCGCCGAGCACGGCAGCCTGACGAAGGCGGCCGAACACGGCCAGCTCACGCTGTCCGCGGTCAGCAAGCGCATCGCCGAACTCGAAAGCGTGACCGGCAGCGCGCTGTTCGTCCGGCACGCGCGCGGCGTGGAGCTGACGCCCGCGGGCCGCGCGCTGCTCGATCATGCGGCGAAGGTAATCGAGCAGGTGAACCGGATGGCGCACGAGATGAGCGACTACGTCGCCGGCGTGCGCGGCCATATCCACGTGTGGACCAACACGTCCGCGATCGTCCAGTTCCTGCCCGCCGATCTTGCGGCGTTCCTCACCGACAACCCCGGCATCAAGGTCAGTCTCGAGGAGCGGCTGAGCCACGAGATCGTCGACGCGCTCGCGTCGGGCAAGGCCGATCTCGGCGTATTCGCCGACAACGTGCCGGCGCCCGGCATCGAACGGCGGTTGTACCGGCGCGACGAACTCGTGCTGCTCGTGCCGCGCACGCACCGGTTCGCCGCGCGCGACAGCATCCGCTTCGCGGATACGCTCGACGAGGACTACGTGGGCCTGAGCGACGGCAGCTCGCTGCTCGCACGGATGACCGATGCCGCGTTCGCGGCCGAGCGCTCGCTGAAGCTGCGGATCCAGGTATCGAATTTCGACGGCGTGAGCCGGATGATCGAGGCCGGCCTCGGCATCGGCGTGCTGCCGCGCGACGCGGTGACCGGCGAGCGCGCGGCGCGGCTCGGTGTCGTGACGCTCGACGACGCGTGGGCGACGCGCACGCTGTGGGTCGGCGTGAAGGCCGGCACGGTGCTGACGACCGACGTCGCGAAGCTGTTCGATTTCATGTCGGCGCGGTGAATGCGAGGACGAGATGAAACGGCGACGCGCGGGCATGCGCCCGTGCGCGCCGTGCCGTTCGCCGCGTCAAACCGGATTGATCTCGTCCTGGCTGCGCCGCGTGGTCAGCGGCCCCAGCACGCGCAGCGTGACGGCGACGACGCCGAGCGCAACCGAGATCACGCCGAACATCGCGCCCGCACCGTAATTGACGAGCACCGGCAGCAACACGAACGGCAGCGCGCCGCTGACGATGCGCGACAGCGCATAGGTGCTGCCGATCGCCGTCGAGCGCACGCGCGCCGGGAAGATCTCGGCCTGGTACACGTGATACGCGTTGCTGAACACGTTCGACGCGCACGTCGTCAGGAACCCGAAGCCGACGATCAGCACGGTATTGCCCGAATACGCGAAGCACAGCCCGAACACCGCGATCGATACGATCGACACGATCACGAGCGTGCGGCGCTCGATCCAGTTGAGCAGCGGAATCGACAGCAGCGAGCCGATCGGGTAGCCGATGAACGATAGCGCGATGAACAGCGTGCTGTCCGTCACGTCGAAACCGCGGCTCTTCACGACCGTGCCGGCCAGCGTGCCGAACCCGTAATAGCCGAAACCCTGGAACAGGTGAAAGATCCCCAGCATCAGGTAGCGCGCGCCATACGGTTGGCGGCGCAGCAGCGCGATGCGCTCGCCGAGCCCGAGCGGCCGCTGCGGCTCGACCGGTTCCGCGAAGTGTTCGGGCACGCGCACGCCGGCGCTTTCCGCGAAGCGCCGCAACGCCGCATGCGCATCGGCCGCGCGGCCTTGCGCGAGCAGCCAGCGCGGGCTTTCCGGCAGCCGGTGCTGGACGAACAGCACGTACACGGCGCCGAGGCTGCCGATCGCGAGAATGATGCGCCAGCCGGCCACGCCCGCCACGTGCAGCGGGTTCAGCCACAGCGCGAGAAAGCCGACGAGCGGCACCGCCACATACGAAGTCGTATAGGCCCACGCGGCGAGCCGCCCACGCTTGTCCTTCGGCAGGATTTCGGAGAGGAAACTGTCGGCGACCGGATAGATCGCGCCGACGCCGATGCCGGTCAGGAACCGGCATGCCACGAGCATGTCGGCGTTCACCGAGAACGCACCGACCAGCGAGAACGCGCTGTACCACCCGAGCGTGAGCAGGAACGCCTTGCGCCGGCCGATACGGTCGGCCAGGCTGCCAAGGCACATCGCGCCGACGAACATGCCGATGAACGCGGACGCCAGCAGCAGCTTGAAATCGGCGCTTTGCCGGCTCAGCCCGTACTCGTGCTGCAACGCGGAGCCGATCGTGCTGACGAGAAAAATCTCGTACATGTCGAAGAACAACCCGATGCCGATCACCCAGACGACGAATCGATGCAATGCACCGACCGGCAGATCGTCCATGAAATCGCCGAGCATGACGCGGCGGGCGGGGAGGGCCGCTGCGTCGACGCCGATGCTAGCGCCTGCGGCGGCGGTCGGCGGGCGGGCGGACGCGGGTCCGCCCGCGTGGCCGTCGAGGTCGAGGGATTGGCTGTTCATGGTGTCTCCTGATTATCGATATGCGGTGTTGCGGGCTCTCGCCGTTCGCGACCGGCGTAACGGGTCTGCCGCGCGGCGCGACGACAGGCATCGCCGGGCTCGCGCAAGCGCCTGCCATGCGGGTTGCGCCGATCGTCCGATACATGGTGGGCAAATCGGCGGCACGTGATAATTGAGGATGTCTCAAGCCTCCTTTCCCGAGCAGAAAGGGTAGGGCACGGGTGGGGGACAGGATGCGCGCGGCAGGCCGTTGCGGCCTGCGTGACACGGGTGACTTGCCGGAAACGGGGTGCGCCCGCGCGGCCGGGCGGGTGGGGAAAACCATGAGAGTCGGGTCGTCAGACCGCTTCGCGCACCATGGCGGAAAGCGTGGTCCGGCAGAACACGACGAATATCCTGGGGCCGAAACAGGAAATGCGCCGCATGCGTGCCGACACTTCGGCTGCCGAGCCGTTCGCGGCGCCCGAACGCAAAACGCGCGCGGCGATCGAGCGGATGCAACGGGTGCGGGACCGATCGCGCGAGCCGTGGATTTGCAATGTCCTGTATCTCCACAGACCGCCGATACAGTGAGATACACCGCCCGCGCTCAGGTTCGCTATAAAGCAGGCATGACCGCTTTGGAGTCCATCATGTCTGCCACCTGGTTCAAAGGGTCCTGCCATTGCGGGACCGTCAAATTCGAAGTCGTGACGGCGATCGCGCCGGCCATCCGCTGCAACTGCAGTCTGTGCCGCCGGCGCGGCGCGTTGATGAGCCCGATGTTCGCCGCCGCCAACCTGACGATCGTCGAAGGCGAGGGCGCACTGACGTGCTATCGCTTCAACACGCACACGGCGCGTCACTATTTCTGCAGCCGGTGCGGCGTCTATCCGTTCCACCAGACCCGCAAGGATCCGGCGTGCTGGCGCGTCAATCTCGGTTGCCTGGACGGCGTCGATCCGTACGCGCTCGACGCGACGGTCGCCGATGGCGCGAGCCTCTCCGTCGTGGAGGACGCATGAAACGCTGGCTGATGATCCTGCTGTTTGCCGCGGGCGGCCTCGCCACCGAAATCGCACATCCGGTGCAATGCACGTTGCTGTCGATGAGCCGTCGGCCAACCGGCAAGCGCCGCAAGCCGGGCTGAGCGCGCCGCGCCTCAGCCGATCGCCCCCGATTATCATGCTTCCGATAAGATCGCATGCGATATATAATGCGATTGTCTGCGACCGTTCGTGTCGCTGGAGGAAGTCCATGAAGCCGACCGAAACCCCGTCGTCTGCCGCGCCGAAGCTGTCCGAGTTCCTGTGCTTTGCGATCTACTCGGCGAACCTCGCGTTCGGCAAGGCGTACAAGCCGATTCTCGACGAGCTCGGCCTCACGTATACGCAGTACATCACGATCATCGCGCTGTGGGAGCAGGACAACCAGACCGTCGGCCAACTCGGCGAGAAGCTGTTCCTCGAATCCAATACGCTGACGCCGATCCTGAAGAAGCTCGAGGCAATGGGCTATCTGGAGCGGCACCGCGATCCGTCCGACGAGCGCCAGGTGCTCGTCAGCCTGACGAAAAGCGGCCGCCGCGTGCGCGAGAAGGGGCTCGACATGAACCTGGTCGAAGCGACCGGGCTGAAGCCGGACGAGTTCGCGAAGGTGCAGAAGGCGATCGTCACGCTGCGCGGCAACCTGATCCGGTCGACCGAAGCATGAAAATACTCAGGCGCCGCAAGCGGCCGACGCGTGCATCGCGCCGGCCGCATTGTCATGCGCGCGCCTCGTCCAGCACCAGCAGGTGCATCTCGCGTCGGACGGCGAAACCGAGCGCGAGATAGCGCTCGATCGCCACCCGGTTCGTCGTGAGGACGTGCAGGAAGGGCGTTTCCGCACGCGCATCGATCGTCGCGATCAACGACCGGATCAGCCGCGCCGCCAGCCCTTGCCGCCGAAACGCGGCATCCACGCACACGGCGCTGATCTCGGTATATCCGTCCACCTGCATCCGCTGGCCGGCCATCGCGGCCAGCCTGCCGTCACGGCGCACGCCGATGTAATGGCCGAGCTCGAACGTGCGCGGGCCGAACGGGCCGGGCTGCGCGGCGGCGGTCAACGCGAGCATGTCGGGCACGTCGGCTTCACCGAGCGGAACATGCTCCGGTTCGGGTGCCGGGTCGAACGTCCGTTGCCACATCATTTGAAGCAACGTCGCGCGCCGAATCACCGACAATCCCGTGGGCGGCTCGATCTCGTCCGGCGTGACGAGCGCCGCCGGCCCGTGTGCCGCAATCAGCATGCGCAGTGCGTCGAACGACGCCGGGCTCGGCTGGTCGATCGCGGCAAATGGCGCGATGGCCGTCGGGAACCGCAACGCACGGCCGTCGCCGAGCGCAAAGCGGCGTTGCCTGCCCGTCAGCGCATTCCAGACGACCCGGTCGAGCACGTGCGCATCGCCTGTCGTGTTTCCGGTCGTGGCGTCCGGCATCGGCGGCTCCTTGGTGGAAGATGGGATGCCGCACAGAATAATCCGGGATGGGCCGGGGCAGATAGCACCGTCGACGCGGATCCATGCAATATAAAAAAGCGTACGCGATTACATCGCATACGCTTTATATGACGGACTTCGGCGGCGAATTCGCCGTACCGTGCTCAATGTCCGAAATAGACCGAGCGCTCGGCGGTGCGCAGCGCGATTCGGCTGCCCGACTGCGTGGCGCCGCCGGCGTCGCTGCCGTAACCGGCCGCCTGCGTATCGGCCGCGACGGCGCCGCCGTCGCGAATTCGTTTCAGCGCCGCCTGGATGTTGTCCGGGTAGTTCGGATCGTTCGGGCGATTAGGCTGGTAGCCGGCTTGCTGCAACGCGGCCAGTTCCGCACGCACCTGCGCACGCGTGACGGTGCTTTCGCTTGCAAAAACCGGTGCGGCGACGGTGGCCGATACGGCAACGAGAAGGGCGGCAATCAGTTGGGACTTCATTATTCACCTCGATGGAAAAGGAATTCAGGGAACGCACCGCACGCCGGCCATCGGCGCCGTTCGCGCGTTCGTTCAATGGCCGAAGTAGATCGAACGCTCGGCCACGCTCGCGACATACCGGCGGCCGGATTGCGTCGCGGTGTCGCCGTTGCTGCCATAGCCGGCAGCCGGTGCATGGGCCGCGACGGCATCGTCGGCGTGGATCTGCGTCAGCGCCGCCTGCAGATCGCTCGGGTAGGTGGCGTCGGTCGCGCGGTTCAGCGGATAGCCGGCCTGTTGAAGCTGCGCGAGTTCGGCGCGCACCTGGGCACGCGTCACGGTGGCCTCATTGGCAAATGCCGGAGCGGCAACGGCAGACGAAACGGCGACGAGCAGGGCGGCGATCAATGGGGTTTTCATGTTTCACCTCGATGGAAAAGGAATCGGGAATTCGGGAGGGCGGCGCTCGGCCGCCCGATGCAACGTTCAGGCGATCCGGATATCGACGTCGATGTTGCCGCGCGTCGCCTTCGAATACGGGCAGGTCTGGTGTGCGGCGTCGACGATGCGTTGCGCGACGTCGCGCTCGAGCCCCGGCACGCTCACGTTCAGCCGGGCCTGCAGGAAGTACGCGTTGCCCGCCGTGCCGAGATCCACTTCGGCGTCGACCGCGAGATCGGCCGGCAGCGTCACCTTCTCGGCACGCGCTGCAAGCTGCATCGCGCCGATGAAGCAGGCCGACCAGCCGGCTGCGAACAGCTGTTCCGGGTTGGTGCCGGTGCCGGCGCTGCCGGGGGACGACAACTGGATGTCGAGACGACCGTCGGAACTGCGCGCCGCGCCGTCGCGGCCGCCGGAAGTCGTATGCGTCTTGCCCGTGTACAGCACTTTGTCGATCTTGCTCATCGTTTGCTCCGTCAGTCGAAGGTTGTGTCAGATGCGATTCGATCGCATGCGATGCAGTTTCCGCTTGGCGACCGCCGCCGTCAAGCGGATTCGATTAAATCGTATGCGATATTTTGTATTCCAATGTATCTGAAACGTGTAACGCCTTGCCTGACAAGCTTTTCGGATGATCCGGCCCCGATGCGCGGTGCGCCGGCATGCGTGCCGGATGCCGGGCAGGGCCTGCCAAAACGCCCGGTGGGGCGGATGCGGCCCCGCAGGGCTCGTGGAAGTGTTGTCCGGCCTCGGCGGCCGGTCGCGGCCCTTCGTGCTGCTGTACCCGCATGCGCGCTTTCTGTCGTCGCGCGTGCGGGTGTTCGTCGACTTTCTCGTCGAACAGCGCGTGCATGCGCCTGCCAGCCGGACAGCCGGCCCGCGCGGCAAACGCGCCGGCGCGTCGCGATAGACGCACCGGCTCGCGGCTTCGACGCCGCTGCTCAATGCCCGGCGCTCTGACCGCCGTCCGCGTGCAGGATTTCGCCGGTGACGAACGGCGCCGAATCGAGATACAGGATCGCACCGACGATATCGCTCATCTCGCCCATCCGACCGACCGGATGCAGCGACGCGAGCGTCGCGTGCGTATCGGGCGCATGCATCGGCGACTTGACGACGCCGGGCGACACCGCATTCACGCGAATGCCGGCCTTCGCATACTCGATCGCGAGCGACTTCGTCGC
This sequence comes from Burkholderia sp. AU16741, assembly GCF_002223345.1. NCBI lineage: Bacteria > Pseudomonadati > Pseudomonadota > Betaproteobacteria > Burkholderiales > Burkholderiaceae > Burkholderia > Burkholderia sp. AU16741. Next base: position 1,284,652 of record NZ_NKEZ01000003.1, read on the forward strand.
GGCATTCAATCCGCCTTTGGTCAGCGACGCGAGCACCGACGGTACGCTGCTGTTCGCATGGTCGACGAGGCTCGTCGTGATGCTGACCACATGGCCGGTGCCATGCTTCTGCATCGCGGCGATCGCACGCTGCGTGACGTGGAAGAAGCCGTTCAGGTTGACGCTCGCGATCTGCGCGTAGTCGTCCGCGGTGTATTGCGTGAACGGCTTCGCGATGAAGATGCCCGCATTGTTGACGAGCGTGCCGATCGAACGGGACGTCGCGACGACCCGATGGCCGCGTGCCCGGAATGCGTTGACCGTTTCCGCCCCGATGCCTTGCGATGCGCCGGTGACGATGACGACTTTGGATGCGCTCATGATGTACCTCGACAGGTGAATGGTGTTCGGTCTCGGTACCGACCGGATCGATGAATCCGATGGGCAGACTGTAGGCGTGCCGGTCACGATTTCGAACACCCTCCATGGAGCAACAGTCTTGCGTCGCGGGAACAAATGACGGGAAAAAGGTGAGGGTCTGCGGCGATCGCCGCGCTGGAGTCGGGTACGCCGCCGTTGCACCGGCTGTTCGCCCAGTCGGCACGCCACGTCGCACACAAGCGCGTCGATGCGCGACGGCAGCATTCCGGCGCGGGCGGGATCTGGCCTGATGGACCGATTTTCCGGCAGCTTGAAGCGTCGATTCGCTGGCTACGCAAACGCGTAGTTGGATAAGAAAATACCGATATCCGGATAACTTTTCTTATCACAATAGCACTATCGATAATCCAAACTCGTCGTTTCAAAAACGCGCGTGACGCCGGGCGTGCGGTCGATTCGAAGGGGAAGGAAGTGAACGCGCCGTCACGCCGGCGCGTTCATCCGCGCAAAGAGCAGCTTCAACACCTCCGCCGTTGCATGCGCGACGCCGTGTGCGGTCGTATCGACCAGCGCATGCGCGCATTCGCGATACAGCGGGTCGCGCAGCCGGTACAGCGCGGCGAGCGTCTGCCGCGGCTCGCCCGCCTGCAGCAGCGGCCGACACCGCGCGTCGTCGCGCGTCCGCCGCCAAAGCACATCGGGGTCCGCATGCAGGTAGATCACGCTGCCGCGTTCGCTGAGGCGCACGCGGGTGCGCGGATTCAGGACCGCGCCGCCGCCGGTCGCCACGACCACGTTCGCGCGCTGCGTCAACTCGTCGACGATCTGCGTTTCGAGCAGTCGAAAGCCGCCTTCGCCGACGAGGTCGAACAGCGCGGCGACCGAGCGCCCCGTGCGCCGCTCGATCTCGTCGTCGCTGTCGGCGAACGCCCAGCCGAGCGAAGCCGCGAGCGCGCGGCCGAGCGTCGATTTGCCCGCGCCCATCATGCCGACCAGAAACGCGCGCCCGCCGGCCGTCGCGACGGCGGTGTTCATAACCGTCGCGCGAGCGGCCAGCGCGCCCGCGTCGCCATGCAGATCCGTCGCGCGCGCACCGCGTCCGACAGCGTGTCGAGCGCCGCGCCGGTCGACGCGTCATCGGCGTCGAGCAGCGCGCCGAGTATCGGCTCGTCCGGATCGCCGGCTGCGATGTGCTCGGCCGCATCCGCCGCGATGGTCCGCGGCGTGCGTTCCGCTATCGCGTCGCGCTCGGGCCGCCGCCACTTGCCGTGCAGATCGCGCCATCGCACGACCAGCCCGGCGAGCAGCGCACCGCCCGGCACGGCCGCGTCGTCGGGTGCCGTCGCCGAGCCGTCGGGCGTCGTACACCGTGTGACCCAGCTCGCGAATTCGAGCAGCGACGCATCGTGGGTGACCGTCGCCGCATCGAGCGCGACGGCCACGCCGGCGTCCCGCAGCCGGCCGAGCAGCGTGCGCACGCCGTCGTGCGCGCCACCGCACGGCTGCAGCAGCACCTCCAGCTCGTCCTCGTGGCGGGACGCGAGCGCACGGTGCCGCTCGAGCGCAGCCGGCTCGAGCAAGGCCTGCGCCGCCTGCCGGACGATCACGATCGCGCGATCGTCCCGCCGCTCCACGATCGCGCCGATCCGGCGCCGGGCGCGCGCCACCGCGCAGCTCACGTGTCGCTCCCGAACGGATGCGCACGCATCACAGCGACCCCTGGAATTCGAGCACGCGCGTCTTGAATTCGTCGGGCACGGGCAGCGTCGTGTTGTTCACGTAATCGAACATCACGTGCGTCGACACGCCGCGCGCGACGATGGTCTGGTCGTCGCGCTCCATCAGGTGTTCGAGATCGAAGCTCTTGCTGCCGAAGCGCACGATGCTCGAGCGGATGGTCAGGTTGTCGCCGAATTGCGCCGGCGCGAGGTACTCGCACTGCGTCTTCACCATGATGTGCGGCAGTTTCTCGCTGCGCGGCAGGCCGAGCAGGTCGAACATGTAGCAGAGATACGAATGCTGCAGGTAGTCGTAATAGACGGGGCTGCTCACATGCCCCATCGAATCCGTATCGCGATACTTGACGTGAATGGGGGTTTCGTAATGTCGTTTCGACATGGTGACTCTCCGCGATGACTGGGTTGATTTATATTTTCGAGCCCGAACGGCCTGTCGGGCATCCGAAAATTAATCGAACGAATATCGGGTCGCCACTATCAGAACGAATAGCGAGGCGTGGCGGAAAGTCGCACCAGCCTCCATTCCCCTCTGCAGAATCACATCCGCATTTTCGAATTAAACCCGATTTACGCGCCATTTCGCACACTGCAAACGTTCTCAAGCCGGGTTCCCCGATTATCGGACCCGACGCTTATTCTTCTCATTCATAACGTTATGAATGAGAAACTGATAAATATGTTAGTTGCGCACCAAAAGCGCCATTCAATACAGTCGCGCTGTAGTAAAAAATCCCGCTCATTATCGACAGGAGGGCAGTCCCCATGCATGCAAACGCCTGGACGACAAACCGCGACCCCGTGCTGCGCTTGCCGTCCCCTGCGGATCTGGCCGGCGCACTGCCGCCGGCGTCGCGCGCGTCGCGCACCGTTCATACGACCCGCCGCGCGATCGTCGACGTGCTCGACGGCGCGGACGACCGGCTCGTGATCATCGCCGGCCCGTGCTCGATACACGATCCCGACGCCGCGCGCGACTACGCGGCACGGCTCGCGCTGCAACGCGCGCGCTTTGCGGACGAGCTGGAAATCGTGATGCGCGTGTACTTCGAGAAGCCGCGCACGACGGTCGGCTGGAAGGGGCTGATCAACGACCCGTTGCTGGACGGCAGCGACCGGATCGACGTCGGGCTGCAGACGGCCCGCGCGCTGCTGTGCGACGTCAACGGCACTGAGATGCCGGCCGCGACCGAGTTTCTCGATCCGCTGTCGCCGCGCTACCTGGCCGATCTGGTCGCGTGGGGCGCGATCGGCGCGCGCACCGTGGAGTCGCAGGTGCATCGCGAGCTGGCGTCGTCGCTGCCGATCCCGATCGGTTTCAAGAACGGCACCGACGGCAATGTCCAGGTCGCCGTCGATGCGATGCGCGCGGCGGCGCATGCGCACCGTTTCCTGTCGATCGATGCCGACGGCCGGCTATGCGCGAGCGTGTCGCAAGGCAATCCGCATACGCACGTCGTGCTGCGCGGCGGGCGCGAGCCGAATTTCGACGCGGCGGCCGTGCACGCCGCCTGCGAGCGGATGACGGCCGCGCACGTCGCGCCGCGCGTGATGATCGACGTCAGTCACGGCAACAGCCGCCGCCAGTACCGGAACCAGCTCGCCGTCGGCGCGGAAGTCGCCGCGCAGGTGGCGGCCGGCGATACGCGCATCGTCGGCGTGCTGATCGAGTCGAACCTGATCGAAGGGCGGCAGGACCTCGTGCCCGGCGTGCCGCTGCGCTACGGGCAGAGCATCACGGACGCGTGCCTGTCGTTCGCCGATACCGCGCGGCTGTTCGAGACGCTCGCGCACGCCGTGCGTACCCGGCGACGCGGCCATGCGCTGCCGCCCGGCGCGGAGTTCGCACACGAGCCGCTGCTCGCCTGCTGCGCGTGAGCGGCCCGGCGCGATGCGCTCAGACAGCGGCTTCGTCATGGATCCGCGTCGCGTCGCCGGCCCACGCATCGCGATAGCGGGCCAGCCAATGTTCGGCCTGCGTCGGCGCGCCGGCGACGATCTCGTCGAGCGGCGCGAGATACATCGATTCGTCGCGGCCGGCCGCATCCGTGCGCGCCCGCGCGCGCAGGCCGCGATGCGCGATCGCGAGCGCATCGGCCGCCATCGCGCGTAACGTCCGGCCGCCGGCCGGCGTGTCGAGCCCGGTGCGCGGCACGTCGCGACGCAGCGCGAGCAGCGTGCCGCGGTCGATCTCGGCGGCCAGCGTCTCGGCTTCCGACAGCGCGGCCGGATCGTACAGCAGGCCGGTCCAGAACGCGGACAGCGCGACCATCATGTCCGGCGAGCCGGCATCGGCGCCGCGCATCTCGAGATAGCGCTTCAGCCGCACCTCGGTGAACACCGTCGTCAGGTGGTCCGCGAAATCGCCCAGCGTCGGCATCTCGCCTTCGAGATGCGGAATGCGCCGCCGCATGAAATCGCGGAACGTGTGCCCGGTCGCGTCCGCGTAACGATCGCCGCGCCGCACGAAGTACATCGGCACGTTGTCGAGCAGCCAGCTCACGTAGCGTTCGAAGCCGAAGCTGCGCGACAGGAACAGCGCCGGCACGCCGCAGCGATCGCCGTCGGTATCGAGCCACGTGTGGGCGCGCGTCGACAGCAGGCCCGACGGGTGGCCGTCGAGGAACGGCGAATTCGCGAACAGCGCGGTCGCGACCGGCTGCAACGCGAGCGACACGCGCAGCTTGCGCGCCATGTCGCTTTCCGATGCGAAATCGAGGTTGACCTGCACGGTGCAGGTGCGCTGCATCATGTCGAGCCCGCGCGTGCCGACGCGCGGCATGTAACGCCGCATGAGCGCGTAGCGCTGCTTCGGTATCCACGGCAGCGCGTCGCGCGACAGGTGAGGGTGAAAGCCGAGCGGCACGCAGCGCAGGCCGAGCGGGTCGCATGCCGCACGGGCCGCGGCGAGGTGCGCGTGCAGTTCGGCGTGCGTGTCGTGCAGCGTATCGAGCGGCGCACCCGACAGTTCGAGCTGGCCGGCCGGTTCGAGCGAGATCGCGGCGCCGTCGCGCTGGATCACGCCGACGGTCTGCCCGGCATCGACGATCGGCGTCCCGTCGCCGCGCAGCCGCGCCAGCACCTCGGCGATGCCGGACGGTCCTTCATAACGCGCAGCCTCGTGCGTCGCGCGGGAAACGACGAACTTCTCGTGCTCGGTACCGATCCGGAACTGCGCGGCCGGCTTGCAGCCGGCGGCGAGATGATCGGCGAGCTGCTGCTCGGAGACGATCGGCGTGTTGTCCGATCCGACGGCATTCGACATCGACACCCTCCACAGGTCACATTGGGCGACCGACCGGCCGGTCGCACGGCGACTATAGCGACGTCGACGCGCGCGCAGTACTGGCAGGGGTGATAGGGGGCCGGGCGATGCCGCGCGGCATTACGGTTGCTTGCGCTTCGCGAAGTAGTGCGCGGGCGAATCGCCGAACGCGCGGCGGAACATCGCGATGAAATTGCTCGGCGTCGCATAGCCGAGCGCGTCCGCGATGTCGGCGACGCTGTCGCCGTTCGCCAGACGTTCGAGCGCATGCGTGAGCCGCGCCTGCTGCCGCCACTGTGCGAAGCTCGTGCCCGTTTCGGCGACGAACAGCCGGCTCAGCGTGCGGGCGGACAGCCCGGCCCATTCGGCCCACGCGTCGAGCGTCCGGCTGTCGTGCGGCTGCCCGAGGATCGCGTTGGCGATCCGCAGCAACCTCCGGTCGTGGGGCATCGGCAAGTGCAGCGGTTCGTGCGGCGCGCGGCGCATCTCGTCGAGCAGCACGACGCTCATGCGCGCCTGCTCGAGGTCGAGCCGGTCCTGGTCGGCCCACGACACGGCGCGCCGCACGAGCGCACGCATCAGTTCGCTGATCGCGATCACGCACGGCTGGCCGGGCATCCGGCGGCTCGCGGCCGGCGCGATCACGACGCTCCAGCCGCTCAACGCACCGCTGATGCTGACCTTGTGCTGCTCGCCCGGCGGAATCCAGCCCGCGCGATGCGGCGGCAGCAGCCACGAACCGTGTGGCGTGCGCACGTGTGCGAACCCGCTTTCGACGCAGAACACCTGGCCGCGCAGATGGCTGTGCCAGTCGACCTCGCGCGTGCCGAGCTGGTAGGCGTTGCTGCCGTCGTCCTCGCCCCAGACGGCGATCAGCGACGGGCCGTCCGCGCGTTCGCTCGGATCGGCGTCGGCGCGTTGCACCGCGCGGGCGGGAAAAGCTTCTCGGATGGGCATGGCCGGAATTCATTATTTTTTGTCTAAACAACATTATCAGCTTTGCCGGGGAGCGTCCAACAATGCGTGTCGTGTTCAAACCAAAACGAATCCGAGGAATGCGATGCATGCAGCACTTGCTCCGCCGCCACGCGATGCCGTCGCGCCGCGCGTCCTGTCGCGAATGGCCGTCGCCGTCGTGCTCGTCATGCTCGGCGCATGCGCGAGCCGCGACGGGCTCACACCCGCCGGCACGCTGCGCGGTGCCGATACGCTCGCCGCATCGCGAAGCCTCGCGCAGGCGCCCGTCGCCGACTGGCCGGCCGCCGACTGGTGGGTGGCGCTGAACGATGCGCAGCTGAACGCGCTGATCGACGAAGCGCTTGCCGGCAATCCCGATCTCGCGACCGCCGATGCGCGTGCGCGCGAAGCGCAGGCGCTCGTGATCGAAGCCCAGGCTGCCCGCTTGCCGCACCTCGTCGGCCGCGCCAGCGCGAAAGGGGAACGCACGTCCGGCACGCAGTTCTCGACGGCCGAGGGCGGCGGTTTCTTCAGCCACACGCGCGAGATCAATCTCGGCCTGAGCTGGGATCTCGATCTGTGGGGCGGCCGCCGCGCGGCGTGGGAGGCCGCGCTCGGCGAAGCGCGGGCCGCGCGGATCGATGCACGGGCCGCGCGCGTGCTGCTGTCCGTCAACGTCGCGCGCGCCTACGTGAATCTTGCCTATGCGTTCGATCAGCAGGACGTCGCGCGGGCCGAATACGACCGCGCCGACGAAGCGCTGTCGCTCACGCGTCAGCGTGTCACGAAAGGCATCGACAACGTCGCGCAGCAGCGCCAGGCCGAAAGCGAAGTCGCGGCCGCGATGCGCGAGCAGGCACGCGCGGCGCAGGCGATCGACAGCGCGCGCATCGCGCTCGCGATCCTGCTCGGCGCCGGCCCCGATCGCGGTCTCGCGCTCGTGCGGCCCGCGCCGCTGCCCACCGCCGCGCTCGCGGTGCCGGCCGACCTGCCGGCCGCGCTGCTCGGCCGGCGCGCCGATCTCGTCGCCGCACGCTGGCGGGTGGAAGCCGCGAGCCGCAACGTCGCGGCCGCCCGCGCGGACTTCCTGCCCGACGTGAGCCTCACCGCGCTGATCGGTCTCGCGACGCGCGGCGGCGCATCGCTGTTCCAGGCCGCCTCGCGCACCTACAACGTCAGCCCGGCCGTGAGCCTGCCGATCTTCGACGGCGGCGAACGGCGCGGCGTGCTGCGCAAGCGCGACGCGCAATACGACGTCGCGGTCGCCAGCTACAACAAGACGCTGATCGGCGCGATCGGCGAGGTGGCCGACGATCTGCACCGGGTGCATTCGCTCACGGTGCAGGCCGATGCGCAGCAGCGCGCATTCGACGCCGCCACCGACGCATGGCGGCTCGCAGATGCGCGCTACCGGGCCGGCGTCGGCAGCTACCTCGACGCGCTCGTCGTACGCCAGCAGCTGTTGATCGCGAGCCGCGAAGTCGCCGCGTTGCGCGCCCAGCGCGCGGACCAGTCGCTGCAGCTCGTCGCCGCGCTCGGCGGCGGCTTCCACGCCGAGCCGGACGACGTCGCGCTCGCCGCCACTCCTTCCCACCGTCCTTGACATCGAACCATGAGCAGCGACAACACCTTGCAGACTCCCGCGCGGCCCGCGACCACCGATCCCGCCACTGCCCGGCAGCCCCCGTCGGCCGACCACACCGGTGCGCCGCGCGCGCCAGGCGGGTCGGACGCCCGCACGCAACCGGCGCCCGGCGGCGCCGCACCGGCCACGCCGCCGCCCGCACGACGCAAGCATCTCGTGCGTGCGCTCGTCGGCGTGTTCGCGCTCGGCATCGTCGGCTGGGGCATCTGGTACGGGCTCGTCGGCCGCTGGTACGAATCCACCGACAACGCATACGCGCAAGGCAACGTCGTCGAGCTGACGCCGCAGGTGACGGGCACCGTCGTGTCGATCGACGCGGACGACGGCGACCTCGTTCGCGCCGGCACGCCGCTCGTCCGTCTCGACGCGAGCGACGCGCAGATCGCGCTCGCGGCCGCGCAGGCGGACCTCGCGGCCACGGTGCGCAAGGTGCGCGGCCTGTACAGCAACGAGCGCGGGCTCGCGAACAGCATCGACGGCGCACGCGCCGACCTCGACGCGCGGCGCACCGCGCTCGACAAGGCGAAGGCCGACTACCGGCGCCGCGAGGATCTCGGCCGCTCCGGCGCGATCTCGCGCGAGGAGCTCGCGCATGCGCTCGACACGCTGACGTCCGCGCAAAGCGCGTACGCCGCCGCGCAAAGCGCGCTCGCGACGTTGAGCGAACAGCACCTGACGAGCAAGGCGCTCGTCGACGACACCGCGGTCGCGTCGCATCCCGACGTTCAGGCCGCGGCGTCGCGGCTGCGCGCCGCCTATCTGGCCCGTGCGCGCACCGACATCGTCGCGCCCGTCACCGGCTATGTCGCGAAGCGCACGGTGCAGGTCGGGCAGCGCGTGTCGCCGGGCGTGCCGCTGCTCGCGGTCGTGCCGCTGCGCCAGTTGTGGGTCGACGCGAACTTCACCGAAAAGCAGCTCGAGCACATGCGGATCGGCCAACCGGTCGAGCTGAGCGCCGACCTGTACGGCGACGCCGTGCGTTATACGGGCCGCGTGCAGAGCCTCGGCGTCGGCACCGGCAGCGCGTTCTCGCTGCTGCCCGCGCAGAACGCGACCGGCAACTGGATCAAGATCGTGCAGCGATTGCCGGTGCGCATCGAACTGACGGACCCGTCGCAACTCGACGCGCATCCGCTGCGCATCGGCCTGTCGATGCATGCGCGCGTCGACCAGCACGACCGCAGCGGTGCGATGCTGTCGCATCGCGCGCAGGATACGCCGGTGTTCCGGACCGACGTGTACCGCGACGAACTCGCGCGCGCCGACAGCCTGATCGCCGACGTCGTGCATGCGAACCTGCCGGCGGCCGCGCGTACGGAGCGTGTGCGATGAGCGGCCCGATGCCGGCCGCGGACGCCGGTTTTCGTCCGTCGAGCGTCGCGCTGACGACGTTCGGCCTCGCGCTCGCGGTGTTCATGCAGGTGCTCGACGGCACCGTCGCGAACGTGTCGCTGCCGACGATCGCCGGCAACTTCGGCGTCAGCACGACGCAGAGCGCATGGGTCGTCACGACGTTCTCGGTCAGCAATGCGATCGCATTGCCGCTGACCGGGTTTCTCGTCAAGCGCGTCGGGCAGGTCCGGCTGTTCGTGTGGGCGACGCTGGCGTTCACGTTCGCGTCGCTGCTGTGCGGCCTCGCGCAAAACCTGCCGCAGCTCGTCGCGTTCCGCGCGCTGCAGGGCCTCGTCGCCGGGCCGATGATCCCGACCACGCAGGCGCTGATGCTGTCGATCTACCCGCCGCAGCGGCGCGGCTTCGCGCTGTCGATGATCGCGATGGTGACCGTCGTCGCGCCGATCGCGGGCCCCGTGTTCGGCGGGTGGGTGACGGAACATTATTCGTGGCGCTGGGCGTTCCTGATCAATCTGCCGATCGGCGTGTTCGCCGCGATGTGCGTGTTCGCGCAGATGCGCGCGCGCGTCGAGACGACGGTCGCCGCGCGTGTCGACTACGTCGGTCTCGCCGCGCTCGTCGTCGGCGTCGGCGCGCTGCAGATCGTGCTCGACAAGGGGAACGAAGCCGACTGGTTCAACTCGACATTCATCGTCGTGATGTCGGTGGTCGCCGCGTTCGGGATCGCGCTGTTCCTGATCTGGGAACTCAACGAGCCGAACCCGATCGTGAATCTGCGGCTGTTCGCGCATCGCAACTTCGCGGCCGGCACGCTGACGCTGGTGCTCGCGTACTCGGCGTTCTTCGCGGTCAACGTGATCGTGCCGCAATGGCTGCAGCGCACGCTCGGCTATACGGCGTTCTGGGCCGGGCTGGCCGTCGCGCCGATGGGCGTGATCCCCGTGCTGATGACGCCGTTCATGGGCAAGTACGCGCCGCGCTTCAACATGCGCGTGCTGGTGTGCTGCGCGTTCGCGATCCTCGGCACGTCGTCGTTCCTGCGCGCGGGCTTCGTGCCCGACGTCGACTTCACGCACATCGCGCTGATCCAGCTGCTGCAGGGCCTCGGCCTCGCGCTGTTCATCATGCCGATCAACAGCATCCTGCTGTCCGACCTGAAGCCGGACGAGATCGCCGCGGGCTCCGGCCTGTCCACGTTCCTGCGCACGCTCGGCGCGAGCTTCGCCGTGTCGATCACGTCGTTCCTGTGGGACCGGCGCGCGATCCTGCATCACGCGCAGCTCAGCGAACACCTGAGCACGTTCGATCCGGCCGTTCGCGCCGAACTCGCGCAGCTCGGCGGCGGCGATCCGCAACGCGCGGCGACGCTGCTCGGCAACCTGGTCGATGCGCAGGCATATCAGATTTCGTTCAACGACGTGTCGTTCGCGCTCGGCTGCGTGTATCTCGCCGTGATCGCGGTGGTGTGGCTCGCCCGCCCGCCGTTCGGCCCCGGCGCCGCCGCGAAACGATGAAGCGGGCGCCGCGCGGCCCGTTCCGACCCATGCTGTTCAATTCGATGGAGATTGACCCGATGCCTACCCACCACGCTCAGAACGCGCCGTCCGCGCTGGCGGCGCTCGCCGTGTTCGACGTCACGGAATTTCCGCTCGTCGTCGTGCGCAACGATGCAATCGCATCCGCCGGCTACGCGCAGCGCTGGCTCGACGACATGCACGCGCTGATGCGGCACGGCGAGCCGTTTGTCATGATCTTTCCGCCGGCCCGCCCCGACGAGCCGCACGACGACCGCAAGGAGCGCGGCATGTGGCTCAAGCAGAACCGCGCCGCGCTCGCCGCGGTTTGCCGCGCGCTCGTGTCGGTCGAACCGGACCCGCGCGAGCGTGAAGCGGCCATCGCCAACGCGGCCGGCATCGAAAAGGCGTTCGGGATTCCGTTCGACGTGACGGCTTCGCTCGACGACGCGAAGCAGGCGGGTCGGCGACGCTTGACGGAGGCGGTCTAGCGCGGCCCGTTCGCGCGCAACGCCTCGAACCGGTTGCGCAAGTCCGCCTGATTGCAGATTCCAGCTAATAAACGGGGTGGCTTGTATGAAAGGACTGGATTGCCTGAAATGGTTGGTACCCGGCGACACGGATGCGTCATGGCAGCGGATGACCGACGCGGCCGCCGGCATGGGATTCGACAAGGTCGTGCTGATCGTGTTGCCGTTTACCGGCGCATCGTTCGATCTCGCGCGCAAGTGGAGTAGCGGCGTGCCGGGCTGGACGGCGCTGTACCGGCAGCGGCAGTTCGACCGCATCGATCCGACGCTGCAACATTGCTTCCGCTCGGCGCTGCCGCTCGTCTGGGACGACACGCTGTTCGGGCTGGCCGGGCAACGGCCATGCTACGAAGCGGCGGCCGCGTACGGCATGCGCAGCGGCGTCGTGCTGCCCGTGCGCGGCCCGAAGGGGGAGGTCGGCATGCTGTCGTGCGCGAGCGCGGACGATCTCGCCGCCACGCGCGAGCGCTGCGACCGGCATCTGGCGGCGCTCACGCTGTTGCGCGACATCGCCTGCGAAGCGATCGCGGGCACGCGCTGCCACACACCGCCCGACAGCGTGCCGCGCCTCAGCCGGCGGGAAGTCGAATGCCTGCGCTGGCATGCGGCCGGCAAGACCTCGTGGGAAATCGGCCACATCCTGAACGTGACCGAGTCGTGCATCAACTTCCACTTCATGAACATCCGCCGCAAGTTCAACGTGTCACGTCGGCACGAAGCCGTGCTGCGCGCGGTCGAGTGGGGGCTGATCAGCATCTCCGACGTGACGGTGCCGACCTGACGCTGATGCCGGCGTCTCGTCGAGCCAGCGGTCGAGAAACGCGCTGAGCCACGCGGCCGTCGCGCGATCGTGCCGGTGGCCTTCGCTGGCCTGCGTCGCCAGATCCTGCGCGCCGGGCGCCGTCAGCTTGTGCGCGGCCGCGGTGCTCCAGCGCCGCATCATCGGATAGCTCACTTCCGGATGGAACTGGACGCCGTACGCGCGCGGCCCGTAACGAACCGCCTGGTTCTCGAAATGCTCGCCGGTCGCGAGGATCTCGAGCCCGGCCACGCGCTCGAAGCCCTCGCGATGCCACTGGTACACGTGCGACGGCCATGAACCGAGCCGCCGGCCGGCTGGCGTCGCGGCGATCGGCCAGTAGCCGATTTCCGCGCGCCCGTCGCGATGCGCGTTCACGCGGCCGCCCAGGTGGCGAATCATCATCTGCGCGCCGAGGCAGACGCCGAGAAACGGCGCCGCCTCGCGCAGCGGCACACCGATCCAGTCGATCTCGTCGCGGATCCAGCGATCGCCGTCGTTGGCGCTCATCGGGCCGCCGAACACCACGGCGCCCGCATGGTCGGCGAGCGTCGCCGGCAACGGATCGCCGAGCGGCGGGCGGCGGATGTCGAGCGGATGGCCGCGGGCGGCGAGCAGCCGGCCGATCCGGCCGGGGCTCGACTGCTCGCGATGCAGCACGATCAGGATCGGACGAAGGGCTAAGTGCGTCATGTCGTGTGGTCGGTAGAAGGTCAGCCCGGCTGGCCGCGCAACGCGTCGAACGACACCATCACCTGTTCGCGGTAGGCGGGCCGTCGGCACAGGCGGGCGTACCAGGCCTCGACGTGCGGCAACGGCGGCCGCTCGACGTCGAGCGAAAAATAGCGGAACAGCGTCGCGCCGGCCGGGATGTCGGCCAGGCCCGGCGACGCGCCACCGAGAAACGGCTGGGTCGACAGCAGCCGGTCGAGCAGCCGGTAATGCGTCGCGCTGCGTGCGGCCTTGTCGAGCACGATCGCGTCGTCGCGCCGCTCCGGCGGCGTTCGCACGAGTGCCCAGAACAACCCGGTCATCACGTCGGGTTCGAGCGCGGTCTGCGACCAGTCCATCCAGCGCTCCGCGCGGGAACGGGCGAACGTGTCGCGGCACCAGAACGGATTGTTCGGCACGCGCGCGGCCAGATAACGCAGGATCGTGTGCGACTCCCACACGACGTCGCCGTCCCAGTCGATCACCGGAATCCGGCAGGTCGGATTCAGCGCCGCGAACGCGGGCGTCTGCAGCGAGCCGTGCTCGCCGCCGACCGCAATATGCCGGTAAGGCAGGCCGAGCTCGCCGATGAGCCACAACACCTTCTGCACGTTGAACGACGTGCGGCGGCCCCAGACGGTCAGCATCGCGCGGCATCCTCGCAGGCGGCGATCGACGCGCATGCCGCGTAGCGGTCGAGGCCCGCCGCAAGATCGGCGATCAGGTCGCCCGCATCCTCGAGGCCGATGTGCAGGCGCACGCCGCGGCTGCCGGACGGCCAGCGCGCCGCGAGGCCGTGCGCATCCAGCTCGAACGGCAGCGCGAGGCTCTCGTAGCCGCCCCACGAATAGCCGAGCCCGAACAACGCCAGGTGATCGAGAAACGCGTCGATCGCGTGCGCGGGCGCCGGCTGCAGCACGACCGAGAACAACCCGGACGCGCCGCGAAAATCGCGGCGCCACAGCGCGTGGCCGTCGTCGCCCGGCAACGCCGGATACAGCACGCGCTGCACCTCGGGACGCCGCTCGAGCCAGCTCGCGACCGCGAGCGCGTTGCGCTGGTGCTGCCGCAACCGCACGCCGAGCGTGCGCAACCCGCGCAGCGCGAGATACACGTCGTCGGGGCCCGCGCACAGTCCGAGATCGCCATGCAGTTGCTTCAGCGCGGGCCATGCGCGCGCGTTGGCCGAGACCGTGCCGAGCATCGCATCCGAGTGCCCGACCAGATACTTGGTGCCGGCCTGGATCGACACGTCGATCCCGAACGCGTGCGGCTGAAAGAACAGCGGCGTGGCCCAGCTGTTGTCCGCGATGACCTGCGCGCCGTGTGCATGCGCGAGCCCGACGAGGGCAGGGATGTCGTGCATGTCGAACGTGTAGGAGCCGGGCACCTCGACGTACAGTGCGCGCGTGTTCGGACGAAACGCGGCGGCGACCGGCGTGCTGCCGTCGTACCACGTCGTCTCGACGCCGAGCCGCGCCAGCACGCCTTCGCATGCGTGACGCACCGGGCCGTACACCGATGCGGTCATCAGCAGATGGTCGCCGGGCTTCAGGCACGACAGCAACGCGAGCGTGCATGCGGACAGGCCCGACGGGCACAGCACCGCGCCGGCGCCGCCTTCGAGGCTCGTCACCGCGCGCTCGAGCGCGTCCGTCGTCGGCGTGCCGCGACGGCCGTAGATATACGGCTGCGTGCGGTTCAGCAGATCCGACACCGTCGGGCTGAGCACGGTCGACGCGTGGTACACGGGCGGATTGACGAAGCCGTGCCACGCGGCGCTGTCGCGGCCCGCGTGCGCGAGCCGCGTGTCGTCGTGCAGGCGGTCGTGCGCGCTGTCGCACGACGGCGACGGCGGTTCGTCAGGCGTCACGGCCATAGCGCACACCGCTCCCAGTGCTCGCCGGCGCGACGATAAGCCTGCCGCGCGAACCGGCGCGAACTGTCGGCCCGCCAGAACTCGACTTCGTCGGGTGCCAGCGCATACAGGTGCCAATCGGCCGACACGAGCGCCGGATCGGCGGCCAGCCGTTCGAGCTGCGCGTCGATCGCACGCGTCAGGTCGGCCGGATCGTCGAGCCGTTCGCTTTGCCGTCCGGCCAGGATGCTCGCGCGCGACCGCTCGGGGCGGCTCGCGAAATCGGCATGGCCTTCGGCGTCCGGCAACCGCTCGACCGGGCCGCTCAGCCGGATCTGGCTCGCGATCGCGGGCCAGTAGAACGTCAGCGCCGCGAACGGCCGGTTCGCGAGCTGGCGCCCCTTGGGACTGCGCGCGTTCGCCGCGAAATGCCAGCCGCGAGCGTCGAGGTTCAGCAGCACGACGGAACGTGCATCGGGCCGTCCGTCCGGGTGGACCGTCGACAGCGTGCTCACCTGCGGTTCGAGCGCGCCCGCGGTCACGGCCTCGTCAAGCCAGCGTTCGAACTGCGCGTGCGGCGTATCGGCCCAGTTGTCGGCCGGCACGTGCGGTGCGGCATACGCGAGGGTTTTCAGCGCCTTCAGGCGCGTGGCGATCGTATCCATGGCGACACTCATGCGATGCCGAATTGCGTCGCGCGGGCGATCAGCCGATGCGCGGCGAGATAGTCGGGGACTTCCGCGAGGAAGCCGTCGACGACGGCGGCGGCCACGCGGCGGCCGCCGGAGGTACGCCGCGCGTGATCGAATGCGTCGATCACGCGGCGGGCGACGGCGACTTCATCGGCCGTCGGCGTCAGCACGCGATTGACGACCGGCACGAACTGCGCGTTGACGATCGCCTTCGCCTGGTAGCCGAGGCCGCGCGACACGCGCATGTCGAGTTCCGCGCCTTCGTTGTCGGCATAGCTGTACGGGCAGTCGATCGCGGTCACGCCGACCGCCGCGCATTCGACACGAAAGCGCGAGCGCACGTAGTCGAGCTCGCGGCCCGCACGGGTGCGTTCCGCGCACATGTCGGCCACCATGTCCTCGGTCGCGACGAGCACGGCCGACACGCGCGGGCTCGAGCGCGCGATCGCCATCGTGTTCACGAGGCCGAGCGTCGTCTCGACGTTCGGCACCAGTTCGGTCGAGCCCGGCGCGATGTCGTATTCGCGCTCGAAGCGCGTGACGGCCTCGTCGAGCGCGACGACCTGCTCGGGCGTCGCCACGTACGACATCATCACGATGTCCGGGCGGCCGCGCATCGCGGCGCGCAGGTCGTCGATGCCGCCCGCGTCGAGCGGGTTCACGCGCACGGACGCCAGCACGCCGGCGTCGCGCCAGCCCGCGAGCACGCGCTCGCTCAGTTCGCGCGCGGCCGGGCGCCGGTCGGGAGGGGTGAAGGTTTCCAGTTCCTGGATCAGCACATCCGCGCCGCTCGCGGTGCCTTCAACGAGCGCATCGTGATCGGCGCCGGCGAGAAACAGCCAGGAGCGGCGCAGGCGGGAAGGGCGTCGGTTCGTCGGTGTCATGCGTGGTTTCCTGTAGGGCGCGTGGAGCGCGTGGCGATGGCGCGGCACTCAGCCGGCGCGCATCATCTGGTTGAAGATGTTCTTGCGATGCATTTCCTCGGTGCCGCCGACGCTCATGAAGCCGAGCGCGTCCGACGCGAACGCGGCCACGGGCCCGGCCTGATAGCCGAGGCTGCCGTACAGCCGCACGAGACCGATCGCGCCGTCGACGAGATCCTGCGCGCCGACCAGCTTCGCGATCGAGCACGTCATCAACGCCTGCGGGTGATCCGTCAGCAACTGCGCGAGCGCGCCGCGCGCGAGCCACGTGCCGCGCTCGATGCCGATCCGCAGGTCGACGAGGCGGCGCTGCACGTACTGGTGGGCATCGATCGTGCTGTCGAAGCTGCGTCGCTCGCGGCAATAGCCGATCGCATCGCGCAGATAGGGCGCCGTCACCTGGGCCGCGACGAGGCCGTAATAGAGACGGCCGAGCGAGATGATGTCGATCAGGTTGCCGAGCCCGGCGCCCGGTTCGCCGAGCAACTGGCCGCGCGCGATCGGACAGTCGTCGAAATGCAGCGCGCCGGTGGGCAGGTCTTCGAGGCCGAGCTTGCGGTCGGGCGCGGCCACCGTCATGCCCGGCTGGTCGCGATCGACGATCACGAGCGCGGTATTGCGCCGGCCCGGCGTTTCGATGCGCGTGACGACGAGGATGAAACGCGCAAGCGGCGCATGCGCGATATTGAATTTGCTGCCGGTCAACCGGTAGCCGTCGCCGTGCTCGGCGAGCGTCGTCGCAATGCTGCGTACGTCGGTGCCGGTGCCCGGCTCGGCAATCGCGGTCGCGCTCAGTTCGCCACGCAGGATCGCGCCGAAATAGCGGTCCTGCTGCGCCGCCGTGCCATGGCGCTCGAGTGCGCGCACCATGCCGGCCTGCGCGATCACCGACAGCAGCAGCGCCGGGCGGCGGATCGACGACGCAAGCCCTTCGAGCGCCGCGGAAAAATGCCACCAGCCGTGACCGTCTCCGCCATACGTCTCGGGCACGATCATGTCCCACAGCCCTTCGTGCCCGAGCCGCGTCCAGCCGGCTTCGTCGAATGCGGCGGGGGCGCGGCCGTCCTGCTCCACGGCGGCGGCGATCCCCGCGCCGATCTCGCGAAACCGCGCAAGCGTCGCGTGCTGTTCCTGTGTCCAGTCGAATGGCATCTGTCCTGTCTCCGGTCGAAGCGGCGCGGCCTTCGACGGCGCGCCAGCGATGACGACAAGGTTAAGGGGGCAGGGACAGCGCAGGTACTGGCAGTAGTGGTAGTTGCAGGGTGAATGAGCGGTTTGGCGGGATCGGCGATATGTCGCATTTCAGCCTCGCTGCACGTCCTCCGCCTGATCGGACGCCGCCTATAATCGCTATCAGCTTTTCCAGTAAATCGTGCTGACCAGGGTGGGGGTGTCCAAATGGGAAAGTGCCGTCGCATCTGTTCGCGCTTCGTCCTCGCAAGCTCGATCGCTGGTCTGACGATACTGTCGGGGCCGGGACACGCGCACGCCGAGGAGGGTCCTTCGCGCTCGCCGAGCGGGCCCCAACCATCCGGGAGAACGCTCAACGTCTATGCGGTGTATGGCGGCGGACGCGCGACCGAGGGCGGCGACATGCATTGGCGTGCGTACGAAGTCGGCTTCGGCGACGTCTTGAATGACTACCTCTCCGTCTACCTTGCATATTTGAACGAGGGGCATCCGCTGGATCACCACCGTGACGGTTTTGCCGCCCTGGGTTCGTTTCGTTGGCCGGTCGGCAGTCGTGTGGCGCTCGAATTTTCGGCGGGCCCGTATTTCAGCATGGACACGACGCATGTCGACGGCCAGCCACGCAACGACAAGCGCTGGGGCGTACGCGCGTCGGCAGCGGTGCGGTATTACGTCGTTCCCAACCGCTTCTTCCTCAAGCTGCAGTACAACCACGTCCAGATGATCGGCGGATTCAATTCCGACGCGGTGCTCTTCGGTATCGGCTCGGATTTCGGCGGCGATCCGGGCCCGGCGTTTTCGGACGGCAAGACGCAGGTCGGCGTTTGGGCCGGGACGTCGCAGACGAACCGTCCTCAAGTGCCGATCGAGAAGGGATACATGGTCGAAGTCAAGCGGCCGCTCGGCAATGCGTGGGCCTATTCGGCGAGCTTCATCTATGAAGGCAACAATGGCGTTGCCGGCCGACGCGGCGTGGCCGCGCAATTGTGGTACGTCGCGCCGATCAGGAGCAAATGGACGCTTTCGGCAGGCGTCGGTCCGTATCTGTCGCGGGATCGGAACGATGTTTCGGGCACGACACGACTCAATGCGTTGCTCAGCGCGCAAGTGGCTTATCAGATCACGAACGATTGGGCGGCAAGCTTGCGCTTCAATCGTGTCGCAACCGGCAACGACAAGGATCAGGACATGTTCATGGTCGGCGTCGCACGCAATTTCTAGTTCCGGCGAATGACCTTGAATCGGTGCAGTTCGCGCATCGTCGGTGTCACCCATCCGGCAGGCTGCATGGCCGGCTCCCGTGCGAAAGTATTCGAAGCTTTCGCTCGCAGTTGGGCGCTCGAATTCAAAGCGCGCGGTATCGGGGCCAATGTGATGAGTCCAGGTTCCGTCGACATGCCCAGTCTTTCCAGATTGGGTATCGACGCAGCCGATCGCCCCGCGTAATTGCCCCCATCAATCGTCAGTCAAGGCGCGACGATATCTGGCGACGTACTTGGCCTGAGCGATGACTTTCCCGTGCATCTGATAGGCGACGAGCGCAGGACTCGCCGCCGACGCCACGTCAATTTTTGCCACGTCCAGGGCCGACGCCGTCACGACATATCGATGCGATGCCCCCTCAGGCGGGCAGGGCCCACCGTATCTGGATTCGCCAAAGTCCGTCAACGTCTCGACCGCGCCCGCCGGCAAGAACGTCGGATTGCCGGAAGCGCCTTTTTCGATCGACGACGTCGAAGGCGGAATATTGACGATCGCCCAGTGAGTCCAGCCGAGGCCGCCGGTCGGCGCATCGGGGTCGAAAATTGTCACGACGATGCTCTTCGTGCCGCGCGGAACGTGAGTCCACGAAATGCGCGGCGAAACGTTCCGACCGTGACAGCCAAAACCTCCGTACACATGTTCGTTCGTGAAGTGTCCGTGACTGAGGTCATCGACCCTGATGGTGAACGGCGCCGCGCCGGCTGTCGCCGGGATGACCGCTAGTGCTGCTGAAGTGCATAGCAGCGCGGGAAATAAAATCCTCGATCGCATGATGTGCTCCGTTGAAGGGTAGGAGTTCAGTACGCCGGCATCAACCGTATCGTGTAGCGATTCGCGTCGGAAGGCAGATTCGCGAACCACGATGTTGCTTTCGCTGCAACGCCGCTGGCAGGACTTTCAGTCGATTCGATCGTCGCTCGTGCCGGCGACTATTGACGAAAAAACCGCCGCGAGTCATGTGAGCTCGCGGCAGTTCTCCGGCAACCGTCAAGGCCACCTATACGACGATGGTCGAGAGTCGAGTATCGATCAGTAGTCCCACTGCACCGGCACGAAGCGAAAACCTTCACCGCGCCTTGCAATGTGACCGATGGAAGGGAACGCGACATGCGCCGCGGCCAGCAGTGCGCCGGTTTCAGCCGCTTCGTTGAGCAACGCCATACGCACGTCGATAGCGCCTTCAGGATCATGCTCGAAGCCATTTTGCCAATCGGGATTGTCGAAGTTGACTTCGAAAATCGCATCACCCACGAACGTGAGTTTCTCGCCGTTGGACGTGATGTCCACGACGCAGTGTCCCGGCGTGTGACCACCCGTCACGCGGGCCGACACGCCCGCGGCGACTTCCACGGTCCGATCGAACTGCGCGATGTTCTCGCGATAGAGTTCCACGAACTTTGCAGCAGCCTTGCGCAGCGCGGGAGGTACCGCTTCCGGCATCACCGTCTTGCTGAAGTCGGGGTTTTTCCAGAATTCAATTTCCGGGGCCGACACGTGAATGCGCACGTCGTGGCGCAGCTTGGCCTTGACGCCATCGACGTTCAGTCCGCCGACATGATCCATGTGCATATGTGTAATCACGATATCGGTGATCGCCGCCAGGTCGATGCCGGCCGCTTCCAGACGCATCACCGACCGACCGGCGCGCGAGAAGTATTCGAATCCGTCACCCACGCCCGAGTCGATCAGGATCAGGCGTTCGCCGCTACGCACGAGCGCGATGTTCAGTGCCCAGTCGAACATGTCGCGCTGGAGGAAACGACCGTCGAACCATTCGTTGCGGTCGGTTTCGCTCACGTTGGTCGACATGGTGGACGTCGGCAGCGGCAAAACGCCGTCGCTAATCAACACGACGTCGACGTCGCCCACGCGCACGGCATAGCGGGAAGATACGAGTTCGCCCGATCCGCCTTTTCCAAGGTTGGCGGTGACCGGCTGCACATTGCGGATTTTTGCGCTCATCTTCAATAATCCTATTGATTAAGTTGGGCAATCTGAACAGAACGGCATGGTCAAGAATTACGACCTGGGTCGCGCGCGATCGCGACACATTCGCTCGACCAAAACCGGGGAAACGGCCCGGCGTTGCCGGGCCTCGACGACGATTGCGCTAATTCACCGGCGTGAGGACCGGCGCGCCCTTGTTCTTGATCAGGAACACGACGAATCTTGCCGGCTTCGTGCTGCTGGCATTTCGGCCCACCGTGTGCAGGTCTTTCGGGCCTTCGTGGAACGTATCGCCGGCATGGAGCGTAACCTCCTTCCCGCCATTCAGGCCCATCACGATGCTGCCGTCCAGCACATAGACGAATGCGTGCGCGTCGTGACGATGAACGGGATCGACGCTGCCGGGCGGATAATCCACGACGATCATCTCGACCTCCTTGCCCGGATACTCGGGCAACGGCTCCGTGGTCAGCGTTGTAACGGTCGCGTGCGGCGCGGCGGCAGCCGGCTGAACGGGCATCAGCAGCGACAGTGCGAGCGGTGCAAGTGCGAGCATGTTGCGTTTCATGTCGTTACTCCAGGTTGGCCTTGTCGAGCCCGAACGTCTTGTCGAACGATCCGGGCACGATCCGGAACGCGACATTCAGCCGGTTCCAGCAGTTGATCGCACCGACGAGGAAGGTCAGATCCGACAGCTCCTTTTCGGAATAGTGGGTACGCACGCGTTCGTAGAGATCGTCCGGCAAGCCATCCGACGAAAGCTGCGTCAGCGCTTCGGTCCATGCGAGCGCGGCGCGTTCGCGCGGCGAAAAGAGCGTCGACTCGCGCCAGATCGCGACGTGATGCATGCGCAGCTCGCGCTCGCCGTGGATCCGGGCCATCTTGACGTGCATGTCGACGCAGAACGCGCAGCCGTTCAGTTGTGATGCGCGCATCTCGACGAGCTCGCGGACCGGCGCTTCGATCGTCGTCTTTTGAAACAACCCGTCGAGCTCGACGAGTTTCTTGGTGAATTCCGGCGATTGCTGAAAGTAGTTGATACGTTGCGTCATGATCCGTTCTCCTGATTTGTGGACATGGATACTTCCGGCCCTGCGTATCGCGATCGATCGCACGACCCGCGTGGCAACCATCGTAATCGCGGCTCCCGCGGGGCAGTAGTACCGGGCGCGCCTGCACTCTGTTGTCGCTTCGGCACCAATCGTGCGCCACGTATGCCGGCGAGATTCAGTCACACCGACACGGCGAGGACGCTGCGGATTCCCTGTCGCACCATCTTCGTATAGGGGCACAGGCGTTCCGTGCCGCGGACAAGACGTTCAGCGAACTGCCGGTCGATACCCGGCATGCGGACGGTGAGATTGGCGATCAGCGCATATCCGCCATCCATCGAATCACGACCGAACGTGACTTCGACGGCCACGGTGGCGTCGCGGATATCGATCCGCTCGCGTTCCTATAACGCGATGATCGTGTGGTCGCGCGAGTTGGCCCCAGCGACGGCTCTTGCCCACGATTTCGGTCCAGATGTCCAGCGCGTCCGTGGCGCGGTTGTACGTCTGGACATTCTTGAAGCCGACGATGAACGACGTCGCGGTTCCGAGGAGACCACGATCGTCAGCGGGATCGACAACCATGTGACGCACAGGAACTTGTACAAAATGACCGGCACAGTCCCGAAGACGAAAAGCGCGTAGAGGTTCCAGCGTGTCCAGATCAGGAACTCCGACAACTTGTACGATTTTCCGAGATGCATTTCATTTGCCTCATCGAGGGCTCGGCGCGCCACCGAGTGCAGGGCGCAGCGGCCACGCGCGACAGCGCCGCAACGAAGGTCTTCAGCGGACAGGTGTCGCTACCGCCCGACGGGCGTCGCGTCAATCAACGACAGTCACGATATTGACGATGGCTTGTCTAGCCATCTTCGCGTACGGGCACAGGCGCTCCGCGGCTCGAACCCGTTCTTCCGCGATGTTTTGATCGACGCCAGGCATCCGGACGCGAACGTCTATGAGCAATGCATGGCCGCCGTCCATCGGATCGCGGCCAAACGAAACCCGCACCTCCACGATCGTATCGGCGGATTCCATGCCGGCGCGTTGCTCGAGCAGGTTCAGCGCACCGTGAAAGCACGCGGCGAAACCCGCCGCGAACAATTGCTCGGGGTTGGTCCCGTTGCCGGGTCCGCCCAACTCGGCGGGCAGGCGCAGATCGACGGCGAGGTTTCCGTCGTCCGAGCGCACGACGCCGGATGCGCGGCCGTGTCCCGTCTCGCCACCGGACACGGTGACGCTCGTCGTATAGAGCGGCTGAAAATCCCGACCCCGATACTTGTCGAGGAGGGAGAGCGGCGGGGCCTGCAGCGTGTTGTCATTCATGATGCGTGCTCGAGTTCGGCGACGCTTCGATTCCCGGTCGTTCATTTGTCGAAGCGTGTTGCAAAGGGGGGCTGCACGGCCGGGCAGATGGCCTCTTCACGAACAGGTGGAGCGAACGATCGTATGCGGACCGCGGCGATCTTCCGGTGCAGCCCGACTCCAGGTTCGTCCATCGAGAAGGGCGCCCCATGCTAGCGGAGCGCACCGTGCGACGGTATGGCCGTCGCGGGCGATTCAATGTTTCCCGTCGGACACCAATCGGGGCCCTGACGCAGGACTGTGACACTCCGGCCGGCTGCGGCCCGCGCGTCAGCGGCCGACGCAGGCGCGCAGCGTTGTCGCGTGACGCTGCGCTTCGTCCGCGTCGACGATGTTCGCGAACCCGATGACGAGGCCGCGCGGCGTGAGCTGCGTATGGCTGTTCGTATACCAGATCGACAACGGCACGACCGCGAGCCCGGCGTCGCGCGCGCGTGCGGCGACGGCGACGTCGTCGACCGGCCCATCGGGCCCGTCGGTGAATCGCACCGCGAACTGGATCCCACCCACCGGCGACTCGACGATCAGCCGCTCGCGGAACGCCTGACGCAATGCATGCACGATCAGCATGCGGCGCTCGCCGTACAGCGCGCGCATGCGCTTCAGATGGCGGGCAAAGTGCCCCTGTTCGACGAAATCGGCCAGCGCCGCCTGCAGGAGCGGCGGCGACCCGGCATTCATGCTGCACGCCACGCGTTCGACGCGCTCCACGGCGCGCTCCGGCACGACCGCGTAGGCGAGCCGCAAACCGGGGTACATCGCCTTGCTGAAGGTGCCGCAATAGATCACGCGATCGCGCCGGTCGAGACTCTTCAACGCGGGCAGCGGGCGGCCGAGATAGCGAAACTCGCTGTCGTAGTCGTCCTCGACGATCCACCCCGACATTTTTTCCGCCCAGTCGAGCAACGCGATGCGGCGGGACAGCGACAGCGTATGCCCGAGCGGGCTCTGATGCGACGGCGTCACCACGGCGAAACGTGCCTGCGCGTCCAGCTGCATGCCGCGTTCGACGTCGATCCCGTCGGCGTCCACCGGCACGGGGACGAGTTGTACGCCGGTCTCGGACAGGAACCCGCGTGCGAGCAGATAGCCGGGATCCTCGAACCACACGCGCTCGTCTGCCCGTGCCAGGCTGCGCAGGATGAGTTCCAGCGTGGCGCGGTAGCCGCCGGTGACGAACACCTGTTCCGGCACGCAGGTGACGCCGCGCGACAGCGTCAGATAGGTGGCGATGTGTTCGCGCAGCGGCCGGTAACCGGCCGGATCCGGATAGCCGAGCAGTGCGCGTTCGCTGCTGCGCGCGCGCTGCGACACGAGCCGGTGCCAGACCTTGCGCGGAAATGCATCGAGCGCCGGGAGCCCGGGTTGCAGCGGGTGCGGCTCGCCGCTCAGCGCGACGGCGATCGGCTGCGCTCGGCGTAGCGGCGGCGTGTCGTTCGATCCGACCGACGCACGCTGCGGGTCGGCATGTTCGGCGGAGGCGGGCAGCGACTGCGTCAGCGAGACCGGCAGGGACGGCGAGACGAACGTGCCTGCCGCGCCGCGCATTTGCAGATAGCCCTCGTCGACCAGGACCGTATAGGCCTGCTCAACCGTGCCGCGCGCCGTATTCAGTTGCGTCGCCAGGCCGCGCAGCGCGGGCACGCGATCGCCGGGGCGCAGATGACCGGCGGCGATCGCGGCCTTGAACCGCTCGCAAATCTGCAGATAGACGGGCAACTGGTGGTGCCGGTCGATTTCGATGGACAGCGGGGGCGTTTGCGCGGACATCACGGTCTCCCGGGTAGCGCGAACAGGACGGGAATCGATGCCGCATGGACCAGTCCGATCGACGATTCTTGGCACTTATGGATAGGACATGATTCTTCCACAATTGCGGCACGGCATGCGACGGTCACGATCGCCTTTCAACGGATCCGACGCCGCCGCATACCCCCTCGCAGTTCAATGCAATCCATTCGTCAGGAGATTTTGCGATGAAGATCGTTGTCATCGGTGGTTCGGGCCTGATCGGCTCGCATGTCGTCGCGCTGCTCGGCGAAGCCGGTCATCATGCGCTGGCTGCGTCGCCGCGCACCGGCGTCAATACCATCACGGGCGAAGGCCTGGCTGACGCATTGACGGGCGCGGACGTCGTCGTGGACGTGGCGAATGCGCCGTCATGGGAGCCGCAGGCGGTGCTGGACTTCTTCCGCACGTCGGCACGCAATCTCGGCAAGGCGGAAGTGGCGGCCGGCGTGCGCCACCATGTCGCGTTGTCGATCGTCGGTTGCGACCGCATGCCGGAGAACGGCTATTTCGCGGCGAAGGTCGCGCAGGAACAGGCGATCGAGGCGGCGGGCGTTCCGTACACCATCGTTCGCGCGACGCAATTCATGGAATTCATCGGCGGCATCGCGGATGCCGGCACGGTGGACGGCACGGTCCGCATCGGCGACGGCCTGTTTCAGCCGATCGCCGCGGAAGACGTGTCGTCGCTCGTCGCGCAGATCGCGCTCACCGGGCCGCGGAACGGCACGGTCGAAATCGCGGGCCCGGATCGCGCGCCGTTCGCGGAGATCGTCGCGCGGTATCTGAAATCGGTCGGCGATACACGTACGGTGGTGACCGATCGCGATGCCCGTTACTACGGCGGCCGCGTCGAGGAGAAATCGCTGGTGCCGCTCGGGAGTGCGCGACTCGGCCGCATCGGTCTCGACCCGTGGCTCGCAAGAAGCTGATTCGCGTGTGCAGTGGTTCGCCGGCGCACGCCGGCAACGGGCAATCGGAGTGGGCGACATGTCTGAGGAAGCGGAAATGAATCATTCGGAACCTTCGGGGCGGGGCGTTTGTCGCGACCTGACCGGTCGCGCCGATGCGCTGTCCGCGAGCTTCGGGGCGAGCTATGCAGGCATCCTTGCCTTCGTTGCAGTGGCGAGCGAGGGAAGCTTTACCAAGGCCGCCGAACGGCTCGGCGTCGGACGGCCAGCCGTGAGCCGGAATGTCCAGAAGCTCGAAACGCAACTAAGTACGCGGCTGTTCCAGCGGACCACGCGCATGACCGAGCTGACGAGCGAAGGCCAGCGATTTTTCGAGAACTGCCGCCAGGGCGTCGCGCAGATCGTCGAGGCCATGAACGACATGCTGGAACTGCGGCAGGGGCCGCCGCGCGGCCTGATCCGTATCAGCTCGGCGGTGGGGTTTGGCCGGAAAATCGTTGCGCCGTTGCTGGAAACGTTTGCACGGGCATACCCCGACATCGTCTTCGACCTGCTGCTCGACGACCGGCCGCTCGACCTGGTGTCGGAACGGATCGACGTGGCGTTTCGCAATGGCCGCATCGAGGACTCCAGCATCATCGCGCGGCAACTGATTCCGATGCAGATGGCGCTTTGCGCAGCACCATCGTACGTGGCGAGGCACGGGCTTCCGAAGAGTCTGGCGGATCTCGACCGGCACGAGTGCATCAACTTCCGATTCGCGAACGGCCGCATTTTCGAATGGGAATTCAACGTCGACGGCCGAGTACAAAAGTACTTGCCGACGTCCCGCCTCACGTTCAACGACGCGGATCTGGTGTTGCAGGCGGTTCTACGCGGAACGGGTATCGCGCAGATGGCGGGCTATCAGATTCGCGACCACCTTGCATCGAACGAGCTCGTAGTCGCGCTGGCGAAGTATTTGCCGGAAGATCGCGGCCACTATATCTGCTATCTCAGTCGGCAACATCTGCCGACACGCATTCGTATCTTCGTCGACTTCATGACCGAGCAGATACGCGCACTTGACCTGAACTGCATGACCCGTTTCAACCCGGATGTCACGGAGGAATCATCGCCGGCGTTGGCTGCCTGAAGGCATTACCTCGAGTCGATCCACTTCACGCATCGTCATCGTGGTCGTCCCAGTCCCGTTCTTCGCCGGCGCTCCCAAGGATGCAGGCGATCAAACTACAGGCCAAAACCGGACCCACTAGTTGCGGTACGGTATGGTTTCCATACGCTTTCTCGGGTTAGACAGCCTCGACGGCAAGTCTGGCTATGACATCAACAGCGATCTCTCGGTCATGAAGTGCATCAGCAGTTGCGTCCACGTGGTGCCGTGCGTGCAAGCTGAATGACTGCTCGCGACTTGGCCAGATCACATCGGCGCGATCGTGGAACTCGGGAAGCGGCGGCGATCAGCGCCCCGATATGGCGGTATGGCTGGCCAGTTGCCCTGTGGCCCAGCGGAGCTTACGTTCCATGATGCGCAGATTAATGCGGTCAGACGCCAGATGCCCAAGCGTGTTCAGTGCGTCGCGCTGCGATTTCGGAAGTCTGCGCGGCATGCGGTCGATCACGCATAGCGAGCCCAGTGGATACCCCTGACTGTCACGAATGTTGACCCCGGCATAAAAACGGATGTGCGGCGAGCCCGTCACGAGGGGGTTATCGGCAAAGCGCACGTCGATGGTCGCGTCCTCAACGACAAACACGTCATCCTGTAGGATCGTGAAGTTACAGAACGCCCATGAGCGCGGCGTTTCCGTCGTTTCAAGCCCCCAACGTGACTTGAACCATTGCCTGTCGGGCGTGAGAAGAGTCAGTAGCGCAATGGGGGCCTCAAGAATGGCCGCGGCGAGACGCGTAATTTCATCAAAGGCTTCTTCGGTCGGGGTATCTACCAGGCCAGAAGCAGTCACTGCCCTCAGCCTTTGCACTTCGTTGCCAGCCGGTCTGCCCTTCAGCGGACCGGCTGCAAGCTCATTTAGTGCTCCGTCGTCGGCAAGCAACCGGCGGACCGTGGTCTGAATGACGCTCGCGGACCTGCCGACGTCTAGCAGGTGTAAACGCCGTCCGACGCCTTGGAATGCGGGGTTCTCTGTGCCTTTGGGATGGCCAACCATGACAACGTGAGTGTGGCCGAGCGCAGGATGTTCCAGAATGTGCTCCACAAGGGTCAAGCAGTCGGCGCTGTCGTCGTCAACGACGATCACTGAGGGCAGAAGATGACCGGCACATAGCGAGGTCTGAACGGCGTCCGAGCTCGCGTGCACCGCGCACTCGGGCAGAACGCCGAGCATTTCCACAAGACGCTGGGTCTTATGCTGTGGCGCATGCACGAGCAACAGCGCGGGCACATCGATCTTTTCCTCAGCAAGCCTAGCCTTGAGGTCCGTGACAGCGCTGCGCCGGATGCGTCGGTGTCCGCCGGGTGTCTTCCAGGAGTCGAGCGCGTTCTCTTCGATCCATGTCTGGGCCGTACGCACCGACACGCCGAGGATCTCCGCTGCTTCCCGGGTGGTAATGATGGGGTCTTCCATGAGGTTCCTGTCTACATTGCTCGCAGAATACCTGATGCAAGGGTATACCGCACCCGGGAAATCAAATATGGCAAATTCGGCAATTTAACCTACGATGTCGCGTGCGCATCGATCCTTGATTCGCTTCCCCCGCCCCTGTGGGAAGGGAGCGGGGACCGGCCTATGTGATTTTTTTGCCAAGGAAGTTGAAATTCAAGGCCGCGAAGGATCGCTTCGGTCGGCGCAACGCCCTCGGGGATTCCGTAAGCAGTAAACACTTAAAACGGAAAAATCGGCAAAATATCCTAAAGCCTTTCAAATAGCTGCCGTTATAGTCGATATAACTTGGCGCTGTACGCGTGCATCAAGACCCGCAAAAACAAAGGGGGAAACTGACGAGCCCCACGGGGCCAAACGAACGACCAAACATACTCCAACATTCATGGCGCGCCAGCCCGTTTTCGACAGGACAGGAACGGGGCGCCTATGAGCTGAAGTTGCGGAACGGAGGCAGTTGCAGAGCAACACCACTAAAAACGGATATTGAACTGGGGAAAGCTAATGAGGTATTTAGGAAACCTACGGATCGGTACTCGCCTGCGGGTCGGGTTCGGCATCACGTTGCTGCTTCTAATGATGACGGGGGGCCTGGCGATGCTGCAGGCGTCGAGAATCTATGCGGGTACTCAGGACATCGCTGACAACTGGCTCTCCAGTGTTCAGAAACTAGGCGAAATCAGGGCGCTTGCTAACGGCGTCCGGCGAGCGAGCTTGCGCTCCGTCATGGAGAGCGAGGCGACAGCGAAGCGAAACCAGCGCGCACAGCACGACGCTGCGTTGTCATCCCTCAAAGCTGCTATGGCAAGCTACGAGAAGCTCCTTTCATCGCCCGAGGAGCGACAGGCTTTCGGCGATCTGAACAGGGCGTGGGCTGCATACGAAATATCCGACACGAAACTTCTTGATCTCTCGGAATCGGGCGATGTCGGCTTTTCCGCCGCCAGATCGCTCGCGACAGGCGAATCTGCAGCGCTGTTCGCGCAAGCAGTGCAGTTGGTCGAGCAGGACGTGAAGCTCAATCGCGCTGGAGCAGATGCTGCCACGAGCGAAGCGGCGAATAACTATCACGCGACGATCGTGCTGACCGGTGTGCTTTGCGGCGCAGCGCTGCTGCTGTCCGTCGCTGTCGCATGGTTGATTACCCGTTCCATAGTCACTCCGCTGGGACGAGCGGTTGGCATTGCCGAGACTGTGGCGCGCGGCGACCTGACATCCGACATTGAAGTATCCGGTAGCGATGAAACGAGCCAGCTTCTGCTCGCGCTACGCAATATGAACGCACGGTTGCTGGATGTGGTGAGCCGCGTCCGCTCGAGTAGCGAGAGCATCGCTACAGGCTCCGCGCAGATCGCCGCAGGTAACACTGACCTTAGCCAACGGACTGAGGAGCAGGCAGCATCTCTTGAGGAGACCGCGGCCAGCATGGAGCAGTTGACAGCGACGGTCAAACAGAACACGGACAACGCGAGGCAGGGAAACACACTCGCCAGCAACGCATCGGAGATCGCTGCCAGAGGAGGGCGGGTGGTCGCGGAAGTCGTTGACACCATGCACGACATTTCCAAAAGCTCGGCAAAGGTCGCCGAGATCATTGCGGTCATCGAAGGCATCGCTTTCCAGACGAACATACTCGCGCTGAATGCGGCCGTTGAAGCCGCACGTGCGGGCGAGGAGGGCCGGGGCTTTGCGGTAGTGGCGAGCGAGGTGCGGGGACTTGCGCAGCGAAGTGCTTCGGCTGCCAAGGAAATCAAGGAGCTAATCGTCCAGTCGGTGGCCAAGGTTGAAGCGGGTACATCGCTTGTGGACAACGCGGGCGCCACCATGAAGGACGTAGTCGAATCCGTAAAGCGGGTCACTGACCTCATGGGGGAAATTGCGTCTGCATCGATTGAGCAGCATACCGGTATCGAGCAGGTCAATCAGGCTGTCATGCAAATGGACGAAGTTACGCAACAGAATGCAGCACTCGTGGAAGAGGCTTCGGCAGCGGCCCAGTCGATGGCATCGCAGTCAAGCACCCTTCGCGACCTCGTCTCGATTTTCCGCCTGCCTGATTCGACCCGTGGCACTACCAGTGTGCCCGGGCAACTGCCCGAGCTTGCGCGGCGGCCAATGCCTAAGGCGAGGAGCATTGCTCAACGTAGGCCCGAAGCCGCACTGCCTTCCAACGAAAGCAGTGCTGGTTGGCGGTCGTTCTAAGTGGTGGCCTGTGCACTTTGACACGGCAGCTCGCTGGATCGGCGGCCAAGTCTTCGCAGGCAGCGAGATCCGACTCCCGACCGGCGTGATGCCCAAGCGACCAGTCTCCTGATTCTGCCAACCAATCCTGCGGTCGGCGTTCGTTTCGATCTCGCTCTGTATTGATTGAACTCGCAAATTGTCGGCGCGCCGTGGACGTACCGTATATGGAAGCGGCAACTTTCAGAGTCGTGCATGAGAACCGCAGCAGAAATGCCTGTACAGACTGGTGAGATCACCCTGTAAACAGACTGCTGTTCACGTACAAAAATTACGGAGGCCGGATGCAGACGAGCTTTTTTGACAGACTCAACGCGTCAACGAGATTACGATTCAGAGTATTCGGCGCTGTGATCGCGACTTTGTTCTGCTGCTCATTCGCTGCCGTCTGCATACAGCTCAGCAGTACTCGGAATGAAGCCTATTGGTTAAATAGCGTATGGATTGCAAACACGAAATTATTGGGTGAGATGGGCGACCGAGTCACTGAACTTCGACTGGCGCAAGCTCAAATTCTATTGGCTAGGAAGGCAGAAGATCTGCAGACGGCAATAAGCCGCGCAGCGGAGCACCGACGTGCACTTACCGAGTCAAAGGCCGTGCTGGCCGCGAGTAACGCGGCATACTCGCCGGGCGACCTCAGCCATGCACTCGAAAGGACGAACGCGTATATTGTCTCTGAGAGTGACTGGGAAAATAGCAGCTCACCAGAAGCCGCGTTTGAAGGTGAAACCAAAAATCTGTACGAAGCGGCTGACGGGGCAATCGACACACTCATTGACGCCAACGCGGCGGCTGCATATATAGACACATTTCGAATCGTCCGCACGTCACGGGCATTATTTTTCTTGGTTATCGGAGTCGGCATCCTGGCATGCGCCGTGCAGTTTTGGACGACGCGTCGGCTTGAATTGCTCATATTTCATCCCTTGGAAAGAATCACCGACGCACTTAGCCGCCTTTCTTCAGGTCAAGAGGACACTCAGTTTCCGGTGACCGATCGTAGAGATGAAATTGGCGGCCTCATTTGCGCGTTCCAACGCTTCCGACTCAACACGGAAGTGCTCCGTGAAACCTACGTTGCGACAAAGCTCGCCGAGGAAACCGCCACACGCCTTGCACATCACGATCCTCTGACCGGGCTGTTCAACCGAAGGCATCTCCGCTCGCGCATTGACCACCTCAAAGACGACACGTCCGACCGGAAGCACTTTTTGTACGTAATTGATCTTGTTCGGTTCAAGCCAATCAATGACCTCTATGGTCATGCTGCGGGTGATACTGTTCTGTGTACTATCGCGAACCGGCTGCGCGCGCTTGTAGGTACAACCGACATCGTCGCCCGTCACGGCGGCGACGAGTTCGCCCTCCTTGTCAGTTTCGACGAGCACGCAGCGCAGCAAAGCGCGGAGGCACTCGCAATCCGTGTAATCGAGGCACTGCGGGCACCGTTTGATATTGAGCGAATTCATCTCGAGATGGGTGGAAGTATCGGCGTGGCAATGTACGCCCGTGACGGATCTGATGCAGACTCGCTCGTACGATCTGCGGATGCCGCCATGTATCGTGCCAAAGGAAAGTCGATCTGCGAATACCAGTTTTTCGAGGAAAGCATGCGAGAGGAACTTCGGAAAGAAGCTGAACTCGAGATTGACATACGGACGGCGGTTACGGCTCACGCAATCT
Organism: Burkholderia sp. AU16741; assembly: GCF_002223345.1. Lineage (NCBI taxonomy): Bacteria > Pseudomonadati > Pseudomonadota > Betaproteobacteria > Burkholderiales > Burkholderiaceae > Burkholderia > Burkholderia sp. AU16741. The sequence goes on from NZ_NKEZ01000003.1 coordinate 1,317,060, forward strand.
GTCCGTATTATCAGCCGCTCGTCGACCTCTCCACAAGAGAGATTCATGGCTTTGAAGTGCTTGCGCGTTGGACTCATCCTACGCGCGGGCCCGTCACCCCGGAGGTGTTTGTCCCAGTCATTGAACGGCTCGGATTGGCGGCCTCGTTTACGCTCGCGATATTAAGGCAGGCTTGCCGGGATGCCCGGCAGTGGCCAGGCACTCCATCGCTGGCGGTGAATGTGTCTCCTCAACAGCTCGCCGACGCACATTTTCCAGCCCAAATCCTTTCGATTCTTAATGAGGAAGATTTTCCGCCAGAACGTTTGGAAATTGAAATGACTGAGTCAGCCTTGGTAGGAGATATTGAGGCGACAAAATCAACAATCGAGAATTTACAGCGATGGGGGATACGGGTGTCTCTGGATGATTTTGGTACGGGATACGCAAGTCTGCATCATCTTCGCGAATTGCATTTCGATAAGGTCAAGATCGACAAATCTTTCATTCAATCGATGCTTGTTGATAGGGAAAGCGAAAAGATCGTCGACGCGATGCTCAGCCTTGTCAGCGGGCTCGGGTTGTCAACCTTAGCTGAAGGGATTGAGACCATCGAGCTTGAGGATGCACTTAGAGAGCGAGGTTGTACTTATGGGCAAGGCTATCTGTTCGGGAAAGCAGTTACAAGCAACGAGGCTTTCGAACTATTGCGGGCGCGTATGTCCAGCAGAGACGACGAGCCCGTTCTTTCGTGACGACGATCGTTCTCCCGCGTGCTCATGGTGATCAGTCCAGGTTGGCCCACGATGCGCTCCGGCAGTTCAAATCGCCGCCAGCATGCGCCGAAACCCTCGAACTACGACATTTCAACTTTGCCCAGATACGACATTACAACTTTGCTCTTACAACAAAAATGTCGATAATGTTGATTATGTCAAATTAAATCCTGACTGATTTTTGGTAGATGGCCCGCGACAACGCCATCTGCTTTTTCAAGACAAGCCAAAGTGGTATCGGTTTGCTACGCAAACGCCACCTAATACGGGAACCCGATGCGCCCGTCGCCCATCGGATGCGCGACCGTCCCCATCCGGACGTCGTAGACGTCGGTCAGCACGGCGTCGCACATGAACTCGGCCGGCGTGCCGTCGACCACGACGCGCCCCTGCCGCAACGCGACGAGTCGGTCGCAGTAGCGCGCGGCGAGATTCACGTCGTGCAGCACCACCACCACGCACAGGCCGCGCTCGAGCGCCAGCGCGCGCACGAGCGCCAGCACCTCGATCTGATGCCGTATGTCGAGCGCGGAAATCGGCTCGTCGAGCAGCAGGCACTCGCTGCGCTGCGCGACGAGCATCGCGAGCCACGCGCGCTGCCGTTCGCCGCCCGACAGACTGTCCGCGGCCCGGTCCGCGAAGGCCGCGGTGTCCGTCGCACGCAGCGCCTCGTCGACCATCGCGCGATCATCGTCGCCGAACCGGCCCAGCGCGCCATGCCACGGATAGCGCCCCAGCGCGACGAGTTCGCGCACGGTCAGGCCGTCGGTACTGGGCAGATGCTGCGGAAGATACGCGATCGCACGTGCGAGCGCCCGGTTCGCCCATGCGTCGAGCGGCCGGCCCTGCAGCCGAATCGTGCCGCCATGCGGTCGCTGCTGCCGCGCGAGCAGCTTCAAGAGCGTCGACTTGCCCGAGCCGTTGTGACCGAGCAGGCCGACCACGCTGCCGCGCGCAAACGCAAGATCGACCGGATGCAGCAGCACACGCCCGGCCGCTTCGAACGACACGCGTTCGAGCGCGAAGAACGGCGCCTGCAATTCGGCCATCCGCGCTGCCGCGGCCACGGACGACTCCGGCGCGCAAGCCTGCGCCGATACGGAAGCAATCGGATTCATGTCGGAGATACCGTCGAATGCGACGTCACGGCACCGAACTGCGCGACGATCCGCCCGTAGTCGAGCTTCACGCTGCGATCGCCCAGCGAGAAATAGCGGTCGTCGTGCGAAATAACCAGCACCGTCTTGCCGCGCGCCTTGAGTTCCGGCAACAGCTGCCGGTAGAACACGTCCCTGAACAGCGGGTCCTGGTCGGCCGCCCATTCGTCGAACACGTAGAACGGCCGGTCCTCCAGGTATGCGACCAGCAGCGCGAGCCGCTTGCGTTGCCCCTGCGACAGGTCGAGCGTCGAGAACGCGGCGCCGTCGACCGCGACCTTGTGCGACAACTGCAGCGCGTCCAGCAACGCGTGCGCCCGCTGGCGCGACGCCGCGTCGATTCCGAACAGCCGCTCGAACAGGAAGAAATCGCTGAACACCGCCGAGAACAGGTGGCGGTAGCGCTCGCGCGATGCCGCGTCGACCGGTTCGCCGTCGAGCAGGATCCGCCCTCCTTCCGGTGCGTAAAGGCCCGTGATCAATTTCGCGAGCGTCGTCTTGCCGCTGCCGTTGCCGCCGATCAGGAACACCGTTTCGCCCGGTACGAACGACAGGTCGATCGGCCCCAGCGTGAACGCTTCGCCGTCGCGCACGTAGCGATGCGTGACGCCGTCGAGCGTGATCCGCGCGAACGCGTGCCCGGGCCGTTCGCCGTCGGCCGGCTCGCGCGGCAGTTCCGCGTCGAGCTGCTCGATACGCTCGAACGCGACGCGCGCGAGGCTGAGCGACGGAATCGCGGCGAGCAGCCCCTCGATCGGCATGATCATGTACAGGAACACCATCGCGTAGCCCGACGCGACGCGTGCATCGATCTCGAACCAGCGCGCGAGCACGAACAGCGTGAGGCCGATGAACGCGAACAACACCAGGTTGCCCCAGCTCGCCGCGGCCGCGTACAGCATGTAGCCGCGCGTGCGCTGCACGCGCACGGCTTCGACGCCCGGCTCCAGCATTTCACCGACGAACGCGTCACGCCGCGCCCGATGAAGCTTCAGTTCCTTCGCCCCATCGAACAGCGCGCGGAAGTGGCGCACGAGATCGTCCTCGCGCCTGCGCGAATCGCGCAGGTCGGCCATCGCGCGCCCCTGGACCGCGCGGAAGCCGAGCATCGCAATCCCGATCGTGACGGCGGCGAACAGCAGGATCTGCCATGACAGATAGCCGAGATACGCGAGACAGCCGGCAATGACCGCGCCCTGCATCGCAATCGTCGGCAAATTCACGAAAAACACGACGATCGTGTCGAGATCCTGCGTGAGCACCGACAGCGATTTCGCGCTGCCGAGCCGTTCGAGATCGGGGTACGACGCGTCGCCGATGCGGCGGATCGTGCGCATGCGCAGCATCGCCTTCGCACGCTGCCCGAGCGACATGAACAGCATCTGCGACACGGCGCGCGCGGCGAGCACCGCGACGACGACAGCCGCGAAACGCCAGCCGAGCGCGGTGAGGCGTTCGGGCGGTGCGCCGAGCGCCTGGTTGATCAGCGCGATCAGCGTCGCATTGCCGATCCCGCTCGCGAGGCTCGTCAACAACGCGAACGGCAGGGTCCAGCGAAAACTGCCGGTCAGGAAACGAAACAGCGACATGGAGTGTCCTTGCGCATGCGACGCGGCCGCGCCGCTCGCGCGACGGGCGGCGCGCCGCCATCGGTTGTAGTGGGGATTGAACGTGCCGCCGGCATCATCGTCGCAGCAGCCAGAACAAATACGGACCGCCGATCAGCGTCGCGAGAATGCCCGCCGGCAGTTGTTGCGGAAACAGCAGGTTGCGGCCGAGCCAGTCGGCGGCCACCATCAGCAGCCCGCCGATGAGCGCCGCGATGAGCAGTTGCGAACGCGCGCGCGCGAAGCCGAGCAGCCGCGCGAAGTGAGGCGCCATCAGGCCGACGAACGACATCGGTCCGATCACGATCGTCGCGCCCGCCGTCAGGAGCGCGGCCACCACGAACAGTGCCGCCCGTGCGTGGCTCGCACGCACGCCGAGCGCGGTCGCGACGTCGGCACCGAGCGGCAGGATGTCGAGCCAGCGCAGCGCCAGCCACGCGAGCGCGCCCCCCGCGACCGTGCAGATCCACACCGCAACCGCAGTCTGCGGCAGGACCACATAAGTCGAGCCCAACAGCAGCGCGCGTAGCAGTTCGGCCTGCACGCCGCCGCGCGCGGTCGCGAGCACGATCGCGGCCTGAGAGAACGCGCTGATCGCGATGCCGGCGAGCAGCATCCGGTCCGGCGCGAAGCCGGTGCGACGCCCGAACGCGATGATCGCCGCCAGGCACGCGAGCGCGCCCGCCGACGCACCGCCGAGCAACGCGGGCGCGGACGGCACGCCCACGCCGAGCGCGACCGCCAGCAGCCCGAGCATCGCGCCGCCGCTCACGCCGAGCAGATCCGGGCTCGCCATCGGGTTGCCGATCAGGCGCTGCAGCACCGTGCCGGCCAGCCCAACCATCACGCCCGCGCCGAGCGATGCAGCGACGCGCGGCACGCGCCAGAACGCGACAGCCGGCCATTGCGCGGCATGCGTCCATTGCCAGCCGTCGATCGTCACCGCGAAATGCAGCGACACCCATACGGCCAGCACGAGCGCAACGCCGCCCGGCAACACGAACCGGACGACGGAACGGCGCCGCGTGTCGTACGTATCGATCGCAGACCGCACGCCGCCGGTACGGACGCCCCGCAGCATCGCCAGCAGCAGCGGACCGGCGAGCAGCGCCAGCGCCGCGCCGGTCGGCAACCGGCCGCCCAGTACGCCGGGCAGGCACTGCACGAGCTGATCCGCGAGCGTCAGCAGCAGCGCGCCGATGCACGGCGCCCACGCGAGCTGGTCGCGCAGCCGGCGCGCCCCCGCGAGCCGCGCGAGCGCGGGGCCGCCAAGCCCGATGAAACCGATCACGCCAACCGCGCTCGTCGCGAGCGCGCTCAGGCACACGGCGATCGCGAGCGCGACCAACCGCACCGCCGTGACCGACAACCCGAGCTGGCGCGCGCCGCGATCGTCCAACGCGAACAGCGCCAGCGGCCGCGCGAGCAGCCACGCCGCGACCATGCAGCCGGCCACGCGCGGCACGAGCCAGGCCGCGACCTCCCAGCCGTTCTGCACGAGCGAGCCCGCGCCCCAGATGAACACCGCAACCAGCGAACGCTCGTTCACGATCGCCAGCAGCACGGCGAGCGCGCCGCCGTACAGGCTCACGACCATGCCGGCGAGCGTCACCGGCACGGGCGCGAAACCCTTGCGCCAGGTCAGCGCGAGCGTCGCCGCGATCGCGATCGCCGCACCGCCGAGCGCAACCGCGAAGCGCTCGCCCGCCACCAGCGCCGGTGCGACGATCGACGTGGCCGACAGCGCGAGCGACGCGCCCGACGATACGCCAAGCGTCAACGGCTCCGCGAGCGGATTGCGCAGCACCTGCTGAAACACGACCCCGGCCAGTGCGAGCGCGGCGCCCGTCGTCATCGACACGACGACGCGCGGCAGCCACGCATAGCGCGCGACGAGTTGCGCCATCGACACGTCCGCGCCGCCCGTCAGCATGCCCGGCCATTGCGCGACGGGAAGCTGCGCGGCCAGCGTGTGAAAGACGGCCCACACCGTTGCCAGCGCCAGCAGCGCCGGCAGCATCCACGCGCGCGAGCCGGCATCGGCCGTCATCGTCCGCGCCCTCATCGCGCGCCCTCCTGCAATGCGAGTGCCAGGCCATGCGCGAAGCGCATCGACGCAACGACGCCCCCGAGCGATGGCAGCGCGCCGAGCGTGCGCACGCGGCCTGCCTTCACGAACGGGAGCGCATTCCACAGTGGGCCACGCGCCAGCTGCGCACCGACACCGGGCGGCATGTCGAGCACCAGCGCCTGCGCGTCGGGCTGCCGCGCGAGCGCGGCGAGTTCGGTTTGCGTCGCACCTTGCGGATCGGCATCGCCACGCCATGCATTCGCGATCCCGACGCGCGACAGCACCCCGCCGTACAGACTGTTTTCACCGAGCACCGACATGTGCCGATCGTCGATCGGATACAGCAGGTACACCGGCCGCTTCGTCGCACGAAAACCAGCCAGCTGCCGCGTGACGTTGCCAAGCTGCGCATCGGCCCGCGCCAGCAGCACGTCGGCTGTCGCCGGGCGGTCGAAGACCTGCGCGAGCTGCCGAGTCGCATCGCGAACGGCCGCATACACATCGAGGCCTTGCCCGAACAGACCGACGGTCAAGGTCGGCGCAATCCGTTCGAGCATCGCGCGCAGCGGCGCGTGGAACGGCGTGATCACGATCAGATCCGGCTTCAGCGCATCGAGCACCTCGAAGTTCGGCTGGAACAGCAGCCCCGTATCGGTCACGTCGCGCGGTAACGGCGGAACGCCGTCGACACGCATGTACCACGGCGGACGCGACACGCCCACCGGCACGACGCCCAGCGACAGCACGATCTCGGTCAGCGGCCAGTCCAGCACGACGATTCTCGGTGCGTTCGGTGCGAAAGCCGGCTTCATGGGCAACGATGGCGGCGCCGCAACGACCGCACGCGCCGCGGCGCTCATGCCGCCGAGCGCCGCCGCACACCACGCAAGCGCGCGGCGGCGTGTCGCGTCTACCTGTTGCGCATCGAAACCGCCGATGTTCTTCCGCACCGGGCTCACCATTGATAGCGCGCCGTGCCGAGCACCGTCCGCGTCGCGCCCCAATAGCACACCGACGCCGACGAGCAGTACGAGATGTATTCGCGGTCGAACAGGTTGTTCACGTTCAGCGCGAGTCGCCAGTTCTTCAGGTCGTAGTGCACGCCCAGATCGACCAGCACACGCGCCGGCACGTCGAACGTATTCGTGCTGTCGCCCGCCGAACGGCTCGTGTAACGCACGCCCGACCCGATCCCGAAGTGACGCAGCGGCCCCGACAGGAACGTGTAGTCGGCCCAGGCGGCCGCCGTGTGGCGCGGCGCGACCGTCGGCCGCTTGCCGAGGTTCGCCGTCGTGCTCTCGGTCACCGACTGGTTCAGGTACGAATACGACGCGATCAGCTTCAGGTTCGGCGTGACGTTCGCATGCGCCTCCGCCTCGATGCCGCGCGAGCGCACCTGCCCGGTCTGGATCGCGAACTGCGGATGGGCCGGATCGGTCACTTGCACGTTGTCCTGCGTGAGCGTAAACGCCGCGACCGAGAAGAACCCGTCGAAACCCTTCGGCTGGTAACGCATGCCGGCCTCGAGCTGCTTGCCCTTGGTCGGCGAGTACGGCTGGCCGCCAAATGCCGCGCCGAGCAGCGGCTGGAACGAACGGGCGAAACTGACGTAAGGTGCGATCCCGTTGTCGAAGCGGTATGCGAGGCCCGCGCGCCACGTGAACGCGTGATCGTTCGAGTGATAGAGCGTGCCCGCGCCGGTCGCGATCGACGTGGTCTGCTGGTTGCCGCCGGTCCAGTCCTGACGCACGCCGAGCGTGAGCACCCAGTTCCGGTAGCGCGCCTCGTCCTGCGCGTAGATTCCGAACGTGCTGAGTGCATAGTCGAGCCGCGTGTTGACGGGCTGGGTCGCCAGCGCCGCATAGTTCGGCTGGAACAGGTTGACCGTGCCGACCACGGCGTTGCCTTCGTTGTCACCGAGCATCGAGCGCTGATAGTCGATGCCGAACAGCACCGTATGCTCGATCGGCCCGGTCGAGACGCGCGCCTGCGCATGCGTGTCGACCTCGAACTGCGTGTAGTGCTCGTTGTCGACGTTGCCCCACATCGAGACCGTCTTGCCATCGGCCGCGAATGGACTCGTGACCGACGTCTGGTAGTAGTGCTGGTCGATGTGCAGGTAGCGCAGCGTCTGCGACACGCTGATGCGGTCGTCGAACGCATGCTCGAACTGATAACCGAACCAGTACTGCGTGCGCTGCATGCCGTCCCGGTCGGGATCGCCGAAATAGCGGTCCGGGCCGAGCCGGCCGTTCGGGTTCGCGAACAGCGTGCCGCTCGCGGGCACCGGATTGAACAGGCCGCCGTTCGGATCGCGCTGGAAACCGCCCTGCAGCGTGAAAGTCGTGTCGCGATCCGGGCGCAGCGTGACCGACGGCGCGATCGCGATCCGCTGGTCCTTGATCTGGCTGACCTGCGTGTCGGCCGTCCGGCCGAGGCCCACCACGCGGTACGACACCGTGCCCGCCTTGTCCACCGGGCCGCTGAAGTCGAAGCCGAGCTGGTAGTTGTCGTGGTTGCCGACCTGCAGCATGACTTCGTGATACGGCTCCGCCGTCGGCAGCTTGCTCACGTAATTGACGAGGCCGCCCGGGCTGCCCTGACCGTACAGGACCGACGCCGGTCCGTGCAGGACTTCCATCCGTTCGACGAAGTACGGATCGATGCGCGGCGTCGCGAAACGCGGCGACTGGTACAGATGCAGGCCGTCGAAATAGGAATCGAGCGGGAAGCCGCGCCCCGCCAACTGGTCGAAGCGGATATCGGTGCCGTCCTGCGAATAGACGCCCGGCGTATAACGCAGCGCCTGGTCGACCGTCTGCACGCCGAGATCGTCCATCTGGCCGCGCGTGACGATCGACACGCTCTGCGGCTGCGTGAGTCGGTCCGAATCCGTCTTCGTGGCAGTCGTCGAACGCGTCGCGACATAGCCCACGCCCGGCCCCGTCGGGTCTTGCATCGACCGCGCCCGCACTTCCAGCGCCGGCAGCGTGCCGCCCGATGCGGGCGCGGGCGCGGTTGCGTCGTCCGCGGCGTTCGCCCGCAGCACCGTGCCGCCCAGCAGCGTCGCCGCGATGCCCAGCTTCAATGGCCTTCCCATTTCCCCGAACCTCATTCCAGTCGCCCCTGCGTATGGCTTTCGCCGATTCTCGACATTGCTAATGCGACTCATTACCATTTTTAGTCGCACTATCGTTTTCGTTTATTTGACACCCAGCAAGAATAACGACTACCTTATTTCGCAGGTAGACAAAAAATATTCAATTTCAGCCAAATTCTGTCCGACGCTGAACATCTCGAATCACTCGACCCGGACCCTGGATGAAGGAATTCCTGCTCAATCGCTATCCGCACGAACGGCGGCGCCTGCCGCGCCCGGTCATCGTGCGGGCGATCGCGTACCAGAACGGCCAGCACGAGCCATGGCACCAGCACGAATTCGGTCACGTGATCGTCGCGCTGAAGGGTGTCGTGCGCGTGCTGACGCCGAACCGCACCTGGACGCTGCCGCCGTCGCGCGGCGTATGGTTACCGCCGAACATCGACCACGAACTGCACGCGGTCGGGAGCCTGACTCTGTGCACGATCAGCGTCGAGTCGGACGCCACGCCGTGGCGCTGGTCGACCGCCCGGGTGATCGCGATCGACTCGCTGATTCGCGAACTTGTCGCGAACATGCTGCCCGACGGCTACGACTACCCGCCCGACGGCCGCACCGCGCTGTCGGTACCGCTGCTGCTGAAGCTGCTGGAGGAAGCGCCGCCGCTCGGCGAAGGCGGCTTGCCGCTGCCACGCGACCGGCGGCTGCTGGCGATCTGCGAGCACATGATGACGGACCCGGCGAACGACTACACGCTCGACCGCTGGGCCGACGAGATCGGCACGAGCAGCCGCACGCTCGCGCGGCATTTCCGCGACGAAACGGGAATGAGCTTCGGCCACTGGCGGCAGCACATGCGCGCGAACGAGGCGATGACGCGGCTCGCGCAGGGCGCGAGCGTCGCGTCCGTCGCGCTCGATCTCGGGTACAGCACGCCGAGCGCCTTTATCGTGATGTTCCGGCGGCTGTTCGGGCAGGCGCCCCAGCAATACCTGTCGACCGGAAGCTGACCAATTCCACCAGACGCGCCACTCTCGAACTGAGGGCGGTCGGAAAAATGGAAGCCAACGTTTCGTAAAACCGAGAGACGGAGGCATGGATGAATCGAATTCCAAGCGTGGTCTATACGAAGGAACTTCGCTCTGGAACGGACTCGGTAATCCTCCCGTTTTCCACGGGTTCAGAGGTAGAAATCGTCTCGACAGCATCGATGTCCAGTGCTGCCTCGTTACACCACGACCCGCTTGTCCAATATATTATTCATCACCGTTCAGCCGCACTTCAGATTGAACAAATGCCAAACTTCCCCCCCGATTTACGTCAATGGTATTACTTCGTGGCCGTTGCAGAAGAGCGGCATTTCGGTCGCGCGGCCGCGCGACTATCAATGACCCAGCCTCCGCTGTCACAGGCTATTCGCGCCCTGGAGGGGGAACTCGGCGTAGAGTTATTTGCGCGCACGAAGCGCAGTGTTGCGCTAACCGCGGTCGGCGAAGCACTGCTTCCGGAAGTGCTCAAACTCCTCGCGGCTGCAGAGGCGCTTCCCCCTCTGGCGCAAAGCCTCGCGCTCGGCGAGACCGGGAGGTTGTCACTCGCGTTCGTATCGATTGCCGATTACGGGCTTCTCCCTTCATTGCTACGCGAGTTCGGAACGCGCTATCCGCTGGTGCGGTTGCAACTTACCGAATCGACGACTGACGTGCAAATCGACGAGTTGGCCGCGGGCCACATCGACGCAGGCCTGATTATCGCCCCGGTGCCACCACGTTACGTGGCCGAGATATCGTACTTGCCGCTTCTGAGCGAGCCGCTCGTGCTTGCGATGCCAACTGCCGTGTCGAACGCTCCGGAGGATGTGCCCATCCACCTGAAGGAAGTCGCAACGCTTCCACTCGTGATTTTTCCGCGTCGTCTCGCGCCGGAGTTTTACGATGGCATCATGGGGTGCTACAGCGCTGCAGGCGTTGTCCCGCGAATCGGCCAGGAAGCAATCCAGATGCAGACGATCATCAGCCTCGTTTCCGCAGGCATTGGCGTTGCGCTGGTGCCGCAATCATTGCGTAACCTGCGACGTACAGGCGTCATCTATCGGCCGCTCGCACACAACCCGTTCATCGTTGAAACCGGCCTCGCGTGGCGGACGGGTGATATCAGCCGTGTGCTCGCAAGCTTCATCAACATCGTGCGGACACTGCCCCCCACATGATTCAAACGAGAACCGCGTAAATCCCGGCATGCCGGGACGGATTCTCCTGCCTTCTACCGTACGACGATCAACACACGGATCGCAGCCACGCCGCGCCGTGGACGAAACGGTCGATCGCTAGTAGTTCATCGCACGCCCGATCGACGCGAACGGGCGCGACACCGGTCAGGCTTTACCGTGCCCCTGCGATCCCGGGCCCGACGAGAATTCGCGGACCCCATCGCGATTGATGCCGAAACCGAGGCCCGGCGTGTCGGGCAGTGCCAACGTCCCGTTCTGCGCGGTCGGCAGGCCGGTAAACAGGTTTCGGCAGATATCGACCGCGACGACGTGCCACTCGACCGAGCCGCCGTTCGCGAGTCCGCCGTGCAGATGCATGTTGTGGAACGGGAACGTGCCGCCGTTGTCGATCGGCACACCGAACGCCTGTGCGAGCGCGGCCGCACGCGCCGCGACGGAGAACCCGCCGCACACGCACACGTTTGGCTGGAGAATGTCGACGGCGTCATTCACGAGGAAATCCCTGAACCGGAACAACTGCCCCTCGCTTTGCCCGGTGGCGACCGGAATGCCGCCGCGCTTTCTCAGGTCGGCGAGCTTCGCGGGGTCGTTCCCGGCGATCGGCTCCTCGAAGAAACCGATGTCGCAATCGGCCACGCGCTCGGCAAGCCGCAGCGCGTGATAGTGGTCGAGCCCGCAATTCGCGTCGATGTAAATCTCGGCGGCGTCGCCCACCGCATCGCGCACCGCGCGCACGCGCGCAACGTCGTCCGCGACGACCTGGTCGAGCGACCGCCCTTCGTCGCGGCGCGCAAGCGCGTGATAGCCGACGATCATCTTGATGCGGTGATGTCCGCCGATGAGCGCACGCGCGGCATGTATCAGCTCCGGGCGCTCGAGCGACGCGAAGCCGAACGTCGTATACAGCGGCACGACCGGACGCGCGCCGCCGAGCATTTTCCATACCGGCAGCTCCGCGATCTTGCCGATCGCATCCCAGACCGCGATGTCGATCGCGGAAATCGCGTGCCCCGCATAGCCGGTCTGCCCGCGCGGGCATAGCAGCCAGTACAGCTTGTCGAGAATCCGCTCGCGCTCGACGACGTTCATCCCGACCAGGTTGGGTGCGGCGACGTGATCGATCGCCGCGGCCACGACCGCTTCGTCGGTGATCGCCGTGAAGCCGTGGCCGACCACGCCCTGCGACGTCTCGATTTCGACGACGACGCCCGACAGTTTGCCGGACAAGCGCACGCCGGCGATCTCCGCGTCGCCACGCGCGAACACCGGCGTCGCGGTCACTTTCACGATGTTGTGCTGCATGTCTTCTCCGTTTTTTTTAAGGGAATGGCAGAACTGCGGGGGCCGCGTCGTCGCGCGGCATCACCGGCCCTTCTCGCGACGCAGCACGCACGTCAGCCCGATGCCGGTCAGCAGGCCCCAGAACGCGCCGCCGATGCCGAGAAACGCATGGCTCGCCATCGTCACGAGGAAGGTCAGGATCGCGGCCTCGCGCGCGTCCTTCTCGGTGAATGCATTGAGCAGCGCGCCGCCGAGGGCGTTCATCAGCGCGAGGCCGGCAACCGCTTCGATGATGATCGGCGGCGCGACCGCGATGAACAGCGTCGCGGCGCTCGCCGCGAACCCGTACACGATGTACGCGGCGCCGCAGACGATTCCGGCCCAGTAGCGCCGCGATTCGTCGGGGCCGGCCTCCTCGCCGGCGCACAGTGCGGCGGTGACCGCGGCCAGCCCGATCGGCGGCCCGCCGAAAGGCGCGGCGAGCAGACTGCACAGCCCCGTGGCCGTGAACAGCCGCGACGCCTCGGGCCGGTAGCCGTTGACGTTGAGCACCGCGACGCCCGGGATGTTCTGCGACGCCATCGTCACGATGAAGAGCGGCACCGCGACGCTCACCATCGTCGATGCCGAGAACGCGGGCCCGACGAGCGCAAGGTGCGGCAACATCCCGGTCGCGCCGACGCCACCCGTCTTCGCGATGAACGCGATCACGATCAGCGTCGCGACCGCAGCGCAAGGCACGGCGAGAATCTTGCGAACCCGCATGATCACGACCCAGACGAGCAGGATCGGCGCGACGTACAGCGGATACTGCTCGAGTGCGTGTATCGGGGCGACACAGAGGTTCAGGATGATCCCCGCGAGCATCGCGTTGGCGATCGGCAGCGGAATCCTCGAGATCGCGCGGCCGAGCGGCTTCCACAGCCCGGCCAGCGTGAGCAGCACGCCGGTCAGCACGAGCGCGCCGACCGCGGCCGGATAGCCGCCCTTCACGGCGCCCAGGCCGAGCAGCAGCGCCGCGCCGGGCGTCGACCACGCAGCGCTGACGGGCATCCGGGTCCGGTAGCTGAGCACGATGCCGGCCAGCCCCATTACGATCGAGACGGCCATCAGGCCGGACGCGGCCTGCGCGCGCGTTGCACCGACGTTCGTCAGCGCATTCACGATCAGCGTGAACGTCGATGCAAAGCCGACGAACGACGCCAACGCGCCCGCGCCGGCCGCCCGCGCCGAGAACCCGCGATCGGCCTTCATTTCCGCGATACTGCTCATCTGTCCTCCGTGAGATGGATTCGATACGGTGGCGACCGTATCAGTGCGCACCATGTGTCGGCTCGCCGCACTCCTGGTTCAGCGTGCCCGCGTGATACGCGGCGAGAAACGCGTCGAAGTTGCCGATCTGCGTGCGCTCCAGGTCGGCCTGCCGGCTCAGCGATTCGGCCGCGGTCGCGTCGAAACGCGCCTGGACGTCGGCCGGCAGCGGACGCGCGCGGAACGCCCCGGTATGCGCGAGCGTCTGCCGCATCCCGAACGCGAAGCACGCGCCGCCCGGCTCGTCGCGCAGCGCGTGCAGTGCATCGAGTACGCGCGCCGACGGCGTCGCCTGCGGATCGTCGAGCTTCGCGTATTGCGCGTCGAGCGCGGCGGTCGTGCGCGTGTCGCCGCGCTGCAGATCCAGCACGCCGGCCGCCTCGTTGATTCGCGCAAGCAATTCGTGCGCCCACATGCGCAGCGCGACGCGCTCACCGCCACGCTGCAACTCGAGCCCCGGGCGCCGCCCCTCCCGCGCGACCGCCGCGAAGTTGCGCCGGCACGCGTCCTGCTCGGCACCCGCGAGGCACGGGCTGTCGTCGAGCGCGCAGAACAGCAGGAACGCATCGACAACGCGCAGCGTCGTCTCGGCGACGCCGTGCGGCGCGAACGGATCGATGTCGAGACAGCGCACCTCGACGTATTCGACGCCGCGGCTGCGCAGGGCATCGATCGGCCGCTCGCCGCTGCGCACCGTGCGCTTCGGGCGGATCGACGAGTAGAACTCGTTCTCCATCTGCAGCAAGTGCGTGCTGAGCTGCAGCCATTCTCCGTCGCGCTTCGCGCCGATCGCCTGGTACTCGGGGCACGGCTGCGCGACGGCTCGCGCGAGGCCGTCCAGGTACGCGGGCAGGTTGTCGAGGCACGGCGCGAACGCGCCCTGCACCCGGTTCTGGTAGCCGAGGTCGCTCATCCGCAAGCTCGTTGCGTACGGCAGGTACAGCGTCTGCGCATCGAACGCGTCGAGCCCGTGCCGGTCGCCGGCGACGAAACCCGCGCACAGCGCCGGCGACGCGCCGAACAGATACAGCAGCAGCCAGCCGTAGCGATGGAAATTGCGGATCAGGGCGAGATAGCCTGCCGAGCGCATGTCGCGCGCATCGCGGCCGGCAGGCTCGCATCCGTCGTGCACGTCGCGCAGCAGCGGCCACACGGCATCGGCGAGCGAATAGTTGTAGTGGATCCCGGCGATGCACTGCATCGCCTTGCCGTAGCGGAACGCCAGCCCGCGCCGGTACACGTGCTTCAGGATGCCGATGTTCGACGTGCCGTACCACGCGATCGGAATGCGGCGGTCGTCGTCGAGCGGGCACGGCATCGACTGACTCCACAGCAGCTCGTCGCCGATCGCGCCGCATGCGAAGCGGTGCAGCTCGTCGAGCCGCTCGATCACGTCGGCCGCATCGTGCTGCGGCGGCGTGACGAACTCGAGCAGCGGCTCCGCGTAGTCGGTCGTGATCGACGGGTGCGTGAGCGCCGCGCCGAGCGCGTGCGGGTGTTGCGTCAGCGCGAGCCGGCCGGCGGCATCGACGCGCAGCGTCTCGCGCTCGACGCCGCATAGCCCGTCACCCAGCAGCGGCAGGTGTGCGGCGTCGCTCAGCACGCCGAGCCGGCGGCGGTACGGCGTCGTCATCCATGTGGATCGGGGTGAATCGTGGGTCATTGCGGTCTCCCGGAACGAAATCTGGCGACGCGCCGCTCAGTCGAGCGGGCTCTTCGGCCGCGGCAGGCCGATGTGTTCGCGCAGCGTCGTGCCTTCGTAGCGGGTGCGAAACAGCCCGCGCCGCTGCAGCTCCGGCACCACCATCGTCACGAAGTCGTCGTAGCCGTCGGGCACCGTATAGAACACGACGATGAAGCCGTCGCACGCCTCCGTCATCAGCCACTCCTCCATTTGGTCGGCGATCTCGGATGCGGTGCCGACCATCTCGCCGGTGCCGGATTCGGCCGCCCGCTTCGCCAGCTCGCGCACCGTCAATCCCTCGCGGCGCGCGAGCGCCGCCCATTCGCGCTGGTTGCCCTGCCCCTGTTCCGTGTGCGGCAGCTCGGGCAACGGCTTGTCGGGATCGAACTTCGAGCAGTCGACGCCGAGCCGGATCGACAGGTTCGGGATGTTGCTGTCCACGTGGACGAGATCGTCCATGTAGCGCTTCTTCGCCAGCGCCTCCGCGCGCGTGCGGCCGACATACACCTGGTTGGCGGGCAGGATCTTCACGTGATCGGGGTTGCGCCCGGCCGCGACCGCGCGCGACTTCACGTCGCGGTAGAACGCCCGGCCCGTCTCGATGCTGCGCGCGTTGCCGAACACCAGATCGGCCGAACGCGCGGCCATGTCGCGCGCTTCCTCCGACGCACCGGCAAGCGCGATCACCGGCCAGCCCTGCACGGGCCGCGCGATGTTCAGCGGCCCCTTGACCGAGAAGAACTTGCCCTTGTGGTTGAGCGGCCGGATCTTGTCGAGATCGGAGAACACCCCCGCCTCCTTGTCCATCACGAGCGCGTGATCGGACCAGCCGTCCCACAGCCCCGTCACGACGTCGAAGAATTCCTCGGCGCGCTCGTAGCGTTCGGCATGGCGCAGCGCGGTCTCGAGACCGAAGTTGAGCGCAGCCTCCGGGTTCACCGTCGTGACGATATTCCAGCCCGCGCGGCCGCCGCTCAGGTGGTCGAGCGACGCGAAGCGGCGCGCAAGCAGGTACGGATCCTCGTAGCTCGTCGTGCCGGTCGCGATCAGGCCGATGCGGTCGGTGCATGCGGCGATCGCCGACAGCATCACGAGCGGGTCGTACGACGTGATCGTGCCGCTGCGCTTGAGCGCATTCGGCGGCATCGGCATCACCGCGAGGTGGTCGGCCGTGAAGACCGCGTCGAAGCACGCGTGCTCGAGCTTCTGCGCGAGCGACCGGATCACCGGCCAGTTGAAGTTCGCGAGCGTCGGCGCGCTCGGGTGCCGCCACCACGCTGTGTGCAGGCAGATGGGGCGCATGAATCCACCCAGGCAGAGTTGCTTCGTCATACGGGGCTCCTCGTCATTGGAATGCGGTGCGAAACGTGCGGGCCGCGCGCGTGCTGCTCGTGTCGGCGTCAGCGCGCGGCGTTGAAGCGGGCAAAGCCGGCCTCGAGGTCGCCGATCAGGTCGTCGGCGTTTTCGAGCCCGATGTGAAAGCGCACGCACGGGCCGCCCGGGTCCCAGTGCGACGCGGTGCGGTACGCACTGCAGTCGAACGGCATCGCGAGGCTTTCATAGCCGCCCCATGAATAGCCGAGCCCGAAATACGCGAGCCCCTCGAGCAGCGCGGCGACGGCCTGCGCGGGCGCCGGGCGCAGCACGACGGAGAACAGCCCCGTCGCGCCGCCGAAGTCGCGCACCCACAGCGCATGACCGGGATCGTCCTCGAGCGCCGGATAGCACACGCGCCGCACTTCCGGACGCGCGGCGAGCCAGCGCGCGACGCGCAGCGCGTTCGCCTGGTGCTGGCGAAGCCGCACGCCGAGTGTCCGGATGCCGCGCAGCGTGAGAAACGCGTCGTCCGAGCCGACGCACTGCCCCGTGTCGCGCTGATACTGTTCGAGCGCCGGCAGCGCGCGCGCGGACGCCGACACCATGCCGATCATCACGTCCGCATGACCGGCGAGGTACTTGGTGCCGGCCTGGATCACGAGATCGGCGCCGTGCGCGAACGCGTCGAAGAACAGCGGCGTCGCCCACGTGTTGTCGAACAGCACCGCGAGCCCGCGGTCGCGCGCGAGCGCGGCGAACGCCGGCACGTCGCACAGCTCCATGCTCTGCGACGCGGGCGCTTCGAGATACAGCGCACGTGTGTTCGGCCGGATCAGCGCGGCGAGCGCGTCAACTGACGCGAACGGATCGAAGTAGGTCGTCTCGATGCCCGCGCGCCGCAGCACGCCGTCGCACAGCTGGCGCGCGGGCTTGTACACCGCATCCGTCATCAGCAGATGGTCGCCGGCCGACAGGCACGACGACAGCGCGGTCGTGATTGCGGCAAGCCCCGACGGGCACAGCACGACACCCGCGCCGTGATCGAGCGCGCGCACCGCTTCCTGCAGCGCGGCCGTGGTCGGCGTGCCGCGCCGGCCGTACACGTATGGCTGCGTGTAGCCGAGCAGGTCGGCCACGCTCGGCGCGAGCACCGTCGAGCCGCGATACACCGGCGGGTTGACGAAGCCGTGATGCGCGGCCGGCGCGCGGCCGCCCGTGACG
Source organism: Burkholderia sp. AU16741 (assembly GCF_002223345.1). NCBI lineage: Bacteria > Pseudomonadati > Pseudomonadota > Betaproteobacteria > Burkholderiales > Burkholderiaceae > Burkholderia > Burkholderia sp. AU16741. The sequence continues at coordinate 1,334,791 of NZ_NKEZ01000003.1, forward strand.
AGCACGGTGTCGACCTGCGCATCGGCCGCCGGATGGTTCGGGGCGGGCCGCACGGTCAGCCCTTCACGATCCGCACGGCGCCGCGCGCCGCGCTCGTCGTCATCGCTGCGTATGCGCGCAGCGCGCCCGACACGCGGCGCTGCCGCTTCTCGGGCTGCCACGCACGCGCGCCGCGCTCCTCCATCGCCGCGCGGCGGCGCCGCAGTTCGTCGTCGGACACGAGGACGTTGATCGAGCGGTTCGGGATGTCGATCTCGATCGCGTCGCCGTTCTCGAGCAGCCCGATCTCGCCGCCCTCCGCCGCCTCGGGCGATACGTGCCCGATCGACAGCCCCGAGGAGCCGCCGGAGAAGCGACCGTCGGTGATCAGCGCGCACTGCTTCGCGAGCCCCTTCGATTTCAGGTAGCTGGTCGGATAGAGCATCTCCTGCATGCCCGGGCCGCCCCGCGGCCCCTCGTAGCGGACGATCACGATGTCGCCCGGACCGACCTCACCGCCGAGGATGCCTTCGACCGCCTCCTCCTGCCCTTCGAACACGCGCGCGGTGCCGGTGAACTTCAGCATCCCGCCGTCGACGCCCGCGGTCTTCACGATGCAGCCGTCGCGCGCGATGTTGCCGAACAGCACCGCGAGCCCGCCGTCGCGCGAGAACGCGTGCTCGGCATCGCGGATGCAGCCGTTCGCGCGGTCGAGATCGAGTTCGTCGTAGCGGTTGTCCTGGCTGAACGCGACATGCGTGCGCACGCCGCCGGGCGCCGCGCGATAGAAGCGCGACACCGAATCGACGCGGTTGCGCATCACGTCCCAGCGCGCGAGCACGTGCGCGACGCTCGGCGCATGGACGGTCGGCAGCGTCGTGTTCAGCAGCCCCGCGCGATCGAGTTCACCCATGATTCCGATCACGCCGCCGGCCCGGTGCACGTCCTCCATGTGGACGTCCTGCACCGACGGCGCGACCTTGCACAGCACCGGCACGCGGCGCGACAGCCGGTCGATGTCGGCCATCGTGAAATGCACCTCGCCTTCGTGCGCGGCGGCGAGCAGGTGCAATACCGTATTGGTCGAGCCGCCCATCGCGATGTCGAGCGTCATCGCATTCTCGAACGCATCGCGCGTCGCGATCGAGCGCGGCAGCACGCTCGCGTCGTCCTGCTCGTAGTAGCGGCGCGCGAGATCGACTATCGTGCGCCCGGCCTCGATGAACAGGCGCTTGCGCTCGGCATGCGTCGCAAGCACCGAGCCGTTGCCGGGCAACGCGAGCCCGAGCGCCTCGGCGAGACAGTTCATCGAGTTCGCGGTAAACATCCCGGAACACGAGCCGCAGGTCGGGCACGCGACGTTCTCGACCGCACGCACCTCGTCGTCCGTCACCTGGGAGTCGGCCGCCACCACCATTGCGTCGATCAGGTCGAACGCGCGGCGCTTGCCGCGGAACGTCAGCTTGCCGGATTCCATCGGGCCGCCCGACACGAAGATCACCGGGATGTTCAGGCGCATCGCGGCCATCAGCATCCCCGGCGTGATCTTGTCGCAGTTCGAGATGCAGACCATCGCATCCGCGCAGTGCGCGTTCACCATGTACTCGACGCTGTCGGCGATCAGCTCGCGCGACGGCAGGCTGTACAGCATGCCGTCGTGGCCCATCGCGATGCCGTCGTCGATCGCGATCGTGTTGAACTCCTTCGCGACCGCGCCGGCGGCTTCGATCTCGCGCGCGACCAGCTGGCCGAGATCCTTCAGGTGCACGTGACCGGGCACGAACTGCGTGAACGAATTGACGACCGCGATGATCGGTTTGTCGAAATCGGCGTCGGTCATCCCGGTGGCGCGCCACAGGCTGCGCGCGCCTGCCATGTTGCGGCCGTGCGTGGAAGTGCGTGAACGATAGGTGGGCATCGTGATCCTCGGTTGATTCGTTGCGAAATGGGGGCGGGTGGCGGGCTGCCGTCAATGCGGCCTGCCGGCCGCGCCCCAGTTGTTGTCGTTCTTCGCGAGCGTCGGCAGCACGAACGACAGGATCTTTCTCCGGTCGAGATCGGACGACACGCTGAGCTTGTATTCGAGCGCCGTCAGCTTGATCACGATGGACCTAAGCGCCTGGGTCAGGCGTTCGTAGCCCCCTTCGAAATAGAGTGAGCCGCCACGCTGCGCGATCACGCCGTGACGGGACAGGTAATGAAACAGCGCGACCGACGAGCGCGCGTCGTAGTTGTCGAGCGGCGGCGCCTGCAGCGGGTAGCGGATCAGGCGCTCGGCCAGGATGTACTGGATCGAAGCGCGCAGCACGCGGTCGTCCGAGCGCAGCCGGAACAGCGCGAGGATCGACAGGATGTCGACCCGCAACTCCTCCGCGCCCGCACCGTTGCGCGTGCTCTTCGCATCGAGGTACTCCGGGATCGGCAGGAAGCCCGTGCGATGGTGGTACTCGTGCAGATGGACCCAGATCGCGCTCGCCTGCGTCAGCAGCTCGTCGTCCGCCGCGAGCAGATCCGGGAACGCGGTGGGCGACCAGTTCGCTTCGATTGCCGGGCGCGTATGGCGCTTGAAGCGCTCGACGAACTTGTCGATGAAGTAGTACGCCTTGTGATACGCGCGCAGGTCGGCGTCGATGAAGTTCTCGCCGAATACCGCGACCGCGAGCGGATTGAGAAAGCCGTCCGTGCACATGCGGATCTGCACCGGCAGCGCGTTGCCGTCCGGCGCGATCGCGAGTACGCTCGGCGGAATCGGCACGGGCGCGATCGCGGCCGCCTCGAGGAACGCGTCGGCGTTGTAGGGCACGTCGAAGAACCCGAGGATGAAACTCGGGTCCACCGAGTACGTGAGATCGAGCAGGCGTCCCGATGCGAGGCAGCGGTTCTCCAGCGCCACGAGCAGCGCACGCACATGCGGGTTGTCGGCGTAGTCGCCGAGATGCGTGCGTGCGCACTGCGCGATGCGCGCGACGTCGGTGCGAAAACCGCCGGCGAGGATCTCGCCGCGGCAGCGGTTGGTGGCTAGTACGATTTCGCGTTTCATGTCGGTCATCCTGTCGGCACGCGTCGTCACACGACGCGGAACTCCCGCTGCAGATAGACGAGCGTGTCGTCGTCGGGCACCGCACAGTGCAGCGCCACCACTTCGCCGACCAGCAGCTCATGCGTCGCCGCGCTCATCGACGCGACGAGCCGGCAGTCGAGCGCGATGCGCGCGCTCGCCAGCACCGGCGCGCGCGTCGCAAGCTCGCCCCACTCGCCCACCGTGAAGCGCGCGTCGCGCTCGTGCGCGGTCCTGCCCGCGAACACGTCGGCGAGAAACCGGTCGGCGGCGCCGAGCGTGTTCACGCAGAACACCTCGTTCGCGATCAGCCGCTGCGCCGATACGCTGCCGCGATTGACCGACACGAGCACCGTCGGCGGCGCATCGGACACCGACAGCACGGCGGTCGCCGTCATGCCGCAGCGCCCGGCAGGCCCGTCGCTCGTGAGTACGTGAACGGCCGACGCCACGCGGCACATCGCGTCGCGAAAGCGCTGCGGCGAGGCGCCCATCGACTGGTCGGGGAACAGTGCGGGTTCGTTGTGGATCATGTCCTTTCTCCGTGCATGGGGGAAAAGCCGCGCATCGCTACCGGTTCACCAGCGCTTTCGGCAGCGACAGCGCGAGCAGTCCGCCCAGCGCCATGCAGCCGGCCATCATGTAGAGGCCCGCGTCGTTTGATGCGGTCAATTGCTTGAGCAGCCCCATCAGATAAGGGCCGAGGAAGCCTGCGAGATTGCCGACGGAATTGATCATCGCGATCCCGGCGGCGGCCGCTGTGCCGCCGAGGAACGCGGTCGGCAGGCTCCAGAACAGCGGAATCGCGGTGAGGATGCCCATCGTCGCGAGCGTCAGCGCCGCGATCGCAAGCCCCGTCTGATGCGCCCAGCCGACCGCGAGCACGAGCCCCACCGTGCCCATCGCACCGGGCACCGCGAGATGCCAGCGGCGCTCGCGAAGGCGATCCGAACTGTGTGCGATCGCGATCATCGCGACCACCGCAAGCGCATACGGCACCGTCGACAGCAGCCCGATCGTCAGCGGATCGGCCACGCCCGTCGCATGGATGAGCGTCGGCAGCCAGAAGCCGACGCCGTACAGGCCGATCACGAACGAGAAGTAGATTGCGCACATCAGCCACACACGCGGATTCGCGAGCACCGCACCGAGCGACAGGTGAGACTTGACCGCATCCTCGGCATTCACGTTGCGTTCGAGCAGCGCGCGCTCTTCGTCGTTCAGCCACTTCGCCTGCGCGATCCGGTCGTCGAGCAGCGCGTAGACGAGCAAACCCGCGACGATCGACGGCAGCCCTTCGAGCAGATACAGCCACTGCCAGCCGTGCCACCCGTTGATGCCGTTGAACGCCTTCAGGATGTAGCCGGAAATCGGGCCGCCGACGACGCCCGACAGCGCGACGGCCGTCATGAACATCGTCGTGATCCGCCCCCGCCGATGGGCCGGATACCAGTAGGTCAGGTACAGGATCACGCCCGGGAAGAAGCCGGCCTCGGCGGTGCCGAGCAGGAATCGCATCGCGTAGAACGCCGTCGGCGTCGTGACGAACATCGTCAGCGCGGACACCGCGCCCCACGTCACCATGATTCGCGCGATCCAGACGCGTGCGCCGATGCGGTGGAGGATCAGGTTGCTCGGCACCTCGAAGATGAAATAACCGAAGAAGAAGATGCCGGCGCCGAGCCCGTAGGCCGCGTCGGACAGCCCGAGATCGCCTGCCATCTGCAGCTTCGCGAAGCCCACGTTCACGCGGTCGAGATACGACACCAGGTAACAGAACAGCAGTAACGGCATCAGCCGCCACGCGACCTTGCGATAGGCGGCGTCTTCCGACGCCCGCTCTGCGGGCAATAGGGTCGATACGAGCGTCTCCATGATTTTTTTCCTTGTTTGCGATCGATTGTCATTCGTTGCGCACGGCGTCTTGCACGCGTCGCCCGACGGCGGCACCCGCGATCCGGCGCACGAGGCGGCGAGCCGTCCTCCTCCGGTCGGCTCGTTCTCGCATGCGGGGTGCCGCGTGCCGCACGCATGTGTGCGGCACGCCGGGCGGGTGTCGATCCGGCTCGCGGGCGCGGATCAGGTGCGCGTCGGCCTCGCGAGGTCCGTTCGTGGTGTTGCCGCAGATCCGGGGGGCTCGTTGTACGTCGTTGTGCCCGGGCGCAGCGTCGCAGGCAACGCGCAAGATGCGCATGACGCGCGGATGGTCGAAAGCCTTGTTCATGTTCAACCTTTTGCTCACATGCCCGCTTAGGGCGCCTTTAAAACGCTCGTCGACGTTCGAAGTCGCGAACGCACCGCTGGATCGGGCGCTCTTGTGGAGCGCTCGATGCCTTGATTCCGTCATGCCGCACGCGGCGGCCGATCGCGCAGCCCCGCCATGTAGGCGACCGTGCGGTCGTGATAGGCCGCCGACACGCCCGCGTCGGCCAGCCCACGAATCAGCAGGTCGCGGTAGCGCGCGCTCGGCGCGGCGTCGCAATCGAGCGTGACCGCACCGCGATACGTCAGCGCATGTACGCGCCGCCCGCCGGGCTCCAGCACCTCGACCGCGTAGCGGACGTAGCGGCCGAGATGCACGCCTTCGCGACGCTCGAGCGCGTCGAGCATGCGCATCGGCAACCGGTACAGCGCGCCCTCGACGATCGCACCGGCAGCCGGCTCGATGTTCGCGCAGCAGACCGGCTCGTTGAGCGACGCGTAATTGAACGCGAGGCGATGGCCGTCGAGCCGCGCCGCGCCCGCGAAGTACGTCGCCGCGTCGCAGCCGAGCGACGCCGACAGGCTCGCAAGGTTCATGCACGAGCCGTATGCGAAATACGCGAACGGCTCGTCACGAAGCAGGTCGTCCGGCGTCATCACGACGCGCTCGCGGCATGCGGCGTGCCGAGCACGTAGTGGTCGTAGATCGCCGCGACCGACGCGATCGAGTCGAGCACGAAGTCGCCGATCGGGATGTCGATGCCGAGCGTCTGCTCGATGAACAGCACGAAGTGCACAAGCGACAGCGAATCGAGCAGGTTGGCGTCGAGCAGGTTCGTCTGCGCGGTCACGCGCGCCGGCGCGCCCGGGTCGATCCCGGCCAGAAACGTCTTCACGCTGTCGATCAATTCGTCGAGGCTCATCATCCGCATCACGATCACGCTCCAGAAACGCACGTTCATCCCGGCCCGCGCGCATCGCACCGGCCGGCTTCGCCTTCACCGAACCGCAAGATCCTTCACATCGTCCTTCGCTTTTGACTTTCGACCGGGCGTCATGCACCATGCGACGCGTCGACACGACAAACCCGGTCAGCATCTCCACCAGAGATAAATAGGAGACTTAATCAATATGACAACTCATACGCTGTTCTACTGCCCCGGCCATCTTTCGTTTGCACCGCACGTCATCTTGCGCGAGCTGGGCGAACCATTCGAACTCGCACTCGTCTCGATCAAGGACGGTGCGACGCAGAGCGCCGAATTCCGGCAGCTCAACCCGAAAGGCAAGGTGCCCGTACTGCATACCGGCGACGAAGTGCTGACAGAGTCGTCGGCGATCCTGCTCTATCTCGCGTTGCGCTTTCCGCAGGCGCGGCTCGTGCCCGATACCGCGATGGGCCTCGCACGTGCCATCGAGTGGATGAACTGGCTGGCGTCAGTGTTGCCCGGAACGGTCGCGCTCAACTTCCATCCGTCGCGTTTCAGCGAAGACCCGGCTGCGCACGACGGCATTCGCGCGAAAGGCCGCGCGGGCATCCTTGCTGCGTATGCGCAGATTGACGAACGGCTCGCGGCGCGCGACTGGGCGCTCGGCGAGCACTACTCGATCGTCGATCCGATGCTGCTGATATTTTTCAAATGGGGGAACATGCTGAAGCTCGACATGCGCGGGTTCGAACATTGGGCCGCGCATACGGAGCGCATGCTCCGCCGCCCTGCCGTCGCGACCGCGTTGTCGGTCGAACAGATCTCGATCTGGGCGTAGCGGCGAAGCCGGGTCGGGTTTGCGCCCGATCCGGAATGCCGCCCGCGTCCGTCGCGTCTCCTTCATCTTCTCAGGTCCTTTTTGCCGCTTTTCTTTGCCTGTTGCGCTGATCCTGCTACACGCACGCGCACATGCGTCGCGCACGCCGCGGATCGTCCAGGCCCCGGCTCCGGGAACAGGAGCCATGACCGCAATCATGTATGGCGCTCTCTGCGTTCGCGTTGCTGCACCGCTCAGCACACTTTCTGCGATCACATCGAATGCGTGAACAATGCAACATCCATTTCGTGACGTCCAATATATTTTTCGTCTTCCACTAAGTCGTCACGCATATTATTCATCGAGCTGCCGGCGGGTCTTGACCTGCCTGATTTCTTCGTGCCATTTCAATCTTGGAGAAGGGCCTCGGCTGCTTCAGCTGAACAATACCGCTGCTTGAACTCGTGGGGCGGCGGATAGGCCAGACTCGAATGTGGTCGGATGGCATTGTAGTGACGCCGCCACTGCTCGATCACAACTTTCGCTTCCATGCGGGTTCGAAACCATTCCAGGCTCAGGCATTCATCTCGGAACTTGCCGTTGAAGCTCTCGTCCGCGCCGTTCTGCCAAGGCTTGCCGGGGTCGCTGAGTGCCATGTCCATGCCATTCTGTGCAGGCCACCTCAGGATGGCGCTCGATACGAACTCTGAGTCGTTGTCCGAACGCAAGTAACGAAGCGCACCATGAAGGCTGACCAATTGGGACAGGACTTCGATGACACGTCCGGAACGAATCGATCCGGCCACGTCGATTGCCAGGCATTCCCGCGTGTACTCGTCGATCACCGTCAGACACTTCAACTGTTGGCCGTCGGCGCACTCGTCGAATACGAAGTCGTACGCCCAGACATGTCGTGCCGCTGTCGCCGGCTGCGGCCGATAACCAATCTATTATCCGAAGCAGGATCTCGCTGCACCGGCACGACTGCATTGCCCTCACCGAACGCGGCCGAAAATGCCTGCGCGCGGGCTTTCTCGACGCCCCACCGACATCGCTCAGGACAGCATCATCCCCTGCATCCTGTGCGAGAAATGCGCGCGCTCGGCCGTCTCCATCAGCATCAGGAATTCGTCCTGCGTCATGTGAATCAGCGCCTCATGATCGCCGGCCTCGAAATAGACTTCCGGCTGCTGCGCGAGGCGTTCCTCGAGGAACGTCTTCATCCCGTACGCCATGCAGACCGGCGGCAGCGCGCCCATGTCGCAATCCTTGAACAGCTCGCGTAATTCGACCTCCCGGGCGAGCACGAGATGGCGTCCCGTCTTCACCCAGAGGTCCGACAGGCGCACGGCGTGCGTCGTCGGCAGTACGGCGGCGACGTAACCCTCGGCGTCCTCGAGGAGCACGGTTTTCGCGAGGCGATCGCCGGGAATGTGCGCGGCGGCAGCCGTCTCCATGCTCGTATGGCTATAGGGGTGGTACACGACTTCGTACCGCGATGACTTCTGGCGCAGGCAATCCTGCAGGGTGGCTGAGACCGGCATGGCGCACCTCGTCTGGGCAAATCGGGCCAATCGGGCGAACGGCGTTCGCTCCGGATTCGTTCAGCATAGGTCGCATTTCGGCCCAATGGAAACGCCCTTGCGCGGCGCCCCGTGCAGATGGCCCACAGCCGGCCACCGGCCCCTTTTCATCGCTCGCCGCCCTCGCCGGCAGGCGAAATTCCGCCTCGGAACAGGCTTGGGCAGCCCCTCATTTTTGTAGACGAATTTAGGCGGTGCCTGTGTAAAGGCGGATGAGCTCGACAATTGGCCGATGACGAGAAGTTCGACCGTTAGTTGCATTTATCTAGGGAAACAAGAAGATACCGCCCGGATGCGACATTCAAAAGCGCGCCCGCGAATGCCCGCCGGCGCGCCGGCAAACGCCGTGGCCCACGGCTTTCCCGGTGCCCTATACTGAGCCGGCCGCCCACTGTCCCGCGGCGGAAACCGACTCCCGGAGCGATCATGCATTACCAGTTGATCTACGAACTCGTCGACGATTACCTGTCGCGGCGCGACGCATTCCGTGCGGAGCATCTTGCGCTCGCGCAGGCCGCGACCGAGCGCGGCGAACTCGTGCTCGCCGGCGCGCTGGCGGAGCCGGCCGATCAGGCCGTGCTCGTGTTCGAAGGCGATTCGCCGGCAGCGGCCGAATCGTTCGCGCGCGCCGATCCGTACGTGCAGAACGGCCTCGTGAAATCGTGGCGCGTGCGGCCGTGGCGCGTCGTGGTCGGCAAGCACGCGCCGCGGCCGGCGTAAACAGGCCCTACAGCCACCCTGCCCGCTTGAAGCGCCACCACAGCGCGAGGTCGGCGATGGCCATCACCGCGATGCAGCCGTAGAACCCGTATTTCAGGTGCAGCTCGGGCATGTTCGCGAAGTTCATTCCGTAGATGCCGGCGATCATCGTCGGTATCGCGAACAGCGCGGCGAACGAGCCGAGCCGCTTGGTCACCTCGTTCTCCGCGAGCGAAATCATCCCGAGGTTGACCTGGATCGCGGTGACGACCATCTCGCGGCGCCCTTCGATCGTCTTCACGATCCGCTGCAGATGGTCGTACACATCGCGGAAGTAAGCCGCCATCCCGCTGCAGACCTGCGGCACGCGCCCGCCGGTGAGCTTCGCGAGCGGCTCCATCAGCGGCGCCGTGTGCTGGTACAGCAGCACGAGCCGGCGCTTCAGCGAATAGAGATCCTCGATGATCGCGCGCGACGACGCGGGTGTCGCCTTCGCGAAGATGCGATCCTCGAGTTCCTCGAGTTCGGCCCCAAGCGTTTCGAGGATCGGGAAATACCGGTCGACGACCTGGTCCATCAATGCGTAGAACACGAACGCCGAGCCCTCCCGCAGCAGATGCGGCTCCCGCTCGCAGCGCTTGCGCACGTCGCGGAAATCGTGCTCCGTATGGTTGCGAATCGACAGCACGTAATTCGGGCCGACGAACACGTTCAGTTCGCCGACCTTGAATTCCCCGTCGTCGTCGAGTTCGACGGTATGCAGCACCGCGAACAGCGAATCGCCGTATTCCTCGATCTTCGGCCGCTGATGGCCCTTGCGGGCATCCTCGAGCGCAAGCTCGTGCAACCCGAACTCCTCGCCCATCAGGTCGATTTCCTCGGGCGTCGGATCCTTCAGCGCGACCCATACGAAGCATTCGGGCTTCGACACGTAATCGCTGATGGCGTCGATGTCGATATCGGCCAGCTTGCGGCCATCCTGGTAAGCAGCGCAGTTGATCAGCATGTTGTCCACGATGTTGCGGTTTGCGCATCAGTTTACCGGGTTGCCGCACGAACGGCCCGGCTTGCGCGGCCCGCCGATATTGGTCATGATCGTGCTGCGTGCGCCGCGGCACGCGCGTCGGGGCACGCCGACAGGCCCGCCGGGCCTGCGTTGCGCAATGCACAACGGCCGTGCGGCCCCACCGTCAAGGAGACAGACCTATGTGGTATTTCTCGTGGATACTCGGCATCGGCGTGGCGCTCGGCTTCGGCATCATCAACGCGATGTGGCTGGAAGCGGAAGTGTTCTCGCGCGACGACAAGCGCGGCGACACGTCGCGCCGGGACGCGGGGAGCCGGTATTCGTGACGCATCTCGTGTTCTTCTGCGGTCACGCCGGCACCGGCAAGACCACACTCGCGAAGCGGCTCATCGGGCCGCTGATGCGCGCGACCGGCGAGGCGTTCTGCCTGCTCGACAAGGACACGCTGTACGGCCGCTACAGCGCGGCCGCGATGGCCGCGCTCACGGACGATCCGAACGACCGCGACAGCCCGCTCTACCTGAAACATCTTCGCGATCCCGAATACCAGGGCCTGCTCGACACGGCCCGTGAAAATCTTTCGCTCGGCATCGGCGCGCTCGTCGTCGGCCCGCTGTCGCGTGAAGTGCGCGACCGGCGCATCCTCGATCGCGCATGGCTCGGCATCGCGCCCGACGTCACGCTGACGGTCGTCTGGGTCCACACGTCGGAAGACGTCGCGCATCGGCGGATCGTCGCGCGCGCCAATCCGAACGATGCGTACAAGCTCGCGCACTGGGACGAATACCGGCAGCGCCGCTTCGTGCCGACCGGCCGCGAATGCGACGGTATCGTGATGTTCGACAACACCGCGCCGTCCGACGCGGACATCGACGCGCTGCTGTACCGCATCGTGCCGCCGCCGCAACCGGCGACGATCGTCCCGCCGCTGCCGGCCTGATCGCGCTTTCCCTTCCCGCAAAAAACGACGCCGGAAGCGCTGCTGCGCTCCCGGCGTCGTACGGCCCTCGTGCCGGAGACTGGCTGGCGAATCGTCTGGTAACGACGACAGTCAGGCAACCGCGTGCATGCGCTCCATCGTGCCGCCTTCGTACAGCTTGCCGAAACGGTTCGCCAGGAACGCCTTCAGCGACACCTTTTCCTGCGGGATGAAACCGCTCTGCGGCAGCTTCTTTTCGCGGAACAGATCGAGCACCGCGCACATCGCGCCGGCCGTCGTGATCTGGATCGCGCTCATGTGCATCCCGCACACGTCCTTCGCGAAGATCTTGCGCGTAAACACGTCCTGCACCAGTTGGCCGTCCTTCACGCCCGTCACCGTGACGAATACGAGCACGACGTCCTGCTTCGTCGACGGCACCGCGCGGCGCATGATCGACTTCAGCGTGTCGCGATCGGTCGACAGGCGCAGGTCTTCCAGCAGGAACTGGACGAGCTCGCGGTGGCCCGGGTAGCGCACCGACTTGTAGTCGAGCGTCTCGACCTTGCCCGACAGCGTCTCGCACAGCGTGCCGAGGCCGCCCGACGTGTTGAACGCTTCGTATTCGGTGCCGTCGAGCGAGAAGTGCTCGAGGCCTTCGAGCGGCTGCACCCACTGCTTGCGGCCGTCGCGGATCGCCTCGCACGGCTGGCAGTATTCGTTGATCAGGCCGTCGACGCTCCACGTCAGGTTGTACTTCAGCGCGTTGGTCGGATATTCCGGCAGCGCGCCCACGCGCATCTTCACATCGCGCACTTCGCTGAAGCCGTTCACGAGCTCGTGCGCGGCGATGCCGATGAAGCCCGGCGCGAGGCCGCACTGCGGCATGAACGCGCGGTCGGAGCCGTCGGCCAGTTCGCGGATCGCATGGGTGGCGCGCACGTCTTCGGTCAGGTCGAAGTAATGAACGCCCGCGGCCTTCGCGGCGGCGGCCACGTTGACCGCGAGGTAGTAAGGCAGCGCGTTGACGAGCGCATCGAAGCCCTTCACCGCTTCGCGAATCGCATTCGCGTCGGCCGAGTCGACCCGTTGCGTCGCGATGCCTTCGCGCGACAGCTTCGCGAGCGCATCCGCATCGCGATCGAACGCGACGACTTCGTAGTCGCCCGTTTCGCGCAGCATGTGAGCAATGGTGTGGCCGATCAGACCTGCGCCGACGATGGCGATTTTCATGCGCTTATCTCCTGATGATGGGTTGGTGTGGGTGTACGGCGTCGAGCCATGAACACAGTGTAGGGACGCTCAAAATCAGTTCCAAGACGAAGAATGATGCGAAACGACCTATAGTTTCGACGTTATGACGATATATTTCGTCGAAACGACCAATCCATCTAGAAATCGCGTGGCAAGGCTGTCGCAAACCACCCGTTGGCGGACGGTTGTGCATTGCATGCGCGAAGACGACGTACGGCGTGGTTCCGAACGCACGAACTGCTCATGCGTCAGGTGCGACACGCCGGTAGAAGCGGAATACGGAAGGCGATTCGGGAGAGACGCGTGAAGTACGCGAAAGAATGGCGACGGGCGCCCGTGCCGATCATGATGTCCAGCGAAGGCCGATGCGAATACGTGCGGGCACCTACGCGACATTGATCCCGGCGCCCGTGACGCAACGAAGCCTGCGCCGCGCATGCGCTCGCGCCGTTCGTCATGCGCGGCGCGACGTACAACAACTCAGCCGCCGATCGTCCCGCGATCGATCTTGCGCGACAGGATGATCGACGTCGTCGTGCGCTCGACGCCTTCGAGCGTGCCGATCTGGTCGAGCAGATCGTTGAGCCGTTCGGGCGAATCGGCGCGCAGCCATGCGACGTAGTCGTACTCGCCGCTCACCGCGCACAGCAACTGGACTTCCGGCATCCGGTCGAGCTTGCGCAATACGTCCTTGCCGAACTTCGGCGTGAGGATGATGCCGACGTACGCATAGATGCTCGCGTCGAGCACGTCCTGCCCGAGCCGCACGCTGTACCCGGCGATCACGTTGGTGCGTTCGAGCCGCGCGATGCGCGCGACGACCGTCGTGCGCGCCACGTCGAGCTGGCGCGCGAGATCCGCGACGCTCGCGCGCGCGTCGGCTTGCAGCAGCGCGACGAGCTGCCGGTCGAGATCGTCGAGTTGGTCGAGGCGGGGTGGACGCATGACGCTGGGCCGGCACGCACGTGCCGACGGAGTGGAAAGTGACGCGATGATAGCGCCGAACGCGTGCACGCCCAACCGGTATGGCCCGGCTTCGACGCTTCGATTTCGATTCGTATCGGATGTAAGCAAGTGTCGCATTCACTGCCGCCCTGCAGGCAACGTGCTACTAATAATGGGCGACGCGAGATCCGCGCCGGCGGCGATGGCCGCCGCGCCCGCTCGCAAGACACCACCCCGGGAGCCAACCATGAAGAAAATCTCGCTCACCCTCGCTACGCTCGTCGTTGCAGCCAGCGCATTCGCGCAAACCCCGGCGCAGCCGCAAGCACCCGCCCAGGCGCCGGCCACGACGGTCGCGGCGTCGGCACCGAGCGCCGAGCAACGCGCGGCACGCCACGAAGCGCGCATCGAGGAGCGCATCAAGTATCTGCACGACCAGTTGAAGATCACGTCGGCGCAGGAGCCGCAATGGAAGACGTTCGCCGATACGATGCGCGACAACGGCGCCACGATGGGCCGCCTCTATAGCGAACGGATGGCCAAGCGCGACGTGTCCGCGCTCGACGACATCAAGCAGTATGCGGAACTGTCGCAGGCGAACGCCGACGGCGCGAAGAAGCTCGCCGACGCATTCGCGCCGCTCTACGAGAGCTTCCCGGCCGAGCAGAAAGCGCTGGCCGACACGACCTTCCGCAACTGGCTGCATCACGGCGGCGAGCACCGCGGCAAGGGCAAGACGAAGGGCAAGGAAGGCAAGGCGGCCGCCGCGCCGGCCGCGAGCGCGCCCGCGCAGCCCTGACGGCCTCCCTGCCGGCGCCGTGCGGGCCCGCCCGGGCCGAACGGCGCGATCGGCGACGGCGCGTCACACGGCGCGCCGAATTCGGGATAAGCTCCCGGCTTTTCCCGGTTTCCCGCCCTTCCCCGCCATGCTCGAACTCAAGCAACTCGATCTGCATACCGATCCGCAGGCCCGTCGCGTCGTCAAGGACGAAACCGTCGCCGTGTCGTTCGCGGATGCCGACGGCGAACTGATGAGCCTCGAAGGCCCGAACCGTTATGTCGCGGGCGACGCGCTGATCACCGGCTCGACGGGCGACCGCTGGGTCGTGTCGCGCGCGCGCTTCGACGCCAAATACCTGCCCGCCGATCCGGCGCTCGCGCCCGGCACGCCGGGTGCCTATCGCAATCGGCCGGCCGTCGTGCTCGCGCGCCGGATGGACGAACCGTTTACGATCGCCCGCTCGGAAAACGGCGACACGCTGCGCGGCGTGGCCGGCGACTGGGTGATGCAGTATGCGCCCGGCGACTACGGCGTCGTGCAGGCGCAGCGCTTCGCGCAGGTTTACCGCGACGCATAATGCACCGCGCCGGCCCGATGCCGGCGCCGCCGCTCACGCAAAATCTTCGTCGAGTTCGAGTTCCGCGTCGCGCTCGACGGCCTCGCCCGCCGCGTGCCGTTCTTCGAGCGACCCGAGCATCGCTTCCGTATACGCATGCAGCACCGCATGGCTGCGCGCGCGCTGCATCGGCTTGAGCGCCAGGTAGCGCGCGAGCGCGGCCGGCACGATCCGGATGTCGAGCGTCATCCGCTTAGGCACCGCGCCGAACCGCATCGCGAGCCAGTGCACGGACAGGAAGCGCCCGCGCGCGTCGCTGCTTTCGGCGAAGCGCGTCTGCTCCGGAAAGAGATCGCAGATCACGCGCGCGAGCGCGTCGAATTCCGCGCTCTGGCATTCGATCAGATAGTCGTCCATTCCGTCTCTCCCGTCAGGCCGCCGCACGCGACGGCCGGCACGTCTTCACCAGCACGACCACCAGGACTGCGGCCAGCACGAAATACGCGGCCTCGACCCACGCGGCCGGCAGCACGCGCACCTGGTACAGCAGCGTCGGCGTCGCCGCGAGCGCATGCAGCACAATCGCGAGCGGCAACACGGCGATTCGGCCGGCCTGCACGCCGCGCCACACCAGCACCGACAGCGCCAGTTGCACCGCGAACGCCGCGCAGCGTTCGAGCAGCAACAGCAAGATCGACTGGGCCGACAGCGTCGCGAGCATCATGTGCAGCCGCACCACGGTGTCGACCGGCAGGTCGGCCAGCTGCGTCTCGAGCTGGCCGCGGCTCGCGAGCCACGCGAGATACGACCACTGGCCCCACACGAGCACGCCGACGAACCACGCTTCGGCGCCGCCGTGGCCGATTCCGTAGCCGATCCCGCGACCGTCGCCGGCCGATGCGCCGTACCGGCGGTTCAGAAAACGCATCCCGAGATAGCGGCCGACTTCCTCGAATACGGCGGACGCGAGCGCGCCGTACGCGACGAACGCGAGCGGCTGCGTCAGCCAGCCGTCCTCGGGCGTGTGGCTCAGCACGAGCCCGTGGAATGCGCGCTCGAGGATCATCGCGAACAGCGTGAAGACGGCGACGCCGACGATCGTGTCGCGGCGGTTGAGCGCAAGCGGCTTGCGCAGGAAGCGGTAGAGAACGAGCGGCAGCAGCGCGATGATCAGCGTGGCGGCGATCAGCGCCGCCAGCGTGACGGGAGCGACAGTCATGTATTTCCTTGGTTCGAGGCAGCGCACCTGACGCGCCGCGTGCCCCGAATGATACTCAGCTTGCGGTCGACGCGCGCGCGATCAACTCGCCGGGCAGCATCGCGACGCGCACGTCGCCGGCCGCGCCGTCGATCCGCTCGTGCACGAATTCGACGGCCTTGTAGCCGATTTCATAGGTCGGCTGACGGATCGTGGTGATGCCGATCAGCTCGGCCCATTCCGGATCGTCGATCGACAGCAGCGCCGCCTGCTGCTGCCATGCGGCGCCGAAGCGCGCGCGCAGATGGCGCGCGATCGCCAGCGCGACCGGCGCATTCGCGGCGAACAGCGCGGCGCGCACGCCGCGCCGGGCCGCATCGTCGATGCGGGCATCGACGTCGGCGAGCGCCGCCGCGGCCGCGTCCGCTTCGTTCAGATCGAGCACGACCGTCGGCGGCGCCGGCAGCCCGCGCGCCGCCAGCGCCGCGCGGAACGCGGTCTCGCGCACGCGTCGCGAACTGACGTGCTCGAACGGCTGCACGACGAAATGGATCGCGTCGAAACCGTGTTCGACCAGGTGCCCGAGCGCCGTCTCGATCGCATCGGCGTTGTCGAGGCCGATCAGGTCGGCCTCGAAGCCCTCGACCGTGCGGTCGACGAGCACGGCCGGAATGCCGGCGCCGCGCAGCGGACGCAGCACGTCTTCCTCGGCACCGAGCGCGTTGACGATCAGCCCTTCGACGCGGTAGGTCGTGAGCAGTTGCAGGAAGCGGCGCTCCATCTCGACTTCGTTCGCGGCGTGACAGATGAGCGGCATATAGCCGAGCGCATGGCACGCGGCCTCGACGCCCTGCAGCACTTCGACGGTGTAAGGATTGGTCAGGTCGGCCGCGAGCATGCCGAGCAGCCGGTTGCGGCCGCGCTTGAGCCCGCGCGCCATCTGGTTCGGCCGGTAGTTGAGCCGCGCGATGGCCGCCTCGATCCGCTGGCGCAGATCGACGGACAGCACATGCGTCTCGCCGTTCAGATAGCGCGAAACGCTGGTCTTGCCCGTGCCGGCCTCGCGCGCGACGTCGCTGATCGTCGCCGGACGCGTCGTGGAAGGTTGCGAATCGGTCACTGTCGTGCCTCGCGACGTACGATCCGCGCCGCTTCTCGAGCAGACGGACCTTTGTTGTTGGAAACGTAAGCCAACCAGCGGCCTCCCCTGTCCTGGCGCGTGGGCGCCTGTACCGGCCCGGCGCTGCGCCGTCGAGCCGCGCCCGTCAGCCGCGCGCTACGGCAGCCGGCCGCACCGGACCTGGCGCGGATGCCCGTCGCGCGACGCCGCCGGCCGCGTGGCCGGCCGTCGATACGACGAGCGCGGGCGATCATAACGCAGCCAGCCCTCCGGCACCAAGATCATCGATTCTAACGGCGCCTGCGCCGCGTCGCGCCGGTTGCGGCGACGACTCAGGCGTGCGCCAGCGCATCCGGATTGACGAGATTCGTGCGCAGCGTGCCGGCCAGCGCGCCGACCAGGTTTTCCGCGGCGCAGCGCGCCATCGCATGGCGCGTCTCATGCGTCGCCGAGCCGATATGCGGCAGTGCGACGACGTTCTTCATCCGCAGCAGCGGCGAATCGGCCGGCAGCGGCTCCTTTTCGAACACGTCGAGCCCCGCGCCGCGGATCGTCCCCGCGCGCAGCGCATCGACCAGCGCGGCTTCGTCGACGACGGGCCCGCGCGACGCGTTGATCAGGATCGCGCCGCGCTTCATCTTCGCGAATTCGGGCGCGCCGATCAGGTGGCGCGTGTCGGGCGACAGCGGCACCTGCAGGCACACGAAATCCGATTGCGCGAGCAGCGCGTCGAGCGTCACGCGCCGCGCGCCGTACTGTGTCTCGGCCTCGGCATGCGTGGACCGGTTCGCGTACAGCACCTGCATGCGGAAGCCGAGCGCCGCGCGACGCGCGACCGCGCCGCCGATCCGCCCGAGCCCGACGATGCCGAGCGTCTTGCCCTGCACGTCGGTGCCGTACAGGTCCGGGCCGATGCTGCGATGCCAGTGGCCGGCCTTCACCCACTCGGCCAGTTCGACCACGCGCCGCGCGGAGGCCAGGATCAGCGAAAACACCGTATCGGCCGTCGACTCGGTCAGCACGTCCGGCGTATGCGCGAGCACGATGCCGCGCCGCGTGAGATCGGCGACGTCGAAGTTGTCGTAGCCGACCGAGATCGTCGACCACGCCTTCAACCGCGGCGCGCGATCGAGCATCTGCGGCGTGACCTTCAGGCTCGCGCCGATCGCGCCGTCGGCGTCGCCGAGCGCGGCGGCGAGCGCGTCGGCGCCGTCGGCCTGCACGACGTCCGCATGCTCGCGCAGGTACGCGAGAACGTCATCGGGCAGCGGCTTGTACGCGACGATACGGGGCTTCATCGTTTCATTTTCCTTGCAGCGGCGCGGCGAGCGGATGCGCATCGCGCGCCTGGGGTTTGACGGACAGCGTGAGGATCACCGCGGCGACGAGCGCGGCGCTCATGAACGCGTACGACGCGACGGGCGACCCGGTCGCGCCGTTCAAATAGCCGACGAAATACGAGCCGACGAACGAGCCGAGCGCGCCCATGCTGTTGATCAGCGCCATCGCGCCGCCGGCGACGTTCTTCGGCAGCAGTTCCGGCACGATCGCGAAGAACGGGCCGTACGGCGCATACATCGCGGCGCCCGCGACGACCAGCAACGCATACGAGATCCAGAAATGCGACGAGCCGAGCGCGTACGACGCGGCGAACGCGGCCGCGCCGACCAGCAGGAACGGCCACACGAAACCGCGACGCGAACCGACCTTGTCGGACGCCCACGACGCCGCGAGCATCGCGATCGTCGCCGCGAGGTACGGCAGCGCGGACAGCCAGCCGGTCGCGACCATCCCGAGGTCGGAGCCGTTCTTCACGATCGACGGCAGCCACAGCACGAAGCCGTACACGCCGATGCTCCAGCAGAAATACTGCGCGCACAGCTTGATCACGGCCGGCGAGCGGAATGCCTCGCCATAGTTGCGCACCGGCTTGATCGCCGCCTGCTCGGCCGCGAGCGCGGCGTCGAGATCGCGCTTTTCCTGCGCGCTGAGCCACGGCGAATCGGCCGGCTTGTCCTGCACGAGGACCCACCAGCACACGGCCCAGATGACGGCCGGCACGCCTTCGGCGATGAACATGTGGCGCCAGCCGAATTCATGCACGAGATAACCGGACACGATCGACATCCACAGCACGGTGACCGGGTTGCCGAGAATCAGGAACGTGTTCGCGCGCGAGCGCTCGTTCTTCGTGAACCAGTTGCTGATGTAGATCAGCATCGCCGGCATCACGGCCGCCTCGACGATGCCGAGCACGAAGCGGATCGCCATCAGCGACGGGATGTTGCTGACCACGCCGGTCAGCGCCGCGCAACCGCCCCACAGCACGAGGCTGACGAACACGAGCCTCTTCACGCTGCGGCGTTCCGCATAGATCGCGCCGGGGATCTGGAAGAAGAAGTAGCCGAGGAAGAACAGCGCGCCGATCAGCGACGACAGGCCCTTGCTGATGCCGAGATCCTGGTTGATGCCGGCCGCCGCCGCGAACCCGTAGTTCGCGCGATCGAGGTAGGCAAGACTGTACGTGATGAAGACGATCGGCATGATCGTCCACCAGCGTCGAGCTGCGAGATTGGCTGCCATCAGAGTGTCTCCTGAGTAGACCGGCATCGGCGCATCGTTGCGTCGTCCGGTCTCATGCAAAACCGTGCATGAAGCACGAAATGGATCCGCGGATCGTGCCGTGTCCGGCCTCTCATTGCGCGGTGACGGTTTCCTCTAGGCGATCGGCGCGATTGCTGACCTTTTCCAGCCGGTCGAGCGCGTCGCGCGTCGGCAATCCTTCCGAATCGCCGATCACCTGGATCGCGAGCGCACCGATCCGGTTGCCGCGCGCGACCGCCTGCTCGACGCTGCGCCCTTCGAGCAGCGCGCTGACCACGCCGACCGCGAAGCCGTCGCCGGCGCCGACCGTATCGACGACCTTGTCGACGCGCTCGCCTGCGATCGTGCCTTCGCGGCCGTCGGCCGTGCGGAAATACGCGCCTTGCTCGCCGAGCTTGATCACGACGCCGCGCGCGCCCTGCGCGAGATAGAAGCCCGCGATGTCGGCCGGCGTGTCGTGCCCGGTGAGCTGCCGCCCTTCGGCCAGACCCGGCAGCACCCAGTCGGCGAGCGTCGCGAGCGCATTCAGCGTCTTCGCCATCACGTCGGCGGACGGCCACAGCGTCGGACGCAGGTTCGGGTCGAACGAGATCGTCTTGCCGGCCGCACGCATCTCGCGCGCGAGCCGGAATGCGAGTTCGCACGACGTCGCCGAGATCGCCGGCGCGACGCCCGTCAGGTGCAGGTGACGCGCGCCGAGCACGTAGTCGGCCACGTAGTCGTCGCACGACAGGTAGCTCGCCGCCGAGCCCTTGCGGAAATATTCGACGGTCGGGTCGCTGCCGTCGTCGTTGCGCGACTTCAGCTGGAAACCGGTCGGGTAGCGCGGATCGACGGTCACGCACGACGCGTCGATGCCCTCGCGCGCCAGCGTGTCGAGCACGTAGCGCCCGAACGAATCGCTGCCGACCCGGCTCATCCAGCCGACCCGGAAGCCGAGCCGCGACAGGCCGATCGCGACATTGAGATCGGCGCCGGCGATCCGCTTCGCGAATTGCCCGGCGTGCGCGAGGTGGCCCGGCTCCGTCGCGACGAACATCGCCATCGCTTCGCCGTAGGTCACGACATCGAGTGCTGCTTTCATGACTGAACTCCTCAGGATCCTGCCGCCGTTACGCGGTCGCGAGCCACGCGACGCGCCGGCACGCATCGCCGGCCAGGTCGGCCGCGTCGAACGGGAACTCGATGCCGCGCGGCGCATGCTGCGGCAGCGCCGCGAGCACGCCGGTCACGAGCGGGTCGTTCGGCGCCGGCGCGGCGGCGAAACGACGCGCGCCGTCGCCTTCGGTGGCCTTGCAATGAATGTATTCCACATGCGGTGCGAGCACCTGCGCGCAATCGAGCGGCGCTTCGCCGCGCCACTGCCAGTTGCCGATGTCGAACGTCATGCCGAGCGCGTCGGGCAGGCCGGCATCGGCGAGCGCGTCGAACAGCCCGCGGAACTGCGCGAACGCGCCGCCGACCTCGAGCTGGCCGTTCTCCACCACCACGCGGGCCCGCGCGCCGCGCGACAGCGCGTCGATCTCCGCCGCGTGCGCATCGCCGGCGAAGCCGCCGAGCTGGAATTTCACGAAGCGCGCGCCGAGCGCGTCGGCTTGCGCGAGCGCGTCGCGCAATGCGTCGGCATCGAGCGCCCCCGTTTCCGTATACAGCGAATCCGGCGTCGAATAGACCGACCACAGCCCGTGGCCGGCGATCTGCGCGCCGAGCGCGGCCAGCGCGCCGGGCGCCGTGTCGTCGTCCGACGCGAACAGTTCGCGCCGCACTTCGAAACCGGCCGCGCCGGATGCCGCCACGGTCGCGATGAATGCACTGTGGCCCTCCTGGCGCACCCGGTCCATTCCGAATGCGCTCGCCACGATCACGATGTCTGCCATATTGCCCTTTTTCACCGGAATGGAACCGGTTCCATTTGCTTGAGACGGATGGTGCGCTTCGCTTCGGACACACGCCATAGAGGAAATCCCTAAGGCTCTGTCGTGACGCGAATACGCGCCCCGGCCGTATGCAATGCATGTTCCCGGCGCGGCTTCGAGCGCCTACGCGAGATCCTGCGCAAGACTCATTTCGAGGAATTGCACGGCGACCCGCGACGGCGCGCCGCCATGCGGTACGAGAATGGAAAAGTGCCGCGTGAGCGGCGCGGGCGCCAGCGAGCGCGGCACGAGCGCCGCATCCTCGTGCCGCAGCGACATCGCGGACACGAACCCGACGCCCATCCCCGCGCGCACGGCCTCCTTCACGGCTTCGACGCCGGCGATCTCGAACGCGACACGCATCGGCGCGCCGCCATGCGCGAACGCGCGCTCGACGAGCTGCCGCACGGCGGAGCCCGCCTCGCGCAGCACGAGCGGATGCATGGCCAGCGCAGCGAGCGTCACGCCCGCGTCGTGGCCGGGCGCCGCGAGCGGATGGCCAGCCGGCACGATCGCGACGATCTCGTCCTCGTGCCATGCATGCACGGCGGTGCCGGGCGGCAGCGCCTCGCCGGGCGGCCCTTCGATCAGCGCGATGTCGAGCGACGGCAGCGCCGCGACCACGTCGGCCGTATTGCCGCTCATCGTCTGGATCGCCACGCGGGGCGCACGCGGCTGGAACGCCGCGATCAGGTACGGCAGCAGATAGCTCGCGGGCGTCGTGCTCGCGCCGATGCGCAGCGTGCCGGCTTCCAGCCCGCGCACCGCATCGCGAAACGCACGCG
Organism: Burkholderia sp. AU16741; assembly: GCF_002223345.1. Lineage (NCBI taxonomy): Bacteria > Pseudomonadati > Pseudomonadota > Betaproteobacteria > Burkholderiales > Burkholderiaceae > Burkholderia > Burkholderia sp. AU16741. The sequence goes on from NZ_NKEZ01000003.1 coordinate 1,357,163, forward strand.
CCTGCGCGAACGTATCGCGCTGCGCCTTCGCGTACTGCGCGAGCTGCTCGCCGACCGGCGTCAGGCGGATGCCGCGGCCGTCGCGCTGGTACAGCGGCTCGCCGAACTCGTCCTGCAGCAGCCGCAACTGGCCCGACACGGCCGGCTGCGACAGATGCAGCGCGACGGCGGCGCGGCTGATGTTCAGATGCTCGGCGACGGCGGCAAACGTTATCAGTTGATCCGGGGTCATGGGCAGAAATTATCGGCGTTCCTGATACTTTACGTCACAAATCACAATTTTTCATATCGATATAACGAAATTAGGATTACACCATCGCCACACGGTCCATCACGGTGCTTCCATGTCTACTGCTCCGACTTCCCCTATCAGCCACGCCGCGCCGTCGATGCGCGGCCAGTTGAACGGCGTGCTGTTCGTCGCGCTGTTCGCCGCCGCCGTCACGAGCCTGTCCGAGCTTCCCGCGATCGCGGGGCTCGGCCTGTCGCCGCTGATCGTCGGCATCGTCGCCGGCGCGCTGTACGGCAACGCGCTGCGCGACGGCATGCCGGCCAGCTGGGCGGCCGGCGTCAATTTCTCCGCTCGCAAGCTGCTGCGCATCGCGGTCGCGTTCTTCGGCTTGCGCGTGAGCCTGCAGGAAATCGCGCAGGTCGGGCTGCCGGGCCTCGCGGTATCGGCGCTGGTCGTCGTCAGCACGCTCGCGATCGGCACCTGGGTCGGCATGAAGCTGATGAAGCTCGACCGCGACGCCGCGCTGCTGACCGCCGCCGGCAGCGCGATCTGCGGCGCGGCCGCCGTGCTCGCGTTCGAATCGACGCTGCAGTCGAAGCCGCACCAGAGCGCGATGGCCGTGGGCAGCGTCGTGCTGTTCGGCACGCTGTCGATGTTCCTGTATCCGCTCGCCTATCACGCCGGGCTGCTGAACCTCGATCCGGCCGGCCTCGGCCTGTTCTTCGGCGGCACGATCCACGAGGTCGCGCAGGTGGTCGGCGCGGCGAGCGACATCAGCCCGCAGGTCGTGCACGTCGCGACGATCGTGAAGATGACGCGCGTGATGCTGCTGGTGCCGGTGCTGCTCGCGCTCGGCTGGTGGCTCGCCCGTTCGGCACGCTCGGCGCACGACGCGGCCGGCGGCACGCAACGCCAGCGCAAGGTGGCGGTGCCGTGGTTCGCGCTCGGCTTCCTCGGCTTCGTGATCGTCAATTCGCTGAACGTGCTGCCCGCGGACGTCACGCATACGCTGAACGTGCTCGACACCTTCGCGCTGACGATGGCCATGACCGCACTCGGCATCGAGACGCGCGTCGCGCAGATCCGCGCGGCCGGCCCGCGCGCGCTGATGACCGGCCTGATCCTGTACGTGTGGCTGATCGCCGGCGGCTACGCGATCACCTGGGCCGTGCAGCACTGGCTTGGCTGAGCCGCACGTCCGCGACGGTTCGCGCGCCGCGCCCTACGGGAAGCCCGACGGGGAAGACCCGCGGGCGCGGCGCAGTGCTATGCTTCGCGTCGTTTTCCATCGCCCCCTTTCAGCCGTGCTCTCGTTCCTGCTGAAGCTGCGCACTCGCGCCCGAACGCTGCTCCGCCTGTCGGACGCCCATACGATGCTGATCTGGTCGGCCATCGTCGGCGTCGGCGGCGCCTTTGCCACGATGGCGTTCCGCGAGGGCATCGACCTGATGCAGCGGCTGATCTCGGGGCACAGCGGCAGCTTCGTGCAGATGGCGAAAAGCCTGCCGTGGTACGTGCGATTCTGGATGCCGGCCGCGGGCGGCTTCCTCGCCGGCTGCGTGCTGCTGCTCGCGACGCGCGGCGACAAAGCGGCCGCCACGACCGACTACATGGAATCGGTCGCGCTCGGCAACGGCGTCGTGCCGGTCCGGCAGAGCCTGTGGCGCAGCGTGTCGTCGCTGCTGACGATCGGCAGCGGCGGCTCGATCGGCCGCGAAGGCCCGATGGTGCAGCTCGCGGCGCTCGCCGCGTCGCTCGTCGGCCGCTTCGCGCACTTCGACCCGCCGCGCCTGCGCCTGCTGGTCGCGTGCGGGGCGGCCGCCGGCATCACGTCCGCGTACAACGCGCCGATCGCCGGCGCATTCTTCGTGTCGGAGATCGTGCTCGGCACGATCGCGATGGAGAGCTTCGGGCCGATGGTCGTCGCGTCGGTCGTCGCGAACATCGTGATGCGCGAATTCGGCGGCTACCGGCCGCCGTACGAGATGCCGGTGTTTCCGGCCGTGACGGGCGCCGAGGTGCTGCCGTTCGTCGTGCTCGGCGCGCTGTGCGGCGTGCTCGCGCCGCAGTTCCTGCACCTGCTCGACGCGTCGAAGACGCAGTTCAAGCGGCTGCCCGTGCCGTTGCCCGTGCGGCTCGCGCTCGGCGGCCTCGTCGTCGGCGTGATCTCGGTGTGGATTCCGGACGTGTGGGGCAACGGCTACAGCGTCGTGAACCACATCCTCCATTCGCCGTGGACCTGGCAGGCGCTCGTCGCGGTGCTCGTGTTCAAGGTGATCGCGACCGCCGCGACGGCCGGCTCGGGCGCGATCGGCGGCGTGTTCACGCCGACGCTGTTCGTCGGCGCGGTGTTCGGCTCGCTGTTCGGGCTCGCGATGGGCGCGCTGTGGCCGGGCCATACGTCCGCGTATTTCGCGTACGCGATCGTCGGGATGGGCGCGTTCATGGCAGGCGCCACGCAGGCGCCGCTGATGGCGATCCTGATGATCTTCGAGATGACGCTGAGCTATCAGGTCGTGCTGCCGCTGCTGGTGTCGTGCGTGTTCGCGTATTTCGTCGCGCGCGCAACGGGCACGACGTCGATGTACGACATCACGCAGCACCACCACCAGGACGCGCAGGAGCGGCAGCGGCTGCGCACCACGCAGATGCGCGAGCTGATCCAGCCCGCGCAGACGGTCGTGCCGCTCACCGCGAGCGTCGCCGACATGACGCGCGTGTTTCTCGAATATCCGGTGAAATACCTGTACGTGACCGACGACACCGGGCGCTTTCGCGGCGCGGTCGCGTTGAAGGACATCACGTCCGATTTGCTCGACAAGCGCGACACGACCGACAAGACGGCCGCGCACTACGCGCACACGCCGTTTCCGCTGCTCACGCCCGACATGCCGCTCGCGACCGCGCTCGAGCGCTTCATGGCGTTCCAGGGCGAACGGCTGCCGGTGATCGAAAGCGAAGCCGAGCCGACGCTCGCGGGCGTCGTCTACAAGACGTCGTTGCTCGACGCGTACCGGCGGATGACCGGCGAGCGCTGACGCGCATCGCCCGCGCCGCCTGCCGTGTTCAGTCCGGCGCGCGCCCCAGCACGACCCGCGCGAAGAACCCCGCGAGCACCGCTTCGGCCACGTCGGCCGACACGTGCTGCGGATCGGCCGTGTAATACGACTGCACGCCGTCGCACAGGCACATCAGCCCGAACGCGAGCGTGTCGGCCGGCAGCAGCAGCGGCGTGCCCGCCCGTTCGGCGAAGCGCTCGATGAATTCGGCCATCTGCACGCGCTTGCCGTGCAGGAACTGGTTGAAGCGCACGCGGAACTTCGCGTCGCGCGCGGCCTGCAGCTTCGCCTCGCCCCACAGCAGCGAGTATTCGTCGTCGCGAAACAGCGTCCGGTAATACGCGAGCGCCATCGATTCCATCTGCTCGCGCGTGCCGCCCCCTTCGAAAATCGCCTCGAAGTCGGCCCGCACCTCCTCGTGGTTGCGCTCCAGCAATTCCAGCAACAGATCGGACTTGCTGCGGAAATTCGAGTAGAACGCGCCGCGCGTATAGCCGGCCGCCGCCGCGATGTCCTCGACGCTCGCGGCCACATAGCCTTTCTTCAGAAAAATGCGATGCGCGGCTTTCAGCAGACGTTCGCGCGTCTGGTCCCTGCTCTGCTCGCGGGTTAAGCGCTGTGGTTTCATGCCGCGCAGTCTAGCATCCCTTCCCTTTCGGATTCATCTTTGCATTCAAATACAGGCGTGTATTAGAATCCGCCACAGTTTCCGAAGATGTCGTTCGTCTGTCCGTGTGCGCCGCTGCCGGCGCCACTTGGGGCAAGCGCCCGCCGCGCTTGCCGGCCTCGTTCCGCTCCACCTCACCTGGGGGTTTCGTGAATCGCTCCGGTTCCCGCGCCGCGCTGCTGATCGGCGCCGCGCTCGTCCTTGCCGCCTGTCATCCGAAAGAATCCGCGCCGCCCGCCCCGCGCCCCGTCGTCGCGCTGCCCGCGCGGGCCGACACCGCCGCCGCCGCGCGCACGTTGCCCGGCGACATCCAGCCGCGCTATGCCACCCCGCTGTCGTTCCGCATCGCCGGCAAGCTCATCGAGCGCCGGGTGCGGCTCGGCGATACGGTGAAGGTCGGCCAGGTCGTCGCGCTGCTCGATCCGTCCGACGTCGAAAAGAACGCCGCGAGCGCGCAGGCGCAATTCGATGCCGCGTCGCACAGCCTCGCGTTCGCGAAGCAGCAGCTCGACCGCGATCGCGCGCAGGCCCGCGAAAACCTGATCGCCACCGCGCAGCTCGAACAGACGCAGAACAGCTACACGTCGGCGCTCGCGCAGCGCGACCAGGCGCAGCAGCAGCTCGCGCTCGCGAAGAACCAGCTCCGCTACGCGACGCTCGTCGCCGACCATGCGGGCACCATCACCGCCGAACAGGCCGATACCGGCCAGAACGTGTCGGCCGGCCAGCCGGTCTACCAGCTCGCGTGGTCGGGCGACGTCGACGTCGTCAGCGACGTGCCCGAGGCGGCGCTCGCGTCGCTCGCGCCCGGTCATGCGGCCACCATCACGCTGCCGGCGCTGCCGGGCCGCCAGTTCTCCGCCAAGGTGCGCGAAATCGCGCCGGCCGCCGATCCGCAAAGCCGCACCTATCGCGTGAAGCTCACGCTCGGCGTGCCCGATCCGGCGATCCGGCTCGGGATGACCGCGGACGTCGCGTTCGACGGCGCGCCGGCCGCCGGCAATACGCAGCCGATCACGCTGCCCGCGACCGCGCTGTTCCACGACGGCGCGCAACCGGCCGTGTGGGTCGTGCGCACGAAGGACGACACGCTCGAGCTGCGCCGCGTCGAGGTCGCGCGCTTCAACGAGCGCACGGTCACCGTGTCGCACGGGCTGCAACCGGGCGAGCGCGTCGTGCTGCAAGGCGTGCACACGGTCAGCGCGGGCGAGAAGGTGCGGGCGATCGCGCCGCTGCATCCGGAGGACTTCGCATCGTGAGCGTCTCCCACGAAGAAGGCCGCTTCAACCTGTCCGCATGGGCGCTGCGCCACCAGGCGCTGGTCGTCTACCTGATCGCGCTCGCGACGCTCGCGGGCATCCTCGCTTACACGCGGCTCGCCCAATCCGAAGACCCGCCGTTCACGTTCCGCGTGATGGTGATCCGCACCTTCTGGCCCGGCGCGAGCGCGCGGCAGGTGCAGGAACAGGTGACCGACCGGATCGGCCGCAAGCTGCAGGAAACGCCGGCCATCGACTTCCTGCGCAGCTATTCGCGCCCCGGCGAATCGCTGATCTTCTTCACGATGAAGGATTCGGCGCCCGTGAAGGACGTGCCCGAGACCTGGTACCAGATCCGCAAGAAGGTGGGCGACATCGGCTACACGCTGCCGCCCGGCGTGCAGGGCCCGTTCTTCAACGACGAATTCGGCGACGTCTACACCAACATCTGGACGCTCGAGGGCGACGGCTTCACGCCCGCGCAACTGCACGACTACGCGGACCAGTTGCGCACCGTGCTGCTGCGCGTGCCGGGCGTCGGCAAGGTCGACTATTTCGGCGACCCCGACCAGCGGATCTTCATCGAGGTCAACAACGCGCAGCTCACGCGCCTCGGCCTCTCGCCGCAGCAGCTCGGCCAGGCGATCAACGCGCAGAACGACATCTCGTCGGCCGGCGTGCTGACGACCGCCGACGATCGCGTGTTCGTGCGGCCGAGCGGCCAGTTCGACAACGTCGACGCGATCGCGAATACGCTGATCCGCATCAACGGCCGCACGTTCCGGCTCGGCGATCTCGCGACCGTGAAGCGCGGCTATGACGATCCTCAGGTCACGCAGATGCGCATGAACGGCAAAGCCGTGCTCGGCATCGGCGTGACGATGCAGCCGGGCGGCGACGTGATCCGGCTCGGCAAGGCGCTCGACGCCGAATCGAAGGAGCTGCAGGCGCAATTGCCGGCCGGCCTGAAGCTGACCGAGGTGTCGAGCATGCCGCACGCGGTGTCGCATTCGGTCGACGACTTCCTCGAAGCCGTCGCCGAAGCGGTCGCGATCGTGCTGGTCGTGAGCCTCGTGTCGCTCGGGCTGCGCACCGGGATGGTCGTCGTGATCTCGATCCCGGTCGTGCTCGCGGTCACCGCGCTGTTCATGTACCTGTTCGACATCGGGCTGCACAAGGTGTCGCTCGGCACGCTCGTGCTCGCGCTCGGGCTGCTCGTCGACGACGCGATCATCGCGGTCGAGATGATGGCCGTGAAGCTCGAACAGGGTTACAGCCGCGCGCGCGCCGCCGCGTTCGCGTACACCAGCACCGCGTTCCCGATGCTGACGGGCACGCTCGTCACGGTGTCGGGCTTCCTGCCGATCGCGCTCGCGAAATCGAGCACCGGCGAATACACGCGCTCGATCTTCGAGGTATCGGCGATCGCGCTGATCGCATCGTGGTTCGCGGCCGTCGTGCTGATCCCGCTGCTGGGCTATCACATACTGCCCGAGCGCAAGCGGCACGCGCACGAGGCGCACCTGCCCGACGATCACGAGCACGACATCTACGACACCCGCTTCTACCGGCGGCTGCGCGGCTGGATCGACTGGTGCATCGAGCGGCGCTTCGTCGTGCTGCTGATCACGGGCGCGCTGTTCGTCGTCGCGATGATGGGCTTCTCGCTGGTGCCGCAGCAGTTCTTCCCGAGCTCCGACCGGCCCGAGCTGCTGGTCGATCTGCGGCTGCCCGAAGGCGCGTCGTTCGCGGCGACGCTGCGCGAGACCGAGCGGCTCGAGAAAGCGATCGACAAGCGTCCCGAGATCGACCATGCGGTGAACTTCGTCGGCAGCGGCGCGCCGCGCTTCTACCTGCCGCTCGACCAGCAGTTGCAACTGCCGAACTTCGCGCAGTTCGTGATCACCGCGAAATCGGTCGAGGATCGCGAGAAACTCGCGACCTGGCTCGAAACCACGCTGCGCGACAGATTTCCGGCCGTGCGCTGGCGCCTGTCGCGGCTCGAGAACGGCCCGCCGGTCGGCTATCCGGTGCAGTTCCGCGTGAGCGGCGACAGCATCGCGACGGTCCGCTCGATCGCCGAGAAGGTCGCGGCGACGATGCGCGGCGATGCGCGCACGGTCAACGTACAGTTCGACTGGGACGAGCCGGCCGAGCGCTCGGTGCGCTTCGAGCTCGACCAGAAGAAGGCGCGCGAGCTGAACGTCACGTCGCAGGACGTGTCGAGCTTCCTCGCGATGACGCTGTCGGGCACGACCGTCACGCAGTATCGCGAGCGCGACAAGCTGATCGCGGTCGACCTGCGCGCGCCGCGCGCCGACCGTGTCGATCCGGCGAAGCTCGCGGGCCTCGCGCTGCCGACGCCGAACGGCCCCGTGCCGCTCGGCTCGCTCGGCCGCTTCACGCCGACGCTCGAATACGGCGTCGTGTGGGAGCGCGACCGCCAGCCGACCATCACCGTGCAGTCGGACGTGCGCGCCGGCGCCCAGGGCATCGACGTCACGCATGCGGTCGACGCGAAGCTGAACGCGCTGCGCGCGCAGCTGCCGGTCGGCTATCAGATCAACATCGGCGGCTCGGTCGAGGAAAGCGCGAAGGCGCAGACGTCGATCAACGCGCAGATGCCGCTGATGGCGATCGCCGTGTTCACGCTGCTGATGATCCAGCTGCAGAGCTTCTCGCGCGTGCTGATGGTCGTGCTGACCGCGCCGCTCGGGCTGATCGGCGTGGTCGCGACGCTGCTGCTGTTCGGCCAGCCGTTCGGCTTCGTCGCGATGCTCGGCGTGATCGCGATGTTCGGGATCATCATGCGCAACTCGGTGATCCTGGTCGACCAGATCGAGCAGGACATCGCGGCCGGCCACGGCCGCGTCGACGCGATCATCGGCGCGACCGTGCGGCGCTTCCGCCCGATCACGCTGACGGCCGCGGCCGCGGTGCTCGCGCTGATCCCGCTCTTGCGCTCGAACTTCTTCGGGCCGATGGCGACCGCGCTGATGGGCGGCATCACGAGCGCGACCGTGCTGACGCTGTTCTACCTGCCCGCGCTGTACGCGACGTGGTTCCGCGTGAAGCGCGACGAACGCGACCCGCAGGACGGGCCGCCGCCAGGCGCCACGCCTGCCGCGCCGTCGGGAGTCTGACCATGGATCGATCGATGACCCTGAAAAAGAAAGCCGTGCGGGCGCTCGCCGCGGCGAGCGTCGCCGGCCCGCTCGCGGGTTGCGCATGGTTCGCGCCGAGCGGCGAGCCGCCCGCGATGCCGTCGCCCGCGCACTACGGCGCCGCGCCGCAAATCCAGCAGACCGTATCCGCGCAAGGCGTCGCGCAGCAGTTCGAAGTTGGCGCGCAGCCGGTGCCGGACTGGTGGAAACAGTACCGCTCCGACGCGCTGAACGCGCTCGTCGACGAAGGGCTGCGCAACAGCCCGACGCTGAGCGCGGCGTCGCATTCGCTGGACGCCGCGCGCGAACAGTTGCGCGGGCAGATCGGCAGCTCGATGCTGCCGTCGATCGACGCGGTCGGCCAGGCCACGCGCCAGCGCGCGCTCGGCGTGCCGATTCCCGCGCTCGGCGCGCCGACGCTGCTGTACGACACGTTCGTCGGGCAACTGCAGGCGAGCTATACGGTCGACCTGTTCGGCGTGTCGCGCTTCGCGAACCGCGCGCTCGCGAAACGCGTCGACGTCAGCGCGTTCCAGCTCGAATCCGCGCGGCGCGCGCTGGCCGCGAACATCGTGACCGCGTCGATCACCGTGTCGGTGCTCAATGCGCAGATCGACACGACCGAGCGGCTCGTCGCGCTCGCGAACGACCAGGCGCACGACGCCGAGCGCCGCCATGCGCTCGGTTCGGCCTCGCGCAGCGACGCGCTGAATGCCCGGCAAAGCGCCGACACGTTCGCGGCTGGCTTGCCCGCACTGCGCCAGCAGCGCGACTCGGCGCGCCACGCGCTCGCGGTGCTGGTCGGCCGCACGCCCGACCGGCCGCCGGCCGATCTCGCGCTGACCGATCTGCACCTGCCCGAGCAGGTGCCCGTCGTCGTGCCGTCCGATCTGCTGCAAAGCCGTCCGGACATCCAGGCCGCCGACGCGGGGCTGAAGGCCGCCGCCGCCGAGGTGGGCCTCGCGACCGCGCAGATGTTTCCGCAACTGTCGCTGTCGGCGGCGATGGGCAAAGGAGGCTTCAGCTGGCCGGCGATGCTGTCGGGGGCGGGCGCGATCTGGAACGTCGGCGCGTCGTTGAGCCAGCCGATCTTCCACGGCGGCGCGCTGCTCGCGCAGCGCCGCGCGGCGAAGGCGACCTACGAGGCCGCGGTCGACCAGTACAAGCAGGCGGTGCTCGGCGCGTTCCAGAACGTCGCCGATTCGCTCGCGGCGCTCGAGCACGACGCGGAGGCGCTCGATGCGTCGTCGCGCGCCGCGCTGTCCGCCCGTGGCGCATACGACGACGCGGCCGCCCGCGTGCGGCTCGGTGCGCTGCCGCCGTCGGCCGCGCGCGCGAGCGAGTTGCAGTACCGCAATGCACGGCTCGACGAGATTCGCGCGACCGGCGCACGGTTCGCGGATACCGCGCGGCTTTACCAGGCGATGGGCACGCCGCCGGCCGGCAACGGCGACACGTCCGGTAAAAACGCCCAAGCCGCCGGCGACGGCACGGCCAGCACGCAGGCCCGTGCCGCCGCGCCCGCCCCTTCGGCGCAATCACCGCAGTAACCACCCCTCCGATCGGACGCGCGTGCGAACTTCCGCCACGCCCGTCCGATCGCCGATCTTCCGCTTGACCCTCACGTAGCGTAACGTTCGAGACTCCAGTGTGCGCACCGAACGGAGGAACGAATGCGGCTGAAAGTGGGAGACCTGGCGAAACGCAGCGGGCTGACCGTCCGCACGCTTCATCACTATCACGCAATCGGTCTGCTGACGCCTTCGGCGCGCGCCGACAACGGCTACCGGCTGTACGACCGCGACGACATCGCCCGGCTCCACCAGATCCAGGCCCTGCGTCGCTTCGGACTGTCGCTCGCCGAAATCGGCGACTACCTGAACCGGCCCTGCACGCCGCTCGTCGATCTCGTCGCGAAACAGATCGCGTCGCTCGACCGCCAGCTCGCGCAAACCGCGCAGCTGCGCGAGCGGCTCGCGAGCCTGCATGCACAGCTCGCGGCGGGCACCGAGCCGGAACTGGCCGATTGGCTCACCACACTGGAGTTGATGACCGTGTACGACAAATATTTCTCCGAGGAAGAACTCGCGCGCCTGCCGATGTACCGGAAGAGCCAGGCCGGCGACGCGGAATGGATCGCGCTCGTCGACGAGGTCCGTACGCTGCACGAGGCGGGCGTGCCCGCCGAGGACGAACGCGTGCGGGCGCTCGCCGCGCGCTGGATGGCGCTGCTGGTGCGCGACACGAACAACGATCCGCGCTTGCTCGCGAAGTTGAACCTGATGCACGCGCAAGAGCCGTCGATGCAGTCGAAGATCGGCATTTCAACCGCGTTGCGCGACTACGTGCTGCGCGCTTCGGCGGAAACGAAAATGCGGATCTTCGAGCAGTACCTCGGGCCGGACGAGATCCGTTTCATGCGGGCGCACTACCGGGAACGGGCGATGGAATGGCCGCAACTGATGGCCGACGTGCGCGACGCGATCGATGCGGGCGCGCAGCCCGATTCGCCGCGAGGCCGCGCGCTCGCGCAACGCTGGCTCGAGCTGTTCCGCAGCTACGCGGGCCACGATCCGGCCACGCACGCGAAATTCCGCCAGGCGCTGATGAACGAGCCGGCGCTGACGAAGGATTCGTGGACCGACGAGACGCTGCTCGGTTTCATGCGCGAGGCGATGGCACAGCTGGCGCCGGCGCGCTGATCGCATGATTCCCGGGCGGCACGCGGGTTTCCCCTGTGCCGCCCGTTTCACCACGGGCAGCAGGAATCCCACGCCCAATGGCCAAGCGCCCGCCTAGTCGTTACGCAGGCTGATCCCGCGCCAGCGCTTCATCATGTAACGCAGAAACGCGGGCTGCCCCTTCAGGTCCGCGTTCGGCACGGGCGCCGCGCCGCCGTCGACGAACTTGCCGTTGATCGTCACGGTTTCCTCGCCGCGCAGCACGTATTTCGTGCCCGCGTCGATCAGGAAGTATTTGACCTGATCGGCGCTCACGTCGCCGCGGCAACCGATCTTGTACGCGAACAGGAACTGCTTGCGGCCGTTGCCGAGCAGGTCGCGCATTTCGATCGACTTCGGCACGACGTCGAGAATCACGTCGACCGGGCATGCCTTCACGTAGTCGCGCACCATCCAGTCGGGGCGGCCGTCGAGCGTCGCGGACACCTTGAGTTCGACGTCATCGCCGGACTCGGTTCTGGCGAGCGTCACCGCATGCGCACCGGCCGCATCGGTCCACGTGTAGTCGGCGGCGTGCGCCGGGCTGGCCAATGCCGCGGCTGCAAGCAACAGGCAATGCAAGAGGGCATGTCTTTTCATCGGCGATGGAGAAAACGGGAATCGAACGCGCCATTATCGATAAAGCCGCCCGCCGCCGCCAGCCGCGCGCGCGACGCCCGCTCAGCGCTCGCGCGTGCCAAGCCCGAGCGCCTTCATCCGGCGGTACAGCGTCCGTTCGCTCAATCCGAGCTGCGCGGCCAGCGCCTTGCGCGTGCCGTCGAACGCGCGGGCGACCCGGACGAGCTCCGCGTCCGACACGCCGCGCGCATCCGCTGCCGGTGCGTGCGGCGCCGCCGCGGCCGCGACGAGCTCGGCCGGCAGATGTTCGACGCGGATCGTGCCGTCATCGGCGAACAGGCACGCGCGTTCGAGCACGTTGCGCAGCTCGCGGATGTTGCCGGGCCATGCATACGCGTCGAGGCACGCCCGCGCGCGCTCGGTCAGCGTGAACGGCCGGGCATTCGCGTCGCCCGCCTTGCCGCGCGCGTTCGCGATCCGCCGCAGGATCGATTCGGCCAGCAGCGCGACGTCGCCCTGCCGTTCGCGCAGCGCCGGCAGCGGAATCGGAAACGCGTTGATCCGGTAGTAGAGATCCTGCCGGAACCGGCCGTCGTCGATCATCTCGCGCAGCGGCTTGTGCGTGGCCGCGACGAGCCGGAAATCGGCGCGCAGCGCCTCGACGCCGCCCACGCGCCGGAACGTGCCCGATTCGATCAGCCGCAGCAGTTTCACCTGCATCGGCAGCGGCACGTCGCCGATCTCGTCGAGAAACAGCGTGCCGCCCTGCGCGGTTTCCACGAGGCCCGGCTTGCGCTGGTTCGCGCCGGTGAACGCGCCCTTCTCGTAGCCGAACAGTTCGCTCTCGAACAGCGTCTCGGCGATCCCCGAGCAATCGACGACGACGAACGGCCCCATCGCGCGATCGCTCGCCTCGCGCAGCGCGCGGGCGAACAGCTCCTTGCCCGTGCCCGATTCGCCGAGCAGCAGCACCGGCAGCGTCGAGGGCGCCACGCGCTGCAGCGCGCCGAGCGCCGCGTTGAACGCGTCCGAGCCGCCGACGAGCCCTTCCGCGCTCGGCTGCGCGGACGCGCTGCGTACCGTCGTCAGCCGCTCGACGTACGCGATCACGTTGCCGTGTGCATCGAAGATCGGCCGCAGCTCGACGTCGACATGCTCGGGGCCGCGCGGCGTGTGATGGATGTGCAGCACGCGGTTCAGCCCGCGCGATTCGAGCGCCTGCTTCATCGGGCAATGCTCGCCGGCCTGGTCGCACGGCACGTCGTAGTGATGCGATACCTGGAAACAGTGCCGGCCCACGTGCTCGACGCCCGCCACGCCGAACTGGCGCCGGTACGCATCGTTCGCCGCGAGGATCCGGTAGTCGGGGTCGACGACGATCATCGGCAGCGGGTCCTGCTCGAGATACGCGACGAGCGCGCGGACGTCCGGCATCGCGTCGCGGCGCGGGACGGGGACGATCGGAATGGTGTCGTGCGGATTCATGCGGCGGCTCGCTCGGCGAAGGGGCGCCCGGACGGACTGCCAGGCTGACTGCCAATTCTGCCACGACACTGCCAGTTGTGGCAGCCCCCGTCCGCCACCGGATGTCGCCGCCGCCTTCTCGACGCCGCCAATGCGCCGAAAACCCGAGCCGAATCAAGTCGTTGCCACATCAACCGGTGCCGCGCCGCCGGCTGGCATGCTTCTTGAGGTAAAGATCGCGATTGCAGATGCAGAACCCGATCGAGGACACCCCGTGAGCAACGCCCCCGCCCTGGCGGTCGAAGGCTTTTTCGACCCGGCCACCCACACCGTCAGCTATCTCCTGCTCGATACCGCGAGCCGCGCGTGCGCGCTGATCGACAGCGTGCTCGACTACGACCCGAAATCCGGCCGCACGCGCACCGCCAGCGCCGACCGGCTGATCGCGCGCGTCGCCGAACTCGGCGCGACCGTGCACTGGCTGCTGGAGACGCACGTGCACGCCGACCACCTGTCGGCCGCGCCGTACCTGAAAGCGCAGGTCGGCGGCCAGATTGCGATCGGTTCGCACGTGCGCCGCGTGCAACACGTGTTCGGCACGCTGTTCAACGCAGGCCCCGGCTTCGCGGAAGACGGCCGCCAGTTCGACCGGCTCGTCGACGACGGCGACACACTCGCGCTCGGCGCGCTGACGATCCGCGCACTGCACACGCCGGGCCACACGCCCGCGTGCATGACCTACTGCGTGGAAGACGCGACGCAGCGCGCGGCGTTCGTCGGCGACACGCTGTTCATGCCCGACTACGGTACGGCCCGCTGCGACTTCCCCGGCGGCGACGCGCGCACGCTGTACCGTTCGATCGCGCGCGTGCTCGCGCTGCCGCCGGACACGCGCCTCTACCTGTGCCACGACTACCAGCCGGGCGGGCGCGACGTGCAGTTCGTGACGACCGTCGCCGAGCAGCGCCGCGCGAACGTGCACGTGAAGGACGGCGTGACCGAGGACGATTTCGTCGCGATGCGCACCGCGCGCGACGCGACGCTCGACATGCCCGTGCTGATGCTACCGTCGGTGCAGGTCAACATGCGCGCCGGCCACCTGCCCGAACCCGAGAACAACGGCGTGCGCTACCTGAAGATTCCGCTCGACGCGATCTGAGCCGCGCGCCCCACCGGAGACCCGACATGACCATCCGCAAGCTGACCGACACGCTGTCGGTCTCGCCGCAGATCGCGGCGGCCGACCTGCCCGCGCTTCACGCGGCGGGCATCCGCGCGATCATCTGCAACCGACCCGACGGCGAAGGCGCCGACCAGCCGACCGTCACCGAGATCCGCGCGGCCGCCGCGCCGCTCGGCATCGACGTGCACTACCTGCCGGTCGATACCGGCAAGGTGACCGACGACCAGGCCGCGCAGTTCGGCGCGCTCGTCGCGTCACTGGACGGGCCCGTGCTCGCGTACTGCCGCAGCGGCACGCGGTCGGCCACGCTGTGGGCGCTGTCGCAGGCGGCGCTGCGCCCGCTGGACGACCTCGTCGCCACCGCCGGCGCGGCCGGCTACGACCTGAGCGCGCTCGCCTCGCGTATCGCGCAGGGCGGCCGCCGCGCGGCGCCGGCCGTGGACGCGCGGCACGACATCGTGATCGTCGGCGCCGGTGCGGCCGGCATCGCGGTCGCGTCGAGCCTGCTCGCGCGCGACGCGTCGCTCGACATCGCGGTGATCGATCCCGCCGACGTCCACTACTACCAGCCCGGCTGGACGATGGTCGGCGCGGGCGTGTTCCGGCCCGAGACGACCGCGCGCCGGATGACCGACCTGCTGCCGCGCGGCGTGCAGCGGATTCAGGCCGCGGTCGCGGGCTTCGAGCCCGACGCGCACGCGGTCGTGCTCGACGGCTGCCGGCGCATCGGCTATCGCAAGCTCGTCGTGTGTCCGGGGCTCAAGCTCGACTGGCATGCGATCGACGGCCTCACCGCCACGCTCGGCCGCAACGGCGTCACGTCGAACTACCGCTACGATCTCGCGCCGTACACGTGGGAGCTCGTGCGCGCGTTCCGCGGCGGCCATGCACTCTTCACGCAACCGCCGATGCCGATCAAGTGCGCGGGCGCGCCGCAAAAGGCGATGTACCTGTCGTGCGACCACTGGCGGCGCACGGAGCGCCTCGACGCCGCGAACGTCGAATTCCTGAATGCGGGCGGCGCGCTGTTCGGCGTCGCCGATTACGTGCCCGCGCTGATGGAGTACGTGAAAAGCTACGACATCGCGCTGTCGTTCGGCCACAACCTCGTCGCGATCGACGGGCCCGCACGCCGCGCGACGTTCTCGCGCGCGCTGCCGGACGGCGGCAAGGAAACCGTCGAGCGTGCGTTCGACATGATCCACGTCGTGCCGCCGCAGAAGGCGCCCGATTTCGTGCGCGCAAGCCCGCTCGCCGACGCGGCCGGCTGGATCGACGTCGATCCGGCGACGCTG
Organism: Burkholderia sp. AU16741; assembly: GCF_002223345.1. Lineage (NCBI taxonomy): Bacteria > Pseudomonadati > Pseudomonadota > Betaproteobacteria > Burkholderiales > Burkholderiaceae > Burkholderia > Burkholderia sp. AU16741. The sequence goes on from NZ_NKEZ01000003.1 coordinate 1,372,785, forward strand.
CGGCACAAGCAGTTCGCGGACATCTACGCGCTCGGCGACGTCACCAACACGACCAACGCGAAGACGGCCGCGGCCGCGCGCAAGCAGGCGCCCGTCGTCGCGCACAACCTGCTCGCGTCGCTCGGCCGCGCGCACGGCGACGCCGCGTACGACGGTTACGGCTCGTGTCCGCTCACCGTCGAGCGCGGCAAGATCGTGCTCGCCGAATTCCTGTACGGCGGCAAGGTCGCGCCGACCTTCCCCGCGTGGCTGATCGACGGCAAGCGCCCGTCGCGGCTCGCGTGGCTGCTCAAGGAGCGCGTGCTGCCGCCGCTCTACTGGAAGGCGATGCTCAAGGGCCGCGAATGGCTCGCGAAGCCCGCGATCGCCCGTTGACCGGAGCGCGATGACGTCATGCTGATTTCCCTCGTACTCGGCGGCTTCGTCGGCGCCGTGCTCGGCCTGACCGGCGCCGGCGGCGGCATTCTCGCGGTGCCCGCGCTCGTCGTCGGGATGAGCTGGCCGATGCAGCAGGCCACGCCCGTCGCACTCGTCGCGGTGGCCGGCAGCGCCGCGCTCGGCGCGCTCGAAGGCTTTCGTCGCGGGCTCGTGCGCTATCGCGCGGCGCTGCTGATGGCGGTGGCCGGCGTGCCGCTGACCACGCTCGGCGTGCGGCTCGCGCACGTGCTGCCGCAGCGCCTGCTGCTCACGCTGTTCGCGCTGACGATGCTGGTCGTCGCCGGCCGCCTGCTGCGACAGGCGCTACGGCAGCAGGCGACCGACGCGGATGCGTCGCCGCTGTGCGTCGGCCGCGTGAATCCCGATACGGGCCGGCTCGTGTGGTCGTGGCCCGTGGGCATCGCGCTGGCGTCGACCGGCGCGGTCACGGGCTTGATGACGGGCTTGCTCGGCGTCGGCGGCGGCTTCGTGATCGTGCCGATGCTGCGCAAGTTCACGAACGTGTCGATGCATGGGGTGGTCGCGACGTCGCTGATGGTAATCGCGCTGGTGGGCACCGGCGGCGTGCTGGCGACGCTCGTGTCGGGCACGCGCGCGCCGCTCGACGTGACGCTGTGGTTCAGCGTCGCGACCGCGCTCGGCATGGCCGCCGGCCGCAGCGCGTCGCGCCACCTCTCCGCACGGCACGTGCAGGCCGGGTTCGCGGCCGTGCTCGTCTGTGTCGCGGTGGGGTTGCTGGCGAAGGCGGCGTTCGGCGCGTGAACTCTCGGCGCACGAGGACACGCGCCATCAAAACAAAACGCCCGGCCCGACTCGTCGTCGGCACCGGGCGTTTTTCATGACGGCCGCAACCGGCGTATCAGGCCGCGAACCCCGCCATCCGCTTGCGCTCCTGACGCAGCATCACGAAGTTCGCGATCACGACGCCGGCCGTCACCGCGATGATGAACAGCGTCGCGAGCGCGTTCATCTCCGGGTTCAGCCCGAGGCGCACGCGCGAGAACACGACGAGCGGCAGCGTCGTCGAGCCGGGGCCCGACAGGAACGCCGACAGCACGAGGTCGTCGATCGACAGCGTGAACGACAGCAGCCAGCCCGCGACCAGCGCCTGCGAGATCAGCGGCAGCGTGATCGTGAAGAACACCTTCAGCGGCGTCGCGCCGAGATCGAGCGCCGCTTCTTCCAGCGACGGATTCAGCTCGCGCACGCGCGACTGCACGATGATCGCGACGTACGAGATGCACAGCATCACGTGGCCGAGCCAGATCGTGAACACGCCGCGCTCAGCCGGCCAGCCGATCCACTTCGCGAGCTCGATGAACAGCAGCAGCAGCGAGATCCCCTGGATCACCTCGGGGATCACGAGCGGCGCATTGATCATCCCGCTGAACAGCGCGAAGCCGCGAAAGCGGCCCATCCGCGCGAGCACGAAGCCGGCCCACGTGCCGATGAACACCGACGCGAACGCGGTCAGCACGCCGATCTTCAGCGACAGCCACGCGGCCGTCAGCAGTTCGTCGTCCTCCACGAGCGCCGTATACCAGCGGAACGAAAAGCCCGACCACACGGTGACGAGCTTCGACTCGTTGAACGAATAGACGATCAGGCTGATGATCGGGATGTACAGGAACGCAAAGCCGACGAACAGCGCCGCGAACTGCAGGTAACGATTCGGCTTCATCGACGGCCTCCCTGTTCCTTCGCCTGGAAGTGCTGGAACATCGCCATCGGCACGAGCAGCAGCAGCACCATCGCGCAGGTCACGGCAGACGCCATCGGCCAGTCCGCGTTGTTGAAGAACTCGTTCCACATCACGCGGCCGATCATCAGCGTATTCGCGCCGCCGAGCAGCTCCGGAATCACGTACTCGCCGACCGCCGGGATGAACACCAGCAGACAGCCCGCGATGATCCCGTTCTTCGACAGCGGCAGCGTGATCCGCACGAACGCCTTCCACGGCTTCGCGCCGAGGTCGTACGCGGCTTCGAGCAGGCGCAGGTCCATCTTCACGAGGTGCGCGTAGAGCGGCATCACGAGGAACGGCAGGTACGAATACACCATCCCGATGTATACCGCGTAGTTCGTGCGGTACAGCTCGATCGGCGTATGGGTGAGCCCGATCCACATCAGGAAGTTGTTCAGAAGCCCGTTGTTCTTCAGGATCCCGATCCACGCGTATACACGGATCAGGAACGACGTCCAGAACGGCAGCATCACGCCCATCATCAGCAGGTTGCGGGTGGCCGGGTTCGAGCGCGCGATGTAGTACGCCATCGGATAGCCGAGCAGCAGGCACAGCAGCGTCGTGATCGCGGCGACCCACACCGAGTTCACGTAGGTCGCGAAATACAGGCTGTCCGTGAACAGGAACGCGTAGTGCGACAGGTTCAACGCGATGTGCACGACGCCGTCGGTGTACGACGCGAGCTCCGTATACGGCGGGATGCCGAGCTGCAGCTCCGCGAAGCTGATCTTCACGACCAGCACGAACGGCACGAGGAAGAACAGCACGAGCCACGTGAACGGCCCGGCCACGACCGCCGTGGCGCCCGTCAGGTTGAAGCGCCGCACCGGCCACTCCAGCAGGGACTTGAACGCGTTCATGACGTCAGCACCACGCCGGCGGTCGCGCTCCAGCGCACGTAGATCTCGTCGGCGAGCGCGGGCGTGTCAAGTTCGGAAATCGCGAGGCTCGACACGTTCGCGATCACCGTCTTGCCCCCGTCGAGCTTCACGTGATACAGCGAATAGCCGCCCATGTACGCGACGTTGCTGATCCGGCCGCGCGCCCAGTTGAACGCGCCTTCGGGCGGCTTGCGCGTGAGCGCGATCCGCTCGGGGCGCACCGACACCGTGACCGGCATCCCGAGCGGGCCCGAGATCCCGTGGCTCACGTACAGCCGGCTCGGCAGTTCCGGCGATTCGATGTACACGTGATCGGGTTCGTCCTCGACCGTCACGCCGTCGAACAGGTTCGTCGAACCGATGAACTCGGCCGAGAAGCGGCTGTTCGGGTATTCGTACACCTCGTTCGGCGAGCCGATCTGCACGATCTGGCCTTCGCTCATCACCGCGAGACGGTTCGCCATCGTCATCGCCTCTTCCTGGTCGTGCGTGACCATGATGCAGGTGACGCCGACCTTGTTCAGGATGTTGACGAGCTCGATCTGCGTACGCTGGCGAATCTGCTTGTCGAGCGCGGACATCGGCTCGTCGAGCAGCAGCAGCTTCGGGCGCTTGACCAGCGAACGCGCGAGCGCGACGCGCTGCTGCTGGCCGCCCGACAACTGGTGCGGCTTGCGCTTCGCGTACTTGCCCATCTGCACGAGTTCGAGCGCGGACGCGACGCGCGCCTTCAGTTCGGCCTTCGGCGTGCCTTCCTGCTTCAGCCCGAACGCGACGTTCGACTCGACCGACATGTGCGGAAACAGCGCATACGACTGGAACATCATGTTCACGGGCCGCTTGTACGGCGGCATCTGCGCGAGATCCTCGCCATCGATCAGGATCTTGCCCGACGTGACCGTCTCGAGGCCCGCGAGCATCCGCAGCAACGTCGACTTGCCGCAGCCCGAGCTGCCGAGCAGCGCGAACAGCTCGCCCTGGCGCACGGTCAGGTTGACGCTGCGCACGGCCTCGGTGTCGCCGAATTTCTTGACGACGTCGACGATCTGGACAAAGTTCTCGGCGCGCGCATCGGCGCCGGAGGAGGAAACGGAGAACGGCGCGCCTGCGACCGGCGCACCCGACTGGCTATTCATGATGTGCTGCTTCTCTCCTGCGTTAGACGAACAAAGCCCCCGGGGGCACCAGGGGCTTCATGACTACGGGTTCACTTCGGCTCGCGTCAGCGGCCCGACTTCAGCTCGGTCCACAGACGCGTCTGCAGACGCTGGATTTCAGGCGGCAGCGGCTTGAGCAGGAACAGCGTCTTCACGACGTCGGCCGGCGGGTACACGGCCGGGTCGTTCGCGACGTCGGGCCGCACGTACTTGCGTGCCTCGGTGTTGGCGCTCGGGTAGTACACCGCGTTCGTGATCGCCGCGTGCACCTTCGGATCCTCGATGTAGTTGATCCATTGCAGCGCGGCTTCCTTGTTCTTCGCATCCTTCGGGATCGCCATCACGTCGAACCACACGGGCGCGCCGCCCTTCGGAATGTAGTACTCGATCTTGTACGGCTTCTTCGCCTCGATCGCGCGATGCTTCGCGATCACGACGTCGCCCGACCAGCCGAACGCGAAGCAGATGTCGCCGCCGACCAGGTCGTTGATGTAGCCCGACGAGTTGAATTGCGTGATGTACGGACGGATCTTCTTCAGCACCTCCATCGCGGCCTTGTAGTCGGCCGGGTTCGTGCTCATCGGATCCTTGCCGATGTAGTGCAGCGCCGCCGCGAACATCTGGTCGGGCGCGTCGAGCACCGACACGCCGCAGGTCTTCAGCTTCGCGAGGTTTTCCGGCTTGAACAGGATGTCCCAGTTGTCGAGCGGCACCTTGCCGAGCGCCTGCTGCGCCTTCGTCAGGTTGTACGCGAGGCCGGTGGTGCCGTATGCCCAGGGCACCGAGTATTTGTTGCCCGGGTCCGCGCCGGCGACGAGCGCCATCAGTTGCGGATCGAGGTACTTGAGGTTCGGCAGCTTCGACTTGTCGAGCGGCGCGAAGATGCCGGCGGCGATCTGCTTGCCCGCGTAGTTGCTGGTCGGCACGACGATGTCGTAGCCCGAGCTGCCCGTCAGCAGCTTCGCCTGCAGCGTGTCGTCGCTGTCGTAGTTGTCGTAGCGAACCTTGACGCCCGTCTGCTTCTCGAAGTTCGGGATCGTGTCCTTCGCAATGTAGTCCGACCAGTTATAGACATTGAGCTGCGTATCCTTCGCCGCTGCCGCCGAAGCCCCCACGCACAGCGCGAGCGCTGCGAACCGGCCCACTACCTTTGCTTTCATCCCGTTCTCCCTTCGGCCGGACGCGTTGCCCGGCTGCCGTCTGCCTCGTCATGGCGGCGCATTCTGGTGTGCCGCCCCTCGAAAACCCCGAAAACTACCATCATTCGCGCCCCGTCACAAAAAAATCGTGCCGGTGTCGCGCAAACGGAACAGATTCCCGCCGCCGCTCGGTCGAGCCGCCCGTGCGGCGGCGCGTTCCGGGGGAATTCTATCGGGTAATCGGCGGCTGTCCACCGGGAAAAACGGGCAGCGGCGACGCGGCGTTCGGATGGCGGGCGGCGGCGCCCGGCCCCGGCGGCCGGCCGGGGCGCCGCGATGCATTAAAATGGCGGCTGACGATTCAACTGCGCAAACCCTTCCGATGGCCTCCAATCTTCACGACCTCCCCGACAGCCCCTGCATCGGCGTGTGCTCGACGCTCTTCGACGAAGTCTGCAAGGGCTGCGGCCGCACGGCCGCCGAAGTGTCGAACTGGGTGTTCCTGAGCGACGACGAAAAGCGCGCGGTGTGGGAGCGCATCACGCGCGAAGGCACCGCGATGCGTTTCCAGTACGACAAGCTGTAAATCCGCCGCACAAAAAAAGAGCGGCATGCCGACCGCCATGCCGCCAACCCCAACTCTGTTCTTGTTTCGTCGCGCCTAGAATTTCATCCCGACGCCCACGCCGACGATCAGCGGATCGATGTGCAGCGTGCCGATGCCCTTGTCGCCGAGCGTCGCATCGGTGCTCATCCAGATCTTCTTCACGTCGACGTTCATGAACACCTTCTTCGTCAACTGCACGTCCACGCCGAACTGCAGCGCGGGGCCGAAGCTGCTCTTGTTGATCGACACGCCCTCCCCGCCGACGTTGAGCCCGTTGTTGTAGAAGTACGTGTAGTTCAACCCGGCGCCGAAGTAAGGACGCACCTTGCCCGCATGGTTGAAGTGATACTGCAGCAAGAGCGTCGGCGGCAGCACGCCCACGCCGCCGAGATTGCCGAGGCTCGACGTCAGTTGATGCCGCGACGTGCCGAGGATCAGCTCGACGCCGAGGTAGTCGCGGATCATGTACGTGAAGTCGAGTTCGGGCACGATCGCGTTGTTCACGCCCGTGTTGATCGCGCCGAGCGTGTCGCTCGCGCGTTCGTTCGGCTGGATGCTGATCGCGCGAAGCCGGACCAGTACGTCACCCTGGTTGATGCCGTCGCCCGGCGACGCCGCGTGCGACAGCGACGGCATCGCGACGAAGCTGGCCGCGACGGCGGCTGCGGTGACACAAGTTCGAATCGTTTTATGCATGGTACGGACCCCCAAAGAATGGTTTCCATTCTCCCTGTAGGGTCTTTTCGTCATCTTGATATTGGTCAAGCCAGCGTAAACGTGGGACGGTTTGCCGCAGGCTCGGTCGCACTGCCCGTCAGCAGCAGGTCGAGCAGATCGCGCACGCTGCGGATCGCGCGGCCGAACGGCAACGCTTCGCGGCCGCGGAAGAACAACCCGTTCGCGACGTCGCCGCGCAGCGCGGCCGCGAGCCGCGTGTCGATGCAGAAGTGGCCGAATTTCTCGATGCCGTCGCGCAGCCCGCATACGCTCAGGCATTCGAGCGCGGTCGGGCAACGCTGCTTGAACGCGCCGAGCTTGTTGCGAATGCGCGTCTCGTTGCGCAGGTAACGATCGAGCCACGGCGTCTTCACCGCGCGTGCCGGCAGCCCCGTCACGCTGACGAATTCGACGATGTCGTCGGGCGTCGCATCGGCGAGCACGCGCTTGAAGTGCGGATGCGCATCGCCTTCTTCGGTCACCGCGAACGGCGTCCCGACCTGCACGCCGTTCGCGCCGGCCGCGAACGCCGCGCGCACCGTGTCGTGACTGTTGATCCCGCCCGCGACGATCAACGGGATCGTGTCGCGGGCGAGGCCGAGCGACGCCATCACCTGCGCGGTCTCGTCGAGCACGCGCGCGAAATCGAAACGACCGTCGTGCATGTCGTCGATCTGCGTCACGCCGAGGTGCCCGCCCGCGTGCGCCGGATGCTCGATCACGATCGCATCGGGCAGGCGCCCCTTCTTCATCCACTTCTTGAGCACCAGCGCGATCCCGCGGCTGTCCGACAGGATCGGGATCAGCGCGATGTCGTGCCCTTGCGTGAGATCGGGCAGATCGAGCGGCAGGCCCGCGCCCATCACGATCGCGTCCGCGCCCTCGTCGCACGCGACCCGCACGTAGTCCGCATGCGCGCTCACCGCCTTCATCACGTTGACCGCGATCATCCCGCGCCCTTCGCTGTACGTTTTCGCGAGACGGATCTCGCGCGCGAGCGCGTCGAGGTTCGCCGCTTCGAGCGTCGCGCGATCGGGTTGCGCGCGGCAACGCGCGAGCAGATCCGCATGATGGTGGCGCAGGTCGATGCTCGCGATCGTGCCGACCGCGCCTTCGCGCGCGACGCTGCCCGCCAGCCGGTGCGCGGAGATACCGACGCCCATGCCGCCCTGCACGACGGGCAGCAAGGTGCGGCCGCGGATCGTCAGCGGCGGAAAGGAAGTGCGTACGGTCATCTGAAACCTCGTCGGAACATCGAAATCGCGATGATCGACGATCCACCGCCGCGCACCTTGACGGCCGTCAATAAAAAAACGGCACGCGAGCGTGCCGTTGCGCGGTCAGGCGGGACGAAACGCTCAGGCCGGCTTCGCCGGCTTCAGCTGCATCGACTTGTATTCGAGGTATTCCTCGAGCCCGTACACGCCGTTCTCGCGGCCGTGCCCCGACTGCTTGAAGCCGCCGAACGGCGCGGCGCCGTTCCACGCGCCGCCGTTGATGTCGACCTGCCCCGTGCGGATGCGGCGCGCGACGCGCATCGCGCGTGCGTCGCTGCCGGCCCACACCGCGCCCCCGAGCCCGTATGGCGAGTCGTTCGCGATCCGCACGGCCTCGTCTTCGTCGCGATACGTGATGATCGACAGCACCGGCCCGAAGATCTCTTCCTGCGCGATCGTCGCCTTCGGATCGACGCGGCCGAACACGGTCGGCTTCACGAAGAAGCCCTTCGTGAGCCCTGCCGGCAAGCCGGTGCCACCCGTCACGAGTTCCGCGCCTTCGTCGATCCCGCGCTGGATGTAAGCCTGCACGCGCTGCTGCTGCGCGGCCGACGCCAGCGCGCCGAGGCGCGTCGTCTCCTGCCGCGGGTCGCCCGCGACGTACGTCTCGGCCGCGGCCTTCGCGATCTCGCGCGCTTCCTCGTAGCGGGCTTCCGGCACCAGCATCCGCGTATGCGCGGAGCAGGTCTGGCCCGCGTTCAGGTAGCACGCGTTGACCGTGCCCTTCACCGCCGTCGCGAAATCGGCATCGTCGAGGATCACCGACGCCGACTTGCCGCCCAGCTCCAGCGCGACGCGCTTGACGCCCGCGGCCGCCAGCTCGGCCACGCGCTTGCCCGCGCGCGTCGAGCCGGTGAACGACACCATGTCGACGTCCGGATCGGTGGCCAGCACCTCGCCGACGACCGGGCCATACCCGCACACGAGGTTGAACACGCCGGCCGGCAGCCCAGCCTCGTGGATCGCTTCGGCCAGCATGAACGCGTTGAGCGGCGCGACTTCCGACGGCTTGAGCACCACCGTGCAGCCGGCCGCGAGCGCCGGCGCGACCTTCAGCGTGATCTGGTTGAGCGGGTAGTTCCACGGCGTGATCGCCGCGACGACGCCGACCGGCTCGCGCACCACCAGCGAATTGCCGACCCGCGCCTCGAATTCGAACGATTCGGCGAGCTTCGCGTACGCCTTCCAGTTCTAGACCGGGCCGCCGACCTGGATCGCGCGCGACAGCTTGATCGGCATGCCGACTTCCCCGGTGATCGACTGCGCGAGTTCCTCGCTGCGCGCCTGCAGATGCTCGACGATCTTGCGCAGGTAGCCCGCGCGCGTCGCGGCCGGCGTGGCCGCCCACGCGTCGAAGGCCGCGCGCGCCGCGCGGATCGCGTCCTGTGCGTCGGACGCGACGCCCTCGGGAATCCGGCCGATCACGGCTTCGGTGCCCGAATCGATCACGTCGATCGTGCCGGTGCCGGCCGGTTTGCGCCATGCGCCGTCGATGTAGAACTGGTCGTAGATTTTCATCGCTTTCCGCCTCCAGGGAAGCCGACATTCTAGCGAGCGTTTCGGCGGCTGGTGTGACGAATGACAGCCATCCGAAAGGGCGGCGCACCCTCGCGCCGAATGCTCCGCCGGGTGACGCGCATGGCCGGCGCGGCGTTCGTCGGGCCGCCGCCGCGTCAGCATCCGCCCGGGTGCGCGGCCGGGCCCGCATCGTGCTATGTTTTTACTATCGGCATCGGCCCGTCGCGGCCGGCGCCGCCCGGAATCGACGCACTTCGTGAGCGCTGCCATGTCCGACGCATCCCATACCCTCGGCTCGCAAGACCGCCTGGAGCTGCTTTGCTGGCTCACCTGCGGCAACCTCGGCGCGTTTTACCTGAACGAATCCTGGCCGGACGCCGCGTTCCAGGTCCAGGCCGCGCACCGCTGGCTCGACCGCCATCACCGCCAGGCCGACTGGCTCTCGGTCGCCCGGCTCGCGGCGCTCGCGCAGGACATCGCGAAACGGCATGCGGGGTTCGTGGACGCGTCGTGGGCACGCGACGCGGTCGAGGAAATCGTCGATACCGACGATCTCGACTATCGGGCCAAACTCGTGCAGTGGGTGTACGAAGACTGCTGCAAGGCGCTCGCCGACAAGCGGCTGGCCGATTGAGCCGTGCCGGCGAAAACGGCCCGGTTCTTCTACGAATGGACCGGCACCCGGCTGCGTCCGGTCGGCACGTGTCCGCTGGCCATCGAGCCGGTTCGGTAACCGACCCGGGCGACCCATGACATCCATTCACCTCAGTTTCGACGACGGCCCCGGCCCGTCGACGCCCGCGCTGCTCGACGTGCTGCGCGATGCGTCGTGCTCGGCGACCTTCTTCGTGCTCGGCAAGCACCTGGCCTTCGCGCACGACGTCGCGACGCGAATCGCGCGCGAAGGCCACCGGCTCGGCAATCACACCTATTCGCATGCGAAGCCGGGCGCGCTCGCGGACGCCGCCTTGATCGACGAAATCGACACGACCGATGCGCTGATTCGCGACGTCTATCGCGGCGCCGGCCTTGCCGCACCGGATGCGATCCCGCTGCGGCTGCCGTACGGGTTGATGCCGCACGACGATCGCGCCGACGTGCTCGCACGCCTGCGACGCGAACACACGGGCTGGACCGCGATACTGAACGACTGGCAACGGCCGGCGCCATCGCCGCAGGCGCTGCTCGACGCGATGTGCGCGCATGTCGACGCGTGCATGGCGCAGCATCGCGACGTGCTGTTCTGTCTGCACGACGGATCGCGGCACGGCGACGCGCGCCCCAACACGGTCGAAGCCGTGCGGCTGTTCCTGAACCGGCAGCGCTGACGCGACGATCGGCTAGCCCGCGGGCGCCGCCCCGTCCAGCAACCGGCGCCAGCCACCGAGGAATCCGATGCCGGGCCCCGGCATCCACAGGCCGCGCTGCGCGGCTTCGAGATGGATCAGCGTCTGGTCCGCGCAGAACAGCGCCGTCAGCGTGTCGCGGTTGTCGCGCAGCCAATCGGGCGCCGCATCCGGCCGCGTCGCGGCATAAACGTGCAGGCAGGCCGTCCATCGCCCGCGGTCGAACACGAAGCTGTCGTCCCGGCCCGCATCGCGCGACAGCGCGAACGACGCAAAGGCCGCCTCGAGCCATTGCGCGCCCTGCCCCACATCGTCGAAATCGAGCACGCCGTTCACCGCGTTGCCGACATACAGCAGGTTGCCCGCGTGATAGTCGCCGTGCAGCCAATGCACCGGCCCCGCGAGCCACGACGCCGCCGCGTCGAGATGCGCGCCGATCCGCCGGATCACCGTGTCGTAGTCGTCGTGCAAGTCGGCCGGCAGCGACGGCATCGCGCGCGCCGCCACCCGTGCATGACGTGCGGACAGCCATGCGAGCGGCGCCGCTTCGCTGGCGGGTATCGCGGCCAGCGCCATATGCAGATGCGCGAGCGTGCGCATTGCGTCGGTCGCCCCTGCGTGCGCGTCGTCCGGCAAGCCGGGGCGGCCGTCGATATGCTCGAACAGATGCAGCCAGCGTCCGTCCGGCATCCGCACGCCGGTTCCTGCATCGGCGGTCGGCCGTAGCCGCGGCAGCGCGGGCAGCCGCGACGCGGCGCGCGCCTCGCCAAGCTGACCGAGTATCGACGCCTCGCGCCGCATCTGTCCGACCGGCTTGCCGGACCACGACACGCGCAGCACCGTGCGCGCCGCATCGCACTCGATGAGATAGGTTTTGTTAGTATGGCCCGACGCCAGCGCGTGCAGGCGCGCCGGCCCGATGTTCCAGTACTGGTGTAGCCACGGCTCCAGCGTTTTCACGTCACTCCTACTCGTTGCATCGACCATGTCAGAGCGTCCTTCGGCCCGCATGCGGGACATCAACATCGAATGGCTGACCCGCGCCGCCGAATTCGGCCATCTGTTCCAGACCCGCTGGCTCGGCGAGCGCTTCTTCCATCTGCCCGGCGACATGCTCGCGCTGCAGGAACTGATCTGGCGCGAGCGCCCCGACTGCATCGTCCAGACCGGCATCGCGGCGGGCGGCGGCGTGGTGTTCACCGCGTCGATGCTGGAACTGGCCGGCAACCCCGGCCGCGTCATCGCGATCGAGCCGCGCCTGCGCGACGAAGTCCGCCAGCGCCTGCAATCGCACCAGCTCGCCCATCGCATGGTGCTGATCGAAGGCGAATCGTGCGCGGCCGACACGCTCGCCTCGGTGCGGGCGCAGATTCACGACGGCGCGCGCGTGATGGCGATCCTCGATCTCGCGCATACGCACGCGCACGTGCTGCGCGAACTCGAATGCTATGCGCCGTTCGTAACGCCCGGCAGCTACGCGATCGTGATGGACACCATCATGGAGTACCTGCCGGAGTCGATGTTCGACGGCAAGCCGTACGGCCGCGGCAACAACCCGGCCACGGCCGCACGCGAATTTCTCGCCCGCGACGACCGGTTCGACATCGATCACGACATCGAGGACCGCGTCCTCATGACGCTGTCGCCAGGCGGCTTCCTGAAGCGAGTGCGCTGATCAGGCGGGCGGCTTGCGCGGAGCCGTCGTGCGCGGCATAGCTGTCGCGGATTCGCGCCGCCTGCTCACGCAACGATCCGGCACGCAACAGACGTTCGAGCGCATCGGTAACGGCCGCGACGCCGGCCTGCTGCAGATCGAGCACGCAGCCCGCGCCGGCCCGCTCGACGAAGTGCGCCGAATGGAACTGGTCGTTGCAGAACGGCGACAGCAGCATCGGCACGCCGCACGCGAGCGACTCCATCACCGAATTCGCGCCGCCGTGGCTGACGAACGCGTGCGTGCGCCGCAGCAGCGCCAGTTGCGGCGCGTAACGCACCGCGATCACGCGTTCGTCGCCGGCCGGCAGCCGATCCGAATCGACCAGTTCGCCGACCGACAGCACCAGTTGCGCCGACGTCGCGCGCGTCGCGTCGATCACCTTCGCGAACACCTCCGGGTGGTAGTAAAGCTGGCTGCCGAGCGACATGTAGACGAGCGGACGATCCGTGTCGACGCGTTCCCACGGAAATGCCGTCTCGTCGCCGCGCGGGCCCGACGGCATGGCAGGGCCGACCAGTTCGACACCGGGCGGCGGCGTGCCGACCAGCGCGTCGGTCGTGAATGCGAGCGTCAGGTGAGGCGACAGCACGTCGCAACCGCGAAAGCGTGCGTCGAGGCCGTAGCGCGCGAACAGGCGCGTGCGTTCCGGTTCGAGCCAGCGCACCGTGCGCAGCAACTCCGAATCGAGATCGTCCGGCAGCACCGGATTCAGCGAATTCGACATCGACACCCACGGCAGCCCTTCCAGCTCGGCCGCAATCGCCGCCGCATACAGCAGCGGGTCGATCACGACCACGTCGGGCCGCCATTCGCGCAGCACCGCGCGGATACCGTCCACCTGCGCGGGCGCGAGGTCGATCAGCAGCGTCCGGATCCAGTGCCGCAGCCAATCGGCGTCGCGAATGTTCGCGGCGAAGCTCGCGCCGCGCGACAGGTCGTGGCGCTCGGGCGTCTCGCGCGGCCCGACGAACGCGAAGTCGCCGGCGCCGTCGAGCTGTGCGCTGATGTCGGCCGGCGCATAGAACGCGACGTCGCAGCCGGCGGCGCGCAACTGCTGGGCCGGGCCGATGCACGGATTGACGTGGCCCTTCTCGGGCACCACGCAGAACAGGATGCGTTTCATGAGCGGCTCAGGCTGGGCGATGCGCGACATCGGGGTGAAGACGATCGAGATGATCGAGGAACAGTGTCAGCGTCGTCCACAGCACGCGTTCGGTATCCGTCTGCAAAGCGGGGGCGCCAACGCCGAACGTATCGGCCAGCGCATGCGTGCGGTCGCGATCGAGCAGCGTCGCGAGATCCATCGCCGGCGCGAGGCGCCCGCGCTTCGGGCCGCGCACGAGACGCTCCGGCAGGTTCAGGCGCGCACCGAGCTCGCGCAGGCACCGCTTGTCCGGGTCGGGCGCGAGGCTCGTCAGATGCGCGACGACGGCGGCGTCGACGAACGGCGGATGCAGGTCGACCGACGCCTCGTCGAACAACGCGTGGCACAGCGGCAGATAGTTGGCCGACCGGTCGCGGCGCAACACCTGATCCGCGCCGTCACCGGTAATCGCCACCTCGACGCCGTCCGCCGCCATCGCGTCGGCCAGCAGCAGTTTCGCGACCGGATGCAGGTTGAACATCGGCTCCTCGACCGCATACGTCGTTCTCGGCAGCGCCGCGATGAAATCGGCCTCGTTCGCGCGCACGATCTTCACGCTCGCCTGCATCTGCGCGGCGAGTTCGAGCGCCGCGTCGCGTTCGCAGTAATCGGGCATGTCGGTCGCGAGGATGTAGGCCGTCACGTGCCGCAGCGCGCCCAGTTCGCGCAGCAACGCGAGCAGCAGCGCCGAATCGAGCCCGCCGCTCAGCGCCAGCGCAACCCGCTTGCCGCTGTCGAGCACACGTTGCAGCGACGCGCGCAGCACGGTGTCGAGATCGGCAGGCTGCGGCCGCTCGGGCGCCGGCTGCGCCGTCAGCCCTTGCGGCGACCGGATCAGGGCGTGGCCGGGCGGCACCGCGCGCACGTCGCGCAGCACGGTGCGGCCGACGAGGCGCTCGCCGCTCAGGTAGCCCGCGATGGCAGCCGTATCCGGCGCGCCGGCCGGTTGCCCCGCCGCCCGCAATACGGCGCGGATGCCGGACGCCGACACGCCACTGCGCGGATGGTAGTGCAGACGATCGAAACCGAACGGGTCGCGCGTGCCGACGATCATGGATAACGAGCCTTCAAGGTGTCCACTTCAATGCGTTTGAGGACGCGATGCGGCGCCACCGGTGCGCTGCCGCCCTGGCAATGCAGGCACGCTTCGAGCGGCGTCTCGCGTTGCAGATAGGCAAGCATCGCGTCGAGCATGCCCGCGTCGTCGCGCAGCGCCAGGCCGTCGGCCTGGAAATCCTTCTCGCCCTTGTACAGCGTATGGAAATGCGCGGGCCGCGTGCACGTGTAGAACATGCCGTCGCGAATCATATGGCAGCGCTCGCGAATCCAGCAATCGTGATACAGGCGCCGGGCTTCGTCGCGATCCGTGCCGGGCTGCGCGCGGTTCATCGTCGTGAACACGTCCTGCACCTTCCAGTTCAGCCGCACGTCGAAGCGCGCGGCCTGACGCTCGACATGCGCGATCAGGTCGGCGGAAAGCGCGGGTTTCGGATAGCGCGAGATCGTCAGCGCATCCACTGCCTGCCAGAACGCGTCGGGCATCTCGCCGAGCTTCAGGCCGTTCGTCGTGACCGAGATCACGGGCGCGATGCCGGTGCCGCGCACGCGTTCGACGAGCTCGACGAGCGCCGGATGCAGCAACGGTTCGCCGCCGACCAGCTTGAACATGCGCGGGCGGAGCACCTTCGCGGCCTTGCGCAAATCGGCTTCGATCGATTCGGGGCTCGCGTACCACTCCGGCAACAGCGGTGACAGCGAGCAGCATTCCGCGCAGGTCAGATTGCAGTGATCGACGATATGCGCTTCCAGCGAGCGCGTCTGGACGCGCCCGTCCTCGACGCGGTAATCGCGATCCAGCGGCGGCGGAAACACGTGCTGCCGCTCGCCGGCTTGCGGCGGATTCGGAATCTTGTTCGGGTTCGCACTCACATCAGCTTCCTGTTTCCACGCAACGGGAAAAGAAATCTATCAGAAGGCCACGCGCGTCCGCCATCGCGGACGCCATCGTCACCGCGCCGTTCAGGTGCGACGCGAAGCGCGACGGATCGTCGAGCCAGCCCTGCACGATCCACAGCTTGAGCGCGTGCTGCACGCATGCGGCATCGACCGCCCATGCGATGTGCGCCGGGTTCACCGGCCGCACGCGTCGGTACGCGCGTACGAATGCTTGCGCGAGGTGCGGCGCTTCCAGCGGCAAATGATTCAGGCAGCGCACCAGTTCGTATTCGCGCGGCGCGCCGATCGACGCTTCCCAGTCGACGATCAACGGCGGCAGCGTGCCCGTGAACAGATAGTTGAACTGGTTGTAGTCGTTGTGGATCGGATGCTGCGGATCGTCGGCCGGAAACGCATCGACGCTGCCGGGATAGTAGCGGTCGAGCAGGCGCAGCGCGAGATCGACGTAGCGGCGCAGGTTCGCGGAGGCAGCGGCGTTCGCATCGGCTCGATCGAGTGCGTCCAGCAAATTGCGGCGTACCGCATCCGCATCGATCGAGGTCAGCCGCGCGCCGATCGTATCGAGCGACGGCAGATGCAGTCGTTCGAGGCTCACGTGCAACGCGGCCAGGCTCGCACCGAGCGCATCCCATTCGGCTGGCGAGAACGTATCGTAGGTCTTGAATTGCCCGGCTTCCCAGCGCGTCAGCATCGCATGGGAATTTTGTCCCGACCAAAGCGATTCGCCGGACGTCGTGCGCTTCAGCGTCTGCACATGGAAACGGGTATCGCCGTGCGTTTCGAGATGCGTGAGGACGGCGGTTTCCTTGAGCGCGCGCGCATGGTGTTCAAGCGCATAGAGCTTGACCGCCACGCCCGCGCCGCTGTTGGTCGGCAAATGCCATACCCGTTCGCTGACCTGCGTCGGCGGCCCGCCGCGACCGAACCCGTAGGCGTCGCGAATCTCGTCGAAGGTGACGGCGAGCGCATCCATTCAGATGTGCTCGGCCGGCCCGTGCCGATACGGGTGACCGGTCAGGAACGTGTTGTGTCCGACGTATCGCAGCTTGTACATCGCCGGCCGGAACAACACCGACGGAGCGTTGTTCGCGATGCCGAGCAGCGGGTACAGGTCATGTCGCACGAAGAACGCGTTGTTGCCCATGTCGTCGCAGCAGACGAGCTCATAGCCTTTCCGGCGGCCGAGGTGCACGAGCGATTCGAGGCTCGCGCCGTAATAGGTCGAACCGTCCCATTCGTGGTCCGGATTGAAGCACATGACCCAGCGCTCGGGCGGCGTGTAGTACGGGTTGTATTCGATCACGACGATGCGCGGCTGGAACGCCTGCAGGCCGCGCCACACCCAGTAGTCGTTGCCGTCGATGTCGATCGACAGCAGGTCGAAGTCGGTCGGTACGTTCGCATCGGCGAGCAATTGATCGACCGTATCGGGTTGGACGCGATCGTGATGCAGGCGCACGCGCTCCACACCCGCGTAGTGGGCGGCGAGCTTGCCGAACCGGTATGCGCTGCCTTCCACCAGTACGCCGGCCCAATCCTGTTCGCGCAGCAATCGCGCGGTATTGCTGTTGCGCAGGCCGTCGCTCGCGCCGATGTCGACGCAGAAACGGTTGGTCGGCACGATCCGCTCCATCAGGCGGGACAGGATGCCCTCCTCGGTGCCCTGCGCGTACAGGCTGGGCGCAAGGCCGGACAGGTCGAGCGGGCGAGGATGGTCCTGCATCGAAGGCGGCTCCGGGGCGAAATGGGGAATGATGGGGGTATTGGGTGGGTAATTTACCTGAAGTCGATTCAGCAGAGGAAACTGGAATGCGCGGCGCGGACGGTTTTGCCGCGGCGACATGAAAAAGCCCGCAGCGACATGGCTGTCGATGCGGGCCTGTAGCGCTTCCGGCGGTTCGCTCCGTGCGGCGATGCCTAAGCTCGACTCACGGCCGGAGGAAACCTGAGGACACTTACTCCTGCCCCTGACTCGTCAGGAACTCCTCGTAATTCCCGCCGAAGTCGAACAGCGTGCCGTCCGTCTTCACTTCGATGATCCGGTTCGCCAGCCCGCTCACGAACTCGCGGTCGTGCGACACGAAGATCAGCGTGCCTTCGAACTGCTCGAGCGCGATCTGCAGCGACTCGATCGATTCCATGTCCATGTGGTTGGTCGGCTCGTCCATCAGCAGCACGTTGTGGCGGCCCAGCATCAGCTTGCCCCAGATCATGCGGCCCTTCTCGCCGCCCGACAGCACCTTCACCGACTTCTTGATGTCGTCCGACGAGAACAGCAGGCGGCCCAGCGTGCCGCGCACCATCGTTTCGTCGTCGCCGTCCTTGCGGTACTGGTCGATCCAGTCCATCAGCGTGATGTCGTTCGGGAATTCCTCGTACGTGTCCTGCGGCATGTAGCCGACATTCGCGTTCTCGGACCACTTCACCGTGCCGTGATCGAGCGGCAGCGCGCCGAGCAGCGAACGCAGCAGCGTCGTCTTGCCCGCGCCGTTCTCGCCGATGATCGCGATGCGCTCGCCCGGCTGCACCGACAGGTTGAAGTTCTGGAAGATCGTGCGCTCGTACTTCTTCGTGATCTCTTCGGCGACCACCGCGACGTTGTGCAGCTTCTTCTCGAACTCGAAGCGGATGAACGGGTTCTGGCGCGACGACGGCTTGAATTCCTCGATCTTGATCTTGTCGATCTGCTTCGCGCGGCTGGTGGCCTGACGCGCCTTCGACTTGTTCGCCGAGAAGCGGCGCACGAAGTCCTGCAGTTCGGCCACGCGCTCCTTCGCCCGTGCGTTCGCCGCGGCCTGGCGCTCGCGCGCCTGTGCCGATGCGAGCATGTAGTCGTCGTAGTTGCCCGGCCAGACCTTCAGCGTGCCGAAGTCCATGTCGGCCATGTGCGTGCACACCGAGTTCAGGAAGTGACGATCGTGCGAGATGATGATCATCGTCGAGTTGTACTCGTTGAGCGTGTGCTCGAGCCAACGGATCGAGTTGATGTCGAGGTTGTTGGTCGGTTCGTCGAGCAGCAGCACGTCCGGCTTCGAGAACAGCGCTTGGGCGAGCAGCACGCGCAGCTTCCAGCCCGGCGCGACGTCGGCCATCGTGCCGTTGTGGAACTTCTCCTCGATGCCGATGCCGAGCAGCAGCGCACCCGCGCGCGCTTCGGCGTCGTAGCCGCCGTATTCGGCGAACTTGCCTTCGAGTTCGGCCGCGTGCATGTAGTCGTCGTCGGTCGCTTCCGGGTTCGCGTAGATCGCGTCACGCTCGGTCATCGCGGCCCACATCTCGGTGTGGCCCATCATCACGACGTCGAGCACGCGCACGTCTTCGTACGCGAACTGGTCCTGGCGCAGCTTGCCCAGGCGGACGTTCGGCTCCAGCGCGACGTTGCCGGCGCTCGGCTCGAGGTCGCCGCCGAGGATCTTCATGAAGGTCGACTTGCCACAGCCGTTCGCGCCGATCAGACCGTAGCGGTTGCCCTCGCCGAATTTGACCGAGATATTCTCGAACAAGGGCTTCGGCCCGAATTGCATCGTGATGTTGGCAGTAGAAAGCACGGCAGGTCCCGTTAAGAGAGAAATCGACGGAAAACCGTGTATTTTAGCAGGTGTCGGAGAAACTGCCGACCGCCCCGGCCCGGCGGCCCATTCGCGGCTCTCGCACCCGCCGCCGGGCGGCCCGTCAACATGACGGCACGCGTCTCACCGCCGTCTCACCGGAACGCCGCATGCTCGCCAGCCAGCTTCGCGAACAACTCGTCGGCGCATGGCGCCTCGTGTCGTACGAAATCCGCCCGCGCGACGGGAGTACCGTCACCTATCCGCTCGGCCGCGACGCGCGCGGCTGGATTCTCTACACGCCCGACGGCTACATGTCCGCGCAGCTGATGGCGGCCGGCCGCCCGCCCTACGCGGACGGCGACCTGCAGGGCGGCAGCATCGAGGAGCGCGCGGCCGCGGCGCACGGCTACATCGCGTATTCAGGCCCCTTCAACGTCGACGACGACGGCACGTTGACCCATGAAATGGACGTCAGCCTGTATCCGAACTGGATCGGCAACGTCCAGCAGCGTGTCGTCAGCCTGGACGGCGACCGGCTGCAGCTCGGCACCGCCGGACCGGTGCGGATCGCCGGCCGGGAGGTCGAACCGGTGATCGTCTGGGCGCGCGCCCGCCGCTGAGCACAGCGCGGCCGACGCCCGGCCAGGCGCGGCAACGACGCCAAGCCCGCCCGGCAGCGCATGCCGCTCTCGCGGCTGCGCGTCACTTGCCGGCTTTCTTGGCCGCCTTCTGCGCCGCCGGCGCCTTCATCTGCCCGAACAGTTCCGAGCACGGCACGTCGCGGTTGTTGCTCGGCGCGATCAGCGGGATCAGCGCCGCGAACGGGTTGACCAGCCCGAGCCCGACCATCGCGCCGGCGCGCAGCGCGAGCGCGCCCGCATCGACGCCGACCTTCGGGTTCTTGAACGTGCCCTTCGCATACAACGGCGAGCGCAGCGAGAAGATCCGGAAGCCCTTCGTGTGCGGATGGATCTTCAGGTCCAGCGATTCGTCGCGCAGGTTGATCGGGCCGTCGACGTTGATCAGCGCATCGTCGGTATCGAGCGCGAACACCTTCGGGTCGAGCATGCCGTCGTTCGCCACAAAGTCGATCGCCGCGCAGTTGATGTTGACGTCGCGGTTGCCGAACAGCTTCTCGTAGACGACGTTCGCGACGTTCAACCCCGCCGCCTCCATCAGCAAGCGGCTGATGCGGCCGTTGGTGATCAGCGCCTTCACCTCGCCGGTCGACGTCCCGGCGAGCGCGGCCGGCGAATTGCCGGTCGCCGACAGCGACGCGTCGCCGTTGATCTCGCCGAGCGCCGTTTGCATCACCTTTTGCGTCGGGAACAGTTGCTTGAGCTTCAGGTGGCGTGCGCTCAACGTGAAGCGCCCCTTGAGCGGCGTGCGGCTGCCGTCGAGACGCGCGTTCGTCGCGAGCGTGCCGCCCGCCACGCCGAACTGCAGCGGCTCGAGCGTCAGCACGCCGTCCTGCAGCAGGATATGCGTGTACAGGTCGGTGATCGGCAACTGCGGGCTCTTGATCAGCTTGCGGCCGGTGAACTTCACGTCCGCATCGATCGCGCTCCACCGTTCGGTGCGGAACGCCGCGACCGGCAGCACGCGGTCGGGCGGCTGGCGCGTCGTGTCGCCACGCTTCTTCTTGCTCGCGGCCGAATCGGCGCCGATCACCGGCGCGAGGTCGGAGAACTGCAGCAGGTTCGACACGAGTTCGCCCGACAGCTTCGGACGCGGCTCGCGCTGCGCCCACGTGAGCGTGCCGCCGAGATCGCTGCCGCCCACCCGGCCGTTGAAGTTCTCGTAGCGGAACGTGCTCGCGTTCGGCTTGAGGTTGCCGATCAAGCGCCCTTCGGTCGCGTAAGGCGGCGTATCGGGCAGCGTGATGCCGGTGAGCTGGTAAAGGTGCGACATCGACGTGCCCTGCAGCCACAGCCGCAGGTCGAGCGCCGCGAGATGCGTCGGGTCGGTCAGCGTGCCGACGATCGCGAGCCGCGTATCGCTGGCCTTCACGTCGGCCTGCAGCGGGAACGGCCGCGTCGTGTCCTGGATCGCGAGCACGCCGCCGACCTTGCCGGTGCCGCTGATCGGCACGTTCTTGTAGCGACCGTCGAACTTGAGTCCGAATGCATAGGTCGGCCCGGACGGCTTCGCGGGCGCCGCGGCTCCGCTCGCGCCGGACGCGGTGGAGGCCGCCGACGCGGAAGACGCGGACGAAGCGGATGCACCCGACGAACCGGAAGCCGCCGAAGCAACGACGCTCGCAGCCGCCCCCCCCGAGGCCGCAGCCGCACTCGCCCCCGACGCGGCTTGCGCATCGGCCTTCGCGCCCAGTTGCGCGGCGCCGTGCTTGCCCACGCGCTGCGCCGACGCCGCACGCGACGTCTGCTCCTGTTCCTTCAGCACGTCGCCGAGCGGAATCGGCTGGCCAAGCGTATCGATCGCGACGGTCAGGTCGGCCTTCGTGATTGCGTCGCGATACGTGACGGTGCCTTTCGCGAACCCGAAGCTGTCGAGCCGCACCTTCCACCGCGAAGGCTGCGACGATTGCTTGAACTGGAAGGTCCACGTATTGCTGCCGTCCGCGCGCCGTTCGAGATCCACGGCGGGATTGACGACGTCGATCGACGGGATGACGATCTCATGCGCAAACAGCGGCAGGATTGCGAGATCGAAGTGCGCGGCATCGAGCGTGACGAACTTGGGCGCCTGTGCCCAGTCGGGATTGCCGATCTCGAGTTGCGTGGCCGAGAAGCTCGGCCAGGGCACCCATGCACGCCAGCCGGTCTCGCCATCGGGGCGACGCCAGCCGACCTTGAGATCGCCGTTGATCGCAAACGGGCGACCGAGCGCGGTACTCACCTGTTCGTTGACCCACGGTTTCGCGCGGTTCCAGTCGAACGTGACAATAAAGATGCCGGCCGCCGCGATGAGCACCGCGACGATACCGACGATCCATGCAGCCGATTTGCCGATGGCTCGGGTTAGCGTCATGGCGGTTCCGTTGTTGTTCTGAAGCGTTGCCGCACCATGCCGGGCCGCTAGCGTGGACGAACGGCGCACGACAACTGCGGCTTTTCACTCGGTATTATGGCGCACGACATGGCGGCCTTTCGGCGCCATTAACGCTTTTTTTCACTTTTGCCATGACCTCTCCCACCGGCCTCATCGACGCACAGCACATCACGCGGCGCGACGCCAGCAGCGGCAAGACGCTGCTCGCCCCGACCGATTTCAGCCTCGCCGCGGGATCGCGAATTGCTATCACCGGACCATCCGGATCGGGCAAGAGCGTGCTGCTGCGCGCGCTCGCGCTGCTCGATCCGCTCGACGGCGGTCACGTCCTGTGGCGCGGCCGCCGGATCCGGCGCAGCGCGATTCCGCGCTATCGGCGCAGCATCGCCTATGTCCGCCAGCGCCCCGCGCAGATGGACGGCACCGTCGAATCGCAGTTGCGCTACCCGTACTCGCTCGCGATCTATCGCGACGTCGCGTTCGATCGCGCCCGCGCCGAAGCGCTCGCCGCGCAGGCCGGCCGCGGCGCCGATTTTCTCGACAAGCGCGCGAGCGACCTGTCCGGCGGCGAAGCGCAGATCACCGCGCTGCTACGCGTGCTGCAGCTCGATCCCGACGTGCTGCTGCTCGACGAGCCGACCTCCGCGCTCGATCCCGAATCGGCGCGCGCGATCGAAGCGCTCGTCGAGGCATGGTTCGACGCGGCGCCCGATGCCCGCGCCTACATGTGGATCTCGCACGATCCGGCCCAGGCCGCGCGAATCGGCACGATGCGGCTCGTGATGCAGGCCGGCGTCCTGCATGCGGCCAACCCGACGGAGGCGCAATGAGCCCGGCCCTGCAGGATCTGAGCCTCGTCGACGTCGGCATCGCCGCCGCGCTCGTCGCCGTCAACGGCGCGATCTCGGCGGCGCTGTCGCTCGGCCTCGGCCGCAAGCTCGCGCTCGCGGCGGTGCGCACCGTCGTGCAGTTGCTCGCGATCGGCTACGTGCTCGGCTGGGTGTTCGGCCATCCGCACTGGTACGTCGTGCTGCCGCTCACCGCGCTGATGACGCTGATCGCCGGTTTCGCCGGCGCGGGGCGCGGCAAGCGCACGTACCGCGGCCAGCGCATCGACAGCATCGCGTCGATCTGGTTCAGCAGCTGGTTCGTCGCGGCGGTCGGGCTGTTCGTCGTGATCCGCATCCATCCGTGGTTCGCGCCGCAATACGCGATCCCGATTCTCGGGATGATTCTCGGCAATACGCTGACGGGCGTGTCGCTCGGCGTCGAGCGGATGATGGAAGAACTCACGGCGCGCCGCGATCGCGTCGAGACCGCGCTCGCACTGGGCGCGACGCGCTGGGAAGCCGCGCAGGACGCCGCGCGCCAGGCCGTGCGGGCGGGCATGCTGCCGACGCTGAACCAGATGGCGGTGGTCGGCGTCGTGAGCCTGCCGGGGATGATGACGGGCCAGGTGCTGGCCGGCCAGTCGCCGCTGCAGGCCGTGCGCTACCAGATCGTGATCATGTTCCTGATCGCGGCGGCCTCGGCGCTGGGCACCGTCGGCGCGGTGCTGATGACCTATCGCCGGCTGTTCTCCGCCGATCACCGCTTTCTCGCGTCGCGGCTCGAAGAGCGCGCGCACTGACGCGCGGCGGCGGCACATCGGGCAACCGGCGCGATCAATGCGCGCGGCGTCGCTTGCCGATTGCCTGTCGAAGGGCGGCCGCGATATCCGCGTCGGGCGCGAGCCGTCGACCGATGCGACGAGCCGCACCGCGCGCGGCGTCGTCACATAGGCCTGCGCGCCGACGTAGCCGCCGCTGCGGGCCAAGCGCGGAATGTCGTGACGGAAAGGAAAGGATGCGGGCGAGCATAACGTGACATCCGCAGACGTCACGCATCGCCTCTGCACGGTCGGCGCACCATGCCGCGAAACGGGTGGCGCAAGCGCATTGCAACGGCGGCGCCGCACGACGCGCTCGCGTGCGGCCCTGCCCGGCCGCCCACCGAACCGGTTGCGCGCGCACCGGACGAAACGCCGGCCCGCGCGCGCCGCTCAATGCTTGATCGACACCGTCACCTTGGTGCCTTCGCTCATCGTCACGGCCTTCGACCCGCCGTTGGTCGGAATCGACACCCACTTCACCTGGCTCACCGACACGACGTCCGGACACTGCAGCGACTTGCCGCCGGCCGTCACGCTGCGCGTGCCCTTCGGCGCGGCCGCCTGGAAGCTCAACTGCACGTTCGCGATACCCTTCGCGTCGACCGACGGCGCGAGCCGCACCTGGGTCTGCCGCACCATCGCGCCGTTCGCGTCGCGCGGCAGGTTGTCGGCGTTCGGGCAACCGTCCGGCATCGCGACCGCACCGCTCGGCGGTACCGACTTCCAGTTGAAATCGTCCGTCTCGCCCGAGCGGATCTTGCGGGTCTCCTGCGTATTGCCGAAGGTCTTCGAGTCGACCTTGACGGTGTATTCGAGCTGTCCCGTCCCGCCGCCCTTCAGGCTGCCCTTGACCGGCGGCGCCGCGAATACGCTCGCGCTGACGCACGCCGCCGCGAACACGACCGACCACGATGCGGCGACCGACAAGCTGCGTTGGCTCATGCTGACCTCCTTGTCAAGCGACGGCACGCGCGTGCCGCGCGGTTTTAGATGCATGATGCGTTGCCAGTCTACCGCCAAGCAGGATGCAATGCGCCGCAAACGCATCGGGTGTTACCCCGCTTGCGTTCGCGGCGCCGTCACCTTATCGACGCGCGTTGCCGGCTCAGAAGCCGCTCAGCACGAGCTTGCCGATCGCACGGCCGCCCTCGAGCATTCGATGCGCGCGCCGCAGGTTCTCGGCATTGATCGTGCCGAGCTGTTCGCCGAGCGTCGTGCGCAGCGTGCCGGCGTCGATCAGCCGCGCGACTTCGCCGAGGATCTTGTGCTGCTCGATCATGTCCGGCGTCTCGAACATCGCGCGCGTGAACATGAATTCCCAGTGAAACGCGGCGCTCTTCGCCTTCAGCAATTCGACCGGCACCGGCTTCGCGTTCTCGACGATCGTGCAGATACCGCCCTGCGGCCGGATGACTTCCGCGGCGGCCGGGAAATGATGGTCGGTATCGTTGAAGATCAGCACGTAGTCGACGCTCGGATGGCCGGCCTCGCGCAACTGCGCCGGCAGGTCGCCGAAATGGTCGACCACCGCATCCGCGCCCAGCGTGCGCACCCATTCGGCCGATGCCGGCCGCGACGCGGTCGCGATCACGTGCAGCTTGCCGAGCGTCTTCGCGAGCTGGATCGCGATCGAGCCCACGCCGCCCGCGCCGCCGATGATCAGCACCGACTTGCCGGCGTCCGCGCCCTGCGGCGACACGCGCAACCGATCGAACAGCGCTTCCCACGCGGTCAACGCGGTGAGCGGCAGCGCGGCCGCCGCCGCGAAGTCGAGCGTGCGCGGCTTCAGCGCGGCGATTCGCTCGTCGACCGCGTGGAATTCGCTGTTCGCGCCGGGCCGCGTGATGCTGCCCGCGTAGAACACTTCGTCGCCGGGCCGGAACAGCGTGACGTCGGCGCCGACCGCGACGACCGTGCCGGCCGCATCCCAGCCGAGCACGCGCGACGTCTCCTCGACCTGTGGCTTCGGCGCACGCACCTTGGTGTCGACCGGGTTCACGGAAATCGCCTCGACTTTCACGAGCAGGTCGCGCGGGCCCGGCACCGGCTGCGGCAGTTCCACGTCGAGCAACGCTTGCGGGTCGTCGATCGGCAAATAACGGGTCAATCCAACGGCTTTCATCTCGATACTCCTTTCAGGGGGATCCGGCAGGCTGCGGCGCAACCTCCATGCGTGCCATCGTAGGCAACCCGATCATTCGAGAAAACCGCTATATTTCCTGAAACATTTTCAGGAATTTCAGAATAATGACGTCCGATCCCGAGGCTGGTCCGATTCCCGCGCCCGACAAGCCGCTCGACCTGCTCGACGTCGCGCTGTTCGTGCGCGCGGCGCTGCTCGCGAACGTCAGCGCGGCCGCGCGCGAATTCGGCGTGTCGGCCGCGGTCGCGAGCGCGCGCATCGCCCAGCTCGAACGCCAGCTCGGCGCGCGGTTGCTGCACCGCACCACGCGCCGCATCAGCCTTACGCAGGACGGCGAAATCTTCATGGCACGCGCGGACGCGCTGCTCGCGGCCGCCGACGCGGCGCGTGCGTCAGTCGGTCGCGGTCGCAACGAGCCGTACGGGCGGCTGAAGGTGTCGATGTCGTCGTCGTTCGGACGCCAGCACGTCGCGCCGGTGATTCCGGCGTTCCTGCGCCGCTACCCGTCCGTGTCGCTCGATCTGCGGCTGTCCGACGAGATCGTCGATCTGGTCGACGACGGCTACGACGTCGCGGTCCGTCTCGGCGCGCTGAAGGATTCGACGCTCGTCGCCCGCAAGCTCGCCACCAACCGGCGCGTGCTGTGCTGCTCGCCCGCCTATCTCGCCGAACACGGCACGCCGCGCCATCCGGCCGACCTGACGCAGCACGAATGCGTGATCCTCGGCGACCAGCGCGACTGGTCGTTCGCGACGCCGCAAGGCGCGCTCACGGTGCGGGTCGGCGGCCGGCTCGTCGCGAGCAACGGCGAGGCGATCCGCGAAGCGCTCGTCGACGGCTTCGGGATCGCGATCAAGTCGACCTGGGACGTCGGCCCGCTGCTCGCGAGCGGCGCGCTCGTCACCGTGCTCGACGACTACCCGTTCGCGGACGACGTCGCGATCTGGGCCGTCTATCCGAGCCGCGCGCACGTGCCGCTGAAAACGCTCGCGTTCATCGCGTTCCTGGCCGAGCATTTCGGCGATCCGCCGTACTGGGATCGCGCAAACGGGTGACCACCGCCATCCCGCGCACGGTTTCGCGCCCGCGCCGGCCGCCACGCGCGGCCAACCGGCTACAATGGCGCGTTCGCGACGCACTGGCCCGCCGCCGCACGGGGCCCGCGCGCGCAGGCGGCCGCCCGTGGGCCGCGCACGTCATTCATTCGCTTACCAACCACTCGTCATGACCCACAATCTCGTCATCCAGAGTCTTGCGCCGCTGTCGGACGCCCATCACAAACCGCTGCTCGCGCTGTCGCGCGGCACCCGCGTCGTGCAGACCGACGATCACGCGCTGCGCATCGAAAACGCGAGCCCGGCGCAACGCCTCGACATCGATGCGTACTGCGGCACGCACGCGCTCGACTTCGGCTTCGTCGAGGCCGGCCGCACGCTCGGCGATTTCGGGCTCGCGGTGATGGACATGGATTCGACGCTGATCACGATCGAATGCATCGACGAGATCGCCGATTTCTGCGGGCTGAAAACGCAGGTCGCGGAGATCACCGAAGCGGCGATGCGCGGCGAGATCCGCGATTTCAACGAAAGCCTCACGCGCCGCGTCGCGCTGCTGGCCGGGCTCGACGCGCACGCGCTCGAGCGCGTGTACGAAGAACGGCTGCAACTGTCGCCGGGCGCCGAAACGATGCTGGCCGGCGTGAAGGCCGCCGGCATGAAGACGCTGCTGGTGTCGGGCGGCTTCACGTTCTTCACCGAGCGGCTGAAAGCCCGCCTCGGCCTCGACTACGCGCATGCGAACACGCTGGAGATCGTCGACGGCAAGCTTACCGGCAAGGTGCTGGGCGAGATCGTCAACGCCGACGTGAAGGCGCGCCTGCTGCGCGATACCTGCGCGTCGCTCGGCCTCGAGCCGAGCCGCGCGATCGCGATGGGCGACGGCTCGAACGACCTGAAGATGATGGCGGAAGCCGGGCTGTCGGTCGCGTTCCACGCGAAGCCCGTCGTGCGCGATGCGGCCACCGTCGCATTCGACCATGTCGGCCTCGACGGGCTGTTGCGCCTGTTCTGATCCCCCGGCACCGTCAATGAAAACGCCGGCGCGATATCGCATCGCGCCGGCGTTTCGTTTTTGTGCCGGACGTTGCCGGCGTGCGATCAGCCGAGCGTGGCCTGCATCGCCCGCTCGATGTCCGCGCGCAAGTCCGCTTCGTCCTCGAGACCCACGTAGAAACGCACCAGCGTGCCGCGATGCGGCCAGTCCGGACGCATCGACGCGACGTCGTAAGGCATCGCGAGGCTGCACGCGCCGCCCCAACTCCAGCCGATCGCGAACAGCTCGAGCAACTCGACGAAACGGTCGATCTGCTCCGCGCTGTAGCGTGCGTCGAACACCACCGAGAACAACCCGCCCGCGCCCGTGAAATCGCGCATGAACGACGCGTGCCCCGGGCAGTCGGCGATCTGCGGGTGCAGCACCGTCGCGATCTCCGGCCGCCCCTTCAGCCATCGCGCGAGCGCAAGCGCGCTCTTGCTATGCGCATCGAAGCGCACCTGCATGCTCGGCAGGCTGCGCAGCACGAGCGAGCAATCGTCGGCCGACACGCCGATCCCGCAGCGCATCCGCGCGAGCTTCAGCTTTGCGTGCAGTTCCGCGTTCGCGGTGATCGTCGCGCCCATCAGCACGTCGCTGCCGCCAGACTGGTACTTGGTCAGCGCCTGCACCGAAATGTCGACGCCGTGAGCGAACGGCTTGAACGCGAGCCCCGCCGAGAAGGTGTTGTCGATCGCGGTGACGATGCCGCGCGCCTTCGCGGCCGCCGTGATCGCCTGCACGTCGGGCACCTCCATCGTCACCGAGCCCGGCGCCTCGAGCCAGACCAGCCGCGTGTTCGGCTGGATCAGCTCGGCGATGCCGGCGCCGATCAGCGGATCGTAGAAGCGCACGGTGATGCCGAAATCGTTCGCGAGCCAGTGGCCGAAATCGGCGTTCGGGCCGTACACGTTATGCGGAACCAGTACGTCGTCGCCCGCTTTCACGATCCCGAAGTAGACGTTCATGATCGCCGCGAGGCCCGACGGCTGAAGCAGCGCGTGCGTGCCGCCTTCGATCTCGGCGAGCCGCTGCGCGAGCGCGAGCGACGTGGGCGTCGCGTGCAGCCCGTAGCGCCACTGATTGTCGTCGTGCCAGACCAGCGCGCGCATCGTCGCGAGATCGGGGAACACGACCGTCGACGCGCGCGCGACCGGCGGCACGAACGAACGGAAGCCTTCCGGAATGACGTCGTCGGGTTGAACGATGCGGGTTTGCAGCGCGCGCTTGGGAGTGGATGCAGTCATGACTGGGGGGCCGGGCACGCGGCCGTTCGGTTGCGGAATATGTCGTTAGAGTAGCCAAAATCGGCGCGCTTGGCCCGGTACAATGCGCGCCGCGCGCACCGAGCCAGCACGCGCTCAGTCGTCGGTACGCAGGTTGACGACGCCGCCCACCGTCTCGATTTCCTGCACGCGGCCGTCGCGCACCTGCAGCGCCGCGCGCTTGCCCGGCGCCAGACGCAGCACGACCGGCTGCGGGTCCGATTCGTCCGAATTCATCCGGTCGGCCTTCAGGTCGCCCGTCGCGTCGAAGCGGCCGATCCACACGCCGGTGATGTTCGTGCCGTCGTTCGACTCCTCGATCTCGAGCGTATCGCCGTCGCGGTCGCCCGCGAGCAGCACGACTTCGCCCGTGTCGGCGAACTGGTATTCGCCGTGCACGCCTTCCTCGTCGGTCTTCGGGCCGAGGTGCACGACGATCGGCCGATCGCCGAGCGTGCCTTCGTAGCGCGGCAGGCGGGCAAACTCCGGATTCGGCTTCAGCGGCCGCGCCGGCGCCGGTTCGCCCTGCTGCACGCCCGGCGCGACCGCCTGCGCGGCGACCCCCGTCGGCATCGCGATGCTTGCCACCAGCGCGCCCGCGACGACGAGCGCCCGTTGCCATTCCGAATATCGACCCACCGTGTGTTGCTCCTTGCTTCAGATTCGCCCGACCATCGCGGACCGTGCCGGGCCGGACCCGGTTCCTGCATGACCGCGCAAGCCTGCGCCGCGGATGCGCGGGGCTTGCGCGTTTCGCGTCAGCCCTGCATCAGGCGTTCCACCGCATCGCGACGCGGAATCGGCGCGACCGCACCGTAACCGGTCGTCGACAGCGCCGCCGCCGCGTTCGCATAACGCGCGGCCGCGAACGGATCGTCGCCCGCGACGATCCGCGCGACGAACGCGCCGCCGAAGCAGTCGCCCGCGCCAGTGGCGTCGACGGCCTCGACCGCGAAGCCCGGCACGACGCGCCGTTCGTGCGGCGTCGCGACATACGCGCCGTCCTTGCCGAGCTTCAACGCGACGACCTGCGGCCCGTGTTCGAGCATCGCGTCGACGATCGCGTCGCGATCGTTCGCGCCGGTGAGCGCCGTGACGTCGTCCCAGCTCGGCAGGCAGATGTCCGTCTGCCGCAGCGCCTCGCGCATCACCGCACGGGCACGCGGCAGCGGCCACAGCTTCAGCCGCAGGTTCGTGTCGAAGCTGACCTTCGCGCCGTTGCGACGCGCATGGTCGATCGCCGCGAACGCCGCGTCGCACGCGGCCGTGCTGATCGCCAGACTGATGCCCGACAGGTGCACGGCCCGCGCGGCCGCGAGCGCGTCGAGCGGCAAGTCGGCCGTCGCGTAGCGGCTCGCCGCCGACCCCGCGCGCAGATAGTCGAACTGATGGCCATCGGCGCCGTGCGTGACGAAATACACGCCGGTCGGCGCCGAGCGGTCGATCCGCACGTACGTCGCGTCTACCTGCTCCGACGCCCACATGTCGGCCAGCAGACGGCCGAACGGATCGTCGCCGATCGCCGACACGAAGCCCGTCGACGCGCCCTGGCGCGCCGCCGCGATGCAGAAGTTCGACGTGTCGCCGCCGAAGCCCTGCAGGTATTCAGGCCGTCCCGGCTGTGACTGGTTGAATTCGATCATCGCCTCGCCGAGCGCGAGGATCTCCGGGAATCCAGCGGCCATCGCTTATACCTCGCCCCACAGATCGTGGCCGTCGGCGCCCGTGATCTTCACGGACACGAAATCGCCGACCTTGTAGCGCTTCGATGCCTTCGCCGCCGGCTCGACGTAGACGACGCCGTCGATCTCCGGCGCATCGGCTGCCGTACGGCCGATGCCGCCTTCCGCGCCGACTTCGTCGATCAGCACCTTGAGCGTCTTGCCGACCTTGCGCTGCATGCGGTTCGCCGACACTTCCTCCGCCACTTCCATGAAGCGCGCGCGACGTTCCTCGCGAACCTCGTCCGGCAGCGCGCCGTCCAGGTCGTTCGCGGTCGCGCCCTCGACCGGCGAATACGCGAAACAGCCGACGCGATCGAGTTCCGCCTCGCGGATGAAGTCGAGCAGCGTTTCGAACTGTTCCTCCGTCTCGCCGGGGAAACCCGCGATGAACGTGCTGCGGATCGTCAGGTCCGGGCAGATCTCGCGCCACTTCTGCACGCGCTCGAGCACCTTCTCGGCGTTCGCCGGCCGCTTCATGCGCTTCAGCACTTCCGGGTGCGCGTGCTGGAACGGCACGTCGAGATACGGCAGCACGTGGCCCTTGAACGGGCCTTCGGCCATCAGCGGAATCACTTCGTCGACGCTCGGATACGGATACACGTAGTGCAGGCGCACCCACGCGCCGTACTGCGCGGCGAGTTCGCCGAGCGCGGCGACCAGGTCGGTCATGCGCGTCTTGATCGGCTTGCCGTTCCAGAAGCCCGTGCGGTACTTCACGTCGACGCCGTATGCGCTCGTGTCCTGCGAGATCACGAGCAGTTCCTTCACGCCCGACTTGAACAGGTTCTCGGCTTCCAGCATCACTTCGGCGACCGGGCGCGATACCAGATCACCGCGCATCGACGGGATGATGCAGAACGTGCAACGGTGGTTGCAGCCTTCGGAGATCTTCAGGTATGCGTAGTGGCGCGGCGTGAGCTTGATGCCGGCCGCGGGCACGAGGTCGACGAACGGGTCGTGCGGCTTCGGCAGGTGCGAATGCACGGCCTGCATCACTTCGCCCACCGCGTGCGGGCCGGTGACGGCGAGCACTTTCGGATGGACTTCCTCGATCAGGTTCGAGCCGCTCGCGCTCGACTTCGCGCCGAGGCAGCCGGTGACGATCACCTTGCCGTTTTCGGTCAGCGCTTCGCCGATCGCGTCGAGGCTTTCCTGCACGGCTTCGTCGATGAAGCCGCAGGTATTCACGACGACGAGGTCGGCGCCGTCGTAGCTGCCGGAGATTTCATAACCTTCGGCGCGCAGTTGCGTGATGATTTGTTCGGAATCGACGAGCGCCTTCGGGCACCCGAGGGATACGAACCCTACTTTGGGGGACTGGGACATCTGGAATGTGGGGCGTGGCAGCAAAAGCGTGAGTTTACAGCCATTTAGGGGCGGCGAGCCAAAATGAATGACAGGCCTGCGGTTGCGGGAACCGGCGCCTTCGCCCCCCGCCCGGCCGTGCGCGGGACAGCCTCTATGCCGCATGCCGTGACGACCGAACGCAAGCCCGTGCAATGGGTAATCGCACTCAAGCCACCGGACCCCAATACCCTCTGTGAAAACCGCACCGGTTCCCGCCGTGCTGGCAAGTGCAAGCCCAATATCGGGCTTTGCCGCTTCAGCCGATCATACGGAATTCAAATGACGTGGACATGTAATCGAGTGTAATGGATGTGCCGCGCGGGGGAAGTTATGTTTTTCGTGTGCGAGATTGCATACGTCATGCCGTGAACCCGAAGGTCGCGAATCAAATTGAGTCAATCACGGTTTTTCGGCCAACGCTCCACGACAGTCACCGGCCTTGCAGACAAATCGCGCGCCCCCTTCGACCCGCGGTAGCAATTCACTCGAGGAAACGAAATGTACAAGCAACCCAACATTGACGCCGGCATTCGGGAAATCACCTTGCTCGCGGTGATTAATGCGGAAAAAGTGATTGAAGAGGCGCAGGGCAGAACGTCCATGGTCAAAACCGCCCCTGTCCAGATCGGAATCATCAATACCTGCTGTGCGACGACCCTTACCGCCGCTCCAACAATCAAGGCGCGTGGAATATCGAATTCGCACTATACAAGCTCGACGCAGACGGGGAGACGCAAAGCCTTCACAGCTACTACGAATGGGATCCGACAATTACCACGTTGGCGCTGTAAATAGAAACCCGAGAGGCTGGGCGACGGGTGCCTGCTTCGTCAAAGTGAGCACCCGTGAATGACGCCTTCCGGTGCATCCCGCCGCATCGTTCAGCGCACACGCCCCCCCCCGGAGAGTGAAGTTGCGGTCAAGCGTATCGCACAAAAATCGGCACGGATTCGCGGCGCCGCTATGCGAAAATCGAAGCCATCGCTCTCTTCCCTCCACTCAACGGGGCTCGCATGACCACCCACATCACGATCGAATTCACCGAACACGCGGCAGAAGCCATCGGTGAGCAAACCAGCACCAGCTTTTCCTACGACCAGGGTGCCCACGTGCCGCAACCCGGCGACTTCGTCGAGCTCGAAAATTCCCGGCAGACGTTTCTCGTGATCGGCCGCGTGTTTTCGCTCAAGGCCAACTACAGCGCGGTCAAGCTCGTTCTCGATCTGCCGCCGCCGGATGGCGAAAACGGATTCGATCCGGCGTGACGCCTCCAATTCCGTGACGAAATCGCAAGAAGTCCACCGAAGCAGGCCCGTACTCGATCCGATGTTCACTTCGGATACATCGTCAGGCACCGGTTGAACCAGACCGCCTCGTCGCCATCGGCGATCAGGCCGAACTCCGTATGGAGTTGCGGCCGGCCGGTTGTCGGCGCAGACGCATGACTATCGCTATCGACCGCACTCACCGCGCGATACTGACAAATCGCATACGAAACGTGTCCGCCGCGCGCATCGCCCGTGAATATGCCCCTTTGCAGCATCGGCTGCCAGCCTCAATACCGGATGCCATTACTCAAAAAATCCGGCCAAGCAAATAAAAAATAGAGAAATAAATAAAAATAATCGATAAATTTATTTATTCTCAGCCCCCCCCGATCTTCGCCTGACCGCACAATACAATTCATCAGAATAATTTATAACACTCAACAATCAATAAAAACCATTTCCAAATCCGCCACCCTCATCCAAAACCCGATCAACCTCCGATATATTTCACGTCACTCAGACATCGGCGCCCATTCGGCCAGCCAATACTGAACCGTGCATGACCCGCATCACAACCCCAGCAATCCACTCATTCATCAAGGAAAGACCATGAGAAAACTTGCGGCCACCCTCGCTTCCGTCATGATGCTTGCCGCCTCCTCGTATGCGTCTGCGGAATCGCTTTGCAAGGCAGGCAAGATCGACAAGATCGAAACCGATACGAGCGGCAATCTCCTCGTATCCATCAACGATGGCATTTACTCGTTCAGCGCCAAGGAAGTGTTCCCGATCATCTACTCGGCATTTTCCGAAAATAGAAATCTGTTTATTTACGGAAATAATTGCGCGAATGGATCGGCGGCAGGCCGCTTCGCGGTTCGATAAGCCGGCCGAAAATCCGGCCATCGGCTTTTTTTACAATCGGCGATTTATCTGATGTTCGGCCGACCGGGCTTTGCCGGTCGGCCTTGTGCGTTTTAATCTGCACCGATGTGCGACGGCACGACAACGCCCATGTACGCGCGGGCAATGCCACCGTGCGGACAATCGTTCCGCGACGCGGCCGGTTGCCGTCCCGCACGGGACGTCCCACGCGATGCCGGTGCGACACTTTGCGCGTCCACACCGGATCGCCGCTTACTTCTTCTCCGGCTCCGACGATCCCGGCTGCTTGAACGGGAACGTGCTGAACATCGACTTCGCCTGGTTCTGCATCTGCTCCTGCATCTGCACGAACATGTTCTTCGACTGCTCGATGTAGCTCGTCATCATCCCCTGCATCATCGGGGCCTGCATGTTCATGAACTGCGACCAGACTTCCGGGTTCATCGCGTTACCTTCGTAGAGGTTCTTCGATTGATCCGCGAGCTTGTTCTGGATGTCGATGAATGCCTGGATGTTCTTTTCCAGGTACGTGCCCATCATGCCCTGCATCGCATGACCGTAGAAACGGATGATCTGCGACAGCATCGACGACGAGAACATCGGCACGCCACCGCTTTCCTCTTCGAGAATGATCTGCAGGAGGATGCTGCGCGTCAGGTCTTCGTTGGATTTCGCATCGACGACCTTGAAGTCCTCCTGCTCGAGCACGAGCTGCTTCACGTCGGTCAGCGTAATGTACGTGCTTGTCTCGGTATCGTAGAGCCGGCGGTTCGGGTACTTCTTGATGAGCCGTTCGGCCGTCTTCTTTGTAGTAGTCATGTAACGCCTTTGAGTGCAGCGTAGCGCAAGTGACGAATCCCCGCCGCCCGAATCCGGGAGGCGGGGGCCTTCGGAAACGCCCGGCTGCGCGGCCATCCGGCCCGCGCAGCCCGGACGCTCAGCCCATGTGCAGGCCGCCGTTCAGCGAGAAGTCGGCGCCCGTCGCGAAACCGGAATCGTTCGACGCGAGCCAGGCGACGATCGAACCGATTTCCTCCGGCCCGCCGAGACGCCGCACCGGGATCGTCGCGACGATCTTCTCGAGCACGTCCGGACGGATCGCCTTCACCATGTCGGTACCGATGTAGCCCGGCGACACGGTGTTGACCGTCACGCCCTTCGTCGCGACTTCCTGCGCGAGCGACATCGTGAAGCCGTGAATGCCGGCCTTCGCGGTCGAATAGTTCGTCTGGCCGAATTGCCCCTTCTGGCCGTTCACCGACGAAATGTTGATGATGCGGCCCCAGCCACGTTCGACCATGCCGTCGATCACCTGCTTCGTCACGTTGAACAGGCTCGTCAGGTTGGTGTCGATCACGGCCGTCCAGTCTTCATGCGTCATCTTGCGGAACACGACGTCGCGCGTGATGCCCGCGTTGTTGACCAGCACGTCGATCTCGCCGACTTCGGCCTTGACCTTGTCGAACGCTTCCTTGGTCGAGTCCCAGTCGCCGACGTTGCCTTCCGACGCGATGAAGTCGTAGCCGAGCGCCTTCTGGTCCTCGAGCCATTTCACCCGGCGCGGCGAGTTCGGGCCACAACCTGCAACCACCTTGAAGCCGTCTTTCGACAGGCGCTGGCAGATGCTGGTGCCGATGCCGCCCATCCCGCCCGTTACGTACGCAATTCGCTGAGACATAAATCTCACTCCATTTTTTGGTTTCGAGAGCTGCCTGAAGCCCCCTCTGACTTCACGTGACGCCGGCCGAAGCCGCAATCGGCCGGCGCACGGATCCGGTTCGCCAGTGGCGAACGGCCGGTTACGGAGGGCCGGTTACGGACGCTCGACCGCGAGCGCGACGCCCATCCCGCCGCCGATGCACAGCGACGCCAGCCCGCGCTTCGCATCGCGCTTGGCCATCTCGTGCAGCAGCGTCACCAGGATCCGGCAGCCCGACGCGCCGATCGGATGGCCGATCGCGATCGCCCCGCCGTTCACGTTCACCTTCGACGTGTCCCAGCCCATCTGCTTGTGCACCGCCAGCGCCTGCGCCGCGAACGCCTCGTTGATCTCCATCAGATCCAGGTCGCCCGGCGTCCAGCCCGCGCGCTCCAGCGCACGGCGCGACGCCGGCACCGGGCCCATGCCCATCACGCTCGGATCCACGCCCGCGTTCGCGTACGCCTTGATCCGCGCCAGCGGCGTCAGGCCCAGCGCCGCCGCCTTCTGCGCCGACATCACCAGCACCGCCGCCGCGCCGTCGTTCAGCCCCGACGCGTTCGCCGCCGTCACCGAGCCGTCCTTCGCGAACGCCGGCTTCAGCCCGGCCAGCGACTCCGCCGTCACGCCGTGACGCACGAACTCGTCGGTCGCGAACTGCAGCGGTTCGCCCTTGCGTTGCGGGATCGACACCGGCACGATCTCGTCATCGAAACGCCCGGCCTTCTGCGCGGCTTCCGCCTTGTTCTGCGACAGCGCCGCGAACGCGTCCTGCTCTTCGCGCGTGATCCCGTATTCCTTCGCGACGTTCTCTGCCGTGATGCCCATGTGGTACTGGTTGTACACGTCCCACAGCCCGTCGACGATCATCGTGTCGACCAGCTTCGCGTCGCCCATCCGGAACCCGTCGCGCGAGCCCGGCAGCACGTGCGGCGCCGCGCTCATGTTCTCCTGGCCGCCCGCGATCACGATCTCCGCGTCGCCCGCGACGATCGCGTTCGCCGCCAGCATCACGGCCTTCAGGCCCGAGCCGCACACCTTGTTGATCGTCATGCCCGGCACGGCGCTCGGCAGCCCTGCCTTGATCAGCGACTGCCGCGCCGGGTTCTGTCCGGAGCCGGCCGTCAGCACCTGGCCCATGATCACTTCGCTGACCTGCTCGGGCTTCACGCCCGAGCGCTCCAGCACCGCGCGGATCACTGTCGCGCCCAGTTCCGGCGCCGCGATCTTCGCGAGCGAGCCGCCGAATTTGCCGACCGCGGTCCGCGCGGCCGATACGATCACTACATCCGTCATTTCCCTTTCCTCCAGGCCCGCACGACACGGCGCATCGTTACCGGCCCTGTTAAAAAAACTGCGGTGCGCCGGACAGCGTGCGCCGCTGTCCGGCTTTCGTCAATCGCGCTGCAATACGTAGCGCCCGGGCGCCGGCTCGATCACCGGGAATTGCGCGGAACCCGCCTGGGCCGGCGGCGCGACCTTGCGGCCGCCGTACGCGTCCAGCCACTCGACCCACGTCGTCCACCAGCTTCCCGGCTGCTCGGTCGCCGCGGCGAACCAGTCGTCCGCGGATTCGGGCAGGTCGTCGTTGACCCAGTAGCTGCGCTTCTTCTTCGCCGGCGGATTGATCACGCCCGCGATGTGCCCCGATGCGCCGAGCACGAACTTCAACGGGCCCGACAGGATCGACGTCGATGCGTAGGCCGTCTGCCACGGCACGATGTGATCCTCGCGCGAACCGTAGATGAAGGTCGGCACGTCGATCAGCGACAGGTCGACCGATTCGCCGCACACGGTCAGCGCACCCGGTTCGCGCAGCTTGTTTTCGAGATAGGTATGGCGCAGGTACCACGCGTACATCGGGCCCGGCAGGCTCGTCGAATCGCTGTTCCAGTACAGCAGGTCGAACGGCGCGGGCGTGCGGCCCTTCAGGTAGTTGTCGACGACGTAGTTCCACACGAGATCGTTCGGCCGCAGGAACGAGAACGTATTCGCGAACTCGACGCCGCGCATCAGGCCCGGTTGCGTACCGTTCTTGCCGCCGATGGTCTGCTCGCGCATCTGCACGTGCGCCTCGTCGACGAATACGTCGAGAATGCCCGTATCGGTGAAGTCGAGCATCGCGGTGAGCAGCGTCATCGATGCGGCCGGATGTTCACCGCGCGCGGCGAGCACCGCGAGCGCGGTCGCGAGCATCGTGCCGCCGACGCAAAAGCCGAGCGTGTTGATCTGCTCGCGGCCGCTGACCTGCTGCACCGCGTCGATCGCCGCGAGCAGCCCTTCGTTCATGTAGTCGTCCCACGTCTTGTGCGCGACCGATGCGTCCGCGTTGCGCCACGACACGAGGAACACCTGATGGCCGTTCGACAGCGCATGCGCGACGAGCGAATTCTCGGGTTGCAGGTCGAGGATGTAGAACTTGTTGATGCACGGCGGGACGATCAGCAGCGGCCGCTCGAACACCTTGTCCGTCTTCGGCGTGTACTGGATCAGCTGGATCAGGTCGTTCTCGTACACGACCGCGCCTTCGGTACACCCGAGGTTCTTGCCGACCACAAACTGCGATTCGTCGGTCTGCGAAATCTTGCCGCGCTGCAGGTCGCCGAGCAGGTTCATCATCCCCTGCCGCAGGCTTTCGCCCTGCGTTTCGAGGATCGATTTCTGTGCGTCGGGATTGAGTGCGAGGAAGTTGCTCGGCGCGGCGGCGGCCGTCCATTGCTGGACCGTGAAGCGGATGCGCTCGCGCGTCTTCGGATCGGTCTGCAGCGCGTCGGCCAGCTCCTGCAGGTAACGCGCGTTGAGCAGATACCACGCGGCCGCGAACGCATGCGCGGGCGACGCCTTCCACGCGTCGCCGCTGAAGCGACGGTCTTTCAATTCCGGTGACTCGAGCTTCGCGGCGGCCGCCTGCTGCATCAGCGTCATGCAATCGCGCGCGTAGTCGGCCTGCAATGCCTGGAGCCGTTCGGGCGGAATCGCAGCCACCGGCAGCTTCAGCCCCGCGAATGGCGACGCCATCGCGCCGAAGTCGGGCATCGACGGCATCTGGAACGGAAACGACGTCGGGAACTGGAATGTCGCGAACGGATTGACGGAGGCCGATGCCGTCGCGGCGCGCGCCGGATCGGCAAAACCGCGCCACGCGTTCAACCACGACTCGAACATCTGCTGCATCGGCTGGGCGGCCGGATCGAAACCGGCGCTGCCTGCGGAAGTGCCCGCATGCGCGGACGTCGACGAATTTTTCGATGCTGTCATTACCTGCCTTACCGGTGATTCGTGAGCGTCAATCGTGAAATCCTGCTCGCGCGCGGCGTGCCGGCTGCGAGCCGGGCCGTCATGCTCTGGAGAGGCGTCTCCAGATTCTGCCGCAGTGCGGTATTTTTATCATTATCGTTTTCCCCATGTGAAGCGCACGATCAAACCACTGAACATTTCTACACGGAGATAATCCGCGCGCAACAGACGGGACAAGGGTTCCGGCGAAACATAAAACATTTTGTATGGCTTGACTCCGGGA
The DNA here is from genome assembly GCF_002223345.1 of Burkholderia sp. AU16741. Taxonomy (NCBI): domain Bacteria; kingdom Pseudomonadati; phylum Pseudomonadota; class Betaproteobacteria; order Burkholderiales; family Burkholderiaceae; genus Burkholderia; species Burkholderia sp. AU16741. Next base: position 1,412,582 of record NZ_NKEZ01000003.1, read on the forward strand.
TTTTTCATTCAGTCGCGCATGCGGCGCCGCATTGCCGCCTCAATATCGAGATAACCCGATTTCGCGGCGCAACAAAACCGCGCACGCATGCGCATGCCGTCAATCGGCCAGCCAGATTGCCGCGGCCATGCGGCCCGTCACACGGTCGCGCCGGTACGAATAGAAGCGCGCGCGGTCGGCGACCGTGCACGCGGCCCCGCCGCTCACGTGCGCCACGCCGGCACGCGCGAGTCGCAAGCGTGCGAGCGCATGGAGATCGGCGAGAAACTTGCCGGGCGCGCCGTCGATCGCGACGAACGCATGACGGGTTTCATCATGCTCCGACTGCGGGGCCGTGTCGAGAAACGCATCGCGCACGTCGGCGCCCACCTCGAACGCCTGCGGGCCGATCGCCGGCCCGAGATACGCATGGAGCGCGCGCGTCGCGCCGCCCGCCAGCGCCGCGACGCGCGCCGCCGTCTGCTCGACGATGCCGGCCGCAAGCCCGCGCCAGCCCGCATGCGCGGCGCCGACCGCACGGCCCTGCGCATCGCACAGCAGCACGGGCAGGCAATCGGCCACCATCACCACGCAGACGGCGCCCGGCCGGTTCGTGACGCTCGCGTCGGCCCGCACCGGCGCCGTTGCAGCGGGCGCAGCGGCAATCACCTCGTCCGCCTGCACGATCTGCGCACCGTGAACCTGCTCGAGCCACGCGGCGCTCGACTGGCCGGCGAGCGCCAGCATGCGCGCGCGATTGACGGCGACATGATCGGGATCGTCACCGGTATGCAAACCGAGATTCATCCCGCCCGGCAGCGCGGCACCGTCCCGCCAACGCCCGTACGGGCCTTCGCTCACACCGCCGTCGCGCGTCGTGATCAGCGCGCGCACGCGCGGCGACACCTGCCAGTCGGGCTGCACGCAGTCCTGCCACGTCAACGGCGCCAGGTTCGTCATCGGCACTCACTCCTCCTCATCGTCCAGGTACGGCTCGTCGTCGTGATACTCGTCGCCGAAATCGTCATCGTCGTAGACACCGTCGTCGTCGTCGAATTCCTCGTCGCCCTGCCCGAAACCGAGCGCCGCGACCAATGCGTTCATGTCGTCCGGCAGCGGGCAGCGCCACTGCATCGCCTTGCCCGTGACCGGATGCACGAGGCCGAGCCGCCACGCATGCAGCGCCTGTCGCGCGAATCCGTCCGGCAGCGGCGCGACCGAGCGCTTGCCGCGCGCGCGCCCGTAGACGGGATCGCCAAGCAGCGGGTGCCCGGCGTGCGCGCAGTGCACGCGGATCTGGTGCGTGCGGCCGGTTTCGAGATCGCACTGAATCGCCGACACCGGCTGACGTTGCCACAGGCATGTGTCAACCGTACGGAAATGCGTGCGCGCGGGCTTGCCCGACGCGCCGGTAACGACGGCCATGCGCGTGCGCTCGCGCGGGTCGCGGCCGATCGGCGCGTCGATCGTGCCCGCCTCGGGCATCGTGCCCCACACCAGCGCGAAATAGCGGCGCTTCACCGTGCGGGCCTGCAGCTGGCGCACGAGGTCCGTCTGCGCGGCCAGCGTGCGCGCCACGACCATGAGGCCGGAGGTTTCCTTGTCGAGCCGGTGGACGATCCCTGCGCGCGGCAGGCCGGCCGCCGCGTCGCCGTAACGATGCAGCAAACCGTTGAGGATCGTGCCGCTCCAGTTGCCGGCGGCCGGATGGACGACGAGGCCGGCCGGCTTGTTGATGACGACGAGCGCGTCGTCCTCGTAGATCACGTCGAGCGGCACGGGCTCCGGCGTGAACGCGAGCTGCTCGGGCAGCAGATCGGGCACGAGCTGGATCTTCGCGCCGAGCGGCACCGGCTGGCGGATCTTCGCCGGCGCGCCGTCGACGAGCACGCGCTGCGCCTCGATCCAGCTCTGCAGGCGGCTGCGCGAGAATTCGGGGAACAGTTGGGCGAGCGCCTTGTCGAGTCGTTCGCCCGCGAGCGACAGCGGCACTTCGACGACGCGCGGCGCATCGTCGCCCGCCGCGGACGGCACCACGGGCGGCTGCAATGCGTCGCCGGCCAGATCGTCATCGAGGGAATCCCCCGACGCAGCGTCGGCGGGCCGATCGCTTGGGCTATAATCTTCGCGATTTGGTGTGCCCGGCTGGGCATTCTGCGAACTTGAACGGGTCATTTAGACTGGGTCACCGAGACTTGAAGCTAGGACATGCGAGCATGATGAATTCGACCAAACGCACGGCCAGAACCGTCGCCGCCCGGGCTGCGGCGGTAGCGGCCGCGGCCCTCATCGCCGGCTGCCACGGCTTGCCGCAGAAGCAGGACGAGACGGCTACCTGGTCGAACAACAAATTATACTCAGAGGCCCAGGACGCACTGTCCGGCGGCGACTGGGGCAAGTGCGCGAAATATTTCGAATCGCTGCAAGGCCGCGATCCGTTCGGCCATTTCGCGCAGCAAGCGCAGATCAACGTTGCATACTGCAACTGGAAGGACAACGAAGCGGCAGCCGCCGACCAGGCCGTCGATCGCTTCATCCAGCTCCACCCCGATCATCCGGACATCCCGTACGCGTACTACCTGAAGGGGATGATCCACTTCAACGACGATCTCGGCCTGTTCGGGCGCTTCTCCGGCCAGGACATGAGCGAGCGCGATCCGCAGGCGCTGCGCGAATCGTACGATGCGTTCAAGGTCGTCGTCGACCGCTTCCCGAAGAGCAAGTACGCGCCCGACGCGGCCGCACGGATGCGCTACATCGTCAACGCGCTGGCATCGCACGAAGTGCACGCGGCCGACTACTACTACCGTCGTGGCGCGTATGTCGCGGCCATCAACCGCGCGCAGCTCGCGATCAAGGACTACAAGGGCGCGCCGGCGATCGAGGATGCGCTGCACATCATGATCCTGTCGTACGGCAAGCTGAACCAGCCGGAACTCGCCGAGGACACGAAGCGCGTGCTCGCGGGCACGTTCCCCGACAGCCCGTACGTGACCGGCCATGCGCGCCCCGGTACGAAGAAGTCGTGGTGGCAGTTCTGAAACACGGCGCGATGTAACACCCGTTGCGCATGCAAAAAACCCGGCCATCGAGCCGGGTTTTTTATTGGCGCCGCATTCGGGCGGCGCCGGGGCATTCATGCGCGGCGCGCCGCGTGTGCGGTCACGCGTGCTTGCCCGAGCGATGCTCGTCGAAGAAATCCTGCACGACCGCGATCTCGCGCGTGCGCTTGAACGGCGGCAGGCTTTGCCAGATCCGGCGCCCGTAAGGCTTGTCGACGAGCCGCGTGTCGCAGATCATCAGCACGCCGCGATCCGTCTCCGCACGAATCAGCCGGCCCGCGCCCTGCTTCAGCGTGATCACGGCCTGCGGCAACTGGTGCACGGCGAACGGGCTCAGCCCCTTCTTCGTCAATGCGTCGAGCCGCGCGGCCAGCACCGGATCGTCCGGCGGCGCGAACGGCAGCTTGTCGATCACGACCAGCGACAACGCATCGCCGCGCACGTCGACGCCTTCCCAGAAGCTCTGGCTGCCCACCAGGATCGCATTGCCGTACGCGCGGAAGCGGTCGAGCAGCTCGGTGCGGCTTGCGTCACCTTGCACGAGCAGCGGCGTGTTCCAGCCGCGCGATTCGATCACGTCGCGCAGCTTCGACGCGATCCGGTCGACCGCGCGCAGCGTCGTGCACAGCATGAACACGCCGCCGCCGGATGCCTCGATCGCCGGCAGCGCGGCATCGAAGACGGCATCGGTAAACGCCGGTGACGACGGCTGCGGCAGGTTGCGCGGCACGTACAGCAACCCTTGCGACTGGTAATCGAACGGGCTGGCGAGCGTCATCGAACGACGCGAGCTGAGGCCCATCTGCGCCGCGTAGTGCGTGAAATCGCCGCGCACCGACAGCGTGGCCGACGTAAACACCCATGCACGCGGCACGCCCGCCCGCTGCTTCGCGAAAATCGGTGCGACCGACAGCGGCGTTTCGTGCAGCTGCACGGTATGCGCGAACACTTCGACCCAGCGCACCTTCTCGTTCGGATCGCCGTCGGCGGCCGCCTTGTCGCCGGCTGCCGCCGCATCGGCCTTCGCGGCCGCTTCCGCCGCGCCGGGCGCGCCCCAGCCGGCCAGCAGGTCTTGCAGTTCGCGGGCGCGCCGCAAGCACGCGCCGAGCGATTCCGCGCGCTCGGCCTGGCCCGCGAGCGCCGATGCGAGCGCGTCGAGCGCAACGTCGAGCGCGTCGAGCGCACCGAACATCGGGTGATCGTCGCCGAGCTGCGCGAGCGACATGCGCACGATCTGGTCGTTCGCGAACGCGAGGCGCAAGTCGCGCGCCGCGCGCTCGAGATCGCCGCCGAGCTTCACCCACTCGACCGCGTCGCGCGCATGGCTCAGGCCTTCGGCCACCGTGTCGCGCGCGAGTTCGAGGATCTGCGTCGTCGACAGCGTCTCGCCGAAGAACAGCGTCGCCGTCTCCGGCAACTGGTGCGCTTCGTCGAAGATGATCGTGTTCGCGTTCGGCAGCAGTTCGGCCATCCCCGTGTCGCGCAGCATGATGTCCGCGAAGAACAGGTGATGGTTGACGACGACGACGTCGGCCTGCTGAGCCTCGCGCCGCGCCTGCATCACGAAACATTCCTTGTAGTGCGGGCATTCCTGGCCGAGGCAGTTGTCGCGCGTCGACGTGACCATCGACCACACGGGCGCGTTTTCCGGCACGCTCGCGAGTTCGGCCTTGTCGCCGCTCTTCGTGATTTTCGCGAAGCGGACGATTTCCTGCAGATAGGCCGTATCCTGCCGCGACGGCAGCCGGCCGTTGTCGGCCGTGCGTTGCAGGTAGTAGTGGCACAGGTAGTTGGCGCGGCCCTTGAGCATCGCGACCGTCACCGGCACCGCGAGCGCATTGCGCACGGTCGGGATGTCGCGCTGGAACAGCTGGTCCTGCAGGTGCTTCGTGCCGGTCGACACGATCACCTTGCCGCCCCACAGCATCGCGGGCACCAGATACGCGTAGGTCTTGCCGGTGCCCGTGCCGGCCTCGACGATCAGCGTGTTGTCGCCTGCGTCGCCGTCGGACTCGGTTGCCGCGGCATCCTCCGCGGCCGGCCCGGCCGGCCCGGCCGGCTTGTCGGCGTCGCCCAAGCGGCGCGCCGGCCGCTTGCGGGTTTCGAAGATCTCGGGCTCGGGCATCCGTCGCGCCGACGCTTCCATCGCGGACGCGACCGCGCGCGCCATCTCGATCTGCGACGTGCGCGGCCGATAGCCGTCGAGCGCGCGCGCCAGCAACCCGCCTTCGCCGAAGATCGTGTCGAGTTCGTCGACGCGCTTGCGGCTCAGCTCGAAGGTGCCTTCGGGCGCACGAGCGCGCCCGGCGGACGTCGTGTCACGTCGGGCATCGGGGGTGGCTTCAAGCGGTGAATTCAAGGCAAGCGTTCCTGTGTCCAGCGCCCGGGCGGCGCCGGCGCTTGCCAGGCCGCGCTCAGGCGCGCTTATCCGGTTCGAGCTGCGATTGCAGCAAAATGATTTTGTCCTTGGCCGCCAGCTTTTCCTTCTTCAGGCGGTGCAGCGTGATGTCGTCGATGTCGGAGTGTCCTTCCTTCAGCTCGATCTCCCGAGCGAGCTGCTGGTGCTGCTCCTGCAATGCAGCCAAACGGTTGTGCAATTCCTGCTGCTGTTCCGTGTGACGGTTTTGCATACTTGCCTCCTCATCGAAGCAGCGCGACGGCCGGCATGCCGACGCGCCCGAGACTGATCCCGATCAATTCAACACGTTACTGCCCCTGCTGTTGCTGCTGTTTGGCCTTCTCGGCCGCTTCCTGCTGACGCCGCTCGACATCGGCCTTGTGCTGCGCGGCTTCCTTCTGCTTCTGCTCGTAGCGCGTGGCGTTGTCCGCCCGCTCCTGCGCCTTCTGCGCCGCCTGTTGGCGCGCCTGGTCGAGCTTGCGCTGGAAATCCGCCTGCTTCTGGTCGTATGCCTGCTTGCTCGCCGCACGTTGCGGCCCTTCCGCGCCGCGCTGCGCCTGCTTCAGTGCATTCTGCTCCTGCTTGTCGCGGAATGCAGCCGCGTTGGCCGCGTCGTTCGCCGCCCGCTGCGGTGCTTCCGCCGCGTTCTGGGCCTGCTTCAGCGCCTGCTGCTGGTCGCGCTGCTGCGCCCGCACCGCACGCTGCTCGTCGTTGAGCGCGAGCTGCTCCTGGCGGATGCTAGCCCGCTCCTCGCGCATCTGGTCGCGCGCCTTGCCGAGACAGTGATTGACGAAGAACTTGCTATAGCAATCGTGCTCCGCCACCGCATAACGATAATCGTTTTCCGCGGAGCGTTGATTGAGCACTTTTTGACGGGCGTCGAAATCCGGGGCGGCCGAGGCGGCAACGGACGCGGACGCGGCGGCGTCCGAGGCCTGCGCGAATGCGCCGGAAGGCCCGGCAGACAAAGCCGCGGCGAGCGCTGCGCCGAGCGCGACGAGAGAAATACGGGAAGTTGGCAACGTCGTAGGAAAGCTGCGGGACATGTGTCAAATTCTATCACCCCCGGCTGGACGCTCCGCCATTTATGGCAAAATGCCCCGCTTCATTCACCCGCGGCCTCCGGCCTCGCCGGGCCCGCCGGGCAGCCCGCCGCTTCGGGCCTGCCGGCCCGCGCCGCGATTTCAGCAGGCAGACAGACCATCCACGACATGACGGAAACCGTAGCACTCAAGATCGTACAGCGCATCGCCACCGAACTGTCCGTCCAGCCGCGCCAGGTCGCGGCGGCCGTGCAACTCCTCGACGAAGGCTCGACCGTTCCGTTCATTGCCCGGTACCGCAAGGAAGTGACCGGCAACCTGGACGACACGCAGCTGCGCCAGCTCGAGGAACGCCTCCTGTACCTGCGCGAGCTCGAGGATCGCCGCGCCGCGATCCTGTCGAGCATCGACGAACAGGGCAAGCTGACCGACGAACTGCGTGCCGCGATCGACGCGGCCGACAGCAAGCAGGTGCTCGAGGACCTTTATCTGCCGTACAAGCCGAAGCGCCGCACCCGTGCGCAGATCGCCCGCGAGGCCGGCCTCGAGCCGCTCGCGCAGGCGTTGCTCGCGAACCCGCTGCTCGACCCGCAGGCCGAGGCGGCCGCCTATGTCGACGCCGACAAGGGCGTCGCCGACGTGAAGGCCGCGCTCGACGGCGCGCGCGACATCCTGTCCGAGCAGTTCGGCGAGACGGCGGAGCTGCTCGGCAAGCTGCGCGACTACCTGCACAGCCAGGGCGTCGTGTCGTCGGCCGTCGTCGAGGGCAAGGAAAACGAGGAAGGCGAGAAATTCCGCGACTATTACGACTACGCGGAAACGATCAAGACCGTGCCGTCGCACCGCGCGCTCGCGCTGTTCCGCGGCCGCAACGCCGGCGTGCTGACGATCAAGCTCGGCCTCGGCGAAGAACTCGACGCGCAGGTGCCGCACCCCGGCGAGGCGATGATCGCGCGCCATTTCGGCATCGCGAACCAGAACCGGCCGGCCGACAAATGGCTGTCCGACGTCTGCCGCTGGTGCTGGCGCGTGAAGGTGCAGCCGCATATCGAAAACGAACTGCTCACGCAGTTGCGCGAAACGGCCGAAACCGAAGCGATCCGCGTGTTCGCACGCAACCTGAACGACCTGCTGCTCGCCGCGCCGGCCGGCCCGAAGGCCGTGATCGGCCTCGACCCGGGCCTGCGCACGGGCGTGAAGGTCGCGGTCGTCGACCGCACCGGCAAGGTGCTCGCGACCGACACGATCTACCCGCACGAGCCGCGCCGCGACTGGGACGGCTCGATCGCGAAACTCGCGCGCATCGCCGCGCAGACGCAGGCCGAGCTGATCAGCATCGGCAACGGCACCGCGTCGCGAGAGACCGACAAGCTCGCGAGCGAATTGATCGCGAAACACCCGGAGCTGCGGCTGCAGAAAATCGTCGTGTCGGAGGCCGGCGCGTCGGTCTACTCGGCGTCCGAGCTCGCCGCGAAGGAATTCCCCGAACTCGACGTGTCGCTGCGCGGCGCCGTGTCGATCGCCCGCCGCCTGCAGGACCCGCTCGCCGAGCTCGTGAAGATCGAGCCGAAGGCGATCGGCGTCGGCCAGTACCAGCACGACGTGAACCAGCGCGAACTCGCCCGCTCGCTCGACGCGGTCGTCGAGGATTGCGTGAATGCGGTCGGCGTCGACGCGAACACGGCGTCGGCCCCGCTGCTCGCCCGTGTGTCGGGCCTGAACGCGACGCTCGCGCGCAACATCGTCGACTACCGCGATGCGAATGGCCCGTTCCCGTCGCGCGAGCATCTGCGCAAGGTGCCGCGCCTCGGCGACAAGACCTTCGAACAGGCCGCCGGCTTCCTGCGCATCAACGGCGGCGAGAATCCGCTCGACCGCTCGTCGGTGCACCCGGAAGCGTATCCGGTCGTCGAACGGATGCTCGCGAAAATCAACAAGCGTATCGACGACGTGCTCGGCAACCGCGAAGCGCTGTCGGGTTTGTCTCCGGCGGAATTTGTTGACGAACGTTTCGGCCTGCCGACCGTGCGCGACATCCTGGCCGAACTGGAGAAGCCGGGCCGCGATCCGCGCCCGGAATTCAAGACGGCCACGTTCCGCGAAGGCGTCGAAAAGGTGTCGGATCTCGTGCCGGGCATGACGCTCGAAGGCGTCGTGACGAACGTCGCCGCATTCGGCGCGTTCGTGGATATCGGCGTGCACCAGGACGGTCTCGTCCACGTGTCCGCGATGTCGACGAAGTTCATCAAGGATCCGCACGAAGTCGTGAAGGCCGGCCAGGTCGTCAAGGTGAAGGTGATCGACGTCGACGTGAAGCGCCAGCGCATTGCGCTGACGATGCGGCTCGACGACGACGCGGCCGCGCCCGGCATGGCCCCGCGCGGCGGCCAGGATCGCGGCAACGCGGGCCGCGGCGCCGCCCGCCCGCAGCGTTCGCGCGAGCCGGAACCGGCCGGCGCGATGGCCGCCGCATTCGCGAAGCTGAAACGCTGAGCACGCGAAGCGTCGACGCACAAAAAACCCGCCGAAAGGCGTAATGCCGTTCAGTTAAGGTTCTTTTTAAGGACACGGACGGCATAGCGTTTTGGCACAGCCTTCACGGCCCGCTCGAATTTTCGAGCGGGCCGTTCTTCTTTGAGTAGCGCGACCAGACGTAGTCGCAGTCGTTGCAGCAGGGCTGGGAGTTTGCCCTGCGCACGGGTAACCGCGGCCCAGTGCAATTCGTACTGGATGACGTGGAAGGCGCGCACGAAGCTAATCTCGGTCGGCTCGCACTTCACCGCAAGCGCGGCCTTGGCAATCTCCAATCGCACGAGGTTGTAGGCAATCAGCGCGCCCCAGATTTCCTGATACACCCCCTCAACGCTGCGGCTGCGCAGGATCGGCGCCATGCCCATCATCGTCTGCTTGAGTTCTCGATAGCTGGTTTCAATTTGCCAGCGGCGCGCATAGCAGGCCACGATATCGGCGCTCGTGTAGCGTTTTCGGTCGAACAGTGACGTCAGCAGTACGCGCTTGCGGGCACTTGAGTCGACCAGGGTGACGGCTCGCGCCTGCCACACCTCTGGCAGGTCCGGGCATTTCTTGCGTGCCTGGGGCGACACGCGCATGCTTACCACCGCATCATCAGGCGTTCCCTCGATGACTTCCCATTTGGTGTTGGCCTTGGCCGGGATGAGGAAGTGACGGTTCGAACCCGCGCGGCTCAAGCCACACAGGATTTCTGCAGATAGAAACCCCTTGTCGAATACCGTCAGCGAATCATCGGGGATGGCGTCGAGCAGATCCTTGGCATATAGCATCTCGTTCGTGCCATACGGACCGAACGCCGCGCTGCGGATCAGGTGCGTGGGCACGGCAGTCAGCGTCACGCCACGGACCTGCGGATAACTGGCGATGGTGTTGCCGGCATAAACCTGGGCGCCGAAATGAGCCCGATGTTCGGGGGTGTCCGCCGTCCTGAGCGTCGTGCCATCCATCGCAAACAGGCTCAACCCCTTGAACAGGTATTGTTTGCGGTCCTGCTCGGCCCACGCCTTGGCCGACAATTCGAACAGCGCCTTCAGTGGTTGCGCGCCCAGGCGCTGCCGGGCCTGAGCGACAGCGCTCTTGCTGACGAACGGCGCCTGCATATCCGGTAGCGCAAGATCGAGATCGTCGACAACCTCGCTGATCGATTGATGCCGATACAATGCCAGCGCAATAACCAGCCAAACAACCTGTTCAGCGGGCAAGCGGCGTTGCCGGATGCTCGCCCGTCCCGTGTAAGCCACCACCTGCTCAATCCACTCGTAGGGCAAGTGCTCACCCAGACGAGCCCAGTCGGGCGTCTCCTGTTCTTCAGCGAGAAAATTCAGGGTGTCATCAAGCATGGCGACGCAGGTTAACAGCCTCCATCACCGTTTACAACACCCAAAACAAAAATGCCGTTCAGTTCTTAACTGAACGGCATTAGCCGAAAGGCGGGTTTTTTATTGCTTCGGCGAAGCGCGCGGCCTGCTCGGCATGGCCGCCGCATGGGGGCGGCCCCACCGCGCCCGTCAGATCTCGATCTTGGTGCCGAGCTCGACGACGCGGTTCGCCGGAATCGAGAAGAAGTCGGTCGGTTTCGCCGCGTTCTGATGCATCCACGCGAACACGCGTTCGCGCCAGATCGACATGCCGGGCAGATGCGTCGGCACCACTGTTTCGCGCGCGAGGAAGAACGAGGTGTCCATCAGTTCGAACGTCATGTCGTGCGTGCGGCCGAATTCCTCGAGCACGGCCTTCACGTCCGGCGTCTCGTTGAAGCCGTACTCGGCCTTGACGATGTACAGGCCGCCACCCGCATCGCGCGAGCTCAGGCGCTTGTCGTCGCGCACGTACGGAATGTCGCGCGTGACGAACGTCAGGAAAATGGTCCGCTCGTGCAGCACCTTGTTGTGCTTCAGGTTGTGCAGCAGGCTGACGGGCACGAGCTTGTCGTTGCCGGTCAGGTAGATCGCGGTGCCCGACACGCGGTGCGGCGGATGCGCGAGCAGCCCCTGCAGGAACGGCTCGAGCGGGATACCGTCGGCCGCCGTGCGTTCCTTGACGATGTGACGCCCCTTGTACCAGGTCATCAGCAGGAAGAACAGCAGCGCGCCGATACCGAGCGGCAGCCAGCCGCCCTGCGCGACCTTCAGCAGGTTCGCGCCGAAAAAGCCGAGGTCGATCGCGAGGAACACCGCAATGATCGCGCCGACCAACAGCCGGTTCCAGTTCCATACCTTGACCATCACGACGCACGCGAGCACGGTCGTGATCACCATCGTCGCCGTCACCGCGATGCCGTACGCGGCCGCGAGGTTGTCCGAACTCTTGAAACCGACGACGATACAGAGGATCACGAACAGCAGCAGCCAGTTCACGACCGGCACGTAGATCTGGCCGATCGCGAGTTCGGACGTATGCAGCACCTTCATGCGCGGCACGTAGCCGAGCTGGATCGCCTGCGACGTCAGCGAATACGCGCCCGAGATCACGGCCTGCGACGCGATCACGGTCGCGACCGTCGACAGCACAACGAGCGGCAGCAGCCCCCATTCGGGCGCCAGCAGGAAGAACGGGTTTTCGATCGCTTTCGGATTCTGGATCAGCAGCGCGCCCTGGCCGAAGTAGTTCAGCACGAGCGACGGCATCACGAGCCCGTACGCGGCGTACCGGATCGGCTTTGCACCGAAGTGGCCCATGTCCGCGTAGAGCGCTTCCGCGCCGGTCAGCACCAGCACGACCGAGCCGAGTACGACGTAGGCCTGCAGCAGGTGGTCGGCCATGAACGACGCCGCGTAATACGGATTGATCGCCGCGATGATGCCCGGCACGCGCATGATGTGGTACACGCCGAGCGCCGCGATCACGACGAACCACAGCACCATGATCGGGCCGAACAGCTTGCCGACCAGTGCGGTACCGTGCCGCTGGATCCAGAACAGCGCGATCAGGATCACGATCGTGATCGGCAGCACGAGATGGGACAGGTGCGGCGTCGCGATCTCGAGACCTTCGACGGCCGACATCACGGAAATCGCCGGCGTGATCACCGCGTCCCCGTAGAACATGCACGCGCCGAATATCCCGAGCGCCATCAGCGCGCCCGCAACCCGGGTTTTGGAGTCCAGCGGCCGCAGCGACAGCGCCATCAGCGCGAGCACACCGCCTTCGCCGTTGTTGTCCGCCCGCATCACGAACAGCAGGTATTTGACGCCGACCACCAGCACGATGGCCCAGAACAGCAGCGAGATCACGCCGAGAATCGACGCTTCGGTCAGCGGAATGCCGTGCGCGGGGCTGAACGCCTCCTTCAGCGCATACAGCGGGCTGGTGCCGATGTCGCCAAACACGACGCCGATGGCTGCTATCGCTAGCGCCCGCATCGAGTGTTGTTGCGTCGAATGCGGCGAATGGGCGGCGTCGGTCGCGTGGGTCGTGTCGTTCATATGAAGCGTAATAATCGGGTCCGGGTCGGACAAAACGAGCGCTATTCTACTCGCGCCCCCGTGAAACGCCGCCCTGCCGTGTTGCCGTGGAACCACGTGATCCACGTGACGCATGCAATCCGACGCGACCTGTGGCAGGGCAGCCATCATAGCCGCGGCCGCGCCCCCTGCCTATCGGGTGCGCACCGCGCACCACGTGGCGCACCGCGCGCGCCAACGAAAAACGGCGCCGCAAGCGGCGCCGTACAAGGCTGTCCTTCGATCGGCCGGCGCTTACGCGTCCGAACCGTCGCGCTGCGCGCGACCGCGCTTGATCCACGCCTCGAGGTTGTGCGGACGAACCGTGTCCCACTCCTCGAACGGCTGATGGATCCACGGATTCGTCGGCAGGAACTGCGTGTGATAGTCGGGCTTGACCTTCGAGCACCCCTTGTACCAGAGCACGGCCGAACGCACGGCCGTGACCGCCGGATAGCGCTCCTTCAGGTGCTCCTGCACGCGCGCGAGCGTGACGCCCGAATCGACGAGATCGTCGACCAGCAGCACGTTGCCCGCGAGATGGCCGCGCGTCATCGTGATGTACTGCGCGATGTCGAGCTCGCCCTGCTCGGTGCCGGCCGCTTCCCGGTACGAACTCGTCGCGAGGATCGCCAGCGGCACGTCATAGATGCGCGACAACTGGTCGCCGACGCGCAGGCCGCCGCGCGCGAGGCACAGGATCTGGTCGAACTTCCAGCCCGAGGCGTGCACCTGAAGCGCGAGCAGTTCGATCAGACGGTGATACTCGTCCCAGCCTACCCACAGGTTCTTGTCGTCGTTGCGCGGATCGGTCATCAAGTCTGCCGCCGTCATCGTGATTTGCTGCGTCATCTGGGTCTTACACCTTGAACGGATGGCGGAGCAGGATCGTTTCGTCGCGGTCCGGGCCCGTCGACACCATGTCGACCGGCACGCCAGCCACTTCCTGGACGCGGGCGAGGTAAGCCTGCGCATTCGCCGGCAGCGCGTCCCACGTATTGATCCCGACGGTGCTTTCCTTCCAGCCCGGGAACGTCTCGTACACCGGCTCGCAACGCGCGACATCGACCGCGCCGCGCGGCAGGATGTCCACGTCCTTGCCGTCGACCTGGTAGCCGACGCACAGCTTGACTTCATCGAGGCCGTCGAGCACGTCGAGCTTGGTCATGCACAGACCCGACACGCCGTTGATCTGGATCGAGCGGCGCAGCGCAGCCGCATCGAGCCAGCCGGTGCGGCGCGGACGGCCGGTGACCGAACCGAATTCCTTGCCGACGTTCGCGAGCGTGACGCCGATCTGGTCCTGGCGCTGCGGGTTGTCCGCATCGTACAGCTCGCTCGGGAACGGGCCCGAGCCGACGCGCGTGCAATACGCCTTCGTGATGCCGAGGATGTAGTTGAGCTTCTGCGGACCGACGCCCGCGCCGGCCGACGCCGCCCCTGCGACGCAGTTGCTCGACGTGACGAACGGATAGGTGCCGTGATCGATGTCGAGCAGCGTGCCTTGCGCGCCTTCGAACAGCAGGTTCTGGCCCGCGTTGTTCGCATCGTACAGGCGGCGCGACACGTCGGCCACCATCGGTTTCAGGCGATCGGCATAGCCAAGCATCGTGTCGAGCGTGGCCTGGAAGTCGACGGCCGCGCCGCCCAGATACTGGGTCAGCACGAAATTGTGGAAATCGAGATTTTCGCGCAGGCGATCGGCGAAGGTCTTCGCGTCGAACAGGTCCTGCACGCGCAGCGCGCGGCGGCCGACCTTGTCTTCGTACGCGGGGCCGATGCCGCGGCCGGTCGTGCCGATCTTGCCGGCGCCCTTGCGCGCTTCGCGCGCCTGGTCGATCGCGATGTGGTACGGCAGGATCAGCGTCGTGGCTTCGGAGATGAACAGACGGTCGCGTACGTTCACGCCGGCTTCTTCGAGCTCGCCGATTTCCTTGAACAGTGCTTCGGGGGACAGGACGACGCCGTTGCCGATGTAGCAGGCGACGCCTTCACGCATGATGCCCGACGGAATGAGGCGCAAGATCGTTTTCTTGCCGCCGATGATGAGGGTGTGGCCGGCGTTGTGACCGCCCTGGAAACGCACGACGCCCTGAGCGTGGTCCGTCAGCCAGTCGACGATCTTGCCCTTGCCTTCATCACCCCATTGCGTTCCCACGACGACGACGTTGCGCCCGGGAGTCACGTTCACTGCGCTGGCAGACATGTTGATTCGTTAGCTGGTTAAAAACGTATTCTACCTATGTTCGCGGGCGTTTCCGAATTTTTCCGTTTCGCTTCAACGATATGCACGCCGAAGCACGGCCCGCGAACACCTCTTTATCGGGGTTCGACCATCCATGCGCCGTTACGCTCGACGAGCGAACGATCGCACGCGAACTCGTCGAGCACGTGGTCGTGGCCCGGCAGCGCCTGGATCACGACTTCGCCCGCATCACGCAGCGCCGCGACGGCCGCGCCCAGCGCGTCGTCCTGTGCCCACGGCGCGAGAATCGCGGTACCGCGCGCCTCGACCGGCGAAATCCGCGCGAGTTCGCGCAGGTCGAGCGAGAAGCCGGTTGCCGGACGGGCGCGGCCATAGGCCTGCCCCACGTGGTCGTAACGGCCGCCGCGCGCGATCGCGTTCGGCACGCCGTCGACGTATGCGGTGAACATCGCGCCGCTGTGGTACGCGTAGCCGCGCAGGTCGGCGAGATCGATCGCGACTTCGACGCCCTTCGCCTGCGACGCGAGCTGCGCCAGATCGTCGAGCGCTCGCGTGATTTCGGGCAGTACCGGCAGGCGCGTACGCGCCTCGGCCAGCACGCTCGCGTCGCCGTAGAGGTTCGGCAGCGCGCGCAGCGCGGCGCGCGTATCGGCGCCGAGATCGTCGGTGAGTTCGTTCAGCAGCGGCACGTCCTTGCCCGACAGCGCGTCGTACAGCGACTCGCCGCGTTCGGCGGCCTGCGCGTCGCGCGCCAGCAGCGCCGCAAGCACGCCCGCGTGACCGAGGTCGAGACGGATGCGCGACAGGCCTGCGAGATGCAGCGCGTCGAGCATCAGTTGCTGGATCTCGAGATCGGCTTCGAGCCCGGCGTGGCCGTAGATTTCGGCGCCGATCTGGATCTGCTCGCGCGTCGCGTGCAGGCCGCGCGGGCGCGTATGCATCACGTGGCCCGCGTAGCAGAGGCGCGTCACGCCCTGACGGTTCAACAGGTGAGCATCGATGCGCGCGACCTGCGGCGTGATGTCCGCGCGCAGGCCGAGCGTGCGGCCCGACAGTTGGTCGACCAGCTTGAAGGTGCGCAGGCGCAGATCGGCGCCGCCGCTCGTCAGCAGCGACTCGAGGTATTCGAGCAGCGGCGGCATCACCATTTCGTAGCCGTACGAGCGGAAGCGGTCGAGCAGCCTGCGGCGCAGCTCCTCGATCTTGCGCGCTTCCGACGGCAGCACGTCGGCGATATTCTCGGGAAGTAACCAGGTCGACATCGGTACGGTCCTACGACGGGAAACGGCGCGCGTCACGCGCGCCGCGAGTTGAATCGGAACTTCGAAATCAGGGCGGAACGAACGGCGGATGCGCCGTCCGGATCGCGGCGCCGGTCAGGTCGCGAGCAACAGCAGCACGAGCCCGAGCACCATCACGATCAGCCCGCCGATCCGGATATGATGCGGCGGCCGTTCCGCTATTCTACGAAACGTGTCACGCCATGCGGACGGAAACACGAAGGGGAATGCGCCCTCGATAATCAGCATCAGCGCTACTGCGAGCAACAACGAGCCAGCCAGGTCCATGCGAGCGACGGCGCCGCTCGACGCGGCGCCCCAAGGTCAATGTTTGCGGGGAGCAGGCGCCGCCGGTGCGGCACCGCCCGTCGGGCTGCGCATGAAGCGGAAGAACTCGCTGTCGGGATCGACGACGATGATGTCGTTGCGCTTGAACGTGTTCCGGTAGGCCTGCAGGCTCGCGTAGAACTGATAGAACTGCGGATCGCGGCCGAACGCGTCGGCGGCGATCGTGGCGGCCTTCGCGTCGCCCTCGCCCTTGATCGTCTGCGCGGACTTGTACGCGTTCGCGAGCACGGCCTGCTGCTCGCGTTCGGCGTCGGCCTTGATCTGCTCGACGTCGGCCGCGCCTTGCGCACGCACCTGGGCCGCCTGATCGCGCAACGCGGCGATCATCCGTTGATAGACGGCTTCCGTCTGCGCGGCAGGCAGGTCGACACGCGTCAGCTGGACGTCGACCACGTCGACGCCGAAAGCGGACGCTTGCGCCTTCGCCGCATCGCGCGCCGCATCGGCGATCGCGCGTTGACTGCCGAGGGCATCGTCGAGCGCGCGCTTGCCGAATGCGTCGCCGAGCGCGCCCTTCAACGCGCCGGACAGCCGTTCGGCCGCAGCCGCCGGGTCGCCGCCCGTCGCGGTGAAATATTTCATCGGATCGCTGATCCGGTACTTCACCGTGTACGCGACGAGCAGGTCGTGCTTGTCTTCGGTCGCCAGTTGCAGCGGATCGGACGATTCGAGCGATTGCAGGCGCGTGTCGATCAGCGTGGCCGTCTGCAGCGGCGGCGGCAGCTTGAAGTGGACGCCGGGCCCCGCGAGCTCCGGCTGCGTGCCGTCGCGACCCGACAGCACGGCTGCATGGCGCGGATCGACGGTGAGGACCGTCGACGAGGCCGCGAAGGCAACGATCACGATTGCGACGACGAGCGCAATGATTCGGTTCATGTTCTGCGTTCCCCGTTACTTCGTATCGTCTTCACGCGAGCGGCTGCGAAACGCTTCGCGCGATCGCAGCACGTCGACACCCGACGCGGTGACGGCCGGTGCGGCGCTCGCCGGTGCGGCTGCGGCCGCCGCCGGCGCCGTGGCCGCCGGTGCCGACGCCGCATCGGGCGCGGACGCGCCGGTCGACGCCGCGGCGTTTTGCCGCCCCTGCTCGACGAGCTTGTCGAGCGGCAGGTACACGACGCTGTTGCCGCCCTTGTTGCCGATGAACACTTTCGTCGCGTTCGAATAGATTTCCTGCATCGTCTCGAGGTACATCCGCTCGCGGATGACCGCGGGCGCCTTCGAGTACTGCGCATAGACCTGCTTGAAGCGGTCCGCGTCGCCCTCGGCTTCCGTGACCACGCGATCGGCATACGCCTTCGCTTCGTCGACGAGCTTCGCCGCATCGCCCTGCGCCTTCGGCAGCAGGTCGCTCGCATACGCCTGCGCGGCGCGCTTCGCGGCCTCGCGCTCGTCGCGCGCCTTCGCGACTTCGGCGTATGCGGCCTGGGTCTGCTCGGGCGCCGCGACGCTCTGCATCGTGACGGCCGTCACCTCGAGCCCCGACTGGTAGCGGTCGAGATCGCGCTGGATCACGGTGGAAAGCTGCTCGCGCAGCGCATCGCGATCCTGATTCAGCATGTCGGCCGCGCTGCGCGTGCCGACGATCGCGCGCACCGCGGCTTGCGCGGCCTGCGACACGCTGCGCTCGGGATCGACGCTGCGGAACAGGTAATCGGTGGCGGAACGAATCCGGTACTGGACGATGAAGCGCACGTCGACGATGTCGGCATCGCGCGTCAGCATCGCGGCTTCCTTCACGTTCGCGAGACGCACGACGTTGTTGCGGCCGATCTCGATCGAGCGGACCTGCGACGTGTCGACGATCTCGTGCGACGCGAACGGATACGGCGCGCGCCAGTGCACGCCCTGGCCGACCGTGCCCGACAGCTTGCCGAGCTGCAGCACGACGCCCGTCTGGCCTTCCTGCACGACGAACAGCCCGCTGCCCGCATACACCGCGACCAGCACGCCGATCACGATCCCGACGCCGACCCGTGCGGCCCGGCCGTTGTCAGGACGAAAGCCGTTGCCGCCCTTGCCGCCGAACAGGCCGCTCAAGCGCCGGTTGAAGTTGCGCCACATCTCGTCGAGATCGGGCGGACCATCGCCGTCGCCGCCTGGCGGGCGCTTCGATTCGTTCGCGCGCGGACGGGATCCGTCCTTGCCATTGCCTTCGCCGCGTCCCCAGCGGGGATCGTTGATCGACAGCAAGGCGCGCATCCGCCGCCAGGTACTCCGCTCGTTGTATTCGTTCACCAGAGTTTGTTCACCAGATTAGACGCCGACGAACCGGCCGGGACCGGTTAGCGCCCGTGTTCGGAAATCGTGTGGTCTTCGTGTGGTTCAGCGGACGTGCCATCGAGCGCGTCGGGTAACGTCGCGCTGGAAAGGTGTTCCGCGGAGGCAATTTCGGCGATGGCGGCACGCAACGTATCGAGACCCTGACCGGTGCGCGCGCTCAAAAAGACGCGCGAAATATTACCATACTCGTCACGCTCGACCGCGTCGCCGCGGGCCGCCAGCTCGGGTACGGCGTCGATCTTGTTGAATACCAGCACCTGGCGGATCGTGTCCGCGCCGATCTCGTGCAGCACGCCGTTGACCTGCTCGATCTGCTCGAGCCTGACCGTGCTCGACGCATCGACCACATGCAGCAGCAGATCCGCGTGGATCGTTTCCTCGAGGGTCGCGCGGAACGCCGCGACGAGCTGGTGAGGCAGTTCGCGAATGAACCCGACCGTATCGGACACGACGATCTGCCCGACTTCGTCGCCGAGGTACACGCGCCGCGACGTCGTATCGAGCGTCGCGAACAACTGGTCGGCCGCGTACGCCTGCGCTTTCGTCAGCGCATTGAACAGCGTCGACTTGCCCGCGTTCGTATAGCCGACGAGCGACACCGACATCGTGCCGCTGCGCGCGCGCTGCCGGCGCTGCGTGCTGTGCTGGCGGCGCAGCCGGTCGAGCCTCGACTTCAGCATCTTGATGCGTTCGCCGATCAGCCGGCGGTCGGTTTCGAGCTGGGTTTCGCCGGGGCCGCGCAGGCCGATACCGCCCTTTTGCCGTTCGAGGTGGGTCCACGCGCGAATGAGCCGGGTCGACAGGTATTGAAGCTGCGCGAGCTCGACCTGCAGCTTGCCTTCGTGGCTGCGGGCGCGCTGCGCGAAGATGTCGAGGATGAGGCTCGTGCGATCGACCACGCGCCTGTTAAGCGCTTGCTCCAGATTACGTTGCTGGGCGGGCGCCAACGCGTGGTTGAAGATGACGATTTCGACGTTGTGCGCGTCGCAGGCAAGCCGCAGTTCTTCGGCTTTGCCGCTGCCGATGAACATCTTGGCATCGGGACTGGCGCGACGACCCGTGAGGGTGACGGCGGGACAGGCCCCCGCACTGGAGGCGAGAAGACTGAGTTCTTCGAGACTGGCTTCGAAATCGGTCTTGCCGAAATCGATGCCGACGAGCGCTGCGTTGATCAAATTATCGGGTGTCAAGATAAGGCGGCTGGCATCGGTCGCTCGCGGCGACCGGATGCCGGCCGCTGCGATAGGTTGGGACGAGGCTTCCGCGTCCGGGTGGAAATTCACCGGGCGCGCCGGCACGACCGTCGAGATGGCGTGCTTGTAAACCATCTGGGTCACCGTATTACGGAGCAACACGACGTACTGGTCGAACGATTCAATGTTCCCTTGAAGCTTGATGCCGTTGACGAGGTAGATCGAAACGGGAACGTGCTCTTTGCGCAGTGCGTTCAAAAACGGGTCTTGTAACAATTGCCCTTTGTTGCTCATGGCGTACTCCATCTTTTTTTGCAGGTTGATCTGGATTGGCGGCGAAGAAAAAGAGATCCGGCGCCAATCGCTACACTATAGCTGATTTTGCCTGCCCCGCCCGGCCACTGGCCATGCGGCCGATGCCTTGCGGGGCGTGCTTCAGCCCTTGTCCGCGTACGGGTTGTTCGACGAACGGAACTCTATGCGCAATGGAGTCCCGGTCAGCGAGAAAGTTTCGCGGAACCGGTTTTCGAGGTAACGCTTGTAGGTCTCCGTCACCGCGTCGAGCGCATTGCCGTGGATCACGATGATCGGCGGATTCTGGCCGCCCTGGTGCGCATAGCGCAGCTTCGGGCGCACCGGGCCGCGACGGCGCGGCTGCTGGAATTCGACGGCCTCGATCAGCGCGCGCGTGAGCTTCGGCGTCGGCAGCTTCGCCATCGCCGCCGCGTACGCGTCATCGACCGAGCGCATCAGCGCGCCGATACCCGTCTTCTTCGCGGCCGAAATGAAGTGCGATTTCGCGAAGTCGAGGAATTTCAGCTTGCGGGTCAAATCCGCTTTCGCGCGGTCGCGCGCGTGATCGTCGAGGCCGTCCCACTTGTTGACGCCGATCACGAGCGCGCGGCCCTGCTCGACGACGAAGCCGGCGATGTGCGCGTCCTGGTCGGAAATGTCCTGCTGCGCATCCAGCAGAAGAATGACGACGTTCGCGTCGGAGATCGACTGCAGCGTCTTCACGACCGAGAACTTCTCGATCGCCTCGAACACCTTGCCGCGGCGTCGCAGGCCGGCCGTGTCGATCAGCGTGTATTTCTTGCCGTTACGCTCGAAGTCGACGTAGATCGAGTCGCGCGTCGTGCCCGGCATGTCGAACGCGATCACGCGGTCTTCGCCGATCAGCGCATTCACGAGCGTCGACTTGCCGACGTTCGGGCGGCCGACGATCGCGATCTTGACGCCGCGCGACGGATCGTCCTCGTCCGCTTCCTCGGGCTGGCCCGCATACGCGACTTCCAGCGCCTCGTTGATCATGTCGGTCACGCCATCGCCGTGCGCGGCCGAGATCGCGCGCGGATCGCCGAGCCCGAGCTCGTAGAAATCCGTCGCGACCGCCGTGTACTTCATCCCCTCGGCCTTGTTGACGACGAGGAAGATCGGCCGGCCGGTCTTGCGCAGGTAGTCGGCGATCGACTTGTCCTGCGGCGCGAGCCCATTGCGGCCGTCGACGATGAACACGACGACGTCGGCTTCCTCGACGGCCTGCCGCGTCTGGCGCGCCATTTCGTGCAGGATGCCGTCCTTCGCGACGGGCTCGAAGCCGCCGGTATCGACGACCAGGTACGGCCGCTCGCCGACGCGTCCTTCGCCGTAATGGCGATCGCGCGTGAGGCCCGGCAAGTCGGCGACCAGCGCATCGCGCGAGCGCGTGAGCCGGTTGAACAGCGTGGATTTCCCCACATTGGGGCGCCCAACGAGGGCAATGACCGGTTTCATCTGTGTTTTCTACGGTGAAGCGCAGCAGCGGGAGGCCCGCTGCTGCGGGCGGCTGCGCTGAATGAAAATATCACGAATTCGGGCCGCGCCGGATGCGTGCGCCCGGCGCGCGTTGCGCGCCGTCGTCTTTCGTCTCGAACTGCCTTTCAAATACCGAGCGGCCGGGAACGCCGGCCGCCTTCAAGTCGCGCGGCCGCGGCGCGCGGGATCTGCCCGCCGCGCCACGGCCGTGCCTGTTTCCTGCGCGTCAGCGCGGGCGGAACCCGTACAGGCCGCCGTCCTTCGTCTGCACGACGAGCGTATTGCCCGCGAGGACCGGCGCCGCCGTGATCGCGCTGCCGTCGGTCTTCATCCGCGCGATGAAGCTGCCGTCTTCGCGCGACAGGAAGTGCACGAAGCCCTTGTAATCGCCCATCACGACCGCGTGCCCGAGCAGGTACGGCACGCCGACGTCACGGCTCTTCAGCTTGTCGTTACGCCAGAGCTGGTTGCCCGTGGCCGCGTCGTACGCGGTGACGACCGACCAGTCGTCGCCGCCGGCAACCACCGAATCGTCCTGCGCGAGGCCGCTGCGGCTCGAGAACGGCTTTTCCCACAGCGGCCGACCCGAATTCGCATCGAAGCAGCCGAGCTGCCCCTGGAACGTCACCGCACAGGTTTCCGCGCCCACGAGCGTCGGCGGGCCGCTGACGTCGTTGATGCGCTCGACCTCGGTCACGCCCTTCGGGAACGACACCGGGGTCTGCCAGAATGGCTCGCCCGTCTGCAGGTTGATCGCGACCAGACCGCCGCCCGGGAAGCCCGCGAGCACGGCCGCGTCGCCGGCGAACGTCATGCCGGCCGACACGCGCAGGTTCAGCGGCACCGCACGGTTGCGGTAGTTCCACTTCTGCTCGCCCGTCTGCGCGTTGAACGCGATCACCTGGCCGTCGATCGTGCGGACGATCACGAGGCCGTTGCCGACGAGCGGCGGCGAGAAGATCTCGCCCTGCACGGTGGTCTTCCACAGCTGCTTGCCGTCCGGGCCCAGCACGAACACGCCGCCCTTCAGCGCACCGACCGCAGTCAGGTTGCCGTCGCTGCCGACGCCGGCCGACAGGTCCGAACCGACCTTCGAGCGCCACAGCGTCTGGCCCGTCTTCGCGTCGATCTTCTCGACCGACCCGTTTTCGCCCGCCGCGTAGACGGCGTCACCCACGGCCACCGGCGAGAACAGGTAGCGTCCGCCCTTGCCGACGCTCGCCTTCCAGACCTGTTGCACGTCCATGACGGGCTTGAACTCGGTGAGCGGCGTCGGCACGCGGCGCGCGTCCTTCGACGACGAGCAAGCCGCCAAAGCGAGGACAGCCGCCGCGCAGGCAACGGGCACAGCGTAACGTTTCAGCAAATTCATCGGATAGCGAAGCAGAGTTAAGAGGTTGAGGGGACCGGGATTCAGCCGCCGAGCGCGTCCAGCTTGAACTGCACGAGCTGGCGCGCGGACTGGTCGTCCTTCGACAGGCCGTCGAGCGCGAGCTTGTAAGCCGCGCGCGCATCGTCGGTCTTGCCTTGCGCGGCAAGCAGATCGCCGCGACGATCGGCCACGAGGCCCTTGAATGCATCGACCGGCGTACCCGAGAGCAGCGCGAGGCCCGCATCGTATGCCTTCTCGTCGAGCAGCAGCGACGCGAGACGCAGCTTCGCGATCTGCTTGTACTCGTCGTCCTTGGCGTGATCGACGGCCCATTGCAGCTGCGCCTTCGCGCCTGCCGCGTCGCCGGCCGCATACAGCGTCTTCGCGGCCGCGAGCGCCGTCATCTGCGCATACGGCGTGCTGCCGAACTTGTCTTCCATGTCCGCAGCCGCGCGGGCCATCGGCGCCTTGTCGTTCGCGGCGGCGGCCTTCTGGACCTGCTCGTACAGCCCGGACGCCTCGGCAGCCTGACGGCGCTGCCAGTAGTTCCAGCCGTTGAAACCGGCCGCGACGACGAGCGCCGCGAGCACGATCCACGTGGTGAGGTTGCCCCAGCGGGCCCACCACGCCTTGAGACTTTCAATCGATTCTTGTTCGTCGTGATAACTCATCGGCGAGCGATTCCTTCTTCCTGTTCAGGCTTTTCTTGTCGAGCGGATGCCAGCGCGATCAGTCGTCGCCGTCTTCGGCGGATGCAACCATCGCATTGATTAGGAATTCGGTCAAGCTTTCGACCGGTACGGTCTGCTGAACGTTCTTTTCCCCTTCCGCACCCGCGCCGCGCAACGCTTTCACGCCCACCGTGCCGTTCGCGACCTCTTCTTCGCCGAAGATCACCGCGAACGCGGCGCCGCTCGCATCGGCCCGCTTCATCTGCGACTTGAAGCTTGCCGGCGCGCCGTCGGCGCTGCAGTGGAAGATCACGTCGAGGCCCGTGTCGCGCAGGCGCTCGGCCGCGATGAACGCCTGTTCGCGCGCGGTCTCGCCCTGGTGCACGACGTACACGTCGACGCCTTCCTGCTCGGGCGCGAGATCCTCTTCCTTCAGCAGTTCGAGGATCCGCTCGATGCCCATCGCCCAGCCGCACGCGGCGGTCGGCTTGCCGCCGAGCTGCTCGATCAGCGGATCGTAGCGACCGCCGGCCGCAACCGTGCCCTGCGCGCCGAGCTTGTCGGTTACCCACTCGAACACGGTCAGGTTGTAATAATCGAGGCCGCGCACGAGACGCGGGTTGATCTTGAACGGAATGTTGTTCGCGAGCAGCAGGCGCTGCAGTCCTTCGAAGTGCGCGCGCGATTCGTCGCCGAGGAAGTCGATCAGCTTCGGCGCGTTCTGCGCGATCTCCTGCAACGCGGGATTCTTCGTGTCGAGCACGCGCAACGGGTTCGTATACAGGCGGCGCTTCGCGTCCTCGTCGAGCACGTCGGCGAACTGCTCGAGGTACTTGATCAGTTCGACGCGGTGCGCGGCGCGCTCCTCGGCGAGGCCGAGCGAATTGATCTCGAGCTTGATGCCGGTCAGGCCGAGGTCGTCCCACAGACGCTGGCACATCATGATGATCTCGGCATCCGCATCGGGACCCGCGAAGCCGAGCGCCTCGACGCCGACCTGGTGGAACTGGCGATAGCGGCCGCGCTGCGGACGCTCGTGACGGAACATCGGGCCGATGTACCACAGGCGTTTCGGGCCGTCGTACAGCATGTTGTGCTCGATCGACGCACGCACGACGGCCGCGGTGTTTTCCGGACGCATCGTCAGGTTCTCGCCGTTCAGCGCGTCGGTGAAGCTGTACATCTCCTTCTCGACGATGTCCGTGACCTCGCCGATGCCGCGCGTGAAGAGCTGCGTGTGTTCGACGATCGGCGTGCGGATGTTCTGGTAGCCGTACGCGCGCAGCAGCGATTTCACGGTAGCTTCGAAGAATTCCCACAGGCCGGCATCCTGCGGAAGGATGTCGTTCATGCCTTTGACGCCGGTGAGCTTCTCGATCTTGCGTTTCTGTTCAGTCATCGTTCGTGTGTGTGGACGAATTAGTTCAGGGCCTCGGTGCGGCCGTAATTGCGCGCGACGTAGTCGCTGACGATCTGCTGGAATTCCTCGGCGATCCGCTCGCCGCGCAGCGTCTTGACCTTCTCGCCGTCGATGAAGACGGGCGCGGCCGGGTTCTCGCCCGAACCCGGCAGGCTGATGCCGATGTTCGCGTGCTTCGATTCGCCCGGGCCGTTGACGATGCAGCCCATCACCGCGACGTTCATCTTTTCGACGCCCGGATATTCCTTGCGCCAGGCCGGCATCTGCTCGCGCAGATACGTCTGGATCTGCATCGCGAGTTCCTGGAACAGCGTGCTCGTCGTGCGGCCGCAGCCCGGGCACGCGATCACCATCGGCGCGAACGAGCGCAGGCCCATCGTCTGCAGGATTTCCTGGCCGACGATCACCTCGCCCGTGCGCGACGCGCCCGGTTCCGGCGTCAGCGAGATGCGGATCGTGTCGCCGATCCCTTCCTGCAGCAGCACACCGAGCGCTGCCGTCGACGCGACGATGCCCTTCGAGCCCATGCCGGCCTCGGTCAGCCCGAGGTGCAGCGCGAAGCCGCAGCGGCGGCCGAGTTCGCGGTACACGGCGATCAGGTCCTGCACGCCGCTGACCTTGCACGACAGCACGATGCGGTCGCGGCCCAGGCCGAGCTCGACCGCGCGTTCGGCCGAGCCGATCGCCGACTGGATCAGCGCCTCGTACATCACGCTCTGCGCGTCCCACGGCTGCGCCCGCGCGCCGTTCTCGTCCATCATGCGCGCAAGCAGGTCCTGGTCGAGACTGCCCCAGTTCACGCCGATCCGCACCGGCTTGTCGTACTTCGCCGCGGCCTCGATCATCTGCGCGAACTGCGTGTCGCGCTTCGCGCCCTGGCCAACGTTGCCGGGGTTGATCCGGTACTTCGACAGCGACTCCGCGCAGCCGGGGTAGTCGCGCAGCAGCAGGTGGCCGTTGTAGTGGAAATCGCCGACGAGCGGCACGGTCACGCCCATCCGGTCGAGCTGCTCGCGAATCGCCGGCACGGCGGCCGCGGCTTCGGGCGTGTTGACCGTGATGCGCACCAGTTCGGAGCCCGCATTCGCGAGTTCCTTGATCTGGATCGCCGTGCCGATCGCATCGGCCGTGTCGGTATTCGTCATCGACTGCACGCGCACCGGCGCGTCACCGCCGATCGTCACGAGTTGCCCGCCCCAGCGGACATCCACCGCATGCGATACGCGGCGCGGCTGATGCCCGCCGAACACCGGCTCGGTTGAACAAATCTGACTGCTGCGTGGGGATTGAGCTTCGGATTGCATCGATAGATCCATTTACGCGGAATGCGCCGCGACGCGGCGCATGAATTGAAAAAGCGCCGTGCCCTCACGGCCTGCCAGTATCGACGGCAAGCCTTCGCCACGGCGCTTGACGTCAGGGCAACGTGAACCGCGCCACGTTACCCCGCGCTGCCGAATATTTTGCCGGATCGACCGGTTTTCCGTCGAACGCAACCGCGTCGAGGCCGGCCTTGTTGCCGATCGTGACCTTGAACGGCCCGTCACCGGCAACCTGCTTCGTTTCGCCGGCGCGCACCAGCGCCGAGAACAGCTCCTTGCCGTTCCTGTCGCGCACGCTGAACCAGCAATCCTGCTTGACCTTCAGTTCGACCATCGACTGGCCTGCCGCCACCACGACGCTCGCGGGCTGGGCCGGCGCGGCCGTGCTCGCCGCTGCCGCTTCCGTCACGGGCTGCGACGCAGCCGCCGTCGCGACCGGAGCCGCCGGCGCCGGGGCAGCCGATGCGGCAGCCGGGGCCGGAACCTCATTCGCCACCGCCGCCGACGCGCCGTTCGTCGCCGCCTCTTCGGCAGACGACGATGCCGCCGACGCGCTCGCAGCGGACGCATGCTCGGCGTCGCCGCCCTTGAAGCGCGCGAGCAGGCTCGACGAATCGCCGCCAGTGTGCCACATCAGTACGGCGACCACCGCGACGACGACGATCCCCGTTCCCCACAGCCACGGATGGTTGCGCGACGAGCCGCCGAGCGGAATCGACACGCGGCCGCGCGGCAGATCCGTGCCCGACGACGCAGGCATCGACAGATCGACTTCCGGCACCCCGCGCTCGCGGCGCAGCGCCTGCGCGAACGGCTCCGGATCGACGCCGAGCATCTTCGCGTAGCTGCGCACGACACCGAGCGCGAACGTCACGCCGGGCAAATGGCTGATGTCGCCGGCCTCGAGCGCCCGGAGTTTTTGCGGTGCGACCTTGAGTCGCGCCGACACGTCGTCGACCGACCAGCCCTTCGTCTCCCGAAGCTGCGCCAGGCGGCTGCCGACCGCCGCCAGCGATTCCAGTCCCGCCGGTGCCGGCTTTGCGGCATTCGTCTCTGCGCCGTTAGACGGCTGCGGCTCACTCATCCTTGTCCTCGCGTCGATTCTTCTTCACTGGCGGCTGCCGCCGGCCCCTGCCGGCCGGCACCCGCAACGGTTCATACCATGCGCGGCGCCGAGGCGCCGCGACCGATCGCTATTCGCGTGTTGCACCGCCAAAGGGTTCGGGCACCCCGGCCAGGTGCCCCCGTCAAACTGCCCGAACTTCGATGATTTTTCCTGCCGCGCCCGTCCGCTCCGCGAGGCGCGTGCGATCCTTCACCGCGCCGGCCAGTTGCCCGCACGCGGCATCGATGTCGTCGCCGCGCGTCTTGCGCACGGTCGTGACGACACCCGCATCGATGAGGATCTGGGCGAAGCGCTTGATCTGCTCCGGCTTCGAGCGGATGAGGCCCGATTCCGGAAACGGATTGAACGGGATCAGGTTGAACTTGCACGGCACGTCACGCGTGACGGCCAGCAGTTCGCGCGCATGCGCTTCGGTATCGTTGACGCCGTCGAGCATGCAGTATTCGAATGTAATGAAGTCGCGCGGCGCGACTTTCAGATAACGCTGGCACGCGGCCATCAGCTCGCGCAGCGGATACTTCTTGTTGAGCGGCACCAGCTCGTCGCGCAGCGCATCGTTCGGCGCATGCAGCGAGACGGCCAGCGCGACCGGCAACTCGGCGCCGAGGCGGTCCATCATCGGCACCACGCCGGACGTCGACAGCGTGACGCGACGGCGCGACAGGCCGTACGCGTTGTCGTCGAGCATCAGCCGCATCGCGGGCACGACCGCGCTGTAATTCAGGAGCGGCTCGCCCATGCCCATCATCACCACGTTGGTGACGACCCGTTCGGCCTTGCCGTTCGGGCCGGGCGCGCGGCCCAGCGACGCTCGCAATGCAAATTCGGCCATCCGGAGCTGGCCGATGATTTCAGCTGTCGACAGGTTGCGGGAGAAGCCCTGCTTGCCCGTCGAACAGAAGCGGCAGTTCACCGCGCACCCGGCCTGCGACGACACGCACAGCGTGCCGCGCGTCTCTTCCGGGATGAACACGGTTTCGACCGCATTGCCGTTTCCGACGTCGATCAGCCACTTGCGCGTACCGTCGGCGGAAACGTGATCGCTGGCGATGTCCGGCATCACGATCGATGCGCGGCCCTTGAGTTTTTCCCTCAGGGACTTCGCGAGATCGGTCATGCCGTCGAAATCGCCGGCGTTGTATTGGTGGATCCAGCGCTGCAACTGCTTGGCGCGGAACGGCTTCTCGCCCAGGCTGCCGCAGTACGCGACAAGACCCTCGGCGTCGAAGTCGAGAAGATTGACGGAAGTTTCGCTCGTCATGATGTGCTGCCTTGCCGCGTGCGCTGAATCCTGCCTACTTGCTGTCAGCCAGGGCTTAACGCGAGTAAACGTTCATTTCCGGGAAGAAGAACGCGATTTCGACCGCTGCCGTTTCCGCAGCGTCCGAGCCGTGCACGGCGTTCGCGTCGATGCTGTCGGCGAAGTCGGCGCGGATCGTGCCCTTTTCCGCCTTCTTCGGATCCGTTGCGCCCATCAGGTCGCGGTTCTTCAGGATCGCGCCTTCGCCTTCCAGAACCTGGATCATCACCGGGCCCGAGATCATGAAATCGACGAGGTCCTTGAAGAACGGACGCGCTGCGTGAACTGCGTAGAACTTCTCTGCGTCGGCACGCGACAGGTGCGCCATGCGCGATGCGACGATCTTCAGGCCGGCGCCTTCGAAACGGCTGTAGATCTGGCCGATCACGTTCTTTGCCACCGCATCCGGCTTGATGATCGACAGGGTGCGCTCGATTGCCATAAAAACTCCAAAAAATTAAGAAGTTACAGGTTCAAATGAATCCGCTATTGTAGCACGATCCCGTGTATCATTGCGATTGAACCCTTACATACGTGAAAGGTTCGAAATCCCTGTGTTTTGTGCCGCCCGGCCATTGAAACCTCCGGGCACGGAACGTATCTTAGCCATAGCTGCTCCGGTTTGCTGCGCCGCACACCGCGTGCGCCGAACCGGCCCCGGACGCTCACGCGTTCAATGTTAGGAGAAACCATGAACGACTATCCGTACAATTTCGGCCGCGGCGGCTCCGTCAGCACCGCCGAGGTTCGCAACCGCGTGCTGCGGAACACGTACTGGCTGCTCGCGCTGTCGATGGTGCCGACCGTGCTGGGCGCCTGGGTCGGCGTCGCGACGGGCTTCTCGCTGTTCGCGGCCACGAGCCCGATGATGAGCCTGCTCGCGTTCTTCGCGATCGCGTTCGGCTTCATGTTCGCGATCGAGCGGACCAAAAACAGCGCGGCCGGCGTGTTCGTGCTGCTCGGCTTCACGTTCTTCATGGGCCTGATGCTGTCGCGGCTGCTGAGCTTCATCCTCGGCTTCTCGAACGGCCCGTCGCTGATCATGCTCGCGTTCGGCGGCACCGGCATCATCTTCGCCACGATGGCGACGATCGCCACCGTCAGCAAGCGCGACTTCTCGGGCCTCGGCAAGTGGCTGTTCATGGGCGTGATCGTGATCCTGCTCGCGTCGGTCGCGAACATCTTCCTGCAACTGCCGGCGCTGATGCTCACCGTGTCGGTGCTCGCGATCGCGATCTTCTCGGCCTACATGCTGTTCGACGTCCAGCGCGTCGTGAACGGCGGCGAGACGAACTACATCTCGGCCACGCTCGCGATCTACCTCGACCTGTACAACGTGTTCACGAACCTGCTCGTGCTGCTCGGCATTTTCGGCGGCAACCGCAACTGACGTTCGGCACGCACCATGAAAAACCGGCCCGCGGGCCTAATGCCGTTCAGTTAAGGTTCTTTTTAAGGACACGGACGGCATAGCGTTTTGGCACGGCCTTCACGGCCCGCTCGAATTTTCGAGCGGGCCGTTCTTCTTTGAGTAGCGCGACCAGACGTAGTCGCAGTCGTTGCAGCAGGGCTGGGAGTTTGCCCTGCGCACGGGTAACCGCGGCCCAGTGCAATTCGTACTGGATGACGTGGAAGGCGCGCACGAAGCTAATCTCGGTCGGCTCGCACTTCACCGCAAGCGCGGCCTTGGCAATCTCCAATCGCACGAGGTTGTAGGCAATCAGCGCGCCCCAGATTTCCTGATACACCCCCTCAACGCTGCGGCTGCGCAGGATCGGCGCCATGCCCATCATCGTCTGCTTGAGTTCTCGATAGCTGGTTTCAATTTGCCAGCGGCGCGCATAGCAGGCCACGATATCGGCGCTCGTGTAGCGTTTTCGGTCGAACAGTGACGTCAGCAGTACGCGCTTGCGGGCACTTGAGTCGACCAGGGTGACGGCTCGCGCCTGCCACACCTCTGGCAGGTCCGGGCATTTCTTGCGTGCCTGGGGCGACACGCGCATGCTTACCACCGCATCATCAGGCGTTCCCTCGATGACTTCCCATTTGGTGTTGGCCTTGGCCGGGATGAGGAAGTGACGGTTCGAACCCGCGCGGCTCAAGCCACACAGGATTTCTGCAGATAGAAACCCCTTGTCGAATACCGTCAGCGAATCATCGGGGATGGCGTCGAGCAGATCCTTGGCATATAGCATCTCGTTCGTGCCATACGGACCGAACGCCGCGCTGCGGATCAGGTGCGTGGGCACGGCAGTCAGCGTCACGCCACGGACCTGCGGATAACTGGCGATGGTGTTGCCGGCATAAACCTGGGCGCCGAAATGAGCCCGATGTTCGGGGGTGTCCGCCGTCCTGAGCGTCGTGCCATCCATCGCAAACAGGCTCAACCCCTTGAACAGGTATTGTTTGCGGTCCTGCTCGGCCCACGCCTTGGCCGACAATTCGAACAGCGCCTTCAGTGGTTGCGCGCCCAGGCGCTGCCGGGCCTGAGCGACAGCGCTCTTGCTGACGAACGGCGCCTGCATATCCGGTAGCGCAAGATCGAGATCGTCGACAACCTCGCTGATCGATTGATGCCGATACAATGCCAGCGCAATAACCAGCCAAACAACCTGCTCAGCGGGCAAGCGGCGTTGCCGGATGCTCGCCCGTCCCGTGTAAGCCACCACCTGCTCAATCCACTCGTAGGGCAAGTGCTCGCCCAGGCGAGCCCAGTCGGGCGCCTCCTGTTCTTCAGCGAGAAAATTCAGGGTGTCATCAAGCATGGCGACGCAGGTTAACAGCCTCCATCACCGTTTACAACACCCAAAACAAAAATGCCGTTCAGTTCTTAACTGAACGGCATTAGCCCGCGGGCCGGTTTTTTACGTCCGCCGCCCGGCTCAGTCGCGCTCGAACAGCGCGATCGATTCGACGTGCGACGTATTCGGGAACATGTTCACGACCCCGGCGCCCTTCAGCCGGTAGCCGGCTTCGTGCACGAGCAGGCCCGCATCGCGCGCGAGCGTCGACGGGTTGCACGATACGTAGACGATGCGCTTCGGCAGCGGGCCTGCGCCGCTCTGCGCGATCTCGGCCAGCGCCTTCGACACCGCGAGCGCGCCTTCGCGCGGCGGGTCGATCAGGAACTTGTCGAATGCGCCGAGTGCGCGCAGGTCGTCGCCCGTGACTTCGAACAGGTTCCGGCACGCGAACGTCGTGTGGCCGTCGACACCGTTCTCACGAGCGTTCGCGAGCGCACGCGTGGTCAGCGTATCGCTGCCCTCGATGCCCATCACCTCGCGCGACAGCCGCGCGAGCGGCAGCGTGAAGTTGCCGATCCCGCAGAACAGGTCGAGCACGCGATCGTCGCGCGACGGCGCGAGCAGGCGCAGCGCACGCCCCACCAGCACGCGGTTGATCTGGTGATTGACCTGCGTGAAGTCGGTCGGCTTGAACGGCATGCGGATGCCGAATTCCGGCAGGGTGTAATCGAGCGATACGTCGAGCGGGTAGAACGGCGTCACCGTGTCCGGCCCCTTCGGCTGCAGCCAGAACTGCACGTTGTGCTCGTCAGCGAACGCGCGCAGCAGCGCTTCGTCGTCCGCGTTGATCGGCTCCAGCACGCGCAGCACGAGCGCGGTGACGGCCGAGCCGACCGCGAGTTCGATCTGCGGCATCCGGTCGCGAATCGACAGCCCCTCGACGAGCCGACGCAGCGGCACGAGCATCGCCGACACGTGCGGCGGCAGCACTTCGCAGCTCGTCATGTCGGCCACGTAGCTGCTCTTCTTCTCGTGGAACCCGACCAGCACGCCGCCCTTCTTCGCGACGTTGCGCACGGTCAGGCGCGCCCGGTAGCGATAGCCCCACGACGGTCCATGGATCGGCGCGAACATCGTTTCCGCGCGCAGCTTCGCCAGGTGCCACAGGTTGTCTTCCAGCACGCGCTGCTTGACCGCCACCTGCGCACGCATGTCGAGATGCTGCATCGAGCAACCGCCGCAGGTGCCGAAGAATGTGCACTTCGGCTGCGTGCGCATCACGCTCGGGCGCAGAATGTCGACAACCGTCGCCTGCTCGTAGCTCGGCTTGCGGCGATAGCTCGAATAGGTCACGCGCTCGCCCGGCAGCGCGCCTTCGACGAAGATCACCTTGCCCGGCTGACCGTCCTCGGTCATCGTGCGGCCGACACCGCGCGCTTCCATGTCGAGCGATTCGATCTCGAGAACCGGGGCAGGACCGGGCGCGACGGGCGCGTTTTTCGATTTGCGCGCAGAAGTGGGGACGGCTTCGGACACCAGCTTTTCCTGACAAACGTTGAAGAAGGCGAGATTGTAGACGACGACGGCCCCCGTCGCGCGCTTTCGTCGCGCAAGCGCCGATGCCGATGCGCATGCCGCGCTGCGTGGCGCCGGAGCGGCCGACGATCGCGCACCCCGTTGCACGCCGGCTGGCCGGTCGCGTGCGATTCGCGGCACGGCCCACCGGCGGCACGGGTTCTGCTCGCAGCAGCAGACCAAGGAGATTCGACCATGCGATTGATCGACTGGAACATCCAATGGGGTCGGGACGCCGACGGCGTGGTCGATCTGTCCGGCACCGTCGCGGCTATTCGCCGGCTCGGCGATTTCGACGTGCTGTGCCTGCAGGAGGTCACGCGCGGTTTCGACGCCCTGCCGGGCCGGCCAGGCCCGGACCAGTTCGCCGAACTCGCGGCGCTGCTGCCCGGCTATACGATCGTCGGCGTCATCGGCGCCGACCTGCCGGCCATCCGGCCACGCGCACCGCGCCGCCAGTTCGGCAACGCGATCGCGACGCGGCTGCCGATCGGGCGCGTGCTGCGTCACTCGCTGCCGTGGCCGGCCGACGCCGGTGCGCCGTCGATGCCGCGCGTCGCGCTCGATGTCGAGCTGCATACGCCGTTCGGGGCGTTGCGCGTGGTCACCACGCATCTGGAGTATTACTCGGCACGCCAGCGGCTGGCGCAGGTCGACGCGCTACGCGACCGGCATCGCGACGCCTGCGCGCATGCGACCCATCCCGCTCCCGCCGAAACCGCCGACGGGCCGTTCACCGCGACCGGACAACCGCGCGATGCGATCGTCTGCGGCGACTTCAACAGCGCGTTCGGCAACGATGCGTACCAGCGCTTTCTGGAGCCGATTGCCGACGCACCCGGTTTCGTCGACGCGTGGGTCGCACGGCATCCCGGTCGCACGCCGCCGCCGACGGCCGGCGTCTACGACACCGCACAATGGTCGGAAGGCCCGCTCGCGTGCGATTTCGTATTCGTGACCGACACGCTGTTGCCGCGCGTCGTCGGCTGCGAGATCAACGGCGACGTACGCGCGTCCGATCATCAGCCGGTGCTGCTCGAACTCGCCTGATCGCACCGGTTGCGGCGCGGCCTGCCCGCGCTACGCGTCGAAGCCCGCCAGATATTCGACCCAGTGCGGCGCCGGTTCCAGCGCGAGCGCGTTCTTCACGAGCAGGATCTCGTCCGCGTACTCGCTCGGCGTCAGGCCGCCGCGCATCAACTGGAACCGGCAATACAGCAGATACGTATTGACGACGTCGGTTTCGCAATAGTTGCGGATTTCGTCGATCCGGCCATCGCGGAACGCCGGCCACACCTGGCTGCCGTCCATCCCCAGCTTGCCCGGGAAACCGCACAGCTTCGCCAGCGCGTCGAGCGGGGCGTTCGCGCGCGCCTGATACATCGCGAGCACGTCCATCAGGTCGGTATGCCGCGAGTGATAGCGCGAGATGTAGTTGTTCCACTTGAACTCGCGGTCGTCCTCGCCGAGATCCCAGTAGCGGGTGGCGGGAATGCCGTGCACGAGCGCGCGGTAATGGAGGACCGGCAGATCGAAACCGCCGCCGTTCCACGACACGAGCTGCGGCGTGTACTTCTCGATCACGCGGTAGAACGACTGGATCAGCGTCGCTTCGTTGTCCTGCGGCGTCCCGAGCGAGCGCACGCGAAAACCGTTGTTGTCGCGGAACACGCACGAGATCGCCGCGATCCGCTGCAGATGATGCGGCAGGAAATCGCCGCCGGTCTTCTCGCGGCGTGCGGCAAACGCATGTTCGGCCACCGCGGCATCGTCGAGCGTCGCGGGCAGGTCTTCCAGACGGCGAATGCCGTCGACATCGGGAATCGTCTCGATGTCAAAAACAAGGATCGGGGTCATCAGTTACAGAACGGCGTCCTTGCGCACGCCGTTGGAGGCGAAGAACCGCTTGAGGCGCACCAGCGCTTCCTGCTGGATCTGCCGCACGCGCTCGCGCGTGAGCCCCATCTCGTCGGCGAGTTCCTCGAGCGTCGCCGGTTCGATGTGGTTCAGGCCGAAGCGGCGCTCGATCACGTGCCGGTGCTTGTCGGACAGCCGCGACAGCCACGCGCGCGTCAGCGTTTCGAGTTCGCGGTGCTGCACCTCGGCGTCGGGCGACTGGCTCTGGTCGTCGGGCAACAGGTCGAGCAGGCTGCTCGCGGGATCGAGATCGAGCGGCGCGTCGAGCGACGCGGTGTGTTCGTTGAGCGCGAGGATATCGGTGACTTCCTCGGCGGTCTTGCCGGTGAGATAGGCGATGTCGTCGATGCTGGCTTCGCGGCGTTCGGCCGCCTCGCCCGTCGACATCGAATTCTTTTCGAGATGGCGCTTCGCGCGCAGCACCTGGTTCAGTTCACGGATCACGTGCACGGGCAGGCGCACCGTGCGAGCCTGGTTCATGATCGCCCGCTCGATGCTCTGCCGGATCCACCACGTCGCGTAGGTCGAGAAACGGAAACCGCGCGTCGGGTCGAATTTCTCGATCGCGTGCATCAGGCCGAGGTTGCCTTCCTCGATCAGGTCGAGCAGCGGCACGCCGCGGTTCAGGTAGCCCTTCGCGATACTGACGACGAGACGCAGGTTGCGCTCGATCATCACCTGCCGCGCCTCGAATTCGCCGGCCTTCGCCAGGCGCGAATAGCGCTGCTCTTCCTCGACGGTCAGCAGCGGCTTCACGCTGATGCGGTTCAGGTAATGCTGGATCGTGTCGGCCGTGAGCTCGGCCTGCAGCAGCGTGCGGAAATCGTCGACGTCGGGCGCCGCTTCCTGGCGGCCTTCGCGCTCGTCGTCGCCACCGTCCGCTTCGGCGTCGCGGGCCTCGAGATCGCGTTCGTTTTCCGCGACGTCGTCCTCGTCGTCCGTCGAAGCACCTGCTCGCCCCACCGATGCTTGCGTGGCACGACTGATCTTCTCAGACTCGGCTTGCGGCTCGTGGCGCTTCGATTTCGGCATGGTCGTCTCGGTTATTGAGGCGGCAAATACTTCAGCGGATCGACAGGCTTACCCTGCCGGCGAACCTCGAAATGCAGCATCACGCGGTCGGCATCGCTGTTACCCATCTCGGCGATCTTCTGCCCCTTCGTTACCGCGTCCCCCTCTTTTACCATCAAAGCGCGATTGTGTGCATACGCCGTGAGGTAAGTTGCGTCGTGCTTGATGATAATGAGGTTGCCGTAACCACGCAGACCGTTGCCGGAGTAAACGACACGGCCGTCCGCCGCCGCCTTCACGGCCTCGCCGGCCGTCCCGCCGATATTGACACCCTTGTTCTTCGCATCGTCGAACCCGTTCAGCACGGGGCCGCGCGCGGGCCACGCGAACGTCACGGGACCGCTCGGCGCCGCCGCCGTATCGCTCGAGCCGGTTGCCGCGGCCGGCGGCGTGGCGGCGAGCGAGGACGACGTGCCGGCAGCCGGCGCGGCCGGACCGCTGCTCAGCGGTGCGGTCGCGACCGCACCGCCGACGATCGGCGCGGCGGCCGGCGTGCCCGCGACCGCGGCGCCGGCTTGCGGCGACACGCGCAGCAGCTGGTCGACTTCGATCTGATTCGGGTTCGCCAGATTGTTCCACGCGGCGATGTCGCGATAGTTCTGCCCGTTTTCAAGTGCGATCCGGTACAGCGTGTCGCCCGGCTTCACCCGGTAGTAACCCGGCGGCGCCGGCGGAAGCGGCGCCGCGGGCTGCGCGGCGGCGGTCGTGCCGAGCGACCCGGAGCGATCGACGACGGGCGCGTTGTCGAGCCGCGTCGCACAGGCGGCCAGCAGCGTGGAGAACGCAGCCACACAGATCGCGCGCTGGGCGAGCGTGAGCGGTTCCCTGGATCGGTTGTTTTGCATCGCGCGCAACATACTCATCGGTTTCAAATCACTCCGGATTTTAAAGGGACAAAGAAAACGCGATCAAGCCGGGACGCTCGCCATTGCGCGTGCGCGACGCGCTCGACGAGCGTGAGCACCTGGTGCTGCCCGCTCTGGCCGCCGACCGGCGCGACGAGCCGCCCGCCGATCGCGAGCTGCTCGAGCAGCGCCTGCGGCACGTCGAGCCCCGCCGCGGCGATCACGATCGCGTCGAACGGGGCCGCGGACGGCAGGCCGACACGCCCGTCGCCGTAATGCAGACGGATGTTCGGCACGCGCAGCGGCCGCAGGTTCAGCTTCGCGCGCTCGTAGAGCGGCTTGATGCGTTCAATCGAATACACGTCGCGTGCCACGTGGCTCAGCACGGCGGCCTGATAGCCGCAACCCGTGCCGATCTCGAGCACGCGCTCGAGCGTGCGGCCGGCCATCGCGAGCTCGATCATGCGCGCGACGACCGACGGCTTTGAAATGGTCTGCTGGTGGCCGATCGGCAACGCCGAATCCTCGTAGGCCTGCGTCGCGAGCCCGGGATCCACGAACAGGTGGCGCGGCACCGCGGCCATCGCGTCCAGCACGCGCGCATCGGTCACGCCGTTCGCGCGCAGCCGTTCGACCATCCGCTCGCGCACGCGTTCCGACGTGAGGGCGAACGCGCCGGCCGGCGCGATGCTCGGCGCAGCCGGCTTCGGCAGTGCGGGTTTCAGCGCGGTCGGCTTCGGTGCGGTCGCCGGCTTCGCGGCGGCGATGCCCGACAGCGGCACCCGCGCGGCGGCCGGCTTCACCGCAACCGGTTTCAGTACGGCTGCGGGTTTGTCGGCGGCCTTCGGCACCGCGCCCGCCGCTTGGCGTTCGCCGGCCCGACCTTCCGATTTGCGTGGCGCTCGTTTGAGATCTTCGAGCGCGAGCGGGAACCGCTTCGCGCGCTCGCCGCTCATGAAGCCCGCCCTCCGGCGCGCGCCCATTCGCGCGTCGCGGGCAGCATCTGCGTATGCGTGAGATCGAGCTGCAGCGGTGTGATCGATACGAAACCGTTTGCGACGGCGTGGAAATCGGTGCCGTCGCTGGCGTCCAGCGCGTCGCCCGCGGCGCCGATCCAGTAGATCGGCTCGCCGCGCGGGTTGGTCTGGCGAATCACCGGCTGCGACGGATGACGCTTGCCAAGACGCGTGACCTTCCAGCCCTTCAGGTGGTCGTACGGCAGGTTCGGAATATTGACGTTCAGCAGCGGGTTACCCGGCAGCGGATGCGCGAGATAGTGCGCGACGATTTCCGCGGCGACGCGCGCGGCGTCGGCCAGATGGGCCCAGCCCTTGTCGACCAGCGAGAACGCGACGGCCGGCACGCCGAACATGATGCCTTCGGTGGCGGCCGCAACTGTCCCCGAATAGAGCGTGTCTTCGCCCATGTTCTGGCCGTTGTTGATGCCGGATACGACGATGTCCGGCCTCGCGTCGGCCATCCCCGTCAGCGCGACGTGCACCGAATCGGTCGGCGTGCCGTTCACGTAGAAGAAACCCGTACCCGCTGCGCGCTGCACCGACAGCGGCCGCGACAACGTGAGGGAATTCGACGCGCCGCTGCAGTTCTGCTCGGGCGCGATCACCGTAAGCTCGGCCAGCGGCTGCAGCGCTTCGCTGAGCGCGGCGAGACCGGGGGCGAGATAGCCGTCGTCGTTGCTGAGTAGGATTCGCATCCGGCGATTGTAACCGAGGAAAGATGGCGCGAGAGCGACAGTCCGGCCGCCGCGGACGGCCGGGTATACGCATGGGCATGCGATGCGCCGCCGCACTGCGCGGCGGCATTCCGCGCGCTGGGGAAAACACCGGGCCGCCGGGTTTTCCGCCCGGACAAAATCGCCTCGGGGAACCCTTCGTCGAGCGGCCCGGCGCAAAGCGCCACGCCGGATGCGCTCAGATCGCGCCCGCCTCGCGCAGCGCGGCAATCGCGTGCGCGTCGTAGCCGAGGCCGCGCAGCACCTCGTCGGTATGCTCGCCGAGCTCGGGCCCGAGCCAGCGCGTTTCGCCCGGCGTGTCCGACAGCTTCGGCGTGATGTTCGGCAGCGGAATGTCGGTGCCGTCGGCCAGCTTGAAACGCTGGATCATCTGGCGCGCGACGAACTGCGGATCGGTGAACATGTCGGCCGCGCTGTAGATGCGCCCGGCCGGCACGTCGGCCGCATTGAGCACGACGAGCGCCTCGTCGATCGTGCGCGGCGCGAGCCACGCGGCGATCGCGTCGTCGATTTCCTGCGTGCGCGGCACCCGCCCGTCGTTTTGCGCGAGCGCGGGATCGTCGGCGAGGTCGTCGCGCTCGATCGCCTTCATCAGCCGCTTGAAGATCGGATCGCTGTTGCCGCCGATCACGATGCTGCCGTCGCGGCATGCATACGTATTCGACGGCACGATGCCCGGCAGCGACGCGCCGGTGCGCTCGCGCACCATCCCGTACACGCCGTATTCGGGCACCACGCTTTCCATCATGTTGAACACGGCTTCATACAGTGCAACGTCGACCACCTGCCCCGCGCCGCCGTTGACCTTGCGGTGATGGAGCGCCATCAGCGCGCCGATCACGCCGTGCAGCGCTGCGATCGAA
This sequence comes from Burkholderia sp. AU16741, assembly GCF_002223345.1. NCBI lineage: Bacteria > Pseudomonadati > Pseudomonadota > Betaproteobacteria > Burkholderiales > Burkholderiaceae > Burkholderia > Burkholderia sp. AU16741. Next base: position 1,452,122 of record NZ_NKEZ01000003.1, read on the forward strand.
TCGCCGATCGAAATGCCGATGCGCGGCGGCGGCAGATCGGGATAGCCGGTGATGTGGCGCAGCCCGCCCATCGATTCGGCGATCGCGCCGAAGCCGGGCCGGTCGCGGTACGGGCCCGTCTGCCCGTAGCCGGACAGACGCACCATCACGAGGCCCGGATTGTCGGCCGACAGCACGTCGTAGCCGAGCCCGAGCTTTTCGAGCAGGCCCGGGCGGAAATTCTCGATCACGATGTCGGCCTCGCTCGCGAGCTGCCGCGCGATCGCCTTGCCGGCATCGGCTTTCAGATTGAGCGTGACCGATTTCTTGTTGCGCGCCTGCACCGACCACCACAGCGACGTACCGCCCTGCTCCGGATGGAGCTTGCGCCACTTGCGCAGCGGGTCGCCGCCGTTCGGATCCTCGATCTTGATCACTTCCGCGCCGAATTCGGCGAACAGCCGCGACGCGAACGGCCCCGCGATCAGCGTTCCGAATTCGAGCACTTTGACGCCCGCGAGCGGGCCCTGGCTGGTGCTCATGTGTCTCCCTGGCATGAGGAACGGCGCCGCCGGCAGGCGGCGCCCGGCTTACATCGTGCGGCGGTCGAGCATCGCGCGGGCGATGGTGCCCGCGTCGACGTACTCGAGCTCGCCGCCCACCGGCACGCCGCGCGCGAGGCGCGTGACCGCCAGCCCGCGCGCCTTGAGCGTCTGGCCGAGGTAGTGGGCGGTGGCTTCGCCTTCGTTCGTGAAGTTGGTCGCGAGCACGACTTCCTTGACGACGCCGTCGGATGCGCGCCGCACGAGGCGGTCGAAATGGATTTCCTTCGGGCCGATTCCGTCGAGCGGGCTCAGTCGCCCCATCAGCACGAAATACAGCCCGCGGTAGGTCATTGTCTGCTCGAGCATGATCTGGTCGGCGGGCGTCTCGACGACGCACAGCAGCGTCGGATCACGCTCCTCGTCGCTGCAGACCTCGCAGATCTGCGCCTCGGTGAACGTGTTGCACTTCTCGCAGTGCTGCAGGTGCTCGGTCGCGAACAGCAGCGACCGGCCGAGCCGCTCCGCGCCCTCGCGGTCGTGCTGCATCAGGTGAACCGCCATGCGCTGCGCGGATTTCGGCCCGACGCCGGGCAGCACGCGCAACGCTTCGACGAGAGCGGACAAGGCGGACGGCTGTTTCATACGGCGGCAAACGGTGGCAAGGACGCGGCGCTCAGAACGGCAGCTTGAAGCCCGGGGGCAGCGGCAGGCCCGACGTCATGCCGCTCATCTTTTCCTGCGACGTGGCTTCGGCCTTGCGCACCGCGTCGTTGAACGCAGCGGCGACGAGATCCTCGAGCATGTCCTTGTCGTCCGCGAGCAGGCTCGGGTCGATCGACACGCGGCGCACTTCGTTGCGGCACGTCATCGTCACCTTGACGAGGCCGGCGCCCGACTGCCCTTCGACTTCGATCAGCGCAAGCTGCTCCTGCATCTTCTTCATGTTTTCCTGCATTTGCTGCGCTTGCTTCATCAGTCCGGCGAGGTTGCCTTTCAACATGGGAATACTCCTTCTTGATCGTGTGAAAACCGGCACGCGGCGCGTGCCGGCCAATGTGTGCGGGGCGTGATTGTGCCTGTCGCGGGGCGGTCAGTTCAATGCAGCGTGGGCGGCGCGCCGTCCGGCGCCGAATCGGCCAGCGGGCGCACCGAGCCCTCGACGATGCGCGCACCGAACTCGCGCACGAGCTGCTGGACGAACGGATCGCCGTGAATCTCCTGCTCGGCTTCGCGCTGGCGCGCCGCGCGGGCGGCCGCATCGAGCGCCGCCGCGGTGCGCCGTGCGGGCCCGACCTCGACGTTCACCTCGACCGGCTTGCCGAGCGCATCGGCCAGTGCGGCCTTCAGCTTCGCCACCTGCGCGGCGTCCGCATACTGCGGCACCGGCACGGACAATTTCAATGCGCTCGCATCGACGGCCGTCAGCTCGCTGTTGAACGCGAGCTGGTACGCGACGCCCTTCAGCGGCAACTGCGCGGCCAGCGCCGGCCATTCGCCGTCGAAGCCGATCGGATCGAGCGCGATCGCGGGCGGCAACGGGCGCGTGTCGATCGGTGCGACCGGGCGTGCCTCCGCCGGCTTCGGCGTCACGCGCACATCGTCGGGACCGCTGTCGAACACCGGCACGAAACCGTCGTCGGAACCGCCGAACATCTCGTCGGCGCTGAGCGGCACGTAGTCGTCGGGCGGAATGTCTTCCCACGGCGGCGACGGCTGGCGCGAATCGGCTGCTTGCGGCGCACGCGCAGCGGCACGCGGCGTGGGCACCTGGACGGCCGGACGCGGCGCGGCCGGCTTTTCGGCGACCGGCTGGGACGCCGCCGGCTTGGCTGCTGCGCCCGCGCGCCCGCGGTCCGACGACACGCGCATCCCTGCATTGCGCAGCACGTCGAGCGCGGCGGCGGCACCGCCCGCGCGCGCCGCGGGGCGCGCGGCGACCGGGTCGGGCGACACGGCGCGCGGTGCCGGTTCCGGCTGCGGCGCCGGTTCGTCGTTTCGCTGCACGGCGTCAACGGCCGTCGGCTCGGGTTCCTTGCGGGCAGGAGGCGGCATGTCGCCAGCGGGCGCAGCTTTCGCTTCCGGCTGCGGCGGCTCGATCGCTTGAGCGTCGGCCGCTACGGGTGCCGGCGCTGCTGCTTCTGCCGGTGCCGGAACGGCTGCGGGCTTGGCGGCCGGGCGGTCGGCGTCGTCACCGGACTGCATCGGCGCCGTACGCGCGACCGGCGCAACAGGTGCAGCCGGCGCCGCGGCTTGCGGCCGCGCTGCGACAGGCGGCGCGGCCACTACCGGCTTCGCCGCAGCGGCGGCCGGCGCCGCGGCAGCGCGCGGGGCCGGCACCGCACGCGGCGGCACGGACGGCTGACCGCCCGGCGCGCTGCCGGCGCCAGCGGACGGCTCGAACGCGAGCATCCGCAGCAGCGTCATCGTGAAACCGGCGTATTCGTCCGGCGCCAGGCCGAGTTCGGCGCGCCCCACCGTCGCGATCTGATAGAACAATTGCACCTGCTCGGGGCTCAGCGTCTCCGCGAAACGGCGCAGGTCGGCCGCTTCCGGCCATTCGTCGAGCACCGAGCCCGGCGCGAACTGCGCCCAGGCGATCCGGTGCAGCAGGCTCGCGAGATCCTGCAGCGCGGTCGAGAACGACAGGCTGCGCAGCGACATCTCGTCGGCAATCGCGAGGATTTCCGGGCCGTTGCCGGCCGCGAGCGCATCGAGCAGGCGCACCATGTAGGTCTGGTCCAGCGCGCCGAGCATGCCGGACACCGCCGATTCGGTCACTTCGTTCGCCGAATAGGCGATCGCCTGGTCGGTCAGCGACAGCGCATCGCGCATGCTGCCCTGCGCGGCGCGCGCGAGCAGGCGCAGCGCCTGCGGCTCGAACGTGATCTGCTCTTCGCCGAGGATCCGCTCGAGATGCGACACGATGTGCCCGGCCGGCATCTGCTTCAGGTTGAACTGCAGGCAGCGCGACAGCACGGTGACGGGAATTTTCTGCGGATCGGTCGTCGCGAGGATGAACTTGACGTGCGGCGGCGGCTCTTCGAGCGTCTTCAGCATCGCGTTGAACGCGTGGTTCGTCAGCATGTGCACTTCGTCGATCATGTAGACCTTGAAGCGCGCATCGACGGGCGCATACACCGCGCGCTCGAGCAGCGCGGCCATCTCGTCGACGCCGCGGTTGCTCGCCGCGTCCATCTCGACGTAATCGACGAAACGGCCCTCGTCGATCTCGCGACAGGCGCGACACACGCCGCACGGCTGCGACGTGACGCCCGTTTCACAGTTGAGCGCCTTCGCGAAGATCCGCGACAGCGTCGTCTTGCCGACACCGCGGGTTCCGGTAAACAGATAGGCGTGATGGAGACGCCCGCCGTCGAGCGCGTGCGTGAGCGCCCTGACGACGTGCTCCTGGCCGACGAGCGAAGCGAAATCCTTCGGACGCCACTTGCGTGCGAGAACTTGATAGGTCATCGGGAAATTGTATCAGTAACGCTGCGTCGCGCCGACACGCGAAACGGGGCGGAACACGGGCAAGGCGCAGGTCGAACGGAATGTGACGCAGAAATAAAAAACGCCCTGCGAACGGGGCGAGAAGGAAGGTGACGAGCCCAACCCTCGGCACTGGCAGAAAACGATTGTGGCTGCTTCGTTCCCGACCTGACCAGGTTCACCGCCCCACCATGCGAGGAGGCCCGTCACGGCATATTCTATCACCGCTTCCGGACGAATGCGACCGTTTGTTCGCATCAATGCGAATCTCGCCGGGCAAACCGGCGCGTCGTCCATGCGCACGCACTGCATGCGGCCCGCCCCTTGTAATTGGCGGGCCGGCCTCCATCTGCGTCGCACAACGGTCGAACGTCGCGTCGTACCCCTACTCGCGTAGCGGCTACTATCGCCGCCCGCAGCAGATAGCAATTTAGGCTAATATGACGCCCGAACGACCCGCGAGCCGCGGCATGCAGCGCTTACGTCCCTCCTTCCCGGAAGGCGGAGTGCCCTGCCGCAGCGGCCGGCAGCCTTGCGCAGGCCGGTACGCTGCAACGCGCAAGCAGGCAGTCCCCGAACCGTAAGAGGTATTGACCCAATGAGCGAACAGATCAAACACATCAGCGACGCATCGTTCGAACAGGACGTCGTCAAGTCCGACAAGCCCGTGCTCGTCGATTTCTGGGCCGAGTGGTGCGGCCCGTGCAAGATGATCGCCCCGATCCTCGACGAAGTCGCGAAGGACTACGGCGACAAGCTGCAGATCGCGAAGATCAACGTCGACGACAACCAGGCCACGCCCGCGAAATTCGGCGTGCGCGGCATCCCGACGCTGATCCTGTTCAAGAACGGCGCGGCCGCCGCGCAGAAGGTCGGCGCGCTGTCGAAGTCGCAGCTCACCGCATTCCTGGACAGCCACCTGTAATACCGGCAGGTCCGCGGACGTGTTGTCAGTCGGCAACACGTCCGCCGTCAAGCCGCCGATCGCTCGCTCAAGCGCGAATCGGCCTATGCTAGAATTAAAAAACGTCGGCAAGACGCATTTAAGTCTCTGAGCGCTTCCGCTCGCCCTCCTCCCTTATTTTCTTTCGTCGCATCTCCTCCCTGGCGGGTTCTCCGTATGCATTTATCCGAGCTCAAGTCTCTGCACGTCTCCGAACTGATCGAAATGGCCAACGGCCTGGAGATCGAAAACGCGAACCGCCTGCGCAAGCAGGAGCTGATGTTCGCCATTCTCAAAAAGCGCGCCAAGACGGGAGAGACGATCTTCGGCGACGGTACGCTCGAAGTGCTGCCGGACGGCTTCGGCTTCCTGCGCTCGCCGGAAATGTCGTACCTCGCGAGCACCGACGACATCTACATCAGCCCGTCGCAGATCCGCCGCTTCAACCTGCACACCGGCGACACCATCGAAGGTGAAGTCCGCACGCCGAAGGACGGCGAGCGCTACTTCGCGCTGGTGAAGGTCGACAAAGTCAACGGGCAGCCGCCCGAGGCCTCGAAACACAAGATCATGTTCGAGAACCTCACGCCGCTGCACCCGAACAAGCCGCTGTCGCTCGAACGCGAAATGCGCGGCGAGGAAAACGTCACGGGCCGCATCATCGACATGATCGCGCCGATCGGCAAGGGCCAGCGCGGCCTGCTCGTCGCGTCGCCGAAGTCGGGCAAGACCGTGATGCTCCAGCACATCGCGCACGCGATCAAGCAGAACCACCCGGACGTGATCCTGTTCGTGCTGCTGATCGACGAGCGTCCGGAAGAAGTGACCGAAATGCAACGCTCGGTCGCCGGCGAAGTGATCGCGTCGACGTTCGACGAACCGGCCACGCGCCACGTCCAGGTTGCCGAAATGGTGATCGAGAAGGCCAAGCGCCTCGTCGAAATGAAGCACGACGTCGTGATTCTGCTCGACTCGATCACGCGTCTCGCGCGTGCGTACAACACCGTGATCCCGGCGTCGGGCAAGGTGCTGACGGGCGGTGTCGACGCGAACGCGCTGCAGCGTCCGAAGCGCTTCTTCGGCGCGGCGCGCAACATCGAGGAAGGCGGCTCGCTGACGATCATCGGCACCGCGCTGATCGAAACCGGCAGCCGCATGGACGACGTGATCTACGAAGAGTTCAAGGGCACCGGCAACATGGAAGTGCACCTCGAGCGCCGTCTCGCGGAAAAGCGCGTGTACCCGTCGATCAACCTGAACAAGTCGGGCACGCGTCGCGAGGAAATGCTGATCAAGCCCGAGATCCTTCAGAAGATCTGGGTGCTGCGCAAGTTCATTCACGACATGGACGAAGTCGAGGCGATGGAATTCCTGCTCGACAAGATCCGCCAGACGAAGAGCAATTCCGAGTTCTTCGACCTGATGCGCCGCGGCGGCTGATCGCCCTCCCGCTCCGCAACACGGCCGCCCGCGCATCCTGCCCGGCGGCCGTTTTTCGATCCCAACCTGAACGTGAACGTACAGGTTGATCTATAATCGCATCATTGTCCCGCCCAATCCCTCCATCCGATGCCGAACGATGCCTCCGCCCCGCTATTGACCGTCAGCGACGCCGCGTCGCGGCTCGGCGTGACGCCGCGCACGCTGAAATACTACGAAGAGCGCGGGCTCGTCACGCCGTCGCGCAGCGAAGGCCGCTACCGCCTCTACGACGAAGCCGACCTCGAGCGCTTCGCGCGCATCCTGCGATTGCGCGCGCTCGGCTTCTCGCTGCACGGCATCACCGAAATGCTGAAGCGCCCGCTGGAAGAAACGGGCGACGGCCGGCGCCGCTATTCGGACGCATCGCTGCGCGACATCCGCGCCGGCCTCGCCGAACAGATCGACACGCTCGACCGGCGCATCGCGGCCGTCCAGCGCGAACTGAAGGAAGCCGTCACGCTACGCAAGGAATTGCAGCACGACATCGATTACGTCGAGCGGCGTCTCGCCGGCGAGAACGCCGATGCGCTGATCGCGCAGCGGCGGGCCGAGGCCGGCACACGGCGCGCCCGCAAGGATCGCGAATGAACGCGGTGCCGGGCCGGGCGCCGTGGAGCCGCGCGAACCTGCGCGCGGACCTGTTTCCATGGGCGCTCGCGCTCGTCACCGGCATCGACTACTTCGACAACGCCGTCTTCTCGTTCTTCGCGAGCTACATCGCGGGCGGCATCAACGCATCGCCGGACGAACTCGTGTGGCCGTCGAGCGCGTACGCGGTCGCGGCCGTGCTCGGCATCCTGCAGCAGCAATGGTGGGTCGACCGGCTCGGCCATCGCCGCTACGTCGCGGGCTGCATGCTGATGTTCTCGTTCGGCGCGATCGCGGCGGCGCTCGCCGACACGTCGCTGGAGCTGGCGTTCGCGCGCGGCTTTCAGGGCTATTGCATCGGCCCGATGATGGGCGCGTGCCGGATCCTGATCCAGATCAGCTTCAAGCCGCAGGCACGGCCGCCCGCGACGCGCGCGTTCCTGATCATGATCCTGCTCGGCAGCGCGCTCGCGCCGATCGTCGGCGGGCTGCTGGTCGCGCATTCGACGTGGCGCGCACTGTTCGCGTGCACGGCGCCGGCCGGCATCGCGCTCGCGATCCTCGCGTTGCTCACGCTGCCCGATTCGGGCCGCACGCAGGACGACGAGCGCGGCTCCGGACATTTCTGGCCATACGTCGTGTTCGCGCTCGCGCAAGGCGCGCTGCAGATCGTGCTGCAGCAGGTGCATTACCAGCTCTACAGCGGCTCGCCGATGCTGATCCTGCTGACGTTTGCCGGGCTCGGCGCGCTCGCGTGGTTCGCGTATCACCAGTGGCACCACCCGACGCCGCTCGTGCGGCTGCATGCGTTTCGCGAGCGGACGTTCCAGGTCGGGCTGTTGCTCTACATGTTCTATTACTACGAGACGACGGGCTTCAGCTACCTGACGGCGCGGTTGCTCGAGAACGGCCTCGGCTATCCGGTCGAGAATGCCGGGCGCCTGGTCGGCACGATGTCGCTGCTCTCGGCCATCGCGCTGTTCGCCTACCTGCGCTACGCGAAATTCGTCACGCACAAGAAGTGGTTCGTCGTGCCGGGATTCGCGATCGCCGTCACGGCCGCGCTGTGGATGACGCGGATGACGCCGCAGGTCGGCGAAGCGGCGCTGGTCGTCCCGCTGCTGCTGCGCGGGTTGCTGCTGCTGTTCATCGTGCTGCCGGTGGCCAACCTCACGTTCCGGATCTTCGCGATCGACGAATATACGCACGGCTACCGGGTGAAGAACATCGTGCGGCAACTGACGATCTCGTTCGCGACGTCGTCGGTGATCATCGTCGAGCAGCACCGGCTGGCCATGCATCGGACGCGGCTCGTCGAGCGCGCGAACGTGTTCGATCCGCTGTTCCAGCAGACCGCCGACGCGCTGACGCGCAGCTATGCGGCCGCCGGCCACGCGCTGAACGACGCGCACGGCCTCGCGATCGCGTCGATCGCGCGGATGGTCGCGCAACAGGCTTCGTTCCTCGCGTCGCTCGACGGCTTTTACTTCCTCGCGGGCGTCGCGCTCGTCGGCGGCCTCTTCGCGGCATGGCAAAAACAGATCGATTGAGTTAAAAGACAGGCTTTGGATTTTCGTCCGCCGCCTCCATGCTCTCGAAACTGACCCGCTGGTTCGACGACCGCCGCCGCGACCGCGCGCTGCGCAGCCATCCGATTCCCGACGCGCTGTGGCACGAAACCGTCGAGCGCCTGCCGTTCCTCGGCGCCCTGCCGCCCGACGCGCTCGGCCGGCTGCGCGAGCTGACGAGCCTGTTCGTCGCGAAAAAGTCGTTTTCGACCGCGCACGGGCTCGAGCTGACCGACGCGATGATCGTCGCGATCGCCGCGCAGGCCTGCCTGCCCGTGCTGAATCTCGACCTGTCGCTGTACGACGGCTGGGTCGGCGTCGTCGTGTATCCGGGCGAATTCGTGATCCGCAAGACCGTGCAGGACGAGGACGGCGTCGTCCACGAAGTCGAGCAGGACGCGAGCGGCGAAGCATGGGAAGGCGGCCCCGTGATCCTGTCGTGGGAAGACGCGCAGATGACGGACGGCCAGGACGCGTACAACGTCGTGATCCATGAGTTCGCCCACAAGATCGACATGGTCAACGGCGCGGCCGACGGTTATCCGCCCCTTTTTCGCCGCTGGCATGCGCCGCACCTCGACGCGCAGACGTGGGCCGACGTGTTCGAACATGCGTACGACCAGTTCTGCGCGCGCGTCGACGCGGTGCCGGATCGCGCATGGGCGCGCTTCGAGCGGGATTCGCTGATCGATCCCTATGCGGCCGACCACCCGTCGGAATTCTTCGCGGTGTGCAGCGAGGCGCTGTTCGTTCGGCCGAAAGCGTTCGAGTCCGAATTTCCGGAGCTGTACCGGCTGCTCGCGCGCTACTACCAGCAGGATCCGGCCGGCACCGGCGCGCTCGACGCACCGTGAAAATTATTCGTCAACCGTCTGATTTTCTGGCATAATCGCCGTTTTTCGACCTTAGGCAAGTGGCTCGCGCCGGGCTTGGCGTCGTCTGGTGATACGCAAATTGGCGTACCCGGCACGGCAAGCGGCGGGTTGGCTACCGCTCTCACCAAGGAAAGACCATGAAAGAAGGCATCCACCCGAATTACCGCGAAGTCGTCTTCCAAGACATGTCGAACGGCTTCAAGTTCATCACGCGCTCGACGATCCAGACGCGTGAAAACATCGAACTCGACGGCAAGACCTACCCGCTCGCCAAGATCGAAGTGTCGTCGGAATCGCACTCGTTCTACACGGGTCAGCAAAAGATCATGGACACGGCAGGCCGTGTCGAGAAGTTCAAGAACAAGTTCGGCGCACGCGCCAACGGCAAGGCTGCTGCAAAGTAAGCTTTGCACCGATCCGGCGGCGGCAACGCACCCGGTACCGCACGAAAGGGCAGCCCAGGCTGCCCTTTTTTGTCTCTGCTCGCCCGGCACGCGCCGGCCGGCGCCCGGGAAACGACCTGACGCTCAACAGCGGGCGCGACTACAATGCCGGATGCTCGAAACCGGCTCGGCCGCGTGCGATCGCGCCGGCCGCCCGCCCATAACAAATCGCTCATCTGCATGAAGCCTGTCGTCCGTCTCACCGCCTCCGCCACGCGCGCGCTGCCGCGCTGGCTGCTGCTCACGCTCTGCCTCGTCTACGCGGCGTTCGGCCTGTTCGGCCGCGACCCGTGGAAAAACGAGGACGCGGCGGGCTTCGGCGTGATGTGGACGATGGCCAAGGGCGGCTGGCACGACTGGCTGCTGCCGAACCTGGTCGGCAAGTTCATCACGACCGACGGGCCGCTCGGCTACTGGCTCGGCGCGCTGTCGATCCGCGGTCTCGATCCGTGGGTCGATGCGAGCAACGCGTCGCGCGTCGATACCGGCGTGCTGTTCTGCATCGCGTGCGCGTTCGTCTGGTACGCGGCCTACCTGCTCGGCCGGCGCGCCGAGGTTCAACCGTTCAAATACGCGTTCGGCGGCGAACCCGAGCCGCGCGACTACGGCCGCACGCTCGCGGATGGCGCGCTGCTGGTGCTCGTCGCCTGCTTCGGCCTCGCGGAACGCGGGCACGAAACGACGCCGCAGCTCGCACAGTTCGCGTGGATCGCGATGCTCGTGTACGGGATCGTGCGCGGCATCGACAAGCCGCTGCAGGGCGCACTGTGGGGGGGCCTCGCGATGGGGCTCGTCGCGCTGTCCGGCAACCCGGTGCTGGTCGTCGCGCTGCTCGCGGGCACGGCCGCGCTGTGGCTCGTCACACCCGAAATGCGCAACCTGCGCCTGCCGCTGGTCGGCCTGCCGCTCGCGGCCGCGATCTTCGCGCTGTGGCCGCTCGCCGCGTTCGTCGCGGCGCCCGACGACGCCGCGTGGTTCTTCAACCAGTGGATCCACGGCAGCCTGATGCGCTTTTCGGGCCCGCCGACGGCCGTGCTCGGCTATGCGGCGAAGAACCTGCCGCTGTTCACGTGGCCCGCGTGGCCGCTCGCGATCTGGGCGTGGTGGAGCTGGGCCGGCATGCGTCGCCGTGCGCACATCGCGATTCCGCTGTCGGTCGCCGTGCCGCTCGTCGCGCTCGTGATCCTGCAAAGCCAGCAGTCGAACCGCATGTACATGCTGCTGCTGCCGCCGCTCGCGGTGCTCGCGACGTTCGCGCTGCCGACCCTCAAACGCGGCGCGATCAACGCGATCGACTGGTTCGCGGTGCTGAGCTTCACGATCCTCGGCACCTTCGTGTGGCTCGTGTGGCTCGCGTCGCTCACCGGCTTCCCGCATCCGCTCGCGCGCAACCTCGCGCGCCTCGTGCCCGGCTACGAGCCGCATTTCAAGATCCTGTCGTTCATCTGCGCGGTGATCGTCACCGTGTGCTGGTGCTTCCTCGCGCGCTGGCGCGTGTCGCGACAGCCGAAGGTGCTGTGGCGCAGCGTCGTGCTGTCGAGCGCGGGCACCACGCTGATGTGGGTGCTGCTGATGACGCTGTGGCTGCCGATCGTCAACTACGGCCGGACCTATCGCGACGTCGCGCAACAGATCGCCGTCCACCTGCCGTCCGACTACGAGTGCATCTCGCCGGTGCGGCTCGGCGACGCGCAGATCGCGACCTTCGCCTACTTCGGCAACATGCACTTCGATTTCTCCGGCGACTGCGACGTGATCCTGCGTCAGGACCGCTCCGACTTCGGCGAGCCGAGCGCGATGTCGCAATACGTATGGCGTCTCGTCTGGGAAGGCCGCCGCGTCGCCGACCGCGACGAGCGCTTCCGCCTGTACGAGCGCATCGAACGGCCGAAGACACCCGTCAAGCGGCGTCCGCCGCGCCGCCAGGCGGCCGATTGACGATGTTCGGCGACATCCGCCGGATCGTCGGTCTCGCGTGGCCGGTGCTGGTCGGCCAGCTCGCGATCATCGCGTTCGGCGTGATCGACACCGCGATGGTCGGCCGCTACTCGGCCGTCGATCTCGCCGCGCTCGGGCTCGGCTCGTCGATCTACGTATCGATCTATATCGGGCTGACGGGCATCCTGTCCGCGTTGCAGCCGATCACCGGGCAACTGTACGGCGCGCGCCGCTATGCCGAGATCGGCGAGGAAGTGCGCCAGGCGCTGTGGCTTGCGCTGCTGCTCGCGATTCCGGGCTTCCTGCTGCTGCATTTTCCCGAACCGCTGCTGCGTGTCGCGCACGCCCCCGCCGCGCTGCACGAGCGCACCGTCGACTACCTGCGCATCCTGTCGTACGGGCTGCCCGCCAGCCTCGTGTTCCGCATCTACAACGCGCTGACCAACGCGGTCGGCAAGCCGCGGCTCGCGATGATCCTGCAGATCGGCGCGCTGCTGCTCAAGTTTCCGCTGAACGTGTGGTTCATCTTCGGCGGCTTCGGCGTACCGGCGCTCGGCGGCCCCGGCTGCGGGCTCGCGAGCACGCTGATCAACTGGGCGCTCGCGCTGATCGGCTACACGCTGCTCGCGAAGCTCGACGTGTTCGCGCTGCTCGCGATCTTCTCGCGCTTCTGCTGGCCCGTGTGGGAACGGCAGAAGGCCATCCTGAAGCTCGGCGTGCCGATGGGCCTGTCGTACCTGATCGAGGTCACGTCGTACACGTGCATGGCGCTGTTCATCGCGCAGTTCGGCACGACGACGCTCGCCGGCCATCAGATCGCCGGCAACATCGGCGCGGTGCTGTACATGACGCCGCTGTCGATCGGCGTGGCTTCGTCGACGCTGGTCGCGCGCGCGCTCGGCGCCGGACGTCCGGAAGAGGCCCGGCTGCTCGGCCGGCACAGCGTGATGTTCGCGTGCGGGATCGCGGCCGCCTACGGCGTGCTCGTGTTCGCGCTGCGCCCGCTGATCATCGGCGGGTATACGCCGAACCCGGCCGTCGCCGCGGCCGCGATGCCGCTCGTCGCGATCGTCGCGTGCTACCACGTGTTCGATGCGCTGCAGGTCACGTCGGCGTTCGTGCTGCGCGCGTACAAGGTGGCGGTCGTGCCGACCGTGATCTATGCGGTCGCGCTGTGGGGCGTCGGACTCAGCGGCGGCTACGTGCTCGGCTTCGACGTCGGCGGCATCGCGCCCGCGTGGCTGACCGGCGCGCGCGGCTTCTGGTTCGCGAACACGGTCAGCCTGATGCTGGCGGGCGCGGGGCTCGTGCTGTACCTGCGCCGTATTAGTCGCGCACACGCCGCCGCGGCCTGACGCGCGGCGCGCTACGCGTCCTCCAGCACGTCGGCTGCGTGATATGACGACCGCACGAGCGGGCCGGCGACGACTTCCCTGAAACCGAGCGCGAGCGCCTCGTCGCGCCACGCGGCGAACGCGTCGGGGCTCACGTAGCGCCGCACCGGCAAATGGTGCGCCGACGGCGCGAGATACTGGCCGAGCGTCAGCACGTCCACCTCGTGCGCACGCAGGTCGCGCAACGTGTCGCGCACCTCGTCGTCGCGTTCGCCGAGCCCGAGCATCAATCCCGATTTCGTCACGAGCGTCGGCCGCGCGGCCTTCGCCTGCGCGAGCAGCTCCAGCGAGCCGCGATAGTCGGCGCCCGGCCGCGCCGCCCGGTACAGCGACGGCACCGTCTCGATGTTGTGATTGAACACGTCGGGCCACGCCGACGACAGCGCGTCGAGCGCACGGGCCGCGCGGCCGCGGAAGTCGGGCGTCAGCACCTCGACGCCGATACCCGGCACGCTCGCGCGCACCGCCGCGATGCATGCGGCGAAATGCGCGGCGCCGCCGTCGCGCAGATCGTCGCGGTCGACCGACGTGATCACGACGTAGCGCAACCCGAGCGCCGCCGCCGCGTCGGCCAGCCGCGCTGGCTCGGCGGGATCGAGCGGCTCGGGACGGCCGTGCGCGACATCGCAGAACGCGCAACGCCGCGTACACAGCCCACCCATGATCATGAAAGTCGCGGTGCGCTGCGCGAAGCATTCGCCGATGTTCGGACACATCGCCTCCTCGCAGACGGAATGCAGCCGATGCTCGCGCAGCACGGCGGCCATGTCGGCCACCGCCGCGCTCATCATCGGCAGCGCGCGCAGCCACGGCGGCTTCGGCAGCGCCGCGCCGGCCGCGGGCTCGACGCGCACCGGAATGCGCGCGAGCTTGTCGCGACTTCTCGCGCCGGGCTGGCCGAGCGCCGTGAGGCTGGGTCGTTCGAGCGCGGCGGCCATCGTCAGTCTCCGAGGAACGCGACGATCAGGCGGTTCACGTCGGCGGCCGCCTCCATCTGCACCATGTGGCCGCCGGCGGCGATCACCTCGGCGCGCACGCCGTCCGGCAAGGCCTGCGCGTGCTGCACGGGAATCACCTGGTCGCGCTCGCCCCAGATCACGAGCGTGCGCGGCGCCAGCGACGCGAGCCGGTCGCGGAACACACGCCGCTGCGCGGCGCCGTCGAACGCGGCGTTCGCGATCTTCTCGAGCGCGCCCTGCACGCCTTCGAGCCGCTTGTACTTGACGAGATCCTCGACCAGTTGCCGCGTGACCAGCGCGTTGTCCGCGAACAGCGCGCCGAGGTGCGGCTTCAACGTGTTGCGGCTGTTGCCGGCGACGAAGCCGTCGATGTACGCGCGATTGATGTCGGTACCGAGCCCGGCGCTCGCGATCAGCGTCAGCGACGCCACGCGCTCCGGCGCGCTGTCGGCCAACGTCATCGCCACCGCGCCGCCCATCGAATGGCCGATCAGGTGCGCGCGCTCGATATGCTGTGCATCGAGCAGCGCGAGCACCGCGTCGGCCAGCTCGTCGAGGCTGCCGGTCTCGACCGCCTTGCCCGATTCGCCGTGGCCGGGCAGATCGAGTGCCCACACCGGCCGGTGCGCGGCAAGCTCCGCATGATTGAACAGCCAGTTGTTCAGGTCGCCGCCGAAGCCATGGATCAGCACGGCCGGCGTGCCCGAACCGTCGCCGAGCTTCAGGAAGCGGATCGTGCGTCCGCCGATCTGCGCCTTCTCCGGCTGCGGGCCGGCCGCCTCGTCCGATGCCGCGCTCGGCACGAAATCGCGCTGGAAGTCGGCGATCGCCGCATCGATGTCGGCGTCGCTCGCATCGGCGGCCGCGACGACGCCCAGCAGCGCGCCGACGGGCAGCGTCTCGCCTTCCTGCGCGACCTGCCGGCGCAGCGTGCCGTCGAACGCGCATTCGACGCCCGACGAGATCTTGTCGGTCTCGACGTCGAGCACCTCGTCGCCCTTCGCCACGCGTTCGCCGATCGCCTTCAGCCAGCCGTTGACCTGCCCCTGCTCCATCGACAGCCCCCACTTGGGCATCGTGATCATGTGAATCGACATCGTGTCAGCTCCTCGTCTTGAGTACCGCCTGCGCGATCGCGTCGGCGGACGGGATATACAGGTCTTCCAGCACGCCGGCGAACGGCGCGGGCGTATGCGGCGCGGTAACGAGCTCGATCGGCGCCTTCAGCGAACGGAACGCACGCTGCGCGACGAGCGCTGCGATGTCGGTCGCGATCGAGCAGCGCGGATTCGCTTCGTCGACGACGACCACGCGCCCCGTGCGTTCCGCGCTTTCGAGAATCGTTTCCTCGTCGAGCGGCGACGTCGTGCGCAGGTCGATCACGTCGCACTGGACGCCGTCCTTCGCGAGCGTCGCGGCCGCGTCCATCGCGAGATGCACCATGCGGCCGTACGTGACGATCGTCGCGTCGTCGCCGTCGCGCAGCACGTTCGCCTCGCCGAACGGAATCGCATAGGATTCCTCCGGTACGTCGCCCTCGCGCGTATAGAGCAGCTTGTGTTCGAGGAAGATCACGGGATCGTTGTCGCGGATCGCCTGGATCAGGAGCCCCTTCGCGTCGTACGGCGTCGCGGGGCACACGACCTTCAGCCCGGGAATATGCGTGAACAGCGACGTGAGCATCTGCGAGTGCTGCGCGGCCGCGCGCAGGCCCGCGCCGTACATCGCGCGGATCACGACCGGCGTCACGGCCTTGCCGCCGAACATGTAGCGGAATTTCGCGGCCTGGTTGAAGATCTGGTCGAAGCACACGCCCATGAAATCGATGAACATCAGTTCCGCGACGGGCCGCATCCCGCACGCGGCCGCGCCGACCGCCGCGCCGATGTAGCCGCCCTCCGACAGCGGCGTATCGAGCACGCGGCCCGGAAACTTGTGGAACAGCCCCTTCGTCACGCCGAGCACGCCGCCCCACGCGTCGTCCTCGCCCGGCGCGCCCGCGCCGCCCGCGTTGTCCTCGCCCATCACGATCACGCTGTCGTCGCGCGCCATTTCCTGCGCGAGCGCCTCGTTGATCGCCTGCGAATAAGTGATCTTCCTTGCCATGTCTGTCTCCTGGAATGTTCGGTTCGCCGTGCCGGCTGCGGGGTCAGCCCGCGCTCACGGATACGACACGTAGACGTCGGCCAGCAGGTCGGCGGCATCCGGCAGCGGCGCCGCCTTCGCCTGCGCGACCGCGTCGTCGATCAGCGCTTTCACCTGTGCGTCCACCGCGCGCAGGTCGGCGGTCGTCAGCGCTTCGGCGCGCACGACGCGCGTTTCGAAATGCTTCAGGCAGTCCTTCTCGTCGCGCAGCTTCTGCACTTCGCCCGGCGCGCGGTAGGTTTGCGCGTCGCCCTCGAAGTGGCCGAAATAACGCGTGAACTTCACCTCGACGAGCGTCGGGCCGCCGCCGTTGCGCGCGCGCTCGACGGCCTCGCCGAGCGCCTCGTGCACCGCGAAGAAGTCGAAGCCGTCGACGATCACGCCCGGCATCCCGAAGCCGTTCGCACGATCGGCGATGTTGTCGGTCGCGACCGACCAGCTCGACGACGTCGCTTCCGCGTAGCCGTTGTTTTCGGCGACGAAGATCGCGGGCAGCCGCCACACCGACGCGAGGTTCATCGATTCGAAGATCACGCCCTGGTTCGATGCGCCGTCGCCGAAGAAGCACACGCCGACACCGCCCGTCTTCTTGTGCTTGGCCGCGAGCGCCGCGCCGCACACGAGCGGGCCGCCCGCGCCGACGATCCCGTTCGCGCCGAGCATCCCCATCGACAGGTCGGCGATGTGCATCGAGCCGCCCTTGCCGCGGCAGACGCCCGTCTTCTTGCCGTAGATCTCGGCCATCATCCCGTGCACGTCGACGCCCTTCGCGATGCAATGGCCGTGGCCGCGGTGCGTGGTGGCCACGTAGTCGTCGAGGCCGAGGTGCAGGATCGTGCCGACGGCGGACGCCTCCTCGCCCGCGTACAGGTGAACGAAGCCGGGAATCTCGCCGGTTGCGAATTCGACGTGCAGGCGTTCCTCGAATTCGCGGATCGTGCGCATCAGCCGATAGGCGTCCAGCAGCGTGTCCCTGCCGAGCTGTGTCGAAGCGGTCATGTGTGTCTCCTGGTTAGGTCTGACTGCGAATGCCGCCCCGGCCGTGCCGTGGCGGCGGATTGCACGGCCTTGCGGCCGTCAGTGGAACGTGAAGCCGCCGGCCAGCGCCAGCGCGATGCCGCGGCCGATGCCGCGCGCGCCGCCCGTGGCGACGGCGACCTGTCCTTCGAGCGGGGCTGTCATGCGATGTCTCCTGGATGATCGTTATGGATGGCGAAGAATTTTCGTAAAACCGGTGTATCAGTCGTGCCACGCACCGGCGTCGCGCAGCAGTTGCCGAGACGACGCGTAGCGCAGCGTGCGGCCGACGTCGACCGTCAACGGCCCGTGCCAGTCGAGCGCAATCTCGTAGCGATCGCCGCGCGCGACCTCGATCTCGCGCTCGCCGTCGAACGCGAGCGTGCCGTGCTCGAACGGAATCGCGTGCCACGTGCCCGGTTCCAGCCGCTCGCAGCTGCGCATCACGACACGGTCGACGCGCCCCGGCGCGATCGGCGCGACGAGCGGCGTGCCGGACGCGTTGCCGCCTTGCGCGAAGCGCATCGCGAGCCCGTGCGGCGCGCTGCGTTCGAGCGGCGCCCACGCGCCGCCGAGCGCGGACAACCCGATGCCGTCCGGTTCCGCGAACGTCAGGTAGAGCGAGTCGATGTCGTCGGAGCCGGAAATCGCGCGCGCGCCGATGAAGCGCTGCCGCGCGGCGCACACGTCGACGAGCGCGATCTCCTCGCGCCCCGGCTGCGCGCCCGCGACGCAGCGCACGACGAGCCGCTTGTTGCGCACGAACGCGACCTCGGCCGGCACGGCGCCGGTTGCGGCGAGCCCCGCGGCGACGCCCGCGACGGTCGCCTCGCGATGTTCGGGAAACGCGTTGTTGGTGCCGGTGGACAGCGCGACGAGCGGCGTCGCGCCGCAATGCGCGGCCACCGCGCGATGGGTGCCGTCGCCGCCGAGCACGACGATCAGCGACACTTCCATCCGGTGCAGATAGGCCGCGCCCGCCTGCGTATCGGCGACGCTATCGGTGATCGGCAGGTCGACGAATTCGACCTGGGGCCAGCGCTCGTGCGGCGCGACCGCGCGATGCGTGTCGATCGCGCGCAGCAGCAGCGTCGCGATGCCCGTGCGGTCGCGCAGCGTCAGCACGCGCTCGACGCCCATCGCGCCGAGACCGGCCAGCAGGCGCACGATCATGTTCGCCTTCTCCGCCGTCGGAAACACGGAGGCATGCGTCGTGAGGCGGCGGATGTCGCGCCCCGATGCGGGGTTCGCGATCACGCCGACGGGAACGGGCGTCGTCACGGGTTCGTCTCCATCCAGTCGACGGAGCCGGCGCATCGATACGCGCGCCGGCTCCGCCTGTTTCGTCCGCTGCCATCGACGGGCGGCGGATCGTCGTCGCCGACGCGATCGCGGCGGCTTGCCCGTCATCTCTGCAAGCGGCGTGCCATCGTGCGCGCGATCGCCGCGAAACCCGCGTCCGCACTGGTTCGGCGGGCTTGCACGTGTTCGGGATGCGCGACCGCGACGACACAGCGCGCGGCGAATTCGCTGGGACGTCTCACATCGTCGATACGGCGACGCGATCGCCGCGACGCCCGCGCATGCGCGCCGTTCTGCCCGCAAACCCTGCGTTCGCGCGGCGCCGCGCGTGCGACGCGCGGCCGGACGACCGTCACGCCGCGCGCATGCGGCCGTCTCAACTGCGCGAGACACGGCGCGATACCGGTGAGACGACCGTCTCATGCGCGCCGCGTGCTGCGATGCAATGTGATTCGCCGAACCGGATGTGCTACAAGAACAGCGACATCCCCGCCGTACGGAACCGGAGCCGACCATGCCCTACGCCGTCCCCCAGGCCCAGCACGCCGACCGTGTACTCGGCGCGCTCGCCGGACGCCTGCCCGCGCCGGCGGATTCCGCGCGCCTCGTGTCGTCGTGGCAACGGTCGCTGGAGCGCTACCGTCTCGACCCCGCGTCGTCGATCGGCCCGCGCGTGCTGACCGCGGCGGAGCTGCGCGAAGTGCGCGACAAGGAGGAGGCCTTCCTGCGCGCGTCGGGTCAGTGCCTGACGCGGCTGCACGACATGATCCGGGTCGCCGACTACTGCGTGATGCTGACCGACGCGCACGGCGTGACCATCGACTACCGGATCGACCGCGAACGCCGCAACGACTTCCGCCATGCGGGGTTGCACATCGGCTCGTGCTGGTCGGAAAGCGAGGAAGGCACGTGCGGCGTCGCGAGCGTGCTGACCGATCTCGCGCCGATCACCGTGCACAAGGCCGATCACTTTCGCGCGGCGTTCACGACGCTCACGTGCAGCGCGGCGCCGATCTTCTCGCCGGGCGGCGAACTGATCGGCGTGCTCGACGCGTCGGCCGTGCATTCGCCCGACGGCCGCGACAGTCAGCGCCTCGTCTATCAACTCGTGCGGCAGAGCGCGGCGCTGATCGAGGACGGCTACTTCGTGCACAGCACCGCGCAGCACTGGATATTGTTCGGGCATCCGAACCGTCACTACGTCGAGGCGCAGCCCGAGTGGCTGATCGCATTCGACGAATGCGGCAACATCGTCGCCGCGAACCGGCAGGCGCGCGATGCGCTGCCGGCGCTGCGCGAGCCGCGCCATATCGACGAGATCTTCGATGCGACCGAGATGCCGCTGCGCGACGCCGCGCGGCTCGATACGATCGTCGCGCTGCGCGTGCGCGCGACCGGCGCCCCGCTCTACGCGCGGCTGCGTGCGCCGCTGCGGCGCGCCGGCCGCGAACCCGGCGCGGCCTCGCGGCGCCCGGGCACCGCGCCGCGTCACGTCAGCGCGCTGACGCCGTTCCTGCACAGCAGCGATGCACGCATCGCGCAACAGGCCGAACTCGCGCTGCGCGTCGCGAGCAAACGGCTGCCGATCCTCGTGCTCGGCGAAACCGGCGCGGGCAAGGAAGTGTTCGCCCGCGCGATCCACGACGCCGGCGCGCGGCGCGCGCGGCCATTCGTCGCCGTGAACTGCGGCGCGCTGCCGGAAGCGCTGATCGAGAGCGAACTGTTCGGCTATGCGGCCGGCGCGTTCACCGGCGCACGCAAGCACGGCGCGCGCGGCAAGATCGCACTCGCCGACGGCGGCACGCTGTTTCTCGATGAAATCGGCGACATGCCGCTCGCGCTGCAGACGCGCCTGTTGCGCGTGCTGGCCGACGGCGAGGTCGTGCCGCTCGGCAGCGATACGCCGGTGCGCGTCGATCTCGACGTGATCTGCGCGACGCACCGCGATCTCGCGCGAATGGTCGCGGACGGCACGTTCCGCGAAGATCTGTACTACCGGTTGAGCGGCGCGACATTCGACCTGCCGCCGCTGCGCGAACGCGCGGACGTGCGTGACGTGATCGCCGCCGTGTTCGCCGAGGAAGCGCAGGCGACCGGCCACGTGCTCACGCTCGACGCGACGCTCGCCGAACAGCTCGCCGCGTATGCATGGCCGGGCAACGTGCGGCAACTGCGCAACGTGCTGCGCTATGCGTGCGCGGTGTGCGACGCCGCGCGCGTGACGCGGCGCGACCTGCCGGCCGACCTCGCCGCGCAACTCGGCGGCGCGCCGCCCGGCGCGCTGCCCGACGACGAACGCGGCCGCATCGTCGCCGCGCTCACCGCGCATCGCTGGCGGCCCGACGCGGCCGCCCGGGCGCTCGGCATGTCGCGCGCGACGCTGTACCGGCGCATCGCGAAGTACCGGATCGTCGCGCCGCACCGCGCGTGACGCACCGGCGCACGCCGCGTCATGCGGGCTGCCCGGCCGCTTCGTTCGCGTCGGCCGTCACGCCGGCCGCTTCGTCGCGCCGCGTGAACACCTCGTGCGCGGCGAACAGCGCGTTCAGCGCGGCCGGCATCCCCGCATACACGGCCATCTGCATGAACACCTCGACGATCTCGTCGCGCGTGCAGCCGACGTTCAGCGCGGCCTCGATATGCACCTTCAGTTGCGGCTGTGCGTTGCCGAGCGCGGCCAGCGCCGCGATCGTCGCGATTTCGCGCGCCTTCAGGTCGAGCTGCGGCCGGCTGTAGATATCGCCGAAGCTGAATTCGACCAGCAGCCGCCCGAAATCCGGCGCGATCGGCGCCAGCGCCGCGATCACGCGTTCGCCCGCTTCGCCGTCGATTTCCTTCAGTTTGTTCCAGCCGCGCGTGTAGCGATCCTCAACGAGTCGTTCCATCGTGTCCGTCCTGTTCCGATAAAGAGTGAGAAGGTTTCGCCCGTCGTGCCGTTTCCCGTTCCTGCGCCTCGTAGTACGCGATCTTGTCGCCGATCGCATCGAGGCTCGCCTGCAGCTCCGCGATATGCGCGCGCACCGCGTCGCGATGCGCGACCAGCAAGTCGCGCCGCGCGCCGAACGTCGACGCGCCCTGCTCGCGCAGCACCGCGAACGCCTGCATCTGCGCGATCGGCATGCCGGTCGCCTTCAGGCGCATCACGAAGGCCAGCCAGTCGAGGTCGGCCGGCGCATAGAGCCGGTGCCCGGCCGCCGTGCGCGAAATCGCGCGCAGCAGCCCGGCCTGCTCGTAGTACCGCAACGTGTGCGTCGACACGCCGGTCAGTTCGGCGACTTGCCCGATCGTCAGCGGACCGGCAGCGGAGAGTTGGGATATGGCTTTCGACATGGCAGGAACAAGGTTAGGAGTTAGAGTTCACTCTAAGTCAAGCATTGTCTGTCGGCCAGCGCGACATTCACGCTCGATACGCCCGCGATACCGCGGCGACACCGTAAAGAATGGTCAAAATCGGCGCCCGGCACCGGTTTCGGCCTTTACAGCACCGCAAGCCTTCAGCAAGATTCGGTCAGCCTGTCTCAAAAAGGGCACGCATTTGTCCTATGCTTAACGGCGACGCTCGGCCGGCTCGCGCGCCGCCGTCCGTTGCAACAACCATTCATCCGTCAGAACCAGGGAGCCCTCGCCATGCTGAAAAAGCTGCTGATGCTGTTCGTCGCGCTATCGCTGTCGCTCGCCGCCGGCCTTGCCGCCGCCGTCGAAGTCAACACGGCCGACCAGGCCGCGCTCGAATCCGTGAAGGGGCTCGGGCCCGTGAAGTCGAAGGCGATCATCGACGAACGCACCAAGAACGGCCCGTTCAAGGACGCCGACGATCTCGCGAACCGCGTGAAGGGCCTCGGCACGAAGTCGGTCGGGCATCTCGAGGAAAACGGCCTGACGATCGGCGGCGCGTCCACGCCGCCGAAGGGCGTGAAGCTGTCGAAGCCGGCCGCGACGACGTCGGCGACCCCGTCGACCACGACGTCGGCGGGCACCGCATCGACGTCCACGACCGCGACGGCCGGCACGACGACCGCGGCGCCCGCGCCGACGGCGAGCGCACCGGAAGCGGCGAGCAAGCCCGTCAAAACCAAGCGCGCCTCGAAGAAGGAAAAGGCCGCAGCGGCTGCCGCGGCATCCGCCGACGCCGGCGCGAGCGCACCGGCCGCCGCATCGTCCGCGAAGGCGACGAAGGGTTCGAAGAAGAAGAGCAAGAAGGACAAGGCCGCCTCCGCCGCCGCGGCGTCGGGCGCCTGATGTACGCCGCGCGCGCGACGGCGTGCGCGCGGCATTCGTTCAACGGGCGCCGTCGTCACGGCGCCCTTTTCAGTGAAGGTGAAGAACCATGGGTCTCCTCGACATCGTTGGCGGTCTGATCGGCGGCCAGGCCGGCGGCAACTCGCAAAGCGCGCTCATCGCGACCGCGCTCGAATTCATCAACAACCAGCCGGGCGGCCTGAACGGGCTGATCGAGAAGTTCAAGGCCGGCGGCGCCGGCGAGATCATCGGTTCGTGGGTCGGCACCGGTGAAAACCAGCCGATCTCGCCCGATACGCTGCAAAACGTGCTCGGCTCGGACGTCGTCGGCTCGCTCGCGAGCAAGGTCGGCATCGATCCGTCGCAGGCCTCGTCGATCCTCGCGCAGGTACTGCCGCACGTCGTCAACGGCGCGACGCCGAACGGCGAAGTGCCGGCCAGCGGCCAGGTCGACACGTCGAACGTACTCGGCACGCTCACGCAGCTCGCCGGCATGTTCGGCGGCAACAAGCAGGGCTGACCACCGCCATCGGGCGGCCCGTTCGGCCACTCCATAAGCAAACACCCCGCCGAGGCGGGGTGTTCGTTTTTGCGCCCGGTGCGAACCGGGCACGCTGCCGACGGCAGGCGATCAGTGCACGACGCGGTCGAACACGAACTGGCCATCGTTGACGTCGACCGGGATCACGTCCTTCGGACCGAAGCGGCCGGCGAGGATCAGCTTCGCGACCGGGTTCTCGATCTCCTGCTGGATCGCGCGCTTCAGCGGCCGCGCGCCGAACACCGGATCGTAGCCGACCTTCGCGATCTGCTCGAGCGCCGACGGCGATACGTCGAGCGCCATGTCGAGCTTCGCGAGCCGGTCGTGCAGGCGGGCGAGCTGGATCTTCGCGATCGACTCGATGTTGCTGCGGTCGAGCGCATGGAACACGACGACGTCGTCGATCCGGTTCAGGAACTCGGGGCGGAAATGCTGCTTCACCTCGAGCCACACCGCGTCCTTGATCTCGTCCTGCGGCGCGCCCGTCATCGCCTGGATCACCTGCGAGCCGAGGTTCGACGTCATCACGATCACCGTGTTCTTGAAGTCGACCGTGCGCCCCTGCCCGTCGGTCATGCGGCCGTCGTCGAGCACCTGCAGCAGCACGTTGAACACGTCCGGATGCGCCTTCTCGATCTCGTCGAGCAGGATCACGCTGTACGGCTTGCGGCGCACGGCTTCCGTCAGGTAGCCGCCTTCCTCGTAGCCGACATAGCCCGGCGGCGCGCCAATCAGCCGCGCGACGCTGTGCTTCTCCATGAACTCGCTCATGTCGATGCGGATCAGATGCTCTTCCGAATCGAACAGGAACGACGCCAGCGCCTTGCACAGCTCGGTCTTGCCGACACCCGTCGGCCCGAGGAACAGGAACGAGCCGTACGGACGGTTCGGATCGGCGAGACCCGCGCGCGAACGACGGATCGCATCGGCCACCGCGCTGATCGCCTCATCCTGGCCGACCACGCGCTCGTGCAGCTTTTCCTCGATGTGCAGCAGCTTCTCGCGTTCGCCCTGCATCATCCGCGACACGGGAATGCCCGTCGAACGCGACACGACTTCCGCGATTTCCTCGGCGCCGACCTGTGTGCGCAGCAGGCGCGGACGCGTCGGGTTGTGCTGCTCCTGCTCTTCGGCCTGCGTGACCTGCTTGAGCTGCGACTCGAGCTGCGGCAGCTTGCCGTACTGCAGCTCGGCGACCTTCTCCAGCTTGCCTTCACGCTGCAGGCGCGCGATGTCCGCCCGCACCTTCTCGATCTCTTCCTTGAGCTGCGCGCTGCCCTGCACCGCGGCCTTCTCGGCGGTCCAGATCTCTTCCAGGTCCGCATATTCGCGGCCAAGGCGGTCGATCTCTTCCTCGATCAGTTGCAGGCGCTTCTGCGACGCTTCGTCCTGCTCCTTCTTCACGGCTTCGCGCTCGATCTTCAGCTGGATCAGACGACGGTCGAGCTTGTCCATCTCTTCGGGCTTCGAATCGATTTCCATCTTGATCTTCGAAGCGGCTTCGTCGATCAGGTCGATGGCCTTGTCGGGCAGGAAGCGGTCGGTGATGTAGCGATGCGACAGCTCGGCCGCGGCGACGATCGCCGGGTCGGTGATGTCGACACCGTGGTGCAGTTCGTACTTCTCCTGCAGCCCGCGCAGGATCGCGATCGTCGCCTCGACGCTCGGCTCGTCGACGAGCACCTTCTGGAAACGGCGTTCGAGCGCGGCATCCTTCTCGATGTACTTGCGGTATTCGTCGAGCGTGGTCGCGCCGATGCAGTGCAGCTCGCCGCGCGACAGCGCCGGCTTCAGCATGTTGCCCGCATCCATCGCGCCTTCGGCCTTGCCCGCGCCGACCATCGTGTGGATTTCGTCGATGAAGACGATCGTCCGGCCTTCGTCCTTCGCGATGTCGTTGAGCACCGCCTTCAGGCGCTCCTCGAACTCGCCGCGATACTTCGCGCCGGCGAGCAGCGCGGCCATGTCGAGCGACAGCACGCGCTTGCCCTTCAGCGTCTCGGGCACCTCGCCGTTGACGATCCGCTGCGCGAGCCCTTCGACGATCGCGGTCTTGCCCACGCCCGGCTCGCCGATCAGCACCGGGTTGTTCTTCGTGCGGCGCTGCAGGATCTGGATCGAGCGGCGGATTTCGTCGTCGCGGCCGATCACCGGGTCGAGCTTGCCCGCGCGGGCGCGCTCGGTCAGGTCGACCGTGTATTTCTTCAGCGCCTCGCGCTGGCTTTCGGCGTCCTGGCTGTGCACCTGCGAGCCGCCGCGCACCGCGGCGATCGCGGCTTCGAGCGCCTTGCGCGTGAGGCCGTGCTGACGCGCGAGCTTGCCCGCGTCGCCCCTGTCGTCGGACACGGCGAGCAGGAACATCTCGCTCGCGATGAACGTGTCGTTGAGCTTCTGCGCTTCCTTGTCGGCCTGGTTCAGTAGCCCGGCCAACTCACGGCCGATCTGGATGTCGCCGCCCGTGCCCGTTACTTGCGGCAGGCGCGAGATAGCTTCGTTCAGCGCGCCTTGCAGGGCCTGCACGTGAACGCCCGCGCGCGACATCAGCGAGCGGGCCGAGCCGTCCTGCTGCGCGACCAGCGCCGCGAGCACGTGAACGGGTTCGATGTATTGATTGTCGCGGCCTGCCGCGAGGCTTTGCGCGTCCGCGAGTGCTTCCTGGAACTTGGTGGTGAGCTTGTCGATTCTCATTTGGTTGAGACCTCCAATTTTCGATTAACACCAAGATGAGGATGGTTATGCGGCTTTCAAGCGAAATTCGGGTTGATTCAGCGCAAAAATTGCCGGATCTCCGGCAAGCGGCCCGGCGGCGCGATGGGGATGGGCGCGGGATACGCGGCGCCCGCGTGTCAGCGGGCCTGCGACGACGGCTCGGCGGCCGCCGGCGCTTCGTCCGGCGCCGGCGCGGCGCGCACGAGCGCGACCGGATGAATGCCGAGCAGCGCCGCGAGCGGCGAGCCGGGCTCGGCCAGTTCGCCGAGCGTGTGACGATCGAGTTCCGCGAAGAACGCCTCGAGCGCGGCCGCCAGTACGCCCTTCAGCCGGCACTGCGGCTCGATCACGCAGCCGCGCGAGTCGCTGCCGTCGGACGAAAAGCAACCGACCAGCGCGAAGTCGTTCTCGGTCGCCCGCACGACCTGGCCGACCGTCAATCGCAGCGAATCGGCGAATAGCCGCAGCCCGCCGTTGCGGCCGCGAACGGTGTCGACCCAGCCGAGCTCGCCGAGCTGCTGGACGACTTTCATCAGATGGTTCTTCGAGATGCCGTAGGCGTCCGAGATCTCCTGGATCGTCGCCAGCCCCTCGCCGCGCACGGCCAGGTACAGCATCACGCGCAGCGAATAGTCGGTGTAGTCGGTGAGTCTCATGAGCGAATACGGAAAAGATCGATCGTGCCCCGATGACGTGAGGCGGGCCGATCGCGATGCGTGCAGGGCCGATCGAAGGTCCCGCGGCGCGGCCCCGGGTTGCCGGGATCGCGGGCGCGCAATAACATGCGTGATATCCGCACGTTTTCCAGGGGTGACAGGACGCTATTTTGCGTCAAAATCCGGCCGGCGTCCTGCTCGTTGCCCACGCCGGTGCCCCGTCGCCGCCCTGCTCCACCAGCCCTTTTTGTCATGACCGCCCTGCCCGCCTCGCCCGAACCCGTACCGGCCCGCCCCCGCGACGCCGAGCCGACCGAAGACAACATCCGCGATCTCGTCTACGCGTTCTACGACCGCGTGCGCGCCGATCCGCTGCTCGGGCCCGTGTTCGCCGCGAAGCTCGCCGGCCGCTGGGACGATCATCTGCCGAAGATGGTGACGTTCTGGTCGAGCCTCGTGCTCGGTACCAAGGGCTATCGCGGCAACGTGCAGCAGGCGCACCAGCCGCTCGACGGCATCGAGCCGGCCCATTTCAGCCGCTGGCTGTCGCTGTTCCTGAACACCGTCGAAGCGCGTTACGCGCCGGCCGCGGCGATCCGTTTCATGGAGCCCGCGCTGCGGATCGCGCAGAGCCTGCAATTGAGCCGCTTCGGTTGGGACTACCGGATTCCGGCCGAACAGCAGGCGCTGCTCGACGCGATCGCGCCGCGCCGCCGCGACGCGGGCGACGATCCGCACGCGTTGCCGTCGCGCGAGCGCGGCGAGCCGTTTCCGACGAAGATCATCGGGCGCGGCGCCGACCCGGACGCGTAACGCCCGTCACGCGCGACGATGCGGCATCTGCGGCACATCGCCGCATCGCCCGCGCGCCGCACTCAGCGCCGCGTGTTGCCCGACTCGACGCCCCAGCGCGCGAGCGCGGCGTCGTCGGTACTGCGCGCATCGACCCAGCGCTCGCCATCCGGCGTCGTTTCCTTCTTCCAGAACGGCGCTTCGGTCTTCAGATAGTCCATCACGAACTCGCACGACGCGAACGCATCGCCGCGGTGCGACGCGACCGTCGCGACCATCACGATCTGGTCGAGCGGCAGCAGCCTGCCGACGCGATGCACGATCGCGACGTCGATGCCCGGCCAGCGCCGGCCGGCCTCGGCCGCGATCTTCTCGAGCGCCTTCTCGGTCATGCCCGGATAGTGTTCGAGCTCCATCGCGGCAACCGCATCGCCTTCGTTCAGGTCGCGCACCGTGCCGACGAAGCACGCGACCGCGCCGATCCTCGGGTTGCGCGCCCGCAATGCCGCCACTTCGGCGTTCAGGTCGAAATCGTCGGTCTGGACTCGTATCGTCGCCATCACGCCCGCCTCAACCGCCCGTCACCGGCGGGAAGAACGCGACCTCGCAGCCTTCGGTGAGCCGCGTGTCGGGATCGGTCATCTCGTGGTTGCACGCCATGCGCAACGCGCGCCCTTCGGCGAGCGTCTCGGCCCACGCACCGCCGCGCACGCGCAGCCACGCGCGCACGTCGCCGACGGTCGTCACGCTGTCCGGCACGTCGGCCTGTTCGTCGGCGACGCCCAGTGCCTCGCGCACGCTTGCAAAAAACTTCAGCTGAATCTTCATGGTTCGGGAAGCCGCCGCGTTACGACAGCAATTCGGAAAACGGAATGAAACGCACGGTCTCGCCTGCACTGATCGCGTGCTGCGGCGGATTGTCGATCAGCCCGTCACCCCAGACCGTCGACGTGAGCACGGCCGAGCTCTGGTTCGGGAACAGGTCGAGACCGCCGGCCGCATTGACGCGCGCGCGCAGGAATTCGTTGCGCCGGTCGCCCTTGCTCTGCGAAAAATCGGCACGCAGCGACAACGCGCGCGGCGCGACGTCGCGCACGCCGGACAGGCGCAGCAGGAACGGCCGCACGAACAGCAGGAACGTGACGAAACTCGAGACGGGATTGCCGGGCAGCCCGATGAAGTGCGCGTCGGCGCGCTCGTCGCCGCGGCGCACCGCGCCGTACGCGAGCGGCTTGCCGGGCTTCATCGCGATCTGCCACAGCGCGAGCCGCCCTTCGGCCTCGACGGACGGCTTCACGTGATCCTCGTCGCCGACCGACACGCCGCCGCTCGTCACGATCACGTCGTGGTCGCGGGCGGCCTCGCGCAACGTGTCGCGCGTCGCGGCGAGCGAGTCGGGCACGATCCCGTAGTCGGTCACGTGGCAGCCGAGTCGCTCGAGCAGCCCGCGCAGCGTGAAGCGGTTCGAGTTGTAGATCGCACCGGGCTTCAGCGGCTCGCCCGGCATCGTCAGTTCGTCGCCGGTGAAGAACACCGCCACGCGAATCCGCCGCGCGACCGACAACTGCGCGCAGCCGACCGATGCGGCAAGACCCAGCGCCTGCGGCGTGAGCCGCGTGCCGGCCGGCAGGATCACCGAACCCTGGCGGATGTCAGCGCCCTGCGCGGTGATCCATTCGCCGGCCTTCGGCGTGTGCAGGATCTCGACCGCGTCACCGTCTGCCGACGTCTGCTCCTGCATCACGACGGCGTCGGCACCGGGCGGCACCGTCGCGCCGGTGAAGATCCGCGCGGCCGTGCCGGCTGCCAGCGGCGCGGCCGGATGCCCGGCCGGAATGCGCTGCGACACCGGCAAGCGCCGATCGCCGTGCAGCAGGTCGGCGACGCGCACCGCGTAGCCGTCCATCGCGCTCGTATGCATCGGCGGCACGTCGAGCGGCGAGCTCACGTCGGCCGCCAGCACGCGGCCCAGCGCGTCGAGCGTGGCGACGGTTTCCGCGCCGGGCAGCGGCTTCGCGGCGTCGAGCAACGCGGCGAGCGCCTCGGCGGTCGACAGCATCGGCGCGCGCGGCGCCGCGGGATTCGGGTTCGACATCGATGGCATCGGGAATCGTTGGAGTCAGTACGTCATTGTAGCGACGCCGCCACGCGTACGCGCGATATGGCGAGCATGCGAAGACTGTGATCGGCGCGCACCTTCAGGTCTGGCACTTGTTTCGCACCGAATGCGATGTCCGCGAGCCAAACCCGCGGGCCAAACGAAACGGCCGGAACCCCGATCCGTTCGACGAATCGGCATTCCGGCCGTCGTGCGCCGCCGGGCCCGCAGGCCCGGCCATGCGTCATGCGCGCGTATGGGCGGCGATGAAGTCCTTCACCTGCTGCGCGTCGGCCTTCACGACCTCGAAACGCTGCGGCAGCGCCTCGAGCCCGTCGAAGGCGGCCGGCCGCTCGGCTTCGCGATCGAGCGCTTCGCGGATCGTCTCGCCGAACTTGATCGGCTGCGCCGTCTCGAGCACGACCATCGGCACGCCGGCCTCCAGATGCTCGCGCGCGACCTTCACGCCGTCGGCCGTATGCGTATCGATCATCGTGTCGTAGCGCGAGAATACGTCGCGGATCGTCGCGATGCGGTCGGCATGGCTGCTGCGGCCCGACACGAAGCCGAATTCGGCGACGCGCGCGAAATCGCCGCTCGCCGCGAGATCGAAGCCGCCCTTCTCCTCGACGTCGCGGAACAGTTGCATCACGCGGGCCGGATCGCGGCCGAGCAGGTCGAACACGAAGCGCTCGAAGTTCGATGCCTTCGAGATGTCCATGCTCGGGCTGCTCGTGTGATAGGTGTTCTCGGCGCTGCGCACGCGGTAGGCGCCGGTGCGGAAGAACTCGTCGAGCACGTCGTTCTCGTTGGTCGCGACCACCAGCTTCGCGATCGGCAGCCCCATCATCCGTGCGATGTGACCGGCGCAGACGTTGCCGAAGTTGCCCGACGGCACCGTGAACGACACGCGCTCGTCGTTGGACTGCGTCGCCGCGAAATAGCCCTTGAAGTAGTACACGACCTGCGCGACGACGCGCGCCCAGTTGATCGAGTTGACCGTGCCGATCTTCTGCTGCGCCTTGAACGCGTGATCGTTCGACACGGCCTTCACGATGTCCTGGCAGTCGTCGAACACGCCTTCGACCGCGAGGTTGAAGATGTTCGGATCCTGCAGGCTGAACATCTGCGCCGTCTGGAACGCGCTCATCTTCTTGTGCGGCGACAGCATGAACACGCGCACGCCGGCCTTGCCGCGCATCGCGTATTCGGCCGCGCTGCCGGTGTCGCCCGACGTCGCGCCGAGGATGTTCAGCGCTTCGCCGTGCTTCGCGAGCGTGTACTCGAACAGGTTGCCGAGCAACTGCATCGCCATGTCCTTGAACGCGAGCGTCGGGCCGTTCGACAGTTCGAGCAGCGACAGCGCCGTGCCGTGCTCGGTGCCGAGCGTCTTCAGCGGCGTGATGTCGGACGCGTTCTCGCCGTGGCGCGTGTTGCTGTACACGGCGGCCGTGTACGTGCGGCGCGTGATCGCGCGCAGGTCGTCGGCCGGCACGTCGTCGCAGAACTTCGACAGGATCTCGAACGCGAGATCCGCATACGGCAGCGTGCGCCAGCGCGCGAGCTCGTCGGCGGACACCTTCGGATAGTCGGCCGGCAGGTAAAGCCCGCCGTCCTTCGCGAGACCGCCGAGCAGGATGTCGGAGAACGTATGGCGCTCGCCGATGCCGGCGCCGCGCGTGGAAATGTAGTTCATGTCGTCAGCCTCAGTTCAGCGCTTCCATGCGCAGCTTCGTCACCTTCGACACGACGGTCGCGAGGCTCTCGATTTGCGCGATCGCCGCATTGACGTTCTTCTCGACCGTCTCGTGCGTGATCAGGATGATGTCGGTTTCGCCGTTCGCGCCGTCGATCTGCTCCGATTCCTTCTGCAGCAGCGCGTCGATCGAGATCCCCGATTCGGCGAGGATGCGCGTGATCGCGGCGAGCACGCCGGTTTGATCCGCGACGCGCAGGCGCAGGTAGTAGCCGCTCGTCACTTCCTCGATCGGCAGGATCGGCGTGTTCGACAGGCTGTCCGGCTGGAATGCGAGGTGCGGCACGCGGTGCTCGGGGTCGGCCGTATGCAGGCGCGTGACGTCGACGAGATCCGCGACGACCGCCGACGCGGTCGGCTCCGCACCCGCGCCCTTGCCGTAGTACAGCGTCGTGCCGACCGCATCGCCGTGCACGACGACCGCGTTCATCGCGCCCTCGACGTTCGCGAGCAGCCGCTTTTCCGGGATCAGCGTCGGGTGCACGCGCAGCTCGATGCCGTTTGCGGCGCGGCGCGCGATGCCGAGCAGCTTGATCCGGTAGCCGAGCTCTTCTGCGTAGCGGATGTCGGTCGCGTCGAGCTTGCTGATGCCCTCGACGTACGCGCGGTCGAACTGCACCGGCACGCCGAACGCGATCGCGCTCATGATCGTCGCCTTGTGCGCGGCGTCGACGCCCTCGATGTCGAAGGTCGGATCGGCTTCCGCGTAGCCGAGCTCCTGCGCGGCCTTCAGCGCGGTCGCGAAGTCGAGCCCGCGGTCGCGCATTTCCGACAGGATGTAGTTCGTCGTGCCGTTGATGATGCCGGCGATGTACTGGATGCGGTTCGCGGTCAGGCCTTCGCGCAGCGCCTTGATGATCGGGATGCCGCCGGCGACGGCCGCCTCGAACGCGACCATCACGCCTTTCTCGCGCGCGGCCTCGAAGATCTCGGTGCCATGCACCGCGAGCAGTGCCTTGTTCGCCGTCACGACGTGCTTGCCGTTCGCGATCGCGCGCAGCACGAGCTCGCGCGCGATGCCCGTGCCGCCGATCATCTCGGCGATGATCGAAATCGACGGGTCGTCGACGACCGCATTGAAATCGTCGGTGATCTGCGCGGTGCCGGCGTCAGCGCCGAGCGCCGCCTGCGCCTTGGCCGGGTTGCGCACGGCAATGCGCGCGACCTCGATGCCGCGCCCCGCGCGTCGTTTGATTTCTTCCTGGTTGCGGTGCAACACCGTGAAGGTGCCGCTGCCGACGGTGCCGAAGCCCAACAGGCCAACTTTGATCGGTTCCATGCTGCGTGTGATCGATGAGTAAGAAGTAATGAGTTCCGTGTGACGCTGCCCGCTCAGACCGAATGGCGCTTGCGGTAGCCGTCGAGGAAGCGTGCGATCCGGTTGATCGAATCGGTCAGGTCGTCGAGGTTCGGCAGGAAGACCACGCGGAAGTGGTCCGGCGCCCCCCAGTTGAAACCCGTGCCCTGCACCAGCAGCACGCGCTCCTCGAGCAACAGGTCGAGAATGAACTGCTGGTCGTTCTGGATCGGGTAGAGCTTCGGGTCGAGGCGCGGGAACATGTACAGCGCGGCCTGCGGCTTCACGCAGGTCACGCCCGGGATCGACGTCAGCATGTCATACGCGAGTTCGCGCTGCTTGTACAGGCGCCCGCTCGGCACGATCAGCTCGTTGATGCTCTGGTAGCCGCCGAGCGCCGTCTGGATCGCGAACTGGCCGGGCACGTTCGCGCACAGGCGCATCGACGACAGGATGCCGAGCCCTTCCAGGTAATCCTTCGCGCGCCGGCGGTTGTCGCCGCCGAGGCCCGACACGGCCATCCAGCCCGCGCGATAGCCGCACGACCGATAGCTCTTCGACAAACTGTTGAAGGTGACGGTGATCACGTCCTCCGACAGCGAACCCAGCGCCGTGTGCTCGAGGCCGTCGTAGACGATCTTGTCGTAGACCTCGTCGGCGAACACGATCAGCCCGTGCTGGCGCGCGATCTCGAGCAGCTCCAGCAGCAATTCGTCGGAATAAAGCGCGCCGGTCGGGTTGTTCGGGTTGATCACGACGATCGCCTTCGTGTTCGGCGTGATCTTGCTGCGGATGTCGTCGAGATCGGGCATCCACGCGTTCTGCTCGTCGCACACATAGTGCACGGGCGTGCCGCCCGACAGGCTCACGGCCGCCGTCCACAGCGGATAGTCGGGCGCGGGCAGCAGCACTTCGTCGCCGTCGTTCAGGAGCGCCTGGGTCGCCATCACGATCAGCTCGGACGCGCCGTTGCCGATGTAGATGTCGTCGAGACCGACGCCGACTACGCCCTTTTCCTGCGTGTAGTGCATCACGGCCTTGCGCGCCGAGAACACGCCCTTCGAATCCGAATAGCCGGACGACGCCGGCAGGTTGCGGATCATGTCCTGGATGATTTCGTCCGGCGCGTCGAAACCGAACGGCGCGAGGTTGCCGATGTTCAGCTTGATGATGCGGTGGCCTTCTTCCTCGAGGCGCTTCGCGTGCTCGAGCACCGGGCCACGGATGTCGTAGCAGACGTTGAGCAGCTTGTTCGACTTCTGAATCGGTTTCACGACGACACGGTTCCTGGGTTGGCCTTGCGGCCGGGGGGACGGGATCAAAACTGGAAAGCGGCCGGTCTGTGCGCGCTGTCTAGACTGGGAAAAAGCGGCGGTCGGACGCAGCTTGTGGCGACGCACGACGCAAGTGGCGCCCGCAGGCGACCAAAAAGTTATAATTTAGCGGATTTTGGCCGACTTTCGCAATGCACCATAGCCGCGCCGGGCCCGCGCCGTCGGGCGTCCGCGCGTGCCGGGGCGCGCGAAACCGGCCCGCCGGGCCCCTGCGGCCGGGCCAATCCATTCCCCTACGGAACCGCGGAATACCGATTTGAAACTGCACCAGGACACGAGCGGCGCGCTCAACACAGTTACCGGCTACGGCCCCGATTATGTCGACGTCAACCTCGAACGCCATGAAACGAGCGTCATCGTGCTGCCCGGCGCGCCGGTCCAGGCGTGGCCCGTGTCGTCGTTCGACGCGCTCGCGCCCGAACATTTCGCGATGCTGCTCGACCCGACGCCCGAACTCGTGATCTTCGGCAGCGGCGCGCGGCTGCGCTTCCCGCACCCGCGGCTCGTCGCGGCGCTCACCGCGAAGCGCATCGGCGTCGAGACGATGGATTTCCAGGCCGCTTGCCGCACCTACAACATCCTGATGGCCGAAGGCCGCAAAGTCGCCGCCGCGCTCTTGATTGAACGTTAATCCCCGATGCGGTAAAACACCGGCCGGCGCAGCGGGTCGATCCCCCGCTCGCCCCGGCCAGACTGCCCGCCCCCGGCGCACCCCGCCGGCGGCCCGTCACACCAACCAACAGGCTGAAAACCCATGAACGATACGCCGTCGAGGCTACCGCTCAATCGCATCACGCTCGTCCTCCTGCTCGTCGCGTTCGCGATCGTCTGGTTCGCGCCGCTCGGGCTGCGCCACCTGATCCCGAGCGACGAAGGCCGCTACGCGGAAATGGCGCGCGAGATGTTCGTCACCGGCGACTGGATCACGCCGCGCTACAACGGCTACAAGTACTTCGAGAAGCCGCCGCTGCAGACCTGGCTGAACGCGCTGACGTTCGCGTGGTTCGGCATCGGCGAATGGCAGGCGCGCCTGTACACCGCCGTTGCGAGCTTCGCCGGCGTGCTGCTCGTCGGCTACACCGGCGCGCGCCTGTTCAATCCGCTGTCGGGCTTCCTC
The DNA here is from genome assembly GCF_002223345.1 of Burkholderia sp. AU16741. Lineage (NCBI taxonomy): Bacteria > Pseudomonadati > Pseudomonadota > Betaproteobacteria > Burkholderiales > Burkholderiaceae > Burkholderia > Burkholderia sp. AU16741. Next base: position 1,487,328 of record NZ_NKEZ01000003.1, read on the forward strand.
GCGGCCGTCGTGCTGGCCAGCGCGCCGTACTGGAACCTGATGGGCCACTTCAACGCGCTCGATATGGGGCTCGCGTTCTGGATGGCGCTGTCGCTGTGCTCGCTGCTGCTCGCGCAGCGGCCCGGGCTACGCCCCGCCGCGGTGCGCGGCTGGATGTGGGCGTGCTGGGCCGCGATGGCGTTCGCGGTGCTGTCCAAGGGCCTCGTCGGGCTGATCCTGCCGGGCGCCGTGCTCGTGCTGTATACGCTGATCGCGCGCGACTGGGCGCTGTGGAAGCGCCTGTACCTCGTCAGCGGCCTCGTGATCTTCTTCGCGATCGTCACGCCGTGGTTCGTGCTCGTCCAGCAGCGCAACCCCGAATTCTTCAATTTCTTCTTCGTCGTCCAGCAATTCCGCCGGTACCTGACCCCGGAGCAGAACCGCCCGGGCCCGCTGTACTACTTCGTGCCCGTGCTGCTGGTCGGCTTCCTGCCGTGGCTGTCGGTCGCGTGGCAGAGCATCCGCCACGCGCTGCGCATGCCGCGCCAGCCGAACGGTTTCGCGCCGATGCTCGTGCTGCTGATCTGGAGCGCGTTCATCTTCCTGTTCTTCAGCGCGTCGCATTCGAAGCTGATCTCGTACGTGCTGCCGGTCGCGCCGGCGCTCGCGCTGATCATCGGCGCGTACCTGCCGCTGATGACGGCCGACCGCTTCCGCCGCCACCTGCTCGGCTATCTCGTGTTCTTCGTCGCCGCGGCGTTCGGGATCATCTTCCTCGCGTACCAGGGCGACGCCCGCACGCCGAACGCGCTGTACCGCGCGTTCCAGATGTGGCTGTACGCGGGTCTCGCGGTGTCGGCCGCGCTGACGCTCGCGGCCGCATGGCTGAACCGCCGCGCGGGCGTAGCCGCCGCCCTGGCCGCGTTCGGCGCCGCATGGCTCGCGTTCGGGACGATCGGCGGCACCGGGCACGACGAGTTCGGCCGCTACAGCTCGGGCGCGCTGCTCGCGCCGGCCGTGCGTGCCGAACTGGCGAAACTGCCGCCCGACACGCCGTTCTACTCGATCGAAATGCTCGATCACACGTTCCCGTTCTACGTGGGCCACACGACGATCATGGTGCAGCGCCAGGACGAGCTGGCGTTCGGGATCTCGGTCGAGCCGAACAAATGGATCCCGACCGTCGGCGAATGGGTCACGCGCTGGAAGCAAGACGCCCATGCGCTCGCGATCATGCCGCCCGGCCAGTACGACGCGCTGGTCAAGGAAGGCGTGCCGATGCGCGTGATCGCGCGCGACAACCGCCGCGTGATCGTCGAGAAACCGCAATCGTAAGGACGTCCTTCGCATGAATCCCGTTTCGTTCGTCTGCATCATCACCGGCGTGATGCTCAACGCCTGTGCGCAACTTCTGCTGAAAGCCGGCGTCAACGCCGTTGGACACTTCGAATTCAGCCGTGCGAACATCATCCCGGTCGGGTTCAAGATCGCGACCCAGTTGCCGATCATCGGCGGGCTCGGCTGCTACGTGCTGAGCGTCGTCGTATGGATCGTCGGGCTGTCGCGGGTCGACGTGTCGATCGCGTACCCGATGCTGTCGCTCGGCTACGTCGTCAACGCGTTCGCGGCGTGGTACCTGTTCGGCGAGGTGCTGTCGATCCAGAAGTTCGTCGGCATCGGCATCATCCTGATCGGCGTGCTCGTGCTCGCGCGCAGTTGAGCACGGCCGCGGCGTTAAGCGTCCGCCTACAAAAAATCACGGTGCGAATCGGCCAACCGGTGTTTAATGCCGGTTTCGGACGGATCGCCCGACCCTTTTATTACACGCCATTACAGGCCCAACGCGTTCATGAGCCAGACTACCGCTCCGTTTCTGCCGTTCACCCGCCCCGAGATCGATGAGGAAACCATCCAGGGCGTCGTCGACGTGCTGCGCTCGGGCTGGATCACCACCGGCCCGCAGTGCCAGAAATTCGAAGCCGCGCTGTCCGAGTACTGCGGCGGCCGTCCGGTCCGCGCGTTCAATTCGGGCACCTGCACGCTCGAGATCGGCCTGCGCATCGCGGGCGTCGGCCCCGGCGACGAGGTGATCACGACACCGGCGTCGTGGGTCTCGACCAGCAACGTGATCATCGAAACCGGCGCGACGCCCGTGTTCGCGGACATCGATCCCGTCACGCGCAACATCGACCTCGACAAGCTCGAGCAGGCGATCACGCCGCGTACGAAGGCGATCATCCCCGTGTACCTGTCCGGCCTGCCGGTCGACATGGACCGCCTGTACGCGATCGCCCGCGCGCACAACCTGCGCGTGATCGAGGATGCCGCGCAGGCGTTCGGCTCGACGTGGAACGGCAAGCGCATCGGCGCGATCGGCGACATCGTGTCGTTCAGCTTCCACGCGAACAAGAACCTGACGACGATCGAAGGCGGCGCGCTCGTGCTGAACAACGAGGACGAAGCCGTGCTCGCGCAGAAGTACCGGCTGCAGGGCATCACGCGCACCGGCTTCGACGGGATGGACTGCGACGTGCTCGGCGGCAAGTACAACCTGACCGACGTCGCCGCGCGCGTCGGCCTCGGCCAACTGCCGCACATCGAGCGCTTCACCGCGCAGCGCCGCGCGCTCGCCCGCGCGTATTTCGCCGCGTTCGACGGCGGCGCGGCCGTGAAGCTCGGCCTCGGCCTGCCGGTCGCCGAATTCGAGAACGGCAACTGGCACATGTTCCTGGTCACGCTGCCGCTCGAGCGGCTGACGATCACGCGCGCCGAATTCATGGCGCAACTGAAGGAACGCGGCATCGGCACGGGCATCCACTACCCGGCGATCCATCTTTTCACGCTGTACCGTGCGCGCGGTTTCAAGGAGGGCATGTTCCCCCACGCCGAACGGTACGGTGCGTCGACCGTCACGCTGCCGCTGTTTACGCAGATGACGGAAGGCGACGTGCGTCGCGTGGCCGACGCCGTCAATCAGATTTGCGAACAATACGGAAAATAAGCGTACATGAGTCACCTTGAAGCACGCGCCGGGCATCCGGGCGCCGGGCACCCGGGCGCCGCGCACCTGGACGCCGGCCGGCCCGAAGTATCGGTCATCATCCCCGTGTACAACGAGGAAGACGGCCTCGCCGCGCTGTTCGCGCGACTGTATCCGGCGCTCGACGCACTCGACACGTCGTACGAAGTGATCCTGATCAACGACGGCAGCCGCGACCGCTCGGCGGCGATGCTCGCCGATCAGTTCCACGTACGGCCCGACACGACGCGCGTCGTGCTGCTCAACGGCAACTACGGCCAGCACATGGCGATCCTCGCGGGCTTCGCGCAGTCGCGCGGCGAGATCGTGATCACGCTCGACGCCGACCTGCAGAACCCGCCCGAGGAAATCGGCAAGCTGATCGCGAAGATGCGCGAGGGCTACGACTACGTCGGCTCGATCCGCAAGCAACGCCAGGACAGCCTGTGGCGGCGCAAGGCGTCGCAGATGATGAACCGGCTGCGCGAGCGCATCACGCGCATCAAGATGACCGACCAGGGCTGCATGCTGCGCGCGTACAGCCGCCGCATCATCGACACGATCAACGTGTGCGGCGAAGTCAACACGTTCATCCCCGCGCTCGCGTACACGTTCGCGCAGAACCCGACCGAGATCGAGGTCGCGCACGAGGAACGCTTCGCGGGCGAATCGAAGTATTCGCTGTACAGCCTGATCCGGCTGAACTTCGACCTCGTGACGGGCTTCTCGGTCGTGCCGCTGCAGTGGCTGTCGTTCATCGGCGTGATCCTGTCGCTCGGCTCCGCGGCGCTGTTCGTGCTGCTGCTCGTGCGCCGCTTCATCGTCGGCGCGGAAGTGCAAGGCGTGTTCACGCTGTTCGCGATCACGTTCTTCCTGCTCGGCGTGATCATCTTCGCGCTCGGCCTGCTCGGCGAATACGTCGGCCGCATCTACCAGCAGGTGCGCGCGCGCCCCCGCTACCTGATCCAGGCCGTGCTCGAGCAGCACGACGGCATGCCGCCGGTGCCGGCCGCCGCGAATCGCCCGGGCCCGGGAGCCGCGCAATGAAGCCGCGCGCGGTCGTCTTCGCGTATCACAACGTCGGCGTGCGCTGCCTTCAGGTGCTGCTCGCGCGCGGCGTCGACGTCGCGCTGGTCGTCACGCACGAGGACAATCCGAACGAGAACATCTGGTTCTGCAGCGTCGCGTCCGTCGCGGCCGAGCACGGCATTCCGGTGCTCACGCCGGCCGACCCCGCCGATCCGGCGCTGCGCCGCGCGGTGTCCGACGCGCGGCCCGATTTCATCTTCTCGTTCTACTACCGTCACATGCTGCCGGTGGACCTGCTCGCGATCGCGCCGCGCGGCGCGTACAACATGCACGGTTCGCTGCTGCCGAAATACCGGGGTCGGGTGCCGACCAACTGGGCCGTGCTGAACGGCGAGACCGAGACCGGCGCGACGCTGCACGAGATGGCCGCCAAGCCCGACGCGGGCGCGATCGTCGCGCAGACCGCGGTGCCGATCCTGCCGGACGACACGGCCGCGCAGGTGTTCGACAAGGTCACGGTGGCCGCCGAACAGACGCTGTGGCGCGTGCTGCCCGCGCTGCTCGCGGGCGAGGCGCCGCACCTGCCGAACGATCTCGCGACCGGCAGCTACTACGGCGGGCGCAAGCCCGAGGACGGCCGCGTCGACTGGTCGAAGCCGGCCGCGCAGGTTTACAACCTGGTGCGCGCGGTCGCGCCCCCGTATCCTGGCGCCTTCACGGACATCGACGGCGCGCGCTTCATCATCGCGCGTGCGCGCCTCGCGGCGCCCGGCAGCGCGGCAGCGGCCGCCGCGGCAGATTTGCCGCCCGGCCTGCACGTAAGCGATAATGCGCTATTCGGCGTCTGCGGCGACAGCCGCGCCCTATCCATTCTCGAACTCCGGCAGCAGCGCGACGGCAGCGAAACCGTCGTGACGCCCGCGGAATTCGCGCAGTTCATTCATTCTTCCCGTCATTCATGAAAGCAAAAAAAGTCCTGATCCTGGGTGTGAACGGCTTCATCGGCCATCACCTGTCGAAGCGCATTCTTGAAACCACCGATTGGGAAGTGTTCGGCATGGACATGCAGACCGACCGGCTGGGCGACCTCGTCAACCACGAGCGGATGCATTTCTTCGAAGGCGACATCACGATCAACAAGGAGTGGGTCGAGTATCACGTGAAGAAGTGCGACGTGATCCTGCCGCTCGTCGCGATCGCCACGCCGGCCACCTACGTCCAGCAGCCGCTGCGCGTGTTCGAACTCGACTTCGAGGCGAACCTGCCGATCGTGCGTTCGGCCGTCAAGTACGGCAAGCACCTCGTGTTCCCGTCGACCTCCGAGGTCTACGGCATGTGCTCGGACGAGCAGTTCGACCCGGACGCGTCGGCGCTCACCTACGGCCCGATCAACAAGCCGCGCTGGATCTACGCGTGCTCGAAGCAGCTGATGGACCGCGTGATCTGGGGCTACGGGATGGAAGGCCTGAACTTCACGCTGTTCCGTCCGTTCAACTGGATCGGCCCGGGCCTCGACTCGATCTACACGCCGAAGGAAGGCAGCTCGCGCGTGGTCACGCAGTTCCTCGGCCACATCGTGCGCGGCGAGAACATCAGCCTCGTCGACGGCGGCTCGCAGAAGCGCGCGTTCACCGATATCGGCGACGGCATCAGCGCGCTGATGAAGATCATCGACAACAAGGACGGCGTCGCGTCGGGCAAGATCTACAACATCGGGAATCCGAAGAACAACTTCTCGGTTCGCGAACTCGCGCACAAGATGCTCGAACTGGCGGCGGAATTCCCCGAGTACGCCGATTCGGCCAAGCAGGTGAAGCTCGTCGAAACGACGTCCGGCGCCTACTACGGCAACGGCTACCAGGACGTGCAGAACCGCGTGCCGAAGATCGACAACACGATGCAGGAACTCGGCTGGGCGCCGCAAGCGACGTTCGACGACGCGCTGCGCAACATCTTCGAAGCGTATCGCGGCCACGTCGCCGACGCGCGCGCGCTCGTCGAACAGCAAGGCTGATCGGGACGTTCGCTTGGCTCGCATCGTCCTCAAGATCGACGTCGACACGCTGCGCGGCACGCGCGAAGGCGTGCCGAACCTCGCGCGCATCTTCGACCGCTTCAACGCGCGCGCGACTTTCCTCTTCAGCCTCGGGCCCGATCACACGGGCTGGGCGCTGCGACGCGTGTTCCGCCCGGGCTTCCTGAAGAAGGTATCGCGCACGTCGGTGGTCGAACACTACGGCGTGAAGCAGCTGATGTACGGCGTGCTGCTGCCCGGCCCCGACATCGGCCGCCGCGCGATCGCCGACATGCGCGCGATTCACGAGGCCGGCTTCGAATGCGGGATCCACACGTGGGATCACGTGGTCTGGCAGGACAACGTGCGCGCACGCGATCGCGACTGGACCGCGCGTGAAATGCAGAAGAGTCACGCGCGCTTCGTCGAGATCTTCGGCGCGCCGCCCGTCACGCACGGCGCGGCCGGCTGGCAGATGAACGACGCCGCGTTCGAGCAGATCGACGCATGGGGGATGCGCTACGCGTCCGACGGTCGCGGCCATTCGCCGTACCTGCCCGTCGTCGGCGGCCGCACGCTGTCGCACGTGCAGATGCCGACCACGCTGCCGACGCTCGACGAAGTGCTCGGCGTCGGCGGCATCGATACGCACAACGTCGCCGCGCACATCCTCCAGTTCACCGAAACCAATCCGCACGACCAGGTGTTCACGCTGCATGCGGAGCTGGAAGGCCAGAAGCTCGCGCCCGTGTTCGAGCAACTGCTCGCCGGCTGGCGCGCGCAAGGCCATACGTTCGCGACGATGGGCGACTACCACGCGACGCTGGACCGCGGCTCGCTGCCATCGTACCCTGTCGCGTGGGGCGAAATCCCCGGTCGCTCCGGCGAACTGGTCGTCCAGCCCGACTGAGTCCGCGCGCGAGCCGGCGTCGCCGCTCCGCCCTTGCGGCGCGCTGCCGCGACGCCCCGCCGAACCGCGCCGCCGCAGCGGCGCCATTCCATAACAACAGGAGAAACACGTGTCCGTCGAAGTTGACCGTCAAGTTCCCGATTTCACCGCACCGGCCACGGGCGGCGACATTTCGCTGTCCGGCCTGAAGGGCAAGAAGCTCGTGCTGTACTTCTATCCGAAGGACAACACGCCCGGCTGCACGACCGAAGGGCTGCAGTTCCGCGATCTCTATCCGAAGTTCAAGAAAGCCGGCGCGGAAGTCATCGGCGTGTCGCGCGACAGCCTGCGCTCGCACGACAATTTCAAGGCCAAGCTCGAGCTGCCGTTCCCGCTGATCTCCGATGCCGACGAAGCGCTGTGCGCGTTGTTCGATGTCATCAAGATGAAGAAAATGTATGGCAAGGAAGTACGCGGAATCGAGCGCTCGACGTTCCTGCTCGACGCCGACGGCGTGCTCCGCCAGGCATGGCGCGGCATCAAGGTACCGGGTCACGTGGACGACGTGCTAAAGGCTGTACAAGCGCTTTGAGGCGCGTTATATTGGGCCGCAATGAATGCCCGTTCGCCCCATATTTCTCGTAGCTGCGCCGGTGCCCGTTGCATTGTCTCCCGGCACCTGACGCGCATCACGACGGCATCAGCCGAGCCGCATGTCCCTGTCGACGGGGCAGCGGCTTTTTTTATGGAACGCGCGCCGGCCCTCCCCGGTCCGGCCTTTACCGCATCGAGGAGCTGATCGACACTTAGGCGAACCGGCTAGACGAAATTCCTGTGCGCCACCGCGCGCAAACTGCATGCGTCTACGTCACGCAGGATGCGATCAGCGGCGCACGCCATGCGACACGATTCCTCCCGAGGGACACCATGCCTTTGCCTACTCCCCCCAGCAAGCTCGGCAGCCTGCTGCCGCCCGACGAATACAAGGCGAAAGCGCGGCCCGCGAAAGCCGCGAAGAAATCCGCCGAAGGGGACGCATCCACAGCCGGTGACTATGGTCCGGCCAGCGTGGCCCAACCGATGATCGAAGCCGCGAACACGGCCGCGCCGCTGCGCGCCGTCGCGTCTTCGGCGCCCGACGCCGCGAGCACACCCGCGCGCGGCCGCAAGACCAAACAGACGGCCGCGCTGCTGCAGCCGCTGCAGGCGCCCGCCGAACCCGCGGCGCCGGTCGTCGCACGCAACGACAAGCCGGCCGCCGGCAAACCGGCCGCCGCGCCCGCGCGCGATGCCGGCGCCGCGACGAAGTCGCGCAGCCGCAAGCCCGCCGAAACCGAACAGCAGAAACTGTTCGTGCTCGACACCAACGTGCTGATGCACGACCCGAGCAGCCTCTTCCGCTTCGAGGAACACGACGTCTATCTGCCGATGATGACGCTCGAGGAACTCGACAACCACAAGAAGGGGATGTCCGAAGTCGCGCGCAACGCCCGCCAGGTCAGCCGCACGCTCGACGCGCTCGTCGCCGACGGCGGCCCGATCACGGGCGGTATTCCGCTGTCGCGCCTCGGCAGCCGCGACGCGCTCGGCCGCCTGTACTTCCAGACGAAGCTCGCCGACATCGCGCCCGTCGAAGGCCTGCCCGAAGGCAAGGCCGACAACCAGATCCTCGGCGTCGTGCGCGCGCTGCAGCGCGACCGGCCCGACCGCCAGGTCGTGCTGGTGTCGAAAGACATCAACATGCGGATCAAGGCGCACGCACTCGGCCTGCCCGCGGAGGACTACTTCAACGACCAGGTGCTCGAGGATTCGGATCTCCTGTACAACGGCGTGCGCGAACTGCCGCAGGATTTCTGGACCAAGCATGCGAAGGGCATGGAGAGTTGGCAGGACACGAAGACGGGCACCACGTACTACCGCGTGACCGGCCCGCTCGTCGCGTCGATGCTCGTCAACGAGTTCGTCTATCTCGAGCCGCAGAACGGCGAACCGACGTTCCATGCGATCGTCCGCGAGTTGAACGGCAAGACGGCGCTGTTGCAGACGCTGCGCGACTACAGCCACCACAAGAACAACGTGTGGGGCATCACCGCGCGCAATCGCGAGCAGAATTTCGCGCTGAACCTGCTGATGAACCCCGAGATCGACTTCGTCACGCTGCTCGGCCAGGCCGGCACCGGCAAGACGCTCGTCGCGCTCGCGGCCGGCCTCGCCCAGGTGCTCGACGACAAGCGCTACAACGAGATCATCGTGACGCGCGCGACCGTGCCCGTCGGCGAGGACATCGGTTTCCTGCCCGGCACCGAGGAAGAGAAGATGCAGCCGTGGATGGGCGCATTCGACGACAACCTCGAAGTGCTGCAGAAGACCGACGACGCGGCCGGCGAATGGGGCCGTGCCGCGACGCAGGAGCTGATCCGCTCGCGCCTGAAGGTGAAGAGCATGAACTTCATGCGCGGCCGCACGTTCGTCGACAAGTATCTGATCATCGACGAGGCGCAGAACCTGACGCCGAAGCAGATGAAGACGCTCGTCACGCGCGCGGGCCCGGGCACGAAGATCGTGTGCCTCGGCAACATCGCGCAGATCGACACGCCCTACCTGACCGAAGGCAGCTCGGGCCTGACCTACGTCGTCGACCGCTTCAAGGGCTGGGGCCACAGCGGCCACGTGACCCTTGCGCGGGGCGAACGCTCGCGGCTCGCCGACTACGCGTCGGACATTCTGTAACGCGCCCCCGGCCGATCGGCCGGCTTTCGACGCCACGCGGCGCTCCATTTTCGGAGCGCCGTTTTTATTTGGGGTCGAATACCGAGGTAACACTTCGTCACGCAACAACTCTGTTTACGCGCGAAACTTCAAGTAAATTCTCAAGAATGGTTGCTTAAGCCCCGCCGGAGCGTCTACCATCGGGTCTGTCTGTTGTCATACGATTCGCGAGCGCGTCGCGCTCGCCCGCCTTGCCATGCTTCGAATCTGGGTTCCCGTCGCCGTCGTCTCCCTGCTTGCGGCCTGTTCCAGCGTGCCGCCGCAGTCGGCATCGCGTTCCGCGTCGGGCATGAAGATCACGACGCCGCGTGCGTTCCCGGCGCCCGCCAATTTCCCGAAATTCGTCGACCACAGCGTGGGTCAGGAAGAAATCTCGATCCAGGCGATGAGCCTCGTCGGCGTCCCGTATCGCTGGGGCGGCAACACGCCGACGAGCGGCTTCGACTGCAGCGGGCTCGTGCGCTACGTGATCGGCCGCGCGACCGACGTGAACCTGCCGCGCACGACCGCCGACATGAGCGGCCGCGGCGTGTCGGTCGAACCCGACGAGATCGCGCCGGGCGACCTGATTTTCTTCAATACGACCGGGCGGCCGCATTCGCACGTCGGTATCTATGTCGGCAAGCTGCGCTTCGTCAACGCGCCGTCGACGGGTGGCACCGTGCGGCTCGACTATCTGACGAACCCGTACTGGGCCAAGCGATTCGACGGCATTCGCCGCGTCGCGCCGCCGCGCTCGGCCCCGACGCCGTTCGATGCGCCGACCTACGAGGCCAAGCGCGACGCGCCGCGCAATGCGCCGGCGGTCGCGGCCGCTCCGGTGGTCGTGACGGCCGCGGCCACGCCGCGACAGTCGGCGACCGTGCCGTCGCAAGCGAGAGCGACGCAGGCGCAGGCATTCGCGCCGAGCACGCCCGTCGTGACGGCTGCCGCAACTGCCCCGGCAGTCCAGACCGCCGATCCGTACGAACCGCCGCCACCGCGGATGCGGACGGCCCAGCAGCAGGCCACGTCGGCAAATGACGACGCGACCGCGATGACGGCCAATGCCGCACCGGCCGCGCCGGCGGAAGTCGGCACGCAGATTCCGACGACCGCGCTGACGGCCGCCCAGGCCGCCGCGTTCGATGCCGAACCGCCGCCCGCTACCGCGTCGGCGCCCCCACGCAGTATCGAGCCCACGCCCGTTCAGGTGTGGCGTGCGTCGACGCAATCCGCGCCCGTCAGCCCGCGTACGAGTACGACTGACGATCCAATCGCGCGGTTCGCGAACGGCAGTTACTGAGCGGTTGCCCGAACCCCAACCGCCGCGACGTTGGCGGCATCCACCACCCTCCCTCTCGGCGCCGCCCCCAAAGAAAATGCGCCGCAGCCTTTCGGCTTGCGGCGCATTTCAGGTCGATCCGGCAGCGCCGGCGCTCAGAAGATCTGATGCCCGAGCCACCACCCGCCGGCCGCGAACAGCGCGGCCGCCGGCAGCGTCAGCACCCACGCCCACACGATGTTGCCGGCGACGCCCCAGCGCACGGCCGACAACTTCTGCGTCGCGCCGACCCCGACGATCGCGCCGGTAATCGTGTGCGTGGTCGACACCGGAATGCCGAGGAACGACGCGACGAACAGCGTGATCGCACCGCCGCTTTCCGCGCAGAAGCCGCCGACCGGCTTGAGCTTCGTGATCTTCTGGCCCATCGTGCGCACGATGCGCCAGCCGCCGAACAGCGTGCCGAGGCCCATCGACAGATAGCACGCGCCGATCACCCACGCCGGCGGCGCATCGGCGGTGGCCGACGCGTAGCCGCTCGCGATCAGCAGCATCCAAATGATACCGATCGTCTTCTGTGCGTCGTTGCCGCCGTGGCCCAAGCTGTACAGGCCGGCCGACAGCAGCTGCAGCCGGCGGAAGCGCCGGTCGACCTTGCTGGGCGCGGTACGGAAATACAGCCACGACACGCCGAGCATGAACAGCGAACCGAGGATGAAACCGAGCAGCGGCGAAATGAAGATGAACGCGATCGTCTTCAACAGACCGTCGACGTTCAGCGCACTCCAGCCGGACTTCGCGAGCGCCGCGCCGACGAGGCCGCCGATCAGTGCGTGCGACGAGCTCGACGGAATCCCGTAGTACCAGGTAATCACGTTCCAGCCGATCGCACCGACCAGCGCGCCGAACACGACGTAATGGTCGACGATCTCGGGATCGATCGTGCCTTTACCGACGGTCTGCGCGACTTTCAGGTGGAAGATGAAGTACGCGATCACGTTGAACGCGGCCGCGAACACCACGGCCTGCTGGGGCTTCAGCACCCCGGTCGACACGACGGTGGCGATCGAGTTCGCCGCGTCGTGAAAGCCGTTCATGAAGTCGAATACGAGCGCGACGAGCACCAGCGTCGCGACCATCCATAGGGCGAGTTGTATCGAATGCATCGTGGTCCGCTCAGGCGTTTTCCAGCACGATGCCTTCGATGATGTTCGCGACGTCCTCGCACTTGTCGGTGATCTCCTCGAGCAGCTCGTAGATCGCCTTCAGCTTGATGAGCGTCTTCACGTCGTCTTCCTCGCGGAACAGCTTCGACATGGCCGAGCGCAGCACGCGGTCGGCCTCCGACTCCCAGCGGTCGATTTCCTCGCACTGCTTGAGGATCTGCGCCGACTGCTTCATGTCGGACAGCAGGCCGACGGCCTGCTGCACGTGTTGCGCCGACTGCGTGACGATGTGCGCGAGCTGGCTCGCCTCCGACGTGACGGACTGCACGTCGTACAGCGACACGGCCGTCGCGACGTCTTCCATCAGGTCGAGGATGTCGTCCATCGTCGTGATCAGCTTGTGGATCTCGTCGCGATCGAGCGGCGTGATGAAGGTCTTGTGCAGCAGATCGATCGCCTCGTGCGTGAGCTTGTCGGCGGCCTTCTCGGCGATTTGCACGTTTTGCTTGTGAATCTCGGCGTCGGCGAGATTGTCGATCAGCAGTTCGAGCTCGCGACCACCGGAAACGATGTGCTTCGCGTGCGCGTTGAAGAGTTCAAAGAACTTGCCCTCGGTGGGCATGAATCGACCGAACATGGGATTCCTGAGAGATTGTCAAACTACTGTCACGAAAACGGGCGACATTGTACCGGTTTCGGTCGCGACGCGACGTGCGCATATGCGCACGCCGGGATGGGATACAACAATTGGCGAAATAGATGTTTACAACCGGCGTTACTCGCCGTAGAAAGTTTGCGCCCCGGCAAAATTGTCGAACTTCGTGTATTGCCCCAGGAACGTGAGCCGAACGGGCCCGATCGGGCCGTTACGCTGCTTGCCGATGATGATTTCGGCCGTCCCCTTGTCAGGGCTGTCCGGATTGTAGACCTCATCGCGATAAATGAACAGGATCACGTCCGCATCCTGTTCGATTGCGCCCGATTCGCGCAAATCCGACATCACCGGACGCTTGTTCGGGCGCTGTTCGAGGCCGCGGTTAAGCTGCGACAGCGCGATCACCGGCACGTCGAGTTCCTTCGCGAGACTCTTCAGCGATCGCGAGATTTCCGAAATTTCGGTCGCGCGGTTCTCGCCCTGCGACGAACCCGACATCAGTTGCAGGTAGTCGACGATGATCAGGCCGAGCTTGCCGCACTGCCGCGCCAGGCGCCGCGCGCGCGAGCGCAGTTCCATCGGGTTCAACCCGCCCGTCTCGTCGATGAACAGCTGCGCCTCGCTCATCTTCTGCACCGCGTGCGTCAGTTTCGGCCAGTCCTCGTCGGTCAGGCGGCCGGTACGCATCCGGTGCTGGTCGAGCCGGCCGATCGAGCCGAGCATACGCATCACGAGCTGGGTGCCCGGCATTTCCATCGAGAACACCGCGACCGGCAACCCGTACTCGACCGCGACGTATTCGCCGATGTTCATCGAGAAGGCCGTCTTACCCATCGACGGTCTTCCGGCCACGATGATCAGCTCGCCGCCATGCATCCCCGACGTCATCCGGTCGAGGTCGACGAAGCCGGTCGGCGTGCCGGTGACGTCGCTCGGGTTCGCGGTGTGATACAGCGTGTCGATGCGCTCGACCACCTGCGTGAGCAGCGGGCCGATCTCGAGGAAGCCCTGGTTGCCGCGCGCGCCCTCTTCGGCGATCGAGAACACCTTCGATTCGGCTTCGTCGAGCAGCTGGCGGACTTCCTTGCCCTGCGGATTGAAGGCGTCGGCCGAGATCTCGTCGGCGACCGACACCAGCCGGCGCAGCACCGCGCGGTCGCGCACGATTTCCGCGTAGCGGCGGATGTTCGCCGCGCTCGGCGTGTTCTGCGCGAGCGCGTTCAGGTACGCGAGCCCGCCGACGTCGTCGGCCTTGCCGGACGTCGTCAGCGCTTCGTACACGGTCACGACGTCGGCCGGGCGCGTCGACGCGATCAGGCGGCCGATGTGCTCGTAGATGATCCGGTGGTCGTAGCGGTAGAAGTCGCCCTGCGACAGGAAATCGGCAATCCGGTCCCATGCCGCGTTGTCGAGCAACAGGCCGCCGAGCACCGACTGCTCGGCTTCCACCGAATGCGGCGGGACTTTCAGCGATTCGATTTGGGGATCTTGCGGCGCGTTCATGGGTTGGGATTATCGCGAATAGATGGCGGCAGCGCTACCACCGCTTGCCGGCGAGCGGGCAACAAAAAAGGCAGGCCCCGGTTACCCGGGCGCCTGCCCTTGTCCGGACGGCGGAAGCCGCCCGGCAAGCTTGCGTCTGCGCTTACGCGTGGTCGCCGATCACGTTGATCGTGACGTCGACGACGACGTCCGTGTGCAGCGCGACTTGCACGTTGTGCTCGCCAATCATCTTCAGCGGGCCTTCCGGCATGCGCACTTGCAGCTTCTCGACTTCGTAGCCTGCCTTCTTCAGCAGTTCCGCGACGTCGCCGTTCGTGACCGAGCCGAACAGACGGCCGTCGACGCCCGACTTCTGCGTGATTTCGAACGACTGGCCGTTCAGCTTCTCGCCGACCGCCTGCGATGCCGCCAGCTTTTCAGCGGCGATCTTTTCGAGTTCAGCGCGGCGCACTTCGAATTCGGCGATCGCTTCCTTCGTTGCACGGCGAGCCTTGCGGTTCGGGATCAGGAAGTTGCGAGCGTAACCGTCCTTGACCTTGACGATGTCGCCGAGGTTGCCCAGATTGGCGACTTTTTCCAACAGAATGATTTGCATTCGAATTCTCCTTATTGCGTCGCCTGATTACGCCTTGTGCTGATCGGTGTACGGCAGCAGCGCGAGGAAACGCGCACGCTTGATCGCCGTATCCAGCTGACGCTGATAGTGCGCCTTCGTACCCGTCAGGCGAGCCGGCGTGATCTTGCCGTTTTCGCCGATGAAGTCCTTCAGCGTTTCCGTGTCCTTGTAGTCGATCTGCTCGACGCCGGCAGCCGTGAAACGGCAGAACTTCTTGCGCTTGAAGAGCGGGTTTTGTTGCTGACGACGCTTGTCGAATTTCTTACCAGTCGGGCGGGCCATGATTTCAGTCCTTTCCTGTGTCCTGCAATGCAGTGATGTGAAACACCAAGGTTCTCGCGTTGCGGCTTTTCTTGGCCAGGAAGCCCGTGAACAGCGTTTCGACGCCCATTTCACGACTTTCCAGCTTGCCGCTCGCCTCACCGGCCGCCACCGCCTCGATCGTCATTTCGACCTGACGGGGAATGCCTGCTTCGACGACTTCCGTGCGGTGATGCAACGTGGCGCTTGCGATCGGAACACCGGCCGGCGTATATCGCACCGGTGCGCGTTCGACGACGCTCGCCGTCAATTGCAACCTGTTCACGTGAGTGGCGCGCTCCTTGATGGCTTAATAAGTGACGAACTTAAGCCTGCGCTTCGGCCGGCTGAGCAGCAGCCGCCTTCTTGGCTTCTTCGCGCTGAACTTCCTTCATCATCGGCGACGGGCCGGTTTCGGCCTTCTTCATCTTGACGATGAGGTGACGCAGCACGGCGTCGTTGAACTTGAACGCGTGTTCGAGTTCGTCGAGCGTCGTCTGGTCGCACTCGATGTTCATGCAGACGTAGTGAGCCTTCGCGAGTTTCTCGATCATGTAGGCCAGCTGGCGACGGCCCCAGTCTTCGACACGGTGGATCTGGCCGCCGTGCGACGTGATCGTGGACTTGTAGCGCTCGATCATCGCGGGCACCTGCTCGCTTTGATCCGGGTGCACGATGAATACGATTTCGTAATGACGCATTACACACTCCTTGTGGATTAAAGCCACCCGGGCGTCTGAACCGGTGTGGCAAGTGAGAAGCCGAAGATTTTAACCCGGTTACGGGGCGCATGCAAGGCCAATCGACGATTCGCCACCGGATTCGGCCGTGTTTTCAAAGACTTGAACAGGTATTGCCCGGGCAAGCGGCGATGGCTCGGCCTCGCGAGGGCGGGGGTCGGAACGTCAATGCGCCCGCCCGCCGCCGCCACGGTCATTCGTCAGGCGCGCCGGCAAGCCGCGCATCGAGCGCCGTGCGGAACGCCGCGAGCGCCGACGGCTCGGCGTCGGTCACGGCCCACCACGTCATGCCGGCCGCGTTCCAGCGATCCAGCGCATAGCCCTGCGACACGGTCGCGTAAGGGGCCGCCGGCCGTTCGCCCGCCGGCTGCACGTAGACGTCGACCACGTGCTGCCGGTGGCGATAGACGAGCACCGCGACACGGCGCCGCCCGACGTAATCGAGCCGGCCGCCGACCAGTGCGAAACCGTCCTTGGCGAGATCCTCGACCGGCGGCGCGTAATCGAGCCGGCCGTTGAACCACGGCTTGACCGTGTGCTGGTCGGTCGAGATCACGTCGATGTCGCGCCCCGACAGATCGGCCCGCACGTGGCTCGCGACCAGTTCGTCGACCGTTCGGTCGGTGTCCGCGTGGCGGGCGGACCACGCCATGCCGCCCGCCGCCGCGACCGCCATCAGCAACGCGACGCCCCAGCCGAGGCCCGGCCACGCGGCCACGCGCGGGCCGGCGCCGACCGGGCCCGGTCGTGCCGGCCCGCCCCGCCCGGCCAGCCACGAGAACCATTCGCGTCCGGGCGGCCGCCGCCGCGGCAACGGGGGCTCGGGCCGCGGCTCGGATCGCGACGGTTCGTGAACAGGCGCGGCCGCTGCTGGCAGGCTCGCGAGAATGCTCGCCCGCAGTGCGTCCGGCGCGCGGTGATAATCGGCCTGCCGCACCGCCTGCACCAGCGTGACGATCCTCGCGCGTTCGCGCCGGCACGCCTCGCACCCTTCGACATGCTGCTGGACCCGCAACGCATCGGGCGCCGACAGCTCGCGGTCGACGTCCGCGTCCAGCAACGCTCGCGCTTCGTTACAGTCCATCGATCGCCTCCGATGCGGTTCCGCCCGCCGACGCACGGCCCGGCCGGCCTTCGGTCGTCGGCGCCGGCGCCGGCTCGCCGGCCAGCAGCGCGGCGAGCTTGCGCCGGCCGCGCGCGAGCCGCGACATCACCGTGCCGACCGGCACGTCCGCGATCGCCGCGATCTCGCGGTAGCTCAGGTCTTCCATTTCGCGCAGCACGAGCACCTCGCGGTATTCGGTCGGCAGCTTCGCGAGCGCCGCGTTCACGAGCCGCACGTTCTCGCCGCGCAGCAGGTGCGCGAGCGGGTCCTCCGTCGCCGGCTGCCAGTCGTCGGGCACGTCGGCATCGTCGAGCGTGTCGGGCAGCGCGACCTCGTGCGCATGCGTGCGCCGCCGCCATTCGGTGTACCAGGTGTGGCGCACGATCGTCAGCAGCCACGGCCGCGCGTTGTCGCCGCGACACGAATCGACGAAGCGCAACGCGCGCATGCACGCGTCCTGCACGACGTCGTCCGCGTCGCCGGCGCTGCCGCTCAGCCAGCGCGCGAGGTTGTAAGCGGCGTCGAGATGCGGCAGCACGAGCGCGCGAAACCGCTCGCCGCGCGCGAGCGCATCGTCCGCCGCCCGTTCATCGACCGCCTGTCCGGCTTGCCCCACATGGCCTCCCTGGTCCCGGCGGCCGACGCCGCGCCCGTTCCGCGCACGGCGCCCGGACAGACCGGCAACGTGCGCGCTCGATGACCTTACCGCTGCTGCGTCGAGTTTATTCCCGCGCCGCGTGCATGAAGCGTAAAAAATCGCCGGGCGGCCGGGCGGGCCGCCCGTTACGGCGTGGTGCTCCAGTAGCCGGGGCGCGCGTACGCTTCGCGCAGGTAGTCGATGAAATAGCGCACGCGCGCCGGCACGTAGCGCTGCTGCGGGTAGACCGCGAGGATGTCGTAGTCGGGCAGCGCGTAGTCGTCGAGCACGGTCTCGAGTTCGCCCGTCTCGAGCTGCGCGGCGATTTCCCACGTCGAGCGCCAGCCGAGCCCGAGCCCTTCGGCCACCCAGCGGTGCAGCAGCTCGCCGTCGTTGCAGTCGAGATTGCCGGTCACGCGCATCGTCGCGATCTTGCCGTGGCGCTGGAAATACCAGCCGCGGTTCTGCCCGCCCTGCAGGTTGAACGCGAGACAGTTGTGCTTGAGCAGGTCGTCGAGCGACTTCGGGCGGCCGTGCTGACGGAAATAGTCGGGCGTGCCGCACACGACGCGCCGGTTCGACGCGAGCTTCACCGCGACGAAGTTCGGATCGACCGCGCCGCCGATCCGGATCGACAGGTCGTAGCCTTCGCGCACCAGGTCGACGACGCGGTCGGTCAGGTTGAACGACAGCTGCATCTCTGGCTTGTCGGCCAGGAAGCCAGGCGCGTGCGGCGCGACGTGCTTGCGCCCGAACGCGGCCGGCGCCGACACGATCAGGTGCCCGCTGACCGCGCGCCGCCCGGCGGCCAGCTCGTTCTCGGCCTGATCCCATTCGGACAGCAGCCCGCGGCAACGCTCGAGAAACGCGGCGCCCTCCTCGCTGACCACCAGCCTCCGCGTCGAGCGGTACATCAGCTTCACGCCGAGGCGCTTCTCCAGCGCGTCGATGCGCCGCCCGAGCACCACCGGCGACACACCCTCCTCGAGCGCGGCCGCCGCGAGGCTGCCGGCATCGGCCACCCGCACGAACGTCTCGATCTGCTTGAAACGATCCATCTGCTGTCTCCACCCGGCTCCGACACCGGCGGGAAGCCCCGGCCGGCCGTCATTCCATACTTTTAGTTTCGAAATAAGCGACTTCGGCTGATCTTATCAAACCTTTCCTGCATCCCTAAAGTGTCCTCAACAGATCGATTCGCAAGATTCCACCATTCAAGGAGACATTCATGGCCAAGATGAGAGCCGTCGACGCTGCCGTACTCGTGCTGGAGAAGGAAGGCATCCAGACCGCGTTCGGCGTGCCGGGCGCCGCGATCAACCCGTTCTACTCGGCCATGCGCAAGTCGGGCGGCATCAGCCACGTGCTGGCGCGCCACGTCGAAGGCGCATCGCACATGGCCGAAGGCTTCACGCGGGCGGCGCCGGGCAACATCGGCGTGTGCATCGGCACGTCGGGCCCCGCCGGCACCGACATGATCACCGGCCTCTACTCCGCGTCCGCCGACTCGATTCCGATCCTCGCGATCACGGGCCAGGCGCCGCGCGCACGTCTCTACAAGGAAGACTTCCAGGCCGTCGACATCGAATCGATCGCGAAGCCGGTCACGAAGTGGGCCGTCACCGTGCGCGAACCGGCGCTCGTGCCGCGCGTGTTCCAGCAGGCGTTTCACCTGATGCGCTCGGGCCGTCCGGGCCCGGTGCTGGTCGACCTGCCCATCGACGTGCAGCTCGCCGAAATCGAATTCGACATCGACACGTACGAACCGCTGCCGGTCTACAAGCCCGCGGCCACCCGCGCGCAGATCGAGAAGGCGCTCGCGATGCTCAATGACGCGGACAAGCCGTTGATCGTGTCGGGCGGCGGCGTGCTCAACGCGGCGGCCGAGGACCTGCTCGTGCAGTTCGCGGAAACGGTCGGCGTGCCGGTGATCCCGACGCTGATGTCGTGGGGCGCGATTGCCGACGACCACCCGCTGATGGCCGGCATGGTCGGCCTGCAGACCTCGCACCGCTACGGCAACGCGACGATGCTCGCGTCCGACTTCGTGCTCGGCATCGGCAACCGCTGGGCGAACCGCCACACGGGCAGCGTCGAGGTCTACACGAAGGGCCGCAAGTTCGTGCACGTCGACATCGAGCCGACGCAGATCGGCCGCGTGTTCGGCCCGGATCTCGGCATCGTGTCCGACGCGAAGGCCGCCCTCGAGCTGTTCGTCGCGGTCGCGCAGGAATGGAAGGCCGCCGGCAAGCTGAAGGATCGCAGCGCGTGGGTCGCCGACTGCCAGGCACGCAAGCGCACGCTGCAGCGCAAGACGCACTTCGACAACGTGCCGGTCAAGCCGCAGCGCGTGTACGAGGAGATGAACAAGGTGTTCGGCCGCGATACCTGCTACGTCAGCACGATCGGCCTGTCGCAGATCGCGGCCGCGCAGTTCCTGCACGTGTTCAAGGCGCGCAACTGGATCAACTGCGGCCAGGCCGGCCCGCTCGGCTGGACGATCCCCGCCGCGCTCGGCGTGCGCGCGGCCGACCCGAGCCGCCCGATCGTCGCGCTGTCCGGCGACTACGACTTCCAGTTCATGATCGAGGAGCTCGCCGCCGGCGCGCAATTCAAGCTGCCGTACGTGCACGTCGTCGTGAACAACTCGTACCTCGGGCTGATCCGCCAGGCGCAGCGCGCGTTCGACATGGACTACTGCGTGCAGCTCGCGTTCGACAACGTGAACGCGCCGGAGCTGAACGGGTATGGCGTCGACCACGTGGCGGTGGCCGAAGGCCTCGGCTGCAAGGCGCTGCGCGTGTTCAAGCCGGAAGAGATCGAACCGGCGCTGCGCCAGGCGCAAACGCTCGCGGAAGAATTCAGCGTGCCGGTGGTCGTCGAGGTGATCCTCGAGCGCGTGACGAACATCTCGATGGGCACCGAAATCGACGCGATCAACGAATTCGAGGATCTCGCCGAAAAGGCCGAGCACGCACCGACCGCGATCTCGATGCTCGACTGAACCGCACGACATTTTTTGACTGACCGACCGAAGAGGCTTAGCTCATGCCGAAGTTTGCTGCAAACCTGACCATGCTGTTCAACGAAGTGCCGTTCCTCGACCGCTTCAAGGCGGCCGCGGACGCGGGCTTCGACGCCGTCGAATTCCTGTTCCCGTACCCGTACGCGAAAGAGGAACTCGCCGAACGGCTCGAGACGCACCGCCTGCGCCTCGTGCTGCACAACCTGCCTGCCGGCAACTGGGATCAGGGCGAGCGCGGCATCGCGTGCCTGCCCGATCGCGTCGGCGAGTTCCAGGAAGGCGTCGGCCGTGCGATCGAGTATGCGAAGGCGCTGAAGGCGCCGCAACTGAACTGCCTCGTCGGCATCCCGTCGGCGAGCACCGCGCGCGACAAGACGTTCGTGACGATCGTCGACAACCTGCGCTTCGCCACCGATGCGCTCAAGCGCGAAGGCATCCGCCTGCTCGTCGAGCCGTGCAACCGCTTCGACATCCCGGGCTTCGCGCTGAACCGCTCGTCGGAAGGCCTCGACGTGATCCGCGCGGTCGGCTCGGACAACCTGTTCCTGCAGTACGACATCTATCACATGCAACGCATGGAAGGCGAACTGGCCGCGACGATCGAACGCAACCTCGCGTCGATCGGCCACGTCCAGCTCGCGGACAACCCGGGCCGCAACGAGCCGGGCACCGGCGAGATCAACTATGCGTTCCTGTTCGCGCTGCTCGACCGGCTCGGCTATGCCGGCTACGTCGGCTGCGAATACAAGCCCCGCACCACCACGACGGAGGGCCTCGGCTGGCTGCAAAGCGTGGCCGGCTGCGCACCGGCCTCGGCGCGTCGCGCCGCCTGAGTCGCGCCCTTCCCGTTTTCAGCCCCACAGGAGACTTTCACATGGCAACCATCGGTTTCATCGGCCTCGGCATCATGGGCGCGCACATGGCGCGCAACCTGCTCAAGGGCGATCATCAGCTCGTCGTGAACGGCGCGTTCCCGGTGCCGGACGATCTGCGCGCGAGCGCGAAGGTCGTCGCGAACTCGACCGAAGTCGCGCAGCACGCCGACATCATCATCTCGATGGTGCCGGACACGCCCGACGTGCGTAACGTGCTGTTCGCCGACGACGGCGTCGCGAAGGGCCTGACAGCCGGCAAGCTCGTGATCGACATGAGTTCGATCTCGCCGCTCGACACGCAGGCATTCGCGAAGCAGGTCAACGCGCTCGGCTGCGACTACCTCGACGCGCCGGTGTCCGGCGGCGAAGTGGGCGCACGCGAAGCGACGCTGACGATCATGGTCGGCGGCCCGGAAAAGGCGTTCGAGCGCGCGAAGCCGCTGTTCGAGAAGATGGGCAAGAACATCACGCTCGTCGGCGACAACGGCGCGGGGCAGACCTGCAAGGTCGCAAACCAGATCATCGTCGCGCTGAACATCGAGGCGGTCGGCGAAGCGCTGCTGTTCGCCGCGCGCTCGGGCGCCGATCCGGAGCGCGTGCGCCAAGCGCTGATGGGCGGCTTCGCCGCGTCGCGCATCCTCGAAGTGCACGGCGCGCGGATGACCAAGCGCACGTTCGATCCGGGCTTTCGCATCGAGCTGCACCAGAAGGACCTGAACCTCGCGCTCGACGGCGCGCGCAAGCTCGGCCTCGCGCTGCCGCACACGGCGAGCGCGCAGCAGTTGTTCAGCGTGTGCGCCTCGCACGGCGGCAAGGCATGGGATCACTCGGCGCTCGTGCGTGCGCTCGAGATCATGTCGAACTTCGAGATCGGCCAGACGCCGGCCGCGTAACGCGGATGCAACAGCGTGCGTTTCGCTGCAACGGCAAACGCGCGCGACGAACACACGCGAGCCGGCCGCGGCCGGTCGCATCGATGCGCGATGCACGCGCGCATCACGGTGGGGCGCCCCGCCGCGCATCGCAAAAACGCGTGCGCGACGGGGCGAAAAAACGCCGCTCTGGGCTGAGAGCGGCGTGGTGGGGTCCGCAGCGGCACCCGGCGGCGCCGGGGAAGCCTTGGTCGGTCAGACGTCGTCGTCGGGTGTCCGCCTGTCGGATTTCGCGTATTACATTTCTTTACGTTCGAGCGAGCGATTTTTCATGCATTCGTCGCGTCGAACGCCTACACTTTCGCCACGCCTTTCGAGAAAACCGCCGCGCCCGCGCGCCCCTTCCGGGGCTCGCACCCAGCGCGGTGTTTTTTTCGCCACTTCACGGCGCGTTTTCTTTTCAACCACCTAAGGAGTGCAACGATGGGTCTTCTTTCGTTTATCAAGGAGGCGGGTGAAAAACTGCTGGGTCACGCCGATGCACAGGCAGCGGAAGATCCGAATGCCGCGAACCAGACCGCGGCCGACGCGATCAAGCATTACATCAACTCGCAAGGGCTCGACACGTCGAACCTGACCGTCGCGTTCGACGGCGCATCGCGCACCGTCACGCTGTCGGGCAGCGTCGCCGATCTCGACACCAAGGCGAAGGTCAAGGTCGCGGCCGGCAACGTGCAGGGTGTCGCGGGCGTCAACGACGACGATCTGCAGCCGGACGATCCGGAAGTGCAGTACCACGACGTGAAACCGGGCGACACGCTGTCGGCGATCGCCAAGGAAGTGTACGGCGACGCGAACAAGTATCCGGTGATCTTCGAGGCGAACAAGCCGATGCTGTCGAGCCCGGACCGGATCTACCCGGGCCAGAAGCTCGTGATTCCGCCGCAGTCCTGAGCATTCGCGCAGCACTGACGCAAAAATGGCAGGCCATTGGCCTGCCATTTTTTATGCTCTACGCACCGCCCGAGCGGCGGCCATCGGTCACAGCGTGTCGAATGCGCGTTGCAGTGCGTCGCGATCGTGAATGCCGTTCGCGAGCGCGAGCATCAGCAGCACGCGCGCCTTGAACGGGTGCAGCGAGCCCGCGCTCACGAAACCGAGCGCATCGTCGCTCGCGGCGCCGTTGCGCATCACGTGCCCCGACCCGACGCGCGACGCACGGACCACGGCCACGCCCGCGCTCGCCGCCTCGGCGAGCGCCGCCTGCAGCGTCGCGTGGATCGATCCGTTGCCGGTGCCCGCGACGACGAGGCCGCGCACGCCGGCCGCGACGAGCGCGTCGACGGCCGTGCGCGTCACGCCCGCATAGCTCGCGACGACTTCGACCGGCGGCCAGGTCGCCGCGATCGCCAGTTGCGCGTCGCGCGTGCGCGTGACGTGGCGGGCGAATTCGACGCGGCCGTCCTGCACCCAGCCGAGCGCACCGAGCTCCGGCGACTGGAACGCGTCGACCGCGTACGTGCTCGTCTTCACGACCTCGCGCGCGCCATGGATCCGGTTGTTGAACGCGACCAGCACGCCCTGCCCGCGCGCGGCCGGATGGGCGGCCACCGTCACCGCGTTCAACAGGTTCAGCGGGCCGTCGGACGACAGCGCGGTCGCCGGCCGCATCGCGGCCGTCAGCACGACGGGCTTGTCGCCCCGGACGACCAGATGCAGCGCGTACGCGGTTTCCTCGAGCGTATCGGTGCCGTGGGTGATCACGATGCCGTCGATGGCCGGATCGGCCATCAGCGCGTCGATCCGCGCGGCGAGCGTGTTCCACAGCGGCAGCGCGAGATCCTTGCTGTCGATGCTGGCGACCTGCTCGGCGTCGATGCGTGCGACCGATGCGAGCGCCGGCACGGCGTCGACCAGAAAATTGACGCCGAGCGCGCCGGCCTGATAGCCGGCCGTGCTGGCCGCGTCGGGCGCGGCGCCGGCGATCGTGCCGCCGGTAGCGAGTACGGCGATGCGCGGCAGCGCCGCCGCGGACGGAGAAGATGCGGAGTTCGGAGTATTCATGGCCGCGATTGTAATGGCTCGCGGCCGCGAGCCGGCAGGTTCCCGCGCGGCGGCCGTGGCCGGCCGTCGCGCGTCATGGTTTGTCCCGATCTCCGGCACGCGCGTGCCGTCAACGGCCGTGGCGTCCGCAACGTTATAGAAAGTGCCGTTTTGGTGTTTTCACATTGATTTGCCATAATCGGAACGCGTGGTGCGATGTGGCCCCGTCCTCATCGCGTCGTGCTTCGTGACGCGTCGATCACACGCAACTCACCCCATGGGAGTGTCGAAATGAAAATTCAATCGCTCGTAGCCGCAGTGCTTCTCGGCGGCATGCTGGCTTCCCCCGCATTCGCGGCGAACAGCCAGCAGGACAAGATGAAGGCCTGTAACACGCAGGCCACCGGCAAGACGGGCGATGAACGCAAGGCGTTCATGAAGGACTGCCTGTCGGCGAAGCCCGCGAAGGCGATGACGCAGCAGGAAAAGATGAAGGCGTGCAACACGCAGGCCACCGGCAAGAAAGGCGACGATCGCAAGGCGTTCATGAAGAGCTGCCTGAGCAACCAGCCGGCCGCCTGAGTTCCGGCGCTCCCGTCTCGAATGCCGCGCACCGCTTCGGCGGGCGCGGCATTTTCGTTTTCGTTGCACGCGCATCGACCCACGCATTCCCGCCCTTCCCACCCCGTTTTTCCGGCCCGCCGCCGCGGCGTCGCCACATGGTGCGGCAATTCGCCGCGTTTTCTTCTATGATGGCTGCAACGCGGCCCACCCAAGACCAAGAAGCGCCATCGGGCCGCCCTCGAGACGGACGCGCACGCGCGTCAAACGGAGGCTTGGATGGCATGGAGACAACACCGCTGGTTCCGCCGCTGGCTGATCGTGATCGTGTTCTGGGCCGTGCCCGTCGCGATCGTCGCCGTGCGCGAGATCCGCGAGGAAATGGCGTACAACAAGACGGACCTGCAGCTTGCGCTGACCACCTGGCAGCTCACCGACGCGCAGCAGGCCGCCGGCGCCACCGCGAAGTGCCACGGGGATCCTGACGAGGCGCGCGCGGCCGGCTGCCCCGCCGACGTGCTCGCCGCCAACGCGCCGCGCCAGCAGGCGGCCCGCGACGAATACGTGGTGCGCCGCAACACGCTCGCCGGTTACCTGTGGCATGCGTTCGTCGGCTACTGGGTCGTCCCGGCCGCGTTCCTGTTCGCGTGCGGCGTCGTGATCGCGCTGATCCGCCGCGCGCTGCGCCGCCCGCCGATCAAGCCGCCCGTTCCGCCCGTCACGCACTGACACCGGCGCGCGCCGCCGCCCTTTGTTCGACCTTCGCGTTCGACCTTCGCGTTCGCCGCCAGCCGGTCACGCGCCGGGCGCGCCTTGCGCGTCGGCGTCGATGCGTCGTTGGCGCGCCGCGACACCGCCGCGCGATTTGACGCTTTTTCACACGGCAACGAAAAAAGGCGCCAATCCGCTGTGATATAACTGCCGACGTGATCCGCTCCTTGAGCGAGACTCACTCCGAACATCATCCGATGGAGAACAACGATGCAAAAACGGACTCTTGTGCTCAAAGCCGCCGCCGCGCTGATCGTCGGTAGCCTCGCGCTCACCGGTTGCACCACCACCCCGGACAAGCCGGACAACGCCGCGACCAACGCGTCGAAGCGTCAGTCGATCGACGCGAGCGTCGACGCCACGCTGTCGCGCATGTACTCCACCGTCAAGGGTTCGCGCGAGCTCGTCGCGAAATCGCGCGGCGTGCTGGTCTTCCCCGAAGTGCTGCAGGCCGGCTTCATCGTCGGCGCCCAGTCCGGCAACGGCGCGCTGCGCGTGGGCGGCAGCACCGTCGGCTACTACAACACGTCGTCGCTGTCGGTCGGCCTGCAGGCCGGCGCGCAATCGAAGGCGGTCGTGTTCCTGTTCATGACGCAGCAGGCGCTCGACGAATTCCGCAACTCGGACGGCTGGGCAGCCGGCGCCGGCGCATCGGTCGCACTCGTGAAGATGGGCGCGAACGGTGCGGTCGACTCCAACACGGCCACGGCGCCGATCCAGGTCGTCGTGCTGACCAACGCGGGCCTGATGGGCGACGTGTCGATCAACGGCACGAAGGTCACGAAGCTCAAGATCTGACGTCGACGCACGCCCGCGCGCATGGCGCGCGGGGCATGCGCAAACGGCGATGTCCTTGCGGGCATCGCCGTTTTTTTATCCGCCTGCGCCGCGCGCCGGATCGGTCTGGTGGATCAGGTCGTCGAGTCGATCACCTTGAAGCGCGAGCGCTTCTGCGCGCGGATCACCGACTGGTACACGTCGACGTACTCTTGCGCCATCCGGCGCGACGTGAAGCGCTCCTCGAAGCGCTGCCGCACGCGCGCACGCGGCAGCAGGTGCAGCCGGTTCACGGCGGCCACCGCGCTGATTTCATCCTCGACGATGAAACCCGATACGCCCTCGTCCACCACTTCGGGCACCGCGCCGCGGTTGAATGCGATCACCGGCGTGCCGCACGACATCGCCTCGATCATCACCAGGCCGAACGGCTCCGGCCAGTCGATCGGAAACAGCAGCGCATGCGCGCCCGACAGGAATTCGGCCTTCTCGTGATCGGCGATCTCGCCGATGTATTCGACGTGCGGCAACGCGAAGAGCGGCTTGATCTCGCGGTCGAAGTATTCCTGGTCGGCCGTGTCGATCTTCGCGGCGATCCGGATCGGCAGCCCGCACTGGCGGGCAATGCGGATCGCGGTGTCGACGCGTTTTTCCGGCGAGATGCGGCCCAGGAACGCGAGATAGCGCGGCTCGACGGGCTGCGGCATGTACAGCGTATCGGGCAGCCCGTGATAGACGGTCGTCAGCCATTTCGCCTGCGGCAACGGCTGGCGCTGCGAATTCGAAATCGAGATCACCGGCGCCGTGTTGAACGTGTCGAACACCGGTTGCTGCTCGGGCAGGTCGAGCCGGCCGTGCAGCGTCGTCACGTAAGGCGTTTCCTGCCGGTTGAAGACCGAGAACGAGTAGTAGTCCATGTGGAAATGGAGTACGTCGAAATCCTTCGCGCGGCGCGCGACCGTCTCCATCAGCAGCATGTGCGGCGCGACGCGGTCGCGGATCGACGAATCGAGCCGCAGCGCGCGCGGCCACACGGGCTCGAGTTTCGCCCGCGTCGTCGAATCCCCGCTCGCGAACAGCGTCACATCGTGGCCGAGCTCGACGAGCGCCTCGGTGATGTAGGACACGACGCGCTCCGTGCCGCCGTACAGCTTCGGCGGCACGGATTCGGTCAGCGGGGCGATCTGGGCAATTCTCATGGTCGACGTCTCCTGTGTCCTGTCCGTTGCGGCACGGCCGGCGGAGCACTCGCTCATGCGATCCCGCCCTGCGTCCATTCAGCGCGGGCCGGCATGGCACCGGCCTGATATCTCATTATTATTGGCGATCCCGAGGAGCGGAACCGCAGGTCTTGCATTTTTTGGGGGTTGTTACAGACCGGATACATTCGGCCGCCCGGGCCCGGGACCTACCTCGCATCAGGCCCCGGCCGGGCCGATCCGGCGCCGCCGGCTGCCGATCTCGCCTCCAGGCACACGATCGGGCCGTCAACGCGACGGCCACTTCCATGCCGGCAGGTCGCGTGAATCGGCATCGACGAGCGTGGTCGCGCCGAGCCGCTTGTCGAGCACCAGCGATTCGCAGCCGGCCTCGCGCTCGAGCGTCGCGATGAGCCGCGCCGCGTGCGACACGACCAGCACCTGCGAGTGCCGGGCCGCCCGCGCGATCAGGCGGCCGAGCGCCGGCAGCAGATCGGGATGCAGGCTCGTCTCCGGCTCGTTCAGCACCATCAACGCGGGCGGCCGCGGCGTCAGCAGCGCGGCCGCGAGCAGCAGGTAGCGCAGCGTGCCGTCGGACAGCTCGGCCGCCGCCAGCGGCCGCAGCAGCCCCGGCTGGCGCATCAGCACGTCGAAGCGGCCGCGGCCGCCCGGATTGTCGATCTCGACCGACGCGCCGGGAAACGCGTCGTCGATCGCCGTGTCGAGCGCCGCCGCGTCGCCGATTTCGCGAATCGTCTGCAGCGCGGCGGCCAGATCGGCCCCGTCGTCCGCGAGCACCGGCGTATGGGTGCCGATGTGCGACTGGCGCGCCGGCGCCTGCGCATCGGTCCGGAAATGGTCGTAGAAGCGCCACGAGCGGATCCGTTCGCGCACTGCGATCATCTCGGGCGCGCCGGTCGGGTCGGCGAACTCGGTCATCATGCTGTCGAAGCTCGCGACCGGCTGCGGAATCGTCTGCCAGTCTCCCGATGCGGTGCGCGCCCGGATCTGCGCGCCCTGCCGGTCGACCAGCAGCGTGGACGGGCGCGGCACCGCGCCGCCCCAGATGCATTCGCGCTTGACCACCGGATCGAGCGCGAACTGCGAATGGCTCGGCACCGGCAGGCCCAGATCGATCGAATAGCCGAAATCGTCGCACGCGAAGCCGAGCCTCAAGCTCACCGGGCCATTGCGCACGGTGCCCGTCACCGACACCTCGCCGGCCAGCATCGCGCGCGAGAAGCGCTCGGGGCCGGCCCACAACGTCGACGGCAAGCCGCCTTCGCGCGCGAGCGACGGGATCACGCGGCCCTGCGCGGTATCGGCGAGCAGACGCAGCGCGCGGTACACGCTCGACTTGCCGCTACCGTTCGGCCCCGTGACGACGTTGAGCGCCGCGAGCGGCACGATCAGCTCGCGCAGCGAGCGGTAATTGGCGATGGCGAGCGTCTTCAGCGCGGTCATGGGAAATGGGCAATGAGCAGGCCGGGCGTATTCAGCGGCCGTCGACAGCCTGCGGATCGGCTGCGGTGTTGGCCGCCGTGCTGGCGGCGGGCGAGCGCACATGCGACCGTTCGGGATTCGGCGCGTCCGGCGCGGATTCGTGCGGGTACAGTTCCATCCGGCTGCGCGGCAGGCATTGCGGATAGCGGCTCTGCAGATAGGCGATCAGCCCTTCGCGCACGCGGCAGCGCAGATCCCAGCACGACGACGAATCGGCCGCGCTCACGAGCGCGCGCAACTGCATCGTGCGCTCCGTCGCGTCGGTCACCTGCAGCACCTGCACGCGGCCGTCCCACTCGGGCGCGGCCTGGACGAGCCGCGCGAGTTCCTCGCGCAGCGGCGCGAGCGGCGTGCGGTAGTCGACCGACAGATAGACGGTGCCGATGATTTCCGCGCTGCTGCGCGTCCAGTTCGTGAACGGGTTCTCGATGATCCACTGCAGC
The DNA here is from genome assembly GCF_002223345.1 of Burkholderia sp. AU16741. Taxonomy (NCBI): domain Bacteria; kingdom Pseudomonadati; phylum Pseudomonadota; class Betaproteobacteria; order Burkholderiales; family Burkholderiaceae; genus Burkholderia; species Burkholderia sp. AU16741. The sequence continues at coordinate 1,517,082 of NZ_NKEZ01000003.1, forward strand.
GGCACGACGAGGCGCCTTTGGTCCCACAGCCGCACCGACACGAACGAACCGGTGATTTCCTCGATGCGCCCCCACTCGCCCTGGATCACGACCACGTCGTCGAGCCGGATCGGCTGCGTGAGCGCGATCTGCAACCCGGCGATCAGGTTGCCGAGCACCGGCCGCGCGGCGATACCGGCGACCAGCCCGGCCACGCCGGCCGATGCCAGCAGGCTCGCGCCGATCTGGCGCACGTTCGGAAACGTCATCAGCGCGGCGCCCGTGCCGATGATCACGATCAGCACCATCACGGTCCGCACGAGCACCTTGGCCTGCGTATGAACGCGCCGCGCCTGGAGGTTGTCGGCCGTATCGATCGGATGGGCCTGGATGATCGCGTCGCCGACGCCGGCCGCGAGCCGCACCAGCAGCCACGTGAGCGACACGATCGAGCCGACCGCGGCAGCGGTGCGCATGCCGCGCACGAACGACATGCCGTCGTCCGCCTGGACCCACAGGAACTCGAGCGCCAGCAGCGCCAGCACGACGAGCGACGGTTTGTCGATGTAGCGCAGGATCGCGCTCATCAGCGGATACGGCTGCGCGATGCGCTTGACGATGCGTGCGCCGAGGCGGTGCACGACCGTGACGACCAGTATGACGATGACCGACACGCCCAGCGTGCCGAGCCACGAATGCAACGGCGCATCGGCGATGCGCTGCAGTTCCTCGATTGAAATCATCGGCGCCCTCGAGTGATGAAGCGCACAGGCTTCGTCCTGGATGCGTCGGCGACGTCCGGGCCACGCACGCGCCCGGACACGGCGTCAGATCAGTTGCCGCTCCTGCAGGGAAACGCCTTGCCGAGACCGAGCGACACCGCGGTGCTCGCGTTGTAGTCGGCCAGCTTCGGATTTTCCGCGATGTACTTGCGCACCGCGTCCGTCATCTGTTGCGCCCGGATGTCGGGCGGCAGGCAGAAGTACTGGCCGACGCGCGGCCCCGTGGTGCCGCCGATCGCATCGATCGTGTTGTAGACGCCGTCGGCGGCGCCTTCGATATAGGCCGCGCACGACGCCCGCGACTTGACGTCCGTCTTCGCGCACAGCCGGTCGAGATCCGCGCCCGTGAAAGCCGCCGCCGACAACGGCACGGCAAACGCCGCGGCACAAAACATTGCGCGCAACATGGTGTTCCTTCTTATGTCAATGCGGCCGGAGACCGCCTGCTGCCTTGGCCGGTGCGGCGCCGGACGCGCTGCTCCGGCCGGAAGCCGGCCGGGCGGACACGCGCCGCCGCACCAAAAACCGTTATTTTGCACTCTTTTGAGCATCTGCCGGCGTCGCCGCACCGATACGCGTCGTCCGCTTGCTCAGGATCTCGATCGCGTCCGGCGCGTTGTAGTGCTTCGCGAACTCGAGCGCGGTGATGCCGAGCTGGTTCTTCACCTGCGGATCGGCGCCCTGGTCGAGCAGCAGTGTGACCGTCGACGCATGGTTGCCGCGCGCGGCCATCATCAGCGGCGTCGTGCCGTTCGGCGACGCGGTGTCGATGTACGCGTCGTGGTCGAGCAGCACCTTGACGACCGCGTCCTGGCCGTTGGTCGCCGCGTAGTGCAGCGGCGCCCAGCCCTTCTTGCTCACTTCCGCGCCCTTGTCGATCAGCAGCTTGACGAGGTTGAGGTCGCCGTTCAGCGACGCGAGCATCAGCGCGTTCTCGCCGGCCTTGTCTTCCTTCTCGAGATCGACGTTCGGCGTCGTGGCGATCGCCGCCGCGACCTTGTCGGACTTCTCGCGCGCGGCGATCACGAGGATCGGGTCGCCGTTCGGCGCGACCGTGTTCGGATCGAGCTTGCCGCTCTTGAGCTGCTTGCCGATATCGGCGATGTCGTCGAACTTGACGGCCTTGACGACCGCGTCGAGCGACTCGGCATGCGCGCCGGCGGCGGCGAACAGGCCGCTCGCGACGAATGCGGCGGCAACGAGTACGCGTTTGGACAGATGGTTGGTCGGCTTCGTCATTGTTGTGGGCTCCTTCCCTGGGTTGTCGGCTGCGCGCACGTCGTTAGCGGGCGATCTTGAACAGCCGGAAAAAGTTCTGCGTCGTCGCATCGGCGAGCGCCTCGACGGCGACACCGCGCTCGGATGCGATAAAGCGTCCGACATGGCTGACGTACGCAGGTTCATTCGGCTTGCCGCGATACGGCACCGGCGCGAGGTACGGCGAGTCGGTCTCGATCAGCAACCGGTCGAGCGGCACGCGCCGCGCGACGTCCTGCACGTCGGTCGCGTTCTTGAACGTGACGATGCCCGACAGCGAGATATGGAAGTTCTGCGCGAGCGCCTGCTCCGCGACCGGCCACGGCTCGGTGAAGCAGTGCATCACGCCGCCCGGCACGTCCGCGCGCTCCTCGGCCATGATCCGCAGCGTGTCTTCCGACGACGAACGCGTGTGGACGATCAGCGGCTTCATCGTCGCGGTCGCCGCGCGGATGTGCGTGCGAAAGCGGTCGCGCTGCCATTCCATGTCGGCGATCGAGCGGCCTTCGAGACGGTAGTAGTCGAGGCCGGTTTCGCCGATCGCGACGACCTTCGGGTGCGCGGCCAGCTCGACCAGCTCCGCGAGCGTCGGCTCGCGCGCGTCCTCGTGATCGGGATGCACGCCGACCGACGCGTACACGTTGTCGTGCGCTTCGGCGATCGCGAGCACGTCGGGCAGCGTCTCGAAATCGACCGACACGCACAGCGCGTGCGTGACCTCGTGCTCGCGCATGTTCGCGAGAACGGCCGGCAGGCGGTCGGCCAGGCCCTTGAAATTGATGTGGCAGTGAGAGTCGACGAACATCGTGTTTCCTGAATACGTAAGACGGGCGCTCATGCGCCCGCCGGCATGCGGCACCGGGCGACGTGCGCGGCCCGGCCGCCGCGTGATCCGTTCATCGTTTCGCAACTCATCGGAAACAATACCGGATCAACCGAATATTTCCCGATATCCGAGAAACAATTCCTCGAATACGAGCCGCGCGTTGAGCGGATGGTTCTCGACCGTCCGCTGCCGCGTCACGGCCTTCATGAAGCGCGCGAATGCATTCGCGTCGACCGCTTCCGCGCAGCGCGCCAGGGCTGCCGCATGCGTGGGGAAGTAGCGCGGCGCGCCGGCCATCCGCTGCGCGAGCAGATCGTACAGCCAGCGCTGCAGCCAGCCGAGCACCAGCGGCACCGGCAGCTTCTGCAGCGCCTCGCCGCAGGCGAAAGGATCGCAGCCCGCGCCGGCGGCCAGCTGCCCCAGCGTGTAGTCGCGCAGCGGGCGGTTCTCGTCGCTCGCGAGCGCCAGCGCGGCGAGCGGCGCGCCGCCGGCCTCGGCGAGCAGCGCGCTGGCATGGTCCACGCCCTGCGCCGCGAGCCACGCAGAGGCAGCCTCCGGCGCCGGCACGGTCATCGGCCACTGCCGGCAGCGGCTGATGATGGTCGGCAGCAGGCGGTCGATGCGCGCCGACACGAGCAGGAACACGACGCCCGGCGGCGGCTCCTCCAGCGTCTTCAGCAGCGCGTTCGACGCGGCGACATTGAGCGCCTCGGCCGGATACAGCACGACGACGCGCGCGCCGCCGCGGTGTGAGCCGACCCCGCAGAAGTCGAGCAGCGCGCGCACCTGCTCGATCTTGATTTCCTTGCTCGGCGCACGCGTCTTCTTGCCGCCTTCGTCCGCGTCGGCCGGCTTCGCGTCGTCGGCGGCGCCCGGCGCCTCGCCCGCCAGCGCCTCGGGCAGCACGATCCGGTAGTCCGGATGGTTGCCCTGCGAGAACCAGTTGCACGCCGCGCAGGCGCCGCACGGCTCGCCGTTCGGCTGCGGCGATTCGCACAGGAAACCCTGCGCGAGATGCTGCGCGAACTGCAGCTTGCCGATCCCGGCCTGACCGTGCAGCAGCAGCGCATGCGGCCATTGCGCACGCAGTTGCTGCAGGCGGTTCCAGTCGTCGGTTTGCCACGGATAAATCATGGGGTGCGTTCCTTGCGGGTTACAGCGCGGCGAGCACGCGTTCGAGCTGCCGGCGGATCTCCGGAATCGGTTGCGTCGCGTCGACGATCGCGAAGCGGTGCGGCGCCTCTTCCGCCCGACGCAGGTATTCGGTGCGCGTGCGCGAGAAGAACGCGTCGGATTCGCTTTCGAACTTGTCGGGCATGCGCGCGGCGCCGCGACGCTCGCTCGCGACTTGCGGCGCGACGTCGAACAGCACCGTGAGGTCGGGCTGGAAACCGCCTTGCACCCAGCGCTCGAGCGTCTCGAGCTTGTCGCGCGGCAGCCCGCGGCCGCCGCCCTGGTATGCGAACGTCGCGTCGGTGAAGCGATCCGACACGACCCAGTCGCCGCGCGCGAGCGCCGGCTCGATCACGAGCGCGAGGTGCTCGCGACGCGCGGCGAACATCAGCAGCGCTTCCGTCTCGAGATTCATCGGCTGGTTCAGCAGGATGTCGCGCAGTTTCTCGCCGAGCTGCGTGCCGCCCGGCTCGCGCGTCAGGACGACCTGCCGGCCGGCCGCGGCCAGCCGGCCCCGGAGGCGTTCGCAGAACCATTGCAGGTGGGTGGTCTTCCCCGCCCCGTCGATACCTTCGAACGTGATGAATTTACCGCTCGCCATTTATTGACCTCGTATGTACTTGTCCACGGCCTTGTTGTGATCGCCGAGCGTGTCCGAGAACACGCTCGTGCCGTCGCCCTTCGCGACGAAATAGAGCGCGCTCGTCGGCGCCGGATTGATCGCCGCCTGCAGCGCGGCGACACCCGGCAACGCGATCGGCGTGGGCGGCAGCCCGCGTCGGGTGTAGGTATTGTAGGGAGTGTCGGTCTGCAGGTCGCGCTTGCGCAGCCGGCCGTCGTACGCGTCGCCGAGCCCGTAGATCACCGACGGATCGGTCTGCAGCGGCATGCCGATGCGCAGCCGGTTCGCGAACACGGCCGCGACGAACGCGCGGTCGGCCGCGTGTCCCGTTTCCTTCTCGACGATCGACGCAATCGTCAGCATTTCGTAAGGCGTCTTGTACGGCAGCCCCGGCGTGCGCGCGGCCCAGGCCTCGTCGATGCGCGTCTGCATCAGGCGGTACGCGCGCCGGTAGATGTTCAGGTCGCTCGTGCCCTTGTCGAACAGGTAGGTATCGGGGAAGAACAGCCCCTCGCCGCTGCCGCGCCGCACCGCGCTGTCCGATGCGTCGATCGCGCGCAGCAGCTCGGCGTCGCTCATGCCGGCCGTCGTGTGCACCAGATCGGGGTTCGCATCGAGCTCCGCGCGCATCCGCTTGAAGGTCCAACCCTCGATGACCGTCGCGACATACTCGTTCACGTCGCCGCGCGCGATCTTCTGCAGCACGTCGTAAGGCGTGATGCCGGTCTTGAATTCGTAGTTGCCCGATTTGAGGCGGCTCGACAGCCCGAGCACGCGCGTCATCGCGACGAACGCGAACGGCTCGACCGGCACGCCGCCGCGCTTGAGCTGCAGCGCGACGCTCTTCACGCTGCTGCGCGGCTTGATCGTGACGTCGATCGATGCCGCGCCCAGCAACAGCGGCCGGGTTGCCCAGTAATACCCGCCGCCCGCGCCGGCAGCGGCCACAACGACGGCCAGCGCCACCATCGTCGCGGCGCATTTCTTCAGTAGGGACATGGAAACGTGACTCAGGTAAGACCCATATAATACTTGCTCGCCTCCGTCAAAGTCAGGGTTGACTGTTCCCTCATTCCATGAGCACACCGTTCGCTTCACCGGCTGCCCAGGCCGCATCTGCCTCGCTCCCCGTTTTCCCCCGCCCGTCCGCCGCCGATTTCGATGCGCCGGGCGCCTGCATGCCGCTGCCGCAGTTCGGCGTGATCGACGTGGCCGGCGACGACGCCGCGACGTTCCTGCACAGCCAGCTCACCAACGACATCGAGCATCTCGATGCCGGTAGCGCTCGGCTGTCCGGGTACTGCTCGCCGAAAGGCCGCCTGCTCGCGTCGTTCCTCACGTGGCGCGCCGGCCACGACGTGCGCCTGCTCGTCTCGAAGGACGTGCAGCCGGCCGTGCAGAAGCGGCTGTCGATGTTCGTGCTGCGCGCGAAGGCGAAGCTGACCGACGCGAACGACGCGCTCGCGGTGGCCGGCTTCGCGGGCGACGTACGCGACGCGCTGTCGGGCATCTTCGATGCGCTGCCCGACGGCGTGCACGTGAAGGTCGACGGCCCGGCCGGCGCGCTGATCCGCGTGCCCGATGCGGCCGGCCGCAAGCGGTATCTGTGGATCGGCTCGCGCGCCGAGGTCGACGCGCGCCTCGCCGCGCTGGCCGGCACGCTGCCCGTCGTGTCGCCCGCCGTGTGGGACTGGCTCGACGTTCGCGCGGGCGAGCCGCGCATCACGCAGCCGGCCGTCGAACAGTTCGTGCCGCAAATGGTCAACTTCGACGTGATCGGTGCCGTTAACTTCAGAAAAGGGTGCTACCCGGGCCAGGAAGTGGTGGCGCGCAGCCAGTACCGCGGCACGATCAAGCGCCGCACCGCGCTCGCGCACGTCGCCGGCGAGACCGATACCGTGCATGCCGGCGTCGAGCTGTTCCACAGCGACGACCCGGGCCAGCCGTGCGGGATGATCGTCAACGCGGCGGCCGCGCCGGCGGGCGGCGTCGACGCGCTCGTCGAGATCAAGCTCGCCGCGCTCGACAGCGGCACGGTGCACCTCGGTTCGGCCGACGGCCCGGCGCTCTCGTTCGACGCGCTGCCGTACGCGTGGCCGACCGAAGCGTGATGCACTGACAACCCGTTCGCGCGCCGGCTCGCGAGTCGCAGCCGGCGCACGACGTTTCCTGCGAGAGATTCGCCCGATGTGTCTGATTGCCTTCGACTGGCAGCCCGATGCCGCCGCCGGTCCCGTCTTTACCCTCGCCGCCAATCGCGACGAGTTCTTTCGCCGGACCAGCGCGCCGCTCTCGTGGTGGGAGGACGTGCCGGGCGTACTGGCCGGCCGCGATCTCGAAGCGGGCGGCACGTGGCTCGGCGTCTCGCGCGACGGCCGCTTCGCCGCGCTGACCAACTACCGCGCGCCGTTCGACATCCGCGCGGGCGCGCCGACCCGCGGCAAGCTGGTCTCCGACTTTCTCGGCGGCACGTCCGTCGCGCCGCTCGACTATCTCGCGCAGCTTGCCGAGCATGCGGCCGTGTACAACGGCTTCAACCTGCTCGTCGGCGACTGGCGCCGGCGCGAGCTCGCGTGGTTCTGCAATCGCGCGCCCGAAGGCGAAAGCCGTGTCGCCGCGCCCGTCGCGATCGCGCCGGGCGTGCATGCGCTGTCGAATGCACGGCTCGATACGCCCTGGCCCAAAGTGGTGCGCAAGCGCGCGGAGCTCGGCACGCTGCTCACCGACAACCCGACCCCGTCGCTCGACGAGCTGATCGCGCTGATGCGCGACCCGCACGTCGCGGACGACGACGCGCTGCCGCACACGGGCATTCCGATCGAGCGCGAGCGCGCGCTGTCGGCCGCGTTCATCGAGACGCCCGAATACGGCACGCGCGGCACGACCGCGCTGCGCGTCACGATGAAGGAAGGCGTGCGGCTGACGGTCGAGGTCAAGGAGCGCAGCGACGACGACGGCTCGCACCGCACCGTCCGCCCCGGCGCATTCGAACGCGCGTTTACGTTCGATATCGACGCGGCGCGGCCGCGCTGAGCGCACACGCGGCGCGCTACGGCGCGCGCGCCATCTCGACGTGCGGCACGCCGGCTTCGACGAACGGTTCGCCGACCGCCGCGAAGCCGTGCCGCAGATAGAACGACACCGCCGAATCCTGCGCGTACAGCCGCACGACGGCTTCGCCGCGGCGCCGCGCGGCGTCCAGCAGCGCATTCAGCACGGCCGACCCGACGCCCTGCCCGCGCATGTCGGCCAGCACCGCGACGCGGCCGATCGTGCCGGTCGGCAGCAGCCGCCCTGTCGCGACCGCGCGGCGCAGCCCGGTCGCCGCGTCGGTCCGGTACGCGACCGCATGCAGCGACAGCGGATCGTCGTCGTCGAGCTCCCATTCCGGCGGAATCTGCTGCTCGCGCACGAACACCGCATCGCGGATGCGTGCGGCGTCGCCGCCCAGCACCGTCCAGTCGCCCGTTTCCACCCCACCCACGCCGTTCGTCATCGCAGCCCTCCCGCGGCGCGCGCGCCTTCCGGCGCTCGCCGTCAAACCTCGTCGAATGCAGCCTTCAGCACCGCGACCGCATCGGCATGCGCGGTCCGCACCTCCGGCACGTAGCCGCCCATCTTGAAGAATTCGTGGATCATCCCCGGATAGCAGACCAGCGTGACCGCGTTGCCGGCCGCGCGCAACTTGTCCGCGTAGGCGGCGCCCTCGTCGCTCAGCGGATCGTATTCGGCCGTCGCGATCCACGCCGGTGCGACGCCCGCGAACGACGGCGCATCGCGCGTGCCGTCGAGCGGCGCGAAACGCCAGTCGTCGCGATCCGCCCGATCGCGCACGTATTGCGTGAAAAACCACTGGATCGTCTCCTGCGTCAGCAGGTGGCCGCTGGCGAGCCGCGCGTGCGATTCGGTGTCCTGGTTCCGCGTCACACCCGGATAGATCAGCAGCTGCAGCGCAAGACGAATGCCCGCGTCGCGCGCGAGCACCGCGCAGACCGTCGCGAGCGTCCCGCCCGCGCTGTCGCCGCCAACCGCCAGCCGCGCGGCGTCGATGCCGAACGCGGCGGCCTCGCGATGCAGCCACTGCAGCGCGTCGTCCGCGTCGTTCACCGCGGTCGGAAATTTGTGTTCGGGCGCGAGCCGGTAGCCGACCGACAGCACCGCGCATTGCGCATCGTGCGCGAACATCCGACACAGCGCATCGTGCGTGTCGACGCTGCCGACCGTGAAGCCGCCGCCGTGGTAGTACACGAGCGCGGGCAGCGGCTCCGCCAGGCTCGGCGCGACCGGCAGATACAGCCGCGCGCCGATCGTGCGGCCGTCGCGCGTCGGCACCACGCACTCCTCCACCGAATGCATCGGGGCCGGCGCGACGTCGAGGATCGGCGCGCTTTTCTCGTACGCGGCGCGCGCCTGCTGCGGCGTCTGATGGTGATACGACGGGCGTTTCGCGCGCTCGATCATGTCGAGCACCTGGGCGATCTTCGGATTCAGCGGCATCGGTGTGGACGGCGCCGGCGTGGCGCCGTGAACGGACAAGCGTGACATGATGCCACGCGGAGGCCGGGCCGGCGTGCGCGCAGCGCCGTGTGCCGGCATTCCGCGCCGCCAAAACGAAACGGCCCTGCCGCATCGAAGAGACAGGGCCGTGCGGGGCGGATGCTTACGCGTCGCTCGGGCCGGGGTGGGCGTCCGGCGCCGTGCGCGAGCGTTGCCGCTTGATGTCGCGGCCGACCGCGAGCCGCCGCATGTATTTGAACGTACCGAGCGCCTTCGCGACGAAATTGCCGTCGCTGTCGCGCACTTCGCCTTCGCAGTAGGCCATCGTCGTCGAGCGGTGCATCACGCGCCCGTAAGCGCGCAGCTCGCCGCGGCCCGGCTGCATGAAGTTCACCTTCATCTCGACCGTGACGACGCCGATGCCATCGTCGGTCAGGCTGCGCGCCGCCATCGCGAGCGCGATATCGGCGAGCGTCATCGTCACGCCGCCGTGCGCGATGCTCCACGTGTTCATGTGGCGCTCCTCGAGCGACAGCACGATCTCGCTCGCACCATCCTTCGCGGACACAAGCTGCACGCCGAGCAGATCGACGAACGGGCTTTCGATCGACGGGCCTTCCGCCGGGGTTGCCGCGTCGCTCATCGTGCGACGTCGACGATGTAGTCGACACACTCGCGCGATTCGGCCACCGCGACGACGAATTTCTTCACTTCCTGGTGAACCGGATGCACCTGGTACGCGTCGAGCGCTGCCTTGTCGGTGAAATCGGAGACGAGCACGATGTCGGCGGTCGCGTCGAGGCCAGGGGTCGCCAGGCCGACGTCGATCTGTAACGTGCCCGGCACGAGGTCGCGGCAGCCTTCGAGCTTTTCCTTCAGCTTCAGCGCGTTCTGCGCGCGCGTGGCGCCTTCCGCCGATTCCTTCAACTTCCACATGACGATATGTCTAATCACTTCGTTCGCTCCTGTTCGTGTTGGTTCGCGAATTTTCCGAAAACCCTTGTCAGTCGGTCGCTTTGCGCCCTCCCACTGTTCGCTTACGTTCGTCGGAAATCGTGTCCACCCGAGAAAAAAGGGGGTATAAAAGGGGGTATCATTTCGATAATCCAGAGTCGATACCCCCTTTTTCACTATGCCACTTACCGACGTCAAAATCCGACAAGCGAAAGCAGGCAACAAGCCTACCAAACTTACCGACGGCAATGGACTGTATCTGTTGGTGAAGCCGTCCGGCTCCAAGCTCTGGCGATATAAGTACCGAATTGCTGGGAAGGAGAATCTCTTCGCGATCGGTGAATACCCAACGGTCAGCCTCCAGGCCGCTCGCGCAGCGCGTGACGATGCCCGCGAACTCGTAAAGAAGGGACTGCATCCGTCGCACGCGCGACAGGAAGTGCTGTCGGCGCGTATCAACGAAGGCAAAACAACATTTCGAGCCGTCAGCGACGAGTGGCTGGAGAAGAAGCGGAAGACATGGACCGAACGACATTTTGGCGAGATTCTGCGCATGCTAGAAACCGATGCGTACCCGTTCATCGGAAACCGCCCCATGCGCTCCATTACCGCCCACGATGTCCTTGCTTTGATGCGCCGAGTCGAAGAGCGGGGCTCGCCTTCCGTAGCAATTAAGCTCCGTCAGTACGTATCGAACGTGTTCCAATACGCGGTGATCACACTTCGGGCAGATACGGACCCCGCATCAGTGCTGCGTGGCTCGGTCCTGAAGCCACCGACTGAGAATGCCCGGCCGTTGAGCCGCGAAGAACTAAAGCGGCTCTTCCGACAGCTTCCGGCCTACAAGAGCAGACGAACCGCGATTGCGATTCGATTGCTGATGATGCTGTTTCCGCGAACAATCGAACTTTGCCGGGCTCGATGGGACGAAATCGACCTGGGAACCGCTGAATGGAAAGTACCCCCGGAAAAAATAAAATCACGGCGCCTCCACATCGTTCCCCTTCCCCAGCAAGCGCTTGGACTTCTGCGCGAGCTGCAGGAGATGTATGGAAATCGCGGGTATATCCTGCCTATTCTGCATAGCAATCGAGAACGTCCGCACATGAGTCGCGCAACGATCAATCGGGCTATCAACTACATGGTTCCGGATAATCCGGAACCGATAACGGGTCATGACTTTCGAGCAACTGCGTCGACCAACCTCCATGAAATGGGGTGGAAGGACGAAGTGGTCGAAATGCAGTTATCGCACAAAGACAAGGACAGGACTCGCTCGACATACAACCATGCCAAGTATTTGCCGGAGCGCCGGGAGATGATGCAAGCATGGGCTAACTGGCTGGACGACGTCGAGGAAGAGGCATGCCAAGACCGGGGCACCGCAAGCGCCCCCATCAGTAACCGATGATGCAGCAGCACCTGCATCTTTCCTGACAGGGCTTCCTGTGCAAACCTACGCCAAGACCTACGCTTGTGCATCTGAGGACAGGCCGCTATCGATCCGTTTGGGACACCCGCATAAGGTCGGTGACTACCTCCTTCCCCGCCGATATGAGACCAAGATAATTGAGGCGTCCGTCACTTGCGCCCCTAGCTCGAGCAGTTTCTGTCTGGCCGATTTGGCTGACAACCCCGGGCATCGAAGGTGCCGATTTAAGATCGGGGCTGCGCTTGCCGATATTGCAGAGATCACGCCGTCACCAGTGAAAAAACTATGACCGATACATACATTGCGAGATTGCGTGCCGCGTATGACTTCACCGAAGGTCTCGGCGCTTCATTCACGCGGCTTCCTGTAACTAAAACCGAGTTATTCACAGCTAAGCTAGGCGAGTGCTTGCATGCGAGAATCTCAAATTTGGGCATTGATTCATTCGCCGGCGCTGTCGGGCAGTGCGTGAAGTGGAGTCATGCCCTCCGACCTCACGCGGAGGAAGTATTTGGCGAGCCAATCCTGCTTACCTTTGGACAAGTCTTGAGCTCAAGCAGACCCTTTTTCGATCCAAGTTGGGCCGATCTTCGGACTTGGTATCGGCAAGGGTTGCGGGCATCGGACTTCGTAGGACGGTCCGGCATCAACTTGCACGCGTGGTGGACGTTACCATCCGGCGAGGTGATCGACGTTACCCTATGGTCCACGTTGTCAGCCGTATGGAATCGGCCAGACCTCCTCGGGGCCGTAACTGGCGGCTGGCCTGACGAAATTGCGCCCAATCCTACGTATATTCCTATGGCCGTCGGCGACGACTATATCCAGACAGTAGAGAGGCAGACGTTATCTGGCCGCTTCTTGGCGAGCGAATGCACATTCGCGGAACTGAACGCGCGCCCAGTAATGGCAGTTAGAACATAAGGGCATTGGGTTAGGTGATGGCGTTCGCGTCAGCGGCGCGGGTCCCGCCCTCCGCGGCGAGCGGATAAGCAGCCGTTGTGACGCAGAACGCGGCCATTCGCATGATCACCGAAAAGTTCTGCTTTTGGCCGGTAGCTGCCTCTCGCCATCGCCGCCGCCGATGACTCGCCGATGGCGCGCTTCGACCGACCCCGTGCGGGCCGCTGGTAAACTCGGGCAGCTGAGGCAACTTTTCCCGCTCACATGAGCACGCAACCCACCGCAGCACCTGCAACCGTCACACCAAGGATGCAGCAGTAACCAAGCGTCGAATGCTCTGCCACCGCCGCACGGTGCACGGTGCACGATCAGCTTGCCAGCCTTGACCGTCGCAGTCGCACCGTACTGCCGAACTCCGCGCGTGATGAAGTGCCGAAGGCAGTGAAGCTGTGTTGCAGCTTCACTGCCTTCGGCACGTGTGAGTCTCCAGTAGACTCGTGCGCAAAGTTCAGCTAATCCAACCAGCCAAGATGCTGGTACCCGTGACCGCGCCCAAGAACAGTCCTACGCATTGTGGACCGATCGCCCAGCACATCCTCGTCCAGATCGCATCGGAGATTCCGCCGCTCGTCACGAGGATGTCGGGCCTGAAGATTTTCCGCACGCCGTCACCCAGCCTGACGCCGATATAGCCAAGCCACGCACCACCGAACCAGAGAAAGAGAAACTTGAGAGCTGGGTGGCTTGGATGCTGTGGCATGTACACACCAGTCGCCAAGAGCGCGATAAATAGCGCGCCGATGATCCATGTCGCTGTTCCCAGTCTGCTTCGTTTAGCGATCGGGTTCGCAGCTGGCGTTGCAGCCGAGGCATTGGTATCGCTTCCAGATGAACTCATAACAGGCTCCGTTGTGAATTAAATAGAGGTCTGCCGCCGAAGCACGTTGCCGATGTATCGGAACATCAGCAAATGAGGTTGCTTACCACTTCGGGCGAGCACACGGCGTCCCGCGCTGAAGGCAGGCGTTGTAGTAGTCGGAGATGGCCTTTCCTCGCATCGGGTCGGTGACGTTGTCTTCGTAGATGTCTTGGACCATCGAAGCCGCATAGGCTTGGGCCAAGATCGGCAATCCGCCCACAAACGTCATTTGTTGCTCTTCTGTCAGCCCCCTGTTGCGGCATCGAATGATCCGCTCCCCCGAGTTGTATTTCCCATTCGTCAAGTCAGGACACACGCTCGCGATCTTCCGTGCAGCATCAAGCTGTGGCGCTTGGCTCGTCTGCGCGTGTGTGACGGACGCCGCAAGTGCGATTGCAATGGCAGAAATATGTGCAAGCTTCATGGCTTTGGTACCCCGTTGGTGGTTGAGACTGGTTTGCATTAAAGTCGCGCAGTTGTTATCTGACGGACCCGTCCGACTGCTCGAGCGACGGCGGCCCTGTGACCTGCACCGAGGCCTGTCGCATTCGCCACGCTCCGAAATATTCCACATAACGAATATTATTCCATATAACGCTCTTCTCTCACGATGCCGTGACAACTGACACTTCTTCGTCAAACGAGGAAGGGGTCAGGCTTGAGCAACGTTGAACAGCTCGCGCGGTCGATCGGTGCGGCTATTGCGGCTCGCAGAAGGGCGCTCGACATGACGCAGGAGAAGCTGTCTGAGCTACTCCAAATAGAGCAGTCGTCGCTTTCGCGGATTGAACGCGGGACATTGATCCCTAGTCTTGAGCGCTTAGCTGGCATTGCCGAGAGCCTGCAGTGCCGACTAGCCGACTTATTGAGTGCGGCTGGCGTCAGTTCACACGACCGAGCAACGAGAGTTCACGAAAAACTCGCGCACCTAACGCCGGCGCAACAAGAAATAGTTGAGCGGTTAATCGACGACGCTCTTGCCCTGCTGGAAGCGCCCCAAGGTAAGCGTCCTTCACGGTTGAGCACAAAGTCGAGCAGAAAGGGAACGTGATCCCGAATCGCAAGTACCACGTGGGCAAACGAACGTCTGTGCCAGTGACATCTGCCGTTACGGCGGCTTCATGGTTCGAATCGACATTGCGCCGGTGAGCACGACTTTTCGCTGATCGAGTCCAGTCACATACCGCGCGTACCCGCCCAACCTGCCGCGGACGGTTTCTGTCCGTGTCAACCGCGCGTTGTAGGCCGCGAGTACGGGTTCGGCTTCAGCGGAATCGATCACCAACAACGTGTGTCCGTCGAAGGTCCGGCCGATCCTTCCTCCTTCGATGCCGACAGCCAACACCGCATGTAGGGTCGCCCGACGCGATTGCCGAAACGTCAGGATCACCGGCCGACCGCGCAATACTTCTCGCTCGCTGAATCGGAGAACGTCAGCGTGTGCCCCTTCGAAGCGGGTAGTGCGCAGTCCCGAGCCGAGTTCCCGAATCAGCGCTTGCAGTTCTTCGAGCGACATGCCCGAGAGATAAAACGGCTGCGCGCGACGCCAGAATTCCGCTTCAGGGTCGCGACGGCGCGACGGAACATTCAATGGATCGGACAAGAGCCCAAGCATGGCAAGCGCCATCGCCGTTGCATGTAATGCGCAGGCGCCGTCCCAACACCCTTGAAAACTGAATGCCGGGGTATTCGAGCCGACAAGCGTGAGGCGTCGGCCAGAATGAAGAGCCGGATGGAGTTTTTGCACGGTAAACTCCATCGCATCAGTATTCGCAAGGCAACAAGAGGGTTGTCGCCCGGCGATCGGCTTCCGTGATGACCCACAGCCGTTCGCGACGATCGCCCAGCTCATATGCAGACAGCAGACGCGTTCCATGCGTGACCGCGAGATCGTTCGAGCGAGCATCGGCCGCGCAGACGACACCCCAATCACCTCTGCCGTGCCGCCGAAGCAGGCCATTGGCGTTGGTGCCGGTGCGGTCGAGAAGGTCGAGCGCGCCCAGTGTGGCAACAATCAAGCCAAGAGGGAACAGAGGTTCGCAATGATGATGCGCGTACATGGTTAGGTATCCAGAATAATTAAGACGAACGAAGGCGCCGAACTGATGTTCGGAAACAAGCTCAAGGGTGGAAAAGACTGAAACGCGAGGCGATACAGGGGCGTTTCAGGAAAGCGAGGTGCGATGAATGGGATCGCGGGGGCCGTTGAAGACGCGATGTCCAGGCCGAGCCGGAAAACGTGCAGGCAACCGCGAGGCAGAGAGGCAAAACTAGGGATTTTTGCTCAAAATCGGCCAACAACACCATAGAACGACTCTTCGGCGGGGAAAATGTAGCACAACTCGATCAAAATAGATAAAGGGGTTCGATCAAGTGCTCACAAATCGGTAATTTTTACTTTTTCATGTCTTCGGGCCGGTCCCGAATCCTCCGCTGATACCGGAAATGGCTCTCTGACTCATTTTCCGGCCCGTCAGGGGCTCCGATTCACCCCAGATAGGACTTGGCATGGGTGCAACCATGCGGCGGCGCTATGGGCCGAATTTTCAATTCGAAATGGTTTTGTAAACTTTGCGTGGCGCGGCAACCGCTGGATGGGACCGTTGCGGGGCGAAAAATGGGCATCGGTGCTCATTTTTTGAGCAAAATAGGCCGCCTCGTGTATTTTGCAACCCGAAATATAGGCTAACGCCTTTATTACCTACCCAAATCGGGCGCAGGAATAGCAAAACGAGGCTCGATATCGCTTTCCAGCCCCATCAAATTCATTAATGCGACTACAAATCAAGGTTCCGACGACTTACTGCCTCATAACGACGCTTTCGCCTCGTTTTTTCCCGAGTAATCTGCGACAAATACTGACATTGAGCACACCAGTTGCCCGCTGACGAAACCTGCCGGGGTCGCGCCCACCATCGATGACCGCGCGCACACTCCCATTCGAGCCTCGTGTTGTTGTCGACATAGTGCCCAGATACGCACATGCCGCCCCGGTCCGCAGCGATCGATCGCATCAATTCGATGCCCTGCCGCTGCCTGTCTTCGGTACGACATGTCGGACACCAGTGCCCCTTCAAGATTTCCGTACCCCACGCCATCCACTCGTGTCCCCGGTCGCACTGAAATGGGTAACGAGCCTGAATACGTTGATAGCAGGATGCGAGGCATCTGCCGCCGTGCTCCGCCGCCTTCGCTTGCAGTTTCGCAAGTCCGTCGGGAATTCGCCGCGCATCAACGAAGCATTCTTGACACCATGCCTTACGCAAGATGTCGTAGCCAGCGGCCTCCCACTCATGCCCATGCCTGCATCGGAATCGATACTTCGCCATGCGGCCGTTATAGACGGGCGACAAGCATTCGCCGCCGCGCTCTCGCGCACGATCCTGTATCGGTTTCAGGCCGCCTTGATATCGACGACGCTCAGCTCGTCGTTCGGTGGAGCACTTTGCACACCAATGATCGGCCAAGACCGAAGCGGCGCTGGCCTCAAACTTGTGGCCTGCAGCACAGACGAAGCGGTAGTGTGCGCTTTTTCCACGATACCGCTTACTCAGACACTGACCTCCAGCCGAGACAGCCGTATCGTGCATTAGAGTCATCGTCTGCTCGCCCCAGCATTTAAGGCATCGTACCGAGCGCCGCGTCACTCGGACGAGGCGCAAAAGACTGGCTCCTAACTGGGAAGATACGTGCCCGTTTTCGCAACGAAACCGGTACTGATGCGAGACACCGCGCCACTCGCGGGCCATCAGCGTGAATCCTGCTGTTGCGAGGTAGTCACGGATTTTCGAGAGGCGATCGTTGCCGGTTGCCATAAAAACAGCGCTCGTTACCAATAACAAACCATGTGTTACCCAACACCCCAGCCCGGCAAAAGTGTGGGGCACTAGGCATGACCGATGATGGTGTCGACACGGCGCTACCTGCTCGACCTCAGACTCAAACGAGACTTGAGATTAGGTGACAGCCGCACGTGGCGCGGTGGCCGTGACGAGCGATCGGAATACCATTATCCGTCATCGATGGATCGCCTTCCTCGATGAGGTTAGGTGAGACATCGGGATGTTGGGGGCACGACACGCGATCACCCTTGCGGGCGACATAGCGACCATCGAAACGCATGGTCGCAGAGCCCGTTTCGACCTTGCCGCCATGGTCCGTGTCGTCGTCGATGCGGATAAGATCAATCATGGCGGGATAATCAATAAAGTATCGTTCCCAGGAGGAATTTGTATTTTTTGTTATTTGATGCCCAGGTTCCAACATATGCGCTATCAAACTTCTTTCCGGTGAATGTCGCGACAGGCACGTTTCCTGAGCTCGAATATTCTGTCAAGTTCATACTTCCATTCGCTACTGTTCCTTTAACGGAAATTGGTGCCTTTTTATTCAGATAGATGTAGCTGCCGTCGACCGTGCCAGTCTCACTTTTTGGCAAGGATGCATCTATCCAAAAATCCTTTCCGATCCACCCACCTAAACGCTGATTTACTGGATCAGTCTTGCAACCAGAAAGGCAGAGTAATGCGCTTGCGTCGGGCATGCTGTTGGAAGGGAATGCGTACGTTGCTACCGACCAAACTCTCGTATCAGCATCGTATGCAGGCACTGTTACAACAAGCCCTGCTTGGCTTGCAACTCTGATTGCTTCTGTGTTGGTCGGAGTCGGCGAATCATTATTCACATTCCCATTGCACAGGCCCTTAAAGGCGCTCGCCAAAATAGTTTTCCCTCTGGTCAAGACCACATCCCCTCGGCAACTTTGCCCGCCCCATCGTTCACCATTCACTAACGTCATCTTCGAGAGCGATATGTAATTCTTAGCATGCAACTCGCCATTCTTGTAGGAGAAGATCAGGACGGTCCAGTTTTTTGACGATGAAGAATCGCTGTATTCCAAAGCCAGACTTGTCTTACTTTCATAGAGCGTAGCATCACCCACGACTCCCTTGAAATCTGGATCAGAAGACAAGTGTGTACCGCTAGCGCTATCCACGAGATAACCACTGCTATCCAACTGGAGGCCGCAGTGCTTCCCAGATGAATTCGCATCGCAAACTTCCAGGCCAGGAATCTGATAGCTGCCCGCCATTGCAGTTGACGCAAATGCAAATGCGAGGCATGTTCCAAAGCTAAACTTAGCAATCATTTCGTTTCCCTGATAAGCTTCTCAAATTTCTCTGCATAAAACTGAAACTGCTCAGCTTTGTCTGGATGACCTGACCCCGCCGGACTATCGCCATTAATAATGTAGCGAGCATGATAATAGTCAGGCTTTGCTCCATCGAGGTGAGTTGATAGCGAGTTCCCGCCTCTAAACAATCCATCCCTCATTCCAATCATCATAATTCTAACCGCGACAGGTAAATCCAAGACCAAATCTGGATTTGCGACAATATCGGCGCCAGCTATTTCTTTAAATTTCTTGTATCCAATTTTCCACGTAAGTTGAACCAGTCCGCGCCCCCGATATTTATACCCATCTCCAGCCTCTGTGTTTCCGTTGGCTATAGCCCGTTTTTTATGTGCTTCTGTTGCATGAGGGCCAACTCCGTAATTTGTCTCCGCCTCATCATATGAAATTCCTTCGCATATCGGGGAGAAGAAATGCTGAGTATGCCAGTCGTACGACTCAATTCGCGCTGTTGCCAGCATATACGCAAGGTACTCTGTTTTGCATTCCTTGAAATGGACCGGGTATTGCTTCATCATTTCGGTTACAAGATCATGCAAGCTCTTGACCGACTGGGGATTCATCGGTGGCAACGTCACATGTTTCTTGCCTTCGAACCAGCCAAATTCAGTCGGATGTTGATCCGCATATCGCTTGCAAAACTCATCCACGTTTATGCAATTGCAGGAGCCTGATGCCGAGAAATTTCCAATCAGCCCAATCGGATGAAAATGCCATGGTTTCGGTTCTTTCGGAAGAATCTTCGAATCAATACACTGAACATCCTCCCACCACTGAAGCTTCTTGATCCGTTCCATCTCGTTCTGCCATTTCCATGGCACGAGCTTCATATGGGGCGTGATGTCCTCCCACTTCCCCATGTTGCCGCCCCATTCGCTCTCACTTTTCACGACTATGTGCGAAATTGCTTCGGCTAACCATGGCGTCTTCTGCGCATCCGCCAATTCCGCGGCAGTAACCTTGCCGTCGTGATTGACATCAATGGCTTTTTCGAGCTTCTGGATGAGCTCACTGGTAGCCAATGCATCAGCACTCGGCTTGAAGTTATCCTGATCCTCTCCCATGGCCAGTTCAGCGACGAACAGGTAACGCTTGAACATATCGACCATCGTGGTCGAACTGTTGTCGACGAGCTCGAACCCCGGCCAGTCCCACTGGCTACACAGCTGCACTTTGGGATGGTCCCGTTCACACACCCAGCCTTGACGAGCTCCACCGTCTTTCGTGCCGACCGTCACATTCCACCAGCGTTTCGTTTTTCCGCTCGCGTCCTTGTCTTCTCGTGCCAAGCTTTGCGGTCCCTGCTTGTCGAGATCGACCACCCGAAACATGACCCGGAAGTCCGTTGGGGACCCGTCTGCTTGGCTAACCTTTAGCGGAAAGTCTTTCCAGCCCTTGACAGGCCCCTTCGTCATTTGATTGACAAGACCTAGGGTGCTGTCGATCCAGAACGGAATACCGGTCGGCATCTCGATTGGCTCAGGTTTTTTCGCTGGCTTTGCCTTGTGCTTCTTCCCCTTGCCAGCCGGAGCAGCAGGCTCCGGTTGCACGGCGGGAATTTTTACTGTCTTGGGTTGTACCTTGACCCATCGCGATTTCGGATCGCTGACGGGTACAAGCTTCAAATCCGTCTGCTCAAGGGTGTAATCTGGATCAGGCGCTTTCGTCACGAGCTTTGCACCTGTCAAAACTTCCAGAAAAGGCTTGTCCATATTCGGATCTGCCGCCGACAATTCCTTCGCGCGCGCCTGACTCTTGGCGATGAACGCTGGAAGATCGGGGCCCGCAAAAACTTCGAGGTGCAGCAAGGGTCGAGTGGGCAACGGCGGAGTGGGTTTCGCTTCCCTGTATCGCTGGTATTGTCCGATATGCGCAACAACGTCTCCCGCCTTGACGGGGTACGGCTTCTTGAGCACGACCACCTTATCGACAGGGCCAGACTGGGGAATCGGCTCGAGTTCCGAAATGTAAACGTAACCCCACTTCAGTTGCACGTCGGGCGGCTGACCAACGACTGGGCCCACCGGATCACCTTTAATGATCTTCGTGATTTTTGCCCAGCCCTTGCGCCCACCGTTATCGGCCTCGTTCACGGTGAGTTCCGTGCCCTCGGGTAGCAAACCGAGGAGCTTGGCGTTCGGAGTAATGCGAACCCGCACACCTGATACAGGCTCCGGCAACGCATCATCTGGGCCTGGTTGCTGCGGCGACGAATCGTCATCGGGCGCACTCGGATCGATCGGCTTCGGTTTCGGAAGGTCCTGTTTGTTCGGTTTCAACGCTCGATACGAGCGGTCAGCTTCCCAGTACGGAAGAGGCTTGAGTTGCGGCGCCTTGGCGTCTGCACTCTCCGTTTTGGGCTGATCGAGCGCGGCTTTATACGTTTTCCAGTCGAGCGTATGCATGTACAGACTGAAGAACGTCAGCGTTTCACCGGGTGGCGGACCGGAGGGCGCGGGAGCTGGTGTCGGTACCGGAGGCGTTGCATTCCCCCCCGAGGCGGGTGATCCGGCTGGTGCATTTGCGGGAGCGGGTGCTGGTTCCGTCTTTTTCGGTGTGGGTGGCAATTGCAAAGTATGGCGGATCAGCACAAAGCCCCGCGAGTACAACGCATGACGTTGGTCCTGGTAGGTCAGCGTGGGGTATTCGTTGTCGAGTCGGTAAGCGACAACCTCGCCCGTGGCGATCGCGCGTACGCCTTCGTCCTGTTTCAGGGCCTCACCTGTTTTCTGCCCGAAGTGAATGCCGCCGTGCCAGATGCCGCTAGCTCCCAGTGGATAAAATCCATCCTCCGCAGTCGCGAGCACCTTCATGTAGGTCATGGGGTCTGCAGCATCGGACGCTGCACCTTCCTTGGCAGCAGGCGAAAATGGATAGCTCCATGCAAGAGGCGTATACGCGGGCTTGGCATCCGGCTCAGGCGTCTTCGGGGGTTGTTTTTTTGGAGGGTGCTTATCCGTCATGGCAATTGAAATCGTAAGTCGTTATCGTGCTTCAGGAACGGGGCATCTCGATCAACCAGAGAAATCGTCCGCGTAACCACCATGCTTCGAAATCGGCGTGCCGTTCAGCGGATCACGCAACGTCATGGTCGACGCCCCGGGCTTGTCCCACGACGCGCATTTTTCGAGAATCTGGCCCGACGTCCCGTTCTCGATCATGTCAGGCGTGATCTTGATATACGATCCACCGACATTAAGAATCAGTTCCTTTTCTGCGCGCAGAATCATCCGTCCCGATGCACTCTCGATCTTGACGTCCTGCTGCGCCAGCATCGTCAACGCATCGTTCTGAGCCTGAATTTCGATAGGGCCTTTGGTCGCGAAGATTTTGATCCCGAGGTTTTGAGCGTACAGGCTGATCTTGTCCATCACGCTCGCGAGCAGCGACTTCCCGGCTGCGAGATTGACATTTTTCCCCGCTACCAAGTTGACCTGTTGATTCGCCGACACGTGAATCGATTGCTGGCTGGATAGGCCAACACCTGCCGGGCTCGACAGCAACAACGCCGGTTTCGCAAATCCACTGGCATTGCCCGTTCCGCCGCCAGCCGTGCGGCCACCTTTGGTGACGCCCGGAACGTTGCCCTGCGTCATCTCAGTAAAGGCCTTCATCGCGTCGCTGCCGTCCTGTAGGCTTTCGGCCCGATTCGTTTCGCTCGCCTGCGAGACCGTCTCGAATACTGCCTCCGAAGCTGCAAGCTGATCGGTCGCGGCCGACACGTTCATTGGCTGTACCGCTGCCGGGTGAGTCGAGATCGACAGACCTTGCACCGCCCGAATCGCTCCATGCGCCTCCGACTTGAGATCGAAGCCACTGCCAACGAACGAGCCGCGCGTGTTGTCGGACTGCTCAATCAGGTAACCCAAATGCAAGTGAGAGCTGTAGCTCGACGAGTAAAGTTGAGCTCGGTTTTGACCGCTCGAATCGTCCATGACAAGCTGGTTGAAGCCGTCGCCACCATACTCGCGGGAGCGGAAGCCGGACAGCAGGCCATGCGTGTGCCACACCGGCATCGTTGCGCCACCGTGCAGTCGCGAGATGATCACCGGTCGGTCGCAATCGCCATTTACGAATCCTAGAAGCACTTGATCATCTTTGCGCAACGGGAAATAACCGCCGCGCCTAGCGCCGGCGTCCGGCATCGCCGCGCGAATCCATGACGTGGACTTCGCATTGCGATCCTTTCGACTGTTCGACGTCCGGACCCGCACACGATTGCCGTCGTCTGTGACGATTTCCTCGTCACTATCGGTTACGACAATCGCCGTCTGCAAATGCATTTCCGGCTTCTGATGCTCGAACGGGCTGCGGAATGGCGTCTTGCGAAGTTGCGCTTCGATCTCGACGTGAAAAAATCCGATACCGCCATCGCGGTGGTTCACGGTCGTGCCAGTTCCGGCCGCCTTGACCTGCTCGATCTCGCTGCGCAGGCTATGCGGGAATCGCGTGAGCGCATCCATGCCGGGCAGATTATTTTGGATCAACCAGTCGCTCGCGATGATCGACAGCTCGCGCTCCTCCTCCGGCAATGCATCGAAGAGGGGATGTCCCGACACCTTGAACCAGTAGCCGGGCAACGCATAGCGGGGACTACCGATTGCGAAATAGCGTTTTGACCGCGAAGCCCATTCTTCGGTTCGAATCCGGGCCTGTTGTTGTCCAGCATCAGATTCGGCCCACGTCTGTGAGCCGGTATAGAGATACTCTTCGCCTTGACCGGGTAACTCATCAAGGTCAGCCGCTGGCGTACTCGCCTGTTTATCGAGGTCAGGTCGCTTATAGTCGGCGGTGCCGAGCGTCAGCGTCGCACTTTGGGCGTCCTGCTGTTCGCTCAACTGGGTAAGCCCGTCGAAATCCTCGTCGGTACCCGCGTGACTGAACTTCATCTCCGAATTCGGGAGCGCCGGCCCAAAATAGAGGTCGTCCATCATGACGACCTTGTGCGACTTGCCATCCTTCGCGAAATCGAAGCGCGGAAACACGCCGACTTCCTCCAGACTCCGGTGCACGAAATTCCAGTCGGTTTCCCACTGCACGCGGTGCGAATATGAGCGTATCGCCGTGCGCAGTTCCTGACCATAGTTGCCGGAAGCCTGCGGATGCTTGTCGAATACGTCGGTGAGAATCTGCCAGCCACCGGCTTCCTGCCAGTCGCGCCGATCGCTGCTGAGCTTGAGGAAGCTTAGCCAAGAAGAGAACTGAAGCTGAAAATACGAAACACTTCCATCATTTCCAAGGCGGCGAGCCCGCTGCACATAGCCATGGATTGGCAGATAGCCGCCGTCAGTCTGGCGGATCCAAAGCGTGACGGGTTGCAGCATCAGAGCGTTGAGCTTGATCTTGTCACCCATGACGGATGAGGCGTCAACGGTCACCTCGAAATTGCGCCCAATCCGCGCGTTGATCTTGACGTACAGTGGCGTGAGCCAGTCGTCGCCGAGCGGCGTATCGAGTTTGACGATGCGATCGAATTGCGCGTAGCCGCCGCGCAGCACCTTCAGCAAGCTTTCCCCGGCCATGCAGTCACCCCGTTTTGTGCAGAACGCGTCCGATCGTAGCTAGACATCTAAACGTCGGGACTGCGTATGCGCCACATAAAAATTACAAATAACAAACTACTATATTAAATTACGCCTTCACGCAGAGGCCGCAGCCGACCTAAAGTGTGATTGCGGAAGTTGCCTCCAAAGATCATACCAAAGTCAGCTCGCCACGATAAAGGCGTCGTGACGATTCTTGACTGTCTTCTTGACGCTATCCACCGAAACTCGTCGCAGAGTCGAATACCGACCTTCACAGCAACGTACCCCAAAATCAATGCCTGTCGACCTGTCGACCTGTCGACCTGTCGATCGTCAAGTCGTCAACCACTCAATGTGTCATTTATTATAAGAAATCAGAGTGATTGACGGCCCCATCACGAGATTTCTATGTCACGCCTCAGTGAAAAGACGAGGTACTAATAGACTACGCTTATTCTGACAACAAATTATGCAACCTTCTCCACGACTTTGAGGTTCGTAGTGCCGGATCAGCCTCGACAATTTCATCCAGCAACTCCCGCAAACCCATCGGGGGATAGTTAGGTGCCGGCTCGATAATTTTGTCGATCACGAAGAGCACTTGTTTTGGCCATCGTCTAGAGAGTGACAGATTGTCTGCCATTTTTTCCCGCAAGCTGTGAAGCACGACATCCGGATGTTCAATTTGGGTAAGATAATCACGCACAGTCTCTATAATATTGCTGAAGAGGTTTGGCAACTCATGAGCCAGGCGAATTATGCCTTCCGTGATTGCGCCAGTCTGAAATATGACCTCCTGTGGCCAAGTCGATGCAAAAAACGACTTTCCAAATGTTTCCCATGCCGATTGATCCACCACGATTCGCCCAGCCATCCATAGTGCGGACTGACGCCCCAAATCACTGAGCCCTTGTAGAATACGACGACATTCTTCATCATTAATATATCGACGATCTTTAGTTCGCCAATATCTTGCAACAATTAGCATATGCACCGCATTTCTTTCAAGTTCCGCGTCTGACAATGGGCCTTGAGATTCCGAGAAAAGTGCTACAAAATCAGCTTTCAATAAACGAAAGAGCGTAGCCGAAGGCACATTCGCCTCCCAAATGAAACCCGCCCATGCTGCGTCTGATAGTGTGTTCTGGCGAGAGAAAAATTGAAGTAGTCGGCGCTTTACCCATCGACTATCCACATAAAAGAGGAAATTCAATCGTCGGCCAACCAAGGTGGCGGCATGATGTGCGCCATCCCCAGAGGATGTAAGTGCTCGGTAGACTCTTCCAAGCAGCTCGGCATCGAGTCCCTCATTTGATTGATAGCTCCCCTCCCTCAAAGTAGAAAACAACGTCTCGACCATGCGACCTATAGGTGAATTTATGGCAAAATCCACCAATCTGGTAAAAGCTTTCGCCTCCCCATCCCGCCTTACTTCATGAATAGCACTTCCCGTTGCCTTACTTCCGAGCGCAACAATTTTATCGAACACTCGATCCCATAGTCTCCAGAAGATATTTCCGCGGAAAGAGAACAAACGAGGCAAGTATTTTTCAATCCATGACGTAGCTTCAAAGCGAATGCAAAAAAATAAATCTTCTGGAGCATCTGCAAGCTTGTGCGCGCAAATTAGAAGTGCTCGTCTTGGCGCAGAATCTGGCCAATTGGAAAGCAACTGTTTCCAAAGAAATACACTATGGTCGCCCTCTGGCTCATACAATGAAAGGGCTCGGAGGGCTCGGACTGGCCGCTTCGACACAAGTCCAGCGAACGGTGCATGTTCAACAAAATCCGAACTGTCACGCCTCGACAATTTAAGTGCCTGCGGGACAATTTCGGCCAATGGCAGGTGCAACAAATTCTCTGGGTCCGTCTTTCGCTGAACCCAACCGCTTCTCCCATCCCAATCGTGATCAGCTGACTTCTCGGCATCCTCGCTCCAATCAGGATTTCCCCGGATATCACTGAGAATATTTTTAGCCGATCGTGATAATTCACAGCTATTTCGTTCTAGCCATCCTAAAGACATGCCAGCATCAAAAATAACCCTCAACCTATAGTCTTCCGACGCTTCCCCCTCATACGGTTGCCGACCATCGATGAATCTCTGCTCTATGTGTCGTCTAATTTTGGGCCGAATATCACTCCATCGATCCCTGAGCAACAGAAGCACTTCCCGCCGCAAATATATATTCCAAAACGTCTCGTCAGACAGTTTAATAATGCCTTGCTCAACACACTTACCATCAAATGCGATACGATTTCGCCAAAAGTGCAATTTTAATTTGTCGAAAAAATACCTATCTGATTTTGGCCATGCCTCCACCTCATCACGCGCCTCTGCCGGAGAAAGATCGCACAAGCGCTGAAATAGCTCAACCGCCCAGAAGAAATCGGCCTCAATGCCTTCACGATGATGGATATGTCCCCCAGGTCTTGAGTCTGGTTCAATGGCGGGCAACCTAAAATAATTTAATGATCCAACGGTTTCATTCAGAAGGTCTATTGAACGAAACAATATTCGTCGAATAATCTGAAAAACAGTGAGCACGAGATGATCCGGGACGTTAATATCGGCCCCATGTCGCCGCGCGGTTACAACCTCAAATTGAACAAGTCTCCCTACATCCACCGATTCATCTATCGAGGGTGGTGCGGGCGAGCGGTAGACAAGCATAGCCTTCACGGAAAGCCGTGGTTGTGCGACTTTCTCGAGTTTGCGAAGTACAGAAGTAGACCAGCCCTCGGCACGAATTCGATCAGCAAGCCTATACCATGAAAACTCCCTTGTTTCTTCCTGCAACTCAGTGAACGACTCGGATAGAAGCGCCCAAATACTTCTCGATTCTCCTTCAAATGATGGAATGGCTCCATTACGCCCATTCAATCGACGATCCACTGCTTCCAAAAGCGATGAATGTAAACTCCGCTGCCGTGCAGCCCACCAAATAGCGGCCGGTTGTTCTGCGACTCGCTCAAACCAACGGACAAACCACCAGAGACGCTTCGAATCCACGGCCGCCGGAGAGGATCGCATCCCAGCGAGCCGCGTGTAGTTCTGACCGTCGTCATCAGTGGCCAATGTTCCGATAAGATCAACGCCACCTATGTCCGTAGGCCGGCCATTCGATGGAGGAGGCGGTGGATCGTCATCCAGTCCAAACTCTACGTGCGGATTGATCTCTTCTGCATCACTCGCCCAGCCGTTCTTTTCTGGACGTCCATATCGCGAGTATTTATCAAAAACGCACAGCCATTCTGCTGGAGGTGGGGGCTCAGCGTCAGCAAACGCTTTTGCTCCTTCTCGAGTTTCGACCAACGCAACAACCTGACCACGCTGATGTGGAAGTAACGACCGTGGCGATGTGCGTGCATGCGCGAGAACACTTGCAGTCCACGAGTCCTTGTTGATTGCTCGAACAGACCAAGCTTCGAGCGTTGTCCATAAATCATCAAACTGCCGAAAGGCTATACCGGTTACGCCCAATTCGTGCCACTTCGCACGCACGGTTTCCGGCTCCCCTCGGTCGAATGCATAGATTGTGCGCAATTTCGCGGAATTGCTTGCGGACAAACCTTCGAGGAGGTAACGAACCGGGGGATCACTTGCTGAATATCCCAATAGCACAACCACACGCTGCTCAAGCAACTGACGCATAAATGTTGTCGCCCAGCCGTCTGCTAGATACGCACGACCGAAGTCGGCCGAACTCAGCACGAGATTCTGGCCATCGTCACTCTGCTGCCGCAAGCGGCCGTGAAGATAAACGATCCCCGTCGGCACCTCCATGGCTGTCATCGGTGGCAACAACGGTGGCGTCCACCGACGCAGCTGTCTATTCGCCCGCTCAAACATCAGATCGAAGTTTGTCGTCACTACGAGCGGAGTACCGGAAGCATCAGCAGAGAGACGAAGGATAGCTTCATGCTTAATCGGACTTGCTGCCTTTGGTATCTTCAATAGCCAATTGACCTCCCGCTCGACCCTTGGACGGGAATACTCTCTCTGAAGAAGGCCAAATACTTGATCCAACGGCGGCGCTAGGTCCGGGTCGTTTTTCTCTATTGCAGGCGCCATGAGCTTGCCAATTTTTGACGCTGGGGAAACACCCAGACGCGTCATGACGCACTTCGTGAGTTTGAAAAAACTCGGTAAGCCAACTGGCATAGAAACGCCAGCGCCACAAAAAAATACTACTTCGCCTTTATCCCTGATGCTTAGCAGCTCATTTGGGATCGACGGCCCGTCGGGAAGGAATCTCAGTTTAGTCTCCGTTTGGTCGAAAACGACATCGAACAAAGCCTGATATCGAATGCTATAGCCTACCGCAACTCGCAGAGTCGACGGGAGAAGCACGCATAAACACCGACGCGCACACTGCTCGTAAATCTGGATCACTTGGGTACACCATGACGAGCCAGGGGCGCGGGGATCGGAGCATGGATCAATAGGATCAACCGTAAAATTGAGCCATGCTATAATTGATCTATATACTCTAATGAGCCACTCAAAGTCATGCGCAAACTCTACTACGGGCGGATTTCCACCACGGACGGCCAGTCCTCGTCGAGCCAGTACGACGACGCCAAAGCCCATGGCGTGCAGGACAAGGACGTTTTCATTGACGAGGGCGTGAGCGGCTACCACGTCGCCCCTGACGAGCGGGAGCAGTGGCGCAAAGCGGAACTCGATCTGCGGCATGGCGGCGTTCTCGTCGTGCGCTGGCTCGACCGGATCAGCCGCCGTTATGACGAACTACATCGGACAATGCGCCGCTTAATGGACCTCGGCGTTCGCGTCGAATGTACGCTCAACGGAATGGTGTTTGATGGGAAGGCAAAAGACCCCATCGAAAAAGCGACGCGGGACGCCGTGCTGGCTTTCATGGCGGCACAGGGTGAAGCGGATTACCGCAACCGAGCAGAGATGCAGCGTCGCGGCGTCGCGATCGCGAAGGCGGAAGGAAAATACAAGGGGCGCGCCCGATCCCACGACTACGCAGCCATCAAGGCATGGCGCGCTGAAAGCGGCGCGAGCATTCGGGAGACTGCCGAGCAGTTCGGTGTGGGCACGGCAACGGTAAAACGGGCGTGTGCAGAGCACGTCCCTTCCAAGCGACTGGCAGTTCATCTCTGAGGTGCTTTGGCCGTTACCCCCATCGCTGACGGCATGCCAACATTGTCGAGTGGCAGCTAGCCGACCTTGCTGGACGTCCAGCCAGCCAAGCCCGGCACCGCTCCCGTTATTAATTCAGTAGCCTGAATCACGGACACCGGCGCTCCATTCACCCTGCGACAGTAGCTGCTTGCAGCAATCGACTAGGCGACCGTAAAGCAGCGGATCTGCAAGGTGTCGAACAGAAGAGTACATTGACTCAGCAATATTGAAGGCAACCTCAGAGGAATCTCGGACATTGGGCGTCGTCACTCTAACGACGATAGTCACAATTAGCCCGTCGGTCCGCTATATGTGCAGAGCTCAAGTGGATCCGTCGTGCGATCGCCCACCTTCGCGGATTGAGAAATCGACAAGCGCGCGTTCCAGGACAGCTTTTCCTGCAGTTCCTCCCAAGAGATTTTCCATCCGAGTCAGATCGAGCGTGCCGGCAACAGAATCCTCCACCATCTGCTCAGCCAACGCTTCGGCCATTGCGGCCAGCGCCTCCTGCCCCGCCACCGTCAGACCAGTAGACTCTTCTGGCGCGCGCTCAATGGGTCGTATCAACTCGCGAAGCCAGGTTGCCCGTACAACGTCGTTACCAGCGTCGATCGGTAACTTGCGGGCCAAATTTAGAAGCCGTTGATGCGCGTCCGAGCAAATCTCGCGCGCTTGCGTCATCGCCTCCGACGGTCCCGCTTTAGCGGCGCGAGACATCAGGCGCCTCGCCTTTCGAGCGTCCTTTTGCAATCGATATCCCTGAATTTCGGCAATCAATGAATCGACGGCTTCTTGCATGAGCAACTCGTTGCGACTGCGGGCAACGGCGCTCTGCCTTGCTACCGGCCGGTCGGGACGTGTCGCCGCGCTATCAAGGTCGCAAACTTTCATCGAGTTTTCGCGTTGAGCAGCAAGAGGATCGACATCAATTACTTTGGCCGAACTGAGCCGTCCCTTTTCGGTATATCCAAAATGGAACGAGAGGCTGAGTCTGGAGAAAAACATCGCCCGGCCATACAACAGTCCGTCGGATCCGTCATACCCTATGACAAAGCGGTGGGCGAAGGAAAATGCGGGATCGGGAAGTTTCGCGCTTTCATCGAAGTCCCACCAAATCGGATACCCTCCGTGGTGTGGGACTCGCTCGTTAACAGGCAATAAAAGCTGTCGCGCTGCAAAGAGTGGAAATCGCTTGAAGTCATCAAGAGCGCGGTCCATCCGATGCGTCGGATACTCGCGCGACAAGAACGAAAGGGCAATATAGGCCACAGCAGCAAGCATTGAATCGCCACCAAGCCCCCGCTGGTAAGTAATGTCGCCCGGATAAAACCGGACAGGCTCGCCAGCATGGACAACCCTAATTTCCTCACCGGGGTTGAGCATGCGTCGAACTTCTCGAATGGCTTCCTCTTCAGAACGGGCATGTATCAAAACATGCGTCTCGCCCTCTCGTTCTTGGCGCGAAACTATCCTAGGGCGGGCATAGGTGACCTCGGCAACGGAAATAGATACGTCGTGGTTTGTGCCATGTTCCTTCCCAGTAGCGGCCCTGAGCTTCTTCTTTCGATCCGAGCGAACCCCTAGCAAGGCCGAGAATGGCTCCATCTGGTGAGCCAGCTGGACAACCAAGTCCGCCAACTGCCCTTCATGAGCGTGGCAATACAGGGTCCTGTCAATAACAAGCCCACCAAGGCTCGAAGGCAATACATGTTCGCCTGCCCCCGCACGTCCGCCGCAAAAAAGACAACCTGTTTTTTCCATTGTCGATTCAAACTGCTTGGACCGATTTAACGAGTGGCATAGGATAACCTGGTGCTCCCTTGGGCCGAAGACGAAATCGCTCATTGTGGCGCGCGCTCTCGCCAGACTGCCCGACCTGAGTCCTTAGGTAAGAGGAATTGGCGCGAATCTGTCGGTGATCGGCCGGTCGCTGAACCACAAGGTAAGTACGAAAAAATTGGCAAGTCATTACCGAATAAGGCGGCACGCCCTCGACAAGGCTACCGCCCCGCCCGAACGAGCCATGGAGATGAGCCCCTCTTTCACGTACGGGCTACAGGCATGTGCACGTGGGGCGATAATCACGACTTCTCTCAACCTTACCTGCAGATAGCCATGCCTCGACAAAAGAACGATTCGCTTCCACCACCTCCACTCGACCCAGCCAGATATGAAGGTCACGAAACATGGACCAACAAACGGTGGGCTTGGGAATTTTTGCAACGCAATGATGACTTCCGAGCAGCGTGTGACGAGCTTGACGAAGAGACGACGCCGCAGAAGAAAAAAGCCATCGCCAGAAAATTTGGGTTGGCTGCATTCAAGCGTTATGACGAGCCGTTCGGGTCTAGCAATGGCGAATCTATTGAGCCGATGTTCATCTCAAAGGCGGTGTTGCCAATCCGACCTCGACGCCAACGCAACGGTCTCTGGACTCGCCCGGTAGCAATCCGACCCGATCAGTTCGCCGTTCGTTTCGATCTCCGTCTTGCTCTCGAAGACGATAGGATTCTCGATGCACAAGTCGAGACCGCGAGAAAAATCCTTGAGCAGCAGCTTGATCGCTGGCGTAGAGCCGAAAACATAACAGCAAAAAAAGGACGAAAACGGCCCATGCCTCGACTGCTCCAACAGCTAAAAATCCTCGACGCGCGAGCTTGCGCAGCCACCGTCGCCGGGCGAGCTGCTCTCGTATGGGGACCTGAAACGCCACCGAAAACATTTACGGATGCCTTGGATGACGCAATGAATGTTGCCACAAACGATTACCTGCTTCTCGCCGCAATGGGAGACGATATCCCGCCTCGCAAGTAGAAGACCGCCCGGGAACGGCCGCATCGTCGGCGCTAACTCGAATAGTTAGCACCGACCGACACTAACTCCGCCGACTAAGCACTGTCGACAAAGCCAAACCTGCCTTGAATAATCCTCAGCAATCCGCCACCGCGGCGGATCGTTCACAAGGAGAAATTCATGGCTTCCCCACTCGTACAACCCCTCGCTGCAGTAGCGGCAGAATTCCCGCCCGGCAACCGCGCCTACCGTCGCCTGCTGAAGCGCAAGCAGGTACTGGAACGCACCGGCCTCTCCAATACGGTCATGTACGAACTCATCGCACAGGACCGCTTCCCGAAACCCGTGAAGCCTACTGGCGGCCGCGCTTCCGCATGGGTCGAAGACGAAGTGGACGCGTTCATCGCGTCGTGCATCGATGCCCGTGACTCGAAGCAGGCCACCGCCTGAGCGACCTACCCTTCCCGTCGAAACTGTAAAAAGAGCTATCCCTCCGGTTGGAGTGGAAGGAGTGGAAGTGTTTTTCAATTTCCGATCTTAGAAAAAGCTACGCTTTCCTTCCGATCAATTCTGAAAAACCCTCCACCTCCTCCACCTTCCTAATCGTTCTGTTTTTTTGTCGAAGAGGGAATGGAAAATCAAATTTACATAGGATACCTACATATGTCTGTAGACAAGGAAAATCTGAAGCATCACAAACAGTTGCTGCACGGCTCCCGCTCGACCAGCTTCCAGGTCTATCCCGAGAAAGGGAATGCGGGGAGCGCTCGGTCTTTGTCGGGAACCTTGAAAGAATGCGGCCCGAGGATTGAAGCGGCGGTGCGCCAAGGCTTGGCGGTAGGCATCGCCCTGAACGAGTTTCGCGACGGTATCCGCCGGGCGGATCGCGTCACGCGCATCAATGCGTTCTTCGTCGATCTCGACGGCGGAACCTCTCTCGATACTATCGACCAGTTTCCGATCAAACCGCACCTCGTGACCGAAACGTCGCCCGACCATTTTCATGTGGTCTGGCTCGTCGACGGTTGCCTGATCGCAGCGTATCGTCACGTACAGGTGTTCCTCGCCAAAAAACTAGGCGGCGATCCGAACGTGACCGACGTAACGCGCTGCATGCGTCTCGCGGGCACGATCAACCGGAAAAACGGGCAGAACCATCTGGTCAAGATCGTTTCGGCTGCTCAGGGCGAAGCGCTGAAGCCGATCGCGTTTAGCGAGTTCAAGCGCGCATTCGGGATGAAACCGAAACGCAAGCGTGCTCCGCAGAAGCAGACGCATATTGTCGAAACGCATGACCTTGACGAGGTGCGCGGCGCTTTGGAGAAGATTCCCGCTGAGGATCGTCCCATCTGGCTCGCTGTCGGGATGGCGCTGCACTCGCTCATGCCGAACGATCAGGGGAAGGTGTTGTGGGACAACTGGTCCAAGAAGGCTACAGGTAAATTCGATCAAACCGAACAGGATCGGGCATGGCGCAACTTCAAGGCGCGAGGCGGCGTTACCAAGGGAACGTTGTTCTATTACGCGAAACGGTTCTCGCCTGGCATCACGCACGTTGATGTTCCGACCACCGAGGTCGAGTTCGCGAACCTGTTCGTTGCGACCTACAAGGGCCAAGTCGCATTCGACCACAGCACTTCTACCTGGTGGGTGTTCGACGACATCTGGAAGAAGGCGCAACATCTGGCGCTGCGCCATTGCAAAGCGATGGTCGAAGCTCAGATCGAAATGGTCCGCGGCGTTCGATCCGAAAAGCAAGGCAGCCTCCTGTCGGCCCTCCAACGGCAAGCGACCGCGTCTTCGCTTGCCGCGATCCTGCGCCACGCTGCCCTCGACGCCGACATAGAGACGTCCGGTTCGCGTTTCGATACCAACCCGGACCTGCTGGGAGTAGAGAACGGCGTGATCGAACTTGTCACCGGACAGCATCGCCTTGCTCGTCCCGACGATTTCATCACGCAACGCTGCGGTGCTGCCTATGACGCCGAAGCCGAGTGCCCCGAGTTCGTAAGGTTCATCGACAGCATTACCGAAGGTGACAAGGAATTCGCACGATACATCCAGCGCGCGTTCGGCTACAGCGCGTTCGGGCACACTCGCGAGCAAGTATTCTTCCTGATTATCGGTCCGGGCGGCAACGGCAAGGGAGTACTGCTGCGCGCCATCACGAAGGCTCTCGGTAACTACGGGAAGACGGTCGCTCCGAATCTGCTGCAACGCGCGTATGCCAGCAATCCGAACTCGCCGAGCCCGGCGGTCATGGCGTTGAAGGGTGCGCGCCTGTACGCTTGTACCGAGTTCGACGGGCAGAAGCGTTTTGATGAGGCGTTCGTCAAGCAACTTAGTGGCAGCGATGTGCTAACCGGCCGTAGCAATTTCGGGGAGCAGGAAACGTTCACGCCGGTCGGCAAGCTCTGGCTGTCTCTGAATGCTGATCCCGAAATCGCTTACGACAACACCGCCATGTGGCGCCGCATTCGCGTGATTCCATTAATGCGCCGTTTCAATGGCGAGGACTGCGATCCCGACCTCGACGCGAAACTCGCCAATGAACTGCCGGGTATCCTCAACTGGCTCATCGAAGGAGCGCGACAGTATCACACATACAAACTTGGGATTTGCAGCAAGGTGAAGCGTGCGACCGAGCAACTGCGGACGCGTTCGGATACGGTCCGTTCTTGGCTCACATCCTGCTGCACTGTCCGTGGCGATGCACCAATTCAAGGGGCTAATGATGTGTACCGCAGTTACGTAGCGCACACTCGCAACAATGGCCGCGCGGCCCTGCCGATCGCGAAATTTAACGCCAAGCTTGAGCAGCGCGGAATGCGCCATGTTCGTCGCGCCGCGTTCAATGGCTGGGAAGGGTTCGCCCTGAAGCGCGACTGAATGAGCCGGGGCGACAGACGGTCGCCCCGGCCTCTCCTGTAACCTCGTACCGTATCAACGGAAAACATCTCCGTAGCCTTACGCGGCTCCCGCCATCGTTTCGCCCGCAAGTGTCCAAATTCGGCTGGCGCAACGAACTCGTCAAATCGAGCACTATCAACGTCGTCTGCCCATGTCGGCATCATGTCCCGGCGCTCTACGAGAATTGAGCCTATGCTCACGCAGATCGACGACCTGCGCGTCAAGATTCGCTCACTGACCGCTGACATCTCGCACGCGGCCGACATCGAGCCGCTAGACCCGATGCCCGACGAGATCGGATCATTCGCCCGCCAAAGAGGTCAGCGAGTAGATCGGGAATATCTCCGATGCCAACTTCACGCGGATGTCGTAGCATCATGAGGACCATGACGCGTATAACGAGACCACCCGATGTTGAACGCGAACACACGTGGCATTTGAACTACGAGGAAACCATGCCTGACTGTCGCCTGCAAGAGGCAGAAGATCAGCACCAAGAATCGGTGCAAAACAAGAAGCTGTGGGAAACGGCAATCGAAACGGTTCGCGATCGCAACGGCGCTCGTATTGGTTCGCGCGCCCAGTTCTACGCGCAAGCCGAAGAACGTGAGGCGCTCCGTGCCGCTTACGCTGGTGATACCGGTGTTGAAGTCATGGACGACGACGGCAATGTCGTCGGCTACACGATCGAAGCCCTAAACGGGCCTTCAGAGCCGGCCGCCAACGAGCTGTCGCAAGTGAAAGCGGTCTATCGTGAGCTGCAGCAGACGATCGGATCGTAGGCAAAATCGCAGGAACGTCACATGCCCCCCCAAAAAAACGGCCCGCATTCAGCGGGCCGTTTTGCATAGAGGAGCGCAGGTTGCGCCAAGTGCGATCTGATGGACAACCTCGTGCACGGTGATGTCGAACCCTACGACCGAAAGATGTTCAACCAAAATACCGACCACTTGTCCCGTGAGCTTAGAAATGTCCATACCGTTCCCCATACTGAATGCGTTAAAAATCGTGTGAATAATTGCGAATTCATGCGAACTACAGATGAATACCAACGCCAGCAAAAGCTGGCACATCACACGCGCACCGAGGGAAGCCCACCGACCGCCCCGGGAGTCGAACCCGGGACCACGCGCCCAAAAATCTTATGGACAGACCCTATTATGAAGGGGGTTGCTGCCCCTGTCAATAATTTTCTGGAAGTGTCAAGTTTTTCGAGAAGCAAGCCGCCTTTCAAGATTTCCCCGAACCGTTTACCGCTGTCACGACATCATGACCCATCGGGCAAAAAAGGGGGTATCCATGGGGGTATCAACGTAGAGCTTAGAATTAAATATCGTTATATATCAAATAGATATCCGTCAATATCTCAATGCAACTTCCACATGACGATATGTCTGATCACTTCGTTCGCTCCTGTTCGTGTTGGTTCGGCGATTGGCCGGGAACCCTTGCCAGCGGGCACCTGACGCCCGTCCGCCGTTCGCGCTCGTTCGCTCGAGATCTCGCCCGGTCGAAAAATGCGGGTATTACGCGAAATCTTCACGGACGATACCCGCTTTTTCACCGTATCACTTACCGACATCGAGATCCGCCAAGCGAAGGCAGGCGACAAGCCTACCAAACTTACCGACGGCAATGGACGGTATCTGGCAGCGCATCCGTCAAGTTCGGCGCGCAGGCGATCCCGATACAGGACGGCTCCGAAGGAGAACGTATTCTCGATCGGCGAATACGCGACGGTCAGTCCGCAAGACGCTTGCGAATCCGCGCGCAAACAGCTTCGGTCACCGCCAACATGCATCCGACGAGCGGCGCAATGCAGCTCTCTCCGTCACTCCCCCCGCTGCAGCGCGGCAACCTTGTTCCGCCCGGTCGCCTTCGCGTAGTACAGCGCCTCGTCAGCGGCCTTGATCACCGCATCCGGCTGCCCTTCCTGATCCGGCATCCAGCACGCCAGGCCAATGCTCGCCGTCACACGTCCGTATTCGCTGCCCGCGTGCTCGAGGGCCAACGCATCGATCGACGCACGGATCCGCTCGGCAATCTGCGCCGCTCCGTTCTGCGGCGTGTCAGGAAGCAGCACGACGAACTCCTCTCCGCCATAACGAGCCGCCGTATCGGCCGGCCGGCGAATATTGTCGCCGATGCATCGCGCGACCGCCGCCAACGCATCGTCCCCGGCCTGATGACCGTACGTGTCGTTGTAAGCCTTGAACCGGTCCACGTCCACGAACAGCAGCGAGAAGACGGAATGCGCACGTCGCGCGCGACGCCACTCCTGGTCCAGTACCTCGCCAAAGCTGCGGCGATTGTTCAGGCCGGTGAGACCGTCCGTCCGGGCGAGCAGCACGAGTTCCGACTCGGCCCGCATACGGCGCCGTAGCTGCGAACCGAGCAGCAGGGACAGCGCGATGAACGCCGCCCCGAACGTCGCGACCAATCCGCCGATCTTGATCGCACGTTGCCGCCATGCGGCGTATATGTCCTGCTCGGCCTCTGCCACCATGATGATCAGCGGCAGTTTCGGCAAATGTTTGAAGTAGTACAGGCGGCGCACGCCGTCGATCGACGATGTTTCGGAGAAGGTGCCCTCTCTCGCGGTCTGGAACCGCCGGAACGTCGCGGCTTTGCTGATGTCGCGGCCGATAGTATGCACATCGTACGGCTGCCGCATCACCATCTTGCCGTCTTCGCCGATCAGCGAAATCGAGCCATGCTTGCCAAGCGAAAGCCCGACGAAGAGTTGATGGAAATAATCAAGATTGACCGCGATAACGACGATGCCGCCAAACGATCCATCGGGGTTCGAAATCCGCCGCGTGAGTGCGATACTGAGCTTTCCTCCACGCAAACGGGAGACGAACGGGTCACTGATATAGAGTCCGACGTTCGGATTGTCGCGGTGGACTGTGAAGTATCGGCGATCGGCGAAATTGCCCTTGCGCGGCTCGTCGTAGCCTGAATCCAGAACGATATTGCCGCCTGCATCCATCACGAGCATCGAACCGAGAAATTCCGCGGTCATCGCGTGATCGAACAGCACCGACCGGCGCAGAGCGGGCGCAGCGTCCATCACATCGCGGCGCTGCAACCCATGGATGACCGCTTGCAAAGACAGGTCGTACAACTCGATATTGCGTTCGATGTCGCGTTCCGCGATCAGTCCGAGGTTGCGTGACGTTTCCTTTGCCCGCTCCATCGCGTCGTCGCGGCTCTGCAAGAGTTGCAGCACGCATAGCGCCACGAGCGCGCATGCGATCACGGAAGCAATCGCCACGATGATGTAAGGGGCAGTCTTACGGGGATGCATGTGTCTCCTCGCCGCGAATGCGCGCCGCTCCCGTCGAGCGCGGATTGCTCATACTAAATCAGTTGGGCCAGTATTCGCGCCCAGCGCGAACGGAAAGGCTCAGCCGCGGGCGATTATAAATACCCGGCACGAAAAACTGCCCGCTCGTAGCGGGCTTCCGCCTCCTGACACACCCGTTCACGCGCCGCTCCAGCGCGCTTCGATCCCGCGCGATCGACTCGTGACGGTAGACCGTACGGGACGGTTGCAACAACGCGCAACCCCTGTCGCCGGCTTGCGCCGAAACGCTGCTTCGAGTCAGTGATCCGTTCATGGGGCCGGGAGCGCGTCAGCGTTTTTTGAAGGCACCTCCTGCAACATGACCGTGTCCGACGACAAATCGGCCACGAACGAGCCCCTCGAGCTTCACCCTCTCGTCCTCGTGCCGCTTCAGCCGGCGAAGCGTCGACGGCGGTGATGCGGCGTCGTGCGGGCATGCGCGGGAACGCGGATTGCTGAGCGGCGTTCCGGAACGGTTGCAGCGCACGTCGGCCGGTCACGACACCGACCGACACAATACGGCGATTCGTTTCCCGTCCGGCATCAATCGCCGGTGCGATAGAGTATTGCCGATCGTTTTTCAACCGATACATTAATCCGCCCTGTTGAATCGCATATTTTACCGACGTATCGAGTAATAATTGCAACCGGTTTTCGATTCAATATTGGAAAACAAAAACATTATTGACTTCGACTTTCCCATAAATTTAGAATCGCCTACGACGGCTTACGTATCGTTTTCCTCGCCGCTCCGGATTCGCCACTCACCTGTGCGAAGGTCCGTCGCATAGACCTTCTGCGACGCATCGACGCGCGCCCCTGTCGCTTTCAGCTTTCGGCATTTATCGGCCATCGGTTATTTGCCAACCCATTTTCCTTTCAAATAAACGCAACGCCCCATTCATTCCAGTCATTCTCGACAATGAATGCAAAGCAGCACCCAACGGACCCAAGATCCGCCGATTAGATATCCAGATAAAAAATCGCCAGTCATCAGGAGGGACATCAACATGCATCGCCTTGCGAAGTCGCTGTGTCTCGGGCTCGTCTGCGCCGGCCTGCTGTCGGCCTGCAACGACGACGACGTCCAGTCGACCACCCCGCCGTCGAACACCGCCGCGTTATCGTTCCGCATGGATACCGGCGGCCAGATCAACGCGTTCTACCGGCAGGACAAGGTCGCCGCGCACCTGCTGGTGCGCTCGTCGACGAAACCGCGCCTGCTGGTGGTCTTCCCCGCCGGCAACAGCGGCACCGGGCTGTGGTTCGACGACACCGCGCAGCCGGTGAACTGGAGCCTCGACACGCCGCCGTCCGCGCTGTCGGCGCCGGACCCACACGGCCGCCCGCTGTACGGCATCGGTGCCGACGTGTCGGTCGACACCGCTACGCTGACGATCCGCCAGGGCGTGCTCAGCAACGTGCGCTTCCTGCGCGACTTCAACGGCGGCGCGACGATTCCGCAGCAGATCCTCACCGCGCCGACGGTGCAGGGCAGCACCGCGCAATGGCAACGCGATCGGCTCGACGGCGCGCCCGGCTATGCGCTGCGCATCACGCTGCGCGACGGCGGCAGCATCGCGCCGGCAGCGGGCGGCAAGCTCGTGCTGAATGCGCCGGCGGGCTCGCATACGCTGAAGCTGCACATCGATGCGCTGACGGGCGAGACACCGCTGTCGCCGATCACGCACGCCGACCTGTTCGCCCCGTCCGTGAATCCCGACCCGGTCAGCCAGAACGTGCTCGAATTCCTGAGCTTCAACGACAAGCTGCTGGCCGGCTCGTGGCAGTACGACACGTATTTCGGCCGCGATACGCTGATCTCGGTCCGCATGCTGATGCCCGTACTCGAACCGGCCGCGATCGAGGCCGGGCTGTCGTCGGTGCTGAGCCGCCTGTCGGCCGACGGCAAGGTCGCGCACGAGGAAGGCATCGGCGAATTCGCACTGGTCGACAACCAGAAGAACGGGCGGCCGAACGATGCGACACCGACCTACGACTACAAGATGATCGACAGCGACTACCTGCTCGCGCCGATCGCGGCCGCGTGGCTGATCGACGATACGCGCGGCCAGGCGCGTGCGGCCGCGTATCTGGCGCAGCGCGGCAGCGACGGGCAGACCAACGGCAGCCGCCTCGTCGTCAATCTACTGCACGTCGCGACGACCGCGCAGCCGTTCGCGCAGCAGCCGTCGGTCGCCAACCTGATTCACCTGCGGCCCGGCGAAATCGTCGGCAACTGGCGCGACAGTACCGACGGCCTCGGCGGCGGCGTGTACCCGTACGACGTGAACGCGGTGCTCGTGCCGGCCGCGCTGCGCGCGGCGAACGCGTTCCTCGCCCGCGGGCTGCTCGATCCCTATCTCGATGCCGGGCAGCGCGCGACGCTCGCCAACACCGCGAACGAAGCGGCCACGTGGGAAACGCAGGCGCCGCCGCTGTTCCAGGTCAGCGTGCCGGCCGCGCAGGCGGCCACCGACGTGTCGGCCTATGCGCCGTCCGCCGGCGTGCCGGCCGGCGCCGCGCCCAACGCGCCGCTGGCCTTCTACGCGCTGTCACTCGACCAGCAGGGCAACCCGATCCCGGTGATGAATTCGGACGGCGGCTTCGCGCTGCTGTTCGGCACGCCGCCGGACGATCAGCTCCAGCGGATCGTCGCCGACGTCACGCGGCCGTTCCCGACCGGGCTCGTGACCGATGTCGGGATGCTGATCGCGAACCCCGCATATGCGAACCCGTCGCTGTGGCCGAAATTCACGAGTTCCGCGTATCACGGCACGGTGATCTGGTCGTGGCAGCAGGCGATGTGGGTGGCCGGGCTCGATCGGCAACTGGCGCGCCAGGATTTGTCGGCCGCGACACGCACGCTGCTCGCGCAGGCGCGGCAGACGATCTGGCAGGTGATCTCGAACGGACGCGACATGCGCACGTCGGAAATGTGGACGTGGTCCTACGTGAACGGCAAGTACCAGACCGACGCATTCGGCACGCGCAGCGCCG
The DNA here is from genome assembly GCF_002223345.1 of Burkholderia sp. AU16741. Taxonomy (NCBI): domain Bacteria; kingdom Pseudomonadati; phylum Pseudomonadota; class Betaproteobacteria; order Burkholderiales; family Burkholderiaceae; genus Burkholderia; species Burkholderia sp. AU16741. The sequence goes on from NZ_NKEZ01000003.1 coordinate 1,558,352, forward strand.
ATGCGACCGAAGCCAACGCGGCGCAGCTCTGGAGTACGACGTATCTCGCGATCCGCGATCCGCAGCAGCGCGCGGGCAAGTACTGGTGGCAGGCGTCGCAGTCGATGCAGGACGGGCAACCGAAGCAGGCGACGGCGGTGGCGACGCGCTAGCGCATCGCCGCGCGCGTGCCGGCCGGGAGCGGCGCGGGCACCGGCCTGCAAAAGCCCCGGGGGCACGCCCGCCGCCGGGGCGTCGGCGAAAGGCGGATCATCGCGCCACCACGCGGTTGCGCCCTTCCCGCTTCGCCTGGTACAGCCGCTCGTCGACCGCCCGCAGCAGCGCATCGACCGTGCCGCCGTCGACGCCGTATTGCGCGACGCCGACGCTGACCGTCACCTGCACGCGCTTGAAGTCCAGCCCGAACGGCGCACTCGCGATCGACGAACGCACGCGCTCGGCCGTCATCCGCGCGCCTTCGAGCGGCATCTCGGGCAGGAGCGCCATGAATTCCTCGCCGCCGACCCGCGCGAGCGCGCCCGCCGGACGGATCGCCTCGAGGCACTGGCGCACGACGCCGCGCAGCACCTCGTCGCCGATCTGGTGCCCGTAGGCATCGTTGATGTTCTTGAAATTGTCGAGATCGAGCGCGAGCAGGCAGAACGGCGTGCCGTCGCGCTCGGCCCGCACGATTTCGCGCTCGACCTGCGCGATGAACTGACGGCGGTTCGACGCGCCCGTCATCGGGTCGGTCGCGGCCATGTACTCGAGTTTCTGGTTCGTGCGCCGCAGCTCCTGCAGCGCGCTTTCGGTGCGCGCCATCGATTCCGACAGCCGGCTCATTAGGTCTTCCTGGCTGTAGATCGCCGAGAACGAACGCGTCGTCTGCAGCGCCTGCACGACGCCGTAGCTCAGCAGGAAGAACCCGCCCGCGAAGATCGCGTGCGCGAGCCACCACATGTGATTCCACGGCTTGCCGAGGATGAACGCAAGCGACGACAGCGCGAACGCCATGATCGACATGCCGTAGATCACCATCAGCGGCGAGCGGATCCGCCGTGCGAGCAGCAGGCACACGTTCAGCAGCGAGAACACCAGCGCGCCGCCTTCCATCGACAGCCGCGTGCCGAGCGCCCCCGCGACCGGCGAATACGCGATGTACGCGACCGCCACGTTGACGATCAGGAAGAACACGATCCACGGCAGCCACGTCCGCACGCTCGTGCGCTTGTCGAGCCGGTCGGGCGGACGCGAATACGACAGCAGCCCCGTGAGCAGCAGCGCCGACATCACGAACCGCGACGCGGGCCCGTACAGCAGGAACAGCCAGATATTGTGGTGCGCCATCCCGGTGAACGCGCCGTGCAGCGCGTAGATCATCGCGAAGCCGAGAAAGCCGAGCGTCAGCCAGCGCAGCAGCGGCTCGCCGGACGACCGGTAACACACCCACGTCACGTAGGTGACGAACGCGCCTTCGATCGTCGCCGCCGCGATCGCGATTTCATGGAAGGCGTGGTTCTCGAACACGACGCTCCGGTCGCTGAAGAACCACAGATAGGCAATCAGATAGGCCGGCAGCAACGCGAATCCGACCAGCAGGCATTTCGCGTAGAGCCTGGCGGCCGCGCTGACGACGCGCGGCGGTTCCCCGGCTGCATAGGTCGTACCCATTCGGTCCCCGGTCGGTCTGCTGCGTTGGTTCGAATCTTCGCGGCCCGGATCGCGCGACGCATGATCCGGCCCATCGTGCCGAAAGGCAAATGTCAGAGCAAGTATAGGAGGGGGAATTCGTTTGACAAGTCAGGGGAAACGGCACTGCCGGGCGCATGCCCTTTGCTTCCTGATCGTCGCGAATGGCGCGTCCACCGCGCCGATTCGCCGCGGCGGCGCGCGGTCACGCCGAAGCGCAACCGCGGCGGCCGCCGTTCAAAGATCAGAGGATTTCGAACAGGCCGGCCGCGCCCTGCCCGCCGCCGATGCACATCGTGACGACCACGTACTTCACGCCGCGCCGCTTGCCCTCGATCAGCGCATGGCCGGTCAGGCGCGCGCCCGACACGCCGTACGGATGGCCGACCGCGATCGCGCCGCCGTTCACGTTCAGGCGGTCCTCAGGAATCCCGAGCGTGTCGCGGCAGTACAGCACCTGCACCGCGAATGCCTCGTTCAGCTCCCACAGGCCGATGTCGTCGACTGTCAGCCCGGCCTGCTTCAGCAGCTTGGGCACGGCGAACACCGGGCCGATGCCCATTTCGTCCGGTTCGCAGCCGGCCACCGCGAAGCCGCGGAACGCGCCCAGCGGCTGCAGCCCTTCGCGCTGCGCGGCCTCGGCGCTCATCACGACGCATGCCGACGCGCCGTCCGAGAACTGGCTCGCATTGCCCGCGGTGATCACGCCGCCCGGCACGGCCGAACGGATCTTCGACACGCCTTCGAGCGTCGTGTCGGGGCGGATGCCTTCGTCGGCCGAGACCGTCACTTCCTGCGTGAACAGGCGGCCCGTGGCCTTGTCGGCGATGCCCGCGAGCACGGTGATCGGCACGATCTCGTCGCGGAAACGCCCGGCTTCCTGCGCGGCCGCGGCACGCAATTGCGACTGCACGCCGTACGCGTCCTGCCGCTCCTTCGAGATCCCGTAGCGCTTCGCGACGTTCTCGGCGGTCTGCAGCATGTTCCAGTAGATCTCGGGCTTGTGCTGGACGAGCCAGCCTTCCTGGACCATGTGCCGATTCATCTCGTTCTGCACGCACGAGATCGACTCGACGCCGCCGGCCACATAGATCTCGCCTTCGCCCGCGATGATCCGCTGCGCGGCCAGCGCGATGGTCTGCAGCCCCGACGAGCAGAAACGGTTCACCGTCATGCCCGGCACGCTCACCGGCAACCCGGCGCGCAGCGCGATCTGCCGCGCGATGTTCGCGCCGGTCGCGCCTTCGGGGTTCGCGCAGCCCATGATCACGTCCTCGACGCGCGCCGGGTCGAGCTTCGCGCGTTCGAGCGCGGCCGCGACCACGTGGCCGCCGAGCGTCGCGCCGTGCGTCATGTTGAAGGCGCCGCGCCAGGATTTCGCGAGCGGCGTGCGTGCGGTCGATACGATTACGGCTTCGGTCATGCGAGTCTCCTTCGGTCCTGCTTCATGTTGGGGTCCGCGCTACGCCGCCGGGCGTGCGCCCGCGGACGTCGCATGCACGACGCCCGCTGCCTGCATCTGCTGCCACGCGTGCGCGAGCGACCCGTTCAGGTCGATCGCCCGGCACGCATCGTTGATCACCGCGGCTTCGAAGCCGGCCGCGCGCGCATCGAGCGCCGACCACGCGACGCAATAGTCGGTCGCGAGCCCGCAGCACCACACGCGCTTCGCGCCGAGTTCGCGCAGATAGCCCGCGAGCCCCGTGCGCGTCGTGCGGTCGGCTTCGACGAACGCGGAATAGCTGTCGACCTGCGCGTCGCCGCCCTTGCGGATCACGAGCCGCGCGTGCGGGATGTCGAGGTCGCGATGCAGCGCCGCGCCGTCGGTGTCCTGCACGCAGTGCACGGGCCACAGCACCTGCTCGCCATACGGCAGCGCCAGCGTCGAGAACGGCTCGCGGCCCGGGTGGTTCGCCGCGAACAACACGTGCTCGCGCGGGTGCCAGTCCTGCGTGAGCACGACCTGGTCGAAGCGTTGCGCGAGCGCGTTGATCACCGGCACGACCGCATCGCCGTCCGGCACCGCGAGCGCGCCGCCGGGCATGAAGTCGTATTGCACGTCGATCACGAGCAGGACGTCGTCGGTGCGTTTCATTGCGTCTCTCCAGACAGAGGATCGGTCGCGCCGCGACGCGGCCGCGTCAGCCGTTGAACCCGCGGCCGGCCTTCGCCAGTTCCGCGATCGACGGCGCGAGCTGCCATGCGTCGCCGTTCGGCGCGGCCGCATAGCGGCGAATCGCGCGCTCGACGTTGTAGAGGCCGACCATGTCCGCGTACAGCATCGGGCCACCGCGCCACAGCGGGAAGCCATAGCCGGTCAGGTACACCATGTCGATGTCGGACGCTTTCGACGCGATCTTCTCCTCGAGGATCTTCGCGCCTTCGTTGACGAGCGCGAACACCAGCCGCTCGACGATTTCGTCGTCGCCGATCTTGCGCCGCTCGACGCCGCGCTCCTTCGAATACGCGACGACCATCTCGTCGACGAGCGACGACGGCTTCGCCTTGCGGTCGCCCGGCACGTAGTCGTACCAGCCGGCGCCCGTCTTCTGGCCGAAGCGGCCCTGTTCGCACAGACGGTCGGCGATCTTCGAATAGTGCAGGTCGGGCTGCTCGACGTAGCGGCGCTTGCGGATCGCCCAGCCGATGTCGTTGCCGGCGAGGTCGCTCATCCGGAACGGCCCCATCGCGAAGCCGAACTTCTCGATCGCGCGATCGACCTGCGCGGGCAGCGCGCCTTCCTCCAGCATGAACAGCGCCTGGCGGATGTACTGCTCGATCATCCGGTTGCCGATGAAGCCGTCGCACACGCCCGACACGACCGCCGTCTTGCGGATCTTCTTCGCCACCGCCATCACGGTCGCGAGCACGTCCTTCGCGGTCTGCGCGCCGCGCACGACCTCGAGCAGCTTCATCACGTTCGCCGGGCTGAAGAAGTGCATGCCGACCACGTCCTGCGGACGCCTCGTGAACGCCGCGATCTTGTCGACGTCGAGCGTCGACGTGTTCGACGCGAGGATCGCGCCCGGCTTCGCGACTTCGTCGAGCTGGCGGAACACCTGCTCCTTCACGCCGAGTTCCTCGAACACCGCTTCGACGATCAGGTCGGCGTCCTTCAGGTCGTCGTAGGACAGCGTCGGCGTGATCAGCGCGATGCGCGCGTCGAGCTTCTCCTGCGTGAGCTTGCCCTTCTTCACCTGCGCGTCGTAGTTCTTGCGGATCGTCGCGAGGCCGCGCTCGAGCGCGTCCTGCTTCGTCTCGAGCAGCGTGACGGGCAGCCCCGCGTTGATGAAGTTCATCGCGATCCCGCCGCCCATCGTGCCCGCGCCGATCACGCCGACCCGGCGGATCTCGCGCAGCGGCGTGTCGGCCGGCACGTCGGGGATCTTGCTCGCCGCGCGCTCGCCGAAGAACGCATGGCGCAGCGCGCGGCTTTCCGGCGTCATCATCAGCGCGACGAAACCGTCGCGTTCCGCAACGCTGCCCTTGTCGAAGCCGTTCAGCACGCCGGCCTCGATCGCGTCGATGCACTTGTGCGGCGCGGGGAAATTCGGCGCGGCGGCCCGCGCGGAATTGCGCGCGAACTGGATGAAGCCCGCCGCGTTCTCGTGGACGATCTTGCGATCGCGCACGCGCGGATGCGGCCCCTTCTGCGCGCCGACCTTGCGTGCAAACGCGACGGCCGCGTCGAGCAGGTCGCCGTCGGCCATTTCGTCGAACAGCCCGCTCTTCGCGAGCTGCTCCGACGGCACCGGCGCGCCCGACACGATCATGTTCAGCGCGGTTTCGAGTCCGACCGCGCGCGGCAGGCGCTGCGTGCCGCCCGCGCCCGGCAGCAGCCCGAGCTTCACTTCGGGCAGCGCGACTTGCGCGCCGGGCGCGGCGACCCGGTAGTGCGCGCCGAGCGCGAGCTCCAGCCCGCCGCCCATCACGACGCTGTGCAGCGCCGCGACGACCGGCTTCGCGCTCGCCTCCACCGCGCGGATCACGGTGTGCAGCGTCGGCTCCTGCAGCGCTTTCGGCGTATTGAATTCGGTGATGTCGGCGCCGCCCGAGAACGCGCGGCCCGCGCCGGTCAGCACGATGGCCGTGACCGACGGATCCTGCGCGGCGCGATCGAGCGCGTCCATGACACCCTGGCGGGTCGACAGGCCGAGCCCGTTGACGGGCGGATTGTTGAGCGTGATGACGGCCACGCCGTCGCGAGTCGAGTAATCCACTGCCATCTGCCTGCCTCCATGCATCGCGCGCCGGATTGGCTGCGCTTCATTGTGCGCGGTCGAACGGCCGCATGTCCGAATGAACGCAGGCAGCATACAACGGAAAAGCACGATCGTTCAATTTGAATTTCGCTCCCGATCCGGGGACGGATCGGGCGACTGGCAGCGGGCGACTGGCAGCGGGCGACTGGCAGCGGGCGACCGGCGACGGGCGACCGGCTCGCGGGCCGGCGGTAGCCCGGGCACGGGCTTACGGCGCGCACACCGCCGTCGGCAACACGTAATCGCGGAACGTCTCGCGCAGCTTCAGCTTCTGCAGCTTGCCGGTCGCGGTGTGCGGCAGCGACTCGACGAACACGACGTCGTCGGGAATCCACCATTTGGCGACCTTGCCCTCGTAGAACGCGAGCAGCGCGTCGCGGCTCAGGTTCGCGCCTTCGCGCGGCACCACGACGAGCAGCGGCCGCTCGGTCCATTTCGGGTGCGCGCACGCGATGCACGCGGCTTCGGCCACCCCGGGGTGCGCGATCGCGACGTTCTCGATGTCGATCGAGCTGATCCACTCGCCGCCCGACTTGATCACGTCCTTGCTGCGATCGGTGATCTGCAGGAAGCCGTCGGGGTCGATCGTCGCGACGTCGCCGGTCGGGAACCAGCCGTCCGACAGCGGCGACGCCTCGCCGCGAAAGTAGTGATCGATCACCCACGGCCCACGCACCTGCAGTTCGCCGAACGCGACGCCGTCCCACGGCAGCTCGCGGCCGTCCTCGCCGATGATCCGCATGTCGACGCCGCAGATCACGCGCCCCTGCTTCTCGAGCAGCCGGCGCTGCGCGTCGAGCGGCCGCTGCGACTGCGCCCAGTTGAGCTTCGCGAGCGTGCCGAGCGGCGACAGTTCGGTCATCCCCCACGCATGGATCACGCGCACGCCGTATTCGTCCTCGAACGTGCGCAGCATCGCGGGCGGGCACGCGGAGCCGCCGATCACCGTGCGGTTCAGCGTCGAGAACCGCACGCCGGCCTCGCGCATGTAGTTCAGCAGGCCGAGCCACACGGTCGGCACGCCCGCGGAAAACGTCACGCGCTCGGCTTCCATCAGTTCGTACAGCGATTTCCCGTCGAGATCCTTGCCGGGCAGCACGAGCTTGCCGCCGGTGAGCGGCACCGCGTACGGCAGCCCCCACGCGTTGACGTGGAACATCGGCACGACGGGCAGCACGGCGTCCATCGCGGACAGGTTCATCGCGTCGGGCAACGCGGCGCCGTACGCATGCAGCACGGTCGAGCGATGCGAATACAGCACGCCCTTCGGGTTGCCGGTCGTGCCGGACGTGTAGCAGAGCCCCGACGCCTGCTGCTCGTCGAGGCGCGGCCAGTCGTAGCGGCCGTCCTCGGCTTCGACGAGCGTTTCGTAGCAGAGGAACGGCGTCGCGCCGGACGGCAGGTGCGCGGCGTCCGTCATCGCGATCCAGCCCTTCACGTGCGGGCATTGCGGCGCGATCGCATCGACGAGCGGCGCGAAATTGATGTCGAAGAAGACGTAGCGGTCTTCCGCGTGATTGACGATGTACGCGATCTGTTCGGGGAACAACCGCGGGTTGATCGTGTGGCACACGGCGCCCATCCCGCCGATCCCGTAATACGCTTCCAGATGCCGGTAGCCGTTCCACGCCAGCGTGCCGACGCGCTCGCCGGTTTCGACGCCGAGCCGCGCGAGCGCCTGCGCGAGTTGCTTCGCGCGGCGCTCGCAATCGCGGTACGTGTAGCGATGCAGGTCGCCTTCCACGCGCTTCGACACGATTTCCGTGTCGCCCGCGTGCCGCGCGGCATGCGCGATCAGCGACGACACCAGCAACGGCACATCCATCATCTGGCCCAGCAACGGCTTACCCATCGTCTTGTTCTCCGTGAGGATGCGAATCGGTGACCAGCCTGGCGGCCGTTTCCCTTCGGAAGCCGCCCGCGTGCGCGCCCGTCGGCGGCCCGGACGGGCGTGGCGCACGATGCGCGGGCCGCCATGCGGGCGGCGCGACGCCGCCTTACAATATCGGCTTACCCAGAGGCGCTCAACATGTCGTTTTCCCGAAGCGCAGCCGATGCGGCTGACACCCTTCCCGACCTCGCCGCGACGCTCGGCGCGCCCGCCGAACGCGCGTTCGTCACGCTCGGCGACGCGTTTCATACGCGGCTGCCGGCCGCGCCGCTGGCCGCGCCGTACGTCGTCGGCTTTTCCGACGAAGTCGCGCAACTGCTCGACCTGCCGCCCGCGATCGCCGCGCAGCCCGGCTTCGCCGAGCTGTTCGCCGGCAATCCCACGCGCGACTGGCCCGCGCACGCGATGCCGTACGCGTCGGTCTATTCCGGCCATCAGTTCGGCGTGTGGGCCGGCCAGCTCGGCGACGGCCGCGCGCTGACGGTCGGCGAATTGCCCGGCGCCGACGGCCGGCGCTACGAACTGCAGCTCAAGGGCGGCGGCCGCACGCCGTATTCGCGGATGGGCGACGGCCGCGCGGTGCTGCGCTCGTCGATTCGCGAATTCCTGTGCTCGGAAGCGATGCATCACCTCGGCATCCCGACCACGCGCGCGCTGACGGTGATCGGCTCCGACCAGCCGGTGGTGCGCGAGGAGATCGAGACGGCGGCCGTCGTCACGCGCGTGTCGGAAAGCTTCGTGCGCTTCGGCCACTTCGAGCACTTCTTCTCGAACGATCGCCCCGACCTGCTGCGCCAGCTGGCCGATCACGTGATCGACCGCTTCTATCCGGCGTGCCGCGACGCGGACGATCCGTACCTCGCGCTGCTCGAGGCCGCGACGCTGCGCACGGCCGACCTCGTCGCGCAATGGCAGGCCGTCGGCTTCTGCCACGGCGTGATGAACACCGACAACATGTCGATCCTCGGCGTGACGATCGACTACGGTCCGTTCGGCTTCGTCGACGCATTCGACGCGAACCACATCTGCAACCACTCCGACACGAGCGGCCGCTATGCGTACCGGATGCAGCCGCGCATCGCGCACTGGAACTGCTATTGCCTCGCGCAGGCGCTGCTGCCGCTGATCGGGCTGCGGCACGGCATCGCCGACGACGACGCGCGCGCCGAGCGCGCGGTGGAGGACGCACAGGCCGTGCTCGCGACCTTCCCCGAACGCTTCGGCCCCGCGCTCGAACGCGCGATGCGCGCGAAGCTCGGCCTCGCGCTCGAACGCGAGGGCGACGCCGACCTCGCGAACAAGCTGCTCGAGACGATGCATGCGAGCCACGCGGATTTCACGCTGACGTTCCGCCGGCTCGCGCAGATCTCGAAGCACGACGCGAGCCGCGACGCGCCCGTGCGCGACCTGTTCATCGACCGCGAAGCGTTCGACGCATGGGCGAACCTCTACCGCGCGCGGCTGTCCGAGGAAACGCGCGACGACGCGGCGCGCGCGGTTGCAATGAACCGTGCGAACCCCAAATACGTGCTTCGCAACCATCTGGCCGAAGTGGCGATCCGGCGCGCGAAGGAAAAGGATTTTTCGGAAGTCGAGCGGCTCGCACGGATCCTGCGCCGCCCGTTCGACGAACAACCGGAGCATGAAGCGTACGCGGCGTTGCCGCCCGACTGGGCCGGCACGCTCGAAGTGAGCTGCTCGTCCTGAGCCCGCAACCCGCGCATCTCGACCGACCGATCAGGAGAACCCCATGTCCCACGATTCCGACGACAAGACCTTCCCGTACCGGAAGGACGACGCCGAGCTGCGCCGCCGGCTCACGCCGATGCAGTACGAGGTCACGCAGCACGCGGCGACCGAGCGCGCGTTTACCGGCGAATACACCGACACCGAGGATGCCGGCATCTACAAGTGCGTCGTCTGCAGCACGCCGCTGTTCGAATCGGGCGCCAAGTTCCATTCGGGCTGCGGCTGGCCCAGCTACTTCAAGCCGCTCAACGGCGAGGTGATCGACGAGAAGGTCGACTACTCGCACGGGATGGTGCGCGTCGAGGTGCGCTGCAACCACTGCGGCGCCCATCTGGGCCACGTGTTCGAGGACGGCCCGCGCGACCAGACCGGTTTGCGGTACTGCATCAATTCGGCTGCGTTAAACTTCGAGTCCCGACCCGAAAACGAATGAGCGGCGCCGGGCGGATCTGCCGGGCGGCCAGCCGCGGGGCGGCCGCCCCGCTCCGCGACGGCGATGCCTGGCGGGTCCCTACAACGGTGACAGGCTGCGCCAGCGGCCCGTCACGCAGCTGCGAGCGCCATGAAATTCCTGTTCGATCTGTTTCCGATCATCCTGTTTTTTGTCGCCTTCAAGGTCTGGGGCATCTTTACCGCCACCGCCGTCGCGATCGTCGCGACGCTGGCCCAGGTCGCCTGGGTCGCCTTCCGGCACCGGAAGGTCGACACGATGCTGTGGGTCAGCCTCGGCGTGATCGTCGTGTTCGGCGGCGCCACCCTCGTGCTGCATGACGAGAAATTCATTCAATGGAAACCGACTGTGCTGTACTGGCTGTTTGCGATCGGGTTGCTCGCCGCGCGTTATGCGTTCAGCAAGAACCTGATCGAGAAGATGATGGGCAAGCAGCTCACGCTGCCGCACCCCGTGTGGGACAAGCTGAACGTCGCATGGGCGCTGTTCTTCGCGGTGCTCGGCGTCGCGAACCTGTACGTGGTGCACAACTTCACCGAATCGCAATGGGTGAACTTCAAGCTGTTCGGTACGACGGGCGCGATGGTCGTGTTCATCATCCTGCAGAGCCTGTGGCTCACGAAATATCTCAAGGACGAATGACATGAGCGACGCCTTTCTCCACGCCTCCGCCGACGAACGCATCGCGCTGATCGAGGCGCGCCTCACCGCGTCGCTCGCACCGCTGTCGCTCACCGTGCGCGACGACAGCGCGCAACACGCGGGCCATGCGGGCGCGGCCGCCGGCGGCCATTTCACGGTCACGATCGTATCGTCCGCGTTCGCGGGCAAGCCGCGCGTCGCGCGGCACCGGCTGGTGTATGATGCGCTCGCTGATGCGATGCAGCGCGGCATTCACGCGCTCGCGATCGTGGCTTACACGCCCGAAGAATTCAACGAATCTTCAATCTAGTCTCATTAGGAATTCCCGATGATCCTGAAATCCCCCCGCCTGTGGGTCGCGGCGGCTGCGTTTGCAGCGGCACCGGCATTTGCCCAGAACATCGCCGTCGTCAACGGCACGCCGATTCCGAAGTCGCGCGCCGACGCGATGGTCGCGCAACTCGTCCAGCAAGGCCAGACCGACGGCCCGCAACTGCAGCAGGCCGTGCGCCAGGAACTCGTGAACCGCGAAATCCTGATGCAGGAAGCGATCCGCGAAGGCATCCCGAACCGTCCGGACGTGAAGGCGCAAGTCGCCGTCGCACAGCAGACCGTCGTGCTGCGCTCGATGATCGAGAGCTTCCTGAAGAAGAACCAGCCGACCGATGCCGAGGTGAAGGCGCGCTACGACGAACTCGTCAAGGGCGCGGGCGGCAACCGCGAATATCACCTGCACCACATCCTCGTCAGCGACGAGCAGCAGGCGAAGGACCTGATCGCGAAGATCAAGGCCGGCGCGAAGTTCGAGGATCTCGCGAAGCAATACTCGAAGGATCCGGGTTCGGGCAAGAACGGCGGCGACCTCGACTGGTCGGACCCGAAGGCGTACGTGCCGGAATTCGCGGCGGCGGCACAGAAGCTGCAGAAAGGCCAGATGACCGACACGCCGGTGAAGACGCAGTTCGGCTGGCACATCATCCGCGTCGACGACATCCGCGACATCGCGCCGCCGCCGTTCGACCAGGTGAAGGCGCAGATCGCGCAGCAGCTCGTGCAGCAGAAGCTGCAGGCGTTCGAGGAAGGTCTGCGCCAGCAGGCGAAGATCCAGTAACGCCCGCGCGCGTCATACGTGCATCGAAAAGCCGCTCTCCGGAGCGGCTTTTTCTTTTGGCGTGCACGAAACAGATGTACCGCGACGCGATGGTGCCAAGCCGACGCGCAATAAAAAACCGCTCCGGAGAGCGGCTTTCCATGCCCGGCGTTACCGGCCGCAGCGTTCGCTACGCGGCGGGATAGAACACGTCGTGATAACGCACGTCGCCCGCCGGCAGCGGAGCCGATTCGTCGAACGACAACGTGAGGAAATACTCGGACGGCACGCCCGGAAACACGATGTCGCCGTGCGGTTCGAACCCGAAACGCGTGTAATACGCGGGCTCGCCGAGCACCACGCAGCCGCGCGCGCCGAGCCGACGCAACGCGTCGAGCCCCGTGCGCACGAGCCCCGCGCCGATGCTCTGCCGCTGGCAATCGGGCCGCACCGCGAGCGGCGCGAGCCCGTACCACTGCTGGCGGCCGGCCGGCTCGCCGCCGATCGAGACCGGCGAGAATGCGACGTGCCCGACGATACGTCCGTCGCGCTCCGCGACGAGCGATACGCTCAGCGCACCGTCGGCGCGCAGCGTGTCGACGATGCGCTGCTCGAACTCGCCGCCCTGCGGCTCGCCCGCGAACGCCGCACGGATCACGCGACCGATCGCGTCGGCTTCGCTCGCACGCGCGTCACGCAGCGTGACGACCTCGACCGGCGCGTTCGGGTCGAACATCGTCCCGATCAGCCGATCCAGCGGCGCGCGTTGCGGAATACGCGCAGCCACGGGCTTGCTTCACCCCAGCCTTCCGGGTGCCAGCTCATCGTGACCGTGCGATGCACGCGCTCCATGTGCGGCATCAGCACCGAGAAGCGGCCGTCGGCCGTCGTGACCGACGTGATGCCGGCCGGCGACCCGTTCGGGTTGAACGGATAGCGCTCGGTCGCCTCGCCGCGGTGGTCGACGTAACGCATCGCGACCGCGACGCGATCGATGTCGCCTTGCTGCGAGAAGTCCGCATAGCCTTCGCCGTGCGCGACCGCGACCGGAATCCGCGAGCCTTCCATCCCCGCGAAGAAGATCGACGGCGACTTCTCCACTTCGACGAACGAGAAGCGCGCCTCGAACTGCTCGGACTTGTTGCGCGTGAACTTCGGCCAGGCTTCCGCGCCCGGGATCATCGACGCGATGCTCGACAGCATCTGGCAGCCGTTGCAGATACCGAGCGCGAACGTATCGGGACGCGCGAAGAACGCCGAGAACATGTCGGCGAGATTCGCGTTGAAGCGGATCGTCTTCGCCCAGCCCTCGCCCGCGCCCAGCACGTCGCCGTACGAGAAACCGCCGCACGCCACCGCACCCGCGAAATCGGCCAGCGATGCGCGGCCCGCGAGCAGGTCGCTCATGTGCACGTCGTGCGCATCGAAGCCTGCGCGATCGAACGCATACGCGGTTTCCAGATGCGAGTTCACGCCCTGCTCGCGCAGGATCGCGACGCGCGGCCGTGCGCCCATCGCGATGAACGGCGCGGCGATGTCGTCGGCCGGATCGAACGTCAGCACCGGCGAGATGCCAGGATCGGCCGCGTCGAGCAGCGCGTCGTATTCGGCATCCGCGCAGGCCGGGTTGTCGCGCAGGCGGGCGATGCGCCAGCTCACTTCGCTCCAGGCGCGATGGAGTTCGGTGCGCGGCGCGTCGAAGATTTTCTTCGCATCGCGGTACACCTCGATCACGTCGCGATCGTTGACCGAACCGATCACGTGCGAGCACGTCGACAGGCCGAACTCGCGCAGCGCGCTCAGCACCGCGTCGCGGTCGGACGCGCGCACCTGCACGACGGCGCCGAGCTCTTCGGAGAACAGCGCGCGCAGCGTGCGGTCGTCGCGACGGCCGCTCGTCTGCTTCGCCCAGTCCTTCGCGTCGCCGTAGTCGGATTCGTGGTTCGGGTCGAGCGTCAGCATGTCGACGTTCAGCGACACGCCCGCATGGCCCGCGAACGCCATTTCGCACACCGTCGCCCACAGGCCGCCGTCCGAGCGGTCGTGGTACGCGAGCAGCTTGTCTTGCGCATTGAGCGACTGGATCGCGTTGAAGAAGCGCTTCAGGTCTTCCGCGTCGTCGACGTCCGGCGTCGTGTCGCCGACCTGCTGCGTGACCTGCGCGAAGATGCTGCCGCCCATGCGGTTCTTGCCGCGGCCGAGATCGATCGCGATCAGCACGGTGTCGCCCGCGTCGGCCACGCGGCGCAGTTGCGGCGTGAGATGACGGCGTACGTCCTCGACCGGCGCGAACGCCGAGATGATCAGCGACACCGGCGACACGACTTCCTTCGCGACGCCCTGCTCGTCCCACTTCGTCTTCATCGACAGGGAGTCCTTGCCGACCGGGATGCCGATCCCGAGCGCCGGGCACAGCTCCATGCCGATCGCCTTGACCGTGTCGAACAGCGCGGCGTCCTCGCCGGCCGTGCCGCACGCGGCCATCCAGTTCGCCGACAGCTTCAGCTTGTCGAGCGACGCGATCGGCGCGCTCGCGATGTTCGTGATCGCTTCGCCGACGGCCATGCGGCCCGATGCCGGCGCGTCGATCACCGCGAGCGGCGTGCGCTCGGCCATCGTCATCGCCTCGCCCTTGAAGCCCGCGTAGTCGAGCGCGGTGATCGCGCAGTCGGCCACCGGCACCTGCCACGGGCCGACCATCTGGTCGCGCACCGACGTGCCGCCGACCGAACGGTCGCCGATCGTGATCAGGAACGACTTGCTGCCGACCGTCGGGTGCTTCAGTACGTCGAGCGCGACGGTCGACAGCGCGATGCCCGTCACGTCGACCGGCGCACGCTCGGCCGCGACGCGCGTGACGTCGCGATGCATGCGCGGCGGCTTGCCGAGCAGCACTTCCATCGGCATGTCGACCGGGTATTCGTCGGCGCCCGTCGCTTCGTCGTCGACGAGCTTCAACTCGCGCTCGTCGGTCGCGACACCGACCACCGCGAACGGGCAGCGCTCGCGCGCACAGATCGCCTCGAAGCGCGGCAGGTCGGCCGGCGCGATCGCCAGCACGTAGCGCTCCTGCGCCTCGTTCGACCAGATTTCGCGCGGCGACAGGCCCGACTCCTCGAGCGCGACCTTGCGCAGTTCGAAGCGCGCGCCCTTGCCCGCGCCGTCGACGATTTCGGGAAATGCGTTCGACAGGCCGCCCGCGCCGACGTCATGGATGCTCAGGATCGGGTTTTCCGCGCCGAGCTGCCAGCAGCCGTTGATCACTTCCTGCGCGCGACGCTCGATTTCGGGGTTGCCGCGCTGCACCGAGTCGAAATCGAGTTCGGCGGTGTTCGCGCCGGTCGCCATCGAGCTCGCGGCGCCGCCGCCCATCCCGATCCGCATGCCGGGGCCGCCGATCTGGATCAGCAGCGAGCCGGCCGGCACGTCGTGCTTGTGCGTGTGCTGATCCGCGATGTTGCCGAGGCCGCCCGCGATCATGATCGGCTTGTGATAGCCGTGCACCGTGCCGCCGACGTTCTGCTCGTACACGCGGAAGTAGCCGCCGAGGTTCGGGCGGCCGAATTCGTTGTTGAACGCCGCGCCGCCCAGCGGGCCGTCGATCATGATCTGCAGCGGCGACGCGATGCGGTCCGGACGGCCGTACGGGCCATGCTGTTCGTTCGGGTTGCGCTCGCTAACCGGCTGTGCGGCGTCGCGCGCGTTTTCCCACGGCTGGCGGGCATCGGGCAGGTCGAGGTTCGACACGGTGAAGCCCGTGAGGCCGGCCTTCGGACGCGCGCCGCGGCCCGTCGCGCCTTCGTCGCGGATCTCGCCGCCCGCGCCGGTCGCGGCACCCGGGAACGGCGAGATCGCCGTCGGGTGGTTGTGCGTCTCGACCTTCATCAGCGTGTGCGTCAATTCGGTGTGACGGCCGTAGCGTTCACCCGGCTCGCCGGCCGCGCCCGTCTTGCGCGGGAACCAGCGCTCGGCTTCGGCGCCGACCATGATCGACGAGTTGTCCGAATACGCGACGATCGTGCCCTGCGGGCTCAGCTTCTCGGTGTTGCGGATCATCGCGAACAGCGACATGTCCTGCGCTTCGCCGTCGATCGTCCACTGCGCGTTGAAGATCTTGTGGCGGCAGTGTTCGCTGTTCGCCTGCGCGAACATCATCAGCTCGACGTCGGTCGGGTTGCGTTCGAGCTTGCGGAACGCGTCGACCAGGTAGTCGATCTCGTCGTCGGCGAGCGCGAGGCCCAGCTCGACGTTCGCGCGCTCCAGCGCGCCGCGGCCGACGCCCAGGACGTCGACGGTCGACAGCGGCTTGGCCGGCAGTTCGTCGAACAGGTGTTTCGCGTCGTCGCGCGCCGCGACCACGCTTTCGGTCATCCGGTCATGCAGCGCGGCCGCGACGGCCGCGCGCGCGTCGTCCGACAGCGCCTTCTTGCCGCCGAGCAGGCCCGATTTCAGCGTGACCGTGAATTCGACGCCGCGCTCGATGCGGCGCACCTGCGTGAGGCCGCAATGCTGCGCGATGTCGGTCGCCTTGCTCGCCCACGGCGAAACCGTGCCGAAGCGCGGCAGCACGACGAAGGTCTCGGTCGCGCCCTTCTCGTCCGCCGGCTGGAACGGCGCGCCGTAGTGCATCAACGCGTCGATGCGCGCGCTGTCGTCCGCCGACAGCGGCTCGGCCGCATTGACGAAGTGCAGGAACTGGCCGCGCACCGCGACGATGTTGGCGTCGATTTGCCTGAGCGTGTCGAGCAGACGGGTTTGACGGAAATCGGAGAGGGCCGAAGCGCCGGGAAAACACGAGAAGTGAGCCATGGGCTGGACTGACGTCGATGAGTCGCGCGAGGTGGCGACGTGGGGCGAAAGGAAGGCCGTAATTATACCCGGAAGTCGGCCGCCCAAGACCGGCCAATCGGTAGTCCGCGCGCACCGCCACGATGCCCGGGCGGGCGGCGCACCGGCCCGCCCGCGGGGCCAGCCTGCGCGGGCCCGCGCGCCGGCCGCCGTGGCGCGGCCGCACGGCCCCTGCTCGGCCGCCGCCGGTTCGCGCACTTTTGGCGCTATCATTCCGGGTTCACCGGGCCCGGGCCCTCAGCGAATTCTCACCGGGCGGCGTGCGCGCCGCCCGTCATCGAAGCAATCCAATGGATGTCATCGTCATCGGCGGCGGAATCAGCGGCGTCGCCACCGCCTACCAGTTGCGCGCGGCCGGCCATCGCGTGTGCGTGGTCGAACGCCACGCGACCGTCGCGCAAGGCGCGACCTACGGCGACGGCGGCGCGCTGCTGCCGAGCCCGCTCGACGTCTGGTTCGGCCCGACTTTCATGCGCGAGCGCCAGCCGCGCGACAGCGGCATCGTCTACAAGCCGGGCTTCAACGGCGGCGTGCGCCGCTTCGTCAAGCAGCTCGGCATGCTGCGCGAGCCCGACGCGTTCGCCGCGCAGTACGCGCGGCTGCGCCCGCTGATCGACGTGTCGCGCGACACGCTCGCCGATATCGAGGCGCGCCTCGAGCTCGAATTCGAGCAGAAGCCCGGTATCCTGCACGTCGTGCGCGATCCGCGCGACTGGGATGCGCTGCAACCCGCGCTCGACCTGCTGCGCACGCTCGACCAGCCGTATCGCACGCTCACCGCGGACGAATGCGTGGCGCTCGAACCGTCGGTGCCGGCCGAGCCCGGCTTTGCCGGCGGCGTGCTGCTCGAAACCGAGCGCACCGGCAACTGCCCGCTGTTCGCGAAACTGGTCAAGCAGACGCTCGACGAGCACGGCGTGCAGTTCCGCTTCGGCGCGGACGTCGCCGCGATCCGCGTCGACAACGGCCGCGTCGCGGTCGAGCTCGCGCCGCCCGGCAACCGGAGCGCGGCGCACGCGCGCGAAGTCGACGTGATGTCCGCCGACGCGATCGTGGTCGCCGCCGGCGCGGGCAGCCTCCCGCTGCTCGATCGACTCGGCTGGCGCCTGCCGCTGCACCCGGTGCGCGTCCATACGCTCACCGCGCCGGTCGCGTACGAAGAACATGCGCCGCATCTGAGCATCGTCGATTCGATCAAGCGGATCTCGATCACGCGCACCCATCAGCGGCTGCGCATCGGCGGGGCCGCCGTGCTGCAGAGCCTCGCCGATACCGCGAAGCCGCTCGCAGAGCCGCTGTCCGAGGCCGCGCTCGCGCTGCTCGGCCAGGCCGTCCACGACTGGGTGCCCGGCGCCGCGAAGATCTCGGCCGCGCTGTCGTGGCAAGGCACGCAACTGCTGTCGCCGGACGGCTTGCCCGTCGTCGGTCCGACCCCGCATCCGCGCGTGTTCGTCAATTTCGGCCATGGCCCGGCCGGCTGGGGCCTCGCGTGCGGGTCTGCTAAAGTGGTGAGCGACTATCTGGGCGGCAACGTCCAGCACTGGCCCGCCGACACGCTTGCCGCGCTGAACGCCGGCCGCTTCACGACCTGACCGCCGCGGGCCCGCCCGTGGCGGCGTCCTTGCCAGCCGCCACGACTCCGCGATGACCGTTACCCGCCCGTTCCCCGATTCCGATCCGATCGCGCTCTTGCGCGTCGCCGACCTGCGCGCCACCGAAGCCGACGCCACCGCCGTGCTGCCGCCGCACACGCTGATGGGCCGCGCCGGCGCGGCCGCCGCGCGCTGGCTGTCCGAACGCGTCGCCGGCGACGACCGCCCCGTCTGGTTCGCGGTCGGCCCCGGCAACAACGGCGGCGACGCGCTCGTGGCCGCCGCGCGGCTCCAGCAGCTCGGCGTCGCGACGCATGCGTGGATGCCGGTGCCGGTCAAGCCGGACGACGCGCAATGGGCGCTCGGTCTCGCACGCACGGCCGGCGTGCCGCTGTCGGCCATCCCGCCCGCGTCGCTGGACGGCTACGCGTGGGTCGTCGACGGGCTGTTCGGCATCGGTCTCGGCCGCGCGCTCGACGGCGTGTTCGCCGAACAGGCCGAACGCATCGCCGCCCATGCGCGCAGCGGCGGCCGCGTGCTCGCGCTCGACGTGCCGAGCGGGCTCGACAGCGACACGGGCCGCATCGTCGACGCGGGCATCGCCGTCGCGGCCACCCACACGCTCACCTTCATCGGCGCGAAACCCGGCCTCTACATGGGCGACGGCCGCGATCTCGCCGGCGAGATCCATGTCGCGTCGCTCGATGTCGCGCCGCCCACCGCACCGGCCATCGTGCTGAATGCGCCCGCGCGATTCGCCGCGGCGCTGCCCGCACGCGCCTTCGCATCGCACAAGGGCACGTACGGCAGCCTGGCGGTGCTCGGCGGCGACACGGGCATGTGCGGCGCACCGATCCTCGCCGCCCGCGCCGCGCTGTTCGCGGGCGCCGGCAAGGTACACGTCGGCTTCCTTGGCGCGGGCACGCCACCGTACGACCCGCCGTTTCCGGAACTGATGCTGCATCCGGCCGACACCGTCGACCTCGGCGCGATGACCGCGATCGCGGCCGGTTGCGGGCTCGGCACGCGTGAGGCCGCGGCGACGCTCGTGCGCGACGTGCTCGCGCTCGACACGGCGGCGCTGCTCGATGCCGACGCGCTGAACCTCGTCGCGACGCACGCGGACCTCGCGGCCGCCGTCGCCGCGCGCGGCGCCCGCGGCCATCCGTGCGTGCTGACGCCGCATCCGCTCGAAGCCGCGCGTCTGCTCGGCGGCGACACGGCCGCCGTGCAACGCGATCGCGTCGCGGCCGCGCAGACGCTCGCCGCACGTTACGCGGCCATCGTCGTGCTGAAAGGCTCGGGCACGGTGATTGCGGCGCCCGACGGCCGCGTGGCGATCAACCCGACCGGCAACGCGGCGCTCGCCACCGGCGGCACCGGCGACGTGCTCGGCGGCCTGATCGGCGCGCTGCTCGCGCAGCGGATCGCGCCGTACGAAGCCGCGCTGGCCGGCGTCTACCTGCACGGCCTCGCGGCCGACACGCTGACCGCGAACGGCGCCGGCCCGGCCGGGCTCACCGCGGGCGAGCTCGCGCCGATGGTGCGCACGCTGATCAATCGCCTTTTTTATCCGTCGCCGCGCGCCGACACGTAACGCCGCTATACTGACTGCCCCGCCGCACGGCGGGCCTTCTCGTCCGCTGGCTTTCCGATCACGATGAGCCGGCGCGGCATTCCTCCCGATTCACGCTTCACTCGAACCGCCATGACGCTGAAATCGCTCCCCGCCTGGACTGCCCTTCAATCCCACTTCGAACAGATCCGCCACGCGCGGCTGCGCGACTGGTTCGCGCCGGAAAACGACCGCGCGCCGACCCGCGCCGAACGCTTCACGATTCCGGGCGGCGGTCTCGCGGCCGATTTCTCGAAGAACCGCATCGACGACGAAACGTTGCGCCTGCTCGTGCAGCTCGCGCGCGAGGCTGGCGTCGAAGCGCGGCGCGACGCGATGTTCGCGGGCGAGGTCGTCAACCCGACCGAAGGCCGCGCGGCGCTGCACACCGCGCTGCGCGCGACCGATCCGCAGGCGCCGTTCCACGCCCAGGTGAGCGCGGAACGCGCGAAGATGGCGACGTTCGCGCGCGCCGTGCGCGGCGGCACGTGGACGGGCTATACGGGCAAGCGCATCCGCCACGTGATCAACATCGGCATCGGCGGGTCGGATCTCGGCCCGAAGATGGTCGTGCATGCGCTGCACCACGTCGCGACGCCCGAAATCTCGACGCACTTCGTGTCGAACGTCGACGGCGCCGATCTCGCGCGCGTGCTCGAACAGGTCGATCCCGAGGAAACGCTCGCGATCATCGTGTCGAAGACGTTTACGACGCTCGAGACGATGACGAACGCACGCTCGCTGCGCGACTGGTTCGTCGCGCGCGGCTGCTCCGAGGACGCGCTCGCGAAGCACTTCGTCGGCGTGTCGGCGAACCCGGCCGAAGTCGTGAAGTTCGGCATCGCCGCCGACAACGTGTTCGAAATGTGGGACTGGGTCGGCGGCCGCTATTCGCTGTGGTCGGCGGTCGGCCTGTCGATCATGATCGCGGTCGGCCCCGAACAGTTCGACGAACTGCTGGCCGGCGCGAACGACATGGACCGCCACTTCCGCGAAGCGCCGCTCGAGCGCAACCTGCCGGTGCTGCTCGGCCTGATCGGCATCTGGTACCGGAATTTCTTCGGCTCGCAGAGCTATCTCGTCGCGCCGTATTCGGAAGCGCTGCACTACCTGCCGTCGTACCTGCAGCAGCTCGAAATGGAGAGCAACGGCAAATCCGCGCGCCTGGACGGCACCTTCGTCGACTACCCGACGTCGGCCGTCACGTGGGGCGAGCCGGGCACCAACGGCCAGCACGCGTTCTTCCAGATGCTGCACCAGGGGCCGACGATCGTGCCGATCGACTTCATCGCGGTGCTGACGCCCGAGCATCCGCTCGCGAGCCACCATCCGAAGCTGCTCGCGAACTGCTTCGCGCAGAGCGAAGCGCTGATGCTCGGCCGCACGCTCGAGGAAGCGCGCAAGGTCGCCGGGCCCGGCAAGGAAGCGCTCGCGCCGCACCTGACGTTCCCCGGCAACCGCCCGACCACGACGCTGCTCGTCGATGCGCTGACGCCGCGCACGCTCGGCGCGCTGATCGCGCTTTACGAGCACAAGGTGCTCGTGCAGGCGACGGTGTGGGACATCAATCCATTCGACCAGTGGGGCGTCGAGCTCGGCAAGATTCTCGGCAAGGTCGTCGAGGCCGACCTGTCGGCCGACTCGGTCGATCCGGCGAAGCACGACTCGTCGACCACCGCGCTGATCGAGCGCGCCCGCGCGGCGCTCAAGCGTTGAATCTCTGACGCGACGGCGTCATGCCGTGTCGACCGCGCGCTCCGCGCTACGCGGCCGGCGCGGACGTTCACGCGTTGCGCGACGCCGCGTGCGGCGCGACGATGCGCCCGGCATCGATGGTGACGGTCGTCGCGCAGCGGCGCGCGAGTTCGGCATCGTGCGTGACGAGCACGAGCGTCGCGCCGTGCGTGCGGTTCAGTGCGAACATCAGGTCGATGACCGCATGGCCGGTTGCCGCGTCGAGGCTGCCGGTCGGCTCGTCGGCGAACAGGATCGCCGGGCGCGTGACGAACGCGCGTGCGAGTGCGACGCGCTGTTGTTCGCCGCCCGACAGCAGCTTCGGGTAATGCGCGGTGCGCTCGCCGAGGCCGACCTGCACGAGCAGCGCCCGGGCGCGGTCGGCCGCGTCGCGCGCGCTGATGCCGCCCTGCAGTTCAAGCGGCAGCATCACGTTTTCGAGCGCGGTCAGGTGCGGCATCAACTGGAACGACTGGAACACGAAACCGACCGCGCCGTTGCGCAGCGCCGCGCGTTCGTCCTCGTCGAGCCGATCGAGCGCGCGGCCGAGCAGGCGAACCGTGCCGCTCGTCGCGCTGTCCAACCCGGCGAGCAGGCCGAGCAGCGTCGATTTGCCCGACCCCGACGCGCCGACGATCGCGAGGCTGCTGCCCGGCTGCACGGCGAGCGTGATGCCGTCGAGGATCGTCAACTCGCCCGTTGCATCGGCAACCCGCTTGCACACGTCATGGACTTCGATGATCGGATCGGTAATCTTGAACATGGACACCACATTTCGCTGGAAAAGACGCGCGGCGGCCGCCGCGCTGCTAGGCACCCTGCTGGCCGTCACCGTGCCCGCACGCGCCGCGACGGCGCCGGCATCGAACACGCCCGTGATCGTCGTGCTCGGCGACAGTCTGTCGGCCGAATACGGCTTGCCGCGCGATACCGGCTGGGTGGCGCTGCTGCGGCAACGGCTCGCGACCGAGCGAATCGATTATAGCGTCGCGAACGCCAGCGTCAGCGGCGACACCACGAGCGGCGGCCGTGCGCGGCTGCCCGCGGTGCTGCAGCGGCTCAAGCCGTCGATCGTCGTCGTCGAGCTCGGTTCGAACGATGCGCTGCGCGGCGTGCCGCTCGCGACAACCGAGCAGAACCTGCGCGACATCATCGCCGGCGCGCGACGTGCGCAGGCGAAAGTCGTACTGGTCGGCATGTACGTGCCGCCCAATTACGGCCCCGACTACACGCAGAAGTTCCATGCGGTCTATACGCGGCTGTCGAAGGATCTCGGCGTGCCGCTCGTGCCGTTCCTGCTCGCCGGCATCGAGAACAAGCCGGACATGTTCCAGGCCGACCAGATGCACCCCGCGCAGCAGGCCCAGGGCGTCCTGCTCGACAATGTATGGCCGGCGCTGAAGCCGCTACTCGGCAAGCCGCACGGCTGACCGCGGCCGCACCGGAAAACGAAAAGCCCCGCTTCGAGCGGGGCTTTTCGATGGTTGCGGACGAAACGATGCTCAGTTGTCGCCGTCCTGCTGCTGGCTGGCCGTCGTGCTGCCGTACAGCTTCACCTTCGAGCGATCGCGCAGCGCGGCGAGGTACGCTTCGCCTTCGCTTTGCGCATCGACCTGCGCCATCTGTTGCTGCGCGGCCGCCAGTTGCTGCGGATCGACCGCCGAACCGGGGATCACCGCGTTCACGCGGTAGATCGCATAGCCGTCCGCGCCGAGGTCGACACCGACGTAAGCCGGCAGCGTCTTCGCGTCGACCTTGTAGACGGCGCTCAGCGCAGCCGGCGTCAGGCCCTGCGACTGCGTGCGCGACACCTTCTGCGCGGGCGCGAACCCGTCGGTGGACTTCGACTTCTGCAACTCGGCCAGCTTCGCCGCACCGTCCTTCTTCGCGAGTTCCGCGGCCTGCTCGGCGACGACCTTCTGACGCACGACGTCCTTGATCGTGTCGAGCGCGGGCACCGCCGCCGGCTTGTAGTCGGTCACGCGCGCCGAGATCAGCGTGTTGTTGCCGACGTCGATCGCCTGCGTGTTGTTCCGGTTCTTCACCGAGTCGTTCGCGAACACGGCGGCCAGGAACTTCGGATTGTTCAACGGGCTCGTCGGCGGCAGCTGCGGATTCGGCGTCGGCGTGACGGTGGCCGTCTGGATCGTCAGTTTGTACTTGTCCGCGGCCGGCTGCAGCGTCTTCGCCTTTTCGTAGACGGTCGACGTGAACCCTTCCGCGTTGTCCGAGAACGCCTTCGCTGCGTACTGCTGCTTCAGGTCGACCGCGATCTGGTCCTTCACTTCCGCGAACGGCTTGACGACGGCCGGCTTCACTTCGGTCGCCTTCAGGATGTGGAAACCGAGATCCGACTGCACGACTCCGCTCACGTCGCCCTGCTTGAGCGAGAACGCGGCATCGTCGAACGCCTTGCCGCCCGCGGTCGAGCCGCGCGTGATGAAGCCGAGGTCGCCGCCCTTCGCCGCCGACGGTGCGTCCTGCGAGTTCTTCTGCGCGATCTGCGCGAATTGATCCGGATGCGCTTTCACGTCGGCGAGCAGTTGCTCGGCCTTCGCTTTCGCGGCCGCCTTGTCGGCCGCGCTGGCGCTGCCCGGCGCGGCGATGAAGATGTGGCTCACGCGCACCTGCGCTTCGGTACGGAAGTGCGTCGGGTTGTCGTCGTAGAACTTCTTGATGTCCGCTTCCGTCGGCTGCGCGCTCGCGGCCGCCGCGGCCGGCGAATAGACGAGGTACTGGATCGTCGCGGTTTCCGGCGTCGCAAAGCTCTGCTTGTGCGCGTCGTAGTACGCGGTGAGCTGCGCGTCAGTCGACTGGACCTTCGCTGCGAAGTCGCTCGTCTTCAGCACGAGCGCCTGCACTTCGCGCTGCTGCGCGGCGAGTTCGGACAGGCGTTGCGCGAGGCTCTTGGGCGTGAACGCGCTCGACACGATGCTGGCCGGAATCTGCTGCAGCGCGAGGCTGTAACGCACGCGCTCCTGGTACTGCTCCGGCGTCATCCCCTGGAACGACAGCAGTTGCGCATAGCGTTCGACGTCGATCGTGCCGTCGGGCTTTTTCAGCGACGCGATCATCGGGTCGCTCATCAGCGCGTCGCGCACCGCGTTGTCGGACGCGGTCAGGTGCAGGCGTTGCGTCTCGTCGGCCAGCACGCGTTGCTGGATCAGGCCGTCGAGCACCTGCTTGCGGTGCTCGGGCGTATCGAACATCTTGATGTCGAACTGTCCGCCAAGCGCCTGGCGCGCCTGGTCGATCTGCTGGCGGAACGCGCCGTCGAATTCGACCCGCGTGATCTTGTGCCCGTTGACCGCCGCGACGTTCGCACTGTCGTCGAAGAAGCCGCGGAAGCCTTGGATCCCGACGAAACCCAGCCCCGGCAACACGATCAGGAGCAGGAGCGCCATCATCAGGCGCTGGTGATTACGGAAGAAATCGAGCATGCGTGACGGAAAAATTGGACAAAACGACCGATATTACAACATACGGGGTGGGACGGGAAAAAAGCAGGTCATGCCGTGCGCGAATGGAACTGGAATTCGGCAGCCGCTCTCCACTCCGCGGTCACGTGCCCGCAAGTGGGCACAACGAACGATACAAATGAAAAAGCCCGCACAAGGCGGGCTTTCTTATTTCTGGCGGAGCGGACGGGACTCGAACCCGCGACCCCCGGCGTGACAGGCCGGTATTCTAACCGACTGAACTACCGCTCCTTGGTCTGGCTGAATCGTGAAACTGGTGGGTGCTGAGGGGTTCGAACCCCCGACCTACGCCTTGTAAGGGCGCCGCTCTACCAGCTGAGCTAAGCACCCGTTTCCGATTCGTTCCGACTGCGATCTGCGTTTTGCGCATCAACAATCAGCGAGCCCGCAAGTTTAATTCATCCCCGAACATTTTGCCAAGCCTGCGCGCGAATTTTTTAACGCACATGCTCGCACGACTCCGATGCGCATAAAAAAACCCGCGGACGTTGCCGCGGGTTTTTGTGAACGACCGTCAACAACGACGGTGTTCACGGCCTCAGTGCTTGACGACTTCCGTCGAGCCGGCATCCTTCCCCGCCTCGCCGACCGGCGCCGCAGCCTTCGCTTCTTCCTCCGGCGGCAGCGGCGTCGGCGAACGCTCGAGCGCGAGTTCCAGCACCTTGTCGATCCAGCGGACCGGCACGATCTCGATCGCGTTCTTCACGTTGTCCGGAATGTCCGCGAGATCCTTCACGTTCTCTTCCGGGATCAGCACGAGCTTGATGCCGCCGCGATGCGCAGCCAGCAGCTTTTCCTTCAGCCCGCCGATCGGCAGCACTTCGCCACGCAACGTGATTTCGCCCGTCATCGCGACGTCGGCCCGCACGGGAATACCCGTCAGCACCGACACCAGCGCGGTCGTCATCGCACCGCCGGCGGACGGACCGTCCTTCGGCGTCGCGCCTTCCGGCACGTGGATGTGGATGTCCTGCTTCTCGAACGCTTCGTCCTTGATACCGAGACGACGCGAACGCGAGCGCACGACCGACCGCGCAGCCTCGACCGACTCCTTCATCACGTCGCCGAGCGAGCCCGTACGAATCACGTTGCCCTTGCCCGGCATCACCGCGGCTTCGATCGTCAGCAGATCGCCGCCGACTTCCGTCCACGCGAGGCCCGTCACCTGACCGACCTGGTTTTCCTTCGCCGCGAGGCCGAAGTCGTACTTGCGCACGCCGAGGAACGTGTCGAGGTTCTCGCCATCGACCTTGATCGCGCCCGACGCCTTCTTCAGCAGCAGCATCTTCACGACCTTGCGGCAGATCTTCGACACTTCCCGCTCGAGCGAACGCACACCGGCTTCGCGCGTGTAGTAGCGGATGATGTCGCGGATCGCCTGCTCGGTGACCTCGATCTCGCCTTCCTTCAGCCCGTTGTTCTTCTTCTGCTTCGGCAGCAGGTAACGCTGGGCGATGCTGACCTTCTCGTCTTCCGTATAGCCCGACAGACGGATCACTTCCATCCGGTCGAGCAGCGGCGGCGGGATGTTCAGCGAGTTCGACGTCGCGACGAACATCACGTCCGACAGATCGAAGTCGACTTCGATGTAGTGGTCGGCGAACGTGTGGTTCTGTTCCGGATCCAGCACTTCGAGCAGCGCCGACGACGGATCGCCGCGGAAATCCATCCCCATCTTGTCGACTTCGTCGAGCAGGAAGAGCGGATTGCGCACGCCGACCTTCGCGAGGCTTTGCAGGATCTTGCCCGGCATCGAACCGATGTACGTGCGGCGGTGGCCGCGGATCTCGGCTTCGTCACGCACGCCGCCGAGCGCCATCCGGACGAACTTGCGGTTCGTCGCGCGGGCGATCGACTGGCCGAGCGAGGTCTTGCCGACGCCCGGAGGCCCGACGAGGCACAGGATCGGTGCCTTGACCTTGTCCACGCGCTGTTGCACCGCGAGATACTCGAGGATCCGTTCCTTGACCTTCTCAAGGCCGAAGTGATCCTCGTCGAGCACCTGCTCGGCGTTCGACAGGTCGTTGTTGACCTTGCTCTTCTTGCGCCACGGCAGGCCGATCAGCGTGTCGATGTAGTTGCGCACGACGGTGGCTTCCGCCGACATCGGCGACATCAGCTTCAGCTTCTTCAGTTCTGCGTCGGCCTTCTTCTTGGCTTCCTTCGGCATGCGCGCGGCGTTGATGCGCTTCTCGAGTTCCTCGAGATCCGCACCTTCCTCGCCCTCGCCCAGTTCCTTCTGGATCGCCTTGACCTGTTCGTTCAGGTAGTACTCGCGCTGGCTCTTTTCCATCTGGCGCTTCACGCGCCCGCGGATGCGCTTTTCGACCTGCAGGATGTCGATCTCGGCTTCGAGCTGCGCGAGCAGGTGCTCGAGGCGCTCGATGACCGGGAACATCTCGAGGATGTGCTGCTTCTGGTCGAGCTTGAGCGGCAGGCGCTCGGCGATCATGTCGGCGAGGCGGCCCGCTTCGTCGATGCCCGACAGCGACGTGAGAATCTCCGGCGGGATCTTCTTGTTCAGCTTCACGTACTGGTCGAACTGCGACACGATCGCGCGACGCAGCGCTTCCGTCTCGGCGCTGTCGGCGTGATCGGGCTCGAGCGGCATCACTTCGCAGGAGAACTGCGTCTCCTGTTCCTCGATCGACAACGCCTTCGCGCGCTGCAGGCCCTCGACGAGCACCTTCACGGTGCCGTCCGGCAGCTTCAGCATCTGCAGAATGTTGGCGATACAACCGACCTCGTACATGTCCTTTTCGGTCGGTTCATCCTTGGCCGCGGTTTTCTGGGCGACGAGCATGATGTGCTTGCCGCCTTCCATCGCTGCTTCGAGGGCCTTGATCGATTTCGGCCGGCCCACGAAGAGCGGAATGACCATGTGCGGGAAAACGACGACATCCCGCAGCGGCAGCAGCGGGAGCGTGATGCGTTCCGGCGGGAGAAGTTGGGTGCCTGACATTTCATTTCCCCATGAGTGGAATCAATTGTTCGGTAATTGAGGCCGCCACAACGAATTGCAAGCCTTCAAGTGCGGGAAATATTCGGTAAGAAAGTAACCACCGCGTGTCGAGTCAGAGTTACCCACAAGATAAACGAAAAAAAGCCGCCCACGGACTCATGAACGGCCTTTTTCGCTGAACATCGTCGGCAAGCCGGTCAGTTCGAACCCGCCACCTTCGGCGTGTCCTCGTAGATCAGCAAGGGCTTGCCGTCCCCATCGATGACATTCTCGTCGATGATGACCTTGCTGACCCCTTTCATCGTCGGCAGCTC
This sequence comes from Burkholderia sp. AU16741, assembly GCF_002223345.1. Lineage (NCBI taxonomy): Bacteria > Pseudomonadati > Pseudomonadota > Betaproteobacteria > Burkholderiales > Burkholderiaceae > Burkholderia > Burkholderia sp. AU16741. Next base: position 1,586,649 of record NZ_NKEZ01000003.1, read on the forward strand.
GTACATCACGTCGAGCAACGCCTGTTCGATGATCGAACGCAAACCGCGCGCGCCGGTCTTGCGGCGAATCGCCTTGCGGGCGACTGCCTGCAACGCGCCCGGCCGGATTTCCAGTTCGACGCGCTCCATTGCGAACAGCTTGTGATACTGCTTGACGAGCGCATTCTTCGGCTCGACCAGGATCTTCATCAGCGCGGCTTCGTCGAGCTTGCCGAGCGTCGCGACCACCGGCAGGCGGCCGATCAATTCGGGGATCAGACCGAATTTGATCAGGTCTTCCGGTTCCGTCTCGCGCAGCACTTCGCCCGCGTCGCGTTCCTGCTTGCTCTTGACCGTCGCGCCGAAGCCGATGCCGGTCTTCTCGGTACGATCGGTGATCACCTTTTCGAGACCGTCGAACGCGCCGCCGCAGATGAACAGGATGTTGGTCGTGTCGACCTGGATGAAATCCTGGTTCGGGTGCTTGCGGCCGCCCTGCGGCGGCACCGACGCCATCGTGCCCTCGACGAGCTTCAGCAGCGCCTGCTGGACACCCTCGCCCGACACGTCGCGCGTGATCGACGGGTTGTCCGACTTGCGGCTGATCTTGTCGATTTCGTCGATGTAGACGATCCCGCGCTGGGCCTTGTCGACCTCGTAGTTGCAGTTCTGCAACAGCTTCTGGATGATGTTCTCGACGTCCTCGCCGACGTAGCCGGCTTCGGTCAGCGTCGTCGCGTCCGCGATCACGAACGGCACGTTGAGCAACCGCGCGAGCGTCTGCGCGAGCAACGTCTTGCCGGAGCCCGTCGGGCCGATCAGCAGGATGTTGCTCTTCGACAGCTCGACGTCGTCCTTCTTGTCGAGATGCTTCAGGCGCTTGTAGTGGTTGTACACGGCCACCGCGAGGATTTTCTTCGCGCGCTCCTGGCCGATCACGTACTGATCGAGGATGTCGCGAATTTCCTGCGGACTCGGCAAATCCGACCGGGACAGGCTGGCCTCGACGCCGGCGGCAGCCGCCTCGTCGCGAATGATTTCGTTGCAGAGGTCGATACATTCATCGCAGATGAACACCGACGGGCCCGCGATGAGTTTTTTCACCTCATGCTGGCTTTTCCCGCAAAACGAGCAATACAACAGCTTCTCGCTGTTCGAACCTTTTTTGTCCGCCATGAATGTAGAGCCTCCGGACAGGTAAATGACATGATACGCCGATTGCTCCGGACGCCGCGCCTAGGGCGCGACCGGAGCCGGCTGGATGCGCTTGCCGCAGATGCTCAGGGCACTCGGGACGTTTGAGGGCGCCGGCCCGAATCGGGGCGGCACCCCGTTTAAGCTCACGGGCGCTTCAATAGCACCTGATCGATCAGCCCGTACGCCTTCGCGTCCTCGCTCGACATGAAGTTATCACGGTCGGTGTCGCGCGCGATGCGCTCGACGTCCTGGCCCGTGTGCTGCGCGAGCAGGTTGTTCAACCGCTCCTTCAGGTAGAGGATCTCGCGTGCCTGGATCTCGATGTCGGATGCCTGGCCGCGCGCGCCGCCGAGCGGCTGGTGAATCATCACGCGCGAATTCGGCAGCGCGAAGCGCTTGCCCTTCGCGCCCGACGCGAGCAGGAATGCGCCCATGCTGGCCGCGAGGCCCATGCACAGGGTCGACACGTCCGGCTTGATGAACTGCATCGTGTCGTAGATCGCCATCCCGGCCGACACCGAGCCGCCCGGGCTGTTGATGTAGAGGCTGATGTCCTTGTCGGGATTCTCGCTCTCGAGGAACAGCAATTGCGCGACCACGAGATTGGCGGTCTGGTCGTTCACTTCGCCGACCATGAACACCAGGCGCTCCTTCAGGAGACGCGAATAGATATCGTACGAACGCTCGCCGCGGCCGCTCGTTTCGACGACGATCGGCACCAGCCCCAGCGCTTGCGCCTCGAAACCCTGCGGCGCGTTCGAAGCAAGCATGTCCAGCAATTCAGCGCGAGTGATCATTCAATGAACCTTGTTCGAATGGAAAATTGAACGGAAGGAAGCCGCCCGCTCAATCGCCATATTAATGGCAACCGTGCGCTTGACGTAAAAACGGCGTGCGGGCCGTCGCTCCGACAGCCGGCACGCCGCTAGAGCAACACTTACGCTTGCGCCGATGCGCTCGCGAGTGCCTCGAAGCTCACTTCCTTGTCCGTCACCTTTGCCTTGCCCAGCACGAAATCGACGACGTTGCTTTCAACGACGAACGCTTCCATCTCGGCGAGGCGCTGCTGGTTGGAATAATACCAGCGGACCACTTCCTTCGGGTCTTCGTAGCTCTTCGCGAACTCGTCGACTTCCGCGCGGATCTGTTCCGGCTTCGCTTCCAGGCCGTTCGCCTTCACGAGCTCGGCCAGCACGAGGCCCAGCTTCACGCGGCGCTCGGCCTGCTCGGCGAACATTTCGGCCGGGATCGGTGCGTCCTTCGCGTTCGGCACGCCGCGCTGCGCCAGATCCTGGCGAGCCATTTCGACGAGGCGTTGCTGGTCCTGCTCGATCAGCGCCTTCGGCACGTCGAGTTCGGAAATCTTCAGCAGCGCGTCCATCACCTGGTTCTTGACGATCGACTGCGTGCGACGCTTCGCTTCGCGCTCGAGGTTTTCCTTGATTTCGGCGCGCATCTTCGTGAGGTCGCCGTCTTCGATGCCGAGCGACTTCGCGAATTCCGCGTCGATTTCCGGCAGGTGCGGCCATTCGATCTTCTTCATCGTGACCGTGAACTGCGCCGTTTTGCCGGCGACGTCCTTGCCGTGGTAGTCATCCGGGAACTTGAGGTCGAACGTACGCTGTTCGCCGACCTTCAGGCCGAGCGCCGCCGTTTCGAATTCCGGCAGCATGCGGCCTTCGCCGAGCACGAACGGGAAATCTTCGGCCGTGCCGCCCTGGAACGCGACGTCGTCGATCTTGCCGACGAAGTCGACCGTCACGCGGTCGCCGTTCTTCGCTGCGGTGTCCGCCCCGCCGTCGCCGTGCTCGCCGGCTTCGCCGCGTGCGTGATAGTGCACGCGCTGCTTGCGCAGGATGTCCAGCGTGCGGTCGATTTCGGCGTCGCCGATCGACGTGGTCGAGCGCTCGACTTCAGCCGTCGCCAGATCGCCGATCTTCACTTCCGGGTAGACCTCGAACGTCGCGTCGAACGCGTATGCGTCCTCAGCCTGTTCCTGCTTCGGCTCGAAGCTCGGCTGGCCGGCGACGCGCAGGTTTTCCGCGCGGCTGACCGTGAAGAATTCCTGGCCGATCTTGTCGCTCAGCACTTCCGCTTCGACCTGACCCGCGTATTGCTGGGCGACCATCTTCACCGGCACCTTGCCCGGGCGGAAACCGGGCATGCGCACGGTCTTCGCGAGTTTCTGGATGCGGGCGTCGATTTCCTTCTGCACGGTGTCTTTCGGCAAAGAAATCGTCACACGGCGTTCAAGCTTGCCGAGGTTCTCAACAACGTTAGCCATGGCTTCAATCGTCCTAAAATTATTCGAGCGAATCGGGTTTTCCTTGCCGTGCCTGCCTGCAGCATGCGGTGCGTCGCACTCGCACGCCGCGCCGGAGCGCCACGCCATCCCTGCACGCGCCGGATGGCTAGCGCAAGCGGCTCGGAGCACGGCTTTGGCCGGAAGAATCGACTATTCTAGCAAACAATTTTCGTCGTATCGCCAGATCGGTGCGACACGCGTGCGTCCCCGCCCCGTCGACAGCCCGTTGCACGGCCCTGCACGCGGATCGCCGCTATGCCGAACGGCATATCCACCTCGGGCCTTCCATCCTGTAAGCTCCGATAGCGTGTGCGCCGCCGTCATGGCGGCGACCATTCATTCTTCACACCAATCACGCCTTCCGGAGACACCATGCCGCACCACCCGTCCGCGCCTGTCGTCGTCATCGCGCCCGATTCGTTCAAAGGCTCGCTTTCCGCCGAGCAGGTCGCGGACGCGATCGCCACCGGCATTCGCCGCGCCCGGCCCGATGCGGTCGTGCGTTGCTGCCCGATGGCCGACGGCGGCGAAGGCACGCTCGACGCGATGCTGGCGGGCGGCGGCACGCGGCGCACGCTGCGGGTGGCCGGCGCGTCGCTGGCGGCGCGCGATGCGGCGGTCGGCGTCATCAATGCGCGCACCGCGATCGTCGAGACGGCCGAGATCGTCGGGATTACCGACCCGGTCGGCATGAGCGTGCCGGTCGACGCACGCAGCACGCGCGGGATGGGCGAGGCAATCCGCACGCTGCTCGACGACGGCCTGCGCCGCTTCTTCGTCGCGCTCGGCGGCAGCAGCACCAACGACGCGGGCGCCGGGCTGCTCGCCGGGCTCGGCCTGCAGTGCTTCGACGCCGGCGGCCAGCCGGTCGAGCCCGTGCCGTCGCGGCTCGCCGACATCGCGCGCATCGACGCGTCGGGGCTGGATCCGCGCCTGAAGGAAACGGAATTCGTCGGCATGTCCGACGTCGACAACCCGCTGACGGGCGCGCATGGCGCGACCGCCGTGTTCGGTCCGCAAAAAGGCGTGACGGCCGCCCAGGTCGCGACCCTCGATGCGGCCCTCGCCGGCTTCGCCGACCTGCTCGAAGCCGCGCTCGACCGCCGCGGCCGCGAACTGCCGGGCGCGGGCGCGGCGGGTGGCCTCGGTTTCGCGCTGCACATGCTCGGCGCACGCTTCGAGCCCGGCGCCGAAGTGGTCGCACGCCAGGTCGGGCTCGACGCCGCACTGGCCGGCGCCGACTGGTTGATCACCGGCGAAGGCCGCTCCGACGTGCAGACGCTGCACGGCAAGGCGCCGTTCATCGCATGCCGGCACGCGCAGGCGGCCGGCGTACCCGCATCGCTGCTGTCGGGCGCGGTCGATCCGGCCGCGTTGCCGCGCCTGTCCGAGCATTTCTCCGGCTGCTTTTCGCCGGCTCCCGGGCCGATCACGCTCGACGCCGCGATCCGCGACGCGGCCAATCTGCTTGCGAACGAAGCGGAACAGTTGACACGCCTGAAGTACGGTGCACACTGACCGTTGACCCGAGCGCGCGATACAGGAACAATCGGGCCCGCCCTTTTTCTTCAGGATTCGACATGAAAGGCCGTCAAGCCGGGCTCGATCAGTTTCTGACCTATCGCCTCCATGCGCTCACGAAGCGCTCCGACCGCGGGATCGGCGAGGTGTACCGGCACAAGCTCGACATCTCGCTGCCGGAGGCGCGTGTGATCGCCGCCGTCGGCGCGTTCGGCCCGTTCTCGATCATGGATCTCGCGCGCCACACCAATCTCGACAAGAGCCAGGCGAGCCGCGCGGCCGAAGCGCTGCTGCGCCAGGGGCTGCTCGAGCGCAGCGCGAGCGACGAAGACGGCCGGATCGTGCTGATCGCGCTGACCACCGACGGCCGCGCGCTGCATCGCAAGATCATGCCGATCGTGCGCAAGTGGAACGACGGTTTGCTCGCATGCCTGTCCGACAGCGAACGTCAGACGTTCGAGCGGCTGCTCGACAAGGTCGTCGCGCACGCGACCGAGCGCGACGACTGAGCCGCGTGGCGGGCCGGCCTCGCCGGATCGGCCAGCGCTGCCGGCAGAATTGATCCGACGAATCAGACAGGCCGCCCGGGTCGCGTCACGCCCGATCCGGGCGGCCCGTTTTGCATCATGCGGCCGGCGTCGCACGAAGCGCGCGTGGTCGCGTTACCGGCGGCCGAGAATTCAGCCGCCCCCGTGCGCACTACAACCCGCTGTTCGTCGCGCGCTGGCGCAACAACCCGAGCACCGCGTCGCAGTACGGGGTCGGCACGCCAAGCCTGCGGCCGAGCTCCGGAAACACGCCGAGGATCGGCCCGATCTCCAGCGCGCGCCCCGCCTCGAAATCCTGCAGCATCGACGTCTTGAACGCGCCGAGCTTGCGCGTGACCGCGATCCGCTCGGGGCCGCTCATCCCGGTGGACAGGCCAAGCCTCGCGCCGATCGCGGCCGCCTCCTCCATCATCCGCAGCGCGAGATCCTGCGTGAACGGATCGTCGAGCAACTGCTCGGCCGTCGACCCGGTCAGCGCGCTCAGCGGATTCATGTTCATGTTGCCCCACAGCTTCGTCCAGATCTCGGTCCGGATCGCGCGCGTCGACTCGACGTCGAAACCGCCGGCCGCGAGCGCCGCGGCGAACCGCGCGGTGGCCATGTCGAGCCGCGGATCGGGCGTGCCGACGATCAGCCGGTTGCCGCGCCCGCGCCGCACGACACCCGGCGCGTCGGTACTCGACGACAGGTGCACGACGCAGCCGATCGCCTGCGCGGGCGGCAACGCGGTCGACACCGCGCCGCCCGGGTCGACCGCATCGAGCGGCACGCCGTCGACCGCCCCTTCGAGCCCGTGCGTGAACCACCACGGCAGCCCGTTCATCGCCGCGACGATCACCGTATCCGGCCCGATCAGCGGCGCAATGCGCTCAGCCAGCGCCGGTAGCGCCTGCGCCTTCAGCGCGATCACCACGTAGTCCTGCACGCCGAGCGCGGCCGCATCATCGCTGGCGCGCACCGGCACCGACGAGGTCACGCCCGCCTCATCGATCACGCGCACGCCGTGCGCATTCAGCGCATCGAGCGTCGCGCCGCGTGCGTATGCGCTCACGCTCATGCCGGCGCTCGACAACGCGGCCGCGAGCAATCCGCCGATCGCGCCGACACCGACCACCGCCACGCGCACCGACCCCGAATTCGTGTCGTTCATGATGGCATTCCGTCTTCTGGAAACTGACGAGCATAACGCGCAATGGTTGTGCACACAACCATTCATACGGCGTACCGCATACGTTCGCACGCGTCAGCGCGGCACACCGCCGGCTTCCACCGCTTCGCCGTCGGTCGCGCCGCCCGTCGCGCCCAGCACGCCGGCGATCTGGCTCTTGTCGTGCATGCCGAGCTTGCGGTACGCGCAGCGCAGGTAGTGACGCACGGTCGTCGGCGAGATCGCCATCTGCTGCGCGACTTCCTTATGCGAACGCCCGGCGCCGTAATAACGGATCGCCGCGAGTTCGCGCGGGCTCAGCCGGTCGAGCAGCGAGCGCGGCCGCGCCTCGATCTGGAACAGCCCCGCGACGGGCACGCAGTGGATGCGCAGCGCGTCGCCGACGAACGGCTGGCCCGACTGGCGCCGCAGGTGCGCGACGAGCGGATCCGGCACGCGCGCGCCGGTCCAATCCGGCCATTCGGTTCGCAGCACGTCGTCGAAACCGTGATCGGCATGGTGCAGCACGCCGAAGTTGTCGCACAGCGCACGCGCCGCCGGCGCCGGCGCCGGCGCGACCGTGTCGCCGCGCTCGCGCGTGAGCTGCGCGGCGCGATTGATCGTCAGTGCGGCGGCCAGGTGCGGAATCACTTCCTCGAAGCGCCGCGCGTCGTCGTCGCTGAACGGCCGGTTCAGGCCCTGGCGGTAGATCGACATGAACGTCGTCAGGCCGAAGCGGCGATCGAGCGTACACACGCACATCAGTTGCGCGAGCCCGTACTTCACGCACCAGTCGCGAAACCGTGCATCGAGCCCCGGTTCGACGACCGTCAGCCGCACCGCACGGCCGTGCGCGCCGTGCAACGTGCGGTGCGCGAGCGGATCGCAATCGCGCACGCGCTTCCAGTCGGTGAAGAACGCGTGCGGCAACCGGTACAGAAAGCTGTTGTGCATCACCGGGCCGGTCGGCACATGGGTCGCGACGCCCGTCCATGCGGCATCGAACGGCATGAGTGCCTGCAACAGGGAAAGGAACCGGCATTCGAATTCTCCGATGGCGGACTGCGCGGCCACCGCGTACAGGTCGAGCAGCATCAGCCCGAGTTCGCGCTGCACTGCGTCGTCACGCGCGACGCCGTCGAAATCGGCGCGCCGGGACGGTAGCGGCGGCCATGCGAATTCGTCGAGGACGATGGCGGCCGGCACATCGCGCAGCGCGTCGAGATCCTGCCCGATATCCGTCGTGATCCTCACTTTCCGCTCCCCTGCCCGATCGGGCCGCTGATGTGCGCAACGGCACCGGCCGATTATAGCGAGCGGCTTTTTTGGCGGGCCACGGTGCCGGAACGCTCGCCGGCCCCATCCATTTGAACGGTGCGCCGCACGTTGCTGCTTCGCAGCAAGGCGCGCGGCGGCATCGCACTGCCTTCGCGCCGTGAGTCGCGGGTTTTCCGCACCGTCCATCTGGACGACTGTTCCGCCGCTTTCCCGCTGCGGACACTGCGTCGCGACAACACCAACGACAAACCGATGCAGGACGGCATGGAGAACCCGACGTGACGCGCAGTTCGGCGCGATGGTCGGCATGTACCACCTGTTCTGACTCCCCAACGAGATCCCGCCATGAAGACCCTGTCCCCGGATACCGCCCGCTCGCCGGACGGCCGTGCGCCGACGTTCGCGCGCTCGACGCTCGTCGCGCTCGTCGCGTTCGCGGCCATCACGCCGCTGCTGCTGCTCGTGGCGCCCGCCGTCGCCGGTCGGCTCGCGACGCAACTCGGCTTGTCCGCGTCGCAAGTCGGTACCTACTTCTTCGTCGAACTCGGCGCGTTCAGCCTCGCGACCGTGCCGTCGTACCTGTGGCTCGGTCGCATCGACGCGCGCCGCGTCGCCGCTTTCGCCATCGCGCTGTTCGGCGCGGGCAACCTGCTGACCGCGCTGTGGATGCCAGGCTTCGCCGCGCTGCTCGCGCTGCGCGCCGTCACCGCGCTCGGCGGCGGCTCGTTGATGGTGCTCTGCATGACGAGCGCGGCAACGAGCACAAACAGCGACCGCGTGTACGGCCTGTGGGTCGTCGGCCAGCTGATCGCGGGCGCGATCGGCCTGTTCGTGCTGCCGCACGTGTTCGCCGCATTCGGGCTGCGCGCGCTGTATGTCGCGCTCGCCGCGCTCGCGCTGCTCGCGGCGCCGCTGTCGCGCGGTTTTCCTTCGTCGCTCGGCATGCGGCCGGCATCCGTGCGCAGCGAAGCGCCGCACACGCCGCGACGCTTCGTCGTGCTCGCCATCGGCGCGGTACTGACGTTCTATCTCGCGATCGGCAGCGTGTGGACGTTCGCGAGCCGTGCGGCGGCCGATGCCGGGCTCGATCCGCAGTCGACCGGCAACGTGCTCGCGATCGCGAGCGTGATCGGGATCGCCGGCGCGGCGCTCGCGTCGTGCGCGGGCGGCCGGCTTGCGCGGCGCGCGCTGCTGGCGGCCGGTTACGCGCTGCTCGCGGCGTCGCTCGTCGCGCTCGCCGCGATGCATGACGCCGCCGGCTACAGCGCGGCGATCTTCGTGTTCAAGTTCGCGTGGACCTTCGTGCTGCCGTTCATCCTCGCGACCGTCGCGCAGATCGACGCATCGGGCCGCCTCGTCGCGACGCTCAATTTCGTGATCGGCGCGGGTCTCGCCGCCGGTCCGCTGCTGGCCGGCCTGATGCTCGATGCCGGCGGCACGATGCGCACGCTGTTCATAGCCGCGACGGCCGTCGCGATCGTGTCGTTCGCCGCGCTGCGCCACATCGAGCGCCCTTCTTCCGTTTCCTCCCAACCGTGAAAGGTCACGCATCCATGAATCGCACTGCCTTCTTCACCGACGAACGCACTTTCTGGCATACCGGCGGCACGCACGCGCTGTTCTTCCCGGTCGGCGGCTGGGTCCAGCCGCCGTCGAGCGCGGGCTACGCGGAATCGCCCGATTCGAAGCGCCGCTTCCTGTCGCTCGTGCAGGCGTCGGGCCTGGCCGCGCAGCTCGACCTGCGCGGCGCCGAGCCCGCGACGACCGCCGACTTGCTGCGCATTCATCCGGCGCACTATCTCGACGCATTCCGCGCGCTGAGCGACGCGAACGGCGGCGACCTCGGCGATCTCGCGCCATTCGGCACGGGCAGCTACGAGATCGCCGCGCTGTCGGCCGGTCTCGCGATCGCGGCGGTCGATGCGGTCGTCGGCGAGCGCGCGGCGAATGCGTTCTCGCTGTCGCGACCGCCCGGCCATCACTGCCTGCGCGACCGCCCGATGGGCTTCTGCCTGCTCGCGAACATCCCGATCGCGATCGAGGCCGCGCGCGCGAAGCACGGCATCGAGCGCGTCGCGGTGATCGACTGGGACGTGCATCACGGCAACGGCACGCAGTCGATCTACTACGACAATCCCGATACGCTGACGATCTCGCTGCACCAGGACCGCTGCTTTCCGCCCGGCTACAGCGGCGCGGACGATCGCGGCGAAGGCGCGGGCATCGGCGCGAACCTGAACGTGCCGCTGCTCGCGGGCAGCGGCGACGATGCCTACCGGTATGCGTTCGAGCGAATCGTGCTGCCGGCGCTCGCGCGTTTTCGCCCCGAGCTGATCGTCATCGCGAGCGGCCTCGATGCGAGCGCGGTCGATCCGCTCGCGCGCATGCAACTGCATACCGACAGCTACCGGTTCATGACCCGCGCGGTGAAGGAAGCGGCGCAGCGCCATTGCGGCGGACGGCTGGCGATCGTTCACGAAGGCGGCTATTCGGAGGCGTACGTGCCGTTCTGCGGGCTCGCGATCGTCGAGGAACTGGCCGGCATTCGTACCGAGGTCGCCGATCCGATGCTCGAACTCGCGATCGCGCAGCAGCCGGGCGAGCGGTTCGTCGCGTTCCAGCGTGAACTGCTCGACGAGCTGGCCGCGTCGTTCGGGTTGTAGCGCGCGGGAACGGACATGACGGGGCCGGCCCGCGCCGGCCCTTGCGCGATCGGTGCGGATGGGGTTTCCTGTGGCTTTACTCCCGTTCCGGCACGAGGCCGCACTCTTCCGATGAAATCGTCCCCGCGCGACAACAACGACAACGCCAAAACGCGCCGCGAGCCGTCGAAGCTGGCCCTGAACATCGCCGCCGTGACGGTCGGCCTCATCACGTTCGCGATCGGTGCGGCGTGGGTGATCTATAGCTGGGTCGTCGATCGCGAAGCGCAGTATTTCGCGATTCCGCTGGTGTTCTCGGTGCCGGTGATCGTCGCCGTCGCGATCCGCAGCTTCTGGGAATAGGCGCGGCGGAAATGGCGAAGCGCCGCGGCCGGGCGACGTGCGGCGCTTGATTGTCGAGCGACGCAACGCTCATCTACGAGCCATTTGCAGGACGGCATGCGCTCCCGGATTGTTGCATGCTGCCCTTCGATACGACACTGAGTGCGGACACGGCCAGCACCGTACCAACCGATTTCAGCACGGATTCCGCGGAAGGAGGCTCACCGCCCATGATCCGCCACCCTGCAGCAGTCGACGTGGAAGGAGAGCAGTCCAGCGGCTTCCTGACGGTCGCCTCGGGTCTTGCGCTCCACGCCACGTTGTCGGCAGGCGCGGCCGCGACAGCCGGCATGGCCAGCATCAGCGCCAGAACGCCGATTGACGTGCGTCCGGTGTTGGGCATCGACGGTCTCCGGTTGAACAGCCCGCGTGTATGAAAGGTTTTGTCATGGTACACGTTGCCCATTTACGGTACGTGCGCGAATGGCATCATCCCGGCCGAGGGCCATCAACAAAAAAGCGCTGCGGTCAGCCGACCGGCAGCGCTTTTTCGCGAACGGGCCCTGATGGAGGCACGTTCGATTTCTGGTGCGTGAGGCCGGACTCGAACCGGCACACCCTTGCGGGCGTCAGGACCTAAACCTGGTGCGTCTACCAATTTCGCCACTCACGCGTATTTCCGTCGCCTGACCGCGCGGACGTACGCAAGATGCGTGCTCCACGCGCCCGGGACTTCGCGCCGGCCGAAAACCGGCACGCCCGATCAGGCGAGCGCGAGATTCTACCCGATCCGTTCGGCGTTGTCTCGCCCCGTCGGCACCCGTCGTGCCGCGGTGCTAGAATGCCGCGCTCGACGTTTCGGCAACGCGCCGCCGCGCGTCCCCCGAACCCGCCCCACCCGATTTCGCCCGTGAACTTCGACGACTACTGTCAGCAAAAGGCCGCCCCCGCCGGCTCCAGCGTCTACTACGCGCTGCGCCAGGCGCCGCTCGCCACGCAGCCGCGCCTGACCGCGCTGTTCGCGCTGCGCCGCGAACTCGAGGAAACCGTCAAGGAAACCAGCGATCCGACCGTCGGACATACGAAACTCGCGTGGTGGCACAAGGAACTCGCGGCGCTGGCCGACGGGCAGCCGTCGCACCCGGTCACGAAGGCGCTGGCGCAGCATCACCCGGCAATCGCCGCCGAGGCCGATGCATTGCGCACGCTCGTCAACGGTTACGGGATGGACCTCGAACAGGCACGCTACCTCGATTTCGCGAACCTGCAGCGCTATATCGCGCAGGTCGGCGGCACATTCGCGTCGCTGGTTGCGCGCGCCAGTTCGCCGAACCCGGCCGACCCGCAGCCGTGGGCCGCGGACGTCGGCCGCGCACTGATGCTCGCGCAATTCGTGCAGGAGCTCGGCAATGACGCGCGCCACGGCCGCATCTACCTGCCGATCGACGAACTGCAGCGCTACAACGTGACCGCGGCCGATCTGCTGAATCGCCGCTACAGCCCGGCCTTCACCGAATTGCTGCAATTCCAGACGACCCGCGCGCGCGAAGCGCTCGAGGCCGCCGATGCGGCGATTCCCGCCTCCGAACGCCGCGCGCAACGCACACTGCGTGCGCAGCTCGCGCTGGCCGGCGCGCTGCTCGACGAAATCGCGCGCGACGGCTACCAGGTGCTGCACCAGCGCATTGCGCTGACGCCGATCCGCAAGCTGTGGATCGCGTGGCGCGCCGCGCGCCGTCGCTAAGCCGCGCGGGTCACGCCTTCAGCAGCGGCAGCGTGTCGAAACGCTGCTGCAGCACGCGCGTCGCATCGAGCCCCCACCACGACCCGAGCACGGTCGCATAAAGCTGGCGGAAATCGACCGCGACCGGCAAGTTGCCGTTGCCGTCGAGCCGCCCGAGCGCCGGTGGCGCACCGTACAGCCCGCCCGCCACGCGGCCGCCCATCACGAAATGCGGCGCGGCCGTGCCATGATCCGTGCCGTTACTCTGGTTCTCGCGCACGCGCCGGCCGAATTCCGCATACGTCATCACGAGCGTTTCGTTCCAGCGCCCGAGTTCGATCAACGCCGCGCGCATCGCGCTCATCCCGTCCGCGAACTGCTTGAGCAGCGCGGCCTGCTGCCCCGGCTGGTTCTGGTGCGTGTCGAAACCGTTGAGCGTCAGGCGCAGCACCGCGACACCGTCCTGCGCGCCGGGTCCGGACGCTTCGCACGCGGCCAGCACCTGCATCGCGGTCTTGACCGACGTGCCGAATGCGCCGGCCGGAAAGGCCGTCCTGAATTCGCGCATCCCGCCGCGCGGACGCAGCCGGTCGGCCGCTTTCACGATGTCGTTCTCGACGTCGATGATGTGCGCGAGCGCGGGGTTCTGCTCGCGCAACGACGACGGCTCGGCGAGCCGGGCCGCGCGGATGAACTGCGCGGGATTGACGAGCGCGATCGCACGTGCGCCGTTCGACAGCGGCCCCATCTCGGCGCTGCCGAGCACGACGCCGTCCGCCGCGAAACCGGGCGGCACGGGCGCTTGCGCAAACGTGCGCGTGAGCCAGCCTTCGTGCAGGTACTGATCCGAGCGCGACGCGGTGTCCCAGATCTCGATCGAACGGAAATGCGACAGGTTCGGCTGCGGATAGCCGACACCCTGCACGATCGCGACCTGTCCGTCGCGCCACAGCGGCATCAGCGGCGCGAGCGACGGGTGCAGCCCCGTCTGCGCGTCGAGCTGCAGCACCTGATCGCGCTTGATGCCGATGCCGCGCCGGAACTGGTAGTACAGCGGATCGGCATACGGCACCACCGTGTTGAGACCGTCGTTGCCGCCCTTCAGCTCGACGAGGATCAACACGTTCGCATACCCGGTTGCGGGCTTGCGCCCAGCCTGCGTCGCAGCAGCCGCCATCGCGGGCGCTTGCCACATCGACACGCCGGCGGCGGCCGCGGCGCCCGTGAGCGTCAGAAAATCACGTCGGTTCATCGCACATCCTTTGGTTCGCCGCCCGGCGTCTTTGCCGCGGCGGCTGCCCGCTTCGTCGTCGTTCGCATCATTTCAGTTGATAGGCCGGATCCATCAGCAACGCCTCGAGATACGCGCTGCCGGTCGAATCCGTGTCGATCGCCGCGACCGGCGAGAGTTGCAGCACCGCGTGCTGCAACTGCAGTTCGGTCGACAATCCCGCGATCACTTGCGGTCGAGCACGATATTGGGCCAGCCAACGCTCGAGGTCGAAACGCAGGCCGCCGCGCGCGGCCTTCGCGGGCGTGCCGCGCTGGCCGGCGGCGGACGCCGCGTCGACCACCGGCATCGCATGGGCGCGCGCGCCTGGCTGCGGCGCGATCGCGCGAGCTGGCGGCCGCATGCCGGCCGTCTCGGTCGCGCGGAACAGCTGCTCGACGAACTGCTTGCGCGACAGCAACGTGGTGCTGTTGATCCACAGCGCGCCGCCCGGCCAGCCCTTAACGTTCGGCGGATAGAACAGGTTCTGCCCGAGCGTGCGGACGGTGTCCGCGAGCATCTTCGGATCGCCGTACGCCACGTCGAACAGCCGCACCGACCCGACGACGAATTCAGCCGGCGATTTGACGAGCACGCCGCGGTTGCGCGGCTCCCAGAACGCGTCGGTCGACCACAGCGCGGCGAGCGCCGCGCGAATGTCGTAGCCGCTCGCGCGAAACTGTTCGGCGACCGCATCGAGCGCGCCCGGCTCCGGCGTATCGGACACGAACTCGCGCCACAGCTTGCCGGCGATGAAGCGCGCGGTGCCCGGCCGCTTCAGCAGAATGTCGAGAAAACCGTCGCCGTCGAACCGCCCGGTTTCGCCGAGGATCGTCTTGTCGCCGGCATCGTGCCATTCGGGTCGCACCATGAAGCGCAGCGTATCGGGATCGACGGTCCAGCCCGTCATCGCGCGCGCGGCTTCGGTCACGTCGTATTGCGTGTAGTGCCCTTCGCCGAGCGTGAACAGCTCCATCACCTCGCGCGCGAAATTCTCGTTCGGCCGCCCCTTGCGATTGCTCGCGCCGTCGAGATACTGCAGCATCGCCGGGTCCTTCGCGACCGCGTGCAGCAGCGTGCCGAAGTTGCCGAGCGCCTCGCGACGAAACAGCGCGTTCTGCGCGGCCATCGTCTGCGGGTAAGGCACCTTGTCCTGTCCGGACGTGAAATGCCCATGCCAGAACAGCGTCATGCGCTCGGTCAGCGGCGACGGCGTCGCGACCATCTCGTTGACCCAGGCCGCCCGCAACGCATCGTAGCGGCGATTGCGCTCGCGCTGCTCGTCGCGCCGCATGTCGGGCGTCAGCGCCTGGCGCTGCGCGCGCGTCGGCGGCGGCTCGGCGATCCAGTCGGGCCACGTCGTGACGGGTTCGCGTCGCACGCTGCCGAGCGTGTCGGCCACGACCTGCGCGCGCGTCATGCCGACGATGCGCGCGACCTCGGCGGGCGCGGGAGAGAAACCGGTGCGACTCAAGAAAAACAGCGCGTCGTCGGCATCGAGCGGCGACTGCATGGCGGGCGACGGCGCCGGTGCGGCAGCGTTCGCTTTCATCGTCATGGACTCCCGGAACGCACCGGCGGTGCGGATGCCCGTACAACGGCATTCGGCAGCAGAAAGTTGACGGAAAAAGTGCTACGAATTCTTTCCGCGCGGGCATTTCCGCGCAGGGCGAACGACGGCCCGCCTCAGCGCTTGTACAGCTCGCGAACGGCGTCTTCGATGTGCTGGCGCAACAGGTGCCGCTCTTCGGGCGTCATGTGCCCGTCGCGGCGGCGCTGTTCGAGATCGGGAGGCACGGCGGAACGGACCGTCATGTCGGCGGCACGATCGGGTTGCGGCGCTTTGCCGCGCGGCAGCTTGCGCGACGACGCGCCCTGCTCGGGGCGCTGCGCATACGCGAAGTTCGACGCATATGGACCGGCAAGCGCGATCGTCAGCATCAGTGCAATCCGGGCAGATCGCATGACCGTCCTCGCTTCTTTGGTCGATTTGTTCCCTTCGTCACGCGGCAACCGGCTACCTCTGGTACTTGAAAAACCCTGCGGAATTCGGGTGTGCAAAGATGAAAGATGGAGTGCAGGGGAGTATCTACCGAATTTCGGCTTCGAGTAAAGGAATCTCTATAGCGTGCCTTTACTCGGCGCGACACTACGGGTAAATTTTGTAACCGACTGTAACGCACGAAAATCCCCGGCCGTGCGTCAATTCCCATTCGCGATAAGATGCCGATCATGGAAACGAAAAACCCCTCCAAGATTCTCGTCGTCGACGACGACCCTCGCCTGCGCGATCTGCTGCGCCGCTATCTCGGCGAACAGGGTTTCAACGTCTACGTCGCGGAAAACGCGACCGCGATGAACAAGCTCTGGGTACGCGAGCGCTTCGACCTGCTCGTGCTCGACCTGATGCTGCCCGGCGAAGACGGCCTGTCGATCTGCCGCCGGCTGCGCGGCAGCAACGACCGCACCCCGATCATCATGCTCACCGCGAAAGGTGAAGACGTCGATCGCATCGTCGGCCTCGAGATGGGCGCCGACGATTACCTGCCGAAGCCGTTCAACCCGCGCGAACTGGTCGCGCGCATTCACGCGGTGCTGCGCCGGCAGGCGCCGGCCGAGCTGCCGGGCGCGCCGTCGGAAACCACCGAGGTGTTCGAGTTCGGCGAGTTCTCGCTGAACCTCGCCACGCGCACGCTGACGAAATCCGGCCAGGAAATTCCGCTGACCACCGGCGAATTCTCGGTACTGAAGGTGTTCGCGCGCCATCCGCGCCAGCCGCTGTCGCGCGAAAAGCTGATGGAACTCGCGCGCGGCCGTGAATACGAAGTGTTCGACCGCAGCCTCGACGTGCAAATCTCGCGCCTGCGCAAGCTGATCGAACCGGATCCGGGCAGCCCGCGCTTCATCCAGACCGTCTGGGGCCTCGGCTACGTGTTCATCCCGGACGGCGCCGCCTGAGCTTTTCCCTTTCCGGCTTCGCCCCGTCCACGGCCCGTCCCATGCCTATCGACCGGCGCCTTCTGCAGCTCGCGTTCGGCGGGCTGTTCTGGCGCACCTTCCTGCTGATCGCGCTGCTGATCTCGGTCAGCCTCGCCGCGTGGTTCCAGAGCTTTCGCGTGATCGAGCGCGAGCCGCGCGCGCAGCGCGTCGCGCTCCAGCTCGTCGCGGTCGTGAAGCTCACGCGCACCGCCCTGCTCTATTCCGATCCCGACTTGCGGCGCGCGCTGCTGCAGGATCTGGAGAGCAACGAGGGCGTGCGCGTGTACCCGCGCGAGAAAACCGACAAGTTCAAGCTGCAGCCCGACGAATCGCTGAACCGTCTGATCGAACACGACATCCGCAGCCGCCTCGGCGACGATACCGTGATCGCGCAGTCGGTCAACGACATTCCCGGCGTGTGGATCAGCTTCAAGATCGACGACGACGATTACTGGGTCGCGCTCGACCGCGACCAATTGGACAACGTCACGGGCCTGCAATGGGCCGGCTGGGGGCTGTTCGCGCTGGCGCTGTCGCTGTTCGGCTCCGCGTTCATCACGAGCCTCGTGAACCGGCCGTTCTCGCGGCTCGCGCTCGCCGCGCGCCAGGTCGGTTCGGGCCAGGCGCCCGAGCCGCTGCCCGAGCGCGGGATGGGCGTCGCGGCCGACACCAACCGCAGCTTCAACCAGATGGTGCGCGACCTCGAGCAGCTCGAGGCCGATCGCGCGCTGATGCTCGCGGGCATCTCGCACGACCTGCGCACGCCGCTCGCGCGGCTGCGGCTCGAAACCGAGATGAGCCCGTCCGACCAGGCGACCAAGGACGCGATGGTCGACGACATCGAACAGATGGACCGCATCATCGCGGCCTTCATCGACTACGCGCGCCCGTCGCAGCGCAAGCCCGAGCCGGTCGACCTGTCCTCGGTCGCGCACGAAGTCGCCGCGCGCGTGTCGGGCGAGGACGGCGTCCAGATCCGCACGCGGCTCGCGCCGAGCGCGATCATCGAAGCCGACGAGACCGACATGCGGCGCGTGATCGGCAACCTCGTCGAGAACGCGCGCAAGTACGGTCAGAGCAAGCAGGACGGCATCGCGCGCATCACGCTCGAGACGCGCGTGTCGCACGCGCGCGTCGAGCTGTCGGTGAGCGACGAGGGCCCCGGCATCCCCGAGGATCAACTGCCGCTCGTGATGCGGCCGTTCTACCGCGTCGACACCGCACGCACCAAGGCAGACGGCACGGGCCTCGGGATGGCGATCGTGCTGCGGCTCGTCGGCCGCTACCGCGGCGCGCTGCGCCTGCGCAACCGCCAGCCGGAAGCCGGCCTCGAAGTCACGCTCGAATTCCCCGGCGCCGGCAAGGCGCGTGCGACCGCGTGACACGTTCGCGCACGCATCTTGCGCGTCACACTATCGACCCGGTTGACAAAAGCTATGAGGATCGTTAGCCAAAATCTATTGAAGCGCAACACTAATAGTGTTATAGTTTTCCCCATGCTGTCACATCATCGTTGCAGCACCGAGGTAGCTTGACTCAGTCTTCTTCCCAACTCACACAGGAGTATCCGCATGAAAACCGTGGGCGATAAACTCGAAGCTTTCACCGTCGTAGCCGCGAAGCCGGGCTTCAATAATCACGAGGAAAACGGCCAGTCGGCGTTCGAGACCGTCACCGAAGCGTCGTTCCCGGGCAAGTGGAAGATCATCTACTTCTATCCGAAGGATTTCACGTTCGTGTGCCCGACGGAAATCGTCGAGTTCGCGAAGCTCACGAAGCAGTTCGAAGAGCGCGACGCCGTCCTGCTCGGCGGCAGCTCGGACAACGAATTCGTCAAGCTCGCATGGCGCCGTGAGCACAAGGACCTCGACAAGCTGAACCACTACTCGTTCGGCGACGTCAAGGGCGAACTGATCGACCAGCTCGGCGTGCGCGACAAGGAAGCCGGTGTGGCCCTGCGTGCAACGTTCATCGTCGATCCGGACAACACGATCCAGCACGTGTCGGTGAACAACCTGAACGTCGGCCGCAGCCCGGAAGAAGTCCTGCGTATTCTGGACGGCCTGCAAACGGACGAACTGTGCCCGTGCAACCGTGCAGTCGGCGGCGCAACGCTGTAAGCGTAGCAATGCACGAAGCCCGCGGCGCACGTCCTGCCGGCGGGCTTTTTTAACGGCCAACCCATAGGAGATATCAATGGAATTCATCGACTCGATTAAGGCACGTATCCCCGACTACGCGAAAGACATTCGCCTGAACCTCGACGGCACGATCTCGCGCTCGTCGCTCGAAGGCACCGACGCGGTCGGCGTGGCGCTGGCGGCGGCCATCGCGGCGAAGAGCACGGTGCTCGTGAAGACGATCCGCGAAGCCGGCGTGCTGTCGCCCGAAGAGACGAACGCCGTGCTGACGGCGGCCGCGCTGATGGGGATGAACAACACCTGGTATCCGTATGTCGAGATGGCCGACGACGCCGACCTGAAGACCCAGCGCGCCGAATTGCGGATGGGCGCTTATGCGACGCACGGCGGCGTCGACAAGCGCAAGTTCGAGATGTACGCGCTCGCCGCGTCGATCGTCGGCAAGTGCCACTTCTGCGTGAAGTCGCACTATGCGCTGCTGAAGAACGAGCAAGGGATGACGACGACGCAACTGCGCGACGTCGGCCGCATCGCGTCGGTGATCAACGCCGCCGCGCAGGTGATCGCCGCCGAAGGCGAATAAGCGATCCGGCCGCGCGGCCGTGAGCCGCGCCTGCCGCCAACGACAATGCCACGCATTCGCGTGGCATTTTTCATTTCGACGCCGCGGCATGCGGTGCGAACCGCACGCCGCGACGGCCGGACGTCAGCCGCCCTGCTTGACCAGCAGCGCCGCGGCCTGCGCCTCGATCCCCTCGCCGCGGCCGAGATAGCCGAGCTTCTCGTTGGTCTTCGCCTTCACGTTCACGCGATCGAGCGGCAGCCCGAGATCCGCCGCGATGTTCGCGCGCATCCCGTCGATATGCGGCGCGAGCTTCGGCGCCTGCGCGATCACGGTGCTGTCGACGTTCTGGATCGCGAAGCCGGCCGCCTTCACGCGCTCGGCGCACGCGCGCAGCAGCACGCGGCTGTCCGCGCCCTTGAACGCCGCGTCGGTGTCCGAGAAATGGCGGCCGATGTCGCCGAGCGCCGCCGCGCCGAACAGCGCGTCGGTGATCGCGTGCAGCAGCACGTCCGCGTCCGAGTGGCCCAGCAGGCCGCGCTCGTACGGAATCGTCACGCCGCCGATGATGAGGGGGCGCCCTTCGACGAGCTGGTGCACGTCATAGCCTTGTCCGATTCTGAAATCCATGCGTAATCCGGTTTGAGATGAGGTGAAAGTCAGGAAGCGCTCGCGGGGCGCGCGAGGATCGCCTCGGCGAGCGCGAAATCTTCCGGGTACGTGACCTTGAAGTTGCGCAGGCTGCCCTGCACGACGCGCGGCGTGTGGCCGGCCCATTCGATCGCGCTGGCCTCGTCGGTCAGGTCGTGCCCCTCGCGCTGCGCCTGCAGGATCGCGTCGCGCAGCATGCCGATGCGGAACATCTGCGGCGTTTGCGCCTGCCACAGCGCGTCGCGCGACTCCGTGCGCGCGATCGCGTCGCCGCCGGCCGGCACGCGCTTGAGCGTATCGGCCACCGGCAGCGCGACGATCCCGCCGACCGGGTCGTCCTTCAGCGTCGCGACGAGCGTGCGAATCAGCTCTGGCGTAATGCCCGGGCGCGCGGCGTCGTGCACGAGCACCCAGTCGTGGTCGGTCGCGCCGAATTCCGCCAACTCCAGCAGCCCGTTGAGCACCGACGCCTGCCGCGAACCGCCGCCGCAGCGGCGCACCGCGAAGCGCAGGCCCGCGAAGCGGCGCGCGTCGAAATGGGAATCGTCGGGCGCGAGCACGACGAGCGTCTGCGCGAACTCGCTGCACGCGTCGAACGCGGCGAGCGTGTAGTGCAGCAGCGCGCGGCCGGCCAGCGTGCGGTATTGCTTCGGCACGGCCGAACCGGAACGGCTGCCCGTGCCGGCGCAAGGAATCAGGGCGAAAAGTCGGGGAGTCACGAAGGGAAACGCCGGAAAGGTGAAATCGAGAAGCGGATTTTATAATAGGTCTTTCGTCTCGACCGGCGCACCGCGATGCGCCCGTGCACGCCACCCCTGTCGTCCCTATGCCAGATAACGCTTCCATCCCGTCCGCTTCACCCGTTGCCCGCGTCAAGCCCGGCCAGCGTTTCGCCTTCGACGGCGCGCACGGCTCCGCCGACGCGCTCGCCATCGCCCGTTATCTCGCCGACAACCGCCTGGACGTGCCGCTCCTTGCGGTGATCTGCGCGAACGCGGTCGACGCGCAGCGGCTGTCGCAGGAAATCCGCTACTTCTCGCCCGACGCGCGCGTGCGCCTGCTGCCCGACTGGGAAACGCTGCCGTACGACACGTTCTCGCCGCACCAGGACCTCGTGTCCGAGCGCCTCGCCACGCTGCACGACCTCGGCGAGGGCCGCTGCGACATCCTGCTCGTGCCCGCGACCACCGCGCTGTACCGGATGCCGCCCGCGTCGTTCATGGCCGCTTACACGTTCGCGTTCGCGCAGGGCGAGCGGCTCGACGAGGCGAAGCTGAAGGCGCAGCTCACGCTGGCCGGCTACGAGCACGTGAGCCAGGTCGTGCGGCCCGGCGAATACTGCGTGCGCGGCTCGCTGATCGACCTGTACCCGATGGGCTCGCCGCTGCCGTACCGGATCGACCTGTTCGACGACCAGGTCGACTCGATCCGCGCGTTCGACCCCGACACGCAGCGCAGCCTCTACCCGGTGCGCGACGTGCGCCTGCTGCCCGGCCGCGAGTTCCCGTTCGACGAAGCGGCGCGCACGGCCTTCCGCAGCCGCTGGCGCGAAACCTTCGAAGGCGACCCGAGCCGCGCGCCGATCTACAAGGACATCGGCAACGGCGTGCCGTCGGCAGGCATCGAGTATTACCTGCCGCTGTTCTTCGACGAGACGGCCACGCTGTTCCACTACCTGCCGCAAGACGCGCACCTCGTGTTCACCGGCGATCTCGAAGCGTCGATCCGCCGCTTCACCGCCGATACGAAGCAGCGCCACGCGTTCCTCGCGCACGATCGCGAGCGGCCGATCCTCGAGCCGCAGCGCCTCTTCCTGTCCGACGAGGATTTCTTCGCGTTCGCGAAGCCGTTCGCACGCGTCGTGCTGCCCGCGCAGCCGGCCGGCGGCTGGGCGACCGCGCTGCCCGAACTGACCGTCGACCGCCATGCGGACGATCCGCTCGCGTCGCTGCGCACGTTCGTCGAATCGTCGGGCAAGCGCGTGCTGCTGACGGTCGAATCGGCAGGCCGCCGCGAGACGATCCTGCAACTGCTGGCCGAACACCACCTGCGCCCCGCGTCGAACGACGATTTCGCGAGCTGGCTGGCGAGCGACACGCGCTTCGCGCTCGGCGTCGCGCCGCTCTCGAACGGCTTCGCGGTGCCGGGCGAAGGCTACGCGATCGTCACCGAAACCGAGCTGTACGGCGCGCTCGGCCGCCGCGCGGGCCGCCGCCGGCAGGAACAGGCGAGCAACGTCGACGCAATGGTGCGCGACCTGTCGGAGCTGAAGGTCGGCGACCCGGTCGTCCACGCGCAGCACGGCATCGGCCGCTACATGGGCCTCGTGTCGATGGATCTCGGCGAAGGCGAAACCGAATTCCTGCATCTCGAATACTCGGGCGACAGCAAGCTCTACGTGCCCGTCGCGCAACTGCACGTGATCTCGCGCTACAGCGGCGCCGATCCCGACAGCGCGCCGCTGCACGCGCTCGGCTCCGGCCAGTGGGAGCGCGCGAAGCGCAAGGCCGCACAACAGATCCGCGATACGGCCGCCGAGCTGCTGAACCTGTACGCGCGCCGCGCGGCCCGCGAAGGCCACGCGTTCTCGCTCGACCCGCGCGACTACGTGAAATTCGCCGAAAGCTTCGGCTTCGAGGAAACGCCCGACCAGGCCGCGGCGATCGCGGCCGTGATCGGCGACATGACGAGCGGCAAGCCGATGGACCGCCTCGTGTGCGGCGACGTCGGCTTCGGCAAGACCGAGGTCGCGCTGCGCGCGGCGTTCATCGCGGTGCTGGGCGGCAAGCAGGTCGCGCTGCTGTCGCCGACCACGCTGCTCGCCGAGCAGCACACGCAGACCTTCGCCGATCGCTTCGCGGACTGGCCGGTGCGCATCGTCGAGCTGTCGCGCTTCAAGACCGCGAAGGAAGTGAACGCGGCGATCGCGCAGATCAACGAAGGCAGCGTCGACATCGTGATCGGCACGCACAAGCTGCTGTCGTCGGACGTGCAGTTCAAGCGCCTCGGCCTCGTGATCATCGACGAGGAACACCGCTTCGGCGTGCGCCAGAAGGAAGCGCTGAAGGCGCTGCGCGCGGAAGTCGACGTGCTGACGCTCACCGCGACGCCGATCCCGCGTACGCTCGGGATGGCGCTCGAAGGGCTGCGCGATTTCTCGGTGATCGCGACCGCGCCGCAGAAGCGGCTCGCGATCAAGACGTTCGTGCGCCGCGAGGAGGAAAGCGTGATCCGCGAGGCGATGCTGCGCGAGCTGAAGCGCGGCGGCCAGGTGTACTTCCTGCACAACGAGGTCGAGACGATCGAGAACCGCAAGGCGATGCTGGAGGCGCTCGTGCCCGAGGCGCGCATCGTGATCGCGCACGGCCAGATGCACGAGCGCGAACTCGAACGCGTGATGCGCGATTTCGTCGCGCAGCGCGCGAACGTGCTGCTGTGCACGACCATCATCGAGACCGGCATCGACGTGCCGAGCGCGAACACGATCATCATGCACCGCGCGGACAAGTTCGGCCTCGCGCAGCTTCACCAGTTGCGCGGCCGCGTCGGCCGCTCGCACCACCAGGCGTATGCATACCTGCTGGTACACGATCCGCAGTCGCTGACCAGGCAGGCGCAGCGCCGGCTCGAAGCGATCCAGCAGATGGAGGAACTCGGCTCGGGCTTCTATCTCGCGATGCACGACCTCGAGATCCGCGGCACCGGCGAAGTGCTCGGCGACAAGCAGTCGGGCGAGATCCACGAGATCGGCTTCCAGCTCTATACGGACATGCTGAACGACGCGGTGAAGGCGCTGAAGAACGGCAAGGAGCCCGACCTCACCGCCCCGCTCGCCGCGACGACCGAAATCAACCTGCATGCGCCCGCGATCCTGCCGGCCGACTACTGCGCGGACGTGCAGGAGCGGCTGTCGCTATACAAGCGGCTCGCGAATTGCGAGCACGGCGACGCGATCGACGGCATCCAGGAGGAACTGATCGACCGCTTCGGCAAGCTGCCGCCGCAGGCGCACGCGCTCGTCGAGACGCACCGGCTGCGGATCGCCGCGAAGCCGCTCGGCATCGTGAAGATCGACGCGAGTGAGGTCGCGATCGGGCTGCAGTTCGAGCCGAATCCGCCGATCGACCCGATGCGGATCATCGAGATGGTGCAGAAGCATCGCCACATCAAGCTCGCGGGCCAGGACAAGCTGCGCATCGAGACGCACTCGCCCGATCTCGCGATCCGCGTGTCGACGATCAAGGAAACGCTGCGCGCGCTCGGCCCGAAACAGGGAGCGGCCGTCGCGGCCCGCTGATGCAATCCTGACGGGCGCGACGTTGCTGCACCGCGTCGCGCCCGACGAAGGCGGCCAAGCGCGTTTTTGAGTATGATTTCCCATTCATCAGACGGAGTTTTGCCATGTCCACTCTCGACGCGACGGCGCCGTCCGCCGCAACCGAAGGCGATGCATCGCTCGTCAGCCTGCCCTGGGTCAAGCAACTCGTGTCGATGGACACGACGAGCCGCGTGCCGAACCTCGGCCTGATCGAAACGGTACGCGACGCGCTCGCCGCGAAGGGCATCGCGTCGACGATCACGCACGATCCGCGCGAGGGCTGGGCGAACCTGTTCGCCACCGTGCCCGCGCACGACGGTTCGACGAACGGCGGCATCGTGCTGTCGGGCCACACCGACGTCGTGCCGGTCGACGGCCAGCAATGGGACAGCAACCCGTTCGCGCCGGAAACCCGCGACGGCCGCCTGTACGGCCGCGGCACCTGCGACATGAAGGGCTTCATCGGCGCGGCGCTCGCGCTGCTGCCCGAGATGCAGGCGACGAAGCTCGCGAAGCCGATCCATATCGCGCTGTCCTACGACGAGGAAATCGGCTGCGCGGGCGCGCCGCTGATGATCGCCGATCTCGTGAAGCGCGGCGTGCAGCCGTCCGGCTGCATCGTCGGCGAGCCGACCAGCATGCGGCCGATCATCGCGCACAAGGGCATCAATGCCTATCGCTGCTGCGTGCGCGGCCACGCCGCGCATTCGTCGCTGACGCCGAAGGGGCTCAACGCGATCGAGTATGCGGCGCGCCTCATCTGCCACATCCGCGACATTGCCGACCGTTTCCGTGCCGAAGGCCCGTTCGACGAGCTGTACGACGTGCCGTTCACGACCGCGCAGACGAGCACGATCCAGGGCGGCAACGCGATCAACACGGTGCCGGCCGAGTGCCGCTTCGACTTCGAATTCCGCAACCTGCCGACGCTCGATCCCGAGCAGATCTTCACGCGCATCGAAGCGTATGCGCAGGAAACGCTGCTGCCGCAGATGCTGCGCGAGCATCCGAATGCCGCGATCGAGTTCTCGAAGATCGCCGCGGCGCCCGGCCTCGACGCGACCGAACAGGCCGCGATCACGCAGCTCGTGCGCGCGCTGACGGCCGACCAGGACAAGCGCAAGGTCGCGTACGGCACCGAAGCCGGGCTGTTCGAACGCGCGGGCATCCCGAGCGTCGTGTGCGGGCCCGGCAACATCGAGCAGGCGCACAAGCCGAACGAATATGTCGAGCTCGCGCAGCTCGCCGGCTGCGAGCAGTTCCTGCGCAAGTTCATCCGCAGCATGTCGGTCGACGCGCACTGACTGCCTCCCGCCACGCCGGTCCGTGCGTGCGGGCCGGCCCACTCCGCCACCCGCCACGTCATGTCGACTGAACAACAGGGCACTGCCCATACGACGATCGACGGCGAGCCGATTCCGACGCTCGACGAAATCGCCGCGCAGCATTTCGCGTTGTCGCCCTGGGTCGCGCGCACGCCCGTGTTCGAGCGCGCCGACCTGCCTTCCCTCGAAGGCACGCACGTCAACTTCAAGTTCGAGCTGCTGCAGGTGAGCGGCAGCTTCAAGGCGCGCGGCGCGTTCACGCATTTGCTCGCGCTCGACGAAGCCCGCAAGAACGCAGGCGTCACCTGCGTGTCGGCCGGCAACCATGCGGCGGCCGTCGCGTATGCGGCGATGCGGCTCGGCAGCAGCGCGAAGGTCGTGATGTTCCACACCGCGAGCCCGGCGCGCATCGCGCAATGCAAGCAGTACCGCGCGGAAGTCGTGCTGGCGGGCAGCGCGTCGCAGGCGTTCGATCTCGTGCGACGCATCGAGGCCGAGGAAGGCCGCTTCTTCATTCATCCGTTCAACGGCTATCACACGATCCTCGGCACCGCGACGCTCGGCTACGAATGGGCGACGCAGACACCCGACCTCGACGCGGTGATCGTGCCGATCGGCGGCGGCGGGCTCGCGGCCGGCACGGCGACCGCGCTGCGGCTCGCGAATCCGCGCGTGCACGTGTACGGCGTCGAGCCGGAAGGCGCCGACGCGATGAGCCGCAGCTTCGCGGCCAATCACACGATCAAGATGAGCGCGATGCAGACCATCGCCGATTCGCTGATGGCGCCGCACACCGAGGAATACAGCTATCAGCTGTGCCGGCGCCACCTCGACCGCATCGTCACCGTCTCCGACGACGCGCTGCGCGCCGCGATGCTGTTCCTGTTCTCGCACCTGAAACTGTCGGTCGAGCCGGCCTGCGCGGCCGCGCTCGCCGCACTCCTCGGCCCGCTGCGCGAAACGCTGCAGGGCAAGCGCGTCGGCGTGCTGCTGTCGGGCACGAACACCGACCCCGCCACGCTCGGCATGCATCTCGCGCACGCGCAACTGCAGCACTGATCGCGCACCGCGCGTGCGCAGGCCATCCCAGGGTTATCCCCAGATTATGTTGACAGCCCTGTTGATAACCCGCCGGACCCGCACGCAAGTGGTTGAGCGCGCAGCGTTTTGCGCGCGCGAAGGTCAATCGTCACGAAATGGGCAGACGTGGCGGCTGGCCGCCTCGTCGATAGCGCTCGCGCTGCTTGCCGGTTGCGTGGCGCCGCCCTCGTCCACCCCCAACGGACAATCTGCGTCCTGCACGCAACCGGGCGAGAACCGCATGCTGCAGGCCGACCTGCTGTTCGGGCGCGACATCGCCGGGCGCGGACCCGTCACCGATGCCGAACGCGCGGCATTCCTCGCGGATACGATCACGCCGCGCTTTCCCGACGGCGTCACCTACTGGGACACGCATGGCCAGTGGCGCGACCGCTCGAGCGGCGCGATCACGCGTGAAGACAGCTTCGTGATCCGTATCATCGCCGCCGACACGCCCGCCACGCGCACGCGGCTTGCCGCGATCAGGCAAGCGTACGTCGAGCGATTTCACCAGCAATCGGTCGGCATGACCGTCGTGCCGGCCTGCGCATCGTTCTGATTCACCGTCTTCCGCTGCCTGCCGCGCGCAAAAAAAACGGGCGCCCCAAGGCGCCCGTCGCGTGGCTGAACGACAGTGTACCGCTTACTTGCTCTCGAACATGTCCATGATCTGCTGCTTCTCCTGCGGCGTGACGGGCGGCGGCGTGAGCCCTGCCGCGCCGGCCGAACCGAGTGCGTCGTTCGCGCTGATCGCGTTCTCGGCCGGGTTGATGTCGACGTTCGCGACGAAGCCGTTGCCCGGCGTGCGATCGGCATAGTACAGCTCGCCGTCGATCGTCGTCAGGCCGTCCGGCATCGGCATCTGCTGCTCGGGCACGCCGTTCAGTGCGGTGCGCATATAGTTCACCCAGATCGGCAACGCGAGCTGCGCGCCGAATTCGCGGCTGCCGAGGCTCTTCGGCTGGTCGAAGCCCATCCACGCGACCGCGACGAGCGATTGCTGATAGCCGGCGAACCAGCCGTCCTTCGCGTCGTTAGTCGTACCCGTCTTGCCCTGCAGGTCGTTGCGGCCCAGCACGTTGGTGCCCGCGCCCGTGCCGGCCGTCGCGACCGAATGCAGCAGGCTGTTCATCACGTACGCGTTGCGGCCTTCGATCGTGCGCGGCGCCGTGCCGCCCGCGACCACCGGCTGCGACTTCTGCAGCGGCTGGCCGCGTGCGTCGTCGACTTCGGCGATCAGGTACGGATCGACCTTGTAGCCGCCGTTCGCGAACACCGCGTAGCCGGTCGCGAGCTGCAGCGGCGTCACGAGGCCCGCGCCGAGCGCCATCGGCAGGTAAGGCGGCGTCTTCGCCGGATCGAAGCCGAAGCGCTGCGTCACGTACTGCTGCGCATACTGCGTGCCGATCATCGCGAGGATCCGGATCGACACCAGGTTCTTCGAACGCTGCAGGCCGGTACGCATCGTCATCGGGCCGTCCGGCTGGTCGTCGTCCTTCGGCTCCCATGCCGTGCCGCCCGGCACGCTCGGCGGGAAGTACAGCGGCGCGTCGTTGATCATCGTCGCCGGCCCGAGCCCCTTGTCGAGCGACGCCGAGTAGATGAACGGCTTGAACGACGAGCCTGGCTGCCGCCATGCCTGCGTCACGTGGTTGAACTTGCTCTTGTTGAAGTCGAAGCCGCCGACGAGCGAGCGGATCGCACCGTCCTGCGGCGCGATCGCGACGAGCGCGCCTTCGACTTGCGGCAACTGCACGACCTGCCAGCCCGTCTTGCCGTCCTTCAGCACGCGCACGACCGAGCCCGGCTTGATGCGCAGCGCGTTGTTCGCGCGGGCCCCGAGCGCGGCCGACACGAAGCGCAGCCCGGCCGGGCCGATCGTCGTGGTCGCCCCGCCGACGAACTGCACCTCGACCGCGTTCGGCGACGCCGACAGCACGACCGCCGATTGGAGGTCGCCGTTGTCCGGGTGATCGGCGAGCGCATCGTCGATCGCCTCGTCGCGCTCGTCGCCGGCCGCGGGCAGGTTGATCGATGCTTCGGGGCCGCGATAGCCGTGGCGGCGCTCGTAGTCGAGAATGCCGCGACGCACGGCCTGGTAAGCGGCTTCCTGATCGGCCGAGTTGATCGTCGTCGTGACGGTCAGCCCGCGCGTATAGGTTTCGTCCTTGTACTGCTCGTACATCATCTGCCGCACCATCTCGGCGACGTACTCGCCGTGCACCGCGTACTGGTTGCCAGGCGTGCGCACGTGAATCTCTTCCTTGATCGCCTGGTCGTACTGCGGCTGCGTGATGTAGCCGATGTCGAGCATGCGCTTCAGGATGTACTCCTGACGTACCTTCGCGCGCTTCGGATTGACGACCGGGTTGTACGCCGACGGCGCCTTCGGCAGCCCCGCGAGCATCGCCGCTTCGGCGAGCGTGATGTCCTTCAGGTCCTTGCCGAAGTACACGCGCGCCGCGGCCGCGAAGCCATACGAACGCTGGCCGAGATAGATCTGGTTCATGTACAGCTCGAGGATCTGGTCCTTCGTCAGGGCCTTCTCGATCTTGTACGCGAGCAGCATCTCGTAGATCTTGCGCGTGTAGGTCTTCTCGCTCGACAGGAAGAAGTTGCGCGCGACCTGCATCGTGATCGTGCTCGCGCCCTGGCGCGCGCCGCCGTGCATCAGGTCGGCCACGCCCGCGCGCAGGATGCCGACGAAATCGACGCCGCCGTGCTCGTAGAAGCGGTAGTCCTCGATCGCGAGCACGGCCTTCTTCATCACGTCGGGAATGTCCTGGAAGCGCACGAGGCTGCGGCGCTCCTCGCCGAACTCGCCGATCAGCACGTGATCGGCGGTAAACACGCGTAGCGGCACCTTCGGCTGGTAATTCGTCAGCGCGTCGAGCGACGGCAGTTGCGGCGCCATCACGACCAGCGCGTAGCCGACGATCAGCGCGCCGACGACCGCCAGTGTCGCGAACAGGCCGACGAACCATAGCGCGACGCGCGAGCCGAACGTGCGGCGGCGCCCGCCGCCACCGCCACTGCGCGGCTGCGCGCGGCGGTCGTCGTCATCGCGATCGTCGTCATCGGGGTAATAGGCTCCGGACGGCGAACGGCGCAGCGTGTAGTGGGGTTCGTTCCTGTCGGAAGAAGAAGGCGGTCGTTTGATAATTGGCATGTCGGAATGGCGGGCGTACGTGGCGCCCTCGGACGCATGCGGAAATGCAAGCGGATGAATCAGAGTGAGTGCATCGAGATGCGGCTGTCACGTCGACAGACCCCGCCGCGCGGCGATCCGTTCCCGCGACGTGACAGCGCATTTTAATGAAATCGACCGGGTGCCTTCGCGATTTTTTGTAAAAATTCGCGCAATGCCGTGATTTGCGGCACGTATTGTCGGCATCCTCGGCCTATGATGGACACGCAACACGGCGCACGCACGCGATTTTCTTTCAGTCGCGAAAGGTTGGGCGTCCCGATGCGCGAGCCGCTTGAACTCGCGCGTTTAAGCCGTATTTAAGTGAACCGGTGGTGTAATATCCGCCGGCTCACGCGGGCCGGAACCGGCTCGCGACGGGCATTGCCGCGGTCACGCGGCGCCTTTCAACCACGGAGGATTTCATGTCGCTTTTCGACTCTATTTCGCGCACGATCAAAGGCCTGCTGAACGATGCGGCCGATTCGGTACAGGATCCGTCGCGCGACGCACGGCAGATCGTGCGGGAGCTCGACGACAGCATCGGCCGTGCCGAGAATTCGCTGATCGAGATCGAAGCACAGGTCGCGACCCAGCGCAGCAAGCGCGATGCGGCCGACGACAAGGTGAAGAAGTACGAAGACGGCGCGAAGCGCGCGCTGCAGGGCGGCGACGAAGCGCTCGCCCGCGAGGCGCTCGCGGCCCAGTCGAACGCGGAAGCCGAGCGCGATGCGCTCGCGGCCGAACTGACGACGCTCGAGCCGTCGGTCGACAAGCTGAAGGGGCAGATCGCCGACATGCGTCAGCGCCGCAACGACCTGAATGCGCGCTCGAACATCCTGCAGGCCAAGCAGGAAATCGCGCAGGCGAAGGACGTGGCCGCCAGCGCGCTGGGCGGCATCGGCGGCAAGAACCTGTCCGAGGATTTCCAGAAGCTCGAGGACAAGGTCGCGCTGCAGAACGCCCGCTCGGACGCGCGCCTCAATTCGGCCGACACGTCGAGCGGCAAGGCGCTCGACGACAAGCTCGCCGCGCTGAACAAGGGCCCGTCGGTGGAAGATCGCCTCGCCGCGCTGAAGAAGCAGCTCGATACGCCCGCGCAGTAACCGCCGCCGCGGGCCACCGCGCCGCGCCCCGGCTCCGGCCCGGGCCCGCGGCGCGAACCGATCGTCAGGAGACGGGCGCATGCGCCCGGTTCGACCATGAAGAAATCTCTCGCCGCACTCGGCCTCTCGCTGATGTTGCTGTCGTCCGCCGCGTTTGCGGTCCCGTCGCTGCAGCAGGTCGAGCAGTCGATCGCGCAGCGCAACTGGCAGCAAGCCGACACGCAGTTGTCGCAAGTCATCGATGCCCATCCGAACAATGCGCACGCGCGCTACCTCTATGCGCAGGTGCTGGACCGCGAAGGCCGCGCGTCCGACGCGCTCGCGCAACTGCAGCGCGCGAAATCGCTCGATCCGCAACTGAAGTTCACCGACGCGTCGCGCTTCGCGCAAACGGAGTCGCGCATTCGCGCCGACGCCGCGCGCGCGAGCGGCAACACGCCGGCGGCCACGCAGGCCGGCACGCTGCAGCCGGGGCTCGCCCCCGCCGTCGCGCCGGCCGAAAAACACGGCCCGTCCACCGGCATGTGGATCGGCCTCGGGCTGATCGTCGCCGTGATCGCGCTGGTGCTGCGCTGGACGCTGCGGCGCGCGCGCACGGCCGACGACGGCCGCGCCGACGACGAACGCCGCACGCAGCTCAAGCGCGCGACCGACGTGCTGAACGACATCCGGCCGCTGAAGCTCGATGCGAAACTGTCGACGGCGCCCGGCGCCGCGGCGCTGACCGGCGAACTGGAAGCGATCGAGAACGACGCGCGCACGCTCGTCGAAGCGCTGTCGAACGGCAAGAATCCGGTGCCGCCGTATCGCGTCGATGAACTCGAACAGCGCCACGCGAGCGTGAAGGCGCGCGTCGAAGGCCGCCCCGACCCGGCCGCGCAGCCCACGGCGCCGGCGAACGGCAGCGGCTCCGTCTACGCGCAGGAAGCCGACCGCATGACGGGCGCGCAGGGTCAGCCGTATCAGCAGCAGCCCTACCCGCCGCAACAACCCTATCCGCAACAGCAGCCGCCCGTCGTGATCCAGCAAGGCGGCGGTTTCGGCGGCGGCATGGGCGGGCTCCTGACCGGCGTGCTGCTCGGCGAGGCGATGTCCGGCGGCCGCGAGCGCGTGGTCGAACGCGACGTGATCGTCGACGGCGAGCACCGCCGGCAGGAAGCCGACCCGGGCTTCGACCTCGGCCGCGGCGACGATTCGAGCTGGAGCGACGGCAACAGCGGCGGCGGCGGCGGGATGGATCTCGGCAGCAACGACGACGGCTGGACCGACGACAACACCTGAGTACCCGCGCACCGGGTGTCGACCTGCACGTCGACGCCCGGCCACGCACGCCAGGCCCCGCCGCGCCCACGCGCGGATTTGTCAATCATTTCAAGATGGGCTACCGGCAAGGAGAGGCGTTCGCTATCATGCGGCCATCGGCGTGCCACCGACCCTTATTCGACGCAAAGCAATCCTGCGCGTCGCGGCACGCCTCCTCTCGCCCCAACCAGGAGAAAGCCGCTCATGAGCATCATCAAGGAATTCAAGGAGTTCGCCGTCAAGGGCAACGTGATGGATCTCGCCGTCGGCGTGATCATCGGCGGCGCGTTCTCGAAGATCGTCGACTCGGTCGTGAAGGACCTCATCATGCCGGTCATCGGCGTGCTGACCGGCGGCCTGGATTTCTCGAACAAGTTCGTTCTGCTCGGCACCATCCCGCCGTCGTTCAAGGGTAATCCCGATTCGTTCAAGGACCTGCAGGCCGCGGGCGTCGCCGCATTCGGCTACGGCTCGTTCATCACCGTGGCGATCAATTTCGTGATCCTTGCGTTCATCATTTTCCTGATGGTGAAATTCATCAACAAGCTGCGCAAGCCGGAAGAAGCCGCGCCGGCCGCGACGCCGGAAGACATCGTGCTGCTGCGCGAGATCCGCGATTCGCTCAAGCAGCGCTGATCGCGACACGCTCCGCCCGCCAGGCCCGCCCCGCGCGGGCCTTTTTATTGCGCAGGCGATGCACCGCCGCATGCGGCGTATCTCACTTTTTTGTGACGAGCGAATGCACGCGCGGGAAAAGCAGGTCTATGATGGAGACTAAACGACAGTACGGGCGCCAAGACGCTGGCTGTGTCGATCATGGCGAGCAGGTCGACGGGAGACATTGATCGTCGTACTGCACGAATGCAGCATTTTCGTGTGCTATAAAGGATCGACATGCGGCGTACATAGCCGGGAGTGGGTCGCATGAAAGTGCCGCATTTCTTGCAATTGTTTTTGAGGCGAGTGTTTATGTCCTTCCCGAAAAAACGTCGGCGTGCGCCGCAGGATGGCCAGGAGTCGTTCCTCGCGGTCTTGCGCCACTCGAAACCGTTTGCCCAGCTCGACACCAAGATTGCCCGCGCCCGCGCGCAGGACGAACCCGTCCTTTATGCGCACGTACTGCCGGGCCTCGACGTGCTTCTGTGCAGCGTGCGCGGCGCGCAGCCGCCCTATCCGGCCATTGCCGAACTGCGCAAGCGCTGCATCGAATCGATCGCCAACGCGCTCGAGCAACCGCTCGACGGCCTCGAGAACGGCGGATACTGGTACGAAGCGAACGGCTTCGGCTTCCTCGTGTTCGCCAGCCGGGCGCGTGCGCGCATCCTGCCCGAGTTTGGTGCAGGTACGAAGGCGAGCCTGCGCGGCGGCCTCGGCCGCCAGAACGCCGGCGACACGACACCCCGCTCGCTCGGCTGATCCGCCAGTCATTCGATGGGCCGCCTCCGGGCGGCCCATCCGCCATTCACACGCCCCGCTTATCCGTCACGACGCCTGCTGGCGGCCGTTGCCCGGCCGCACGATGTCGATGAACGCGGCGAAATCGGCGCCGGCGAGCCCTTGCGCGGCGCCGAGCCTCAGCACCTGCTGCACGGTGGCCGACACGGGCATCACCGCGCCCGTGTCGCGCGCGGCGTCGGCGATTGCATCGACATCCTTCTGGAACGTACCGAGCGCACCGATCGGCGGATGACCGCCCGACGTCATGCGCGGCACGAACGTCTGCAGCAGCACCGAATCGGCCCAGCCGCCGGCCAGCGCCTCGGCCAGACGCGCGGCGTCGATACCGCTCGCCTGCGCGAGGCCCACCGCCTCGGCGATCGCGGTGACCGTCGCGGTGACGATCGCCTGGTTGCACAGCTTCGCCGTCTGGCCCGCGCCGGCATCGCCCATGTGCGTGATGCGCGACGCGTACGTATCGATCAGCGCCCGCACCGCGTCGAGATCGGCCGCGCGGCCGCCGGCCATCACCGCGAGCGTGCCGGCCTGCGCGCCCGGCACGCCGCCCGACACCGGCGCATCGACCCAGCCGACCCCGAGCGCGGCGGCGCGCGCCGCGTAGTCGCGCGTGGCGGCGGGCGGAATGCTCGAATGATCGATGATGCGCTGCAGGCGGCGCGTGCTCGCGTCACCGGAAAGCAGCCCGTGTTCGCCGAACACGACGTCGCCGACCGCACGACCGTCGAGCACGCACACGAATACCGTCTCGACGCGCCCGGCCAGCTCGCGCGGCGTGCCGACCACCTGCGCGCCGTCCTTCACCAGCGCGTCGGCCTTGTCGCGCGAGCGATTCCATACGCTCACGCGATGCCCGGCCGTCAACAAATGCCGAATCATCGGCGCGCCCATCAATCCCGGTCCGCAAAATCCGACTTCCACGATGCGCCTCGTCTCCGATATGGGTTGCACTTGCCGCCCATCATACCTATCACTCAAGAAGCCGGGCACGCACGGGACCGTAGCGGGA
Source organism: Burkholderia sp. AU16741 (assembly GCF_002223345.1). Taxonomy (NCBI): domain Bacteria; kingdom Pseudomonadati; phylum Pseudomonadota; class Betaproteobacteria; order Burkholderiales; family Burkholderiaceae; genus Burkholderia; species Burkholderia sp. AU16741. The sequence goes on from NZ_NKEZ01000003.1 coordinate 1,621,716, forward strand.
CCGCACCTTGCACCGGCAATACAGACCGATACCTCAGGGAGCGCATCATGAGCGACCACGTGTACAAGCTGATCGAACTGACCGGTTCGTCGCAGCAATCGAGCGACGACGCGATCCGCAACGCGATCTCGAAAGCCGGCAAGACGCTGCACAACCTGCACTGGTTCCAGGTGACCGAAACGCGCGGCCACATCGAAGGCGACCAGGTCGTGCACTGGCAGGTCACGCTGAAGGTCGGCATGCGTATCGACGACTGACGCACCGCGCGGCGCCCCACCACCGGATGCGTGCAATGCGCATCCGCACGGCGCCGCACCCGCCTGTATTTCGCCCCGTTCAGGCCCCTTGTCGCGGCCCGGCCAGCGGGTAGCCGCGGGTATCCATCTCTTGACGCTGATTTTCGTTCATATTAAAAACGATATACCCACCCCATCCCTCGATCAGCCCAGCCATATAAACCGGAGATAACATGAGTCAGCAACGCGAGGCGATCGACACGTACCTCTTGCGCGTCTTGCACACCTTGTTGATGGAGCGCAGCGTTACGCGCGCGGCCGTCAAACTGAATCAGTCGCAACCGGCGATCAGCGCCGCGCTGCGCCGCCTGCGCGACATCACCGGCGATCCGCTGCTGGTGCGCGGCAAGTCCGGCATGGTGCCGACCGAATACGGGCTGCGCCTGCTCGAGCCCGTGCAGAACGCGCTGCGTGAAATCGAGCGCATCAAGTTCCAGCAGCACAACTTCGACCCGGCCACGTCGATCCGCTGCTACCGGATCGGCTGCCCCGACTACCTGAACGTGCTGTTCGTGCCGACCGTCGTCGAACGCTTCCGCCTGGCCGCGCCGAACGCGACGCTCGAGTTCCACTCGCTCGGCCCCGCGTTCGACTACGAGCTCGCGCTGGAAGACGGCAAGCTCGACATCGTCGTCGGCAACTGGCCCGAACCGCCGGAGCAATTGCACCTGTCGAACCTGTTCGTCGACGAAATCGTCTGCCTGATGAGCAACACGCATCCGTTCGCGAAGCGCGGCGGGCTCACGCTCGACCAGTACCTGAACGCGCCGCATCTCGCGCCGACGCCGTACTCGGTCGGCCAGCGCGGCGCGATCGACGTGCATCTCGCGCGCGAGCGGCTCAAGCGCCACGTGGTCGTCACGCTGCCGTACTTCAACCTCGCGCCTTACGTGCTCGTGAAGTCGGACCTGATCTTCACGACCACGCGGCTGTTCGCCGACCACTACGCGAAATTCCTGCCGCTGTCCGTCGTGCCGGCGCCGCTCGACTTCCCGCCGATGCAGTACTACCAGCTGTGGCACGAGCGCTGCCATTACTCCGACGAAGTGCGCTGGCTGCGCAGCCTCGTCGCCGAGGCCACCCGCACGCTGATCGAGGCGTAATCGCATACGGCGCGCGCCACGCGCGCCGGTCAGACCGTTGCGCGTCGCCGCGGCGGGTTGCGCGGCGGGCGGAGGCCGCAACGTGCGGCGCGACCGCCCCGCCGACGCGTCAGCGCGACGCTTCCACGAGCGCGTGCGCCAGCGCGTTGTGACGCTCGATCACCGACGGCAGATCGAGCGTCGCGAGCCGCCCTTCCCGCACCACCACCTTCCCGTTCACCACCGTGTACGCCGTCTGCGACGGCGCGCAGAACACGAGCGCCGCGACCGGGTCGTGCAGCGCGCCCGCGAACAGCGGCTGGCGCAGGTCGAACGCGGCGAAGTCCGCGGCCATGCCGGGCTTCAGCGCACCGATGTCGTCGCGGTTCAGCACCTTCGCGCCGCCGAGCGTCGCGATCTCGAGCGCTTCGCGCGCCGTCATCGCGTCGGGCCCGAAGCCCACCCGCTGCAGCAGCAGCGCCTGGCGTACCTCGGCCACCATCTGCGCGCCGTCGTTCGACGCGGAACCGTCGACGCCAAGGCCGACCGGCACGCCCGCGAGCCGCATCTTCTTCACCGGCGCGATGCCGGAAGCCAACCGCATGTTCGAGCACGGGCAATGCGCGACGCCCGTGCCGGTGCGCGCGAACAGGCCGATGCCCGCATCGTCGAGCTGCACGCAGTGCGCATGCCACACGTCGTGGCCGACCCAGCCGAGATCTTCCGCATATTCGGCAGGCGTCATCCCGAACTTCTCGCGGCTGTATGCGATGTCGTTGACGTTTTCTGCAAGGTGCGTGTGCAACGACACGCCGTATTCGCGCGCGAGCACGGCAGCGTCGCGCATCAGCTCGCGGCTCACCGAGAACGGCGAGCACGGCGCGACCACCACGCGCAGCATCGCGTGGCGGCCTTCGTCGTGATAGGTCTCGATCAGGCGCTGCGTGTCGCGCAGGATGTCGGGTTCGCGCTCGACGACCGAATCGGGCGGCAAGCCGCCGTCGCGCTGGCCGACGCTCATCGCGCCGCGGCTCGCATGAAAACGCATGCCGATCCGCTGCGCGGCGCCGATGCTGTCGTCGAGCCGGCTGCCGTTCGGGTAGATGTACAGATGGTCGCTCGACGTGGTGCAGCCCGACTGCAGCAGTTCGGCCATCGCGGTGAGCGTCGACACCTCGATCATCTCGGGCGTCAAATGCGCCCAGATCCGGTACAGGTTCGTGAGCCAGCCGAACAGTTCGGCGTTCTGCGCGGCCGGCACCGCGCGCGTGAGGCTCTGGTACATGTGGTGGTGCGTGTTCACGAGCCCCGGGATCACGAGGTGGCCGCGCAGGTCGAGCACTTCGTCGGCCGTGTCGGGCAGCTCGGCGCTCGGGCCGACCGCGACGATCCGGTTGTCTTCGATGTAGAGCCCCGCGTCGCGCAGTTCGCGGCGCGTATCGTCCATGGTCACGAGCACGTCGGCATGCTTGACCAGCAGGGTTTTCGGGCAGGATGAGGAGGGGTTCGGCGCGCGTGCGCCAGCGTGCTGCTCGAGATTCATGCGTTCTCCGCGTCGGTCTGCCTCCAGGGGCTGTCCTGGAAGCGGTCACACAGCCGTTCGAACGCTGAATCGCGGCACGCCCCGGTGCCTGCGTCCGTTCGAACGCCCTGGCCCGGTTACCCGGCGTGCTCGCCGTCTTCGGGGTACGCGCGGGCCACCGGCCGACGCGCACGGCGGGAGGATCGCCCAAGCGGGCGCCGCGCACAATACGCGATCCCGAATACCGTGCTTCAGGAATCCGGTATGGTACGCCGCCCGAGGCCCCGACGCGCGCCCGACACCGGCGCTGTCAGCCTTATCCGGCGGCCCGTCGACAGCCGCTCATGCGCGGCGCATTATCTTCGATATCGCGCACGTATTTGCACGGGGAACCTTTTTACAATGCCTGCACGGCGCTCGCTTCACTTTCGCCGACGGGTATGTAGCCACGTGACGTGGAGCCTCGATCCGCCGCATCGTCAATGGATCGAGTCGCCGCCGAACCTCGCATTCACACAAGGAACAACGAATGGGAAAGCTCACTACCCACGTACTCGATACGGCACACGGCCGCCCCGGCGCCGCCATCAAGGTGGACCTCTACGCGCTGGACGGCGAATCGCGCCGCGCGATCAAGACCGTGCTGACCAATAGCGACGGCCGCTGCGACGAACCGCTGCTCGAAGGCGCGGCGCTCGCCGCCGGCGAATACGAACTCGTGTTCCATGCCGGCGACTACTTCGCGGCGCTCGGCGTGAAGGTGCCCGAACCGCGCTTCGTCGACCGCGTCGTGCTGCGCTTCGGCATCGCCGACACCGGCTCGCACTACCACGTGCCGCTGCTCGTGTCGCCGTGGTCGTACAGCACCTATCGCGGCAGCTGACATTCGAATCAGCGCCTGCATCAAGACAAACGATCTGAGTCTGGAGGAGTTTCATGGAAGGCTTCATCACCGACTGGCTGAACCTCGCGCTGCGATGGCTGCACGTCATCGTCGCCATTGCGTGGATCGGCGAGTCGTTCTATTTCGTCGCGCTCGACAACAGCCTGAAACCGCCGACCGACCCGAACCAGCGCAAGCGCGGCGTGTTCGGCGAGCTGTGGCACGTCCACGGCGGCGGTTTCTACAACATGCAGAAGTACACGGTCGCGCCGCCGGAAATGCCCGATGACCTGCACTGGTCGAAGTGGCCGTCGTACACGACCTGGCTGTCGGGCTTCTCGCTGTTCTTCGTGCTGTACCTGCTCGCACCGAACACGTACCTGATCGACAAGAACGTGCTCGACATGGGCCCGGTGGTCGCCGTCGCCTCCGCACTCGGCTTCCTCGCGGCCGGCTGGATCGTCTACGACTCGCTGTGCCGCATCCTCGGCACCAACGACCGCGTGCTCGGCATCTGCGTCGGCCTGTACGTCGTCGCCGCCGCGTACCTCGCGTGCCACATCTTCTCGGGCCGGGCCGCCTACCTGATCGTCGGCGCGATGCTCGCGACGATCATGTCGGCGAACGTGTTCTTCGTGATCATCCCGGGCCAGCGCAAGATGGTCGACAAGATGCTCAAGGGCGAGGAACCGAACCCGATCTACGGCAAGCGCGGCAAGCAGCGTTCGGTGCACAACACGTACTTCACGCTGCCGGTCGTGTTCGCGATGCTGTCGAACCACTATGCGATGACGTACACGAACAAGTTCAACTGGGTCGTGCTCGTGCTGATCATGCTGGCCGGCGCGCTGATCCGCCAGTTCTTCGTGATGCGTCACCGCGGCAAGCAGCTGTGGTACCTGCCGATCGGCGGCGTCGCGCTGCTGTCGGGCGCGCTGGTGTGGACGATGCCGAAGCCGGTCGCGCCGGAAGCGCAAGCGGCCAACGCACCGAAGATCGCGATTCACGACATCATGCCGATCTTGCAGCAGCGCTGCGTCGAGTGCCACTCGGCGAAGCCGACGCTGATGGGCAGCGCGCCCGCGGGCGTGATGTTCGATACGCCGGACGAAGTGTCGAAGAACGCGCAGCGGATCTACGACCAGGCCGTGCGCCTGAAGGCGATGCCGATCGGCAACGTCACGCACATGACCGACGACGAGCGCACGAAGCTCGCCGCCTGGTTCGAGGGCGGCGCGGTCAAGTAAGCGGCCCGCCCGGTGCCGGGAGCCATTCGCCGGCGCCATGCTCTCCGTTCGCGGGCCCGGTCACACGGGCCCGTTTTTTTGCCTGCGCGGAATGCCCTTCGCGCGCTACCCGCGCATCGCGTCGCGCTGCAGTGCGACGAGTACGTCGCGTGCGCGCGGGCCATCGGCGACCGGCACGAAGATGTGATCGTGGTACGCGGCGGCCATCACGTTGCAGCTGATGCCGGCCGCGCCGAGCGCCCGCGCGAATGCGGCCGTGAGGCCGACGGCCGCGAGATCGGAATGCACGGTCAGCGTGATCCATGCGGCGCGGAACAGCACCGGCCAGCCGCGGCGCGCGGCCGTTGCCTCGTCGACCACGACCGTCAGCCCTTCCGCCTCGCGGAACGTCGCGATCACTTCGGATAACGATACGTCCGCGTCGGGCGGCAGCGCGATGAACGCGAACACGCCCGGATGCAGTTCGGGCTGCATCGTGCGCAGCAGGACCGCGAGGTCGTTTTCAGGCTGGCTCATCGGAGGATCGCGCCCGGAACCGGACGTCGTGTGGGAGCGATGCGGGCACGATAGCACGCGGCACGCGCACCATCGCGACTTCGTCCGCGAGCCGGGCGCGCAACGCGACGGTGCGCGGATCGTCCCGCAGGTGAACTCAAAGACACGCATGCGCGATACCCGCAAGGCCGCGTCAACCTGATTGGCGTGCCAGCGCGCGCGCGTAAAAAAACCCGCGCAGGTTGCGCGGGTTTCGACGGACGGACAATCGACCCGACTCAGGCCGTCACCGCATCCCGTGCATCCTCGGTGAGCCACAGCGACTCCTGCAGATCCTGTTCGTTCAGGTTCAGCCCGTCGCCGCCGCGATCGACGACGATGAAGTCGCTCACGCCGCCCAACGCGATCAGCGGGTGATGCCACACGCCCTTCGCGTAGTTCACGCCCTGCCAGCCGCTCGTCACGAACGCGCGGATCTTCGCCGGATCGAGATCGCCCGCAGGCGCGACGACCACGAGATACGGTTGGTCGTTCAGCGGCACGAACGCCTGGCTGCCGAGCGGATGCCGCTCCAGCATCTTCACTTCGAACGGCAGCGTGCGCGGCTGGCCGCGGAACAGGTTGACGAGCGGGCGGCCGCCTTCATCGGTCACGTCGATTTTCGCGAGATCGTGAAAGCGGATCGTCGTGCCGAGGTTGATCGGGATCTGCTTCGCCCCTTCCGTTTCGATCACGTCGCCGAACGGTGCAAACGCTTCCCTGGTCAGCGGTTCGATGGCGAGCGTCTTCATTTGTCGAGCGTCCCCCACAGACGCAGGCGCGACACGCCGCCGTCCGGAATGATGTTCAGGCGCACGTGGGTGACCGGGCCGAGCGACGCGATCTCCTGTTCGAAATAGTGCTGCTTGTCCATCTGCAGCTTCTGTTCGCCGAGCAGCACCGGCCAGAACATCGATTGCGTGATCAGCGAGCTGTCCGTGCCGCCCGATACATACGCGGCCTGGATCGAGCAGCGATCCGGGTAGTTGCCCTTGAAGAACGCGGTATCGACTTCGATCTTGCGGATCACGCCCGGCTGCGCGAGCGCGATGATCGCCCAGTCGTTGCCCGGCTCGCGGCGGCGGCGGGTTTCCCAGCCGTCGCCCATGTTCACGCCGCGGCCCGGCAGCAGCAGGTTCGACGCGACGCCGAAGTGCTGGTTGTTCGCCGCCACCACGTAACCGCCGTTTTCCATCGCCGCGAGGTCGAACTGCTCGGTCGCGCTCGCGCCGGCCCAGTCGAGCTGCGGCTGGCCGTACACGCGCAGGCGCGCGATGCCGCCGTCCGGGTAGATATTCACGCGCAGATGCGTGAACGCGCGCGCGTCGCTCGCTTCGACGTAGTGATGGCTATTGCCTTGCAGCGTCGTCGACGGGACGATCTCGACCCACTCGGTCGCATGCGTCGGCGCGCCGTCGGCCACGAACGCGGCCTCGATCGATGCGGCCGGCGGGAAGTTGCCGGTGAAGTGGCTGGTGTCGATGTCGAAGCCCTTGATCACGCCCGGGCGCGCGAGCTTGACGATGCACCAGTCGTAGCCCGTCGTGCGCTTGCGGCGCGTTTCCCAGCCGTCCATCCACTTGCCGTGGTCGTCGTACTTGCCGGGGATGAACACGGCCGGCTCGGGGTTTAGCATCCGGTCCTTCGGCGCGAAGAAATCGTCGCTGGCCTCGAGCGCCTGCGCACCAAGACGCGGGTCGGCAAGATTCACGTAGCGCCGCGTGAAATCGGGTGCGTTCGGATCGAGAAGCGGAACAGCCATGATGTTTCCTTGTTTCAGTCAGACGTTCGGGCCGCCGCGGCGCAGCGGGCCGTATTGTGGTGCCCAGCGGCGGTGTCAGGCGTCGATCAGGTCGTCGAGGCGAAAGCGCGCGATCCGGTAGATCTGGTCGAGGCTTGCGCGCAGTTCCTCGTCGCGCGAATGATTCACGCGCGACTCGAAGTTCGCGATGATGCCGTGGCGGTCATAGCCGCGCACCGCGAGGATGAACGGGAAGCCGAATTTCTCGCGATAGGTGCGGTTCAGCGTGAGCAGCTTGTCGAATTCTTCCTGCGTGCACTGGTCGAGGCCGGCGCCGCTCTGCTCGCGGGTCGATTCGGCCGTCAGCTCGCCGCGCACCGCGGCCTTGCCGGCCAGCTCCGGGTGGGCGTTGATCAGCGCGAGCTGGCGCGCTTCGCCGCCGGTTTCCACCGCGTCCGACATCGTCTCGTGCAGCGCGTCGATGCTCGCGAACGGACGCTTGCCCGCGGCGACCTCGGCCACCCACGGCGAATGTTCGAAGATCCCCGACAGCGCCGCGACGAATGCGCTCGGCGCCATCGTGTTCAGTTGTTCCAACGTATAGCGCATCGCCTTCATGCTTTCCCTTCGTTTCGATTGTTGGGCTGATACGGATGATGTTCACGCCAGTGACGCGCGATATCGACACGGCGCGTCACCCATACGCGATCGTGCTTCTCGATGTGATCGAGGAACCGCTGCAGCCCGCGGAACCGGCCCGGCCGGCCGAGCAGCCGGCAATGCATGCCGATCGACAGCATCTTCGGCGCCTCGTCGCCCTCCGCGTACAGTACGTCGAACGCGTCGCGCAGGTACTGGAAGAAGTGGTCGCCGGTATTGAAGCCCTGCGGCGTCGCGAAGCGCATGTCGTTCGTGTCGAGCGTGTACGGCACGATCAGTTGCGGCGACGTGCGGCCGCCCGACACCTCGACGTCCATCCAGAACGGCAGGTCGTCGCCGTAGTTGTCGGCGTCGTACAGGAAGCCGCCGTATTCGGCGACCAGGCGGTGCGTGTTGGGACTGTCGCGGCCGGTATACCAGCCGAGCGGACGCTCGCCCGTCACGCGCTCGATCGCTTCCATTCCAAGGCGCATGTGCTCGGCTTCGAGTTCCGGCGTCATGCTCTGGTAGTGGATCCAGCGCCAGCCGTGGCACGCGATTTCATGGCCGAGCTCGACGAATGCCCGCGCGAGCTCCGGATGACGTTCGATCGCCATGCCCACGCCGAATACCGTCAGCGGCAGCCCGCGCTTCTCGAATTCGCGCAGGATGCGCCACACGCCGGCCCGCGACCCGTATTCGTAGATCGACTCCATGCTCATGTGGCGGTCCGGATACGCGGCCGCGCCGACGATTTCGGACAGGAACTGCTCGGATCCCGGGTCGCCGTGCAGCACGCAGTTCTCGCCGCCCTCCTCGTAGTTCAGCACGAATTGCACGGCGACGCGGGCGCGCCCCGGCCAGTTCGCCTGAACGGGATGGCGGCCGTAGCCGATCAGGTCGCGAGGATAGTTGGGATCGAGTGACATGGTTCGAAGTGCAACGAGAGCGGGCTGAATGAGCGGGCTGGAATAATGGGTTCGCATCGACTGCGCGGCGCCGGCGGCCGGCCGCGCGAGCCGATGCGATGACGGCCCAGTGTAGCGAAAACGTTCCTACGCGCCCATACAGCGGCGCAGATAGTGCATGTCAGACGGTGTGTATGTGCGGTTGCGGCAAATTCGGCGGAGGTTCCGCCGCGTCGCCGTCCGGCGGGCTGAAGCGGGCGAACGCGCCGTCGTAGCGCTTCGCCAGCGGCCGCGCGTAGTCGCCGCGCTTCGCGGTCGCGAGGCGCAGCGCGACGAGCGCCTCGGCCCACTTCACCGCCGCCGTGACGCCCTCGACCACCGGCGCGCCGATCTGCTGCTCGATCTCGTGCGCGAATTCGGCCATCCCCGCGCAGCCGAGCACGATCGCGTCGGCGCCGTCCTCGTCGAGCGCGCGCCGGCATTCGTCGACGATGATCCGGCGCGCGGCCGAGCCGGGCCGGTCGAGTTCGAGCACCGCGACGTCGGTCGCGCGCACGTTGCGGCAGAACCGCTTCATCCCGTAGCGCTCCGCGAGGTGCCATGCCATCCCGCAAGTGCGCGCGAGCGTCGTGACGACCGAGAAGCCCGGCGCTAGCACGCTCGCCGCATGCATCGCGGCCTCGGCGATGCCGATCACCGGCCCGCGCGCGAGCTCGCGCGCCGCGTACAGGCCGGGATCGCCGAAACATGCGATCACGTACGCGTCGCAGCCGTCGCGCTCGCCCCGCGCGACCTCGGCGAGCAGCCCCGGCGTCGCGAGCGCCTCGTCGTAATAGCCTTCGATCGACGGCGGCCCCATCGGCGGGCTCACGGCCACGATCTCCGTGCCGGCGGCCGCGACCTCGCGCGCGCAGCGGCCCATCGCATCGGTCATCCGCTGCGTCGTATTCGGATTGATCAGTCGGATCTTCATCGCCCGCTCCTTACGCCTTCGCGTTCGCGAGGAGCCGATAGAACACGAAGCCGAGCCCCGCGCCGATGAACCACGAGAAATTCGCGAGCGCCTGCCAGCCCGGCACCATCACGCAGACGACCGCGATCACCGCGGCCGGCAGCAGCGCGGCGAGCGCGCGGCGGTTCACGCCGCCCGTGTACCAGTAGGCGCCGCTTTCCGACATCGTGTACAGGTCGTCGCGCACGAGGCGGCCGCGCTTGACGAGGTAGAAGTCGGCGATCAGCACGCCGTACAGCGGGCCGATGAACGCGCCGAGCACGTCGAGCGTGTAGTGGATCACGGCCGGGTTGTTGAACAGGTTCCACGGCGTGATGAAGATCGACGCGACGGCCGCGAGCATCCCGCCCGCCCGCCAGCTGATCAGGCGCGGCGCGACATTCGAGAAGTCGAACGCGGGCGACACGAAGTTCGCGACGATGTTGATGCCGATCGTCGCGATCGTGAACGTCAGCGCGCCGAGAATCACCGCGGTCGGATGGTCGATGCGGCCGACCGTCGCGACCGGGTCGGTGATCAGTTCGCCGAACACCGGCAGCGTCGCGGCGGTGGTGATCACCGTGACGAGCGAGAACGCGAGGAAGTTGACCGGCAGCCCCCAGAAATTGCCGCGCTTCACGTCGCCGAACGAGCGGCAGTAGCGCGAGAAATCGCCGAAGTTCAGCATCGGCCCGGAGAAGTACGACACGACGAGCGACACGGCGGTGATCATCACCGGAATCACTTCCGCGCCGTGATACTTGACGCCGCCGAGGTTGATGCCGATGTTGCGCCAGCCCGCGCGCCACACCATGTAGCCGGCGAGGATGAACATCACGACATAGACGGCCGGGCCCGCGAAGTCGATGAACTTCTTGATCGTCTCCATCCCGTTCCAGAACACGAACGCCTGGAGCACCCACAGCAGCATGAAGCCGGCCCAGCCGACCGCCGACAGCCCGAGGAAGCCGTAGCGATGGACGTCCGCGTACGGCAGCCATTGCGGGAAGAATTTCAGCACGACGATCACGAGCGCGCTCGATGCCAGATAGGTCTGGATGCCGTACCACGCGATCGCGATCAGCCCGCGGATCACGGCCGGCACGTTCGCGCCGAGCACGCCGAACGTCGCGCGGCACGCGACCGGATACGGCACGCCGATCTGCTGGCTCGGCCGCGCGATCAGGTTGCACAGCGCGTTCACGAGGCCGATGCCGACGATCAGCGCGATCAGCACCTGCCAGCTCGTCAGCCCGAGCGCGAACAGGCTGCCCGCGAACACGTAGCCGCCGACGCTGTGCACGTCCGACATCCAGAACGCGAAGATGTTGTACGCACCCCACGTCTGTTTTTTAAGGGGTGCCAAATCTTCGTTGTACAGACGTTCACTGTAACCATCCGGCAATGCCGGACCGCCGCCCTCGCCGCCTTCTTCCGCCGGATAGGCGCTGTCGTGCGCCACACTGAACTGAGCCATGACTTCTCCTTGACGCGGCCGCAAGGCCGCTCCACCGTCATCGATATCGCTCCGGATCATCGCCCGGAGTCGGACCCGCGGCCCGCGGCAAACGCCGCAGGCCTGCATTGCTCTCGTCGTGTGGCGCGCGGCCGGGTTCGCGTCGCCGCTCAGGCGCCGCCGAACACTTCGCGCAAATCGACCTGCCCTTGCGCGGGCCGGTCCAGCATCTTCAGTTCGACATGCTGCAGGTGGCGCGCCATCAGCGTCACCGCCTGCTTCGGATCGCCCGCCTCCAGCGCGGCGAGGATCTCGTCGTGGTCGTCGCACGAGCACGGGCTGCGCCCGTGCGATTCGTACAGCGCCGACATCAGCGTCGAGCGTGCGACGAGCCCTTCGAGGCACTCGCTGAGCGTCGCATTGCCCATCAGCGTCGCGAGCGCCGTATGGAATTCGCCCGACAGCCGGATCCACGCCGCGAAGTCGTGCCGCTCGAACGCCTTGCGTTCCTTGTCGATCAGCGCCGCGACGCCCTTCAGCCGCCGGGCGCCGGGGCCGGTCGCGAGCCGCTCGACCACGGCCAGCTCGATGATCCGGCGCATCTCGAACACTTCGTGCACGTCCTGCAGCGTCGGGCTCGCGACGAAGGCGCCGCGGTTCGGCTCCAGGTCGACCAGCTTGTCGGTCGCGAGCTGTGCGAGCGCCTGGCGGATCGTCCCGCGCTTCACGCCGAACACGTCGCAGAGCTGCGCCTCCGTCAGCTTCGCGCCGGGCGCGAGCCGATGCTCGAGGATCGCCGTGCGGATCCGCTCGGCGATCGCTTCGGGGCTGGCCGCACCGGACGGAGAGGAATCGGGCTCGTTCATGATCTGCATCGTGTGATGGTCCTTATCCTAGGGTGGACATAAAGATTGTCAACAATTCTTTTGCAGGATTTCGCACAATCTGCGTGCGCCGGCGTGTTCCCATTCGGTGCAATTCGCACGAAATCCATGCACGACAAGCCATACAGGCAAGACGGAGGCCCTTCTCGTCGTCTACCTCCCCGGCCATTTTGTTGACAAAAATGGTGCAAAACCAGGTGGCGATCGTATCGGCGTCGACGAAAAAAATCTGACCGTTAGTTGCGTATTTGCCTAAAGAAAAAGGCGGGAAACCCGCCTTTCGATCAGTCGCGCCGGCATCAGCCGAGATGCGGATAGTCGGACAGCGTGAGCCGGAACCCGTGCGCATTCGCGACCAGCTGCGCCTGTGCACCGAACGGCAGCGTCAACAGGTCGGGCACATGGCCGAACTGGAGCCCGGTGACGACCGGGATGCCGACCACCGCGCGCACCTGGTCGATCATCGCCTGCATGTCGTAGCCGTTGTCGTATTCGAACGGCCGCGCGCCGGTGAACTGGCCGAGCACGAGCGCCTGCTGGCGCGCGAGCAGCCCCGACAGGTGCAGTTGATAGATCATCCGCTCGATCCGGAACGGCTGCTCGTTGACGTCTTCGATGAACAGGATCCCGCCTTCGATGTCGGGCATGTACGGCGTGCCCACCAGCGACGCGAGGATCGCCAGATTGCCGCCCCACAGCATGCCGGTCACGTTCACCGCCTGCACCTGCGGTGCGTCGGCGACGATCGTCGTGCTCGGCTGCGTCAGCGTCTGCCAGAAATGCTGCATCGTGAAGTCGCTCGGCGTTTCCGCGCCGAAGTCGGCCGACAGCATCGGGCCGCCGAACGTCTTGATGCGCGCCTTCGCATACAGCGCGAGCTGGATCGCCGTGAAGTCGCTGTGGCCGACGAGCGCGACCGGCTGGTCGCGCAGCCGGCGTTCGAGGCCGCGATAGTCGAGCCCGTGCAGGATGCGCGCGGCGCCGTAGCCGCCGCGCACCGCGAGCGCGATGTCCGGCAGCGGCCGCTCCGGATCGGCGAGGCGGTTCAGGTCGCCTGCCCGCTCGCCGTCGGTGCCGCCGAAACGCTGGAAGCGCCGCTGCGTCGCCTCGAGGTTCTCGATGCGCTGCTGCGCGGTGCTGAGGCGCTCGAGCGCGCGGTTGATCGCGTCGGGGTCGTGCGGATAGCCGGACGGCGCCAGCAGGCGGATGGTGTAGGACGCGGCGGGCTGGAAGGACATGGCGAAAGGTGTCGGGGTCGTCAAACCTGCTTAGAGGGCCCGAACCGTGCCCGGTTCACGAAAACCGTGCACGCCGGGCGCGGCGGGAGGCAGCCTAGGACGCGCCGGATTCGGCGTCGCGGGCGAGCCGCGCGTCGCGCAGCGCGCGACGGCGCTCGGCGAAGAACGACTTCAACGCGGCGCCGCACTCGTCGGCGAGCACGCCGCCGGTCACTTCGGTGTGGTGATTCAGCTGAGGATTCGCGAAGGCGTCGATCACGCTGCCGCACGCGCCCGTCTTGGGGTCGGCCGCGCCATAGACGACCCGCGCGATGCGGGCATGCATGATCGCGCCTGCGCACATGAGGCACGGCTCGAGCGTCACGTAAAGCTCGCAGCCGGGCATCCGGTAATTCCGCAGATGCTGCGCGGCCATGCGCAGCGCGGCCATTTCGGCATGCGCGGACGGGTCGTGCCCGCCGATCGGATGGTTGAAGCCGCGGGCGATCACTTCGTCGCCGCGCACGAGCACCGCGCCGACCGGCACTTCGCCGGCCGCGCGCGCCTCTTCGGCGGCGGCCTGCGCAAGACGCATGAAATGCAAGTCGCGCGCCGATACGGGCGCGCTGTCGTGAACGGGAGAATCGGCGGCGGGGTCGGCGGCCACGGCGGCGGCCGAGCGTGCTGCGTCGTGCAGCGCGTCGGACGTCACATCGTCCCCGCTTCGGCGGGCGCGTCGTCGAGCCCGCGCTCGCACAGGCGTTCCGCGATGCGCCGGCAGTAGTCGCGCGGCATCACCATCGGGCCGCCGCGCAGCGATTCGAGCGCCATGTCGAGCGCGAGGATCTTCGCCTGCAGCCGGCAGCGCGCGGCGCGGTCGCTGACCGCCTGCACTTCGTCGTGCAGGTTGCGCAGCGCGCGCAGTTGCTCGACGGCCGGCGGCACGAAGCCCGCGTTCTTCAGGATACGGTTGGCCACCCGCACCTCCTCGGGCACGAGCAGGTCGTCATCCAGCGCCTGCGGCGCGCCGGTACCCGGCAAATCGTCGAACTCGCCCCGCGCGGCGGCGGCGGCAATACGTTGTTCGACCAGGGCGTCAAGCAATCTCATCAGTCAATCGGAACAATGCGGCAGGCCGAATTCTAGCAGGGTGACGCCGGTATGACAGGCCGTTCGAATACATGCTCGATATTGTGTTTTTAGGGACCGAATCGCAGCGCATGCGCGCCGATCGCCGTCAGTTGCCGCGCTGCTGCGCCGCAGGAGGCTGAGCGCCGTTTGGACACCTTCAAATGTATGCCGTATCCGGACCCGTTTTTATCCACGACGACGTGGCGACCACCCCATCTGTCCGGCAAAAACGCTAGCCGCACCGCCTCCGCCGTCCATTACGCGGCCACCGTATCCGGCCGCGCCTTCGCAAACGGACGGAACATCGTCGCGATCAGGAACGCGCCGATCCCGATCGCGAACGAGCCGAGGTACAGCCAGCCATAGCTGCCGAACGCATCGACGATCAGCCCGCCGGCGACCGGGCCCGCGGCCATCCCGAGGCTGCCGGCCATCGCGCAGCCGCCGATCACGGTCCCCATCATCCGCAGCGGGAAATTCTCGCGCGCGAGCACCGAATACAGCGGCATCACGCCCGCATAGATGAAACCGAACAGCGTCGCGACCGCGTAGAAGCCGTCGAGCGTGCGCACGAAGTAGTAGCCGAGCGCGCCCAGCGCCTGCGCGAGCAGCCCGGCCACCAGCATGCGCTTCGCGCCGAGCCGATCGCCGAGGATCCCGAACGCGATCCGGCCGCCCATGCCCGCGAGCCCTTCGACGCTGTAGATCGACACGGCGACGATCAGCGGAATCCCGCACGTGACCGCGTAGCTGACCGTATGGAAGATCGGGCCCGAATGCGTCGCGCAGCAGAAGAAGTTGGTCAGCACGAGCACCCTGAACTGCGGCGAGCGCAGCGCATCCGCGACCGACATCGCGACGGGCGCGCCGGCGGACGCAGGCGCAGGCGCCGTGTGCGCGGAGTCCGGATCGAGCGCGGGCGCCCGGCGCACCAGCAGCGACACCGGGATCATCACGACGGCCGCCAGTACGGCGATCAGCAGCATCGCCGTGCGCCAGTCGCGCACCGACACGAGCCATGCGGCCAGCGGCGCCATCGTCATCGGCGCCATCCCCATGCCGGCCGACACGAGCGAGACCGCGAGGCTGCGGTGCGTGTCGAACCAGCCGGTCACGCACGCCATCATCGGTGCGAATATCGCGGCCGTCGCACTGCCGACTGCCAGGCCGAAGGTCAACTGAAACACCAGCAGCGACGGCGCGCGGCTTGCCAGCGCCAGGCTCGCCGACAGCAGCACGGCGCCCGCGACGACGACCGGCCGCGTGCCGATGCGGTCCGACAGGTTGCCCCACGCCATGCTCGCGACGGCCATCGCGATGAAACCGAGCGTCATCGCGCCGGAAATGCCGGTCATCGACCAGCCCGTATCGCGCGCGATCGACCGCAGGAACACCGGCAATGAAAACATCGCGCCGATCGCGACGCAGCCCATCAGGCCGCCCGCGGCGACGATCACCCAGCGGTATCGGGAATCCGACATGTGGCGTGTCATGTAGCCTCTCCTGGTTCGTTGCTCCGTCCGCGGAAACCGGGTGCCGGCCGCATGGCGCGGCGCACGGCCCGGTCGATATCGATACGACGGGCGACACGGCAGGGAATCGACATGCGCGGCCCAGGGGACCCCGTTTTTTATTGTCGGCGATTCCGCGCGGCTCGCAAGGGTCGAATCATGCACTCCCCTGAGGCCCCGCTGCCCCGCTTTTCGGCAACGGGAAATTCGAAATCAGAAATCGTTGGTTGGGGCGCGCGCAAAGCCTGTCCGAACTGAAGGACGCGGCATCGGCCGCCGTGCTGTGCCGGTGGGCCGACCGGCCCGAGCCGTCTATGCGCGGTTGCGCAGCGATTGCCCGTATGCGGAATGCCGAAAGATCTGGCTCGACGGCGGCCATATCGACGCGCGGCCGGATCTGACACTGGACGGCGTGGAAGCGCTCGGCTACGGCGTGCGCTTCCTGTTCGGCGGCGGCCATGCACGCGGCATTTATCCGTGGCCGCAGCTGGGGGATCTCGCGTAGCGGCGACGACGCGGCTTCCACGCTCGCGCGGGCCACATGGCAAGCATGCGAAAACGCTGCGATACTGACGCCCAAAATCGTCGCCACCTACCGTGGGAGCCGCACCATGCAAACCGCAGTCGGATTCATCGGCCTTGGCGTGATGGGCACGCCGATGGCGCTCAATCTCGCACGAGCCGGCACGCCGCTCGTCGTGTGGAGCCGTTCGCACGGCAACGACGACGCGCTGCGCGACGCCGGCGCACGCGTGGCCGAGGACATCGACGACGTGTTCGTGTCCTGTCGCACCGTGATCCTGATGCTCGCGAACGACGCGGCGATCGATGCCGCCCTCGCGCGCGGCACACCTGGTTTTGCCGCCCGGGTCGGCAGGCACACGATCGTCAACATGGGCACGAATGCGCCCGAATACTCGCACGCGCTCGCCGATGACATCGCCGCCGCGTCGGGCCGTTACGTCGAGGCGCCGGTGTCGGGCTCGCGCAAGCCGGCCGAAGCCGGGCAGCTCGTCGTGATGCTGGCGGGCGCATCGGACGACGTCGATGCCGTCCGTGCGCTCGTGAAGCCGCTGTGCCGCGACAGCTTTCTGTGCGGCGACGTGCCGTCGGCGCTGACGATGAAGCTCGCCGTCAACCTGTTCCTGATCACGATGGTCACCGGTCTCGCCGAAGCCACGCATTTCGCGCAACGCCACGGTATCGACCTCGCGCGCTTCGCCGACGTGCTGAATGCCGGGCCGATGGCCAGCGACGTGTCGCGCGTGAAGCTCGGCAAGCTCGTCTCGGAAGATTTCTCGGTGCAGGCCGCGATCACCGACGTGCTGAAGAATGCGCGCCTCGTCGCCGAATCCGCGCGCGGCATCGGCATCGCGTCGCCGCTGCTCGACATCTGCCATGCGCTTTACGGCGAGACCGAGCAGGCCGGACATGGCGCGGCCGACATGGTCGCGGTGATTCGTGCGCTCGAACGGCGTACCGGGGACGCGCGATGAGCGGCATGCACGCTCACGCATTCGTTAGCACCGATGGGTAGGCGAACCATGTCCGCGACTGGCAACGCCGTGCCCTTGCACCCCGTTCCCGCCGTGATCGGCGTCGTGCTGCGCGAACGCGACGTGCTGCTCGTGCGCCGCGCGAATCCGCCCGATGCTGGCTGCTGGGGCTTTCCCGGCGGCAAGATCGAGCCGGGCGAGCCGCTCGCGGATGCGGTCGTGCGCGAGGTCGCGGAAGAAACGACGATCGACGTGGAGGCGCTGGACGCCTTTACCGCGCTGGATGCGTTCGATTACGATGCGCACGGCGCCGTGCGCCAGCATTTCATCATGGTCGCGGTGCTGTGCCGATGGCTGCACGGCACGCCGGCCGCCGGCGACGATGCGCTCGACGCGCACTGGTTCGGGATCGACGAACTCGACCGCGACGATTTGCCGATGAGCGCGGGCGTGCGCGATGTCGCTCGGCGGGCGATGGAGCGGGCTGCAGCGCTGGAGCACGCGCGGCGGCCATCCGACTGATACATCGCCGTCGCTTGCGCATCCCCGCGACGCGTTCGCTCCGTCATGGAGCCGCCCCCCCGCCGAGCGCCGGATCACCACACATCAAACCATGATCAGAATTCGACAATCCACCAAGGCCGACGGCACACGCGTGCTGGATATCTGGCGCACCGCCGTCGACGCCACGCACCACTTCCTGAGCGACGACGACCGTCGCGCGATCGAATCCGAAGTCGTCGCGTTTTTGCCGGGCGCACCGCTCGATCTGGCCGTCGACGAGCGCGATCGCGCGATCGGCTTCATGCTGCTCGACGGCAACCACATGGAAGCGCTGTTCGTCGATCCCGCGCACCATCGCGCGGGAGTCGGGCGGTTGCTCGTCGAAGAAGCGCTCAAGCGCCATCCCCACCTGTCCACCGACGTCAACGAACAGAACGAAGCGGCGGCGGGATTCTATGAACGGCTCGGATTCGAGCGCTGCGGGCGATCGGATCTGGATGGACAAGGACGACCGTATCCGCTGATTCACCTTCGTTATCGCGGAGGTGGTCGGGACTGAGCCGGAATCCGGGCAGGAACGGGCACGGCAGCGGGCGGCCGCATGCGCTGAAACGACACCGCCCTTGCGGTATCGCGATTATCCCGACGCGTTGCCGGTCGTCAGCGGCCAGCGTTCCAACACGTCGTAGTACGACTTGCCGAGCCAGCTATCGATCAGGACGAAGTCGAACACAGTCCAAGTAATCGGCTCGATCCGATACTCGTCGGGCCTCTGTGCGCCATACAGCAGCGTCACGTGCGGAGTGAAACCCGTGGGAAGCATGCTCAACCCCGCCTCCTGTTTCAGCGCACGTCGCAACTGCCGTCGAAAGTCGATCAAGTTTTCCAGACCGGCCCGCCCCACCAGCACCAGCGGCTGATGACCGGCCCGCCCGTTGAAGCTGATGATCTTGTCGAACCTCACGGAGAAAGACGGCACATCCATGCGGTCCGCGACCGCGCGGGCCCGCGCAAGCGTAGCGCCCGGCACATAAGCGAAGTCGCCTAGCGAACCCAGCGTGATGTGCAGACGCTCGGTGCCCACCGGCCTGTCCTTCTCCAGCCGCATGCTTTCGGCCAGGCCGGCAATGCGCGCCGCCGTGGCCGGGTCCGGCATCACGGCGAAAAAGAAGCGGTGCACGGGAACCGGCGGCGGCGCCTCGAATCCGGGGAGCATCAGTTGAGTCACGGCGGCATGTCCGACAGGCCTGGAGCGAGATTTTCATTATCGTCAATCGGAAGCCTGCTCGCTTGCCGCTCGACGAATCCGCCGTTCGCGCGCCCGAAGATGCTACCCTCTCGGCCACACTCGACACCCTCTGATGACGCTCCCGAATTCAACCATGCAAACCGTCGCGGTACTGGACTTCGAAACAACCGGGCTGTCGCCGAATCTCGGCGACCGCGCCACCGAAATTGCCGTCATCCTGCTGCGCGACGGGCAAGTCGTCGACCGTTTCCAGAGCTTGATGAATGCCGGCAGACGTATCCCGTCCGATGTGGTCGCGCTCACCGGCATCACGAACGACATGATTGCGACGGCGCCGCCGGCGTCCGAAGTCATGAAGGAGGCGGCGGCGTTCGTCGGCAAGCATGCGGTCGTGGCCCACAACGCCGGTTTCGACAAGCGCTTCTGGCAGTCGGAACTGGGGATGCTCGGCATGTCGGCCGACCATGCGTTTGCGTGCACGATGCTGGTGGCGAGACGGATCTACCCAGACGCGCGGAGTCACCGTCTGTCAAGCCTCGCCGAGATGCTGCGGCTGCCGCAAACGGGCCGTGCGCACCGCGCGATGGTCGATGCCGAGATGGCTGGGCATCTGTGGTGCCGGTTGCAGCAGGATATTTCGCGGACTTATGGGCTGGATCGAATCGATCACGCGCTGATGTCGCGGGTGCAGGCGACGACCAAGGCGAAAGTGCCGATGTATTTGCGGTCGCTGGGGCGTGCGCATGCGTGACGCATCCGGCCCCCGGAACGGAAAACACGAGGGCGCACCGACTGACTTGACGCATTAACGCAAAACGGCCCGGCAATGAATTGCCAGGCCGCTTCTTGCCTCCGCGTGAGCCGGGCAGCAAGCCAACCGAACCGGCAATCCGCTTGCGAACTATCGTGACATCGACCGATCCACGACGACACAAGCGCCGTAGTCGACCGCCCTGCGCGAAGAGGCCGAGCCGACCGGCCTGCTGCGCGTCGCCTGTCGGGTCGTCGGCCGGTGACGACGATTAGCCTTCGATCTTCATGATTGCGCCCCTCCCACCTTGTCCTGCGTCGCCGTATCAAAATCGCTTGCAGCGTGACGCTCCCGAAGCTGCCCGGCAGGGTCACCGCTCGTCCGGTTCACCATGCGGCCACGTCTTACTGCCGGCCGCGCGAGAAGCATGTCGGCCCAGCGTCGAATGTTCGTGTAGTCCTGCACGGACAGGAATTCCGCCGCACCGTATTGCCAGCCTTTGACAAGGCCGCCGTACCACGGGAACACCGCGATATCGGCGATGGTGTAATCGTCACCGGCGAGATATTCATTGCCGGCAAGCTGCCGGTCGAGCACATCGAGCTGGCGCTTCACCTCCATTGCGAAACGGTCGATCGCATACTCGATCTTCGTTGGCGCATAGGCGTAGAAGTGGCCGAAGCCGCCACCCAGGTATGGCGCGCTGCCCATCTGCCAGAACAGCCAGTTGAGCGTCTCGGTGCGTGCCGCCACGTCTTTCGGAAGGAACGCCCCGAACTTCTCGGCCAGATACAGCAGGATCGAGCCCGACTCGAACACGCGGACAGGCTTCGGCCCACTGCGATCCAGCAGCGCGGGGATCTTCGAGTTCGGATTGATGTCCACGAAGCCGCTGCCGAACTGCTCACCCTCGCCGATCCTGATCAACCAGGCGTCATACTCGGCCCCGGAAAAGCCGGCTGCGAGCAGTTCCTCCAACAGGATCGTGACCTTTACGCCATTGGGCGTGCCCAGCGAATAAAGCTGAAGCGGATGACGCCCGACAGGCAGCACCTTTTCATGCGTCGGCCCGGCGACCGGTCGGTTGATGTTCGCGAAGGTGCCGCCGCTGGGTTTGTTCCAGGTCCAGACCTTCGGGGGAATATAGTCGAATGAATCAGCCATGCAGTTCTCCGTAACGGCTCAGTGCAGGCTCAGGCAACCAGCGGATAATTGGACGGGAAAAGCGCGCGACGAGTCTCTTCGTCGTTGACCTTTTTGAACTCGTGGTCCTTGCCGACTGCTCTGGCGCGGGCCGCTGCCGGACGTGCATCGACTGTTTCGAACAACCGCTTGAGGTTAGGAAACGCCCCCAGCGGATCGTCGGCCCCCTTGAGCACGCGCGACGCGCGATCGAGCCATCCCCAGGCCGAGATGTCCGCGATCGTATATGTCTCGCCGACGATGTACGTCCGCCCTTCCAGATGGTCGTTCAGAACCTGGTAGTGGCGCTCTACCTCACGTCGATAGCGGTTCACCGCATAATCGAGTCCCTCGGGCGCGGCGAACTGGAAGTGCACCGCCTGGCCCGAAAATGGTCCTAGACCGGAAGCCAGGAACAGGAGCCACGAAAGCAGCTCGGGCCTGTCCTCCCGTACGCCCTGCAATTTGCCGGTCTTCTCCGCCAGATAGAGCAGGATCGCCGTGGAGTCGAACACGCGCGCTTCCTTGCCGCCCGGCCCGTCTGTATCGACGATGGCGGGCACCTTGCCGTTGGGGTTGATCGCGCGGAATGGCGGCGTGTGCTGTTCTCCCTTGCTCGTATCGATGGGGACCATCTCGTAGGAAAGACCCGTCTCCTCGAGAAACAGGGCAATCTTGGCCGGATTTGGCGTGGGGTGGAAGTAAAAGCGGATCATGGCGGTACCTTCAGGTTTGCGAATGGGTTGATGCACGCCGGACTGCTGCAATGCGCGCGGGCGCGGGCCTGGAAGCGAGCAGCACACCGAAAACGATGACGACGATCGACACCCCTTCAGCCGGCGACGGCGTTTCGCCGAGAACGGGTATGGCGAGAACCGAGGCGACAGCAGGAAGCAGCGCGATGACAGCGGTGGCAGCCGAAGAGCCGAGCAGGGAAACGGCGCGGTTATAGGTGATGAGCGCGACGCCACTCATCAGCACGCCTTGATAAAGCGCCTGCGTGGCGATCTCGCCCCGGGAGGCAAGGCTGAACCGGCTGAGGCCGAGGAACAGATAGACTGGAAGATAAAGCGCCATCGACCAGAGGCAGATCAGAGCGGCGGACTGGATCGGTGTCAGGCCGCTGCGTCGGAACAGCAGCGTATAGATGGCCCACATCGCGGCAGCGGCCGTCAGTGCAAAGATGCCAAAAGGATTGGGTTTGCCATGGACTGCTACACCGGCACCCACCAGGCAAACGAGCCCGGCAATGATCGCCGCATAGCCGATCCAGCGCGACCTTCCCTGCTGCTCACGCAGGAAACCCCAGCCGAACACGCCGGCGAAGACCGGCATCAACGTCGGCGCGACAGACGCGGCCTGAGCCGCAGAAGTCAATTTCAACCCGAGCGCGACGAGCAGTACGAAAGGCACGCCCCACAACACCGCAAATATCAGCCCCTCGCCCCAGGCGGCGGCAGACAGCCGGGAGCCCCGGCGCACGACAGTTGGCGCGAGAAGGATGGCGCCAATGCCGAACCTGAGCGCGGCAATGTCCCAGATGCGAAGCTCGCGGGTGACACCGAGCCGTGTCACGACAAACCAGCCCGAGAAAATCATGACCGTGAGCGCTGCCCAGGCGAACCCCGACAGTCGTATGCGTGAGGCTTTTCGCTGCGCCTGCTCAGGGTCGACGGCCGCCGCGACCGATACCTTGCCGCTTGTCATCGATCAGGCCGGTAGAAGCGCTTTGAGGGCAGCGAGAATCGCATCCGGTTCGAGACGGCTGCGGTAATCGACGTCGATACCGGCGAGCACAACGCGCCGACCCGGGGCAATCACATAGGTGGCGGGAACGGGCAACTCCCAGCTCCCGTCGCCATTGATCGCAGGCAATGCCTTGTTGTTCGAGCGCAGTGCCTCACGCAGGTCCTCCGGCAGCGCATAAACGAGCCCGAAGCGGCGCGCGACGGAATTACCTGCATCGCTCAGGACATCGAAGGTTAGCGTGTTTGTTTGCGCAGTGGTCAGCGAACCGTCGGGCAGTTGCGGCGAGATCGCGACCAGCCGGGCGCCCAGCGCGGCCATCTCGGGAAGGATCGCCTGATACGCCCGCAACTGGATATTGCAGTAGGGGCACCATCCGCCGCGGTAAAACGTAACCACGACGGGTCCGTGCTGCAACAGACCGGAAAGCGAGATCCGATTGCCATGTACGTCCGGTAGCGAAAAGTCCGGCGCTTCATCGCCCGTTCCGATTGCCTTGTCCAGCGCGAACCTGGCACGCAGCTCGTCGATCCTGGCCTCGTAGAGCGCGACGCGCCCGGATGGCGCAGTGCGCGCAAACTCCGCCCTGAAGCTGTCCAGTTGCTCCTGCAGTCCCATGACTCTGCTCCTCCACGCGAGGCTTCCACGGGGCACGACGCGCCCACGGCTATATTCAGGTCCGCCCTTTTCGTTTTAGAACGTACATTCTATAATCGCTCATCGCGGCGAAGTTGGCAAGCTCGCTGCGCCATGATGGATTCAGGTGACAGAAATGGCGAGACCAAGGGAATTTGACGAAGAAGCAGTGCTGGACGCAACGGTCCAGTGCTTCTGGAGGTTCGGCTACGAGGCGACGTCGGTGAAAGATCTCACCGGCGAAACAGGTCTCACCGCCGCAAGCCTTTACAATGCGTATGGAGACAAGCGCGGCCTGTTCCAGGCAGCGCTCGATCGCTACGTAAGCGAAAGCATAGGCAACCGCATACGACGGTGCGAAGTGCTCCCTCCCCTTGAAGCGATCCACGCGTTCTTCGACGAGATCCTGCGCCGCTCGTTGAACGATCGCCAGCATAAGGGTTGCATGCTCGTGAATTCGGCCCTGGAGATGGCACCGCACGATGCTCAGTTCCAGAAGATCATCGCGGGCGTTCTTACCCGTATCGAAGGCTTTTTTCTCGGGTGCATCAGGACAGGTCAGCTCGACGGGACCATTACGCCATCGCAGCCGGCCGCAGTCCTCGCCCGGCATCTGCTCGGCGTTCTGATGGGCGTTCGCGTCCTGGCGCGCGTTCGTCCGGAAAAAGCGCTGCTGGAAGGGGTGATTGCGCCAGCGCTCGCCCAGCTTGTGCCGCCCGAGGACGGGCGGAACTGAAGCGCCATGCAAGATGAGTGCTTTCAGGTAGGCAATTGCACACCCCGCACAAGGGAAAGCCGGGCGCACAGTTCAGCAATGCGCGTGGCGAGGCTTCCACACTGAATTCTGCGTAGCGCTTTGCCCGGATCGGCGACAACAACAAACGGCAACTCGGCAACGAAAGGCCGCCATTCATCCGCGCCTGAATGGAACACCGCGACTTCCAGAATACCGCCCGACGCGATCTCGTCGTGCCGTTGCGCGATCGGGTGCAGATGAGATTGATCTGCCTCCGCAAACAGGGCTGGCCGGAGTCGGGTAACGTTCGTTTTCGGAGCAGAAGACGGACATGAAGAAGCTCCAGACCGCCTATCTAGCTGATCGATTGCCAGGCCCGGCAGGTAGGTGGCTGCTGGAGCGCTTCCAACGTGCCTGATCGCTGCGGCAAATCAGCAAGGAATGGGAATACCCTTACAGCGTTGCGCAATCTGCGCCTGATTGGCGACGCTGTTGTCGTTCGCACGCCAGGGTTTGGGATTGGCCTCCGTGGCTGACCTGGACGCCACCGAGGTTTCCTCCGGTATTTTGACGGCTTTACCGTCAGGTTTTACCGTCAGGGATCAGGAGACCTGTTGATGCCCGGAAAGCCGCGTAAAACAAGCTTTCCTGAGAAGACTTTTACCGTCAAAGACGGTAAAAGTCTGAATAGTGAACGAGAATGTCTTAATCCGGCCTCGATTTTTACCGTCAACTCTACCGCCAACTTGTTTTGCTGGCCGCCGATAGCCACCGATAGATGCCGCGACGTATTTTTTTGAAAATCAACACGTTACTGCATTTTTTCGATAGCTGACGATAGTCCCCGCAGGACCCGATTTCACTCCCACTCAATCGTCGCCGGCGGCTTCCCCGAGATGTCGTACACCACGCGATTGATCCCGCGCACCTCGTTGATGATCCGATTCGACGCACGGCCGAGCAGCGCATACGGAAGATGCGCCCAATGCGCAGTCATGAAGTCGGTCGTCTGCACCGCGCGCAGCGACGTCACGTAGTCGTACGTCCGCCCATCGCCCATCACGCCGACCGACTTGACGGGCAGGAACACCGCGAACGCCTGGCTCGTGAGGTCGTACCAGCTCTTGCCGACATCGGCCTCGCCGCACAGGCCGGCAGCCGCATCCTGCGCGGTCGCGGTCGTGTTGCGCAGTTCCTCGATGAAGATCGCGTCCGCGCGACGCAGCAGGTCCGCGTACTCGCGCTTCACTTCGCCGAGGATCCGCACGCCGAGGCCCGGACCCGGGAACGGATGGCGGTAAACCATCTCCGGCGGCAGGCCGAGCGCGACGCCCAGCTCGCGCACTTCGTCCTTGAACAGGTCGCGCAGCGGCTCGAGCAGCTTCAGGCCGAGCGTTTCCGGCAAGCCACCGACGTTGTGGTGGCTCTTGATCGTCGTCGCCTTCTTCGTCTTCGTGCCGCCCGATTCGACCACGTCCGGGTAGATCGTGCCCTGCGCGAGCCACTTCGCCTTCGACAGCTTCTTCGCCTCGGCCTGGAACACCTCGACGAACTCGCGGCCGATGATCTTGCGCTTCGCTTCCGGATCGGTCACGCCGGCCAGATGGCCAAGGAACTGGTCGGACGCGTCGACGTGCACGACCTTCGCATGCAGGCGGCCCTCGAACATGTCGAGCACCATCTTGCCTTCGTTCAGGCGCAGCAGGCCGTGATCGACGAACACGCACGTCAGCTGATCACCGATCGCGCGATGGATCAGCGCCGCGGCGACGCTCGAATCGACGCCGCCCGACAGGCCGAGAATCACTTCCTCGTCACCGACCTGCTCGCGGATCTTCGCGACGGCTTCCTCGATGTGGTTCTTCATGATCCAGTCGGGCTTCGCGCCGGCGATCTGCAGCACGAAGCGCTCGATGATCTGGCGGCCCTTCACCGTGTGCGTGACTTCCGGATGGAACTGCACCGCGTAGTAGCCGCGCACCTCGTCGGCCATGCCGGCGATCGGGCAGCTCGGCGTCGACGCCATCAGTGCGAAGCCCGGCGGCAGCTCGGCTACCTTGTCGCCGTGGCTCATCCAGACCTTCAGCATCCCGTGGCCTTCGGCCGTCGTGAAATCCTCGATGCCGTCGAGCAGGCGCGTATGGCCGTGCGCACGCATTTCCGCGTAGCCGAATTCGCGATGGTCGCTCCACTCGACCTTGCCGCCAAGCTGCACGGCCATCGTCTGCATGCCGTAGCAGATGCCGAGCACCGGCACGCCGAGATCCCACACGGCCTGCGGCGCGCGCAGCTGGTGGTCTTCGTACGTGCTCGCGTGGCTGCCCGACAGGATCACCGCCTTCGGCGCGAACTCGCGGACGAAGTCGTCGGACACATCGTTCGGATGGATTTCGCAATAGACGTGCGCTTCACGCACGCGGCGCGCGATCAGTTGGGTGACTTGCGAACCGAAGTCGAGAATCAGGATTTTGTCGTGCATGGCTGCGGACGGGATGAAGAGAATAAGAAAAGCAGCGCACGAGGCGCTGCGTCAAAAGCATGGGCAGCGGCGTCGGGCGGCAGGCGGCTCGCGCGACGCATCGCCGGTCAATTCTGCGACGGCGGACGCGCGTCGAATGCGACGCTGCCTGACGCGCGCTCGGAAGCGGCCGACGGGGCTGCCGTGGCCGGCGCCGAAGGCGCCACCGGACGGCCGGCGACCGGCTCGACCCGCGGCTGCACGGCGGAGGCCGGCGCCGGTTCGACCGGACGCTGCGCGCCCCGGCTTTCGAGCGCCTGCGCCCTGTCGGCCCTTTCGCGCCGCCGTACGGCCGATGCGAGCCGCACGCCGCCGAGGCCGAGCAGGATCAACGCGACCCCGGCCACCGCCGACAACACCCGGCCCGCGGCCGCGAGCGCGGGCCCGCTGCCGGTGCCGAGAGACCACACGATCGTCAGCACGCCGGTCAGCCAGTTCACATGGCCGACGGCCCGTGCGACGGGCGCCGTGAGGTCGCCGTTGAACGCCGCATGAAACGCGAGCCACGCGAGCCCGAGCAGCGCGATACCGAACGCCTGACCGAGCATCGCCGGCTGAATGTTCGCCAGTTGCAGCGCGTTGAACAGCGCCTGCCAGGGCGTCAGCACGAATAGCACGCCGAACGCCAGCAACAGCACGGCATCGACGATCAGCACGGCTCGCAGCAGCGGTTTCATCGGCGATCAGTCCACGTGGTAGTTCGGCGCTTCCTTCGTGATCTGCACGTCGTGCACGTGCGACTCGCGCATGCCCGCCGCGGTGATCTGGACGAATTCGGCCTTCTCGTGCAGCTCGTCGATCGTCTTGCAGCCGCAGTAGCCCATGCTCGCGCGCACGCCGCCGACCAGCTGGAACAGGATCGCGTTGACCGAACCCTTGTACGCGACGCGGCCTTCGATGCCTTCCGGCACGAGCTTGTCGATGTTCGCCGAGTTGTCCTGGAAGTAGCGGTCTGCCGCGCCGTCCTTCATCGCACCGACCGAACCCATGCCGCGATACGACTTGTACTGGCGGCCCTGGTACAGGAACACGTCGCCCGGCGCCTCTTCGGTGCCCGCCAACATGCTGCCCATCATCACGGCATTCGCGCCGGCCGCGAGGGCCTTGGACACGTCGCCCGAGAAGCGCACGCCGCCGTCGGCGATGCACGGCACGCCGGTGCCCTTCAACGCTTCCGCGACGTTCGCGATCGCGCTGATCTGCGGCACGCCGACACCCGCGACGATCCGCGTCGTGCAGATCGAGCCCGGGCCGATACCGACCTTGACCGCGTCCGCGCCGTATTCGACGAGCGCCTTCGCGGCGGCGGCCGTCGCGATGTTGCCGCCGATCACCTCGACGTGCGGGAAGTTCTGCTTGACCCAGCGCACGCGCTCGAGCACGCCCTTGCTGTGACCGTGCGCGGTGTCGACGACGATCACGTCGACGCCGGCCTGCACCAGCAGTTCGACGCGTTCCTCGTTGTCGGGACCGACGCCGACCGCCGCGCCTGCGCGCAGCTTGCCGTGTTCGTCCTTGCACGCGTCCGGGTGCTCGGTCTGCTTCGTGATGTCCTTGACGGTCATCAGGCCGCGCAGTTCGAACGCATCGTTGACGACCAGCACGCGCTCGAGACGGTGGCTGTGCATCAGCGCCTTCGCTTCGGCGAGCGGCGTGCCTTCCTTGACCGTGACGAGGCGCTCGCGCGGCGTCATGATCGACTTGACCGGCTCGTCGAGGCGCGTTTCGAAACGCAGGTCGCGGTTCGTGACGATGCCGACGAGCTGCGGGCCTTCGACGACCGGAAAGCCCGAGATGCCATGCTGGCGCGACAGCGCGATCACGTCGCGCACCTTCATTTGCGGCGGCACCGTGATCGGGTCGCGGACGACGCCCGACTCGAAACGCTTGACCTTCGCGACTTCGCGGGCCTGTTCGGCCGGCGTGAGGTTCTTGTGGACGATACCGACGCCACCCTGCTGCGCCATCGCGATCGCGAGGCGACCTTCGGTGACCGTGTCCATCGCGGCGGACACGAGCGGCATGTTCAGGGAGATGTTGCGGGTCAGCTTGGTCTTGAGGCTGGTGTCGCGCGGGAGAACGTCGGAGAAGGCGGGAACGAGGAGCACGTCATCGAAAGTGAGTGCTTTTTGGATCAGACGCATGGCAAATCCTATGGGCGCAAAAGCGAATTATACGCGAAGCGCCGTGAATTTTCACAACACGAACAACGGCTTAGCCGGTTTCGGCCGTTCGGGGGCCGAATCGTTCGGATCGCCGTTCGGTTCGTTTTCGATCGCTTTTCGTTTCACGGCCGCGTCGAACCATTCGCGCAACCCGCGGCCGGGAGGCGCGTGCACGTGTCGTGGCGAGGCCACACGTGCGCGACGACAGCCGCCGCGCACGGCCGGCGACACACCGCCGAAGCGGCGTGCCTGCCCGCCTCATGCCAGCCCGGCCGCGCCGGCGATCATCGCCATGCCGGCCACTACCACTGCGCAACCGATGATCCGCGCGACGCGGCCGCCGGCCGGCGCCATGCGCTCGGCGGCGATTGCCACCGCGACCGCGGCCATCACGCGCAGATCCATCATGCCGGCCGCCAGCGCGACCACCATCAGGTTGGCGCAACACGCGCCGCATCGGATCGCGGCGTGCACGCCGTACCGCCATGCCGTGAAGGCCGCCGCTCGCGGCCAGTGCCCGCCGTGCGCCGCCTCATGCCGGCAGCATGCGAGCCGGCGCGCCTTCCACCCGGAGAATTGCAGCGTGCCCGCGGCCAGCACGACGGCGCCGGCCGCGAACGGGATCCCCCGGGCGAGCGCCGGCAGCCGGGCGGCGGCCGTCGTCAGTGCGACGCCGGCCGGAAACACGAGCGCGCCGAGCGCGATCCAGACCGAGAAATATGCGACCCCAGCGACGACGACGAGCCAGGCCGACCGCGCCGTCCGCGCACCGATGCGCTGTCGGTAATGCCAGAGCTGCGGCGCGAACACGGGCAGCATCATCGTCACCGTCATCGCGCCCCACATTTCGGCGAACGCCACGAACGCGCGGCCGGCGCCCTGCCCGCACGGCCGCAGCCAGGCGGTCGACGCCATCCAGCCGCCGGGCATCGGTTCGCCGCCCATCGCCGCCATCGACGCGTGCTGCGCCAGCAACGCCATCGCGGCGACCGCGAACACGGCCGCGACCGCCGCGCCGAACGCCCGCGGATCGGGGGCCGTCTCGCCGGTTGCCAGCCCGCTCGTCGTTCGTGCCATCGCGCGCTCTCGCCCGTCGCCGGCCCGCTCAGCCGCGCGCGTACTCGTCGTGACGACGCCACCACGGCCCGGCCTCGTTGCGACCGTGCGGCGCGCGATCGAGCCACTGGTACATCCCCCACAGCCCATCGAGGCCGCGCGCGTAGGTCGAATACGTGTGATAGACGGCGCCGTCCTCGCGCACGAACGCGCTCATCCCCGGCCGGTCGAGCGAATACGTGGCCGCATCGGTACCGCACGTGGCCGCGAACTGCACGACGGGCGCCGGCGGAGGATCCATGTCCATCGCATGGCCGGCCCGCGCATAGTTGTATTCGACGTCGCCCGCGCGCCGCTGCGTTTCGGTGAACGACACGTTGAAGTCGAAGTTGAAATCGCTGCCGACCGACGACGCCCACGGGAACGTCCACCCCATCCGCTGCCGGTACGCGAGCAGTTTCGCGAGCGGCGCGCGCGACACGGCCGCGAGCGTCACGTCGTGGTGCGCCAGATGCACGGCGAAGCCGTCGAAGCCGTCGGCGAGCGCCGAGCACGACGGGCAGCCTGCCTTGTAGTCGGGGCCGAACATGAAGTGATAGACGAGCAGTTGCGAACGGCCGCGAAACAGGTCGTCGAGCGTCGCGCGCCCTTCCTCGGTATCGAACCGGTAAGTCTTGTCGACGCGCACCCACGGCAGCGCCTGGCGCCGCCGCGCGAGTTCGTCGCTTTGCCGCGTCAGCGCCTTTTCCGCGTCGAGCAGCGCGCGGCGTTCGGCCAGCCATTCGTCGCGGGTTCCGGTGAGATGGGTCGTCATTGCGTGTTCCTCCTTCCGATGGGTATCCGGGCACGGCGGACGGGGCCGTGTGCGTGGTGCTAGATTAGTGCCGGGTTTCGGACCGAAGGGAGTGACAAGTGTGGCGGGATTCGGATGGATTCGCTGATCACTGCGGCCGCACGCGCGCTCGCGGCCGGTGACGCGCTCGGCGCGTTGAACCGCGTCGCGCTGCGCGACGATGCGCCGGCGCTCGCGCTGCGCGGCATCGCGCTCGCGCAGCTCGGCGATTTCGAACGCGCGCGTTCGCTCGTGCGCGCCGCCGCCCGCGCGTTCGGCGCAAAGGAAGCGGTCGCACGGGCGCGCTGCGTCGTCGCGGAAGCCGAGATCGCGCTCGCGTCGCGCGACCTGCACGGGCCGACGCGCGCGCTCGATGCGGCCCGCACGACGCTCGACGCGCACGGCGACCGCGCGAACGCCGCGCATGCGCGCTATCTCGGCATGCGCCGCTTGCTGCTGATCGGCCGTCTCGACGAGGCCGAGCGGCTGCTCGCGCACCTCGATCCCGCGCCGCTGCCGCCCGCGTCGCGCGCCGCCCACGAGCTGATCGCGGCCGGCATCGCGATGCGCCGCATCCGCACGCACGCGGCCCGTGCGGCGCTTGCCCGTGCGCGGACAGCCGCCCGCGCCGCCGGCATCGCCGCGCTGACGGCCGAGGTCGACACCGCCGCGCGCGTGCTCGACGCGCCGGCCGCGCGGCTCATCGCGCGCGGCACGTCGCGGCTCGTGCCGCTCGACGAAGTCGAAACGCTGTTCGAGTCGAATGCGCTGGTCGTCGACGCATGCCGCTACACGGTGCGCGATGCGCGCACGACCGTGTCGCTCGCGCGGCGTCCGGTGCTGTTCGTGCTCGCCCGGGCGCTCGGCGAAGCGTGGCCGGCCGACGTGTCGAGAAACGCGCTCGTCGCCGCCGCATTCCGCGCGAAACAGGCCGACGAATCGCATCGTGCGCGGCTGCGTGTCGAGATCGGGCGGCTGCGCGCGGTGCTGCGCCCGCTCGCGAACGTCGTCGCGACGCCGCGCGGTTTCGCGCTCGAACCGCTCGGCGTGCGCGAAACCGTCGTCCTCGCGCGCCCGGTCGACGATCGGCACGCGGCCGTGCTCGCGCTGCTCGCGGATGGCGAAGCATGGTCGAGCTCCGCGCTGGCGCTCGCGCTCGGCGCCAGCCAGCGCACCGTGCAGCGCGCGCTCGATGCGCTCGCGGAAGCCGGCAAGGTGCAGGCGCTCGGCCGCGGACGCGCGCGCCGCTGGATGACGCCGCCGCTGCCCGGATTCGCGACGACGTTGTTACTCCCGGTTGCGCTGCCGGGCGATTAGGATGGCCTCATCGAACGACGAGGTGACGAACATGAAACGCTCCACCGCAGACCTCCTTCACGAGTACGGCCCGTTTCCGGGCGTCGACGGCGTGCACGGCGTCACGTTCGACGGGCAGCACGTGTGGTACGCGTCCGGCGACAAGCTGAATGCGCTCGACCCCGAGCGCGGCACGATCGTCCGTTCGCTCGACGTCGCCGCGCACGCGGGCACCGCGTTCGACGGCCGCCACCTGTTCCAGATCGTCGACGACCGCATCGAGAAGATCGATCCCGAATCGGGCCACGTGCTCGCGACGATCCCCGCGCCCGGCGGCGGCGCCGATTCGGGGCTCGCGTGGGCGGAAGGCACGCTGTGGGTCGGCCAGTACAGCGCACGCAAGATTCATCAGGTGGATCCGCAGTCGGGCGCCGTGTTGCGCACGATCGAATCGAATCGCTTCGTCACCGGCGTGACGTGGGTCGACGGCGAGCTGTGGCACGGCACGTGGGAAGCCGACCGGAGCGACCTGCGACGCATCGATCCGCGCACGGGCGAAGTGCTCGAGCAGATCGACATGCCGGCCGGCGTCGGCGTCTCGGGGCTCGAATCCGACGGTCACGACCGCTTCTACTGCGGCGGCGGCAACAGCGGCAAGCTGCGTGCCGTGCGACGCCCCGCGCGCAAGCGTGCGGCCAGCGACGGCGCGGCGGCGACACCCGATTCGACAGAGGACTGATTCGCCGCGCGCCGAACCCGCTCGATGCGCCGCGCCATGCCGCGAGTGCAGGAATGAACAAGACGCCGCCGCGACGGCATCGCTAAGATGCGCGCACCTCGGTCATGTGTTCGGAGCGGTCGATGCAGCGCGGCGTGGTGTACGGTGTCCTGGCAGGCGCCCTGTGGGGCATGGTGTTTCTGGTTCCGCGGCTGCTGACCGATTTCTCGCCGCTGCTGCTGAGCGCCGGCCGCTACACGATGTACGGCCTCGTGTCGCTCGTGGCCGCCCTGCCGGCCGCCCGCTCGCTGCTTGCCCGGCTGACCCGCGAGGATCTCGTCGCCCTCGTGAGGCTCGCCGTCATCGGCAACGTCGCGTACTACATGCTGCTGTCCGGCGCCGTGCGCCTGATCGGCATCGCGCCCAGTTCGCTGATCGTCGGCGTGCTGCCCGTGACCGTCACGCTCGCGGGCCTCGGCGATCACGGCGCGATGCCGCTGCGGCGGCTCGCCGCCCCGCTCGCGCTGGTGATCGCGGGCATCGTCTGCATCAACGTCGATCTGTTTACGTCCGAAGCCGCGCACGCGACGACGCTCGCCCAAAAGCTCGCGGGCATCGCCTGCGCGGCGGGCGCGCTCGCGAGCTGGACCTGGTATGCGGTGGCGAACACGCGCTACCTGCAGCGCCATCACCGCTTCGGCGGCAACGAATGGTCGGTGCTGTGGGGTGTCGTGACGGGCCTGATCGGCGGGCTCTGCTGGCTCGCGATCCTCGCGCTGCCGGCCGGCACCGTGCAGGCGGCCGTGCCGGCATCGCGCTGGCAATTGTTCTGGCTGCTGAACCTCGCGCTCGCGATCGGCGCGTCGTGGCTGGGCAACGGGCTGTGGAACGCCGCGTCGAAGCGGCTGCCGCTGACGCTGTCGGGCCAGTTGATCGTGTTCGAAACCGTGTTCGCGATGCTGTACGCGTTCGTGTACGACCGGCGGATGCCGCATGCGCTCGAAATCGCCGCGCTCGTGCTGCTGCTCGCCGGCGTATACGGCTCGGTGCGCAAGCATGGCGACACGCCGGGCGGCGCACCGACAAACGCAAACGCCGCGGCCCACTGAGCGCCGCGGCGTTTGATCGGACGCGTCAGCGCGAACGACGCGTCAGCGCGCGTCCTTGTGCATCCACTTGCGGCCCTCGATCGAACCGTCGCGGCGGGACTTGTCGACGCGCCGCTGGCGCGCGAGCTTCGGATCGACGATCAGCGAACGGTAGATCTCGACGCGATCGTGATCGACGAGCGGCGCATCGAGCGGCGCGAGCTTGCCGTAGACGCCCGTCTTCGCGTGCACGAGATCGATCTCCGGGTGCAGCGCGAGCACGCCGCTCGCGTCGATGGCCGAGCGCACGGTCGCGCCTTCGGGCAACGACAGCGGAATCAGCGTCTGGCGGTCCGGCAGGGCATAGCAGACTTCGATCGACAGCATCGCGTCACCCCTTGCCGTAGCGCTGGTCCGCGCGCTTCACGAACGAATCGACGAACGTGTTCGCGATGTGGCTGAACACCGGCCCGATGATCTTCTCGAGCAGGATGCTCGAAAACTCGTAGTGCAGCGCGAATTCGATCTTGCACGCATCGGCGCGCAGCGGGATGAAGCGCCACGAACCCGTGAACTTCTTGAACGGTCCGTCCGCGAACTCCATGTCGATGCGCGTCGGCCGCTGCTGCGTGTTGCGCGTCGCGAAATGCTGCCTGATACCCTTGAAGTTGATGTCGATGCGCGCTTCCATCCCGCTTTCGTCCTGACGGCGAATCTCGACACCGCCGCACCAGGGCAGGAAATTGGGGTAGTCGGCCACGTCGGTGACGAGGTCGAACATCTGTTCCGCCGAGTGGCGGATCAATACGGTTTTCTGAACATCTGCCATAAATCGCGCGGCATCGCTGAAAGTGGGAAAGCCAAGCCGGGCGATTCCCGCCCCGCTTTGCTAAAATCGTGATTTTAAACGAGTTGGCCCGATCCTTTCATGAGCATCATCGACAACAGGAAAGCGCACTTCGATTATCACATCGAGGAACGCTACGAAGCGGGGCTCGTGCTGGAGGGCTGGGAAGTCAAGGCGCTGCGCGCCGGACGCGGCCAGATCAAGGAAGGCTACGTCGTGGTGAAGAACGCCGAGATCTTCCTGATCGGGACCCATATCAGCCCGCTGCCTGAAGCCTCGACGCACATCAAGCCCGACCCGGTTCGCACGCGCAAGCTGCTGCTGCACCGCGAGGAAATCAAGAAGCTGATCGGCAAGGTCGAGCAGCGCGGCTACACGCTCGTGCCGCTGAACTTCCACTACAAGGGCGGCCGCGTGAAATGCGACATCGCGCTCGCGAAGGGCAAGAAGCTGCACGACAAGCGCGAAACCGAGAAGAAACGCGACTGGGAACGCGAGAAGGCGCGCATCATGCGCGCCGGCACCTGACGCCCACCGCATTCATCGCAAACGACACGGCCCGCTCGAAGCGGGCCGTGTTGCTTTGGACTACCTGAATCGCGCGTGCCGTTTGCCCGGCTGCGCGACGATTCGTCGCACGACGATCGCACCGGGCGCCCGCACGGGCCTCGGACGGAACATCGGGCTCAGCCCTTCGCGCCGGACGCCGCCCCGGCGTTCTTGACGATCGTCAGCGCCGACGAGATCGCGGTGCCGAGATCCGACAGGTTCGACGGCACGATCAGCGTGTTGCCCTGCTTCGCGAGATTCGCGAACGCGCCGACATACTGCTCGGCGACCTTCAGGTTCACTGCATCCATCCCGCCTTGCGACTGGATCGCGCTCGCGATCTTCTGGATCGCCTGCGCGTTCGCCTCGGCCACCGCCAGAATCGCGGCGGCTTCGCCCTGCGCCTGGTTGATCGCGGCCTGCCGCTCGCCTTCGGACTTCTGGATCGCGGCTTCGCGCGCCCCCGACGCGAGGTTGATCTGTTCCTGCTTGCGGCCTTCCGATGCGGCGATCAGCGCGCGCTTTTCGCGCTCGGCGGTGATCTGCGCCTGCATCGCGTGCAGGATCTCCTTCGGCGGCGTCAGGTCCTTGATCTCGTAGCGCAGCACTTTCACGCCCCAGTTCGCCGCCGCCTGATCGAGTGCCGACACGATGTTGTGGTTGATGAAATCGCGTTCCTCGAACGTCTTGTCGAGTTCGAGCTTGCCGACCACCGAGCGCAGCGTGGTTTGCGCAAGCTGCGTGATCGCCAGCACGAAATTGCTCGACCCGTAGGACGCCTTCATCGGATCGGTCACCTGGAAGTACAGCACACCGTCGACCTGCAATTGCGTGTTGTCGCGCGTGATACAGACCTGGCTCGGCACGTCGAGCGGAATTTCCTTCAGCACGTGCCGGTATGCGATGCGATCGACGAACGGCAGCACGATATTGAGACCGGGCGACAGCGTCGCGTGGTAGCGCCCGAAGCGCTCGAGCACCCATGCATGCTGCTGCGGCACGATCTTCACCGTCTTCGACACGATCACGATCGCAATGACGAGCAGGACAACCCAGATGATCAGCGAATCCATGAAATATTCTCTCCTTGTTGTATCAGCGGACGATCAGCCCGCGGGTTTCGCCACGACCACGAGGCAATTGCCGCGCACGGCGCTGACCTGGTACACGTGCGCGTCGTCGCGCTCGCCGTGCGCGAGCTCGACGTCCCAGTCGGCCCCGCGATACTGCACGCGCGCGCGGCCGTCACGCCACGCGTCGACCGTGACGGTCGAGCCGATATCGAGATTGACGTCGGGATTCGTCGACGTGTCGCGCTTCTGCTTGCGGCCGAGCCCCGAACGGCGCAGCACGATCATCGCGACGATCGCGACCGCGGCCGCCGCGCCGAACTGCACGTGCGGCGCGAAACCGGCCAGTTGCAACACCCCGCCCGCGAGAAAGCCGAGCGCGATCATCAGCAGATAGAACGTGCCCGTCAACAACTCCGCGACGACCAGCACGCCCACCCCGACCCACCAGAACAGATGCCCCGACATCATTGTGGTCTCCAGAAAAACGTCCCCGATGCTCACTATATTCGCTGCGTGCGCAACTGTGCGAAGCGGTCGGCACGCTGGAGATCGCCGCGCGTACCGACGAAAAAAAACACCCCGGTGCTTACCGGGGTGTTTATAGCACGAACCTTGCATTTTGCCTTCAACGAAAGCGCGGCGGACCTCGCTTTCGCCGAAGCTGCATGACCGACCGTTACTTGCGGTTGGCGAGCGCCTGCCACGTATCGATGATCGTGTCGGGGTTCAGCGAGATCGACACGATGCCTTCGTCCGTCAGCCATTGCGCGAAGTCCGGGTGATCGGACGGGCCCTGGCCGCAGATACCGACGTACTTGCCCATCTTGCGGCAGGTATCGATCGCACGCTTGAGCAGGAACTTGACGGCCGGGTCGCGCTCGTCGAAGTCGACGGCCAGCAGTTCCATGCCCGAATCGCGGTCGAGGCCGAGCGTGAGCTGCGTGAGGTCGTTCGAGCCGATCGAGAAACCGTCGAAGTGTTCCAGGAACTCTTCGGCGAGGATCGCGTTGGTCGGGACTTCGCACATCATCACGAGGCGCAGGCCGTTTTCGCCGCGCTTCAGGCCGAACTTCTCGAGCAGGCCGACGACGCGCTCCGCCTGCTTCACGGTCCGCACGAACGGCACCATGATCTCGACGTTGGTCAGGCCCATCTCGTCACGCACGCGCTTCAGTGCCCGGCATTCCATCTCGAACGCCTGCGCGAAGTCCTCGGCGATGTAGCGCGATGCGCCACGGAAGCCCAGCATCGGGTTTTCCTCGTCCGGCTCGTAACGCGAACCGCCGATCAGCTTCTTGTACTCGTTCGACTTGAAGTCGGACAGACGCACGATCACGGGCTTCGGATAGAACGCCGCCGCGATCGTCGCGACGCCTTCCGTCAGCTTGTCGACGTAGAACTGACGCGGCGACGCGTGACCGCGCGCGACGCTCTCGACCGCCTTCTTCAGGTCCTGGTCGATGTTCGGGTACTCGAGAATCGCCTTCGGGTGAACGCCGATGTTGTTGTTGATGATGAACTCGAGACGCGCGAGACCCACGCCGCCGTTCGGCAGTTGCGAGAAGTCGAACGCGAGCTGCGGGTTGCCGACGTTCATCATGATCTTGACCGGGATTTCCGGCAGTTCGCCGCGCTGCACTTCCGTGACTTCCGTCTCGAGCAGGCCGTCGTAGATCTTGCCTTCGTCGCCTTCCGCGCACGACACGGTGACGAGCGCGCCGTCCTTCAGCACGTCCGTTGCATCGCCGCAGCCCACGACGGCCGGCACGCCCAGCTCACGCGCGATGATCGCCGCGTGGCAGGTGCGCCCGCCCCGGTTCGTGACGATCGCCGCCGCACGCTTCATCACCGGCTCCCAGTTCGGGTCGGTCATGTCGGCCACCAGCACGTCGCCCGGCTGCACGCGTTCCATTTCCGACGGATCCTGGATCACGCGCACGGGGCCGGCGCCGATCTTCTGGCCGATCGCACGCCCCGTCGCGAGCACCTGCGACTGCCCCTTCAGCTTGAAGCGCTGCTCGGCCTTGCCGCTCGCCTGGCTCTTCACCGTTTCCGGACGCGCCTGCAGGATGAAGATCTTGCCGTCGCGGCCGTCCTTGCCCCACTCGATGTCCATCGGACGCTGGTAGTGCTTCTCGATGATGACCGCGTACTTCGCCAGCTCGATCACGTCTTCATCGGTGATCGAGTAGCGGTTGCGCTGCTCGTGCGGCACGTCGACCGTCTTCACGCGGCCCGGCTCGCCCGGCTGCGTGAATTCCATCTTGATCAGCTTCGAGCCGATCGAGCGGCGGATGATCGGGTACTTGTCCTGCGCGAGCGTCGTCTTGAACACGTAGAACTCGTCCGGGTTCACCGCGCCCTGCACGACGGTTTCGCCCAGGCCGTAGCTCGACGTGATGAACACGGCGTCCTTGAAGCCCGATTCGGTATCGATCGTGAACATCACGCCGGCGGCGCCGACGTCCGAGCGGACCATGCGCTGCACACCGGCCGACAGCGCGACTTCCGCGTGCGTGAAGCCCTTGTGCACGCGGTACGAGATCGCGCGGTCGTTGTACAGCGACGCGAACACGTGCTTCATGCGGTCGAGCACGTCGTCGATGCCGACGACGTTCAGATACGACTCCTGCTGGCCGGCGAACGATGCGTCGGGCAGGTCTTCCGCGGTCGCGGACGAGCGCACGGCGAACGACAGTTCACTCGGCGAGCCGTTCTTCAGCACTTCGAACTGCGCACGGATTTCCTGCTCGAGGCGCGGCTGCAGCGGTGCGTCGACGATCCACTTGCGGATTTCGGCACCGGCTTCGGCGAGCGCCTTCACGTCGTCGATGTCGAGGGACTCGAGACGCTTGGCGATGCGATCGGTGAGGTCGTTGTGCTTGAGGAAATCGCGGAATGCGAGCGCGGTCGTGGCGAAACCGGTGGGCACGCGAACGCCTGCTTCGGAAAGCTGGCTGATCATCTCGCCGAGCGACGCATTCTTGCCGCCCACGATCTCCACATCGGTCATCCGCAACTGCTCGAACGGAATTACATACGCCTGGTCCTTTGCGACGTTTGCTGCGTTAGTCATACAAGCCCCTAAGTGTGAAAAAAATGCTCGATCGCGCAAGTGGGCTTGGACGCGGGCGCTTGCAAAAAGGCGCGGCGCGTCTTGCGCAACCTGTTAGATAAACATTCGCAGCGGCGAAAATCTTCCGACCCGATTTACAAAAATCCCGGCAGAAGGGCGATATTTGCAGACAAATCGCCAGACTTGCCGGGAATTCTGGAATCGCGCGGCCCAGCCGGCGGGCGCCGTTCGCGCCCTGCCCCCGCAATTGCTTATCCAACAGGTTGCCGCTATTCTACCGTGCCGGCTGCCGGATGTGGCGCGACCTTGTCACTGGGTCTGGAGGCTCGCCTCCAGCCGCCCGCGCAACTGCCCTTCACGCTCGATGTCCAGATTCATGCTGCCTACCGTATTCATCGTCTCCGACGGCACCGGGATCACTGCCGAAACCTTCGCGCATTCGATCCTCTCCCAGTTCGACCAGAAATTCCGCCTCGTGCGCGTGCCGTTCGTCGACTCGCTCGACAAGGCCTATGCGACCGTCGAGAAGATCAACGAAGCCGCCGTGCACGACGGCCGCCGTGCGATCGTGTTCACGACGCTCGTCGACAGCGAGTCGAACGACATCGTCAAGCGCTCGAACGCGCTCGTGCTCGACATGTTCCAGCGCTTCGTCGAACCGCTCGAGCAGGAACTGGAGCTCAAATCGAGCCATGCGATGGGCCGCGGCCATCAGAATGCGGACACCGAGGAATACAAGACGCGGATCGAGGCGATCAACTTCTCGCTCGCGCACGACGACGGCCAGTCGAACCGCAACCTGTCGGAGGCCGACGTGATCCTCGTCGGCGTGTCGCGCAGCGGCAAGACGCCGACGAGCCTGTACCTCGCGATGCAGTACGGCGTGAAGGCGGCCAACTATCCGCTGATTCCGGAAGACTTCGAACGCGGCAAGCTGCCGTCGGCGCTGTCGCCGTACAGCGACAAGCTGTTTGGGCTCTCGATCGACCCGCAGCGCCTGTCGGAGATCCGCAACGAGCGCCGGCCGGGCAGCAAGTACGCGGCGCCGGAGAACTGCCGCTACGAGATCAACGAGGCCGAGGCGATGATGCGCCGCGAAGGGATCAAGTGGCTGTCGTCGACGCACAAGTCGATCGAGGAAATCGCGACGACGATCCTGCAGGAAATCCGCCTCGACCGGCAGTCGTACTGAGCGTCGGCGCGCCAGCGCGACCGTCTGGCCGCCGCCCCAAGCAAAAAAGGCCGCGTCGAACGCGGCCTTTTCTCGTTTTTGCGGCGCATGCGCGCGTGCGGCGTCACGCCGGCCGCTGCTGACGCACCTGTTCGAACAGGCACACCGCGGCGGCGGCCGCCACGTTCAGCGACTCCATCCCGCCCGGCTGCGGAATCGTCACCCGATGCGTGGCCGCATCGCGCCAGAATGCCGACACGCCGGCGCCTTCGTTGCCGAACACCCACGCGACGGGCTGCGACAGGTCGCAGTCGTAGAGCGCCTGCGCGCCGTGCGAGTCGGTCAGCGCGACCGGTACGTCGAGGCGTTCGGCCAGCGCCGCCGCTTCGACGTCCTCATGGATCGACAACAGGAAATGCGCGCCCATGCCCGAACGCAGCACCTTCGACGACCACGCGTAGGCCGTCCCCGGCGCGCAGAATACGTGACGCACGCCGGCCGCCGCCGCGCTGCGCAGGATCGAGCCGACGTTGCCGGCATCCTGCACGCCGTCGAGCACGACCGACGTATGCGTCACGCGCTCCGGCAGCGGTTGCGCCGGCCGGTCGACCAGCAGCAGGAAGCCGACGCCGCTGACGACGTTCGACAACTGCCCGAACAACGCGTCCGGCAGCGTGACGATCCGCTGTGCGTCGATCCGCGCGACGATCGCCTGCGCTTCCGCGTGGCCGAGCGCGCCTTCGGTCGTCACGCACAGCTCGGGCGTCGCGCCCGTCTCGAGGTACGCGCTCGCGAGATGGAAACCTTCGAGCAGCGCCTGGCCGCTGCGGCGCTGATGGGGCGTCGAACCCGCGAGCGCCTTCAGGCGCTTGTACAGCGGGTTGTCGCGGGAAGTGATGCTTTTCATCGAATCAGGTCAAGCGCCGCACGAACCGGCGCGAACGAGCGCCGGTGCGCTTCGCACGGGCCGTGTTCGCGCAATGCGGCAAGGTGTTTCGCGGTGCCGTAGCCCGCATGTACGTTGAAACCGTACACCGGGAAGCGTTCGTGCAGGTCGACCAGCATCCGGTCGCGCGTGACCTTCGCGAGGATCGACGCGGCGGAAATGCTCGGCACGAGCGCGTCGCCGCTGACGATCGCCTCGGCGCGCACGCTCAGCGTCGGGCAGCGGTTGCCGTCGATCTGCGCGAGCGTCGGCAGCACCGACAGGCCTTCGACGGCCCGCTTCATCGCGAGCATCGTCGCGTGCAGGATGTTCAGCGTATCGATCTCGTCGACGCTCGCCGACGCGACGCAATACGCGTGCGAACGCGCGACGATCAGCTCGTACAGCATGTCGCGCTTCTTCGCGGACAGCACTTTCGAATCGTCGAGCCCGTCGATCGGCTGCGCCGGATCGAGGATCACCGCCGCGGCCACGACCGGCCCCGCAAGCGGGCCACGGCCGGCCTCGTCGACGCCGCAGACGATCTCGTCCGGGCGGCTGAAGTCGAAACCGCCCTGCACGTCGCCCGGCGCGCGGCGGCGCGGTGCACGAACTGCGGTCATGCGCGCCCCTTGCGTTGTTCGAGCACGCGCACGACGGCCTCGGCCGCCTTCGCGGCCGTGTTCTGCCGCAGCGAGAGATGCATTTCGGTAAACACTTCGGTCAGCGTGCGGCGGTTCGCGTCGTCGCGCAGCTGCGTGAGCGTCGCATCGGCGAGCGCCTCGGGCGTCGCGAAATGCTGCAGCAGCTCGGGCACGACGAAGCGCCCCGCCAGGATGTTCGGCAGGCCGACGTACGGCAGGTAGCCCTGCCGGCGCATGATCTGCCCGGTCAGCCAGGGCACCTTGTACGAGATCACCATCGGCTTCTTCAGCAGCGCGGCTTCCAGCGTGACGGTGCCGCTCTTCACGAGGATCGCGTCGGCGGCCGTCATCGCGACCTGCGAACGGCCGTCGGTGATCGTCAACGCGAGTTGCGGATGGGCATCGACGAGCGGCTGCAGCAGTTCGCGCAGCGCGGGCGTCGCGGCCGGCATCACGAACCGCACGCCGGGTTCGCGTTGCTGCATCAGCGCCATCGCCGCGAAGAACGTCGGGCCGATCAGCGCGATCTCCGAGCGCCGGCTGCCCGGCAGCACCGCGATCACGGGGCCGTCGGCCGGCAGGCCCAGTGCGATGCGCGCGCCATGCGTGTCGGGTTCGAGCGGAATGTCGTCGGCCAGCGGATGACCGACGTACGTCGATGCGACGCCGGCCTTGTCGAGGATCGCCGGCTCGAACGGGAACAGGCACAGCATGTGATCGACGGATTTCGCGATCTTCTTGATCCGGCCGCCGCGCCATGCCCAGATCGACGGGCACACGAAGTGGATCGACGGGATGCCCGCGTCGCGCGCCGCCTGTTCGACGCTGAAGTTGAAATCGGGCGCGTCGACGCCGATGAACGCGTCCGGCCGCTCGGCGAGCAGCTGGCGCTTCAGTTCGCCGCGAATCCGCAGGATCTCGGGAATCTGGCCCAGCGCCTCGACATAGCCGCGCACGGTCAGCTTGTCCATCTGCCAGTGCGAGTCGAAGCCCTGCGCGATCATGCGCGGCCCGCCGATCCCGTAATACTGGGCCGCTTCGGGCAGCCGCTCGCGCAGCCCGCCGAGCAGCGACGCCGCGAGCAGGTCGCCCGACGGCTCGCCGGCCACCATCGCGAGCCGGAGCTGATGGGTGGTGAGCGGCATCGCTTAGCGGATGATGCCGCGTTGCGACGCGTCGATGAACTCGACGAGCGCCTTCACCGGTGCGTCGCCGTCGCCGCCCGCTTCCGCGAGCTCGCGCAACTGCACCTTCGCTTCCTCCAGCGACAGGCCGTTCTTGTACAGCAGGCGGTACGCGCTGCGCAGCGCGGAGATCGCGTCGGGCGAGAAGCCGCGCCGGCGCAGCCCTTCGACGTTGATCCCGTGCGGCTCGGCCTTGTTGCCGGCAGCGATCACGAACGGCGGGATGTCCTGCACGAGCGCCGACGCGCCGCCCAGCATCGAATGCGCGCCGATGCGCACGAACTGGTGCACGCCCGACATGCCGCCGACGATCGCGAAATCGCCGATCTCGACGTGGCCGGCCATCTGCGCGTTGCTCGACAGGATCACGTTGTTGCCGACGCGGCAGTCGTGGCCGATGTGCACGTAGGCCATGATCCAGTTGTCGTCGCCGAGCGTCGTCACGCCGACGTCCTGCACGGTGCCCGTGTGGATCGTCGTGAATTCGCGGATCGTGTTGCGGTTGCCGATCACGAGCTTCGTCGGCTCGTCCTTGTACTTCATGTCCTGCGGACGGCCGCCGACCGATGCGTAATGGCCGATGCGATTGTCCTCGCCGAGCGTCGTATGGCCTTCGATCACGCTGTGCGAGCCGATCGTCGTGCGCGCGCCGATCGTGACGTGCGGACCGACGATCGCGTACGGGCCGATCTCGACCGATTCGTCGATCTGCGCGCCCGGCTCGACGATCGCGGTAGGATGAATCCTGGTCATGCGCCGTTGCCTCTCGATATGATGTGTCGCGTTGTTCGCGTGATGTTACCCATGCGTGCCGCGTCGCTCAGGGCGCCGCGTCGGCCGTCTTGACCGTGCACATCAGCTCGGCTTCCGCCGCCACCTTGCCGTCCACTTCCGCCACCGCCTTGAACTTCCAGATGCCGCGGATGTAGCGCTCGAACGTCACGTTCAGGATCAGCTGGTCGCCCGGTTCGACCACACGCTTGAAGCGCGCGCCGTCGATCCCGACGAAGTAATACAGCGTGTTCTCCGGATCCTTCGGCTGCTCTTCCGCGAACGTCAGCAGCGCGGCAGCCTGCGCGAGCGCCTCGAGAATCAGCACGCCCGGCATCACCGGCCGCTTCGGGAAGTGCCCCTGGAAAAACGGCTCGTTGATCGACACGTTCTTCAGCGCTTTGATCCCTTTGTGCGGTTCGAGTTCGAGCACGCGGTCGACGAGCAGAATCGGGTAG
Organism: Burkholderia sp. AU16741; assembly: GCF_002223345.1. Taxonomy (NCBI): domain Bacteria; kingdom Pseudomonadati; phylum Pseudomonadota; class Betaproteobacteria; order Burkholderiales; family Burkholderiaceae; genus Burkholderia; species Burkholderia sp. AU16741. The sequence continues at coordinate 1,666,429 of NZ_NKEZ01000003.1, forward strand.
CGATGCGGCAGCAGCGTGAGGATCTTGTGGATGTCGAGATTGATTTTTTCAGTGCTCATGATGGTTCGTCTCACGCAGAGGCTGCGCGGTGGTGATGCAAAGGCTGAAGCGGGCCGCCGCGCGGCCCAGTCTGGCAAACCGGGCCGGTTGCGCTGGCCGTGCCCGGTTCGTGGTCTCGCATGATGGGCTCAGGCGCCCGCGCCGCCCTGGGCGGCGAGCGCGGCTTCGAGCGCCTTGATGCGCTCGCGCAGCTTGTCGAGATTGCGCACGAGCGCGGCGCTCTTGTTCCATTCGCCGTGGTCGACGGCCGGGAACGCGCTGGTATAGATGCCGGCCTTCGGCAGCGACTTCGATACGCCCGACTTCGCGGTGATGATCACATAGTCGCCGAGCGTCACGTGGCCGGCGATCCCCGCCGCGCCGCCGATCATGCAATGGCGGCCGATCGTCGTGCTGCCCGCGATGCCGGCGCTGCCGGCGATCACCGTGTACGCGCCGATCCGGCAGTTGTGACCGATCTGCACCTGGTTGTCGATCTTCACGCACTCCTCGATGACGGTATCCGCCATCGCGCCGCGGTCGATCGTCGTGTTCGCGCCGATTTCGACGTCCGGGCCGATCGTCACGCCACCGACCTGCGGGATCTTGACCCAGCTGCCGGTGCGCGCGTCGCCGTCGCCGACGAAATCCGGTGCGAAGCCGAAGCCGTCGGAGCCGATCACGGCGCCCGAATGGACGATCGCGCGCGGGCCGATCTTGCAGCCGTGGTACACCGATGCGTTCGGATAGAAATGCGAGCCGGCGCCGATCGTCGTGCCGCGGCCGACGAATACGTTCGCGTCGAGCTGCACGCCGTCTTCGATCACCGCGCCGGCCTCGATCGTCACGTGCGGGCCGATCACCGCGGTCGCGGCGACCTGCGCGGCCGGATCGATCGTCGCGCTCGGATGCACGCCGGCCGCGCGCGGCGGCGTGGCGAGATCGATGAACATCTGCGCGACGCGCGCGAAGTACGCGTACGGATTCGGCGTCACGATGAAATTGCGACCTTTCGCGGCCGCGCCCAGCTTTTCCAGATCCTTCGGCGCGATCAGCACCGCGCCGGCGCGGGTCGTCTCGACCTGCGACAGGTACTTCGGGTTCGCGAGAAACGCGAGTTGCTGAGGGCCTGCCTGGTCGAGCGGCGCGAGGCCGCCGACCGTGCACTGTGCATCGCCGGCGATCTCGCCGCCGAACCGCGTTACGAGTGCCTCAAGCGTCAATGCCATTCGTCGTCTGCTCCGTTCAGTTCGTCGAGCCGGACGCGAGCGCCTTGAGCACCTTGTCGGTGATGTCGATGCGCGGGCTGACGTACACGGCTTCCTGCACGATCAGGTCGTAATTCTGCTGCTCGGCGATCTGCTTGATGACCTTGTTCGCCTTTTCCAGCACGGCTGCCAGCTCTTCGTTGCGACGCTGGTTCAGGTCTTCGCGGAACTCGCGCTGCTTGCGCTGGAAGTCGGTGTCGAGCTGCGCGAGATCGCGCTGCTTCTGCGCGCGATCGGCCGCCGACAGCGACGTGCCGTTCTTGTCCAGCGAATCGGACATCGACTTCAGGCGCGCCGCCAGGTCCTGCAGATCCTTGTCACGCTTCGCGAACTCGGCTTCGAGCTTCGTCTGCGCCGCCTTCGCGGGTGCCGACTCGCGCAGGATCCGATCCGAATTGACCGCCGCGATGCGGGCGACGTCCTGTGCGTGCACCGTTGCCGCGCCCAAGGCCAGCGCAACGGTCAGCGCGCACATCACTCGTTTCGAAAACTTACCGGTTAGCAAAATTACCCTCTCGTTGCTGTTGTCATGCGTTCGGTCAGAACGCCGTCCCGATCTGGAACTGGAATTTCTGGTACTGGTCGCCTTCGTGCTTCTGCAGCGGGAAGCCGAGGCTCAGCTTCAGCGGGCCGATCGGCGAGATCCACGCGAGACCCACACCGTAGCCGTAGCGCAGGCCGTTCGCGCCCGTACTCGTGCCGCCCGGCGCGTTGCCCCACACGTTACCGCCGTCGAGGAACGTGAACACGCGCAGCGTGCGGTCGTAGCCGGTGCCCGGCAGCGGGAACGTCAGCTCGATGTTGCCGACCAGCATCTTCGAACCGCCGATCGGGTCGTTCGTCTTCGTGTCGCGCGGGCCCAGCGAGCTCGGCTCGTAGCCCCGCACCGAGCCGATACCGCCCGCGTAGTAGTTCTTGAAGATCGGGTACGGGTTGCCGATACCGTTACCGTAGCCGCCTTGCAGGTTCAGGCCCAGGATGAAGCCGCGCGAGAACGAATAGTAGTACTGCGCCTGCAGGTCGGCCTTGTAGTACTGGATCTTGCCGACCGGCACGCCGTACTCCATGTTCGCCTGCGTGAAGTAGCCGCGGCTCGGAATCAGCGCGCTGTCACGCGCGTCGCGCGACCATGCGACCGTCAGCGGCACCGTGTTCGACACGCGGCCGAACTCATTCACGTAATCCTGGTAGCTCTGCGGCGTGTTCGAATCGACGTCGAGGCGGTTCTGCTCGAAGCCCGCGCCGAAGTAGACGGTGTCGACTTCCGAGAACGGAATGCCGAACTTCAGGTTGCCGCCCGCGCTGATGATCCGGAAGCTCGAGCTCGTCGAATAGTAGAGCGGCTGGTACGTGCGGTAGAACACGTCCGTGATCCGCTTGATGCCGTCGACCGTGAAGTACGGGTCGACCTGCGTGACGGTCAGCGTGCGGTAGCTCTTCGCGGTGTTGACGTTCACCGACAGGCTCGTGCCCGAACCGAACACGTTGTCCTGCGACACGCCGGCCGACAGCACGACCTTGTCCGTCGACGAGAAGCCTGCGCCCAGCGTGATCGCGCCGGTCGGCTTTTCGTCGACCTTCACGTTCACGTCGACCTGGTCGTTCGTGCCTTCCACCGGCACCGTCGTCACGTCGACGTTGGTGAAGTAGCCGAGGCGGTTCACGCGGTCCTTCGACAGCGCGAGGCGGTTCGAGTCGAACCACGAGCTTTCGAGCTGGCGCATTTCGCGGCGCACCACTTCGTCGCGCGTGCGCGTGTTGCCGACCACGTTGATGCGGCGCACGTACACGCGGCGGCTCGGATCGACGACGAGGTTCAGGTTAACCTTGTGGTTCGCCTGGTCGATGTCCGGCTGCGCGTTGACGGTCGCGAATGCGTAGCCGTATTCGCCGAGCTTGTCGACGATCGACTTGGTGGTCTGCTGCAGCTTTTCCGCCGAGAAGCGGTCGCCCGGCTTGATCTTGATCAGCTTGTTGAGCTCGGCCTCGCGATCGAGCAGGTTGCCCGACAGCTTGATGCCCGACACCGTGTACGGTTCGCCTTCGTGCAGCGTGACCGTCAGGTACATGTCCTTCTTGTCCGGCGAGATCGACACCTGGGTCGACTCGATATTGAACTCGAGGTAGCCGCGGTTCAGGTAGTACGAGCGCACGGCCTCGAGGTCGCCCGTGAGCTTTTCCTTCGAGTACAGGTCGTTCTTCGTGTACCAGGAGAACCAGTTCGGCGTCGACAGCTGCATCTCGTCGCGCAGCGTGCTGGTGCTGAACGCCTTGTTGCCGATGAAGTTGATCTGGCGGATCTTCGCGCTCGGGCCTTCGGCCACCGCGAACAGGATCGACACGCGGTTCGCGTCGACCGGCGTGATCGTCGTCTTGACCTCGGCCGCATAGAAGCCGCGCGTCAGGTACTGGCGCTTGAGCTCCTGCTCCGCCTTGTCGACGAGCGCCTTGTCGTAGTAGCGGCCATCGGCCAAGCCGACCGCGCGCAGCGCCTTCGTCAGGTTGTCCTTGTCGAATTCCTTCGTGCCGGTGAAGTCGATCGACGCGATGGCCGGACGCTCCTGCACCTGCACGATGACGACGTTGCCCTGCGTGGCGATGCGCACGTCGTTGAAAAAGCCCGTCGCGTACAACGCGCGGATTGCTTCGGATGCCTTGTCGTCCGTGAAGGTATCGCCCTGCTTGATCGGCAGATAGGCGAACACCGAACCCGCTTCGACGCGCTGCAGCCCCTCGATCTTGATGTCTTGCACCACGAACGGTGCCGCTGCATGCGCCGCGAGGCCGTGCGCGGCGAGCGCGGCCGCTGCAACTGTCTTAGGTACAAAGCGATGAGGTTTGAACAACATGCATCCCCAATATTTAGCTGCATCAAATCAGGCGGCTGACCAGCGGCCGCCGCCTGACGCTTCAGAAATGGATTAACCGAGCCAGATCGTTGAACAGCGCGATCGCCGACAACGCGACGATGCAGATCAACCCGGCTCTTTGCAGAATCAGCTGCCAGCGCTCCGAGACGGCTTTCCCGGTCGCGGCTTCAACCGCATAATATAACAGATGCCCCCCGTCCAAAACGGGAATCGGCAACAAGTTCAGGACGCCAAGGCTAATGCTGACAAGGGCGAGGAACGACAGGAACGCCGACGGACCGAGCCGCGCGCTCTTGCCTGCGTAGTCGGCGATCGTCACCGGGCCGGACAGGTTCTTCAGCGACGCGTTGCCCGTGATCATCCGCCCGAACATCTTCAGCGAATACACGGAAATGTCCCACGTGCGGTGCGCGCCGAGCCGCAGGCTCTCGATCGGCCCGTAGCGCACGTCCACCGACGGCGCGTGCATCGACAGCGCCGCGCCGATCCGGCCGACCTGCTGCCCCGATTCGTCGTCGCGCTGCCTCTGCGGCACGATCGGCACCGTCTGCGCGGCGCCGCTGCGCTCGATCCGCAACTCGAGCGGCTGGCCCGCATGGTGCTTCACCGCGTCGATGAAGCGCGACGCGCCGCCGATCGGCTTGCCGTCGAGCGCGACCAGCTTGTCGCCGACCTTCAGGCCGGCCTGCTCCGCCGCGCTGCCCGGCTGCACCGACGCGACCGACAACGTGCCGCCGCCGGCCTCGAAGCCCAGATGGGCCATGAAGTCGTCGTCGAGCTGGCTGTCGGGGACGTTGCGGAGATCGACGCGGAAATCGAACGTCGCATTGCCGTCGCGCGCGCCGAGCACGACCTCGCGATGGTCGAACGCGGCCGCCAGCAGCTTCCAGCGCAGGTCCGACCACGACCGCACCGGCTCGGACTCGCCGCCCTGCGCGTTTCGGATCGACACCACCGTCTCGCTGCCGTCGAAACCCGCCCGGGCCGCCGCCGTGCCGGCGGCCGGCGACGCGACGATCGCGGCCGGCTCGGTCACGCCAGTGGCGAATACGAAGGAAAACAGTGCGATTGCCAGCAGGAAGTTCGCAATCGGGCCGGCCGCGACGATCGCGATGCGCTTGTAGACCGACTGGCGGTTGAATGCCTGGCCGAGCTCGTCGGCCGGAATGCCGCCGGGGCCTGGATCGCGCTCGTCGAGCATCTTCACGTAGCCGCCGAGCGGTAGCGCGGACAGCGTCCACTCGGTGCCCGTCTTGCGGCTGACCCAGCGTGCGACGGGCTGGCCGAAGCCGATCGAGAAACGCAGCACCTTCACGCCGCACCAGCGCGCGACGCGATAGTGTCCGTACTCATGCACGACGACCAGTACCCCGATCGCCACCGCAAACGCGACCAGTTCGACCAGCACGTTCATGAGCACCCCATTCAGACCGTACGCTCCACGCGGGGCGCAGGCGCTTTCGCAATGATCGCGGCGGCGAGGCGGCGAGCCTCGGCATCGGCCGCGAGGACGTCGTCGAGCCCGTCGGGCGCGCGGTTCGGCAGCGCGTCGAGCACCGCGTCGACCGTCGCCGCGATCGCCATGAAGCCGATCCGGCGCTCGAGAAAGGCTTCGACCGCCACTTCGTTCGCCGCGTTCAATGCGGCGCTCGCGATACCGCCTTCCTCGAGCGCCTTCAGCGCGAGCGCGAGGCACGGGAAGCGCGCGTAATCGGGTTTCTCGAACGACAGCTGGGCGATCTGCGCGAGATCGAGCGGGTCGACGCCGGCGTCGACGCGCTCGGGGAACGCGAGTGCGTGTGCGATCGGCGTGCGCATGTCGGGGTTGCCGAGCTGCGCGAGCACCGAGCCGTCACGGTACGACACGAGCGAATGAATCACGCTCTGCGGATGGATCAGCACGTCGATCCGGTCGCCCGGCAGCCCGAAGATCCAGTGCGCCTCGATCACTTCGAGGCCCTTGTTCATCATCGTCGCGGAATCGACCGAGATCTTGCGGCCCATCACCCAGTTCGGATGCTTGCACGCCTCGTCCGGCGTCACGTCGACGAGCGTGGCAGGTTCACGCGTGCGGAACGGGCCGCCCGACGCGGTCAGGATGATCTTCGAGATCCCGCCGTGCTCGGCCGCGTCGCGCGGCATGCACTGGAAGATCGCGTTGTGTTCGCTGTCGACCGGCAGCAGGATCGCGCCATGGTCGCGCACGGCGTCCATGAAGATCGCGCCCGACATCACGAGCGCTTCCTTGTTCGCGAGCAGGATCCGCTTGCCGGCGCGTGCGGCCGCCAGGCTCGGCGCAAGGCCGGCCGCGCCGACGATCGCCGCGACCACCGTGTCGCAGCCATCGCTCTTCGACACGTCGACGAGCGCCTGCGGCCCGTGCAGCACGACCGTCTTGCTGCCCGCCGCGCGCAGTTTCGCGTCGACCTGCGCGGCCGTCGCGGCATCGCCGACCACCGCCACTTCGGGCGCGAAGCGCAGACACTGCTCGACGAGCTTGTCGCCGTTGCGGTGCGCGGTGAGCGCGTAGACGGAGAAGCGCTCGGGATGGCGCGCGACCACGTCGAGCGTGCTGTCTCCGATCGAGCCCGTGGAACCGAGCAATGTCAGACGTTTTTGCATAACAGAAATAATGGTTTAACCAAGCAGCAGCATCGCGAGCGGCAGCACCGGCAGCAGCGCGTCGACACGATCGAGCACGCCGCCGTGGCCCGGCAGCAATCCGCTCGAATCCTTCACGCCCGCCTGCCGCTTCAGCAGCGACTCGAACAGGTCGCCGATCACGCTGTACGCGACCAGCAGCGTCAGCGCGGCCCACGCGCCGGGCATCCCGTAGCGCGCGCTGAATGCAGAAAACAGGGTCGGTTCGAATACGTGCACGGCCATCGCGACACCGCCGACGACCATCACCGCGAACCAGCCGCCGATCGCGCCTTCCCAGCTCTTGCCGGGGCTGATCGTGATGGCCAGTTTACGCTTTCCGAAGGCCTTGCCCGCGAAGTATGCGCCGATATCGGCCAGCCAGACGACCAGAAGCAGCGACAGCACGAACGGCACGCCCTGCGCGCGGGCGGCGACGAGCGCGTGCCAGCAGGCGGCGAACACGACGAGGCCGGCGGCCAGCAGGAACGGCCGCCAGACGCCGCCCGCCAGCGTGGGCTTGCGCCGCAGCGCGAATGGGCCGACCAGCAGCCAGAACACGCCGGCCGCCATGAAAAGGGGACGGGACGAAGCCGCATCGACGCCGAGCGGCGCGGTGGCCGCGAGCGCGAGCGCCGCGACGCCCGCATAGACGATCGGAGCGGCGCCGCCGAGCTTCAGCAGGCGCGCCCACTCCCACGCGGCGAACACGAGCACGACGCCGATCAGCGCGCCGAATCCGGCGAGCGGCGCGAACAGCGTCACCGGCAGCAGCACCGCCAGCATCACGATCGCCGTGATCACACGGGTTTTCAGCATGAAAGGGAGTCGGCGTTCTGCGATTGCGGTTCGAGCTGCGCACTCGTGCGCCCGAAACGGCGCTCGCGCTCGGTATACGACGCCAGCGCGTCGGCCAGTGCCGCGCCGTCGAAATCCGGCCAGTACTTGTCGGTGAAATAGAATTCGGCGTACGCGAGCTGCCACAGCAGGAAGTTGCTGACGCGCTGCTCGCCGCCGGTGCGGATGAAGAGATCGGGCTCCGGCGCGTAGGCCATCGCCAGGTGCGGCGCGAAGGCGTCCTCGGTCACTTCGACCTCGCGACCTTCGCGCACCGCCTGCTCGATGAGTTTCTTCGTCGCCTGCAGGATGTCCCACCGGCCGCCGTAGTTGGCCGCGATGGTGAGCGTCAGACGGGTATTGCGCGCCGTCTTGGTTTCGGCGCGGCGAATCAGCTCGCGAATGCGCGGCTCGAAACGGTCGAGATCGCCGACGACGCGCAGGCGGATCCCGTTCGCATGCAGTTTGCCCACTTCGCGCTCGAGCGCGGTGATGAACAGCCGCATCAGGAACGACACTTCGTCGTTCGGCCGGCGCCAGTTTTCCGAACTGAACGCGAACAGCGTCAGGTATTCGACGCCGGCGCGCGCACAGCCTTCGACCACCGCCCGCACGGCATCGACGCCGCGGGTGTGCCCCGCGACGCGCGGCAATCGGCGTTCGGTCGCCCAACGGCCGTTGCCGTCCATGATGATCGCGATGTGACGCGGCACGACGCCGACGTCAGGCACGCGAACGGTAGAGCTGGTATAGGTCATGGCCGTTGAGACAGTTGCGGGAAGAAGGCGGCGCGCGAGGACGGTCGTCAGACCGTCATGATCTCGGCTTCCTTGGTCTGCACGAGCTTGTCGATTTCGGCAACGTGCTTGTCGGTCAGCTTCTGCACGTCGTCGCTCGCGCGGCGCTCGTCGTCTTCCGAGATTTCCTTGTCCTTCACGAGCTTCTTGAGCGCTTCGTTCGCGTCGCGGCGCAGGTTGCGAATCGCGACCTTGGCCGTTTCGCCTTCGCTCTTCACGACCTTGGTCAGCTCGCGGCGGCGCTCTTCCGTCAGCGCGGGCATCGGCACGCGGATCAGGTCGCCGGCCGTCGCCGGGTTCAGGCCCAGATCGGCTTCGCGAATGGCCTTCTCGACCTTCGCGACCATGTTCTTTTCCCACGGCTGCACGCCGATCGTGCGCGCGTCGACGAGCGTCAGGTTCGCGACCTGCGAGATCGGCACCATCGAGCCGTAGTAGTCGACCTGCACGTGATCGAGCAGACCGGTGTGTGCACGGCCCGTACGGATCTTGGCCAGATCGTTCTTGAACGCTTCGATCGAGCGCTGCATCTTTTGCTCGACGCCCTTCTTCACATCAGCGACACTCATTTCAACCTCCGAACCTTCAAACCTTCAAAGAACGCGAGCCCCGCCCGGCGCATGTCGCGCGCCGCGGCCGGCAACCCGCGCCGTTCGCCCGCATCCGCGGGAGTTTACACGTGGACGAGCGTACCTTCGTCCTCGCCCAGCACGATGCGCTTGAGCGCGCCCGGCTTGTTGATCGAAAACACGCGAATCGGCAGTTTCTGGTCGCGGCACAGTGCAAACGCCGTTGCGTCCATCACCTGCAGGTTGCGGCTGATCGCCTCGTCGAAGCTGATCGTCGTGTAGCGCGTGGCCGACGGATCCTTCTTCGGATCGGCAGAATATACGCCATCGACCTTGGTCGCCTTCAGCACGACTTCCGCGCCCACTTCCGAGCCGCGCAGCGCGGCGGCCGTATCCGTCGTGAAGAACGGGTTGCCGGTGCCGGCCGCGAAGATCACGACACGGCCTTCCTCGAGCTGACGGATCGCACGGGGCCGGATGTACGGCTCGACGACCTGGTCCATGCGCAGCGCGGACTGCACGCGCGCCTCGATGCCGGCGTGGCGCATCGCGTCCTGCAGCGCCAGCGCGTTCATCATCGTCGCGAGCATCCCCATGTAGTCGGCCGTGGCGCGGTCCATGCCGGCCGCGCCGCCCGCGACGCCGCGGAAAATATTACCGCCACCGATCACGACCGCAAGCTGCGTCCCGAGACGCACGACTTCGGCGATATCGGCCACCATCCGTTCGATCGTCGCGCGATTGATGCCGAAGGCATCGTCGCCCATCAGCGCTTCGCCGGAGAGTTTGAGGAGGACGCGTTTATAGGCATTGGACATAGGGGCTTCCGAGCGACGAGAGGATGACAACCACGAACTGTAGGGGCGAAATACTGATTCGGGCAAGCGCCGACGACCGGACCGGGGTTCCCGGCCGGCCGGCGGCGCCGCCGGCCGCGGCGGAACGGACGCCCGCCGCGGATACTGCCGACTGCTTACTGCTGCTTGGCTGCTGCGACTTGCGCGGCCACTTCGGCGGCGAAGTCGTCCTGGCGCTTCTCGATGCCTTCGCCGACGACGAACAGCGCGAACTTCTGCACTGCCGCATTCGCTGCCTTCAGCATCTGCTCGATCGTCTGCTTGTCGTTCTTCACGAACGTCTGGTTCAGCAGCGACACTTCCTTCAGGTACTTCTGGACGCTGCCGTCGACCATCTTCGCGACGATTTCAGCCGGCTTGCCCGATTCGGCAGCCTTCTGCTCGGCCACGCGGCGTTCCGTCTCGATCAGTTCCGCCGGCACGTCGGCCGACGACAGCGCGACCGGCTTCATCGCGGCGATGTGCATCGCGACGTCCTTGCCGACCTGCTCTTCCGCGCCCGTGTACTCGACGATCACGCCGATACGCGCGCCGTGCAGGTACGTCGCGATCTTGTTCGCGGTTTCGAAACGGACGAAACGGCGGATCGACACGTTCTCGCCGATCTTGCCGATCAGCGCGAGACGCACTGCGTCGACGGTCGAGCCTTCGAGCGGCAGCGCCGACAGCGCGGCCACGTCGGCCGGGTTCTGCGTCGCGACGAGTTCCGCGACCGTCTTCGAGAACGCGAGGAAGTCGTCGTTCTTCGCGACGAAGTCGGTTTCGCAGTTCAGCTCGACCAGCGCGCCTGCGTTGCCGCCGACGAACGATGCGACGACGCCTTCCGCCGTCACGCGCGATGCGGCCTTGCTCGCCTTGTTGCCGAGCTTGACGCGCAGCAGTTCTTCAGCCTTGGCCAGATCGCCGTCGGCTTCCGTCAGCGCCTTCTTGCATTCCATCATCGGTGCGTCGGTCTTCGCGCGCAGTTCTGCCACCATGCTTGCGGTAATTGCCGCCATCATTCGCTCCTTGAGTCTGTATTCACAACGCCGCTCGCTTGGACGCGAACGGCCGAGATTCGTTTCCGGACCCGCGCCGATTCGGCGCGATCAGGTCCGGCGCACAAGCTTAAAAAAAGGGGGCCTGTTGAGAGCCCCCTTTTTGCGCCGGCTCGGGGCCAGTTACGCGTTTTCCTCGACGTATTCGTCGTCGCCGCGTGCGGCCTGGACCACTTCGTTGACCGCGTTCGCACGGCCTTCGAGGATCGCGTCGGCCACGCCTTCGGCGTACAGCGCGACTGCCTTGCTCGAGTCGTCGTTACCCGGGATCACGTAATCCACACCTTCCGGCGAGTGGTTCGTGTCGACCACGGCGATGACCGGCACGCCCAGCTTGTTCGCTTCCGTGACGGCGATCTTGTGGTAGCCGACGTCGATGACGAAAATCGCGTCCGGAATGCCGCCCATGTCCTTCACGCCGCCGATCGACTTCTGCAGCTTGGCGATTTCGCGTTCGAACAGCAGCGCTTCCTTCTTGCTCATCTTCTCGGTTTCACCCGCTTCGACGGCCGCTTCCATGTCCTTCAGGCGCTTGATCGACACCTTCAGCGTCTTGAAGTTGGTCATCATGCCGCCGAGCCAGCGTGCGTTGACGTACGGCATGCCCGCACGTTGCGCTTCCTGGGCGATCGTGTCACGCGACTGGCGCTTCGTGCCGACGAACAGGATCGTGCCGCGGTTCGCTGCCAGCTGGCGCACGTACTTCTGTGCGTCCGTGAACATCGGCAGCGTCTTTTCGAGGTTGATGATGTGAATCTTGTTGCGGTGACCGAAAATGAACGGAGCCATCTTCGGGTTCCAGAAGCGCGTCTGGTGACCGAAGTGGACACCTGCTTCCAGCATTTGGCGCATCGTGACTGCCATGTAAATTCTCCACGAGGGTTGGGTCTTAAGCCGGCTGCCGTACCGCCGCGCGAACCTGCCCCGAAAGGCGGGAATTCCGCACGGACGGCACCCTGGTTGCGCCGGCTTGCGATTCGGCACGTGCAAAACGCCCGTGCCGTAAGCCTTTCACCGCGATGCCACCCCAAAATGGGGCACGACGGCAAATTTGGATGTCGACTTAGCCAAAGAGTATAGCACGCGGATTTGTCGGCTCTCAAGTCGCGCGGCACTTTCGCTTGCCGCGCGGCAGCGGGCCGGACAATCCTCGAAAACCCGCATCCGCGCGGCCCGCAGGGGCTGCGAGGCCCGCCATAAGGTGCGATAATCCGTCAATTCACCGCATTCCAGGCATACCTCGATGGCTATTACGCTCAAAAACGAACACGATATCGCCCAGATGCGCGTCGCCTGCCGTCTCGCGAGCGAAGTGCTCGACTTCATCACGCCGCACGTCGTCGCCGGCGTCACGACCGCCGAACTGGACCGCCTCTGCCACGAGTTCATGCTCAACGAGCAAGGCACGATCCCCGCGCCGCTGAACTATCAGCCGCCCGGCTATCCGCCGTACCCGAAGGCCACCTGCATTTCGGTCAACGACGTGATCTGCCACGGCATTCCCGGCGAGAAGGTGATCAAGAACGGCGACGCGCTGAACATCGACATCACCGTGATCAAGAACGGCTATTTCGGCGACACCAGCCGGATGTTCATCGTCGGCGAGGGCTCGATCCTCGCGAAGCGCCTCGTGCAGACCACCTACGAATGCATGTGGCTCGGCATCGACCAGGTCAAGCCCGGCGCGCACCTCGGCGACATCGGCTACGCGATCCAGAAGCACGCGGAGGCGCAGGGCTACAGCGTCGTGCGCGAATACTGCGGCCACGGCATCGGCACGGTGTTCCACGAGGATCCGCAGGTCGTCCACTACGGCCGCCCGGGCACCGGCATCGAACTGAAGGCCGGGATGATCTTCACGATCGAGCCGATGATCAACGCCGGCAAGCGCGACATCCGCACGATGCCCGACCAGTGGACGGTCAAGACGCGCGACCGCAGCCTGTCCGCGCAGTGGGAGCACACGGTGCTCGTCACCGAAACCGGCTACGAAGTGCTGACCGTGTCGGCCGGCACGCCGGCGCGCCCCGTGTTCGCGCAGCCGGCCGCCGCCGTCTGAGCGCCGCCGCCCCAGCCCGCCCCACCCCGCCCCCGAACGGTCGCCCATGAGCGCTCACGCTGCCCCCTCGCCCGAAGCGCTGTCCCGGCGCGCCGAATTCAAGGCCGCCAAGACGGCGATGCTCGAGCGCTTTCGCCGCGCGGCGAACGTCGCGCCGCTGATGCACGCGCTGTCGAAACTCACCGACGACGCGTTGAAGCGCGTGTGGGACGATTGCGGGCTGCCCGCGACGCTCGCGCTCGTCGCCGTCGGCGGCTACGGGCGCGGCGAGCTCGCGCCCTATTCGGACGTCGACATCCTCGTGCTGCTGCCCGATGCGCACGACGCGGCGCTCGACGCGCGCATCGAGCGCTTCATTGGCATGGCGTGGGACCTCGGCCTCGAGATCGGCAGCAGCGTGCGGACGGTCGCGCAGTGCATCGAGGAGGCGTCGCAGGACGTCACGGTGCAGACCTCGCTGCTGGAAGCGCGCCGCATCGTCGGCAGCACCGCGCTGTTCGAGCGCTTCACCGTGCGCTACCACGAAGCGCTCGACGCCCGCGCGTTCTTCACCGCGAAGGTGCTCGAGATGCGCCAGCGCCACGCGAAGTGCCAGGACACGCCGTACAGCCTCGAACCGAACGTGAAGGAAAGCCCCGGCGGGCTGCGCGACCTGCAGACGATCCTGTGGATCGCGCGCGCGGCCGGCTTCGGCAGCAGCTGGCGCGAACTCGACACGCGCGGCCTCATCACCGACCGCGAAGCGCGCGAGCTGCGCCGCAACGAAGGCTTCCTGAAGACGCTGCGCGCGCGGCTGCACGTGATCGCCGGGCGCCGCCAGGACATGCTCGTGTTCGACCTGCAGACGCAGGCCGCCGAGAGCTTCGGCTACCAGCCCACGCAGGCCAAGCGCGCGAGCGAACAGCTGATGCGCCGCTACTACTGGGCCGCGAAAGCCGTCACGCAGCTGGCGACGATCCTGATCCAGAACATCGAGGCGCAGCTCTTCCCCGCGACGAGCGGCATCACGCGCGTGCTGTCGGCCGATCGCTTCGTCGAGAAACAGGGGATGCTCGAGATCGTCGACGACGGCGTGTTCGAGCGCCATCCCGACGCGATCCTCGAAGCGTTCCTGCTGTACGAAACGACGCGCGGCGTGAAGGGCCTGTCCGCCCGGACGCTGCGTGCGCTGTACAACTCGCGCGAAATCATGAACAACGCGTGGCGCCGCGATCCGCAGAACCGCGCCACGTTCATGCGGATCCTGCAGCAGCCCGAAGGCATCACGCACGCGTTCCGGCTGATGAACCAGACGAGCGTGCTCGGCCGCTACCTGCTGAACTTCCGCCGCATCGTCGGCCAGATGCAGCACGACCTGTACCACGTGTACACGGTCGATCAGCACATCCTGATGGTGTTGCGCAATATCCGCCGCTTCGCGGTGGCCGAGCATGCGCACGAGTATCCGTTCTGCAGCCAGTTGATCGGCAACTTCGAGCGCCCATGGGTGCTGTATGTCGCGGCGCTGTTCCACGACATCGCGAAGGGCCGCGGCGGCGATCACTCGACGCTCGGGATGGCCGACGCGCGGCGCTTCTGCCGCGAGCACGGGATCGCCGCCGAGGACGCCGCGCTGATCGTATGGCTCGTTCAGCATCACCTGACGATGAGCCAGGTCGCGCAGAAGCAGGATACGAGCGACCCCGAAGTCATCAAGCGTTTCGCCGAAGTCGTCGGTAACGAACGGTACCTGACCGCGCTCTACCTGCTGACCGTCGCCGATATCCGCGGCACCAGCCCGAAGGTGTGGAACACGTGGAAGGGCAAGCTGCTCGAGGATCTCTACCGCATCACGCTCGCGGTGCTCGGCGGCGCGAATCCCGACGCGCATTCGGAACTGAAGTCGCGGCAGGAGCAGGCGCTCGCGCTGCTGCGCCTGGAAACCGTGCCCGACGATGCGCACCGCGCGTTGTGGGATCAGCTCGACGTCGGCTTCTTCCTGCGTCACGACGCGGCCGACATCGCGTGGCAGACACGCGTGCTGTACCGGCACGTGAACGCCGAAACCGCGATCGTCCGCGCGCGGCCTTCGCCGATCGGCGACGCGCTGCAAGTGCTCGTGTACGTGAAGGACCGCCCCGATCTGTTCGCGGGCATCTGCGCGTATTTCGACCGCAACGGGCTGTCGGTGCTCGATGCGCGCGTCAGCACGACGCGGCACGGCTATGCACTCGACAACTTCATCGTCACGCAGACCGAACGCGACGTGCGCTACCGCGACATCGCGAATCTCGTCGAGCAGCAGCTCGCGACGCGGCTCGCCGAAACGGCCACGCTGCCGGAGCCGTCGAAGGGCCGCCTGTCGAGGCTGTCCCGGACGTTTCCGATCACGCCGCGCGTCGACCTGCGGGCCGACGAGCGCGGTCAGTACTACATCCTGTCCGTGTCGGCCAACGACCGGCCGGGCCTTCTCTATTCGATCGCGCGCGTACTCGCCGAACATCGGATCGGCGTCCATGCGGCGCGGATCAATACGCTCGGCGAGCGCGTCGAAGACATCTTCCTGCTCGCGGGCGCCGGCCTGTCCGACAACCGCCTGCAGATCCAGCTCGAAACCGAATTGCTGCGTGCGATCGCAGTCTGAATGAATCCCAGCGTTTATGCGCACCAAATTAACCGTCAAGAATCCGAAGCCGGCGTCGCCGACCCGCGCCCCTGTCCGCTCCGGCAGCCTCGTCGCCCGTAAGGCGGTGCGTCCCGCCGCGCCGCCCCCGGGGGACAAGCCCGCCCGTCCGAAGAAGGCGCCGGCGGCCGCCGCCACCGGCGAGCGCTCGTTCAAGCCGCGCGGCGCCGCCGGCGCAGAACGCCCGGGCGCGGATCGCGCACCGGCCAAGCGCGCGCCGCGTGACGGTAGCGCCGAACGCGGCACGCGCGCCCCGTATCGCGACAATGCGGCCAGCGAAGGCGCGAAGCGCAGCTTCGGCGACCGCCGTCCGTCGTCGGATCGGCCGCCGCGTCGCAGCGATGACGATGCACGGCCGCGTCGCGCAGCAGGTGACGACAGCAAGCGCCCGTCCTACCGCGACAAGCCCGCCGGCGAAGGCCCGAAGCGCAGCTTCGGCGACCGCCGTCCGTCGTCGGATCGCCCACCGCGCCGCAGCGATGACGATGCCCCTCCGCGCCGCGCAGCAGGTGGCGATGACAGCAAGCGCCCGTCCTACCGCGACAAGCCCGCCGGCGAAGGCGGGAAGCGCAGCTTCGGCGATCGCCGTCCGTCGTCGGATCGCCCACCGCGCCGCAACGATGACGATGCCCGTCCGCGCCGCGCAGCAGGTGGCGACGACAGCAAGCGCCCGTCCTACCGCGACAAGCCCGCCGGCGAAGGTGCGAAACGCAGCTTCGGCGACCGCCGCACGTCGTCCGACCGCCCTGCTCGTCGCAACGATGACGATGCCCGTCCGCGCCGCGCAGCAGCCGGTGACGACAGCAAGCGCCCGTCCTACCGCGACAAGCCCGCCGGCGAAGGTGCGAAACGCAGCTTCGGCGACCGCCGCACGTCGTCCGACCGCCCTGCTCGTCGCAACGATGACGATGCACGTCCGCGCCGCGCAGCAGGTGGCGACGACAGCAAGCGCCCGTCCTACCGCGACAAGCCCTCTGGCGAAGGCGCGAAGCGCAGCTTCGGCGATCGCCCGGCCCGCCCCGCACGCGACGGCGAGCGCCGTTCGTTCGGTACGGTGAAGACCGCGCAACCCGTCAAGCGCGCAGCAGCCGACGTCGACTACGGCGACGAAACGGGCCTGATGCGCCTGTCGAAGCGAATGTCCGAACTCGGCATGTGCTCGCGCCGCGAAGCCGACGAATGGATCGAAAAGGGCTGGGTGCTCGTCGACGGCGAACGCATCGACACGCTCGGCACCAAGGTGCGCGCCGACCAGAAGATCGAGATCGACGAGCGCGCGAGCGCCGCTCAGGCCGCGCAGGTGACGATCTTGCTGCACAAGCCGGTCGGCTACGTGTCGGGTCAAGCGGAAGACGGCTACGAGCCGGCGGCCGTGCTGATCACGCGCGCGAACCGCTGGAGCGGCGATCATTCGCCGGTGCGCTTCTCCCCGCAGCACCTGCATGCGCTCGCACCGGCCGGCCGTCTCGACATCGACTCCACCGGCCTGCTCGTGCTCACGCAAAACGGCGTGATCGCGAAGCAGCTGATCGGCGAACAGTCGGACATCGACAAGGAATACCTGGTGCGCGTGCGCTTCGGCGAACGCCTGATCGACATCGACCAGCACTTCCCGGCGGAATCGCTCGCGAAGCTGCGCCACGGCCTCGAGCTCGACGGCGTCGCGCTGAAGCCGGCGCTGGTGAGCTGGCAGAACGGCGAGCAGTTGCGCTTCGTGCTGCGCGAAGGCAAGAAGCGCCAGATCCGGCGCATGTGCGAACTGGTCGGCCTCGACGTAATCGGCCTGAAGCGCGTGCGGATGGGCCGCGTGATGCTCGGCGCGCTGCCGCAGGGCCAATGGCGCTATCTGTCCGCCGACGAGACGTTCTGACCGCAAGCGCACCACGTACGCCACGCAATGAAAAGAGCCCGCTTCAAGCGGGCTTTTTCTTTTCCCCGCGAGGGCGGCCGATCAGTCGTCGTCGGCCGGGTCGAGCCCCGGGAACAGCACCTCGGTGAACCCGAAGCGCGTGAAGTCGGTGATCCGCATCGGATACAGCTTGCCGATCAGGTGATCGTATTCGTGCTGGACCACGCGTGCGTGGAACCCCTCGGCGACGCGATCGATCTTCTGGCCGAACTGGTCGAAGCCGCTGTAGCGCACCTTCGCGTAGCGGCTGACGACGCCGCGCATGCCCGGCACCGACAGGCAGCCTTCCCAGCCCTCTTCGATGTCCGGCGGCAGGTACTCGACCTTCGGGTTGATCAGCACGGTCTCGGGCACCGGCGGCGCATCCGGGTAGCGGTTGTTGTTGCCGAAGCCGAAGATGATGATCTGCAGCCCGATGCCGATCTGCGGCGCGGCCAAGCCGGCGCCGTTCGCGTGATGCATCGTCTCGAACATGTCCGCGACGATCTCGTGCAGCTCGGGTGTATCGAACCGCTCGACCGGCTCGGCGATTTCGAGCAGGCGCGGATCGCCCATCTTCAGGATCTCGCGAATCATGGCGTATTGCCCTCCAGGAGTTGGTGCAGGCCGTCTTCGTCCAGCACGGGGATGCCGAGTTCCTCGGCCTTCGCGAGCTTGCTGCCGGCTTCGGCGCCCGCGACCACGTAATCCGTCTTCTTCGATACCGAACCGGCCACCTTGGCGCCGGCCGCTTCGAGCATCTCCTTCGCCGCGTCGCGCGTGAGATTCGGCAGCGTGCCCGTCAGCACGATCGTCTTGCCGGCCAGCACGCCCTGCGGCGCCTTCGGCGCGGGCGGCCCTTCCGGCCACGTGACCTTGCCGGGCGCGCGCAACTGCTCGATCACCGTGCGGTTGTGCTCTTCCGCGAAGAACTGGTGAATCGACTCGGCGACGATCGGCCCGACGTCGTTGACTTCGAGCAGTTCCTCGATCGACGCATCCATGATCGGCGTCAGCGAGCCGAAATGCTTCGCGAGATCCTTCGCGGTCGATTCGCCGACATGGCGGATGCCGAGCCCGTAGATGAAACGCGCGAGCGTCGTGTGCTTCGCCTTCTCGAGCGAATCGAGCAGATTCTGCGCGGACTTCTCGGCGAACCGGTCGAGCTCGGCGAGCGTCGCGAAACCGAGATTGAACAGGTCGGCCGGCGTACGCACGAGATTCAGCTCGACGAGCTGGTCGATGATCTTCTCGCCGAGGCCGTCGATGTCGAGCGCGCGGCGCTGCGCGAAATGCCACAGCGCCTGCTTGCGCTGCGCCGGGCAGAACAGCCCGCCCGTGCAGCGCGCGATCGCCTCGTCCGGCAGGCGCTCGATCTTCGAGCCGCACACCGGGCATTCGGTCGGCATCACGAATTCGGCCGCGTCCGCCGGGCGCCGGTCGAGCAGCGCGCCGACGACTTCCGGAATCACGTCGCCGGCACGGCGCACGATCACGGTGTCGCCGATCCGGATGTCCTTGCGGCGCACTTCGTCCTCGTTGTGCAGCGTCGCATTGGTCACGGTCGCACCGCCGACGAAGACCGGCTCGAGACGCGCGACCGGCGTGATCGCGCCCGTGCGGCCGACCTGAACCTCGATCGCGACGAGCTTCGTCAGCGCTTCCTGCGCGGGGAACTTGTGCGCGAGCGCGAAGCGCGGCGCACGCGACACGAAGCCGAGGCGCTCCTGCTCGTCACGCCGGTTGACCTTGTAGACGACGCCGTCGATGTCGTACGGCAGCGACTCGCGCTTCTCGCCGACCTTGCGGAAGAACTCGAGCAGCCCTTCGGCGCCGTGCACGACCGCACGCTCGCGGTTCACGGGCAGGCCGAACGCCTCGTACCAGTCGAGCAGCGCGCTGTGCGTGTCGGGCATCGGCATCCCGTCGAGCACGCCGATCCCGTACGCGAAGAACGACAGCGGCCGCTGCGCGGTGATCTTCGAGTCGAGCTGGCGCAGGCTGCCGGCCGCCGCGTTGCGCGGGTTCGCGAATTCGCGCTGCTCGGCCGCGCGCTGGCGTTCGTTCAGGCGTGCGAAATCGCGCTTGAACATCAGCACCTCGCCGCGCACGTCGAGCACCGCCGGCACGTGCTTGCCCTTCAGCTTCAGCGGAATCGAACGGATCGTGCGCACGTTCTCGGTCACGTCCTCGCCCGTCGTCCCGTCGCCGCGCGTCGCGGCCTGCACGAACACGCCTTGCTCGTAGCGCAGCGAAATCGCGAGGCCGTCGAACTTCAGTTCGCACGCGTATTCGACGGGGTCCGTCACCGAGCCGGCGAGATCGGTCGTCTTCGCGAGCGCGTCGGCGATGCGCTTGTCGAACGCGACGATGTCCTCGTCGGCGAAGCCGTTGTTCAGCGACAGCATCGGCGCATCGTGGACGACCGGCGTGAAGCCGCCGGCCGCTTCGCCGCCGACGCGCTGCGTCGGTGAATCGGGCGTCACGAGTTCGGGATGGTCGGTTTCGAGCTGCTGCAGCTCACGGAACAGCCGGTCGTATTCGGCGTCGGGCAGATCCGGCTGGTCGAGCACGTAATAGGCGTAGTTTGCCCGCTCGAGTTGGTCGCGCAGCCACGCGGCGCGCGCGTCGGGCTGGCTGGCTGGCGGTTCGGCTTGGGTTCGGGCCATGCTGGCGGCAGAGTCGTTCTGAAAAAATCGGTTTTCCGATTATCTCAGTTTGACGCCGCGGCGGGGCACGCAATGCGGGCCCGATGACGTGCTGCAGCGCACACCGCACGGTGTGCGCCGCGGAGACGAAAGACGGCGCCGAAAACCGCCGTCCGCGCCTTCGCGTTACTGGCTGAACAGGCGGCGCGTGACCGGCGAACCGGCCGGGATGCCGGCTTCCTCGAGCTTCGCGTACAGCTTCATCAGCTGCTGCTCGATCGCGAGCAGCGTCGACTCCGGCAGCGGCCGGCGCGAATCGTCGACGACGCGCGCGCCGATCCGCTCGGACAGCGACTTCGCGTAATCGCACATCAGCCGGAACGGCAGGATGTCCTCTTCGGCCACCGGCACGTCGAGCACCAGCGTGATCATGTTGCCGCCCTTGTACGTGAGGTCGTCGCGCAGGAAGTTCGTATCGCCGAACTGCAGCATGAACACCGGATTCTGCTTCGCGTCGAGCTTCACGAAGCGCGTGCCGTCGCGCGACAGCAGCAGCCCGTCCTGCGACGCGACCGCCTGCACGTAGTTCGCGGACCACGGCGCGCCGTCCGACATCACGTTGATCGACAGTTGCGCGTCGCACTGCGCGGCAAACGCGTCGAGTTCGCGCGCCATCGCGACCGTTTCCATCATGTCCGGGAATTCCGGCGCGCCGTCGATCGCGTCGGCGAACTGCTGGACGCCCGTCACGAATTCGGAAAATTCGAGTTCGTTCAGCGCGCCGCTGCGGTTCGCAAGCTGCGCGGCCGCGCGCAGCTCTTCGTAGCGCACGCCGTTCTGCAGCAACTCCCACTGGCCGCCTTCCGGCTTGCCTTCGATATGCACGGGCTTGCTGCCCGCGCGGCGCAGCCGCTGCGCGACCGGCAGGATCTTGTCGCCCGGCAGCGGGCCGGTGAGGCGGATCGGCACGATGCAGTCGATCCGGCGATCGACGATCGCGGGCGGCGCGGACGAGATCGTCGTCGCGGCCGGCATCACCGGTTCGGTCGGGCCGGCCGGTTCGGCTGCCGCTTCATGCGCGGCGGCGGTCACGGCTTCTTCGCCGGCAGCCGGCTCGGTCGATTCGGACGACGTATCGGCCCCCGTCGCCTCGGCCTGCAGGTCGGCCGGCGTATCGGCCGGCGCCGCGCCGCTCGCGGCCCCGCCGAACGTCGGCTCGACGCGCGCGGCTTCGGTCGCGGCGACAGCCGCCGCGACCGGTGCCGCGGGCTCGCGGCGCACCGGCTGACGTACCGGCTCGATGAACGGCAACTCTTCGTCGCGCTCGGGGCGGTTCATTGCCTCGACCGCTTCCTCCGGCATCGGGCGCGGCATCCTGCGCCGCACTTTCGCGCCCTGCCATGCGTTGTAGACCACGACGCCGCCCACCACGACGGCGCCCGCGCCGATCAAACCGAGTGTCAACTCGTCCATGCACGCTCCATCAGCAATTCTTTTTCGTCGGGACCGCGAACGGGCGCCCATGCGCCGCGCGAACGCGGTCCGGTTTCGTCAAACGTCAATTCTGGGCAAAACCCGCGGCGGTTTCCATGTCCACCGCGACGATCCGCGACACGCCCTGCTCCTGCATCGTCACGCCGATCAGTTGCTGCGCCATCTCCATCGCGATCTTGTTGTGCGAGATGAACAGGAACTGCGTCTTGTCGGACATCGCGCGCACGAGATTCGCGAAACGCTCGGTGTTCGCGTCGTCCAGCGGCGCGTCGACCTCGTCGAGCAGACAGAACGGCGCCGGGTTCAGCTGGAACATCGCGAACACCAGCGCGGTCGCGGTCAGCGCCTTCTCGCCGCCCGACAGCAGGTGAATCGTCGCGTTCTTCTTGCCGGGCGGCTGCGCCATCACCTGCACGCCGGCATCGAGAATCTCGTCGCCCGTCATGATCAGCTTCGCCTGGCCGCCGCCGAACAGGCGCGGGAACAGGTCGCTGAAATGACGGTTGACCTCGTCGAAGGTGCCCTGCAGCAGCGTGCGGGTTTCCTGGTCGATCTTGTGGATCGCGTCCTCGAGCGTCGTGATCGCGTCGATCAGGTCGGCCGACTGCGCATCGAGGAACACCTTGCGCTCGCTCGCGGCCTTCAGCTCGTCGAGCGCGGCCATGTTCACGGGGCCGAGCGCGTTGATCGCGTTGTTCAGCCGCGTGACTTCGCCCTGCAGGTAGGACGGCTTCAGATCCGGCGTCAGCTTCGCGGCCAGTGCGGTTTCGTCGACTTCGGCCGTGGCGAGCTGCTCGGCGAACTGCTCGACGGACAGGCGCGCGGCCTGCTCCTTCAGCTGCAACTCGGTGATGCGGTCGCGCAGCGGTTGCAGCGAACGCTCGGCGACGAGCCGCTGCTCGTCCGACGCACGCAGCTTCGCGGTGAGATCGTCGAGCTCGATGCGCGCGGCCTGCAGCGCTTCTTCCTTCACCGCGCGAATCTCGAGCGCGTCCTGCAGGCCCGTGTGCGCGGTCTGCTCGTTGATCGTCTCGAGTTCGGCGCGCGCGTCTTCCAGCGACGCGGCGACGCGCTCGCTCTGCTCGTGGGCGACCTGGATCGTACGCTTGAGCTCGTCGATCCGGGTCACCGCGTTGCGTGCGGCGAAGCGCGCGTCGTTCGCGCCGCGCTCCAGGTCGCGCGCTTCCTGACGCGCCTGCGTCAGCGATTCGTCGAGCGACTCGAACGCGAGCTGGTTGTCCTCGAAGCGCGCCTGCAGTTCCGCGAGCTCGCCGTCGAAGCGCTCGAAATTCGCTTCCGACTCCGCGCGCAGCGCACGCTGCTCTTCGATCTGCGCGCCGATTTCCTCGAGTTCCTCGCGGATCTGCGTGCTGCGCTGCGTGTAGCGTTCGTGCGCCTGCGCGAGCTTGAGCACATCCATCTGCAGCGCATGCACGCGCTGCGTCGCGCGTTCGGCTTGCGCGCGCACGTCGCCAAGCGCCTGCGTGGCCTGCGTATGCGCGGCTTCCGCCCGCACGGCGGCCGTGCGCGCCTCGTCGGCGAGCAGCGCCTGCGCGCGCACCTGGCGCGCCAGGTTTTCGATTTCCTGCTGGCGGGCCAGCATCCCGGCCTGCTCCGAATCGGCCGCATACAACTGCACGCCGACCCGCGTGACCATATGGCCGGCCTTGACGACGAACGCGCCGCCTGCCGGCAGTTGCGTGCGCGCCGCGAGCGCCTGCGCGACGTCGTCGGCGACGTATACGTTGCCGAGCCAGTCGTTCAGCACCGCGCGAATGCCCGCGTCGTCGATACGCACGAGCGACAGCACCGGGCGCAGCCCGGCCACCGCGGCGGGCGTCTCGCCGGCCGCGGGCGGCGCGTAGAACGCGAGCTTCGCGGGCGGCGCATCGGTCGCGAATGCCTTCACCCAGTCGAGATTCGACACTTCGAGCGCGGCGAGGCGCTCGCGCAGCACGGCCTCGAGCGCCGCTTCCCAGCCAGCCTCGACGTGCAGCTTCTTCCACAGACGCGGCAGCGCGCCGAGCTCGTGCTTGTCGAGCCACGGCTGAATCTTGCCCTCGGTCTGCACGTTCTCCTGCAGTTGCTTCAGCGCGGCAAGGCGCGCCTCGAGCTGGTGGATCTGGGCGGCTTCGGCCTGCACGCGCTCCTGAGCGGCGCGGCGTTCGCCGTCGAGGCGCGGCACCGTTTCCTGCGCGTCGGCCAGGCGGGCCTGCGCTTCCGCGAGAATCTCTTCCTGCTCGGCCAGTTGCATGCGCAGCTCTTCGAGCTGCGTCTCGTCCGGCGCGTCGAGCCCGCCCGCTTCGCTCTTCAGGCGCTCGTGGCGCTGCTGAAGCTGCTGGAGCTGCTGGTCGGCGTTGCGCTGATGCGCGGCTTCGAGCTTCAGCGACTGCTCGGTCTGCGCGATCCGCGCGCGCTCGTCGTTGAGCTGCGCCTGCGCGTCGCGCCACTTCGCCTCGAGCGCCGGCAGCGCATCGTGCTTGGCGGCCGCGTTGTCTTCGGCGAGCGCGGCCTTCTCGTCGGCCATCGCGCGCGCTTCTTCGGCTTCCTCGAGCTCGTCCTGCGACTTCTCGGCCTGCGCGCGCCACTGCTCGCGTTGCGCGTTCAGCGCGGCGATCTGCGCCTGCACGCGATTGCGCGATTCGACGATGAACTTGATCTCGGCTTCGAGGCGGCTCACCTCGGCGTTCGCTTCGTAGAGCGCGCCCTGCGCGCCCTGCATCGCATCGCTCGCCGAGTAGTGCGCGACGCGCAGCGTCTCGAGCTGCGCCTCGACTTCGCGCAGCTTCGCCGTCTGCGCCTCGAGGTCGATCTGCGCCTGTTCGATCGCGCGCTGCTGCTTCTGCTGCTCGCCGGCGGCCTCGTTCTTGCGCAGCAGCCACAAGAGGCGCTGCTTCTCCTCGCCGTCGGCGACGAGTTCCTTGTACTTGGTCGCGACCACCGCCTGCGCCTCGAGCTTTTCGAGGTTCGCACCGAGTTCGCGGACGATGTCCTCGACGCGCGTCAGGTTCTCGCGCGTGTCGTGCAGACGGTTCTCGGTTTCGCGACGGCGTTCCTTGTACTTCGACACGCCGGCGGCTTCCTCGAGGAACACGCGCAGCTCTTCCGGCTTCGCCTCGATGATCCGCGCGATCATGCCCTGCCCGATGATCGCGTACGCGCGCGGGCCGAGGCCGGTGCCGAGGAAGATGTCCTGGATGTCGCGGCGGCGCGCCGGCAGGTTGTTGATGTAGTAGCTCGACGTGCCGTCGCGCGTCAGCACGCGCTTCACGGCGATCTCGCCGTACTGGCCCCACTGCCCGGCCGCGCGGCCGTCGGAGTTGTCGAAAATCAGTTCGACGCTGGCCCGGCTGCCGGGCTTGCGGGCGGTCGAACCGTTGAAGATCACGTCCTGCATCGATTCGCCGCGCAGCTCGGACGCGCGCGACTCGCCGAGCACCCAGCGCACGGCGTCGATGATGTTGGACTTGCCGCATCCGTTCGGGCCGACCACGCCGACAAGCTGGCCCGGAACCTGGAAATGCGTGGGATCGACGAAGGATTTGAAGCCAGCGAGTTTGATCGAGCTCAGACGCACGGCGGTATCGGATGTGAAGAAGGTGTGAAACGGACGGGGCCGTGCGGAGCGGGGCCGCGAAGCCCCTGCGCGCGACGCGCCCCGGAATTCAAAAACGGGGCCGCGCGCATCCAGCGTTGGGCCCCGCAAACGGCTTCCATCATACCATCGCGCGTGCGCCGTCCCGACCGTCGCCGGGTTTATCCGGTGCCGGCGCGGCACGATGGACCCGGCTCGACAGCAGCGTCGCCAGCACGATGCACGCGCCGCCCGCCCACTCGCGCGCGCTCGGCAGCTCGTTCGCGAACACCCACGCGGACAGCGCGGTGATCACGATCTCGAACAGCATGATGATCGACGCGCGGTTCGCCGGCACGCGTGCGAGGCCGTACTGGACGAGCAGGTTGTTCGACGCCATCGTCACGCCGATCGCCGCGATGATCAGCGCGGCCACGCCCAGCTGGCCGCTCGCCGGCGCGGCCGGCAGCCCCTCGAACAGCGACGCGATCGCGCCGAACACGGCCGCGCCGCCGAACAGCGTCGCGGTGCGCATTTCGGCGCGCATGTCGGGCAGCTCGCGGCTCGCCTTGATCACCAGCACGTTGCTCATCGCGAAGCTCAGCCCGGCCGCGAGGCCGGCCCATTCGGCCGGGTTGGCCGGCAGCGGCAAGCCGAGCGACGGCGACCACAGCATCAGCATCGCGCCGCCAATCGACAGCGCGGCGAGCCCGGCGCCGGCCCAGGTCAGCCGCTCGCGCAGCAGGAAGTGCGCGTAGATCGCGGTCCAGGCCGGCGTCAGGTAGAACAGCAGCATCACGCGCAGCACCTCGCCATGGATCGTGCCCCAGACGAACCCGAGGTTCGTCACGCCGGCCGTCGCCGCGATGGCCGGCAGCACCCAGTGCCAGCGCAGCGTTGCAATCGTGCGGTGGCGCGCGACGATCACGAACAGGAACGCGACGAGGCTCGTCAGCGCGCTGGCCAGCGTGCCCGTCACGCCGAGCGACGCAAGGATCCGCAGCGGATACCAGATCAGGCCCCATACCGACGCGCCGATCAGGATGGCCAGCGTCGGCAGGCTGCCGCGTACCGCGTTGTTCATTTGATTCGATACCCTTTATCCGAGCGGCCCGGCCGCCGCTCCGGCAGGCCGTGACCGCATTCCGTCACGCTATAATCGTCCGTTGCGAGCCGCGCGCCCCGGCGCCCGCTCGCAGCCGCGCGGCGCGCCCGCCGCTTCTTTCGCTCCAACCGGCCGCGATGGCCGCTTCGCCCGTGAACCCTCGACTCGACTCGCTCCAGCCCTATCCCTTCGAAAAGCTGCGCGCCCTGTTCAAGGACGTGACGCCCGGTGCCGGTACGCCTTCCGGCAACCTGAAACCGATCAGCTTCGGCATCGGCGAGCCCAAACACGCGACGCCGGCGCTGATCCGCGACGCCGTGGTGGCCGCGCTCGACGGCCTCGCGTCGTATCCGGCCACCGCCGGCTCGGACGCGCTGCGCACGTCGATCGCGCGCTGGCTCGAACGCCGCTACGGGCTGCCGGCGATCGATGCGGCCACGCAGGTGCTGCCGGTGTCGGGCTCGCGCGAGGCGCTGTTCTCGCTCGCGCAGACGGTGATCGACGCGCGCCCTGGTGCCGACGGCAAGAAGGCGATCGTACTCTGTCCGAATCCCTTCTATCAAATTTACGAAGGCGCGGCGCTGCTGGCCGGTGCCGAACCCTATTTCGCGAACAGCGACCCGGCCCGCAACTTCGCGTGCGACTACGCGGCCGTGCCCGATGAAGTGTGGGCGCGCACGCAGTTGCTGTACGTGTGCTCGCCCGGCAACCCGACGGGCGCCGTGCTGACGCTCGACGACTGGCGCGAGCTGTTCGCGCTGTCCGACCGCCACGGTTTCGTGATCGCATCCGACGAGTGCTATTCGGAAATCTATTTCGACGAAGCGGCGCCGCCGCTCGGCGGCCTCGAGGCCGCGCACCGCCTCGGCCGCGGCTTCGAGCGGCTCGTGATGCTCTCCAGCCTGTCGAAGCGCTCGAACGTGCCGGGCATGCGCTCGGGCTTCGTCGCCGGCGACGCCGCGCTGCTCAAGAAATTTCTGCTGTACCGCACGTACCACGGCGCCGCGCTGTCGCCGGTCTGGCAGCACGCGAGCATCGCCGCGTGGAACGACGAGGCGCACGTGCGCGAGAACCGCGCGCTGTACCTGCAGAAGTTCAATACGGTCACGCCGATGCTCGCCGACGTGATCGACGTGAAGCTGCCCGACGCCGCGTTCTACCTGTGGGCCAACGTCGCGCGCACCGGTCTGTCGGACACCGAGTTCGCCCGTCGCCTGTACGCCGACTATAATGTGACGGTTCTGCCCGGCTCGTACCTCGCGCGCGATGCGCATGGCACGAACCCGGGCCGCGATTTCATCCGGATCGCGCTCGTCGCGGGCACCCCCGAATGCGTCGAGGGCGCGCAACGCATCGTCGATTTCTGCCGCGCTCTCGCGCGGTAAGACGTCCATCCCGATCAATTCCATCCATCTCCTGCGAAAACGAACATGTCGCAACAACTTCAGCAAATCATCGATACCGCCTGGGAAAACCGCGCCGAGCTGTCGCCGAAAGCCGCGCCCGCCGACGTCCGCGAGGCCGTCGCTCACGCGATCGAGCAACTCGACAAGGGTGCGCTGCGCGTCGCCGAGAAAATCGACGGCAACTGGACGGTCCACCAATGGCTGAAGAAGGCCGTGCTGCTGTCGTTCCGCCTGGAGGACAACGCGCCGATGCCGGCCGGCGGCTACTCGCAGTTCTACGACAAGGTGCCGTCGAAGTTCGCGAACTACACGGCCGAAGACTTCGCCGCGGGCGGCTTCCGCGTCGTGCCGCCGGCCATCGCGCGCCGCGGCTCGTTCATCGCGAAGAACGTCGTGCTGATGCCGTCGTACACCAACATCGGCGCGTACGTCGACGAAGGCACGATGGTCGACACGTGGGCGACGGTCGGCTCGTGCGCGCAGATCGGCAAGAACGTGCACCTGTCGGGCGGCGTCGGCATCGGCGGCGTGCTCGAGCCGCTGCAGGCGAACCCGGTCATCATCGAGGACAACTGCTTCATCGGCGCTCGCTCGGAAGTCGTCGAAGGCGTGATCGTCGAGGAAAACTCGGTGATCTCGATGGGCGTGTACCTCGGCCAGAGCACCAAGATCTACGATCGCGAGACGGGCGAAGTCAGCTACGGCCGCATCCCGGCCGGCTCGGTCGTCGTCGCCGGCAACCTGCCGTCGAAGGACGGCTCGCACAGCCTGTACTGCGCGGTGATCGTCAAGAAGGTCGACGCGAAGACGCGTGCGAAGGTCGGCCTGAACGAGCTGCTGCGAGGCGACTGATGGCGAAGCCGCACACCGTGGTCGTCTACGGCATTCCGAACTGCGACACCGTGAAGAAGGCCCGCGTGTGGCTCGACGATCACGGCGTCGAGTTCGAATTCCACGATTTCAAGAAGCTCGGCGTGAGCGCGCCGCTGATCGAAGACTGGCTGAAGGACGTGTCGCTCGACGCGCTCGTGAACAAGCGCGGCACCACGTGGCGCGGCCTGGACGACGCGATGAAGGCGGCCGCCGAAACGAAGACCGGCGCGGTCGCGCTGATGATCCACAAGCCGTCGGTCATCAAGCGCCCCGTGCTCGTCGTCAACGGCCGCGTGAAATCGCTCGGCTTCGTGGCCGATCAATACGCGGCGCTGTTTGCCGCATAGGGCCGCCCGCGCCGCGCCTGCGGGCGTAGCCCGCGCCCTGTCGCTGCCGGCCACCGCGCCGGCATTTTTTATCGAAAGTGGTCCGAACCATGTCCGCCACCCTAGCCCTTACCGAACAGCTGATCGCCCGCGCGTCCGTGACGCCCGACGACCAGCACTGCCAGCAGATCATGACCGAGCGCCTCGCCGCGCTCGGCTTCGAATGCGAGACCATCGCGTCGCACGGCGTGACCAACCTGTGGGCCGTCAAGCGCGGCATCGACGGC
The DNA here is from genome assembly GCF_002223345.1 of Burkholderia sp. AU16741. NCBI lineage: Bacteria > Pseudomonadati > Pseudomonadota > Betaproteobacteria > Burkholderiales > Burkholderiaceae > Burkholderia > Burkholderia sp. AU16741. The sequence goes on from NZ_NKEZ01000003.1 coordinate 1,695,665, forward strand.
CGCGACGGCAAGCTGCTCGCGTTCGCGGGCCACACCGACGTCGTGCCGACCGGGCCGCTCGAACAGTGGACCTCACCGCCGTTCGTCCCCGCCCATCGCGACGGCAAGCTGTACGGCCGCGGCGCGGCCGACATGAAGACGTCGCTTGCGGCGTTCGTCGTCGCGTCCGAGGAATTCGTGGCGGCCCATCCCGACCACCGCGGCGCGATCGCGTTCCTGATCACGAGCGACGAGGAAGGCCCGGCCACCGACGGCACCGTGAAGGTCGTCGAACTGCTGCAGGCACGCGGCGAGCGGCTCGACTACTGCATCGTCGGCGAGCCGACGTCGACGGCCGAGCTCGGCGACGTCGTCAAGAACGGCCGCCGCGGGTCGATGTCCGGCGAACTGGTCGTCAAGGGTGTGCAAGGCCACATCGCCTATCCGCACCTCGCGAAGAACCCGATCCACCTGCTCGCACCGGCGCTCGCCGAGCTCGCCGCCGAGCAATGGGACGCCGGCAACGAATACTTCCCGCCGACCACCTGGCAGGTGTCGAACCTGCACGCCGGCACCGGCGCGACCAACGTGATCCCCGGCCACGCCGACCTGCTGTTCAACTTCCGCTTCTCGACCGCGAGCACCGTCGAAGGCCTGCAGGCCCGCGTGCACGCGATTCTCGACAAGCACGGCCTCGAATACACGCTGAAGTGGTCGGTGAGCGGCCTGCCGTTCCTTACGCCGCGCGGCGAGCTGTCGGGCGCGCTGGAAAACGCGATCCGCACCGAGACCGGCATCACGACCGAACTGTCGACGACGGGCGGCACGTCGGACGGCCGCTTCATCGCGCGCATCTGCCCGCAGGTGATCGAGTTCGGGCCGCCGAACGGCAGCATCCACAAGATCGACGAGCACATCGAAGTGCGCTTCGTCGACCCGCTGAAGAACGTGTACCGACGCGTGCTCGAACAACTGATCGCCTGACGGAGCCTCGCATGACGACACCTTTTGCCACAGTCCGCGACCTGCTGCGCTACGCGGTCACGCGCTTCTCGAAAGCGAAACTCGCGTTCGGCCACGGTTCCGACAACGCCTACGACGAAGCGGCCTACCTCGTGCTGCATACGCTCGACCTGCCGCTCGACACGCTCGAGCCGTTCCTCGACGCACGCCTCTTGCCCGACGAGATCGCGGCCGTGCTCGCGGTGATCGAACGACGCGCGGCCGACCGCGTGCCGGCCGCGTATCTCACGCATGAAGCGTGGATGCACGGCCACCGCTTCTACGTCGACGAACGCGTGATCGTGCCGCGCTCGTTCATCGGCGAACTGCTCGACGACGGGCTGCAGCCGTATGTCGCCGACCCCGAGCAGGTCGGCGCGGTGCTCGAACTGTGCACCGGCTCCGGCTGCCTCGCGATCCTTGCGGCGAGCGCGTTCCCGAACGCCGAGATCGACGCGGTCGACCTGTCGGACAAGGCGCTCGAAGTCGCGGCAATCAACGTGCGCGACTACGGCCTCGAAGACCGCATCGGCCTGCACCACGGCGACCTCTACGCGCCGCTGCCCGCGTTCCGCACCGATCCCGACTCGCGCTACGACGTGATCCTGACGAACCCGCCGTACGTGAACGCCGCGTCGATGGCCGCGCTGCCGCCCGAATACCGGCACGAGCCGGAGATGGCGCTCGCCGGCGGCGACGACGGGATGGACATCGTGCGACGCATCGTCGCCGAAGCGCACCGCTGGCTGCATGACGACGGCGTGCTCGTCGTCGAGATCGGCAACGAGCGCGAGCACGTCGAAGCGGCGTTCGGCGGCCTCGAGCTCACGTGGCTGCCCACCAGCGCGGGAGACGACGCCGTGTTCCTGATCCAGGCGTCGGACCTGCCCCGCAAGGGCTGAGCGTTCCGGCCGGCCCGCCGTGCGCCGCACCATTGCGCCGCACGGTTGGGTAAGATGCGCGTAGGCGGCCGCCCGGCCGCACGACTTCGGGAGCCCCTTCGGGCGTCCCGCAGGAGTCCTTTAAGCGCCCATGACCCTCGACTGGCTACATCTCGGCACCCTGATCCTGACCATCCACGTGCTCGGGATCGTCGCGGCATGCCACGCAATCATGAACACGCGCACGTCGCAAGGCGCGATCGCGTGGGCCGTCTCGCTCACGGCCATGCCGTACCTGACGCTCGTTCCATACCTGTTCCTCGGCCGCAGCAAATTCTCAGGCTACGTCGACGCCCGGCGCCACGAGCTCGAAATGTTGCGCACGCACACACCGCGCTCGCCGTGGCGCGCGACCGACGCGACCGACGGGCCGGCCGCCGACGCGCTGGGCCAGGCTGCCGTGCTCGCGCTCACGCGGCTCGGCGGCATGCCGTTCCTCGGCGGCAATTCGGTGCGCACGCTCGTAAACGGCGACGCGACGTTCTCGGCCATCCTGTCGGCGATCGACGCCGCGCGCGACTACGTGCTCGTCCAGTTCTTCATCGTGCGCGACGATACGCTCGGCCGGATGCTGCGCGACTCGCTGCTCGCGCGCGTGGCCGCCGGCGTACGCTGCTGCGTGCTGTACGACAGCATCGGCAGCTTCGACCTGCCCCACAGCTACGTCCACGCATTGCGCCGGGGCGGTGTCGAGGTTCATCCGTTCGCGACCAACCGGAAATTCGTCAACCGCTTCCAGCTGAACTTCCGCAACCATCGCAAGATCGTCGTCGTCGACGGCAATCGGGCGTTCGTCGGCGGCCATAACGTCGGCGTCGAATATCTCGGCGCGAATCCGCGCCTGTCGCCATGGCGGGACACCCACATCGAGATACGCGGCCCCGTGGTGGCGAGCATTCAGTACGTGTTCGCCGAAGACTGGCACTGGGCGACGCAGAAGCTGCCGCCCATCGCGCTGCCGCCGCCCGCGCAGCCCGGCGACGGCATGCACTGCCTCGCGGTGCCGATGGGGCCGGCCGACAAGCAGGAGACCGGCTCGCTGTTCTTCGTCGAATCGATAAACGCCGCCCGCGAGCGGGTCTGGATCACCACGCCGTACCTCGTGCCCGACGAAGCCGTTGTGTCCGCGCTGAAGCTCGCCGTGATGCGCGGCGTCGACGTGCGCATCCTGATCCCGAGCCGGCGCGACCACTACGTCGTGTTCGAGGCGTCGAAACTTTACGCGCGCGACCTCGTCGATGCAGGCGTGAAGGTGTTCCGCTACCGACCCGGTTTCCTGCACCAGAAGGTCGTTTTGATCGATCGCGTCGCGGCGGCGATCGGCAGCGCGAATCTCGACAACCGCTCGTTTCGCCTCAATTTCGAGGTCATGGTGCTGACCGTCGACCCGGCATTCGCCGACGAGGTCGAGACGATGCTCGACGCCGACTTCGCGCAGGCGTACGAGGTCGACGCGGACGAATACCGGCAGTCGCCCGCCTGGCGGCGCATCGCGATGCACGTCGCGCGGCTGTTCGCGCCGATCCTGTAACGGCCGCGCCGACCGACGCGCCCGCACGATTCGCACCGGCGCTGCGCACGCGGCGCGGCGCCGTCACAGCAGCTTGTCGATGTCTGCGGCGATTTCCTCGGGCTTGGTGGACGGCGCGTAGCGCTTGACGATGCGCCCTTCGCGGTCGATCAGGAATTTCGTGAAATTCCACTTGATCGCCTTGAGGCCGAGAATGCCGGGCGCCTCGTCGGTCAGGTAGCGGTACAGCGGATGCGCGTGGTCGCCCTTTACGTCGATCTTCGCGAACATCGGGAACGTGACGCCGTAGTTGCGTTCGCAGAACGCACCGATCTGCTCGGCGTCGCCCGGCTCCTGCTTGCCGAACTGGTTGCACGGGAAGCCGAGCACGAAGAAGCCGCGCGCCGCGTACTGGTCGTACAGCTTCTGCAGCCCCGCGTACTGCGGCGTGAAACCGCACTCGCTCGCGGTATTGACGATCAGCAGCACCTTGCCGCGATACGCGTCGAGCGATACCGGCGCACCGGCGAGCGTCTCTGCGCTGAACGAATACAGGGTGGACATCGGGCACTCCTTTTACGAAACCGATCGACGTGGAGTCTAGGCGAAATTGCGCCGTTGCGGCATCCGCCGAACGGCCGATGCCCGGCGGGACCGGCGCGCGGTCTAGAATAGCGGTTTTGGCCAGTCATTTCCGCCGTGATCCGTTTCAATCAGTTCAGCCTTGCGCGCGGCACCAAGCCGCTGTTCGAGTCGACCTCGTTCGTGCTCAATCCCGGCGAGAAAGCCGGCCTGATCGGCGCGAACGGCGCCGGCAAGTCGACGCTGTTTTCCGTCCTGCGCGGCGAGCTGCATTCCGACGGAGGCGATTTCTCGATGCCGCCGTCGTGGCGGATCGCCCACGTGTCGCAGGAAACGCCCGCGGTCGATCGTTCCGCGCTCGACTACACGCTCGACGGCGATACCGCGCTGCGCGAGATCGAGACCCGCATCGCCGCCGCTTCGGCCGCGCATGACGGCGCGGCCGAAGCCGACGCGCACGCGGCCTTCGCCGATGCCGACGGCTACACCGCGCCGGCCCGCGCCGAAGCGCTGCTGCTCGGCCTCGGCTTCACGCTCGCTCAAACGCGCGAATCCGTCGCGAGCTTCTCCGGCGGCTGGCGCATGCGCCTGAACCTCGCGCAGGCGCTGATGTGCCGCTCCGACCTGCTGCTGCTCGACGAACCGACGAACCACCTCGACCTCGACGCGATCGTCTGGCTCGAAGACTGGCTGCACCGCTACCCCGGCACGCTCGTCGTGATTTCGCACGATCGCGAATTCCTCGATTCGATCTGCAACGTCACGCTGCATCTGGAAAACCGCCAGGTGAAGCGCTACGGCGGCAACTACTCGCAGTTCGAAGTGCTGCGCGCGCAGCAACTGGCGCTGCAGCAAAGCGCATACGAAAAGCAGCAGAAGACGATCGAGCACCTGCAGAGCTTCGTCGACCGCTTCAAGGCCAAGGCGACCAAGGCCAAGCAGGCGCAAAGCCGGATGAAGGCGCTCGAGAAGATGGAACTGATCGCGCCCGCGCACATCGCGTCGCCGTTCACGTTCGAGTTCCGCACGCCCGATGCCGCGCCGAACCCGATGATGGTGATGGAGGACGTCCGCTGCGGCTACCATGCCGACGACGGAACGGACATCCCGATCGTCGAGCGCGTCGCGCTGTCGATCCAGAACGGCCAGCGCATCGGCCTGCTCGGCGCGAACGGCCAGGGCAAGTCGACGCTGATCAAGACGCTGGCCGGCACGCTCGCGCCGCTGTCGGGGCACGTCCGAGACGGCAAGGGGCTGACGATCGGCTATTTCGCGCAGCACCAGCTCGAAACGCTGCGCGAAGACGATTCGCCGCTCGCGCACCTCGCGCGGCTCGCGCCCGACACGCGCGAACAGGAGTTGCGCGACTTCCTCGGCGGCTTCAATTTCTCCGGCGACATGGCGACCAGCCCGGTCGGGCCGTTCTCGGGCGGCGAAAAAGCGCGTCTCGCGCTGGCGCTGATCATCTGGCAGAAGCCGAACCTGCTGCTGCTCGACGAACCGACGAACCACCTCGACCTCGAAACGCGCCATGCGCTGACGATGGCGCTCGCGCAATTCGAAGGCACGCTGATCCTCGTGTCGCACGACCGCCACCTGCTGCGCGCGACGACCGACCAGTTCATGCTGGTCGCGAAGCACCGGCTGCAGCCGTTCGACGGCGACCTCGACGACTACCGCGACTGGCTGCTGCAGCATGCGGCCGAGCAGCGCGCGGCCGCGAAAGCCGACAGCGCGGCCGCCGCGGGCGCCGATCCGGGCGTCAACCGCAAGGACCAGAAGCGCCAGGCGGCCGAGGAACGCCAGCGGCTGTCCCAGTTGAAGAAGCCGCTGCAGAACCGCATCACGAAGCTGGAAAAGGAAATGGAAACGCTGCACGCGGAGAAGGCGCGCCTCGACGCGTTCGTCGCCGATCCGGCGAGCTATGAAGCCGCGCGCAAGACGGAACTGACCGACGCGATCCGCAAACTCGGCGAGGTCACGACCCGGCTCGATACGGTCGAGGCCGACTGGCTCGCCGTGCAGGAAGAACTCGAGCAGATCGGCTGAACGCGGCCGCCGGCGCCGTCAGGCGGCGAGCGCGTCATCGGCGGCCCAGCGTGTCGGCGCGTCGACGCCCCACGAACCCGCCCGGCCGCGCCGGCCCCGGAAACGACGAGGCCGGGCGCCCTGGCCCGGCCTCGTTGTCACGGCTGCGTTCGACGTGGCTGCGTCGGCCGGCCCGTATGCCCGCCGCACCCTCCGCTCAGCGACGCGGCAGCGTATCGCGCGGCATCTGCTCGTCGTCGTCCATCAGGTACCGGCGCCCTTCGGTCGGCCGACGGATCGCCGCGGCGACTTCCGCTTCGGTCACGTCCTCGGACACGACCTTGCGCGCCAGGCGCCCTTCTTCGTCGATCCATTCGACGATCCGGCATCCGCCGCCCCACGGCTGGCGAATCGGCTCCGACACACGGCAGCCGCGCAGGTTGTAAAGGCGTCCGCCCGGCGCTTCCCCATACGATTTCAACATAGGTTCCCTTCGCATTGCGCGGTTCGACAATCCGGCAAAGGATAGGGAAAAGCGATGTCCGGCGGGTTACAGCAGCCTACATATTCTTTACAACGAATTACGCGACAGATCGCCCGGCGACGCGCGAACCGTGCGCGCGCCGGGCCGCTCATTCAAGATCGCGCACGCGGTCGATCGCCTGCTCGAGCCGCTCGACGGCCATCACGTTCAGCCCTTCGATCGGTTGTTTCGGCGCATTCGCCTTCGGGATCAGCGCGGACGTGAAGCCGAGCTTCGCCGCCTCGCGCAGCCGTTCCTGCCCACGCGGCGACGGCCGGATCTCGCCCGCCAGCCCCACCTCGCCGAACACGATCAGCCCCTTCGGCAGCGCCTTGTTGCGCATCGACGAGTGAATCGCGAGCAGCACCGCGAGGTCGGCGGCCGGCTCGGTGATCTTCACGCCGCCCACCGCGTTCAGGAACACGTCCTGGTCGAAGGCCGCGATGCCCGCGTGGCGATGCAGCACCGCGAGCAGCATCGCGAGCCGGTTCTGCTCGAGGCCAACCGCGAGCCGGCGCGGGTTCGGCACGTGCGCCGTATCGACGAGCGCCTGGATTTCGACGAGCAGCGGCCGCGTGCCTTCCTGCGTGACGAGCACGCACGAACCCGGCACGACCTGCTCGTGCTGCGACAGGAACAGCGCGGACGGATTGGCCACCCCGCGCAGCCCGCGCTCGGTCATCGCGAACACGCCGAGTTCGTTGACCGCGCCGAAGCGGTTCTTGAACGCGCGCACGAGCCGAAACGACGAATGCGTGTCGCCCTCGAAGTACAGCACCGTGTCGACGATGTGCTCGAGCACGCGCGGGCCGGCCAGGTTGCCCTCCTTCGTCACGTGCCCGACCATGATGATCGCGGTGCCCGACTGTTTCGCGATGCGCGTGAGCTGCGCCGCGCACTCGCGCACCTGCGCGACCGACCCCGGCGCCGACGTCAGCGCTTCGGAATAGACGGTCTGGATCGAGTCGATGACGGCCACGTCCGGCCGCTCCGCGTCGATCGCGGCCTGGATCTTCTCGAGCTGGATCTCGGCGAGCAGCTTCAGTTCGGCCGCCGGCGCGCCGCCGTCGAGCAGCGCGAGCCGTTGCGCGCGCAACGCGATTTGCGCGGCCGACTCCTCGCCGCTGATATAGAGCGCACGCCGCTCGTTCGCGATATCCGCGAGCGACTGCAGCAGCAGCGTCGACTTGCCGATGCCCGGGTCGCCGCCGATCAGCACGACGCCGCCGGGCACCAGCCCGCCGCCCAGCACGCGGTCGAATTCGCCGATGCCGGTCGAGAAGCGCGGAACGTCGGCGGCCTCGATGTCGGCGAGACGCTGGACCGGCGCCCGCTTCGCGAGCGACTGGAACCGATGGGCGGCCGGCGACTCGGCGACCGATTCGACGAGGGTGTTCCACGCCTGGCACGACGGGCACTGGCCCTGCCACTTCGGGGTCTGTCCGCCGCACTCGCTGCAGACATAAACGGTTTTCTGTTTGGCCACGCGCGACGCCCTTATTCCGCTCGCACCGGCACGCGGGCTGCGACCGCGCACATCAGCTCATAGCCGATCGTCCCGCAATGGCGCGCGACGTCGTCGATCGGCAGCGCATTGCCCCACAGCTCGACCCGCGCGCCGACGCCGGCCTGCGGGCACGGCGTCAGGTCGACGGTGATCATGTCCATCGACACGCGACCGACGATCCGCGTGCGGATGCCGTCGACGATCACGGGCGTGCCTTCCGGCGCCACGCGCGGATAGCCGTCCGCGTAGCCGCACGCGACGACGCCGATCCGCATCGGCACCTGCGTCGAAAACGTCGAGCCATAGCCGATCGCCTGACCCTTCCCGATCGTCTGCACCGCGATCAGTTCGGACGAGAGCGTCATCGCGGGCTTCAACCCCGTGTCGGCGATATCGGACGACAGCCCGGACGGTGACGCCCCATACAGCACGATCCCCGGCCGCACCCAGTCGAAGTGCGTATCCGGATGCCACAGCACGGCCGCCGAATTCGCGAGACTGCGCGCGCCGGCGATGCTTTCCGCGCCGCGCTCGAACGTCGCGAGCTGCTCGGCGACGCCGCGCTCGTTGTCCGCGTCCGAAAAATGGGTCATCAACGTGATCTGGCCGATGCCGGGGCACGCGCGGGCGCGCTCCCACGCGGCACGGTATTTTTCCGGCATGTAACCGAGCCGGTTCATCCCGCTGTTCATCTTGAGCTGCACGTTCACGGGTTTCGACAGCCGCGCCGTTTCCAGCATCCGCATCTGCTCGTCGTTGTGGACGGTCGTGGTCAGGCTGTAGCGGTCGATCACGTCGATGTCGGTCGAGCGGAAGAAGCCTTCGAGCAGCAGGATCGGGCCGGCCCAGCCGAGCTCGCGCAGCTTCACGGCCTCGTCGAGGTCGAGCAGGCCGAAGCCGTCGGTGCCGCGCAGGCCCGGAAACGCGCGGGCGAGACCGTGGCCGTACGCGTTGGCCTTGACGACCGCCCAGACCTTGGACGGGCCGGCAAAGCGGCGGACGACGGAGAGATTGTTCGCGAGAGCGGCGGTGTGGATGGTGGCGGAGATCGGGCGCGGCATGGGAAATTTACGTAAAGACGCTTGCGAATCATCAGCTTACCGCGCCTTTTGAGCACCGAAGCCGACAATTTGCGGAACGATCGGGGAATCTTGCTAGTCCGAATTCGCGTATTTTCATGTTATAAAGCCGTGCGCACAACCCATTTCGAACGGAATAAGCCGATCGCATACCAGGCGGCCTACGCGGCCCTGCCGCAGCGACGAAAGCATCGCATCAGATGAAAAAAGGTTTTTACACCATCATGGCCGCGCAGTTTTTCTCGTCGCTGGCCGACAATGCGCTTCTCATCGCCGCCATCGCCCTGCTGAAAGACCTCCACGCCCCCAACTGGATGACACCGCTGCTGAAGCTGTTCTTCGTGTTGTCGTATGTGGTGTTGGCGGCGTATGTCGGCGCGTTCGCGGATTCGCGTCCGAAGGGCCGCGTGATGTTCATCACCAACTCGATCAAGGTGGTCGGCTGCCTGATCATGCTGTTCGGCGCCCACCCGCTGATCGCGTACGGGATCGTCGGGTTCGGCGCGGCGGCCTACTCGCCCGCCAAATACGGGATTCTCACCGAGTTGCTGCCGGCCGACCGGCTCGTCGCCGCGAACGGCTGGATCGAAGGCACGACCGTCAGCTCGATCATCCTCGGCACCGTGCTCGGCGGCGCGCTGATCAGCCCGCACATCGCGGCGCACGTGATCGCGCACACGCCCGCCTGGATCGGCACGCCCGCCGAAGCCGCGATGGCGATCATCATGGCGATCTACGTGGTCGCCGCGATCTTCAACCTGCGGATTCCCGATACCGGCGCCCGCTATCCGAAGCAGGAACGCGGCCCGGTCAAGCTGCTCACCGATTTCGCCGACTGCTTCATGGTGCTCTGGCGCGACAAGCTCGGCCAGATTTCGCTCGCGGTCACGACCCTGTTCTGGGGGGCGGGCGCGACGCTGCAGTTCATCGTGCTGAAGTGGGCCGAGGTGTCGCTCAACATGTCGCTGTCCGAAGGCGCGATCCTGCAGGCCGTGGTCGCGGTCGGCGTCGCGGGGGGGGCGATTGCCGCCGCCGCCCGGATTCCGCTGAAGAAGTCGCTGACCGTGCTGCCCGTCGGCATCATCATGGGCATCGCGGTGATGCTGATGGCGTTCTACACGCGCGACCTGTTCCCGCCGCACTGGGCCTTGCATTTCGGCCATCTGCGCCTGCCGTTCTACCTGATCGTCGCGTACATCTTCCTGATCGGCGTCGGCGCGCTGTCCGGCTACTTCGTCGTGCCGATGAACGCGCTGCTGCAGCATCGCGGCCACGTGCTGCTGTCGGCCGGCCATTCGATCGCCGTGCAGAACTTCAACGAGAACCTGTCGGTGCTCGTGATGCTGTGCCTGTATGCGGTGCTCGTCTGGCTCGACGTGCCGGTCGGCGTCGTGATCGTGCTGTTCGGCACGTTCGTCTGCCTGACGATGTGGCTCGTGATGCGGCGCCACCAGGCGAACCAGCGTCAGTTCGACTCGGTCGCGCTGATCGGCGAATCGCGGCACTGACGCTACACTTCCGGTTTTCGTCCGCCGGCGCCGGTCCTCGAACCGGCGCGTTGCCCTCATGACGCACCCGATACCCAACATCCTGACGATCGCCGGCTCCGATTCGGGCGGCGGTGCAGGCATCCAGGCCGACCTGAAGACGTTTTCCGCGCTCGGCGCGTATGGCGCGAGCGTGATCACCGCGCTGACCGCGCAGAACACGCGCGGCGTGACGGGCGTGCATGCGCCGGACGCCGCCTTCGTGACCGCGCAGCTCGACGCGGTGTTCGACGACATCCGCATCGATGCGGTCAAGATCGGGATGCTCGCGAACGCGCCGATCGTGCGGGCGGTCGCCGATGCGCTGCGCCGTTACGCGCCGCGCTTCGTCGTGCTCGACACGGTGATGATCTCGAAAAGTTCGCACGCGCTGCTCGCGCCCGATGCCGTCGACGCGCTGCGCGACACGCTGCTGCCGCTCGCGACGGTCGTCACGCCGAACCTGCCCGAAGCGGCCGCGCTGCTGAACGATGCGCCCGCCGCCACCGAAGACGACATGGTCCGGCAAGGCCAGGCGTTGCTGCAAACGGGCGCGCGCGCCGTGCTGATGAAGGGCGGCCACCTGCCCGATGCGTCCGCGAGCCCCGACTGGCTCGTCGAAGCGGCCCGCACCGTGCGGCTCGACGGCACGCGCGTGCCGGTCAGCAACACGCACGGCACCGGCTGCACGCTGTCGTCGGCGATCGCCGCGCTGCTGCCGCAGCAGCCCGACCTGGAAAGCGCGGTACGCGAAGCAAAAACCTACCTGACCGGCGCCATCGCCGCGAGCGGCCACCTCGACGTCGGTCACGGCGTCGGCCCGGTCCATCACTTTCATCGCTGGTGGTGAGCGGCCGCTGACGCGGCGTCAATGATCCTGCGCGGCGAACGCCTGTGCGCGCGCCGGCCAGTCGTCGGGCACGACGAACCCGCGCGCCGTCTCGCGCCACGTGCCGTCACTACCCTTTTCATGGATCGCGATCAGATCGGGCGCCTGGCGCGTCGCCAGCACGGGCGGCAGTTCCCGTGCGCTCGCCAGCGGCTCGGGCTCGAACCCCGTACCGGCGGCGGCACGTCGCGGCGCCAGCCAAGCCAGCCGCGGCAACACGCTCCATGCGACGCCGTCACGCTGCGCGGCCGCCCACGCCGGCCACTGCGCGTGCGTCAGCCAGAAACCGCGCGGATGATCCGGCGCAATTTCGGCGGACACCGGCGGCACCGGCGCGCCGTGCGGATGGAACAGCCAGCCCTTGATGAACATCTGCGCGTCGGACGGCGCGCCGTAGCCGAGCCGGGCAAAGCCGTCGTGTTCGCCGAGCCGCAACTGATGGTCGAGCAGCCGGCTGCGCTTGCGGTCGAACCGGTCGACAAGATTGGGGCCGACGAAGTCGGCGAGCGATGCGCCGTCGCGAACCGGCGCGCACAGATAGCATTTCACCGCCAGTTCCCAGTGCAAGCGCCGGCCGTCCGGCGCATCGACGAGAAAATCGACTTCGCCGAGCGTGCGGCCGTTGCTGCGCAACGGGAGATTGGCCGCGACGAGCCGCAGCGACGGCCCGTGGGTCAGGAAATACTCGAGCAGGCATTCGGCGTAGCGACCGAGCCGGGTGGGCCGAAACCCGTCGAGCGCACGATGCAGCGGCCCGGGCTGCGCATCGAGCGCGGCAAGCCACGCTTCGACGGCCGCCTGGCCCGCCGCATCCGGCCACGGGCGCGCGAGCGGCGCGCCCGGCACCGCGGTGAGCAGGCTCGGGCTGGCCAGCAGCCAGCCCAGATCGCGCACCGCGACGTCATGCAGCGTATCGACGAACGCGCACGCCGCGCCGGTCGTCATGACCCGGTCGGGCCGTTCGCGTCGCCGCCTTGCGCACGCTGGAACGTGTCGCGCGCGAGGCACAGGTCGGCCCACGCCTTCGACTTGTCCTGAAGGCTGCGCAACAGGTATGCCGGGTGGTAGGTGACGATCACCGGCACGCCCTCGTACGCATGCGCGCGGCCGCGCAGCGACGCGATGCTCGCGTCCGTCTTCAGCAGCGTCTGCGCGGCGAAACGGCCGAGCGCGACGATCAGCTTCGGCTTCACGAGCGCGACCTGGCGCTGCAGATACGGCTCGCAGCGCGCGACTTCGTCCGGCTCCGGGTTGCGGTTGCCGGGCGGGCGGCACTTGATCACGTTGGCGATATACACGTTGTCGCCGCGCTTGAGCGATAGCGACTGCAGCATGTTGTCGAGCAGCTTGCCGGCCTGGCCGACGAACGGCTCGCCCTGCTTGTCCTCGTTCTCGCCCGGCGCTTCGCCAATCAGCATCCAGTCCGCTTCGCGGTCGCCGACGCCGAACACGGTGTTGGTCCGCTTCTCGCACAGACGGCACAGCGTGCAGTCGGCCACGCGCGCGGCCAGCGCATCCCAGTCGAGCGCGGCGACCGGCGTGCCGGCGGGGCGCGATTCGGTGAGCGGCACGGGCACGGATTCGCCCGGCGGCGCCGCGTCGAACCAGGCGAAATCGTCGTCCGCTGCAGGCGGCGCATCATCCTTCGGCGGCATCGTATCGGGCGATGCGGCCGACGCAGCTTGCGCAGGCGGGCGAGCATCCTCGTCGACACCGTGCGCCGACACCCGCGACTCGCGAGCGGCCGAAACGCCAGCGGCGCCACGCGCGACGGTCGTCGGCGCATCGTCCTGCGCCGGTGCACGCGCGGCACGCACCGGCCGATCGGCCGCGACGGCCGAACCGTCAACCGTCGCGGCGGTTTGCGCGACGGCAGGCGCGTCGGCTGCCGCGCCTTCGTCCGCGCGCTGCCCGCGCCGCACCCAGATCTGCGCGAGGCCCAGTTCCTCGAGCGCCGATTCAGCCCACGCCATGCGCATCCCCCTCGTCCTTGTTCAACGTCAGACGCATCACGATCGCGTCTTCCCGGCTGCGATGCTTCGCCGGATAGTAGTTCTTGCGCCGGCCGATCGTCACGAAGCCGAAGCGCTCGTACAGATGAATCGCGCGCGGATTGGACGGCCGCACCTCGAGCAGCACGCCATCGAGCCGTTCCGCGCGCGAAATGCGCACCGCCTCGCGCAGCAGCGCGAGGCCCGCGCCCGCATGCTGCGCGGCCGGCGCGACACACAGGTTCAGCAGATGCATCTCGTCGATCACGGGCATCAGCACGCAATAGCCGACGAGCGAGCCCGTCACGTGCCGCAGGCACACGCCCAGATAGCCGTTGCGCAGCGAATCCTCGAAATTGCCACGGCTCCACGGGAATTCGTACGCGACCTGCTCGATCGCGACGACCTCGTCGAGATCGGCGTCCGTCATCGGCGCCAGATAGCGGTCGCTCAGCAGCACGCCCGTCATCCCTTCGCCCCGCCTGTCTGCGCGGCCCGTGCGGCGAGGCGCTCGGCCGTGGTCTGCGCGACTTTGTCGCGCACGTATTCCGGCGCGGCCTGATCGGCCGGCACCGCACGCCCGGCGCGGAACGCCCGCAGCGCGGCATGCGCGACCGCCAGCGCATGCGGCAGCGCATCGCCGTCGATCGCGGCCGCCCGCGCGGCGGCCGGCAATTGCGCGCCGAACGCCTCGGCTGCATTGCCGGCGAGCGTAAACGGCGCATCGGGCACGCCGACGGCGCCCGGTGCGTCGAGCGACGCCGGATGCAGCGTGCGCCAGTCGCCGGCGCCGTCGTCCCATTCGAAATCCGCCCAGTAGGCTTCGTCCATTCGCGCGTCGAGCGCGGCGAGCACGCGGGTCGTGCCGGGCGCGCGCAGCCGTGCATGTTCGGCGCACGCGAGCAGCGTGCCGATCGGCACGACCGGCAACCCGCCCCCGAACGCGAGGCCCTGGGTAACGCCCGTCGCGGTACGCAGGCCGGTGAACGAGCCGGGGCCCGCGCCGAACGCGATCGCGTCGCAGTCGGCGAGCGTCAGCCCGGATTCGGCGAAGAGTTCCTGGATCGCCGGCAGCACGCGCGTGCTCGACACGGCGCCCGTCAGCTCGTGACGGACCCAGGTTTGCGGAGTGGAAACGGCGTCATCGGCCGGAGCCGAGCGCAGCAGCGCGACCGAGCAGTATTCGGTCGACGTATCGATGGCGAGGAGCACTGTTTGCGTCATGGCCGACATTGTAATGCGCCGTCCCGCTCCCACGGGCGATCGGGCCCGATCTGTGCGCATGTGCGGCGCCGGCGCCGGTTTGGAAGGATCGCTCGACCCGGCGCGACGGTCCGCTTGTTAAGATCGGCCGACCTGAAACCCTTACGGAGACACCCGATGAGCGAACTCACCGCCCAATTCGACCAGGCCCAGATCGACGTCAAGCAGCTGACGGAACGGCCGGGCAACCTGACCCTGCTGCGCCTGTACGCGCTCTTCAAGCAGGCGACCGACGGCGATGCGCACGGCGACAAGCCCGGCTTCACCGACATCGTCGGCAAGTACAAGTACGATGCGTGGGAAGCCCTGAAGGGCACGTCGCAGGATGCGGCGAAGCAGCAGTACATCGAACTCGTCGAATCGCTGAAAAACGGCACGGCGTCCTGACCGGATCGCCGTCATCGCAATAGGCAATCAAATCAGTGGCGCAGCGCAGCAAATTTCTTTATAATGCTGCCTGCGTCATCTCCCGCGCTCGGCTCGAAGCCGTTCCGGCCCGACGCCTCGTAGCGTTAAGCTCCAATCCGGTTTAGAACCTGTCCCCTCCTGCTTCGACCCTTGCGGTCGTCAACTAGGCTGGCGGCCCCGCTCCTGAAGCGCGCCGCACCCAAAACAGCTTCTAATGCCTCATCCGCCGACGGTTCGGCGGATTGCACCCGTTTCCCGATTTGCTCGCTGAATCCGACGACTTGGGTATGCGCGATTGGCGCCGACGTTTCACCCACTGTGTTTCAAGGATTGTTATGACTTCGAGCATCAACTCCAGCCCGCTCAACGCGATCGCCGACCAGGCGCTCGGTCTCGACGACGCCGCCGCACCGGCCGCGGTCGAACCTGCGTCGGACGAGCCGAGCTTCGCGTCGCTCGGGTTGTCGCCGGAGATCGTCTCCGCGCTGCAGGCCGCCGGCTACGTGAAGCCGACGCCGGTCCAGCAGCGCGCGATTCCGGCCGGCATCGCCGGCCGCGACCTGCTGGTGTCGAGCCCGACCGGTTCGGGCAAGACCGCCGCATTCATGCTGCCCGCGATCGAACGTTTCGCGCAGCTCCAGAAGACGCAGGCGCAACAGCCGCGCGCGCCGCGCGACCCGAACCAGGGCGACCGCCGCGCGCGCCGCCCGCAACCCGTCGCGCGCCCGGGCCTGCTCGTGCTGACGCCGACCCGTGAACTCGCGATGCAGGTCACGACGGCCGCCTCGACGTACGGCAAGCACCTGAAGCGCCTGCGCACGGTCAGCATCCTCGGCGGCGTCGCCTACGGCCAGCAGCTGATGCTGCTCGCGAAGAACCCGGAAATCCTGGTCGCCACGCCGGGCCGCCTGCTCGACCACCTCGAGCGCGGCCGCATCGACCTGTCCGAACTGAAGATGCTCGTGCTCGACGAAGCCGACCGCATGCTCGACATGGGCTTCATCGACGACATCGAAACGATCGTCGCCGCCACGCCGGAATCGCGCCAGACGATGCTGTTCTCGGCCACGCTCGACGGCAAGATCGGTTCGCTGACGAGCCGCCTGCTGAAGGATCCGGAACGCATCGAGATCCAGCAGCGCCTCGAGTCGCGCGCGAACATCGCGCAGACGGTTCACTACGTCGACGACCGCGATCACAAGGATCGCCTGCTCGATCACCTGCTGCGCGACGACGCGCTCGACCAGGCGATCATCTTCACGGCGACCAAGATCGACGCCGACCAGCTCGCCGGCCGTCTCGCCGACGCAGGCTTCGAATCGGCCGCGCTGCACGGCGACCTGCCGCAGGGCGCGCGCAACCGCACGATCCGTGCGCTGCGCGAGCGCCGCGTGCGCGTGCTGGTGGCGACCGACGTCGCGGCACGCGGCATCGACATCCCGGGCATCACGCACGTGTTCAACTACGACCTGCCGAAGTTCGCGGAAGACTACGTGCACCGTATCGGCCGTACCGGCCGCGCGGGCCGTTCGGGCACCGCGGTGAGCCTCGTGCACCACGCCGAGCAAGGCGCGCTCAAGCGCATCGAGCGCTTCGTGCGCGCGCCGCTGCCGGTCAACGTGATCGAAGGTTTCGAGCCCCGCAAGGCGCCCCCGCGTAACGGCGGCCCGGGCGGCCGCGGCCGCCCGGGCGGCGGTAACGGCGGTCGTCGTTTCGGCGGCAAACCGGGCGGCGGTTATGGCGGCAACGGCGGCGGCAGCGGCAACGGTCGCAGCTACGGCGGCGGCAATGGCGGCGGCTGGAGCGGCAAGCCGGGCGGCAGCCGCGATGGCGGCCCGCGTCGCGACGGCCAACGCAGCGGCGGCCCGCGCCGTAGCAATTCGGCATCGTAAGCACGCACGGGCGGTCTTACGGCCGCCCTGCGGATGGGCACCTCGCCCATTCAGTCAACCGGCGCATCCGCGCCGGTTTTTTTGCCTCGCCGCCAATTTCACGATGCGGGAAATTTTTTTGCGTCGTAAAAAATCATGCTGCACGGCACAACCCGCGCGATTGCGGGATGGGAAAGCGCATTTCTTATCTCGAAATTGCGCAGGCAACCCATTGATTAACAACAATTAAAAAATTCCGCACTTCCCGAGCCAGCCCCTGTTTCGCTCCCGCCGATTTGCCTAGACTCTTATACAAGACTTCGCGAACCGGAACGCATCGCTTCCCCGCCTCGCGAACCGCATCGTCACCGCCGGATTTGGCCGTCACGCATACATCGCATCAAGGAGCTCATCATGTCGCGTCAGCAACAAGCACAGGAACTGCAGCAGCAATGGGAAACCGATCCGCGCTGGAAGGGCATCAAGCGCAGCTACTTGGCTGAGGACGTGGTCCGCCTGCGCGGCTCGATCCCGATCGAGCACACGCTGGCCAAGCGCGGCGCGGAAAAACTGTGGAGCCTCATCAACAACGAGCCGTTCGTCAATGCACTCGGCGCGCTGACCGGCAACCAGGCGATGCAGCAGGTGAAGGCCGGCCTGAAGGCCATCTACCTGTCCGGCTGGCAAGTGGCCGGCGATGCGAACGTCGCGGGCGAAATGTACCCTGACCAGTCGCTGTACCCGGCGAACTCAGTGCCGCTCGTCGTCAAGCGCATCAACAACACGCTCACGCGCGCCGACCAGATCCAGTGGTCGGAAGGCAAGAACCCGGGCGACGAAGGCTACGTCGATTTCTTCGCCCCGATCGTCGCCGATGCGGAAGCCGGCTTCGGCGGCGTGCTCAACGCGTTCGAGCTGATGAAGGCGATGATCGAGGCCGGCGCGTCGGGCGTTCACTTCGAAGATCAGCTCGCATCGGTGAAGAAGTGCGGCCACATGGGCGGCAAGGTGCTCGTGCCGACACGCGAAGCGGTCGCGAAGCTGTCGGCCGCGCGTCTCGCGGCCGACGTGATGGGCACGCCGACCGTGCTGGTCGCGCGCACCGACGCGGAAGCGGCCGACCTGATCACGTCCGACGTCGATGACAACGACAAGCCGTTCCTCACGGGCGAGCGCACGGTGGAAGGCTTCTTCCGCACGAAGCCGGGCCTCGAGCAGGCGATCTCGCGCGGCCTCGCGTACGCACCGTACGCGGACCTGATCTGGTGCGAAACGGGCAAGCCCGATCTCGAGTACGCGAAGAAGTTCGCGGAAGCGATCCACAAGCAGTTCCCGGGCAAGCTGCTGTCGTACAACTGCTCGCCGTCGTTCAACTGGAAGAAGAACCTCGACGACGCGACGATCGCGAAGTTTCAGAAGGAACTCGGCGCGATGGGCTACAAGTTCCAGTTCATCACGCTGGCCGGCTTCCATGCACTGAACTACTCGATGTTCAACCTCGCGCACGGTTACGCCCGCACGCAGATGAGCGCGTTCGTCGAACTGCAGCAAGCCGAGTTCGCGGCGGCCGACAAGGGCTTCACGGCCGTCAAGCACCAGCGCGAGGTCGGCACCGGCTACTTCGACGCGGTGACGCAGACGGTCGAACGCGAAGCATCGACGACCGCGCTGCACGGCTCGACCGAGGACGAACAGTTCTTCGACGGCAAGAAGGTCGCGTAACACGGCAAGGCGTGACGCCAATGGCCGCCGCGTCTCGCGACGCCGCGGCATCGGCCACCGGAACGACAATCAGGGAGGAGACGGCAGGCACGCGAGTCCGATCGCGGGACCCGCCGCGCGGCCTGCGGGCCGCCAGCAACGCTGCGCGCCGGCTTGGTCCGGCGCGCCCTTTTTCCGACGCGCAGCCCGCCCCGCCACGGCCGGCGCTGCACTACCGATAGACGATCACCGGAATTTTCGTATGGGTCAGCACGCGCTGCGTCTCGCTGCCGATCAGCAGGCTGCCGAGCCCGCGGCGTCCGTGGGACGCCATGAAGATCACGTCGCACCCGCCGCGTTCGGCCGCCTCGATGATGCCGAGATACGGCGACGGATGCACGCTCGTCCACGTGTCGCACGCCACGCCGGCCGCCTTCGCCGCCGCTTCCACCTCGTCGAGATGCGCCCGCGCTTCGCGCTCGCTGCGCGCGCGGAAATCGGCGGGCGGCTCGATGATCACTTCGGAAAACGGCGAGTACGGATATTGCGGCAGGCACGCGTAGGCCGTCACGCGCGCGCCGACCGCGCGAGCCAGGTCGATCGCGCCGTCGATCGCCTTTTGCGACAGTTCGGAACCGTCGGTTGGAACGAGGATGTGCCGGAACATCGCGCCCTCCTTCGTCAGTCGCACGCCGCGCGCCCCGGCTCCGGCCGAGCCGGCCGCGACACCGCGCGCATGCCTCTTACGATTGTAGTGTGCGAAACCGCGCAAGCCGCACCGCCAGCGGGTTCGCCCTCATATCGGAAACACGCGGGCGCGCGGCGCCTACTCGCCCCAATAGCCGGGCCGCTCGTACGTGTGCTTCAGGTAATCGAGAAACAGCCGCACGCGCAGCGGCAGATGCCGGCGCTGCGGAAACACCGCATGAATGCCGATCGGCGGCGCGGCGAACGCGTCGAGCACGCTGACGAGCCGGCCGGCCGCGATGTCCTCGCCGACTTCCCACCACGAGCGCCACGCGAGCCCGTGGCCGGCGAGGCACCATTCGTGCAGCACCGCGCCGTCCGAGCATTCCATCGTGCCGTTCACGCGGATCGACACGACCTTGTCGTCCTCCTGGAACGCCCAGCCGCGCTGCTGGTTCGCGTTCGCCGCGAGCGCGAGGCAGTTGTGCCGCGCCAGTTCCGCGAGCGTGGCCGGCGTGCCGCGCCGCGCGAGATACGCGGGCGACGCGACGCACACGCGGCGGTTCTCGCCGAGCTTCAGCGACACGAGCGACGAGTCGGGCAGCTCGCCGAGCCGCACCGCGCAATCGAACCCTTCGTTGACGAGGTCGACCATCCGGTCGGACAGGTCGAGCGTGACCGACACGTCCGGATGCGCGCCGCTGAATTCGGGCACGAGCGGCGCGACGTGCCGCCGGCCGAAGCCGGCCGGCGCGGATATCCGCAGATGGCCGCTCGCCTTGACGCCGCCGGCGGACACGCTCGCTTCCGCATTCTGCATGTCGTTGATGATGCGCTGGCAATCCTCGAGGAACGCCGACCCCTCGAACGTCAGCGTGAGCTTGCGCGTCGTGCGCACCAGGAGCTTCACGCCGAGCCGCTCCTCGAGCGCGTCGAGGCGGCGGCCGATGATCGCCGGCGCGACGCCTTCCGCGTGCGCGGCCGCCGACAGGCTGCCCTTGGCCGCGACCGCGGCGAACGTTTCGATCTGTTTGAACCGGTCCATGAATCACTCGGGAGGACGACATCGCCGCCCTTCAAATAGCTTGAGCCGCTCAGATTAGGTATAGGAAAGTAAAAGATCAAGTGATGTTTAGCGTCTTTTTTAGCATCTTCGATCACGAATAGAATCGACCCGACCTCTGAAACTGGAGCGCAAGGCTATGTCGGCCACAACGACACTCTCCCCTCCCGACGCCATTCTCTTCGACGCATTCGGCACGTTGTTCGACGTGCGCGCCGTGCTGGCCGCGGCCGAGCAGATGTTTCCCGGACACGGGGAACGGTTGTCGCAGCTGTGGCGACGCAAGCAGATCGAATACTCGCAACTGCGCACGCTCGCCGATCCGGCCGGCGCGCACTACCGCCCGTTCCGGGACATCACGCTCGATGCGCTGCGGTTCGCCGCGCGCCGGCTCGGCCTCGCGCTGAACAGCGCGGCCGAGAAGCGGCTGATGGACGAATACGCATGCCTGTCCACCTATCCCGACACGGTGCCCGCGCTGCGCAAGCTGCGCGCGCTCGACCCGCGCCCGCCGCTCGCGATCCTGTCGAACGGCACCCCGCAGATGCTCGACATCGCGATCAAGAGCGCGGGCATGACCGGCCTGTTCGATCGCGTGCTGTCGGCCGACGCCGTGCGCGCGTACAAGCCGAGCCCGGCCGCCTATGCGCTCGGCACCGCCGCGTTCGGGGCGAACCCGCGCGACATCGTGTTCGTGTCGTCGAACGCATGGGACGTCGCCGGCGCCACCTGGTTCGGCTACACGACGTTCTGGCTCAACCGCACGGGCGCACCTGCCGAGGAACTCGGCGCGCCGCCCGACGGCACGGGCACCGGCATGGCCGACCTGCTCGCCTTCCTCGCCACCCCCGCCCCGGCTCCGTCCGGCAGACCCGCAAATCGCACGCGCCCCGGCCCGGGTGCGTGACGTTCGCAGCTGCCGCCTTCCCCTTTCACAGAAACCGCAACTGACCGACCAAGGAGATGAGACTCATGAGCACCCCGATCACGCTGCCGCAAGGCATGACGATCACCGGCGAAATCAAGCCGGGTTACGAAGCGATCCTGACGCCCGACGCGCTGGCACTCGTCGCGTCGCTGCATCGCACGTTCGAAGCGCGTCGCCAGACGCTGCTGCAGGCGCGCGCCGAGCGCACGAAACGCCTCGACGCGGGCGAGCACCCCGATTTCCTCGCCGAGACGCAGGCGATCCGCGACGGCGACTGGAAGGTCGCGCCGCTGCCGGCCGACCTGCAATGCCGCCGCGTCGAGATCACGGGCCCGGTCGAGCGCAAGATGATCATCAACGCGCTGAACTCGGGCGCCGATTCGTACATGACGGACTTCGAGGATTCGAACGCGCCGAGCTGGACGAACCAGATCGACGGCCAGATCAACCTGAAGGACGCAGTGCGCCGCACGATCTCGCTCGAGCAGAACGGCAAGTCGTACAAGCTGAACGACAAGGTCGCGACGCTGATCGTGCGTCCGCGCGGCTGGCATCTCGACGAGAAGCACGTGACGGTCGACGGCCAGCGCGTGTCCGGCGGCATCTTCGATTTCGCGCTGTTCCTGTTCCACAACGCGAAGGAACTGATCGCGCGCGGCTCGGGCCCGTACTTCTATCTGCCGAAGATGGAAAGCCATCTCGAGGCGCGCCTGTGGAACGACATCTTCGTCGCCGCGCAGGAAGCGGTCGGCGTGCCGCGCGGCACGATCCGCGCGACGGTGCTGATCGAGACGATTCTCGCCGCGTTCGAGATGGACGAGATCCTGTACGAACTGCGCGAACACAGCTCGGGCCTGAACGCCGGCCGCTGGGACTACATCTTCTCGGCGATCAAGAAGTTCAAGAACGACCGCGACTTCTGCCTGGCCGACCGTTCGAAGATCATGATGACCGTGCCGTTCATGCGCGCGTACGCGCTGCTGCTGCTGAAGACGTGCCACAAGCGCAACGCGCCGGCGATCGGCGGGATGAGCGCGCTGATTCCGATCAAGAACGATCCGGAAGCGAACGACAAGGCGATGGGCGGCGTGCGCTCGGACAAGCAGCGCGACGCGACCGACGGCTACGACGGCGGCTGGGTCGCGCACCCGGGCCTCGTGCCGATCGCGATGGAGGAGTTCGTCAAGGTGCTGGGCGACCAGCCGAACCAGATCGCGAAGCAGCGCGACGACGTGCAGGTCGAAGGCAGGAACCTGCTCGACTTCCAGCCGGAAGCGCCGATCACCGAAGCCGGCCTGCGCAACAACATCAACGTGGGGATTCACTACCTCGGCGCGTGGCTCGACGGCAACGGCTGCGTGCCGATCCACAACCTGATGGAAGACGCGGCGACGGCCGAGATTTCCCGCTCGCAGGTGTGGCAATGGATCCGCTCGCCGAAGGGCGTGCTCGACGACGGCCGCAAAGTCACGGCCGACCTCGTGCGCGAATTCGCGAAGATCGAGCTCGACAACGTGAAGCGTTCGGTCGGCGGCAACACGCAGCCGTACGAACGCGCCGCGGCGATCTTCGAGCAGATGTCCACGTCGGAAGGCTTCACCGAATTCCTGACGCTGCCGCTGTACGAGGAAATCTGACGACGCCGCCCGCTGCGATCGCCGGGCGGCCACGCCGTGTCGGCAGTCGCATGCGATGACGGGTCACCGGCATGAAAAAAGCGCCCGCGGGCGCTTTCTCTTTTGCGGCGAATCCAGCCGCCGCCTGCAGGCACGCTCAGGCGGCTTCCTGCTCGCGCCGGTGCTGGACCCAATCGCCCGACGCGATGCGCGGACGCCCGGCTGCCGCATCCGCGGCGACCGGATAATACAGGCACGCGTACTGCCGGCCGCCGAGCTCGACCGTTACCTCCTCCGGCTTGAACAGTGAGTCGACGCCCGGATAGACGCGCTCGATCTCGTCCAGCACCGGGACGAGCTGCTCGTCGACCGCATAGACGTCGCCCCACACCAGCGACTTACCGGCCGTCCCGGCGATCATGCCCGGATACATGCCGAAATCGACCAGTTCGCCCGGTAGCGCGGCCGCGCCCAGCAGTGTCGGCGCGGCGATGCCGTGGCGGGCGGCCGCATGGGCGATGTCGTTGGCCTGTCCGGCTCTCAAGGTGCCATAGACGAATACGTGGCGCATCGTGGTTCTCCTCTTCGATTCGTGTGTTGCCGTGTTTGCGTGCGATCGGCGCGCGATGGGCGCGACGTGGCGCACGCATCGGTAGACCCCGATATCGGTCCGATGGTTCGAACCGTCGACCCGACCGGCTTCGGACGACCGGCTTCGGGGAGCCGCTGCGGATTCGCCGGCGCCCACACAAAGTTCATTTGAACCCGGCATGATGGCCCAAAAAACCGCCGCATGCGCAAGCGCTGCGCCTTCTAAAATAACGGCACCGCCGCCGCGCCGCCCGAACCGTTCATGAATCCGCCCGCCTCAGCCGACGTATCGAACCCGTACGACGTCATCGACATTCCGCCGGAATTCGCGCCGACCGCCGTCCATCCGATGCGCGTGCGCGCGCGGCAGGTCGATGCCGGCCGCCGCATTCCGCTGCACACGCATGCGTGGGCGCAGCTCGCGTATGCGTCGCGCGGCGTGCTGCGCGTGGCGACGACCGGCACGACCTGGATGGTGCCGCCGTCCCGCGCGATCTGGGTGCCGCCGCACGTGACGCACGAAGTCGTGATCGTCGAAGAGGCCTATTTGCGCACGCTGTATATCGACGAGTCGATCGTGCCGGACGGGCTCGACGCATGCCGCGTCGTCGAGGTGACGGGACTGCTGCGCGAGCTGATCGTCGCACTCGACGCGCGCGACCTGAGCGCCGCGCGCGAGCGCCTGCTGTGCGGGCTCGTGCTCGACGAGCTGAGTCATGCCGAACCGTTGCCGCTCGCGGTGCCGATGCCGGACGAAAAACGGCTGCGCCTGCTGTGCGAATCGGTACTCGCGCAGCCCGCGCATGCGGAGTCGCTCGAACACTGGGCGAGCGAGGTCGGCGCGAGCACGCGCACGATCTCCCGGCTCTTCAAGCAGGAACTGGGCGTGAGCTTTTCGCAGTGGCGCCAGCAGGCGCTGCTCGCGCGGGCGATCCCGCTGCTGAACCAGGGGCGCCCGTTGTCGCACATCGCGCGCGAACTCGGCTATCAGAGCCAGAGCGCGTTCTCGGCCATGTTCCGCCGCGCATTCGGCGAAAGCCCGCGCGCGTTCATGCTGCGCGGCTACGAGCATCGAGGCCCGGAAGGCGACGTCGCGGAAAACGAAACACCGGACGACGGCGGCGCAATCGACGCGGCCCGCTGATCGCGCGGTCCGGCGCGCCGGACCGTCAGACCGGCCGCACCATATGACGGATCGAGCCGAGTTGCGCAAGCCGCGGCCCGGTAACCCGGTAGCCCATGCGCAGGTACAGATGCGCGGCAGGATTGTCGACGAACACGCGCAACTGCAGTTCATGCAGCCCGCGCGCACGCGCCCACCGATGCGACATCTCGAGCATGTAGGTGCCGGCGCCTTGCCCGCGATGGCCAGCCGCGATCTGCACGTCGCGGATATGCAGCGAATCGCCCTCCTCGGTCACGCGCAGCACGCCGATGCGCTCGCCGTCGGCTTCGAGGATGAAGTTCTCCGATTCGCGCCAGCTCGCATAGAACAGGTCGCTGCGCCACACGAGCCCGTGGCGCTTGTAGTAGCCGCCCATGTTGCCGTGCGTGAGCGCTTCGGCATACGGAAAATCGGCGGGCTCCGCGGGGCGGAGCTGATACAGGAGTCGCAGGTCGGTCGGATCGAGCATCGCGCAGGAGTCGGAAACGCATCCCGCCACGATAGCGCAGTCGCGTGCGGATGCAATCGCGAATTTCTCGTAGGGGCGCGGCGCGCGATGCGGCACGCGGGATAGGCGTAAGCGGAAGGCGTCACCAACGACGCAAATGAAAAAGCCCGCACGCGGCGGGCTTCTTCATTTTCTGGCGGAGCGGACGGGACTCGAACCCGCGACCCCCGGCGTGACAGGCCGGTATTCTAACCGACTGAACTACCGCTCCAGTCTTGCTGCTTGCCTGGCAGGCGTCGGTTACTTCCTGCCGGCGCGTCGTTTGTTCGAACGACGCCGAAATCTGGCGTCCCCTAGGGGATTCGAACCCCTGTACTCACCGTGAAAGGGTGATGTCCTAGGCCTCTAGACGAAGGGGACAACGTACTGCTTACATCCTTAACGAGAAAGCCCGTTCAAAAACGTTTTTTGAACGGGCTTCGTTCTGGCGGAGCGGACGGGGCTCGAACCCGCGACCCCCGGCGTGACAGGCCGGTATTCTAACCAACTGAACTACCGCTCCAGCTTTCTGCACCACCGCCTACAGGATCTCGTCACGTTCCCGCACGCGTTGTGACACTTCTACGAAACGCCGCTGAATCTGGCGTCCCCTAGGGGATTCGAACCCCTGTACTCACCGTGAAAGGGTGATGTCCTAGGCCTCTAGACGAAGGGGACAACACACTGCTTACATCTTTAATACAAAAGCCCGCTCAAAAACGTCTTGAACGGGCTTCGTTCTGGCGGAGCGGACGGGACTCGAACCCGCGACCCCCGGCGTGACAGGCCGGTATTCTAACCGACTGAACTACCGCTCCAGCTTTCTTACCCAACCTGCAGGACGTCGGTTACGTTCCTGCAAGCCTTGCGACACTTCTACGAAACGCCGCTGAATTTGGCGTCCCCTAGGGGATTCGAACCCCTGTACTCACCGTGAAAGGGTGATGTCCTAGGCCTCTAGACGAAGGGGACAAAATCTTTTCAGATTTGTCTGACTTTCGCTATTTACTTTCAGTCAACAGCGAAGGCCGAAATTCTAACTGCTTTGAATCATTTTGTGAAGCATTTATTACTACCGCTGCTTCGCAAATCAATCCAGCTTGTTCTGTTGGTGGAGGTAAGCGGGATCGAACCGCTGACCTCTTGCATGCCATGCAAGCGCTCTCCCAGCTGAGCTATACCCCCTTGCAGAACAGAAATGAGATTATATGGACCGATTTCGAACTTGTAAATACCCTTTTTACGATTCGCGCGAAATTTTTTGCGAAGCCGCCGCGCGCTCATGCGCGGCGGCTTCGCTCTCGCCCATACGTCAGGCCAGCGCGGCCTCGATACGCGATACCACGACGTCGCGACCGAACAGCACGAGCACCGCATCGATCGACGGCGTGTGCGTCGTGCCCGCCACCAGCAGACGCACCGGCATCGCGAGCTGCGGCATCTTCAGCTTGTGCGTGGCGAGCGTCGCCTTCAACGCCGCGGACACCGCCTCCTTCGTCCAGTCGGCCGCCTTCAGCGCGGCGACGAGATCGGCCAGCGCCGGCCGCACCGCATCGGTCACGTGCTGCGCGAGCGCATCGGCGTCGGGCGCCGGCACACGGTAGAACATCGCTGCGCCTTCCGCGATCTCCTTGACCGTCGTCGCACGATCCTTCATCAGGCCGACCACCGCGTCGAGCGCGGGGCCCGTCGCGATCGCCGCGTCGTCGATGCCGAGCGCATCGAGGAACGGTTTCGCGAGCGCCGCGAGGCGCGCGTTGTCGGCTTCCTTGATGTAATGCGCGTTCAGCCAGCTCAGCTTGCTGTGGTCGTACTGCGCCGGCGACTTGCCGAGATGCTCGAGGTCGAACCATTCGACGAACTGCTCGCGCGAGAAGATCTCGGCGTCGCCGTGCGACCAGCCGAGGCGCGCGAGATAATTGACGACGGCCTCCGGCAGGAAGCCCGCGTCGCGGTACGCCATCACGCTCATCGCGCCATGCCGCTTGCTCATCTTCTCGCCCTGCTCGTTCAGCACGGTCGGCAGGTGCGCATAGACGGGCGGCTCGCCGCCGAGTGCGTTCAGGATGTTGATCTGGCGCGGCGTGTTGTTCACGTGGTCGTCGCCGCGGATCACGTGCGTGATGCCCATGTCCATGTCGTCCACCACCACGCAGAAGTTGTAGATCGGCGTGCCGTCCGGGCGCGCGATCACGAGGTCGTCGAGCTCCTCGTTCGAGATCTCGACACGCCCCTTCACCGCGTCGTCCCACACGACCGTGCCCGTCAGCGGATTGCGGAAACGCAGCACCGGCTTCACGCCGGCCGGCGGCTCCGGCAGCACCTTGCCGGGCTCCGGGCGCCACGTGCCGTCGTAGCGCGGCTTCAGGCCGGCTTCGCGCTGGCGTTCGCGCAACGCGTCGAGTTCCTCGGCCGACATGTAGCACGGGTATGCGAGGCCCTTCTCGAGCATCTGCGCGAGCACTTCGCGATAGCGGTCCATCCGCTGCATCTGGTAGATCGGGCCTTCGTCGAAATCCAGCCCGAGCCATTGCATCCCTTCGAGGATCGCATCGACCGCTTCCTGCGACGAGCGCTCGACGTCGGTATCCTCGATGCGCAGCACGAACGTGCCTTTCATCTTGCGGGCGAACGCCCACGGATACAGTGCGGAGCGGATGTTGCCGAGGTGGATGAAGCCGGTGGGACTCGGCGCGAAGCGGGTACGGACAGGACGGGTCATAAACGGTAACTCGAACGCCTGGGGCGCATGAATGATTCGACGCGGGACGACGGCAGCCCGGACAGCAACGGAGCCGGCGACGCCCGGAACGGGAAAGAAGCCGGAATTATACTCGCGCCGGACATCGCGCCAAGCGCACCGCTTGCTTTATGATGTGCGCGCCGCGGCCGCCAGCCGGTGCGGCGCCGGCCGCGCGGAACCCACCGCGCGCCCTCGGAAACCATCGCAGCCGCGCGGGCCGTGTGACCCGCCGCCAAGCCGCCGGAGAACCATCGATGTCGTCCCCTCGCCTGTCGCGCCGCCACTTCACGATCGCGTGCGCGTCCGCCAGCCTCGCCGCCTGCACCTCCTTCGGCGACAAGTCCCGTCCCGGCACGGCCCTGCCGCAGGAGAAGCCCGTCAAGATCGGCGTCGCGCTCGGCGGCGGCGCCGCGCGCGGCTTCTCGCACATCGGCGTGCTGAAGGCGCTCGAGGCGCGCGGCATTCCGATCGAGATCGTCGCCGGGACGAGCGCAGGCTCGGTGGTTGGCGCGCTCTACGCGTCGGGCATGAACGCGCTGCAGATCAACAGGATCGCCCTCGACATGGACGAGGCGGCGATCAGCGACTGGGCGCTGCCGTTCCGCTCGCGCGGCCTGCTGCAAGGCGTCGCGCTGCAGAACTTCCTGAACAAGACGCTCAACAACCGGCCGATCGAGAAGATGGCGAAGCCGCTCGGCATCGTCGCGACGGACCTGCAAAGCGGCCAGCCGATCCTGTTCCAGCAAGGCAACACGGGGCTCGCGGTGCGCGCGTCGTGCAGCGTGCCGTCGGTGTTCGAGCCGGTGAAGATCGGCACGCGCGAATATGTGGACGGCGGCCTGGTGAGCCCGGTGCCGGCGTCGTTTGCGCGCAAGATGGGCGCGAGCTTCGTGATCGCGGTCGACATCTCGGCCAGGCCGGACGGCGCGGCGACCAACAACCCGATCGAGATGCTGCTGCAGACCTTCACGATCATGGGCCAGACGATCAAGACCTACGAGCTCGCCAAGTACGCGGACGTCGTGATTCGCCCGAACCTCGCGGCGATGGGCGGCAGCGACTTCAACCAGCGCAACGCGGCGATCCTCGCGGGCGAGGAAGCGGTCGCGCGCATCATGCCGGAACTGCAGCGCAAGCTCGCGGCGGCGCGCGGCGTGACGGCCGCCGCGTAAGCCGCGACGGGCGGGAGGCCGCGCCACGGGCCGCCGCCCGGCGGCCGACGGAACGACTTCCGCCTCGCCTTTGGCGCCGCTCCAAAAGCAAAAAACCCTGCCGCCTTTCGGTGACAGGGTTTTTTATCGTCCGGCCTGATCGACCGGCAAACGTCAGTTGTTGCCGTTCGCCGAATCGTCGCCGATCGTCGCGCGCACGCGGCGCAGGTCTTCCGGCTTCATCGGCGGGAATTCCGATTCGATCCGGCGCGCGCCGGTGAAACGCTTTTCCCAGTAGCCGCTGTCGAGATCGTCGACGCGGACGGTGCTGCCCGTCGACGGCGAATGCACGAACTTGTTGTCGCCGATGTAGATGCCGACGTGCGAGAACGTGCGGCGCATCGTGTTGAAGAACACGAGATCGCCCGGCTTCAGGTTGCTCATGCTCACTTTCTCGCCGACGCGGCTCATCTCTTCCGCGCGACGCGGCAGCGACATGCCGAGCGTGTCCTGGAACACGTAGCGCACGAAGCCGCTGCAGTCGAGGCCCGAATCCGGCGAGTTGCCGCCCCAGCGATACCGCACGCCGATCATGTTCAGCGCGCCGACGACCACGTCGCCTGCCTTGCCCGCCATGCCGGCAAGGAACGACTTCGCGCCGCCGCTCGACGGCTGCGCGCTGGTCTGCTGGAGGGAGGAACCCGACCCGAACTGAGTCGAATTGGTGACATTCTGGTTAAAACTGCTGACTTCGTCGGCGAACGCGCCGGGTGCTGCTGCGAACAGGGCGCCGATGAACAGCCCGGCGATGGTGCGCGCGCATGCCTGGGTCAGGGATCGATGCTGCATTGGTCGATGGAATGTGCTTAAAAATCAGCTGATTGGCGGAAAATTTCGGTCGATACTAGCCAGCGCGTAATCGTTTGTCAAAACAAATTAATAAATACAATCGAGATGGTCAGACCATTGGACCCCTATCACGCTTTCCAGACGGCTTTCAACAGCTTTTGTGTGTAAGGATGTGACGGTCTGCCGAAGATGTCGGCGACCTCCCCCGACTCGACGACGGCGCCGTCCTGCATCACCGCGACGCGGTGCGCCATCGCGCCGATCACCTCCAGGTCGTGGCTGATGAACACGTAGCCCAGGTTGTATTTCTGTTGCAAATTCGCAAGCAGCTTCAGCACCTGCTGCTGGATCGACACGTCGAGCGCGGACGTCGGCTCGTCGAGGATCAGGATGCGGGGCTCCAGCACCAGCGCCCGCGCGATCGCGATCCGCTGGCGCTGGCCGCCCGAGAATTCGTGCGGATAACGGTGCAGCACCGTGCGGTCGAGGCCGACTTCGCGCAGCACCGCGAGCGACTTCGCGCGGCGCGCGTCGGGCGTCATGTCCGGGCGATGCAGCTCGAGCCCCTCGCCCACGATCCGCTCGATCGTGTGACGCGGCGAAAGCGAGCTGAACGGATCCTGAAAGACCACCTGCATGTTCGAGCGCAACGCGGCCTGTTCGCGGCCGCGATAGGTCGACAGCGCACGTCCCTGGAATTCGATCTCGCCGCCGGCCGTCTTCTGCAGCCCGAGCAGCGCCATCGCGAGCGTGGATTTCCCCGATCCCGATTCGCCGACGATGCCGAGCGTTTCGCCCTGCCGCACCGACACCGACACGTCGGCCACGGCCGTCACCGGCACCGTGCCGAACCAGCCCGCGAAGCCCGGCCGCTTGCGCGCGAACTGCACGCTGACGTGGCGCGCGTCGAGCACGACCGGCGCGATCGGCATCACCGGCGTGACCGCGCGCTGCGGCCGGCTGTTCAGCAGCCGCTGCGTATACGGATGCTCGGGCGCCGCGAAGATCCGCTCGACCGGCCCGCTCTCGACGAGCCGGCCATGCTCCATCACCGCGACGCGCTGCGCGAAGTGCCGCACGAGATTCAGGTCGTGCGTGATCAGCAGGATCGCCATCCCGCGCTTTTCCGCCTCCTCGCGCTGCAGCGCCAGCAGCAGGTCGACGATCTGCGCGCGGATCGTCACGTCGAGCGCGGTGGTCGGCTCGTCGGCGAGCAGCAGGCGCGGCCGGCACGCGAGCGCCATCGCGATCATCGCGCGCTGCCGCTGGCCGCCCGACAACTGGTGCGGGTAGCTGTCGACGCGTTTCTCGGGCTCCGCGATGCCGGTGCGCGCGAGCAACGCGATCGCCCGCTTGCGCGCCTCGACGGCCGACACGCCGTCGTGCAGCACGATCGTCTCGCCGATCTGCACGCCGATCGTATACAGCGGGTTGAGCGCCGTCATCGGCTCCTGGAAGATCATCGCGATGTCCGAGCCGCGCAGCCCGCGCATCTCGCGCTCGCTCTTGGCCGCCAGATCCTGGCCCGCGAAGCGGATCGCGCCGCTTACTTCGGCGTCGCGCAGCAACCGCAGGATCGACAGCGCGGTCACGCTCTTGCCCGACCCCGACTCGCCGACGAGCGCGACCCGCTCGCCGCGCCCGATCGCGAGCGTCACGTCGTCCACCGCGACCGTGTCGCCGAAACGCACGTGCAGATGCTCGAGCGACAGCAGCGGCTCGTCCGCCTTCGATACGATGGCGTCGCTCATCGCTGGCCTCCGGCCGCGCGCACCGAATCGGCGATCCGCGTGTCGAGCGCGTTGCGCAACGCATCGCCCATGAAGGTCAGCAGCAGCAGCGTCGCGACCAGCACGCCGAACGTCGACAGCGAGATCCACCACGCGTCGAGGTTGCCCTTGCCCTGCGCGAGCAGCTCGCCGAGACTCGGCGTCGGCGGCGGCACGCCGAGCCCGAGGAAATCGAGGCTGGTGAGCGCGAGGATCGAGCCGCTCATCCGGAACGGCAGGAACGTGATCACCGGCGTGAGGCTGTTCGGCAGCACGTGGCGCCAGATGATCTGCCAGTTCGTCAGCCCCATCGCGCGGGCCGCGCGCACGTAATCCTGCGTGCGGTTGCGCAGGAACTCGGCACGCACGTAGTCGGCGAGCCCGATCCACCCGAACAGCGACAGCAGCACGATCAGCAGCAGGAAGCTCGGCTCGAAGATCGACGCGAAGATGATCAGCAGGTACAGCTCGGGCAGCGAACTCCAGATCTCGATCAGTCGCTGCCCGACGATGTCGATGCGCCCGCCGAAAAAGCCTTGCACCGCGCCTGCGGCGATCCCGAGCAGCGTGCCGATCACGGTCAGGATCAGCCCGAACTCGACCGAGATGCGGAACCCGTACACGAGCCGCGCGAGCAGGTCGCGGCCCTGCGCGTCGGTGCCGAGCCAGTTCTCGCGCGACGGCGGCGCCGGGTTCGGCACGTTCGAGAAGTAGTTCAGCGTGTCGTAGTAATAGCGGTTCGGCGGATAGACGACGAAGTTGCCGGGCGCCTCGAGCCGCTTGCGCACATACGGATCGAGATAGTCGGCCGACGTCGGGAAATCGCCGCCGAAGGTCGTCTCCGGGTACGCATGGAACATCGGGAAATAGGTCTGGCCGTCGTAGCGCACGACGAGCGGCTTGTCGTTCGACCACAGCGGCGCCGCGAGGCTCGCGGCGAAGACGACGACGAAGATCACGAAGCTCCAGTAACCGAGGCGCTGCCGCCTGAAGCGCTGCCACACGCGGCGGGCCGGCGACGGCGACACGCGCGCGCGCGCCGCGTCGATGCGGGGGGATGCGACGGCCCGGTTCATCGCGCGCCTCGCCCGCTGGCGCCGGGCATGCGAATGGCTCGTTTCATGTCAGCGCTCCAGGTTGTCGAATTGAATGCGCGGATCGACCCACACATAGCAAAGATCGGAAATCAGCTTGGTCGCGAGCCCGATCAGCGTGAACAGGTACAGCGTGCCGAGCACGACCGGGTAGTCGCGCCGCACGACCGATTCGTACGACAGCAGCCCGAGCCCGTCGAGCGAGAACAGCGTCTCGATCAGCAGGCTGCCGGTGAAGAACGCGCCGATGAACGCGGCCGGGAAGCCGACGATCAGCGGCAGCATCGCATTGCGGAACACGTGCTTCCACAGCACGCTGCGCTCGGAGAGCCCCTTCGCGCGCGCGGTCAGCACGTATTGCCGGCGGATCTGGTCGAGGAACGCGTTCTTCGTGAGCATCGTGACGACCGCGAAGCTGCCGACGACCGACGCGGTGATCGGCAGCGCGATGTGCCACAGATAGTCGAGCACCTTGCCGACGAGCGACAACTGCGCGAAGTTGTCCGACGTGAGGCCGCGCAGCGGAAAGAGCTGCCAGAACGAGCCGCCGCCGAACAGCACGAGCAGCAGCACGCCGAGCACGAAACCGGGAATCGCATAGCCGACCAGCACGACGAGGCTCGTCGCGACGTCGAACGGCGAACCGTTGCGCACGGCCTTCGCGATGCCGAGCGGCACCGAGATCAGATACGTGAGGAAGAACGTCCACAGCCCGATGCTGATCGACACGGGCAGCTTCTGCACGACGAGCGACCACACGCTCTGGTGGCGAAAGTAGCTTTCGCCGAGATCGAAGCGCGCGAAGCGCTCGAGCATCAGCCAGTAGCGTTCGAGCGGCGGCTTGTCGAAACCGTACAGCGCCTTGAGCTGCGCGAGCTGCTGCGCGTCGACGCCGGTGTGCGCGCGCATCCCGAACGGCGTCGCGCCCTGCTCCGTCGCGCCCTTGCGCAACTCCTGCACGGCCTGCTCGACCGGGCCGCCCGGCACGAACTGGATCACCGCGAACGTGAGCGTCAGCACGCCGACGAGCGTCGGGATCATCAACAGCAGGCGTTTGAGGATGTAGCTCCACATAGGGCGTCGACTCGTGATCGGTGGCGGGTTGGATGAGGGGCCGGCGCGGCTCAGTGATCGGGCTTCGCCCACCAGGTCGACACGACCCAGCCCTCGGCCGAATAGTACAGCGGCAGCGTCCGCGGATAGGCCAGCGTGTGCCGGTACGCGATCCGGTGCGTCGTGCTGTACCACTGCGGCACCGCGTAGTAGCCGTGCATCAGCACGCGGTCGAGCGCGTGCGTCGCATCGAGCAGTTCCTCGCGCGTCTGCGCGGCGCCGAGCGCGTGCAGCAACGCGTCGACGGCCGGCGATTTCAATCCGATGACGTTGTCGGAACCCGGCTCGTCGGCGAACTTGCTCGCGTAACGCGAATACTGCTCGGAGCCCGGCACCTGCACGCCCGGCAGGCGGATCGTCGTCATGTCGTAGTCGAACGCGTCGAGGCGCTTCTGCAGCAGCGCGAAATCCGCCGTGCGAAAGCGTGCGTCGATGCCGAGCTTCGCGAGATTGCGCTGGTAGGCCGTCACGATCCCTTCCATCGCGGCGCCCGAATCGTCGAGGATCTCGAACGTGAACGGCTCGCCCTTCGCGTTGCGCAGCGCACCATCGCGATAGGTCCAGCCGGCCTGCGCGAGCAGCGCGCGCGCCTTCAGCAGATTCGCGCGCAGCGAGCCCGGCGGATTCGTGCTCGGCTGCGTGACCATCGGGCCGAACACCGCAGGATCGAGCTGCGCACGCAGCGGCTCCAGCAGCTTCAGCTCGCCCGCGCCCGGCGTACCGGTCGCCTGCAGGTCGGTGTCGGCGAAATAACTGTTGAGGCGCGTGTAGGCGCCGTAGAACAACTGGCGGTTCAGCCATTCGAAGTCGAACGCGAGGTCGAGCGCCTGACGCACGCGCACGTCCCGGAACAGCGGTCGGCGCAGGTTCATGAAGAAGCCTTGCATGCCGGCGCCGTTATGCTGGCGGAATTCGCGCTTGACGAGCTCGCCGCTGTCGAACCGCTTGCCGACGTCGCGCCGCGTCCAGTTGCGCGCGATGTACTCGACGAGCACGTCGTATTCGCCGGCCTTGAACGCTTCGAGCCGCGCGACGCCGTCGCCGTACAGCTTGTAGACGATCCGTTCGAAATTGTTGGTGCCGATCCGCACCGGCAGGTCGGCGCCCCAGTACGCGGGGTTGCGCCGGTAGGTGATCGTGCGGCCGTTGTCGTAATGGTCGATCACGTACGGGCCGCTGCCGATCGGCTGCTCGAACGCGAGCTGGTCGAACGGGATGCGCGAGCCGTCCGCGCGCAATCCCCACTTGCGCGAGAACACCGGCACGCCGCCGGCGATCAGCGGCAACTCGCGGTTCGCGCTGTGGAATTCGAAGCGCACGGTCGCGGGATCGACCACCACGGCCTTCGTGATTTCGGCGAAGTACGCGCCGAACTGCGGTGCGGCCTGCTTGCTCTTCAACGTGTCGAACGAAAACTTGACGTCGTCGGCCGTGACGCGATCGCCGTTCGAGAAGCGCGCGCGCGGATTCAGGTGGAACGTGACCGAACGGCGGTCCGGCGCGACGTCGATGTCGTCGGCCAGCAGCCCGTATGCGGACGCCGGTTCGTCGGAGCTGCCGGTCGCGAGGCTCTCGAACAGCATGTCGATGCCGGGCGCGGGGTTGCCGCGCATCGTGAACGGGTTGAACTTGTCGAACGACGTCAGCCGGTTCGGATTCGCGAGCACGAGCGTGCCGCCCTTCGGCGCGTCGGAATTCACGTAGTCGAAATGCTTGAAGCCCGGCGGATACTTCGGCTCGCCGTACTGCGCAATGGCGTAGGCCGCGTGCGCGGCCGGCGCCGCGTGCAGCGCCAGCACCGCGGCCACGCGGCCGGCGGCCCGCAGCGCGCCGAGGCGGGCGCGCGCGGCGGCGGCCCGGGGCGAACCCTTCGTCATAGAGGCCCTGTGGTCGAATGAGGGTAGTAACGTGGAGCGATTCTACCCATTCAACCCGTCGAGCCAAAAGAAAACCGCCACGCGGGCGGTTTCCTCACGAGCAGTTATCGCGCGCGGCGAGCACGCGCGGCCGGTGGATCAGCGCCAGCCGTTGTGGCGGCCGTGGTCCCAGTGACCGCGATCGCCCCAGCCGCGACCATGGTGGCGATACCACTCGTCGCGGCCCCAGTAGCGGCGGCCGTCCCAGTAGCGGTCGCCGTGCCAGCCGATCACGATCGCCGGCGCCGGCCCATACACGGGCGCCGGTGCGTAGACAGGCGCCGGCTGGTAGACGACCGGCGGAGGCGGAGGCGCATACACGGGCGCGGGCGCGACGTAGACCGGCGCCGGCACGCCGACGTTGATCCCGACATTGACTCCCGCCATTGCTGCGCCCGACACGAGCAAGGCCGTCATACCGGTCAAGAGCGAGGCAACACGCAAAGTCTTCATGGATTCCTCTTCTGGTTGTGTCATGTGTGATTGGACTATAGCGGCAAGCGACCGCCCCGCATATTTCAAGTTTGTAAGAACTGATGCGCGGCATCGCAACGGGAAGCCCGCGCTAACGTCTTGTAACAATCGGCGCCCCTGCGCCCCCGCGCCCGGCCCCTCCTTTCTCGAAACGCCTTTCATCCCGTGCCGCGGCCCGCGTCAAGCGGCGCGGCGCCCGTGTCGAACCGGAAGCCGAATCGCGCAACCGTTTCGATCCGCGCGGAAAACGCATGCGCGGCCAGCTTGCGCCGCAATCGTACGACGAGCGCATTGACCGTTTCGGGTTCGATGTCCGCATCGCCCCACGCATAGCGGAGCACGGCGTCACGCCCAACCGGCCGCCCCGCTTCGCGCAGCAGGCATTCGACCACGCGAAATTCCCGTGCGCTGAGCGCGAGCCGCCGGCCGCGCTCGTCGAGGGCGCGCGTCGCCGTGTCGAGCCGGATCGATTCCCGCATCGCGACGACGCCCGCGCGACGCCACAGCGCGCGCAGCCGCTCGTGCAATTCGACGAACGAGCACGGATGGGCCAGGCAGATGTCGCAGCCTGCGTTCAGTATCCGCGCACGCTCGGCGGAGGTGGTGCCGGCGACGATCGCGGCAATCGTCGCGCTGCCGGCCGACGCGGCGAGTCGCGGCAATTCGTCGAGAATCGCCGGCGCGGACGCGCCCTCGGTCGCGACGATCACGATCGCGTCGAACCGGTCCTGCGTCGCCGCGAAACAGCCGTCGCGCCATTCGTCGACGCGCTCGACGCCGTGCATGCTTTCCCGAAACGCCTTGTCGAGCCGCGACGCGTCCGGCGTCGGCGGCGCGATCAGCAGGATGCGCATCGCTCGGCCTCCTCCGTCACGCGAGCGAACGCGGCCAGCATTCGACCGTGATCGCCGCACCGGCCGGCTGCGCATCGCCGATCCGCAGCGCGAAATCGTGCACGCGCATCACCGCCGACACGATGCTCAACCCGAGCCCCGAGCCGTTCACGTGACGCGTGCGCTCGCCGCGATAGAAGCGCTCGAGCACCGCATTGCGCTCGCCGGGCGGGATGCCGGGCCCGGTGTCCTCGAACCGGACGAGCGGGCCATGCGACGCCGTCTGGAGCACGACGCGCACGCGGCCGCCGGGCGGCGTGAACTTGATCGCGTTGTCCGCGAGATTGCTGAACGCCTCGAACAGCAACGCGCGGTCGCCATGAATGCCGTCGACCGCGGCCGCATCGAGTTCGAACGACACGTCGACCGCCTCGGCCAGCGGCTCGTAAAGCTCGCACACGTCGCGCAGCAGGGCCGCGACGTCGACCGCGGCGAAACCGCCGCGCCGGCTCAGCGTGCCGATCTCGGAGATGCGCAGCATCGCGCGAAAACGTTCGAGCAGCCGGTCGGTCTCGTCGCGCGCCGACGCCAGCAGCGCCGCCGACGCGGGTTCGTGTGCGCAGAACGGCTGGTCGGCCAGCCGCGCCAGCATCCGATGCACGCGTGCGAGCGGCGTGCGCAGGTCGTGCGCGATCCCGTCGCAGGCATGGCGCACCTCGCCCATCAGCCGCTCGACTTCGTCGAGCATGTGGTTCACGAGATGCGCGAGCAGATCAAGCTCGTCGTAGCGGCCGACCGGCAACCGCTTGCCGAGATCACCCTCGGCGATCTGCCGCGTGACGCGCCGGATCTCGGCGACGCGGCGCATCTGCCGCATGCCGAGCATGCTGCCGCCCGCGACGCCCGCGATCAGGATC
Source organism: Burkholderia sp. AU16741 (assembly GCF_002223345.1). NCBI lineage: Bacteria > Pseudomonadati > Pseudomonadota > Betaproteobacteria > Burkholderiales > Burkholderiaceae > Burkholderia > Burkholderia sp. AU16741. Next base: position 1,733,861 of record NZ_NKEZ01000003.1, read on the forward strand.
ATCACGCCGCCGATCACGAGCCCGCGAATCGCGACGTCGCGGATCTGGATGAAGTGCGACAGATCGCGCGCGACGACCAGCGTCATCCCGTTGTCGCGGTGCACGGCCATCGCGCGCGTGATCGGCGACGATTGGCCGTCGAGCGGCGCGAGCGTGCGGTTCAGCGTCTGACCGTGGCGATCGGCACGCAACGCGGGCGGCGTCGCGATGTCGCCGGCCACGCGACGGCCGCCCGCATCGAACAGCCCGTAGAAATTCGTATGCATGTGCTCGTGCTCGAGCCGCCGATGGATCGCGAGCGGCAGCTCGGCATCGGGAATCGAATCGAAATAGATCAGTTGCCACGCGAGCACTTCGTCGGTGTCGCGTGTCATCGCGTGCGTCGCGGCCACGCTGATCACGCCCGCGAGCAACAGCAGCGACACCGAGAAGATCGCCGCGTACGCGCACAGCCAGCGAAACGTCGTCGTATGCCAGCGGCGCGTGAAGTTCGCCGCACGGGCCGCGTCCATCCGTGCCTCCGTCAAGCGAGCATGTAGCCCGACCCGCGCACCGTCTGGATCATCGGGTTCGCGCCGGGCGGATCGATCTTCCTGCGCAGCCGTCCCATGTGAACGTCGATCAGGTTGGTGCCGGGATCGAAGTGATAGCCCCACACGGCCTCGAACAGCATCGTGCGCGTGATCGTCTGTCCTGCGTTGCGCATCATGAATTCGAGCACGCGGAACTCGGTCGGCAGCAGCGGAATCTCGTCGGCGCCGCGGCGCGCGCAGCGCGAAATGAGGTCGAGCTCGAGCGCGCCGACCTTCAGCAGCGTCTGCTGCGGCACGCCCGATGCCTGCCGGCGGCGCAGCAGCACTTCGATGCGCGCGCTCAGTTCGCCGGAATCGAACGGCTTCGTCAGGTAATCGTCGCCGCCCGCACGCAGGCCGCGAATGCGCTCGTCGACGTCGCCGAGCGCGCTCAGCATCAGCACCGGCGTATCGATGCCGACCGTGCGCATCGCGGTCACGATCGCGAGACCGTCCGCCCCCGGCAGCATCCGGTCGAGCGTGATCGCGTCGTACGATGCGCTCATCGCACGCATCATCCCTTCGCGGCCGTTGTCGATCCAGTCGACCTCGAAGCCGCGTGCGGTCAGCTCGCCGACGATTTCGTTCGCGGTCACCGCATCGTCCTCGACCGTCAGTACTCGCATCGTTGCCCTCGCAATGAACGTCAAGACGGGCGCGCACGATGCGCCCGCCACTATCGTAGGCGCTGCGATCGCCGCGCGGCGCCAGATGAAAATAGCTTCATCCCGCGTCGCGGCACGCCCCTGTGAAACATGTTTCATCCGTGCGTCGGCCGCGCCGCGGCCGCGGCCGCCTACGCTGACGTCATGCGGCATCGGGCCGCGAAACCAGGAGTTATCGGATGAAACTGTCGACCACCGTCGCCTGCATGCTGCTCGCATGCGCGAGCACCGCCGCATTCGCGGGGCCGCACCTCACCCCGCAGGAATGCAATGCGTACCCGTTCGTGCACACAGGCCGAGACGTCACGCGTGCGGACCTCGTGCGCGAGCTGACCGAACTCGAACAGGTCGGCTACGATCCCGCCCATGCCAGCCCGTACTACCCCGACGATCTCGACGGCGCGAAGCATCGGCTCGCCGCCGAGTACCGCGCCGACTGCACGCATGCGCTGACGGCGGACGCCGGCGCGCGGCACTGACCGCACCGCCCTGCACAACGCAGCAGCGGGAAAAAACGAAAAGGCGGCACGTGCCGCCTTTTCTTCATGAGCGCGCAGCGAGGTGACCCCGCTGCGCCGCGCCGCCGCTCAACGCGACATCATGTTCATGCTCACGTTGTGCATCACCCACAGCGTGCCGACGATCAGGATCGCGGCGGTCAGCACCGTATAGCTGAACGCCATCACGTTCCAGCGCTGGCCCGACGAGCCGTTCATGTGCAGGAAGTACACGAGGTGCACGACGATCTGCACGAACGCGAGCACGGCGAGCCCGATCAGCGAAGCATGCGGCGACAGCACGCCGCCCATCACGAGGCCGAACGACGCGGCCGTGAGCAGCACCGACAGGATGAAACCGGCGACGTAGCCGCCGACACTGCCGTGCCCTTCTTCGAGTTGAGACGAATGCGAATGGGCCATTTAGATCACGCTCGCGAGATAGACAAAGGAAAACACGCAGATCCACACGATATCGAGGAAGTGCCAGAACAGGCTCAGGCACGTCAGGCGTCGCAGGTCGCGATCGGTCAGGTCGCCGCCGCGCAACACGATCTGCGCGGCCAGCACGATCATCCACAACAGGCCTGCCGTCACGTGCAGCCCGTGCGTGCCGACCAGCGTGAAGAACGCCGACAGGAACGCGCTGCGCTGCGGGCCCGCGCCTTCCGCGATCAGGTGCGAGAACTCGCGCAGTTCCATCGCGAGAAACGCCGCGCCGAGCACGAACGTCACCGCGAGCCACGCGAGCAGCGCACCGCGCCGCTGCTGGTACGCCGCGAGCATCGCGAAACCGTACGTGATGCTCGACAGCAGCAGCGCGGCGGTTTCCACCGCGACGCCCGGAATGTCGAACAGCTCTTTCGCGGTCTGCCCGCCCGCGTACTGGTGGCCGAGCACCGCGAACGTCGCGAACAGCGCCGCGAAGATCACGCAGTCGGTCATCAGGTACAGCCAGAAACCGAACACCGAATGCGACGGCGGATGGTCGTCGTGTTCGAGCAGGGTCGCGCTCAAGGTTTTCTGCAACATCAGTTGGCCTCCAGTTCCACGCCGTCGACGCGCGCGGCCGTGCGCTTCGTCGGCTGCTTGTCTTCGGTCTTGCGCACCGTCGACGCGGGGATGTAATAGCCGTCGTTATCGCGCGAGCTGTAGATCACGAGCGTCGCGATGATCCCGACGAGCCCGCCGATCGCCATCCACCAGATGTGCCACACCAGCGCGAAGCCGAGCACCAGGCTGAAGACGGCGATCACGAGGCCCGCACAGGTATTCGACGGCATGTGGATGTCGCGAATCGCTGCCGGATTCGGCCGGCCTTCGCCGCGCGCCTTCATGTCCGCATACGCATCGAGCGTGCGCACCTGCGGGATCACTGCGAAGTTGTAGTCGGCCGGCGGCGACGACGTCGCCCACTCCAGCGTGCGGCCGCCCCACGGGTCGCCCGTCGTGTCGCGGTACTCGGGCAGATGGCGGTTGCGGATGCTGACCACCAGCTGCAGCAGCTGGCACGCGATGCCGATCGCGATCAGCACGGCGCCGAACGCGGCGACCAGCAGCCACGGATGCCAGGCCGGGTTGTCGTAGTGGTTCAGGCGGCGCGTCATGCCCATGAAGCCGAGCACGTAGAGCGGCACGAACGCGACGTAGAAGCCGATCTGCCAGAACCAGAACGCGGCCTTGCCGAGCGTCTCGTTCAGCTTGAAGCCGAACGCTTTCGGGAACCAGTAGTTGAAGCCCGCGAGATAGCCGAACAGCACGCCGCCGATGATCACGTTGTGGAAGTGCGCGATCAGGAACAGGCTGTTGTGCAGCACGAAGTCCGCGCCGGGAATCGCCATCATCACGCCGGTCATGCCGCCGAGCGTGAACGTGACCATGAAGCCGATCGTCCACAGCACGGGCGTCGTGAATTCGATCCGGCCGCGGTACATCGTGAACAGCCAGTTGAACACCTTCACGCCGGTCGGAATCGCGATGATCATCGTCATGATCCCGAAGAACGCGTTCACGTTCGCGCCCGAGCCCATCGTGAAGAAGTGATGCAGCCACACGAGGAACGACAGCACCATGATCGCGCAGGTCGCGTACACCATCGTCTTGTAGCCGAACAGCGGCTTCTTCGCGAACGTCGCGATGACTTCCGAGAAGATCCCGAACGCCGGCAGGATCAGGATGTACACCTCCGGATGGCCCCACGCCCAGATCAGGTTCAGGTACAGCATCGCGTTGCCGCCGGCGTCGTTCGTGAAGAAGTGCATGCCGAGGTAACGGTCGAGGCCGAGCAGCGCGAGCGTCGCGGTCAGGATCGGGAACGACGCCATGATCAGCACGTTCGTGCAGAGCGCCGTCCACGTGAACACCGGCATCTTCATCAGCGTCATGCCGGGTGCGCGCATCTTGACGATCGTCACGAAGAAGTTCACGCCGGTCAGCAGCGTGCCGACGCCGGAGATCTGCAGCGCCCACAGGTAGTAGTCGACCCCCACCCCCGGACTGAACTGCAGCTCCGACAGCGGCGGATACGCGAGCCAGCCCGTCTGCGCGAATTCGCCGATCACGAGCGACACGTTGATCAGGATCGCGCTGACCGCCGTCATCCAGAACGACAGCGAGTTGATGAACGGGAACGCGACGTCGCGCGCGCCGATCTGCAGCGGCACGATCAGGTTCATCAGGCCGACCATGAACACCATCGCCATGAAGAAGATCATGATCACGCCGTGTGCCGTGAAGACCTGGTCATAGTGGTGCGGCGGCAGGTAGCCGGGCCCGTTGTACGCGAGCGCGAGCTGCATGCGCATCATGATCGCGTCGGCGAAGCCGCGCAGCAGCATGATCAGCGCGACGATGATGTACATCACGCCGAGTCTCTTGTGGTCGACCGTGGTCAGCCATTCCGTCCACAGCCATTTCCAGCGGCCGGTGATCGTCAGCGCGGCGAGAATGCCCAGCACGACCAGCCCCATGAAGGCGCCGGCCCCCATGATGATGGGCTGATCGAACGGGATCGCCGAAAGTGTGAGTTTGCCGAACATGCGTTACCCCTTCGTGCCGCAGGCGGCGTCCTTCAGGTCGAGGACGTGGCCATCGTTGTATTTCGCGATGATGTTGTGGAAGAGCCGCGGATCGACCGACGAGAAGTAGCGCACCGGCGCCTTCTCGCTCGGCTGCGCGACGGTGCCGTACACGGTCGCGTCGAGCCGGTCCGGCGACGCCTTCACCTTCCGCACCCAAGCATCGAACTGCTCGCGCGGCTCGGCGAGCGTGCGGAACTTCATGTCGGAGAAGCCGCGGCCGCTGAAGTTGGCAGACGTGCCCGCGTAATTGCCGGGCTCGTCGGCGATCAGGTGCAGGCGCGTCTGCATGCCGGCCATCGCGTAGACCTGGCCGCCGAGCTGCGGGATGAAGAACGAATTCATCACCGAATCCGACGTGATGCGGAAATTCACCGGCGTGCCGACCGGAATCGCGAGCTGGTTCACCGACGCGATGCCGAGTTCCGGATAGATGAACAGCCACTTCCAGTCGAGCGCGACCACCTCGACGTCGATCGGCTTCACCGCCGATTCGAGCGGCTTGTACGGATCGAGCTCGTGCGTGGTCTTCCACGTGAGCACGCCGAGGAACAGGATGATCAGCGTCGGTACCGTCCAGATCACGACCTCGATCGCGGTCGAGTGCGACCAGTTCGGCGCGTAGGCGGCATTGCGGTTCGACGCGCGGTAACGCCACGCGAACCCTAGCGTCAGCAGGATCACGGGCACGACGACGATCAGCATCGCCCACGTGGACGTCGCGATCAGCGCCTTTTCGGCCGCACCCACGCTTCCTTTCGGATTTAGTACATCTAAGTTACAACCTGACAGGCTCAAAGCCGCGCCGATTGACATCAGCGCCGACCAGCCTCTTGATGCTCTTCTTTTCATCACACAGCCCGAGGGTCATTGAATCCGTTTGCGTTTGCCCGATGCGCATTCGATTCACGAAATGGGCCGAATCATACGTCGCGCGAGTGCGATGAAAAACCTGTGCATACGGCAAATCATCATTGCAAAATCTGCCGTGAGTCACATTGTCGCGGGGCAATTTCACGCAGCCGGAAGCGGGCCCGGCACTCGCCATGCCGGGCTTTGGATCGATGCGCGCGCAACCATGCGCGCCGCGCGATGCGGCGGGCTTGCCTGGCGTGGCGCGGCGCGGTGAGCCGCGATCAGTCGTGCGTCGAAGCCATGTACGACGGCAACGCCGGCGCGGGGCCATCCGCCGCGGGCACCTTCGAATGGCTCGCTTCCTGGATCAGCTTGCCGACGGTCGGGTCGATCGCATCGGTGAACGGCTTCGGATCGATGCCGACCGCCAGCACGATCAATGCGAGCGACGCGAACACCACGATCTCGCGGCGGTTCAGGTCGGCGAGCTTCGCGATCCGCTGGCTCGCGACCTTGCCGAACACGACGCGCTTGAGCATCCACAGCGTGTACGACGCGCTGAGGATCAGCGTGAGCGCCGCGATCGCGCCGATCCAGAAGTTGAAGCGGATCGCGCCCATGATGACCATGAACTCGCCGACGAACCCGGACGTGCCCGGCAGGCCGACGTTGGCCATCGCGAACAGCAGCGTGAAGGTCGCGAAACGCGGCATCACGCCTGCCACACCGCCGTATGCGGCGATCTCGCGCTGCCGGGTGCGATCCACGAGCACGTTCACGCACAACAGCATCGCGCCCGCCACGAAGCCATACGACACGAGCTGCACGATCGCGCCTTCGACGGCGATCCGGTTGAACAGGAACAGCCCGAGCGTGACGATCCCCATGTGCGCGACCGTCGAATACGCGAGCAACTTGCCGAGATCGGTCTGCGCGAGCGCGATCAGGCTCGCGTAGACGATCGCGAACAGCGACAGCGCGATCACGGCCGGCGCGAAGAAGTGGCTGGCGTCGGGCGTGATCGGCAACGCGAAGCGCAGGAACCCGTAGCCGCCGAGCTTCAGCATCGCGAGCATCAGCGCGGCGCCCGTCGGGCCGTCCGTGTACACGTCGCTCAGCCACGTGTGGACCGGCCACATCGGCACCTTGACCGCGAACGCGGCGAAAAAGCCGAGGAACACCAGCAACTGCGGCGCGAAGCCGAGCTGCAGCGTGCGCCACACGGCCATGTCGAACGTATGCGACTGCGCGTACAGGTACAGCATCGCCATCAGCAGCAACAGCGAGCCGGCGAACGAAATGAAGAAGAACTTCACGGCCGCATATACGCGGCGCTCGCGCCCCCACGTGCCGATCAGCAGGTACAACGGGATCAGCGTCGCCTCGAAGAAGATGAAGAACAGCAGCCCGTCCTGCGCGACGAACACGCCGACCATCAGCCCCGACAGGATCAGGAACGACGCGTAGTACTGCGCGACGCGCACCGTGACCGATTCCCACGACGCCACCACCACCACGAGCGTCGTGAACGCGGTCAGCACGACGAGCCACAGCGACGCGCCGTCGATGCCGACCCGCCATCCGGCATTGAATGCCGCGAGCCAATCGCGTCTTTCGACGAACTGCATCGCCGCCGAATGCGCGTCGAAACCGGCCATCAGCGGAACGACGGCCGCCAGCCCGGCAAGCGCGCCGACCAGCGCGATCAGTCGTATCCGGCGCAAATGCTGGTCGGAACCGGCGCGCAGCAGGCCCGCGCCGAACAGTATCGGAACCCAGATGGCCAGGCTCAGGAAGGGGAAATCATGCATGTCAACAAGGCCTAGAGGAGGTCGCGCCTTGCATCGGGGACAGGCGCGACGAAAGGAACGAAATCAAATCGACAGGTAGATTTCGTGAATCGCCAATGTTGGCTAAATGTAAAGCGGCATCACCGGAAAACTTGATGCCGCTCAAACGCGATCGGGTTAACGAGCATAAGACGATTGATTATTTTTTGCAGCGCAGCAGCGCACTGTTTTTTGGTGTCGGCGTAGTTCGTTGATTTACTTGAGTAATTTTTTGTATTGCTCGATGCGATCCGCCGCGAGAATAGATGCAGCGCCGCATTTTTGACACCAACCACTCATTTCGAAGGGCCGGAACGACGAGGTCGACATCGCGCCGTGCGGCGATCACGTGGCGCCCGCTGCCTTACGCGAATACTTTCATTTTTATTTCATTCTATTTCGCGCGGTGTGGCTCGCAGGAGGCGTCGGCGTCGCGCGCCTCTTTTCGTGCGATCGCACCGCTTATGCCGACGGACTCCCCGCGCGACAGTGATCGTGCTGTTGCGTCGGCCGTCGCATAAACCGGCGATGACCCGCGAAGCGTCGTCACATCGACGTATGGCGCGCGTCGATCACGCCGAACGTCAGCCATTCAATATAGAGGGCCTATCGATCGTCACTACTCACACAGACCAACGAACGATCGTCGAAGCGCTCGATGTTCGCTCAGATCCGCCTCGCCCCTTCGCGCATCGGCACGGACCGAAAAAGAAAAAGCCCCGCAAGTCCGAGAACTTGCGGGGCTTTGTCACCGCTTTTGGCGGAGACGGAGGGATTCGAACCCTCGATCCAGGTTTTGGCCCAGATGCTCCCTTAGCAGGGGAGTGCCTTCGACCTCTCGGCCACGTCTCCCAAACTTTCGCTCGCACCAGGGAGGCAGTGCGACGAGAACGAAATAATATAGGGTTTCGAACCGTACGTCAATTTCCGCGGTGCATTTTCTTCAATGCATCACGAAAAATTCACGACGCCTGGTCGAGTTCGAACACCTTGTGCAGCGCGCGGACAGCCAGCTCCATGTATTTCTCGTCGATCAGCACCGAAATCTTGATTTCGGACGTCGAGATCATCTGGATGTTGATGCCCTCTTCCGACAGCGTGCGGAACATCTTGCTCGCGACGCCCACGTGCGAACGCATGCCGACGCCGACGACCGACACCTTCGACACCTTCGGGTCGCCCTGCACGCGCTCGGCGCTCACATGGCCCTGCACCTGGTTGGTGAGGATGTCCATCGCCTTCTGGTAGTCGCCGCGACCGACCGTGAACGTGAAGTCGGTTTTGCCTTCGACGCTCTGGTTCTGGATGATCATGTCGACGTCGACGTTCGCATCGGCCACCGGGCCGAGGATCTGATATGCGATGCCCGGCTTGTCGGGCACGCCCATCACCGCAATGCGTGCTTCGTCGCGCTGGAACGCGATGCCGGAAATGACTGCCTTTTCCATGGTCTCGTCTTCTTCAAAAGTAATCAGGGTGCCCGAGCGCATTTCTTCGTCGAGCGCAATCAGCGGATCGGTCAGGCTCGACAGCACACGCGTCTTCACCTGGTATTTGCCGGCGAATTCGACCGAGCGGATCTGCAGGACCTTCGAGCCGAGGCTGGCCATTTCCAGCATCTCCTCGAACGTCACGCGGTCGAGGCGGCGCGCCTCCTCGACGACGCGCGGGTCGGTCGTGTAGACGCCGTCGACGTCGGTATAGATCAGGCACTCTTCGGCGCCCAGCGCAGCGGCCACCGCCACCGCCGACGTGTCCGAGCCGCCGCGGCCCAGCGTCGTGATGTGACCGTCCGGATCGACGCCCTGGAAGCCCGTGATGATCACGACCTTGCCCGCGTTCAGATCGTCCTTCACGCGCTCGTCGTCGATCGAGTGAATGCGCGCCTTCGTAAACGCGCTGTCCGTCTTGATCGGCACTTGCCAGCCGGCATAGCTCACGGCCTCGACGCCGATTTCCTGCAGCGCGATCGACAGCAGGCCGACGCTGACCTGCTCGCCGGTCGACGCGATCATGTCGAGCTCACGCGGGCTCGGCTGGCTCGAAATCTCTTTCGCAAGACCGAGCAGACGGTTGGTTTCGCCGGACATCGCCGAAGGCACGACCACCATCTGGTGCCCGGCCTGATGCCATTTTGCGACGCGTTTCGCGACGTTCTTGATGCGCTCGACCGAGCCCATCGAAGTGCCGCCGTATTTGTGTACGATGAGTGCCATTGTCGTTCTGAACTGGAGGAGAAGCCGCACGGGCGCGCTGGGCAGGCCGCGTTGCCGTTCGGTCACGCGGCTTGTGGCTGTGGACGGACGACGAGGGGGACGGCTGGGACGCAACACGCAAGCGTGACGGATTTTGCCCGGAAGGCCGATCAGGCCGCGCAAACCGGGTACGTCACGCGGAAAACCTGCACAAAACGCTCGAAAATCGAGCCGAGCAAACGACCGAGCGTACCCGATAGACGCCTACTTGACAAGCCGCGCGCCGTGTCGCCGGCCGTTCCGGCGCTGTTTACCAAATGGTGAAAATGGGCGCGCCATCGCGCCGGCCGGCCACCCGCCGCCGCTATGCGATCAGCAGGTCGGGACGCCACTCGATCCGGCGCCATGCGGTGGTGGCCGGCGCCGCCGCGGCCGGCTCGCCGATGTCGCGATTGACGCCCAGCCGCGGCACGTAGATCAGCCGGTCGCCCGCGAACAGCAACGGCACGTCGCGCTGCCATGCCGGCACGCCGCGCTCCTGGAACAGGTTCTTCAGCGTCCGGCCCGGCCCGCCCGGCGACGTACGCATCCGTTCGCCGCCGGCCCGGGCGCGCGCCGCCAGTTGCGCACCGCGCAGCACTCCCTCCGGCACGGCGTCGGTGCTGCCCGCGTCGGCGGGCGCGAACACGAACGTGCCGCGCCACGCCGGCAGGTGCCATACTTCCTGCCCGTCCCACGCGAGCGCCACCTCCGGTTGCGGCGTGCCCGTGCCGTCGTCGGCCGGCTCGCTGCTGTCGCCCGCCTCCCAGTAGACGACATCGCGATAGAGCCGCAGGCACTGCCCCGCGTGATCGACGCGCAGCGCATGCGCGTCGTGCGCGGCGCGCAGTTGCCGCATCATGTTGGCGAGCCGGGCAGCCGACGCGCCCGGCAAGCCGAGCCGGCGCATCCAGAAGCGCAGCAGGTTCGCGCCGCGCGTGTCGTCGAAGCCGATCAGCGCGTCGCGCGACAGCGCCTGACCGCCATCGCGCGCGGCGACGGCGAAATCCAGCTCGGCCAGATCGTCGAGCAGCCGCTGAGCGGCCGCCGCATGCTGGGCCGCGCGGCCGAGCGCGTCGCGAAAGCCCGGGAAATGCACGGCCAGCGCCGGCAGCACGTCGACGCGCAACGCATTGCGCGCATAGCGCGTATCGCCGTTCGATTCGTCGTCGATCCACGCGAGCGCGTGCTGCTCCGCATAGCGCTCAAGTTGTGCGCGCAACAGTCTCAACAACGGACGCACACGCTCGATGCTTACGCCGTCGGGACGATAACGCGGCGCCATCGCCGCGAGCCCCGCGATTCCCGCCCCGCGCAACAGTTGCAGCAGCACCGTCTCGGCCTGGTCGTCCGCATGTTGCGCGAGCCACAGCGCCGCCGCGCCGTGGCGTTCGCCCATCTCGTCGAGCGCCGCGTAGCGACGCTCGCGTGCGGTCGCCTCGATACCGAGCCCGCTGTCGCGCGGCACGTCGACACGCATCGATTCGAATGCGGCACCGAGCCGCGCCGCTTGCGCTTCGGCATGCGCAACCCACGCATCGGCGTTTGCGCTGAGGCCATGATGCACGTGCAGCGCGACGCAGCGCGATGCGCCCGCGACGCGCACGGCCGCATCGAGCAGCACCGTCGAATCGAGGCCGCCGCTGTACGCGATCGCGATGCGCGCATCCGGCGGCAGGCCGGAAAGCGCAACGCCGACCGCGTCGAGTACGACGCGGTCGGCGGAGAATTCGGTGGGCGGAATCACGAGCGGGACGCGCGCGCGGCGGCGCGCGCATTGAATACACGGCCGGTCATGCGCCCGGCGTGGTTTCCTTGAACTTGCCGTAGGCCATCAGGCGCTCGAAGCGGCGCTCGCGCAGCGCATCGATGCTCATGCCCTGGAACTGGCGCAGCGAATCGGCCAGCGCACGGCGCAGCAGCGCGGCCATGCCCTTCGGATCGCGATGCGCGCCGCCGAGCGGCTCGTTGATGATCTTGTCGATCAGGCCGAGCGCCTTCAGGCGGTGCGCGGTCAGGCCCAGCGCTTCCGCGGCTTCCGGCGCCTTCGCGGCGCTCTTCCACAGGATCGACGCGCAGCCTTCCGGCGAGATCACCGAGTAGGTCGAGAACTGCAGCATCATCACGGTATCGGCCACGGCGATCGCCAACGCGCCGCCCGAACCGCCCTCGCCGATCACCGTCGTGATGATCGGCGTCTTCAGCTCGGCCATCACGTACAGGTTGCGGCCGATCGCCTCCGACTGGCCGCGCTCTTCCGCGCCGATGCCCGGGTACGCGCCCGGCGTGTCGACGAACGTGAAGATCGGCAGCCCGAACTTCTCGGCCAGACGCATCAGGCGTTCTGCCTTGCGATAGCCTTCCGGACGCGGCATCCCGAAGTTGCGCGCGGCGCGCTCCTTCGTGTCGCGACCCTTCTGGTGGCCGATCACCATGCACGGATGGCCGCCGAAGCGCGCGAGACCGCCGACGATCGACAGGTCGTCCGCGAATGCGCGGTCGCCGTGCAACTCGTGAAAATCGGTAAACAGTTCCGCGACGTAATCGAGCGTGTATGGCCGCTGCGGATGCCGCGCGATCTGCGAAACCTGCCACGGCGACAGATTCGCGTAGAGGTCTTTCGTCAGTTGCTGGCTTTTCTTCGACAGCCGCTCGATTTCTTCCGAAATATCGACAGCCGAGTCGTCCTGCACGAATCGCAGCTCTTCGATCTTGGCCTCGAGTTCGGCGATCGGCTGTTCGAAATCCAGAAATGTGGTCTTCATGTGTTCGAATCCTTGGGTCTTGCGGCAGCGCGTATTCTACCCGCGCGGGCGACGCTCAAAACCAGCTCTCAACTATTGATGTTTAAAACCCGATAGCCGGCACTCAGGCGTCGGCGTCGGGCGCATCGAGGCTGCGCCACATGTACCAGGTCGCGACGGTGCGCCACGGCTCCCAGTTGGCCGCGACCTCGCGCGCCTCGCTGCGCGTGACGGGTTCCCCGCTGAAGTAATTGACGCTGATCGCGCGGATCAGGCCCGGGTCGTCGAGCGGCAGCACGTCGGGCCGCGACAGGTTGAAGATCAGGAACATCTCGGCCGTCCAGCGGCTGATGCCGCGGATCTGCGTGAGTTCCGCGATCACGTCCTCGTCGTCCATCGACATCCATTTGTCGACGTGCAGCGCCCCCGACACGAAATGCTGCGCGAGATCGAGGATGTATTCCGTCTTGCGCTTGGACAACCCGCATGCGATCAGCTTGTCCGCGCCGAGGCGGATCACCGGTTGCGGCGCGAGCTTCGGACACGCGTCCTCGATGCGCGCCCACAGCGACTGGGCGGACGGCACCGAAATCTGCTGGCCGACGACCGAGCGCGCGAGCGTGACGAACGGATCGCCGCGCTTCACGAGATGCGCGGGACCGAACTTCGGAATCAGTTTCTTCAGGATCCGGTCGCGCTTGACGAGGTCCGCGCACGCCTTGTCCCAATAGGCAGGACGCACGACGACCTCCTCGCCGTCCGCTTCGGACGCCCGTGTCTTGCGGGCCGCGTCGGCGGCCGGCAGCGCGGCTGCCGGCTGCGCATGACCGTTCAGCGCGCCGTTCGGCACGGCGCGCGTCGCGTCCGCCTTCGTGGCCGGTACGCGCTTGGCTGCCGGACGCACGGCGACCGGGGTCGCGCGCCTGACCGGCGCTTTTCTGGCCGTTGCCATCTTGCCTCCTACCTGACGGATCGGTCAGTGGAACGCGCCGCGCTCATACGCGACGCCATTCGGTCGATCCGCCCGGTTTGTCTTCAAGTGCGATGCCGGCTTCGAGCAATTCCGCCCGAATCCGGTCCGCTTCGGCATAGTCCTTCGCTTGCTTCGCCGCGACCCGCGCGGCGATCTTCGCTTCGATCTCGTCGGCCACGAGCCCGCCCGCCTGCGCGGCGCCGGACGCCTGCTGCAGGAACGCGCGCGGTTCGCGGCCCAGCAGGCCGAGCAGGCCCGCCAGCTGTTTCAGTTGCCGCGCGAGCGACGCCTCGCGCGTGCGGTTGACTTCACCCGCCAGCTCGAACAGCGTCGCCACCGCGACCGGCGTGTTGAAATCGTCGTTCATCGCGGCCGCGAAACGCTGCGCGTGCGGCTCGTTCCAGTCGAGCGCGAGCGTGTCGGGCTCGACGTCCTTCAGCGCGGTGTACAGACGCGTGAGCGACGCGCGCGCATCGTCGAGATGCACGTCGCTGTAATTGAGCGGCGAACGGTAATGCGTGCGCACGATGAAGAAGCGCATGACTTCCGCGTCGTAACGCTCGAGCACTTCGCGGATCGTGAAGAAGTTGCCGAGCGATTTCGACATCTTCTCGTTGTCGACCTGCACGAAGCCGTTGTGCATCCAGTAATTGACGAACGTCTCGCCGGTCGCGCCTTCGCTCTGCGCGATCTCGTTCTCGTGGTGCGGGAATTGCAGATCCTGCCCGCCGCCGTGGATGTCGAAATGATTGCCGAGCAGCGAGCAGCCCATCGCGGAGCACTCGATGTGCCAGCCCGGGCGCCCCATCCCGTACTTCGACGCCCACGACGCGCCTTCCGGCTCGTCCGCCTTCGCGCGCTTCCACAGCACGAAGTCGAGCGGATCTTGCTTCGCATCGTTCGCGGCGACGCGCTCTCCCGCGCGGAGATCCTCGAGCGACTTGCCCGACAGCTTCCCGTAGTTCGCGAACTTGCGCACCGAGTAATTGACGTCGCCGTCGGTCGCCTGGTACGCGTAGCCGTTCGCCTCGAGCGTCTCGATCATGCCGAGCATCTGCGGGATGAACTGCGTCGCGCGCGGCTCGATGTCGGGCCGATGGATGCCGAGCGCACCTTCGTCCTCGTGCATCGCGCCGATGAAGCGGTCGGTCAGCGACTTGATCGTCTCGCCGTTCTCGACCGCGCGGCGGATGATCTTGTCGTCGATGTCGGTGATGTTGCGCACGTACGTGACCCGATAGCCGATCGCACGCAGCCAGCGCTGGACGAGGTCGAACACGACCAGCATGCGCGCATGGCCCACGTGACAATAGTCGTAGACGGTGATCCCGCATACGTACATCCGCACTTCGCCGGGCTGGCGCGGCACGAAAACTTGCTTGTCACGCGCGAGCGTGTTGTAGATGCGCAGTGATTCCATAGAGATGAACCGTGAGCCGAAGGAAACCGCCCTGGCGAAGCTCGCCCAGCATGTGAAACGGACGGACCATCTGCTGCGGCGCCAGGCCGCGCGTCCTCGATATCACATGGGGCGGTCAGGCTGCAAGCACAGCGGTGACGGCCACGAGAGGCTAAGAAAGACTGTCTGCCGCTCGCCGGAACGCGCAGACGTTTTGTTAGAATGGGTCGGAGTATAACATTCCGATTTACGCCTATGAAACCTCATCGCGGCCGCGCGCCGAGCGCTGCGACCCTCGTTGCGACCACCGTCATGGGCGTCGCGCTGACGCTTTTCGCGGCGCCCGCGGCGCATGCGCAAAAGGCCCCGGCGGTCGCCGACGGCACCCCCGAAGTCGATGCGTCGATCGCCGGCAAGCAGTGGAAGCAGGCGCTCGCGCAACTCGACGCGCGCATCGCGTCGAACCCGCACGACGTGCAGGCGCAGTTCAAGCGCGGCACCGTGCTGGCCCGCCTGAACCGCGACGACGACGCGATCCAGCAGTTCGTCGCGATCACGCAGGCGTACCCCGAACTGCCCGAGCCGTACAACAACCTCGCGGCGCTCTACGCGAAGCACGGCCGCTATGACGAAGCGCGCACCGCGCTCGTCACCGCGACGCAATCGAACCCGGGCTACTCGCTCGCGTACGAGAACCTCGGCGATCTGTACCTGCGCCTCGCGGCCGAATCGTACAAGCGCGCGCAATCGCTCGGCCGCACGAGCGGCGCGACCGCGCAGCGCCTCGCCGATCTGCAGAAGATCGTGTCGCCGTCGAAAGCCGCGCCGAACGCCCGCGCGACGACGCCGGCCACGCGCGACTACACCGACCGCGCCGCCGCGAACGTGAGCACCACCACGCTGCCGATGTCGCCGACGTTCCAGTTCAGCGGTCCGTCGGGCGCACTGGCGGCGCCGTACGTCGCGCCGTCGCAATAAGCGGCGCGGCCTTCCTTCCCTCCCAACCTGAGGATCGCAATGAAACGTCTGTTGCTGGCGCTTGGCGGCGCCGCCCTTCTCGCGACCGCGCCCGCGTTCGCGCAAACGGCCACCGCGCACCCCGTCGTGCAGCTGAAGACCTCGCAGGGCGACATCCGCGTCGAGCTCTATCCGGAGAAGGCGCCGAAGTCGGTCGCCAACTTCCTCGATTACGTGAAGGCCGGCCAGTACAACGGCACGATCTTCCATCGCGTGATCAAGGGCTTCATGATCCAGGGCGGCGGCTACAAGACCAACTTCGAGGAAAAGCCGACCCGTGCGCCGATCCCGCTGGAAAGCCGCAATGGTCTGAAGAACCTCACTGGCACGATCGCGATGGCGCGCACGAGCGATCCGAACTCGGCCACCGCGCAGTTCTTCATCAACACGGTCGACAACAGCGGCCTCGACTACCCGAACCCGGACGGCAACGGCTATGCGGTGTTCGGCAAGGTCGTGTCGGGTCTCGACGTCGTGAAGAAGATCGAAGGCGTGGCGACGACCTCGCGCGGCCCGATGCAGGACGTGCCGGCGCAACCGGTCGTGATCGAATCGGCGAGCATCGTCTCCAAGTAAGCACCTGCCGGCACGTCCGGCGCCTCACGCGGCCGCGTCGCACGACCGGCCGCGTGCCATTTAAACCGCCTCACCGAAGGAATTCATCATGGTTGAACTGCATACGAACCACGGCGTGATCAAGCTCGAACTCGACGCCGAGAAGGCACCGAAGACGGTCGAGAACTTCCTGAACTACGTGAAGAAGGGCCATTACGACGGCACCGTGTTCCATCGCGTGATCAACGGCTTCATGATCCAGGGCGGCGGCTTCGAGCCGGGCCTGAAGCAGAAGCCGACCGACGCGCCGATCGACAACGAAGCGAACAACGGCCTGAAGAACGACAACTACACGGTCGCGATGGCGCGCACGAACGATCCGCACTCGGCGACCGCCCAGTTCTTCATCAACGTGAACGACAACGATTTCCTGAACCACTCGTCGCCGACGCCGCAGGGCTGGGGCTACGCGGTGTTCGGCAAGGTCGTCGAAGGCCAGGACGTGGTCGACAAGATCAAGGGCGTCAAGACGGGCAACGCCGGCTTCCACCAAGACGTGCCGGCCGACGACGTCGTGATCGAAAAGGCCGTGGTGGTCTGACGCACCAGCCGTTACGGAGGCACTTCGATGTTGCAGGAGAGTCCGCCGCGAAGCGTCTCCGCGGGCGTGCCGGGCGAGCGCGAGTACGCGCAAGCCGCACGCCCGTTCCTGTTTCTGTCCGATCTGCACCTGAGCGAGGCGATTCCGAAGACGGTCGCCGCGTTCGAGCATTTCGTGAAATACACCGCCGACAGCGCCGACTCGGTGTTCATCCTCGGCGACCTGTTCGAATACTGGATCGGCGACGACATCCTCGACGACGATCCGTTCGCCGCGCGCATGGCCGCGCTGATGCATACGTTCTCGGAACGCGGCATCGCGCTCTACGTGATGCACGGCAACCGCGATTTCCTGCTCGGCCGGCGCTTCATGAAGGCCGCCGGCGCGATGCTGCTGCCCGACCCTTCGCTGATCATCGCGTTCGGCCAGCGCATCGTGCTCGCGCACGGCGACGCGCAATGCACGGCCGACCGCGGCTACCAGGTGTTCCGTCGCTTCGCGCGCAACCGCGTCGCGCAATGGCTGTTTCTCGCGTGGCCGTTCCGCTGGCGCCGCGCGCTCGCCCAGCGCATGCGCTCGACCAGCGAAGCGGGCCGGATGCGCCCTGCTTCGGCCATTTACGACGTCACGCGGGAAGGCGTGGCCGCGCTGTTCCGGAAAAGCCGCGCGAGCGTGATCATTCACGGCCACACGCACCGCCCCGCAAGCCACGCGGAGCCGGGCGGGATCCGCTGGGTGCTGCCCGACTGGGATCTCGACCACGGCACGCGGCGCGGCGGCTATCTGCGTGTCGACGCGGAAGGCATCCACGCGATGCCGCTCGACTGACGCCGCTGCTGCCGTCGCACCGACCGGCAGCGATCGCGTTCGTTACATCTGGCGTTCGACCGTCTTGCCTTCCAGCACCGCCGACAGCCTGCGCAGGTCGAGGCGTGCCGCGTCGGCGCCCTGCAGCGTTTCCAGATGCGTGCCGAGCCGCTCGAGCGCCGCGACGATCTCGTCGACGCGGCGGCTTTCCTTCGCCGCGTGATCGATCAGCCCGTGAATCGCGAGCGACATCGGGTCATCCGCGTTCGGCGTGATCCCGTACGCGCAGAATGCCGCGCGCTCGGGCTGCGGCTTCGGCTGCGCCGGCATCACGATGCGCGCCGGATTGCCGACCGCGGTACCGCCCGGCGGCACCGGCTTGACGACCACCGCGTTCGAGCCGATCTTCGCGCCCGCGCCGACCGTGAAACCGCCGAGCACCTTCGCGCCGGCGCCGACGATCACGCCGGCTTCCAGCGTCGGGTGACGCTTCGCGCCGCGCGTGAGCGACGTGCCGCCCAGCGTCACGCCCTGATAGATCGTGCAGTCGTCGCCGACGATCGCCGTCTCGCCGATCACGACACCCATGCCGTGATCGATGAACACGCGCCGGCCGATCGTCGCACCGGGATGGATCTCGATCCCCGTCAGGAACCGGCCGGCCTGCGACGCGAACCGCGCGAGCCAGTAGCGTTTCGCGCGCCAGCATGCGTGCGCGAAACGGTGCAGCACGAGCGCATGCAGCCCCGGATAACAGGTCAGCACTTCCCACGCACTGCGAGCGGCGGGATCGCGCTCGCGAATCGTTGCAACGTCTTCGCGCAGTCTCGTCAACATGATGTGATCCGGGAAAAGGCCGGCGCGCATCGCCGGCAATGCCGGCCGTTATCGCGCCGGGTCATTTGCTTATGACGTCCGGCGATTGTAGGGCCAGTCGCGCCCGGCCGCACGCAGTCGCGCGTTCACCCCGCCGTCGGCGCGGGTATTCGTCCGCGACGCTTGTTGCAACGGGGGTTGCCGGCAGCGATCGATCGGGAAAAACAACCGGTCCGACGCCGCCGGCTGGCCAACGCATGGCCTGCCCGACCGCACGCCGCATCCAGCGGACTCCCGCACGCCCGGCAATCGGAGTGTCGACCGCTTACGCGTCGCCGTCCGGCTTGCCCGACTTCAGCAGGATGTGCTTCGCGATGCCGCGCAGGATGTTGACCTCCTCGCGCTCGAGGCCCGTGCGCGCGAACAGGCGCCGCAGCCGCGGCATCAGCTTCTTCGGATTGCGCGGATCGAGGAAGTCGAGTGCGATCAACGCGTTCTCGAGATGCACGTACATCCGCTCGATCTCGTCGCTCTGCGCGAGCGTGCCGGCTTCGGCCGGCGGCTGCGCGGCCGGCTCGCTCGCCTGCTCGAGAAACGCGACGCGCAATTCGTACGCGAGCACCTGCACGGCCTGCGCGAGATTCAGCGAACTGTAGGCCGGGTTGGCCGGAATGTGCGCGAGCGCGCTGCACTGCTCGACATGCTCGTTCGCGAGACCGGTGCGCTCGTTGCCGAACACGAGCGCGACGTCGCCCGCGCCGACCTGCGCGCCCGCCTGCGCGGCGGCCGCGCGCGGCGCGAGGCGCGGCGGCCCGTATTCGCGCGTGCGCGCGGTCAGCGCGATCGACCAGTGCACGCCGGACAGCGCTTCGCCGAGCGTCGGCACGACGTGCGCGGACGCGAGGACGTCGTCCGCGCCGCTGGCCATCGCGATCGCCTCCGGGTCGCGCTGCACGTGCGGCACGCGCGGCGCGACCAGCACGAGGCGCGAGAAACCCATCGTCTTCAGCGCGCGGGCGGCCGCCCCGACGTTGCCGGGATGGCTCGGCTCGACGAGCACGAAGCGGGTGGACGTGAAGCCGCCGGACGGCGGCGCGGACGAGGCCGCGCCCGATTCGGACGGCGCGGCGGTGTTCTGCGGGGTTTCCACTACGATACGACTCGGTTCATCAGAATGGCCGTATGGTATCGCCATCGCCCGCGCAAACCCACTCGTCCGGACGACCAGTGGGGGTTTCCCCGCGTGCCGACCGCCTGAAACCGCCAAAAATCGGGTAAAATCATGCCTTTACGCGTTGCGCTCGGCGCAGCGCGGGTCGTACCCCGCTCTTTGTCAATTCGCGTCTCACCTCGCCCCGGCACGCTTGCGCCGTTCCGGGCGGTTGTCCCACTTCGTGGCGGCCCGTGCCGCCGGCTACAGGATCCAGGCTCATGCATCCCATGCTCAACATTGCTGTCAAGGCTGCGCGCCGCGCCGGACAGATCATCAATCGCGCGTCCCTCGATCTCGACCTGATCGAGATCCGCAAGAAGCAGCAGAACGACTTCGTCACCGAAGTGGACAAGGCCGCCGAAGACGCGATCATCGAGACGCTAAAGACCGCCTACCCCGACCACGCGATCCTCGCGGAGGAATCGGGCGAATCGGAGAACGAATCCGAATTCAAGTGGATCATCGATCCGCTCGACGGCACGACCAACTTCATTCACGGCTTCCCGTACTACTGCGTATCGATCGCGCTCGAGCACAAGGGCGTCGTCACGCAGGCCGTCGTCTACGATCCGAACAAGAACGACCTGTTCACGGCCACCCGCGGCCGCGGCGCGTACCTGAACGACCGCCGCATCCGCGTGGGCCGCCGCGACCGCCTGTCGGACGCGCTGGTCGGCACGGGCTTCCCCTTCCGCGAGAAGGACGGCCTCGACGCCTACGCGCGCCTCTTCACCGAGATGACGCAGGCCTGCACGGGCTTGCGCCGCCCGGGCGCGGCGGCGCTCGACCTCGCGAACGTCGCGGCCGGCCGCCTCGACGCATTCTTCGAGCAAGGCATCAACGTGTGGGACATGGCCGCGGGCAGCCTGCTGATCACCGAGGCCGGCGGCCTCGTCGGCAACTACACGGGTGATGCCGATTTCCTGCATCGCCACGAGATCGTCGCCGCGAATCCGAAGATCTACGCGCAGATGATCCCGATCCTGAACCGCTACAGCCGCATGCATCCGGCAGCGGAGTAAGCCCGGGCCGCGCCCGCGTGGCGCGGCTTTCGCGCAAACCGCTCGCACGGCATCGTCACGATGGCGCGCCGATCGCCCGACACGCGAAACCATCTTCCGTGCACGCGGGCCGCTTCGTGCGCCTATCCTGAAGTTGCTCGCGTCGCGCGTGCGAATCGGCGCACTGCCGCTCGCACCGCTGGCCCCGCAACGACGGCACAGGGTTTGCGTCCGGCATGCCCGCGCGGCGAACCACGCCGCCGGCGTGCCGGCCCCGCCTGTATCAACATCGCCACGGCGCCGTGGCAATCGCATCCGAGTCATCATGTTACGGCTAAGCGAAATTAAACTTCCCCTCGACCACCCCGAGCGCGCGCTCGAGGCCGCGATTCGCGCGCGCCTCGCGGAGCTTGGCGTGGCGGCGGACGATCTCCTCCGTTACACCGTGTTCCGCCGCGCGCACGACGCGCGCAAGCGCGCCGACATCAAGCTCACGTATATCGTCGATATCGAAGTCAAGGACGAAGCGGCCGCGCTCGAGCGCATCGCCGGCAACCCGCATTGCGGCGTGACGCCCGACATGGCGTACCACTTCGTCACGAAGGCGCCCGAGCACGCCGATTTCCTGCGCCCGGTCGTCATCGGCATGGGGCCGTGCGGGCTGTTCGCGGGGCTGATCCTCGCGCAGATGGGGTTCCGCCCGATCATCCTCGAACGCGGCAAGGCCGTGCGCGAGCGCACCAAGGACACCTTCGGCCTGTGGCGCAAGAGCGTGCTCAATCCCGAATCCAACGTGCAGTTCGGCGAAGGCGGCGCGGGGACGTTTTCCGACGGCAAGCTGTACAGCCAGATCAAGGATCCGAACCACTATGGCCGCAAGGTGCTGGACGAATTCGTCAAGGCCGGCGCGCCCGAGGACATCCTGTATCTGAGCCGCCCGCACATCGGCACGTTCCGCCTCGTCAGCATGGTGGAAAAAATGCGCGCGTCGATCCACGAACTCGGCGGCGAAGTGCGTTTCGAAACCCGTGTCGACGACATCGAAATCGACCAGGGCAAGGTACGCGCGCTCAAGCTGTCGAACGGCGAAACGCTGCGGTGCGACCGCGTGGTGCTGGCCGTGGGCCACAGCGCGCGCGACACGTTCCAGATGCTGCACGACCGCGGCGTCTACATCGAAGCCAAGCCGTTCTCGCTGGGTTTCCGTATCGAGCATCCGCAGGGGCTGATCGATCGCAGCCGCTTCGGCAAGTTCGCGGGCCACAAGCAGCTCGGCGCGGCCGACTACAAGGTGGTCCACCACGCAAGCAACGGGCGCGCGGTCTACAGCTTCTGCATGTGCCCGGGCGGCACGGTGGTCGCCGCGACCTCGGAGCCGGGCCGCGTGGTCACCAACGGGATGAGCCAGTATTCCCGCGCGGAGCGCAATGCGAACGCGGGCATCGTCGTCGGCATCACGCCGGACGACTATCCGGGCGGCCCGCTCGCCGGCATCGCGTTCCAGCGCAAATGGGAAGAGCGCGCGTTCGAACTCGGCGGCGGCGACTACCGTGCGCCGGGCCAGCTGGTCGGCGATTTCATCGCGGGTCGGCCGTCGACGTCGCTGGGCTCCGTGGAGCCGTCGTACAAGCCCGGCGTGAATCCGACCGATCTCGGCACCGCGCTCCCCGATTACGTGATCGAAGCGATCCGCGAAGCGCTGCCGGAGATCGACAAGAAGATCGCCGGCTTCGCGATGCACGATGCCGTGCTCACCGGCGTGGAGACGCGCACGTCGTCGCCGATCCGGATTCGACGCAAGGACGACTACCAGAGCATGAACGTCGAAGGCCTGTATCCGGCCGGCGAAGGCGCCGGGTATGCGGGCGGCATCTATTCGGCCGCGATCGACGGCATCGAAGTCGCGCAGGCGGTGGCGCTCAGCCTGACGTCGGCGCACGCGTCCTGAGCCGCGGTGCGAAGCCGGCGCGTGCAGGCGCGCAAGCCGGGCGCCGCCGGCTCCGCACCGCTCGTGGCAACGCTTGCGATCGGAAGTGACGAAAGACGCGCGCGGTTCCGGGCCATGCGCCCTTTCTTCAGCGCCTCATGGCGAGCGATCGTGAGCCGCCGCTCGAGGTTAGTCGCCGCTGCGCGGCGCCGCCGGCAATCGGCCAAACGGCCAACTTCGCACGTTCGCGTCGAAGCCGCTGGTAAACTCGGGCAACCCAAGCACCCACTTCATGCCTGACCTATGACCACGCTGTCGCCCGAAGCCTTCGCAGGCCACACCCCGATGATGCAGCAGTACCTGCGCATCAAGGCCGATCATCCGGACACGCTCGTCTTCTACCGGATGGGCGACTTCTACGAGCTGTTCTTCGAGGATGCGGAAAAAGCGGCACGCCTGCTCGACCTGACCCTCACGCAGCGCGGCGCGTCGGCCGGCACGCCGATCAAGATGGCCGGCGTCCCGCATCACGCGGTCGAGCAATATCTGGCGAAGCTCGTGAAGATGGGCGAATCGGTCGCGATCTGCGAGCAGATCGGCGATCCGGCCACGTCGAAGGGCCCGGTCGAGCGCAAGGTCGTGCGCGTCGTCACGCCGGGCACGCTGACCGACGCCGCGCTGTTGTCCGACAAGAACGACGTCTACCTGCTCGCGATGTGCACCGGCCACAACAAGCGCGGCGTCGCGGTCAATATCGGCCTCGCGTGGCTGAACCTCGCGAGCGGTGCGTTGAGGCTCGCCGAAATCGAGCCCGAGCAACTCGCGGCCGCGCTCGAACGCATCCGGCCGGCCGAAATCCTGACGCCGGACGGCGCGACCGACGCCCTTCCCGCCGGCGCGGGCGCAAGCAAGCGCGTGCCGGCCTGGCACTTCGACATCGCATCGGGCACGCAGCGTCTGTGCGACCAGCTCGACGTCGCGAGCCTCGACGGTTTCGGCGCGCATTCGCTGACGAGCGCGTGCGGCGCGGCCGGCGCGCTGCTGCTCTACGCAGCCGCCACGCAAGGCCAGCAACTGCGGCACGTGCGCAGCCTGAAGGTCGAGAACGAAACCGAATACATCGGGCTCGATCCGGCCACGCGCCGCAATCTCGAACTGACCGAGACGCTGCGCGGCACCGAGTCGCCCACGCTGTATTCGCTGCTCGACACCTGCTGCACGACGATGGGCAGCCGCCTGCTGCGTCACTGGCTGCATCACCCGCCGCGCGCGTCGGTCGCCGCGCAGTCGCGCCAGCAGGCGATCGGCGCGCTGCTCGACGCACCGGCCAACGCGAGCCTCGATGCACTGCGCAGCGCGCTGCGCCAGATCGCCGACGTCGAACGGATCACCGGGCGGCTCGCGCTGCTGTCAGCGCGCCCGCGCGACCTGTCGAGCCTGCGCGATACGTTCGCCGCGCTGCCGGCACTGCGCGAGCGCATCGGCGCGATCGTCGCGAACGCGGATGCGCTCGCGCGCGTCGACGCCGCGCTCGCGCCGCCCGCCGAATGTCTCGATCTGCTGACGAGCGCGATCGCCACCGAGCCGGCCGCAATGGTGCGCGACGGCGGCGTGATCGCGCGCGGCTACGATGCCGAGCTCGACGAGCTGCGCGACATTTCGGAGAATTGCGGGCAGTTCCTGATCGATCTCGAAGCGCGCGAACGCGCGCGCACCGGCATCGCGAACCTGCGCGTCGAATACAACAAGGTGCACGGTTTCTACATCGAGGTCACGCGCGGCCAGACCGACAAGGTGCCCGACGATTACCGTCGCCGCCAGACGCTGAAGAACGCCGAGCGCTACATCACGCCGGAACTGAAGACCTTCGAGGACAAGGCGCTGTCGGCGCAGGAGCGCGCCTTGGCGCGCGAGCGCGCCTTGGCGCGCGAGCGCGCGCTGTACGACTCGGTGCTGCAGGCGCTGCTGCCGTTCATCCCCGAATGCCAGCGCGTCGCGTCGGCACTTGCCGAGCTCGACCTGCTGGCCGCCTTCGCCGAACGCGCACGCGCGCTCGACTGGGTCGCGCCGACCTTCACCGACGAGATCGGCATCGAAATCGAGCAGGGTCGCCATCCGGTCGTCGAAGCCCAGGTCGAGCAGTTCATCGCGAACGATTGCCGGTTCGGCGCCGAGCGCAAGCTGCTGCTGATCACCGGCCCGAACATGGGCGGTAAGTCGACGTTCATGCGGCAGACCGCGCTGATCGCGCTGATGGCGTACGTCGGCAGCTACGTGCCGGCGAAGTCGGCCTGCTTCGGCCCGATCGACCGGATCTTCACGCGCATCGGCGCGGCCGACGATCTCGCGGGCGGCCGCTCGACCTTCATGGTCGAGATGACCGAAGCCGCGGCGATCCTCAACGACGCGACGCCGCAAAGCCTCGTGCTGATGGACGAAATCGGCCGCGGCACGTCGACCTTCGACGGCCTCGCGCTCGCCTGGGCGATCGCGCGCCACCTGCTCGCGCACAACGCGTGCTACACGCTGTTCGCGACGCACTACTTCGAGCTGACGCAACTGCCGGCCGAATTCCCGCAGGCGGCCAACGTCCACCTGTCGGCGGTCGAGCACGGCCACGGGATCGTGTTCCTGCACGCAGTCAACGAAGGCCCGGCGAACCAGAGCTACGGCCTCCAGGTCGCGCAGCTCGCGGGCGTCCCTGCGCCGGTGATCCGCGCCGCGCGCAAGCACCTCGCGTATCTCGAACAGCAGTCGGCATCCCAGCACACGCCGCAACTCGATCTCTTCAGCGCGCCGCCGGCGGCCGTCGACGATCTCGAATGCGCGGACGCACCGGCGCTGCCCGACACGCCGCATCCGGCACTCGAAAAACTGCGCGACATCGATCCCGACGATCTCAAGCCGCGCGAGGCGCTCGACCTGCTGTACGAACTGCGTACGCTCGTCCGGTCGCACGATGCCGACGGGCACGCGTAAGCGCATTGCGCGCGGCCTGCCGGCCCGCGCCGCCGCCGCGCTCGTCGCGGCGGCCCTTGCGCTGGCCCAGGCCGGTGCGCTGGCCGCGCCGCCCAAGCGCAGCGCGGCGCCCTACTCGTTCGCGGTCGTATCGGGCGTCATCAACGTCCCGGCGGACGAACCGGCCGCGCAGCGGCTGCTCGATGCGATCGCACGCGAGCGCAATCTCGCGTTCGTCGTCTACGCGGGCGATCTCAAAGGCTCGAAGGAAGCATGCCGCGACACGCTGTATTCGCAGCGCGGCGCGATCCTGGATTCGGCGCGCGTGCCGCTCGTGTTCATTCCCGGCCACGACGACTGGATCGCGTGCAGCACCGCGGCCGGCGGCGGCTACGACCCGGTCGAGCGGCTCGATTTCCTGCGGCAGACGCTGCTCGCCGACCCGGCGCTGCCCGATCCCGGCGCGCTGCAGATCACGCGGGAAAGCGAAGTCCCACGGTTCCGGCCGTATCGCGAGAACGCACGCTGGATGCGCGACGACGTCGTCTACGTCGCACTCAATGCGCCAGCGCCGAACAACCATTATTTGACGGCGGGCGGCCGCAACGGCGAATTCGAGGATCGCATCGTCGCGAACGACTTCTGGATCGACCATGCGGCCGAATATGCGAAGCGACGCGAAGCGCGCGCGATGGTCGTGATTTTCGAGGGCGATCCTCAGTTCGAACG
Organism: Burkholderia sp. AU16741; assembly: GCF_002223345.1. Lineage (NCBI taxonomy): Bacteria > Pseudomonadati > Pseudomonadota > Betaproteobacteria > Burkholderiales > Burkholderiaceae > Burkholderia > Burkholderia sp. AU16741. The sequence continues at coordinate 1,760,330 of NZ_NKEZ01000003.1, forward strand.
CTATGAACGCGCCGAGCGCTTCGCGTGGCTGCGTTTCAACCGGCCGCGCGTGCGCGACGGCTTCCGCGAACTGAAACGAACGCTGGTGAAGGCGGCGGCGACGTTCCGCGGCCCGATACTGGTGATGCACGCGAGCGGCGAACCGCTGGCGAACGGCTTTCTGATCGACCGTCCGCTGCATGGCGACGACGGTGAGCTGGTAGGAAACGTCACGCGCGTCGCGATCGGACCGCGCCATCCGACGAATCAGTGGGTGAAGGTGAGCGTATCGCCGGCGCGGCAGACGATCTTCAACGTGAGCCTGCAGGAGGTGCCGAAGAACCTCCCGGTGCCGCCCACGCTGCCGCTCGTGCCGCGCGACGACGTGCCGCTGCCGCAGATGCCCGAAATTCCCGCGCTGCCTGCGCTACCCGACTCTTCGTCGGTCGCGCCGCCGCTGCAGGGCGACGGCGCCGCCCCGGGCGGCGCGTCGTGGCCGGCACCGCCCCCCGCATCGGGGCCGGCGCCGGAGTTGCCGGCAAGCTCAGTGCAGCGTACGCCCTGACGGCGCTTCGCCGTCTTCGTCGTCGTCCTCGTCGACGATCTCGAGCCCTTCCGCGCCATGCGCGTGCTCGTGCTCGATTTCGTCTTCGGTGGCTTCGCGAACGTCCTTCACGGTCAGCGCGAAACGCAGCGCCATGCCCGCCAGCGGGTGATTGCCGTCGAGCACGACCTTGTCCTCGGCGATATCGGTGACCGTGTAGATCAGCGAGTCGGCTTCCTCGTCACCGTCTTCCGGCGTGCCTTCGAACTGCATGCCCACTTCGAGCGGCTCGGGAAAACGGTCGCGCGGCTCGATCTTCACGAGTTCGGGATCGTAATCGCCGAACGCGTCCTCCGGCTCGAGCTGGATCTGCGCCTGGTAGCCTGCCTCGTGGCCGTCGAGCTGTTCCTCGATCTTGGGGAACGTGCCATCATAGCCGCCGTGCAGATAGACCATCGGCTCGTCGCTTTCTTCAATCAGATTGCCCTGTGCGTCCGACAGCTTGTAAGTGACCGACACGACGGTGTTTTTTGCGATTTTCATCCAATTCTCCCAAATACAAGTCTCATTATACGATGCGCAACCGGTCTCAAGCCGAACCGCGGGATGCCGCTGCCGCCCCGCTCGGCGCGCCGCCTTCCGATCTTCCCACACCGCTGCTCGGCGGCCTCACACCGGCGCAATTCATGCGCGGCTACTGGCAAAAGAAGCCGCTGCTGATCCGCCAGGCGATCCCCGGCGTCGCGTCGCCGGTCACGCGCGATGCATTGTTCGAGCTCGCCGCCGACTATGACGCGGAATCGCGATTGATCACCCATTTTCGTAACAAGTGGCAACTGGCACACGGCCCGTTCGAACCCGGTTCGCTCCCGGCCGTCACGCGCAAATCCTGGACCCTGCTCGTGCAGGGACTCGACCTGCACGCCGACGCGGCGCGCGCGCTGCTCGACCGCTTCCGCTTCGTCCCCGACGCGCGGCTGGACGACCTGATGATCTCGTACGCGACGGACGGCGGCGGCGTCGGCCCGCACTTCGATTCGTACGACGTCTTCCTGCTGCAGGTCGAGGGCCGGCGCCGCTGGCGGGTCGGCGCCCAGAAGGATCTGTCGCTGCAGCCGGACGTGCCGCTGAAGATCCTCGAAAACTTCGAGCCGAGCGACGAATGGGTGCTGGAGCCCGGCGACATGCTGTACCTGCCGCCGCACATCGCGCACGACGGCGTCGCCGAAGGCGAGTGCATGACCTGCTCGATCGGGTTCCGGGCACCGTCCGCCGGCGAGCTGGGCGCGCAGTTCCTGTATTACCTCGCGGAGCGCGGCGGCCTGCGCGACGCGGGCGGCGACGACCTCTACCGCGATCCGAAGCAGCCGGCCGTCGACGCGCCCGCGCAACTGCCGCCGGCGATGGTCGACCGGGTCGCCGAGATCGTCGACGCGATCCGCTGGCGCAAGCGCGACATCGCCGAATTCCTCGGCTGCTACCTGAGCGAGCCCAAATCGAACGTCGTTTTCGACCCGCCGGAGCGCCCGCTGTCCGAGGCCGCGTTCGTCGCGCAGGCGTCTCGCCGGGGCGTGTGTCTCGACAGAAGGGCCGCATTGATGTATAACGCGCGCTCGTACTTCATTAATGGCGAGGAAGGGCCGCTCGAGCAAGCCGAGGAATGGCTGCCCGAACTGGCCAATCAACGCCGGATGGAGGCGAAACGGTTTGTAACACTATCCCGGGGTCCCTCGATGACAGCCTTGTTGCACGAGTGGTATCGTGCGGGCTGGATACGGGTCGGAAACCGGAATTAGTGTGAGTCGCCCCGTATGCCCATACAGATCAAATTCTGTATGGGAAAGACAACGTATTGACCCCGCATTTGTCGACGGTCGATAGGAAAGTGCATATAATTTCCGCCCAAGCCGTAGGGAAGATTCACGCTCTAAGAAGTGCATCTCCACCAGCGGCCCAGGTCGGTGTTGGAGCACATTACCGGTATTGTTTCGCGCTGTTGCTTACCTTTAACCATAAAAGGACGTGATCATGAAGAAATCCCTCCTCGTAGCTTCCCTGTTGGCTGCTGTTGCACTGGCTGCTTGCAACAAGAGCGCTGATCAAGCTGCTTCGTCGGCTGCTAGCGACGCATCGGCTGCTGCTTCGTCGGCTGCTTCGGCAGTTGCTGGTGCTGCGAGCGACGCTTCGGCTGCAGCTTCGTCGGCTTCGGCTGCTGCGAGCGACGCTGCTGCTGCAGTGGCGTCGGCTGCTTCGGCAGCGACGGCTGCTCCGGCTTCGGGCGCAAGCCAGTAAGCCTTCAGCGTCAGCTGAAAAAAACCGGCCCGAGGGCCGGTTTTTTTACGCCTGTCGCTTTCGATCGAGCGCCCGGCAGCCGCTGGGGGCCGCGCCGCTGGGGCCGCCGCAGCGGCCCTGCCCCGCTCATCCGAGCATCAGCCAATCGAAGCCCGCGTCCTGCGAGGCCACGATCACGTCTTCCCCGTCCGTCCCGAGCACGCCGCCGAACGCCTGGCGGGCCAGTTCCGGCAGGTTGTTCTGCTGGCTCAGATGGGCCGCGACTAGGTGCTGCAAACGGCTGCGTTCGAGCGACGCGAGGATGTCGGCCGCCGCGTCGTTGCTCAGGTGGCCGTGGTTGCCGCCAATGCGTGCCTTCAGCGACTGCGGATAGCGGCTGCCGGCCAGCATCGCGGTATCGTGGTTGGATTCGAGCACCAGCGCGTCACAGCCGCTCAGGACCGCCGTGATGTGCGGCGTAGCCATCCCGACGTCCGTCAGCACGCCGAGCCGGCGGTTTCCGTCCATGAACACGAACTGGAGCGGTTCCCGCGCATCGTGCGGGACGGTATAAGGCATCACGGCCAGATCGCGTATCGCGGCCGTCTCGTCGCCCCACAGCACGTGGAGATCGACATCGGCCTCGTCCGCACCGACCGCGCGCGCGGTGCCCCAGCTCATGTAGAGCGGCAGCGACGCGCGACGCGCGAGCGTCAGCGCGCTGCCAACGTGGTCGCTGTGTTCGTGGGTAATGAGGATCGCATCGAGATCGGCGATGCAGAGATTCAGTCGGCCGAGCCGGCGCTCGACCTCCTTGGCAGAAAAGCCGCAGTCGAGCAGCACACGAGTGGTCGTCGTGCCGCTCGCGGCCTCGACGACCAGCGCGTTGCCTTCGCTGCCGCTTCCGAGGCTGGCGAATCGCACGCGCTCAGTTCAGCTGCGCGTGCAGCAGCGAAATGATCCGCTGCGCGTCCGACGAATTGTCGACCTGACCGTTCGCGCCGATCACGGCGACCTGCGTGCCGCCGGCGCCTTGCGCGCGCACGTTGACCAGGAACTCCTTGCCCGGCTTCGCCGCCGACGGGCCGCCGTAGAACAGCTTGCCGAACAGGCCGTCACGCTTGAGCTCTTCCATCGAGTTCGCATAGCGCACGGTGTAGACGCCCTTCTCGCGGTCGCGATTGTCGACCGTGAAGTTGGTCCGGTCGAGCGCCAGGCCCACGCGCAGCCACGCACGGTCGAACGACTCGGCCAGTTGCAGCGTCGCGGCGCCGCTGCTCGTGTCGCTGACCTGCGCCGGCGCCGTTGCCGGGCGCGCATCGGTCAGCAACTGCTTCGCCTGCGCGTCGGTCAGGCCGAACTTCTGCATCAGCTTCGACAGGAACACGGCTTCGAGCACCGGGTTGCGCGGACGCTCTTCCCAGCGCGACGACGTGCCGCCCTGCGGACCGACCATCATTTCCTCCATCGCGCTGTGCGTGATCGAGATGTCGGTGTTGCCGTCCGACGTGCGGTTCACGAGCGTGCGGAAGCGGTCGCGCGTGCCCGACGAATAGGCGAAATCGATGACCTTGCCGATCGTGCGGCGGAACCAGTCGTCCGGAATGTTCGCGCGGTTCTCGGCCCAGTCGGTGGCCATGATGCCCGTCGACGGCGCATCGGTCTTCAGCGAGAAGCCGTTCTCCTGCCAGAACTCCTTCAGGATCGGCCACAGCTGCTCGGGCGTGCGGCCGTCGACGACGAGCCAGCGGCGATCGCCGTCGCGCTCGATGTGCATACCGAGCGGATCCTGCGCGCTCGGTATGCCGTCGGTCGCGTTGCCGGCCTGCGTCGTGGCCCGCGGCGGCAGCGTGCCGAGCCCGGCGTTGGTCGGCGGCGCGACGAACTGCTGCGTCGTCTGCACCGGCTTCAGGTCGCTCGGCACCGCGAGCGGCGGCGCCGAGCCCGTGTTCTTGTAGTTGACCCGGTCGGGGGCCAGGTAGTCGTTCAGCGTATCGCAGCCAGCGAGCGCGCCCAGCGCCAGCGCCACCACCGACAACTGGATGGCGCGAGAGGAAAAGGCGAAACGTTTCATGAAATCCTTCGTCTTGCTAGAACGCTCGTCAGGAGCGGCGCCGGACGGTGCCGGCCGGTGCGGGTTGATCAGGGGTCGAGCCGGCGGCCGCAGGACGCGGCCGCGTCGGCATCAGGCGAGAACGCCGGCCTCGACGAGGGCCGAACGTACGGCATCGTGGCAGCGCTCGTCGAGCGCCGTGAGCGGCAGCCGGATGCCGCCCTGCATCTTGCCCATCGCCTGCAGCGCCCACTTCACCGGGATCGGGTTCGCTTCGATGAACAGGTTCTTGTGCAGCGACAGCAGCTTCATGTGCAGTTCGCGCGCCGTAGCGACGTCGCCGGCCAGCGCCGCGCGGCACAGCTCGCTCATCGCGCGCGGCGCGACGTTCGCGGTCACCGAGATGTTGCCGTGGCCGCCGAGCAGCATCAGCGCGATCGCGGTCGGATCGTCGCCGCTGTAGATCGCGAAATGCTTCGGCGCGGCCTTGATCAGGTGGGCGGCGCGATCGATGTTGCCGGTCGCTTCCTTGACGCCGATGATGCCCGGCACCTGCGCGAGGCGCAGCGTCGTCTCGTGCGCCATGTCGGCGACCGTCCGGCCCGGCACGTTGTACAGGATCACCGGCAGGTCGACCGATTCGGCGATCGTCCGGAAGTGGCGGTACATGCCTTCCTGCGTCGGCTTGTTGTAGTACGGCACGACCTGCAGCGTGGCGTCCGCGCCGACGGCCTTCGCATGCTTGGTCAGCTCGATCGCCTCGGCGGTCGAATTGCCGCCCGCGCCCGCGATGATCGGGATGCGTTTCGCCGCATGCTCGACCGCCGTGCGGATCATCAGGATGTGCTCTTCGACGCTGAGCGTTGCCGACTCGCCGCTCGTACCGACGACGACCAGCGCATCGGTGCCTTCCGCGATGTGCCAGTCGATCAGTTTGCGAAACGCCGGCAGGTCGAGACTGCCGTCTTCGAGCATCGGGGTGACGATCGCGGGGATGCTGCCGCGGATTTGAATGCCGTCTTGGGTGCCGTTAGCCATGAAACGCGATTGATTGTGTACCGGTAAACGTTGAGATTGTAGCGGATTAGCCGGGCAGTTCGTAACGTGGAATTCCCGCCCCCGCCTTCGGGGTCGCGCCCTCGCGCACTGCGCTCAGACGCTGGACGAACGCCTCGCGCGGCGCGGCGATGAAACCGTCCTCGTACGCGATCACCCGCAGGCGGCCGTGCACGGCGTCCAGCAACTCGCCCGGAGCGAGCAGGAACGCGGGATTGGACGGTTTTCCGACCGTTTCGTTTCCTTGCGCGAAGGTTTCGTAGATCAGCACGCCGCCCGGCGCCACGGCGTCGAGCAGATGGGGCCAGAGCGGGCGATGCAGGTAGTTCGTGACGATCACGGCCGCGTACTGCTCGCCGGCCGCCAGCGGCCATGGCGCACCCTCGAGATCGGCCGCGCGGGCGTCGACGCCCGGCATCGCGCGCAACGCGGCCAGCGCGGCCGGATCGCGATCGAGCGCGACGACCGGATGCCCGCGCGACGCGAACCAGCGCGCATGGCGCCCGCCGCCCGCGGCGACGTCGAGCACCGCCCCGCCGGCCGGCACGAGCCGCGCCCATTGCGCGACCCAGCGCGACGGTTCGGCCTGGCCGACGTGGCCGCCCGCGGCGGCGATGACGGACTCGCTCATGCGCCGGGTCAGTTGTACGACAGGCCCATCGCGTCGCGCACGTCGCGCATCGTTTCCGTCGCGTATTTGCGCGCCTTGTCGCAACCGTCCGCGACGATCGCACGCAGCAGCGACGGATCGTCCATGTACTTCTGCGCGCGCTCGAGCATCGGCTGCTGTTCGCGCAGGATGCCTTCGACGACCGGCTGCTTGCAGTCGAGGCAGCCGATGCCCGCCGAACGGCAGCCCTTCTGCACCCAATCGTGCGTCGCTTCGTCCGTGTAGACCTGGTGAAGCTGCCACACCGGGCACTTGTCGGGATCGCCCGGATCGGTGCGGCGCACGCGAGCGGGATCGGTCGGCATCGTGCGGACCTTCTTCGTGATCGTGTCGGCGTCTTCACGCAGGCCGATCGTGTTGCCGTACGACTTGGACATCTTCTGCCCGTCGAGGCCCGGCATGCGCGACGCTTCGGTCAGCAGCGCCTGCGGCTCGACCAGGATGATCTTGCGCGCGCCTTCGAGATAGCCGAACAGACGCTCGCGGTCGCTCATCGACAGGCTTTGCGATTCCTGCAGCATCGCGCGCGCCTGTTCGAGCGCCTCGTCGTCGCCTTCCTGCTGATACGCATTGCGCAGCTCGTGATAGAGCTTCGCACGCTTGCCGCCGAGCTTCTTCGCGGCCTCGAGCGCCTTCTCCTCGAAACCGGGCTCGCGGCCGTACAGGTAGTTGAAGCGGCGCGCGATCTCGCGCGTCATCTCGACGTGCGGCACCTGGTCTTCGCCGACCGGCACCAGCGAGCCGCGATACAGCAGGATGTCGGCCGCCATCAGCACCGGGTAGCCGAGAAAGCCGTAGGTGGACAGATCCTTGTCCTTCAGCTTCTCCATCTGCTCCTTGTAGGTCGGCACGCGTTCGAGCCAGCCGAGCGGCGTGCTCATGCCGAGCAGCAGCGCAAGTTCCGCGTGCTCGGGCACCTTGCTCTGGATGAACAGCGTCGCCTGCGCCGGATCGATGCCGGACGCGAGCCAGTCGATCAGCACGTCCCACACGTTCTTCTCGATGACCTCGGGCGTCTCGTAGTGCGTCGTCAACGCATGCCAGTCGACGACGCAGAAGAAGCACGGGTACTCGGACTGCAGCTTCACCCAGTTTTTCAGCACGCCGTGGTAATGACCGAGGTGCAGCGACCCGGTGGGTCGCATGCCGGAGAAAATACGTTCTGGGAACATGATTGTCGTTAGAAAAGCGAGGCGAAGGGAGACAGGACGGCGCTCAGGACGGCGTAGCCGACGTTGACGAGCGGACGCAGCCAGAAGTTCGTCAGCACGCCCGTCGCGACGAGCACGAGGACGATGATGAAACCGTACGGCTCGATGCGCGACAGCGCGATCGATTGCCTGGTCGGCAGCAGCGCCGCCAGGATGCGGCCGCCGTCGAGCGGCGGCAGCGGAAACAGGTTCAGCACGCCGAGCACGAGGTTCGCGCTGACGCCGGCGAACGCCATCCGCGTGAAGAACGGCTCGTCGACGCCGACGGCCGGCAGCACGAGGGTCAGCAGGCCCCAGACGAGCGCCTGCACGAAGTTGCAGGCCGGGCCTGCCAGCGCGACCCACAGGCTGCCCCAGCGCGGATTGCGCAGGTTGCCGAACGATACCGGCACCGGCTTCGCATAGCCGAACAGAAACGCCCCGCCGGTCAGGAAGTACATCGCGAGCGGAATGGCGATCGTGCCGAGCGGGTCGATGTGGCGCATCGGATTGAACGACACGCGCCCCATCGCGTAGGCGGTGTTGTCGCCGAGCAGGCGCGCGGCGTAGCCGTGCGCGGCCTCGTGCAGCGTGATCGCGAAGATCACGGGCAGCGCGTAGACGGCGATGGTCTGTATCAGGGAAGCATCCATATCGCGTTATTGTAACAAGCGCACTCGCGCAAAAATGAACGGCGCTTACGCGACCGAGAGTCCGAAAGGTTCGAGCGCGCCGCGCCCCGCGCGGACGAGTTCGGGCGCATCGCCGGTCAGGTCGATCACCGTCGACGGTTCGCGCGGGCACGCGCCGCCGTCGATCACGAGGTCGACCTGTTTCTCGAGGCGCGCGCGGATTTCCTCGGGATCGTTCAGCGGTTCGTCGTCCGGCGGCAGGATCAGCGTCGTGCCGAGCAGCGGCTGGCCGAGCGACTCCAGCAGCGCGAGCGTGATCGCATGATCGGGCACGCGCAGCCCGATCGTCTTGCGCGACGGGTGCGACAACCGGCGCGGCACTTCCTTCGTCGCCTGCAGGATGAACACGTACGGGCCCGGCGTCACCGACTTGATCTGCCGATACTGGCGGTTGTCGACCATCGCGAAGTTGGCGAGCTCCGACAGGTCGCGCACGAGCAGCGACAGGTGCTGCTTCTCGTCGAGACCGCGAATCCGGCGTACGCGCTCGACCGCATCCTTGTCGTCGAGATGGCACGCGAGCGCATAGCTCGAATCGGTCGGCATCGCGATTACGCCGCCCTTGTTGACGATCTCCACAGCCTGCTTGATCAGGCGCGGCTGCGGATTATCCGGGTGAATCCTGAAGAACTGGGACATGGGGACACGTAAAGAGGGAGAAGTCGGATGCGCGCAGCGACGGCAACGCGGGCGGCCCGAAGCCGCCCGGCGTCAGAGCCAGCGCTCCCAGACCGGTGTCAGGTCGGGCGGCAACGGCGGCAGGCTGCCGAGCTCGATGCGGCCCTCGCCCGGCGCATGGAAATCCGAGCCGCGCGACACTTCGAAGCCGAAGCGGCGCGCGACATCCGCGTACTCGCGGTACTGGTCGGGCGTGTGACTGCCCGTGATAACCTCGATCGCGCGGCCGCCGAGATCGATGAACTCGCCGAAGAACGCGTCGAATTCGACCGGCGTATAGCGATAGCGGCCCGGATGCGCGACCACCGCTTCGCCGCCTGCCGCGCGGATCCAGCCGACCGCGTCGGACAGGGACGCCCAGCGATGCGGGACGAAGCCGGGCTTGCCGTCGCCGAGCAGGCGGTCGAACACGTCCGACGTCGATTCGGCGTGGCCGTTTTCGACGAGAAAGCGCGCGAAGTGCGTGCGCGAGATCAGGTCGGGATTCGACACGTATTTGAGCGCGCCTTCGTATGCGCCGGGAATGCCGAGCGTCGCGAGCTGCTCCGCGATCGCCAGCGCGCGCGCGGCGCGGCCGTGGCGCGTGCGGTACAGGCCGTCGACCAGCGCCGGATGGGCGGGATCGATGTTCAGACCGACGATGTGCACGGTGCGCGATGCCCACGTGACCGAAATCTCGACGCCGCTCAGGTAGCGCATGCCGAGCGCTTCCGCCTCGCTGCGCGCCACCGCCTGGCCGCCGATCTCGTCGTGATCGGTCAGCGCCCACAGGGTCACGCCGCCCGCATGCGCGCGGCGCGCGACGTCGGCAGGCGACAGCAGCCCGTCGGAAACATTGGAATGGCAGTGGAGATCGGCGTTCATTGTCGGCATGGCAGGTAAGGCTTCATTCTACTGCAATGCGGCAATTGCGCCGCCGGCCTGCCCTGCCGCCCGTGCCACGCGCCTACGCGCAGAACGCCTCGATCAGCGCCGCGATCTGCTCGGGCTGGTCGTGATGCACCATGTGGCCGGCGTCCTCGATGAGCTTCTCGCGCCAGTCCGGGAACGCGTTGAAGCGCGCCTTGAATTCGGACAGGGGAATATCGCCGGCGATGTAAGCGAGCGTCGGCGAATTGACGGCCTCGACGTGCAGCACCTTCGCGCGCACCTGCTTCCAGGTCGCCATCACTTCGTCGAGCCGGTACAGCAGCGGGCCCGGCATCTTGTGCGCCGGGTCGGCGAGCAGATGGTAGAGGCCGTCGTCGCCGCGTTTCGACCAGTGCGCGGCGAGAAACGCGGCGCGGCGCGGGTCGAGCCGCGGATTGGTCTTGATCAGGCGCGCCGCCACGTCGTCGAGGGACGCGTACGGCCGCAGCGCGGGCGGCTCGCGCAGTTCGTCGAGCCAGCCGCGCAGCCGGCGCGGCGCCTGTTCGGCGCGGGCCGGCGCGAGCCCGAACCCTTCGAGATCGACCACGCGGCGCACGCGTTCCGGCCGCGCGCCGGCATACAGGCACACGACGTTCGCGCCCATGCTGTGTCCGACCAGATTGATCTCGCCGCTCGGCGCATAGCGGTCGACGAGCGCATCGAGGTCGGCCAGGTAATCGTGGAACCAGTAGTGGCCGCCGCCCTGCCGCGCGACCGGCCAGTCGGACAGCCCGAAGCCGCGCGCATCGGGCGCGATCACCTGCCAGTCGCCCGCGAGCGCATCGACGACGAACTGGAACGACGCCGCGACGTCCATCCAGCCATGCAGCATGAACAGCGTGGGCGCATCAGGCCGGCCCCAGCGCCGCACATGCAGCTGGACGCCGCGCACCGTGATGAAATCGGAAACAGAACTCGAGGCACTCATTGCAGCCGCCAAAAAAAGAATGGTCGTTCGATTATAGCGGCGCCCCGGTTCCGGCGGCCGGCAATCGAGGTAGCGCTCTAGCGGCGAGGTCGTTCCAGCGCCGGCCGGCAGGCGCCATCGATCCGGTGCGCGAGCCGGCCGGCGGCCGTCCGGACGTGGGTAAACGCGATCCGGCTAGTGCGCGGGACGTCCGTCCGCCGCATCCTGCGCGGCCAGTTCGTCGAGTTCGGCCTGGTCGAAGCCGGCATCGCGCCGCGCATCGAAATTGAACGGGCCGCGCAATCGCGGCGCGTGGTACTGCTCGGCGAGCTGCCGATAGGCCGGCACGGGGTCGCGCCCGGCGGCGTCGCACAGATGGCGGAACCAGCGGTTGCCGATCGCGACATGGCCGATTTCGTCGCGCAGGATCACGTCGAGGATCGCGGCCGACGCATCGTCGCCCGCCTGCACGAGCCGTGCGCGAATCGGCGGCGACGCGTCGAGCCCGCGCGCCTCGAGCGTCCGCGGCACGAGCGCCATGCGCGCGAGCACATCGTCCCTGGTCCGCTCGCACATTTCCCACAGCCCGTTGTGCGCGGGAAAATCGCCGTACGCATGCCCGAACCCGTCGGCGAGCCGGTCGGACAGCAGCGTGAAGTGATAGGCCTCCTCGGCCGCGACCTTCAGCCAGTCCGCGTAAAACGCGTCCGGCATGCCCGAGAAGCGCCAGACCGCATCGAGCGCCAGATTGATCGCATTGAATTCGATATGGGCGAGCGCGTGCAGCAGTACGGCACGCCCTGCCGGCGATCGCATGCTGCGCCGCTGCAGCTCGCGCGGTTCGACGAGCGGCGGCCGCGCCGGGCGCCCGGGCAGACCGGCCGGTTCGCGCAGTTCAAGCGCCGGCGCGATCGCGGCGTGCCCGGCCCGCAGCGCATCGTGCAACGCGCGCACCTGCGCGGCCTTGACCGCCGGCTCGGCAACGAGCAGTGCGTCGAGCGCCGCGCTGCGCACACAGGCCGGCGCCGGGCCGAAAGAAGAAGACTCGATGCTCATAAACGGGGACACCCTGCGTACGCGTGGCGGGAGCACAGGCACGCGACGGTTTACAATATGCGTTTGTTCCACGGCGCCAGGCGCCGGCCACACCGGACGCGCCATTCTACCGGCGCCCATCATCGAAGAGACAAGGAGACCCCGTGACGATCTACAAGCTGGGCGATACGGCCCCGACGATCCACGAAAGCGTGTTCGTCGCCGATACGGCGGCCATCATCGGCAAGGTCGTGCTCGAGGAAAACGCGAGCGTGTGGTTCGGCGCGACGATTCGCGGCGACAACGAGACGATTACCGTGGGCATCGGCAGCAACGTCCAGGAAGGCGCGGTCCTGCATACCGACCCGGGCTTTCCGCTGACGATTGCGGAAAACGTGACGATCGGGCACCAGGCGATGCTGCACGGCTGCACGATCGGCGAAGGTTCGCTGGTCGGGATTCAGGCGGTGGTCTTGAATGGAGCGGTCATCGGCCGCAACTGTCTGGTCGGTGCCGGCGCGGTCGTGACGGAAGGCAAGACGTTCCCGGACAATTCGCTGATTCTCGGCGCACCGGCGAAAGTCGTGCGCGAGCTGTCGGCCGAAGACGTCGCGCGGCTGCGCGCGAACGCGAAGACGTATGTCGAGCGACGCGCGCATTTCAAGGAGCAACTCGTGCGGATCGGGTGATCCGCACGGATTTCAAGGAAGAAGAGTGAGCGACCAGTTACAGAAATTCATGTTCAATGCGGCGCCCGTGCGCGGCGAGATCGTTTCGCTGCGCAACACGTGGCAGGAAGTGCTCGCCCGCCGCGACTACCCCGCCCCCGTGCGCACGGTGCTCGGCGAAATGATGGCCGCGTGCGCGCTGCTGTCCGCGAACCTGAAATTTCACGGCACCCTGATCATGCAGATCTTCGGCGACGGGCCGGTCCAGATGCTGGTCGTCCAGTGCGGGTCCGATCTGTCGATGCGGGCCACCGCGAAGTTCTCGGGCGACGCCGCGCAGACGATCGGCGACGACACGAACTTCGCGGCGCTCGTCAACGCGAGCGGCCACGGCCGCTGCGTGATCACGCTCGACCCGGCCGACAAGCTGCCGGGCCAGCAGCCGTACCAGGGCATCGTGCCGCTGAACGGCATCGACGGCCCGCTCGAATCGGTGTCGCAGGTGCTCGAGCACTACATGCATCATTCCGAACAGCTCGACACGCGTCTGTGGCTCGCGGCCGATCGCGACCGCGCGGTCGGGATGCTGCTGCAGAAGCTGCCGGGCGACGGCGGCATCGTGCCGCGCAACGCCGAGACCGATCTCGACACGTGGGAGCGCGTGTGCACGCTCGGCGGCACATTGTCCGCGAAGGAGCTGCTCGAAGTCGAACCGGAAGTGGTGTTCCGCCGGCTGTTCTGGCAGGAAAACGTGCAGCACTTCGAACCGGCCGGCACCCGCTTCCAGTGCTCGTGCTCGCGCGAGAAGGTTGGCGCGATGCTGCGCATGCTCGGTCGCGAGGAAGTCGACAGCGTGATCGTCGAGCGCGGCCACGTCGAGATCCACTGCGAGTTCTGCAACCAGCGCTACGAATTCGATCCGGTCGACGTCGCGCAACTGTTCGCGGCGCCCGGTGTCGAAACCGGCATCGCACCCGCGACCGACCAGCGTCACTGAGCCGCGCACCCGTGCCCGCCAGCGGCACGGCGCGGGCGCATAATGACGCACGAGCGCCGCACGCGCGGTTCAAGCGCCGGAGGCACGGCCTTCGGCGCAAGCCGCCTTCCACGGTCGGCGCGCTGCAGGAGAAACGCATGAATCGCCGCCCCTTTTACACACTCCGCACCCTCGTCCTGACGAGCATGGCAGCCGGCACGCTCGCGCTTGCCGGCTGCGCGATGCCGCCGCCCACTGCCACGATCCTGAGCCGCTTGCCCGAACCGGGCGCGTCGGGCGGCCAGCCGCCGGTGCTGTCGAGCGCCGAACGCAAGCGCTACGACGAGATCGATCGGCAGGTACTGCGCGAGCAGAACAGCGCGATGGCGGCCGAAGCGGCCGCGCGCGCGTGGGCCTATTACTCGCCGCCGCCCGTGACGGTCTACGGCGGGTACTACGGCGGATGGGGTAATCGCTGGGGTACGGGTATCGGTTACGGCTACCCGGGCTGGTGGTGGTGAGCGGGCGTCGCCCGATCGATTGACGACTGGCAGGAAATAAAAAAGCGCGGCATTTCCCGCGCTTTTTCAATGGATTCGAGGCATCGTGCTCAGTGATGCGCCGCCTTGCCCTTGTCGCCGCCGCGATGCCGCGACGGCTTCGCGATTGACTGCGGATTCGGCACGACGCGCACCGGCGCCGCGGAGACGGCGCCACGCGTCGACGTATTCGACGGCGTGTTGTTCACCGGCCCTGCCGGTGCATTCGGCGACACGAACTGCACGAATACTTCGCCGTCCTTCACCATGCCCATCTCGTAGCGCGCACGCTCCTCGATCGCCGCGGTGCCGCTCTGCAGATCCTGCACTTCACCGGCGGTGCGCTCGTTGCGCAGCTTCTCGTCCGCGTTCTTCTGCAACTGATCGTCGAGTTGCTGACGCAATTCGTGCACCCGCAGCCAGCCGCCGTGTCCCCACCATAGGGGGTACTGAATGAGCGCCAGCAAGGCAATCAGGACGACAGTGACAAGCCGCATGTAAGAGACGCAGATATAAGAAGCGCCGCTCCGCGCACAGGCACAGAGCGGCGTCGAGATGACTAACCCGATAGTAGCGCGTTAGCGCAGGTTATAGAAAGCCGATTTGCCCGGGTAGCTCGCGATGTCGCCGAGATCTTCCTCGATACGCAGCAGCTGGTTGTACTTCGAGATGCGGTCGCTGCGCGACAGCGAACCCGTCTTGATCTGACCGGCGTTCAGGCCGACCGCGATGTCCGCGATCGTCGAATCTTCCGTTTCACCCGAGCGGTGCGAGATCACGGCCGTGTAACCCGCGCGCTTCGCCATTTCGATCGCCGCGAACGTTTCGGTCAGCGTACCAATCTGATTGATCTTGATGAGGATCGAGTTCGCGATGCCCTTCTCGATGCCTTCCTTCAGGATACGCGTGTTCGTGACGAACAGGTCGTCGCCGACCAGTTGCACTTTCTTGCCGAGGCGATCGGTCAGCAGCTTCCAGCCGTCCCAGTCGCTTTCGTGCATGCCGTCCTCGATCGACACGATCGGGAACTTGTCGGCGAGCGTCGCGAGGTAATCGGTGAATTCGGCCGACGACAGTTGCAGGCCCTCGCCCGCGAGCTGGTACTTGCCGTCGTGGTAGAACTCGGATGCCGCGCAGTCGAGCGCGAGCAGCACGTCTTCGCCCGCACGGTAGCCGGCCTTCTCGATCGACTGCAGGATCGTCGACAGGCACTCGTCGTTGCTGCCGAAGTTCGGCGCGAAACCGCCTTCGTCGCCCACCGCCGTGCTCATGCCGCGATCGCTGAGGATCTTCTTCAGCGCGTGGAACACTTCCGCGCCGCAGCGCAGCGCTTCACGGAACGTCGGCTGGCTGACCGGGACGATCATGAATTCCTGGATGTCCAGGCTGTTGTTCGCATGCGCGCCGCCGTTGACGATGTTCATCATCGGCACCGGCAGCTGCATCGCGCCCGAACCGCCGAAGTAGCGGTACAGCGGCAGGCCGGCTTCTTCGGCAGCCGCCTTCGCGACGGCCATCGACACGGCCAGCATCGCGTTCGCGCCGAGGCGCGACTTGTTGTCGGTGCCGTCCAGCTCGAGCAACGTCTTGTCGAGGAACGCCTGTTCCGACGCGTCGAGGCCCATGATGGCTTCGGAGATTTCGGTGTTGATGTGCTCGACCGCCTTCAGCACGCCCTTGCCGTTGTAGCGGCCGGCTTCGCCGTCGCGCAGCTCGATCGCTTCACGCGAGCCGGTGGACGCGCCCGACGGCACCGCCGCGCGGCCCATCGTGCCCGATTCGAGCAGCACGTCGCATTCGACGGTGGGGTTGCCGCGCGAATCCAGAATCTCGCGGCCGATGATATCTACGATTGCACTCATGGGTTTCCTCTGAGAATGACGATGGATTCTTCAAACTGCGACGGCGTGCGCGCCGGAACCGCTTTCGCTACAGACGCGCGAAGCCGTCGCAAGGTTCATTCGATCTTTAATTGAAATCGTTTTCCAGGAACGGATTGCGCTTCACCGCCTGGTCGAGCGTGACGAGGGTCTCCAGCAACGCGCCCATCCGGTTCAGCGGCACCGCGTTCGGGCCGTCCGACTTCGCCTCGGCCGGATTCGGATGCGTTTCCATGAACAGGCCCGCGACGCCCGTCGCGACCGCCGCGCGTGCGAGCACCGGCACGAATTCGCGCTGGCCGCCCGAGCTCGTGCCCTGCCCGCCCGGCAACTGCACCGAGTGGGTCGCATCGAACACGACCGGCGCGTTCGTCTCGCGCATGATCGCGAGCGAACGCATGTCCGACACGAGATTGTTGTAGCCGAACGAGACGCCGCGCTCGCACGCCATGAAGCGGTCCTCCGACAGCCCGGCCTCACGTGCCGCGTCGCGCGCCTTGTCGATCACGTTCTTCATGTCGTGCGGCGCGAGAAACTGGCCCTTCTTGATGTTGACCGGCTTGCCCGAGCGCGCGCACGCATGGATGAAATCGGTCTGACGGCACAGGAACGCGGGCGTCTGCAGCACGTCGACGACCGACGCGACCTGCTCGATCTCTTCGATCGAATGCACGTCGGTCAGCACCGGCAGCCCGAGCTGGCGCTTCACCTCGCCGAGGATCCGCAGCCCTTCGTCCATTCCGAGGCCGCGAAACGACTTGCCCGAACTGCGGTTCGCCTTGTCGTAGGACGACTTGTAGATGAACGGAACGTTCAGCTTCTCGCAGATCTCCTTCAGGCGGCCGGCCGTGTCGATCGTCATTTGCTCCGATTCGACGACGCAGGTACCCGCGATCAGGAAGAAAGGCTGGTCGAGACCGACCTCGAAATCGCACAGCTTCATGCTTGCACTCCGCGCGCTTGCTTGTTGGCGAGCGCGGCTTCGACGAACGACTTGAACAGCGGATGACCGTCACGCGGCGTGGACGTGAATTCCGGGTGGAACTGGACACCGACGAACCACGGGTGCATCGAACGCGGCAGCTCCATCATTTCCGGCAGATCCTCGCTCGGGGTACGGGCGCTGATGATAAGGCCGCCGGCTTCGAGCTGGGGCACGAAGCGGTTATTGACTTCATAACGGTGGCGATGGCGCTCGTTCACGTCCTTGCCGTAGATTTCCTCCGCCATCGTGCCCGGCTTGATCGGGCAGCGCTGCGAACCCAGGCGCATCGTGCCGCCGAGATCGGATTCCTCGGTGCGCGTCTCGACCTTGCCTTCGCGGTCGTACCATTCGGTGATCAGCGCGACCACGCGCTCCGGCGTGTCCGGATCGAATTCCGTGCTGTTCGCCTGCTTCAGGCCGACGACGTCGCGCGCGAATTCGATCACCGCGAGCTGCATGCCGAGACAGATGCCGAGATACGGCACCTTCGACTCGCGCGCGTAGCGAACCGCGGCGATCTTGCCTTCCGTGCCGCGACGGCCGAAGCCGCCCGGCACCAGCACGGCGTCGAGATGCTTCAGGCTATCGACGCCGTTCGTCTCGAGCTCTTCCGAGTCGATGTACTCGATGTTGACCTTGGTCGACGTATGGATCGACGCATGACGCAGCGCCTCGATCAGCGACTTGTACGACTCGGTCAGGTCGACGTACTTGCCGACCATGCCGATCGTCACTTCGTGCTGCGGGTTCTCGAGCTTTTCGACGAGCGTCGACCACATGCTCAGGTCGGCATCCTTCGGCGACAGCTTCAGCTCTTCGCAGATGATCCGGTCGAGGCCCTGGTCGTGCAGCATCTGCGGAATCTTGTAGATGCTGTCGGCGTCCCACACCGAGATCACGGCGTCTTCGGGCACGTTCGAGAACATCGAGATCTTCTTCGATTCGTCGTCGGGGATGCGGCGATCCGCACGGCACAGCAGCACGTGCGGCAGGATGCCGATCTCGCGCAGCTTCTGCACGCTGTGCTGGGTCGGCTTCGTCTTCAGCTCGCCGGCCGTCGCGACGTACGGCACGAGCGTCAGGTGCACGAAGCACGCGCTGTTGCGGCCGAGGCGCAGGCTCATCTGGCGCGCGGCCTCGAGGAACGGCAGCGACTCGATGTCGCCGACCGTGCCGCCGATCTCGACGATCGCGACGTCCGGCTCGCCGCAGGTGGCCGATGCCGCCCCGCGCTCGATGAACGCCTGGATTTCGTTCGTGATGTGCGGAATGACCTGCACGGTCTTGCCGAGATAGTCGCCGCGGCGTTCCTTGCGGATCACCGATTCGTAGATCTGGCCGGTCGTGAAGTTGTTGGCCTTGCGCATCTTCGTGCTGATGAAGCGCTCATAGTGGCCGAGGTCGAGGTCGGTCTCCGCTCCGTCTTCCGTCACGAACACTTCGCCGTGCTGGAACGGGCTCATCGTGCCGGGGTCGACGTTGATGTAGGGATCGAGTTTGAGGAGGGTGACTTTCAGACCGCGCGATTCGAGGATCGCGGCGAGAGAGGCGGCGGCAATACCCTTGCCGAGGGAAGAAACTACGCCGCCGGTGACGAAAACATATTTGGTCATCGCTGGATGCTCGCGGGAAAAACGGATTATACCGTAAAGCCCGCCCTTCTCTCAGCAATGACGTGATGATCGCGCCCTTTCGTGGCGGCCCGCGCCGGTCGCGTGCGCCGGTGCGAACCGGCCGGCCGGTCGGCGCCGCGCGCATGCGCCGGCGGGCGTTCCAGCCGCCCGACGAAGCGTCAGGCGCGCCTCGCGAGCGGCACGCCGGCCTGCGAAACGCCGCTCTCCTGCGCCTTCAGCGAATTCAGCATCCGCTGCAATGCGCGGGCGGTCTCGATCGGCCGCTCCATCGGGAACAGGTGGCTGCCCTCGAGCCATTCGATGCGCCCGCGCGTCGCGCGGCGCGTCGCATCGAGGCCGACCTGCCGCACCTCGCGCGAGCGCGTGCCGGCGAGGAAGCCGAGCGGCACCGGCGCGCCGTGCGCGAGCCGCGGGCCGAGCGTGTGCGGCAGCGTCCGGTAGATCAGGTATTCGACCTGCCGGTCGAACGCCAGCGCGCGCTCGCCGTCGGCGCCGGCCTGCGGGATCCCGTAGTCGATATAGTCGGCGAGCATCCGCTCGTCCCAGCGGGCGAACGCGGGCTTCTCGCGGAAATGCCGCCACACTTCGTCGCGGCTCGTCCAGCGCGTGCGCCGGTTGCGCGTCGCGGCGGCCGGCGACAGCCGCTCGTCGAGCCCCGCCCACTGGCTCGCGCGCAGCGCGCCGGCGCGCCAGCCCGCGATGATCGGCGAATCGATCATCACGACGCCGCGCACCCACTGCGGCTTCTTCAGCGCGGCCATCAGCGACAGGTAGCCGCCGAGCGAATGGCCGACGAGCCAGACCGGGCGCTCGTAGCGGCTGCCGATATCGTCGAGCAGTTGTTCGACGAGATGCGGCCAGTCGCGCGTCACCGGGTAGCGGCGGTCGTGGCCGATCCGTTCGATGTAGCGCAGCTCGTAGTCGTCGGCCAGTTCGGCGAAGATCGTCCGGTACGTGGACGCAGGGAAGCCGTTCGCATGCGAGAAGTGGAGGATGTCCTTCAAACGCCGATGTCTCCTTTGTCGACGAGAGTTGGCGCTTTAGCGCTTACTCTCGCCCCATGCTTCGCGGTCGACGAAAGTTGGCGCTTCAGCGCTTACTCCCGTCCAATGCTTCGCGGTCGGCAAGAGTGAGTGCTTCAGCCTACGCCAGCTCCATGCTTCATATTTATGTCGGAACCGTGCTTCGGCACGGTACGCCGGCCGCGAGTTTTCCGTCCCGATACGCCAGCCTTCGCCGCGCTCACCGGTCCATCCAGTACCGGCGCCGTTCGTCGCGATAGCGTGCGAATGCGAACCCGCCGCCGGCCGGCGCGACGTCGAACCGCACGGCGCCGTCACGATCGGTGCGCGGCAGCGGAATCCCGCGCGCCTCGTAGCGGGCGAGCACGGTCCGGTGCGGATGCCCGAAACGATTGCGATAGCCTACAGGAAATACCGCGACGCGCGGCCCGACCGAATCGAGGAAAGGCTCGACCGACGACGTGCGGCTGCCGTGGTGCGGCACGACCAGGATCTGCGCGGCCAGCGCGTCGCGCGCCTCATTCACGAGTCGGCGCTCGCCGCGCGCATCGATGTCGCCCGTCAGCAATGCCGAGGCGCCACCCGCATCGATGCGCAGCACACACGATTGTCCGTTCGACGAACCCGTGCCCACCCCGCCCGGCGGCCACAGCATCGTGAAGACGACGCCGTCCCAGGTCCACCGCTGCCCCGCCGCACAAGGCAGCCGATCGGCCACGCCGGCCGCCTGCGCATCGCGCCACAGCCGGTGCCGCGGCGCAATGCCGGCCAGCAGCTGGCGCACGTCGGCGGCCGCATAGACGGCCGGCGCGCCGCCCGCATGATCGGCATCCGCGTGACTGAGCACAAGCGAGTCGATCGTCGCGATGCCGCGCGCCCGCAACGCCGGCGCGACGATCCGCGTACCGGCGTGGGACGACTCCGCGCCCGGCCCCGCATCGAACAGCAAGGTTCGCCGAGCGGTTTCGACCAGCACCGCCGCGCCCTGCCCGACGTCGAGCACGGTGAGCCGAAGACCGCCCGGCGGCGGCGCGTCGGGCGCCGGCGCGACGAGCGGCAGCCACGTCAGCGGCGCGGCCCAACGCAACGGCCAGCCGCGCGGCATCAGCGCCCACGCGACCCCCACGCATGCGAGCGCCAGCACCGGCCACTCGGGCATGCGCGGCCAGAACACACCGGCCGGCCAGTCGGCCAGGTGCGCGAGGAGCGCCATCATCGGTGCGAGCGCCGCATGCGCCAGCCGGAAGGCCGCCGCATCGAGCGGCGGCGGCAACGCGATGCCGGCCAGCACGACCGGCGTCACGACCGAGCTGACCCACGGAATCGCGAACGCATTGCCGAACGGGCCCGACAGGGAGACCTGTGCGAACCAGGCGGCGGTGAGCGGCGCGAGACCGATCGTCACCGCGTACTGCACGCGTGTCGCCTCGGCGATGCGGCGCCGGCAGCGCGTGGCCCATCCGCGCACCCGCCTCCGCAAGCGGGCCGTACCGCTTTCCGCGCCCGTTTCGTCGATCTCGTCGTTCCGATCGGTCTCGCGCACCGCGCGCCAGCCGGCGACGGCCAGCAGGATCACCGCGACCGCGCCGAACGACAGCCAGAAGCCGGCCGACAGCACGGCCCACGGATCGGCGAGCAGCACGCCGCCGAGCGCCGCGCACAACACCGCGGACGTCGGCACGCTGCGGCCGGCCAGATATGCGACGCCGCCACCCGCGATCATCCACCACGCGCGCTGTGCCGGCACGTTGAAGCCGGCGAGCGCGGCGTAGCCCGCGGCAGCAACCAGCGCGGCAAGCGCGGCCGCGTACGGCGCCGGCAACACGAGCGTCGCGGCCCGCGCGCGCAAGCGCACGCGGCGCCAGACCATCGAGACCAGCCAGCCGGCGATCGCGCCGACCAGCCCGACATGGAGACCGGAAATCGCGACCAGGTGGCTCGTGCCGGTGTTGCGCAGGACGCGCCAGTCGTCGTCGCCGATGCCCGATTGGTCGCCGATGGCCAGCGCGGCGACGATGCCGCGGTGCGCCGCATCGCTACCCAGCACCGCGCCGATGCGTGCGCGCAGCGTGTCGCGCACCCGGTCGATCGATGCGCGCCACCCCGATGCGCGCGCATCGAGCAATACCGCCCGACGCGGCGCACTGACATAGCCGATCGCACGAATGCCCGCGGCGAGCCACGCGGCCTCGCTGTCGCGCACGCCGGAATTGGCCTCGGCATGCGGGCGCTTGAGACGCACGACGAAACGCCAGCGCTCGGCAGCGCGCAAATCGGGCAGCGCATCGCGTGTCGCGGATGCGCCATACGCGCGCCACGACAGCCGGATCAATGGCGGAAAACGGGTGAGCCCGGCATCGTTCGACTCGACCGCGAACAGCAGCCGAGCGCCCGTCTCGTCAACGACCGGCAACCCGCGGATCACGCCCGTGACGACGATGTCGCGCCCTTCCCACTCGACAGGCAGACTGTCGCGCAACCGCCATTCGGCCCGCGCGGCCGCATAGCCGAACCCCGCGACGCAGGCCGCGACCGCGCACAGCATCCATCCGCCCACGACGACCGCACGCGTGCGCCGCCGACGCACGCACCATGCGCCCAGCGCCGCGCAGCCCGCGAGCACGGCTGCTCCGATCGTCCATGCGATCGCCCCGGGCAACGCCGCCTGCCGCTGCAGCACGACGACGCCGAGCGCGAACGCGATCCACCACACGCGCATTCCGCCTCCTCGTCGACCCGGCGCCGCCCCTGCCCATGCGGCGCCTTCCGGCAACGATTATGCGGACGAAAGGGCGAGTCGCGGCAGCGCGGCGAGCGCGTTAGCCGAAGTGCATACGGCCAGTTCGCCGGTATCGAGCCCGCGCAATTCGGCGAGCACATCGCCGATGCGCGGCACCTGGTCGGGCGTATTGCGGGTTTTGTAGGCCCATTCGGGCGCGATGTCGGGCGCGTCGGTTTCGACGACGAGCGCGTCGAGCGGCAACTCGGTGGCGAGCCGGCGGATCTGCCGCGCACGCGAGAAGGTCACGTTGCCGCCGAAGCCGAGATGCAGCCCCTGCGCCAGATACGCTTCGGCCTGCTGAAAACTGCCGTTGAACGCATGCGCGATGCCGCGCCGCACGCCGAAACGGCGCAGCCCGGCCAGCACGCGGTCCTGCGACTTGCGCACGTGGCACAGCACCGGCAGATCGAATTCCCGCGCGAGCCGGAGCTGGCCCTGGTAGAAGAACTGCTGCCGGTCTTCGTCGAGCCCCGGCACGAAATAGTCGAGCCCGATCTCGCCGATCGCGACGAAACGCGGATCGTCGAGGCTCGCCTCGATCTCCATGCGCAGCCGGTCGAGATCGGCGTCGCGCGCCTGCGGCGTATACATCGGATGAATGCCGAGCGCGTACGCCGCGCCCGGCGTGCGCTGCGCGAGTTCGCGCACCGTCGTGAAGTTGTCGCGCCCGATGCTCGGGATCACGATGCGCGACACGCCGGCCGCGTGCGCAGCCTGCGCGACCGCGTCGCGGTCGGTGTCGAACTCGGCGGCATCGAGATGGCAGTGCGTGTCGATCCACATGGCAGCGGTCCTGCGCCGTTGTGCCATGCCGCGACGAACAGGCGGCCGGCGAGCGGCGTGGCTTTTTTACACCGGCAGCGCCGGCTCCTCGTGCAGCACCCCGTCGCGCAGCCGCATGATGCGGTCGCAGCGCGCGGCGAGATCGGGGTCGTGCGTGACGATCACGAAACTCGTTTCGAGCGTCTCGGACAGTTCGAGCATCAGGTTGAACACCGTGTCGGCCGTCGTGCCGTCGAGGTTGCCGGTCGGCTCGTCGGCGAGCACGCACGCGGGCTTCGTAACCAGCGCGCGCGCGATCGCGACGCGCTGCCGTTCGCCGCCCGACAGCTCGCCCGGCCGGTGCTTCGCACGCGGGCCGAGACCGACGCGTTCGAGCATCGCCTGTGCCTGCTCCCGCGCGTCCTCGGTCGTCATCCGGCGGATGCGCAACGGCATCGCGACGTTGTCGAGCGCCGTGAACTCGGGCAGCAGGTGGTGGAACTGGTAGACGAAGCCGAGCGCACGGTTGCGCAGTTCGTTGCGCTCGCGCTCGGCGAGCTGCGTAAAAGGCCTGCCGAGCAGCGACACTTCGCCGGCGCTCGGTTCGTCTAGGCCGCCGAGCACGTGCAGCAGCGTGCTCTTGCCGGAGCCCGACGCGCCGACGACCGCGAGCTTCTCCCCGCGCCGCACCGTCAGCTCGGTGTTGTCGAGCACCTGCACGTTGAAGCCGCCCTGTACGAACGCCTTCGTGATCCCGCGCGCCTGAAGCACGTATTCCTGCATACCTGCCGAATCCTGTCTGTTGTGTTGTTGTCGTGAGTCCGCGAATGCGGCCGCGCGGTCATTCATAGCGGAGCGCCTCCGCCGGCTTCACCTTCGCGCCGCGCCAGCTCGGATAGAGCGTCGCGACGGCCGACAGCGCGAACGCGATCAGCCCGATCCGGATCACGTCGCTCGCGACGAGTTCGGACGGCAGCTCGCTGATGAAGTACACCGAGGGCGGCAGGAACTGCACGCCGAACAGATGCTCGATCATCGGGATCAGCCACGGGATGCTCCACGCGATCAGGCAGCCAAGCGCGACGCCGGACGCGGTGCCGACGAAGCCGATCGTCACGCCCTGCACGACGAAGATCTTCATGATCGACCCCGGCTGCGCGCCGAGCGTGCGCAGGATCGCGATGTCGGCCTGCTTGTTGGTGACCGTCATCACGAGCGACGACACGAGGTTGAACGCGGCCACCGCGATGATCAGCGTGAGGATGATGAACATCATCCGCTTCTCGATCTGCACGGCCGAGAACCACGTCTTGTTCTGCTGGGTCCAGTCGCGGATGTAGAGGCTGCCCGACAGCGTATGCGACAGCTCGACGGCGACCTGCGGCGCCTTCTGCATGTCGGTGAGTCGCAGCCGCACGCCGGTCGGCGCGCTCATCCGGAATAGCGCCTCGGCGTCGCGGATGTTGATCATCGCGAGCGTGCTGTCGTATTCGTAGTGGCCCGATTCGAACACGCCGACCACGGTGAACTGCTTCAGGCGCGGCATCATGCCGGCCGGCGTGATCGAGCCTTCGGGCGCGACGAGCGTGACCTTGTCGCCGACCGTCACGCCGAGATTGCCGGCGAGCGCGTCGCCGAGCACGATGCCGAACTGGCCCGGCACGAGCGCGGCCAGCCGGCCGGCCTTCATGTCCTTGCCGATGTCCGACACCTGCGGCTCGAGCGACGGTTCGACGCCGCGCAGCATCACGCCGCTCACCGCGTCCTGGCGCGTGAGCAGCGCCTGCGCGTCGACGTACGGCGCCGCGCCGATCACCGCCGGATTGCGGCGCGCTTCCTGCGCGGTCAGTTGCCAGTCGGGCATCGAGCCCGTCGGCGAGAACACCTCGACGTGCGCGAGCACCGACAGCATGCGGTCGCGCACCTCCTTCTGGAAGCCGTTCATCACCGACAGCACGACGATCAGCGCCGCGACGCCGAGCGCGATCCCGAGCATCGAGACGAGCGCGATGAAGGAAATGAAGCCGTTGCCGGTCGTGCGTTTGCCGGCGCGCGTGTAGCGCCAGCCGATCTGCCATTCGTACGGAAGTTTCAAGCGAATCCTTTCTGCTGGTTACGGCGGGAGGCGCGCCGCGGCCGGACCGCCGCCGGGTGGCGGCCGGCAGCCCGGGCACGGTCGAAAAAACGGCCGCCGGACGCGAACGGGCCGTCAGCCGGCCCGATCACGCGCGCAGTTTGCCATACAATGCGCACCATCATGCACGACCGACGCCTCCATTTTCTCGTTCCGTTCGCGCTGCCGTCGGCGGCCGACGCGGCCTCGTCCCTGCATACGCTGGACAGCCCCGCGCTCCAAAAGTTGCTCGCCCGAGCAAGCCTCGTCGAGCGCGTGACCGGCGAGGACTTCCAGCGCACGCTGCCGCACGAGCGCTGGCTGGCCAGCCGGTTCGGCGCCACGCAGGGCAACGCCGCCGACGAGGCGCCGCTCGCGCCCTACATGCTGCTGGCCGACGGCGGCGATCCCGGCGCGCACGCGTGGGCGTGCGTCGAGCCCGTGCACGTCGAAATCGCGCACGATCATCTGGTGCTCGTCGATCCGGCCGCCCTCGCGCTCGACGACGGCGACGCGGCCGCGCTGCTCGCGGTCGCGCGGCCGCTGATCGAGGAGCTGGGCGTGCGGCTCGAAGCGCCGAACCCCGCGCGCTGGTACCTGTCGAGCGACCAGCTCGCGCGCCTCGCCGGCGCCGCGCCGCTGCGCGCCAGCGGCCGCAACATCGAGATCTGGCTGCCGCACGAGGCGCACACTGGCGAGCGCTCGCGGATGTGGATGAAACTGCAGAACGAAGTGCAGATGGCGTGGTTCCAGCACCCGGTGAACGAAGCCCGCGAGGCCCGTGGGCTGCCGGCCGTCAATTCGATCTGGTTCCATGCGCAGGGCACGCTGAAGCCGGTCGGCAAGCCGTTCGCGCGCGTGGTGTCCGCGTCGCCGGCCGCGCTCGGCCTCGCGCGCGCCGCGCAAGCCGAAGCCGGCAACCTGCCCGCGACGTTCGGCGCGCTGCCCGGCGCCGACGGCGCGACGCTCGTCGAGCTGCCGGCGCTGACCACCCCGTTCATCGAGCAGGACTGGGCGCGCTGGCACGACGGCCTCGCCGCGCTGGAGCGCGACTGGTTCGCACCCGCGCTCGCCGCGCTGCAGAACGGCGAGCTGGCGAGCGTCGACGTGACGCTGTGCGGCGACACGAGCTCCGTCACGCTGCACGCGACGCGCGGCGACCTGCGCAAGTTCTGGCGCCGCCGCGCGCTTGCCTCCCTCTTCGAATAACAAGCCCACCCGTATGACCCGCATCGTTACCCGCCCCGTCGCGCCCGCCGACGCCGAAGCGCTCGCGCGCCACGGCCTGCACCCCGTCCTCGCGCGCCTGTACGCGTCGCGCGGCGTGCAGTCGCCCGTCGATATCGAGACCGCGCTCGCGCGCCTCGTTCCGCCCACCGAGCTGAAAGGCTGCGCCGATGCGGCAGTGCTGCTCGCCGACGCGATCGCCGACAAGCGGCGCCTGCTCGTCGTCGCCGACTACGACTGCGACGGCGCGACCGCCTGCGCGGTCGCGGTGCGCGGCCTGCGGATGTTCGGCGCGCGGATCGACTACCTGGTGCCGAACCGCTTCGAATACGGCTACGGCCTCACGCCGGAGATCGTCGAGCTCGCGGCCGCGCGCAAGCCCGACCTGCTGATCACGGTCGACAACGGGATCGCGAGCGTCGCCGGCGTCGAAGCCGCGAACGCGCGCGGCATCGACGTGCTCGTGACCGACCACCACCTGCCCGGCGACGCGCTGCCCGCCGCGCGCGCGATCGTCAACCCGAACCAGCCCGGCTGCGCGTTCCCGAGCAAGCACCTGGCCGGCGTGGGCGTGATGTTCTACGTGCTGCTCGCGCTGCGCGCCGAGCTGCGCCGCCGCGGCGCGTTCGCCAGCAAGGAAGCCGAGCCGCGCCTCGACGGCCTGCTCGACCTCGTCGCGCTCGGCACCGTCGCCGACGTCGTGCGGCTCGACGGCAACAACCGCGTGCTCGTCGCGCAAGGGCTGCAGCGCATCCGCAACGGCCGCATGCAGCCAGGCGTCGCCGCGCTGTTCCGCGCCGCCGCGCGCGAAGCGCGCACCGCATCGGGCTTCGACCTCGGCTTCGGCCTCGGCCCGCGCCTGAACGCGGCCGGGCGGCTGTCCGACATGTCGCTCGGCATCGAATGCCTGATCACCGACGACATCGGCCGCGCGTGGGATCTCGCGCAGCAGCTCGACGTGATGAACCGCGAGCGCCGCGAAATCGAGGCCGGCATGCAACAGCAGGCGCTCGCCGATCTCGCCGACGTCGATCCGGCCGACGCATGCACGATCACGCTGTTCAATCCGGAGTGGCACCAGGGCGTGATCGGCATCGTCGCCGGCCGGCTCAAGGAAAAATTCCACCGCCCGTCGTTCACGTTCGCGCACGCCGACGACGACGGCAAGCGGGTCAAGGGTTCCGGCCGGTCGATCGCCGGCTTCCACCTGCGCGACGCGCTCGACCTCGTGTCGAAACGCGAACCGGACCTGATCGTCGCGTTCGGCGGCCACGCGATGGCGGCCGGCCTCACGCTCGACACCGACAACGTGCCGCGCTTCGCGGCCGCATTCGAGGCCGTCGCGCGCGAATGGCTGTCCGACGATGCGCTGGCCCGCGTGATCGAGACCGACGGCGAACTCGAGGACGCGTACTTCACGCCGCAGTTCGTCGGCCTGCTCGACGAGGCCGTTTGGGGGCAAGGGTTTCCGGCCCCGCTTTTCTCGGGCGAATTCGACGTCGTGTCGCAGTCGCTCGTGAAGGAAAAGCACCTGAAGCTGCAGCTCGCGCGCGGTCGCCAGCGCTTCAACGCGATCTGGTTCAACCATACCGAGCCGCTGCCGGCGAGCGCGCTGGTCGCGTACCGGCTCGTCGCCGATACGTGGAACGGCGTCACGCGCGTCCAGCTGATCGTCGAACACGCGGCCGGCTGAGCGGGCCGGCCGTTCCGCGATGCCCGCCCCTGCATGTGCGCGACGCGCCGGACGGGGCCGTCAACACGCGTACAGGCACCGTTTGCGTCACCGGGCAACCCGGCCGATCGGCTATAATTCCGCTTTTTTACGAAGCCGGAACAGCGAACGATCATGGAAGCGGAACGTCTCAACGCGATCGAAAGCTCCCTGCTCGACCTGCGCAATCGCGCGGGCGAGCTTCGGGGGTATCTTTGACTACGACGCCAAAGCTGCGCGTCTGACCGAAGTCAACAAGGAACTCGAAGACCCGAACGTCTGGAACGATTCGAAGAACGCCCAGGCGCTCGGTCGCGAGAAAAAGCTGCTCGAAGGCGTCGTCACGACGCTGACCGCGCTCGATAGCGACCTGCGCGATGCGCTCGACCTGTTCGAGCTGGCGCGCGAGGAAGGCGACGAAGACACCCTTCTCGCATCCGAAGACGACGCCGCGAAGCTCGAAGCGCGCGTCGGCGACATCGAATTCCGCCGGATGTTCTCGAACCCGGCCGATCCGAACAACTGCTTCATCGACATCCAGGCCGGCGCCGGCGGCACCGAGGCATGCGACTGGGCGTCGATGCTGCTGCGCCAGTACCTGCGCTACTGCGAACGCAAGGGCTTCAAGGCCGAGGTGCTCGAAGAGTCCGATGGCGACGTCGCCGGCATCAAGAACGCGACGGTCAAGGTCACGGGCGAATACGCGTACGGCTTCCTGCGCACCGAAACGGGCATCCACCGCCTCGTGCGCAAGTCGCCGTTCGATTCGTCGGGCGGCCGCCATACGTCGTTCTCGTCGGTGTTCGTCTATCCGGAAATCGACGACTCGATCGAAGTCGAGATCAACCCGGCCGACCTGCGCATCGACACGTACCGCGCATCGGGCGCGGGCGGTCAGCACATCAACAAGACCGACTCCGCGGTGCGGATCACGCACATGCCGACGGGCATCGTCGTGCAATGTCAGAACGACCGCTCGCAGCACCGCAACCGCGCCGAAGCGATGGCGATGCTGAAGTCGCGCCTGTACGAAGTCGAGATGCGCAAGCGCCAGGCCGAGCAGGACAAGCTCGAATCGAGCAAGACCGATGTGGGCTGGGGCCACCAGATCCGCTCGTACGTGCTCGACCAGAGCCGCGTGAAGGACCTGCGCACGAACGTCGAAATGAGCAACACGCGTGCGGTGCTCGACGGCGACCTCGACGACTTCATCAGCGCGAGCCTCAAACAGGGCGTGTAAGCGCCGCGGCGCGGCCGGCCCGCGCCGCCCTTCCCGTTTGCGTTGCCGCACCCCACTCCGAATTCCGACCATCATGACCGAACCGACCCAAACGCAGCCCGCCGTCACGGCGGACGACAACCAGATCATCGCCGAGCGCCGCGAGAAGCTGCGCGCGTTGCGCGAGCAAGGCGTCGCCTATCCGAACGACTTCCGGCCCGAGCACCATGCAGCCGACCTGCAGGCCAAATTCGCCGATTCGGACAAGGCCGCGCTCGAAGCGAATCCGGTCGAGGTGTCGGTCGCCGGCCGCATGATGCTCAAGCGCGTGATGGGCAAGGCGAGCTTCGCGACGGTGCAGGACGGGTCGGGCCAGATCCAGTTCTTCGTGACGCCGAACGACGTCGGCGCCGACACCTACGATGCGTTCAAGAAGTGGGACCTCGGCGACATCGTCGCCGCGCGCGGCGTGCTGTTCCGCACCAACAAGGGCGAGTTGTCGGTCCAGTGCAAGGAGCTGCGCCTGCTGTCGAAGGCGCTGCGTCCGCTGCCGGACAAGTTCCACGGCCTGTCCGACCAGGAAATGCGCTACCGCCAGCGCTACGTCGACCTGATCGTCACGCCGGAAACGCGCGACACGTTCCGCGCCCGCACGAAGACGATCGCGTCGATCCGCAAGTTCATGGACAACGCCGAGTTCATGGAAGTCGAGACGCCGATGCTGCACCCGATCCCGGGCGGCGCGGCCGCGAAGCCGTTCGTCACGCATCACAATGCGCTCGACATGCAGATGTTCCTGCGCATCGCGCCGGAGTTGTACCTGAAGCGCCTGATCGTCGGCGGCTTCGAGCGCGTGTTCGAAATCAATCGCAATTTCCGGAACGAAGGCGTGTCGCCGCGTCACAACCCGGAATTCACGATGATGGAGTTCTACGCCGCGTACACCGACTACCGCTGGCTGATGGACTTCACCGAGCAACTGATCCGCCAGGCGGCGATCGATGCGCTCGGCACCGCGACGATCCAGTATCAGGGCCGCGAGCTCGACCTCGCGAAGCCGTTCCATCGCCTGACGATCACGCAGGCGATCCAGAAGTACGCACCGGACTACACCGACGGCCAGTTGTCGGACGACGCGTTCCTGCGTACGGAACTGAAGCGCCTCGGCGTCGACGTGTCGCAGCCGGCCTTCCTGAATGCAGGCATCGGCGCGCTGCAGCTCGCGCTGTTCGAGGAAACCGCGGAATCGCAGCTGTGGGAGCCGACCTACATCATCGACTACCCGGTCGAGGTGTCGCCGCTCGCACGCGCATCGGATACGGTGCCGGGCATCACCGAGCGTTTCGAGCTGTTCATGACCGGCCGCGAGATCGCGAACGGCTTCTCGGAACTGAACGATCCGGAAGACCAGGCCGCGCGCTTCAAGAAGCAGGTCGAGCAGAAGGATGCGGGCGACGAGGAAGCGATGTTCTTCGACGCCGACTACATCCGCGCGCTCGAATACGGGATGCCGCCGACCGGCGGTTGCGGGATCGGCATCGACCGTCTCGTGATGCTGCTGACCGACAGCCCGACGATCCGCGACGTGCTGCTGTTCCCGCACCTGCGCCGCGAAGACTGACGGCCGCCCCCGCGTGTGCGCCGCATTCCGTGGCGCGCACGCGTCGGCTTTGTAACGACGCGTAAATCCCGCCAGCCGGCGTCTGCCGGCCTTCGATCCTTCCCCGTTTTATTCCCACGTCGCGACGGCCTTCCCCGGGTTTTCCCGGTAGCAAGCGCCGATCCCGCGCTGCAATTCGTTACACCTTGATACGGCGCGCCGCTGGGCCGTGAACGACACTCCTGTTGCGTCACCACGCATGACCACGGGACCAGAACGAGGCACCGGAACGCCGAGTCTGCTCGCTCCCGAGCGTGGGATCCAGCTCCGGCGCAGTGCGTCGATCCGGATCGACCTTGGAGAAAAAAATGGACAACCAGAATCAGACCACGCCGCAAAAGCAACGCCTCCACCCGCTGATCGCCACCGCGGCCGGCGCCGTCATCGTCGCCAGCCTCGCGGCGACCGCGGCGATCACGGGCGTCTTCCCGAAAGCCACCAGCAGCAACGAACAGAACGGCCAGACCCAGGCCGCGCTGATCGCGTCGCAGCCGGCCGTCGATACGGCCGCGGCCGCCAGCGCCGCGCTCGCCGCGCAAGCGCAGCGGCAGGCGGCGGAACAGGCCGCCGCGCAGCAGAAGGCCGCCGTCGCGCAGGCCGAGCCGAAGCCGGCGCCGCGCCCGGCCGCACCGCACCGCCGTCACACGACCGCGCCGCAGCCGCCGCAATACGCGCAGCAGCCGTCGGCGCCTGCGCAAACCTACTGCCAGAGCTGCGGCACGGTCGTCTCGATCACGCAGACGCGCACGCCGGGCCAGAGCTCGGGGATCGGCGCCGTGGGCGGCGCGGCGGCCGGCGGCCTGCTCGGCAACCAGTTCGGCAACGGCAACGGCCGCACCGCGATGACGATCATCGGCGCGCTGGGCGGCGGGCTCGCCGGTAACCAGGTCGAGAAGCAGGTTCGCGCGGAAACCGACTATCAGGTGCAAGTGCAGATGGAAAGCGGCGCGACGCGCACGTTCACGTACCACAACCCGCCGCCGTTCGGCCAGGGCCAGCGCGTGCGGATCGAGAACGGCACGCTGGTCGGCGCGTAATCATCTGATCGTGTAGTCGCCGGCGTTCGCTGCCCGTGTGTCGTGCGCGGCAGCGCGCCCATGAAAAACGGCTCGCGAGCGCTTGCTCGCGAGCCGTTTTTCATGGGCGCGGCGTGCGCCGTTGCAGCGCACGCCGCGACCGGTCGGGTCGGTCAGTCCTCGTCGTCGAAATCCGATTCGTCGATCCAGTGCGCCTGGATCGCCTCGAGGATCTTCTCGCCGGAGTGCGCCGGATCGTCGTCGAAGCCGTCGAGTTCGAGCACCCATTGGCGCAGGTCGACGAAGTTGATTCGCTGCGGGTCGATGTCCGGGTACTTGTCCGCCAGCGCAATGGCTATTTCACGCGAATCGGTCCATTTCATCGCCTGCCTCCGGTTCCTGTCAGTGATTTTCCTTCGCGTGGTTGATCGAGTACTTCGGGATCTCGACCACCAGGTCCGAATCTTCCTTCACGATCGCCTGGCACGACAGACGCGACGTCGGCTCGAGGCCCCACGCCTTGTCCAGCAGATCGTCCTCGTCCTCCTCGGACGGCGTCAGATCGTTGAAGCCTTCGCGGATCACCACGTGGCACGTCGTGCATGCACACGACTTCTCGCATGCGTGCTCGATCTCGATCCCGTGATCGAGCAGGTTGTCGCAGATACTCTTGCCGGGCGTCGCGTCGATCACCGCGCCGTCCGGGCACAGTTCGACGTGAGGCAGCACCACCAGTTGAGGCATGTTCGTTCCATCAGTCAGGGTGCGGCGCCACGCGCCGCACGTTCATCGTCGCGCGGGCCGTTGCCGGCCGATGCGCGGTTCGTGGGTTCAGATCTCGTCGAGCCGGCGGCCCGACAGCGCGCGCTTGATGCTCTTGTCCATCCGGCGCGCCGCGAATTCGTCGGTACCGTCGGCCAGCGCCTTGGTCGCCGCTTCGATCGCATTCGTATCGTCGCCCTGCGCGACCGCGCGCAACGCCGCGGCCAGCGCGTCGACCTGCGCGCGCTCGTCGGCATCGAGCAATTCGCCGTCGGCCGCCAGCGCGGCCTGCGTCGCCTCGAGCATCCGCTCGGCCTCGACCTGCGCTTCGCGCAGCGCGCGCGCGCGCATGTCGATTTCAGCGGTCTTGAAGCTGTCTTCCAGCATCTTCGCGATGTCGTCGTCGGCGAGGCCGTACGACGGCTTCACGACGACCGACGCCTCGACGCCCGACAACTGCTCGCGTGCGAACACCGACAGCAGGCCGTCCGCGTCGACCTGATAGGTCACGCGAATGCGGGCCGCGCCCGCCGTCATCGGCGGAATGCCGCGCAGCTCGAAGCGCGCGAGCGACCGGCAGTCGGCGACGAGCTCGCGCTCGCCCTGCACGACGTGGATCGCCATCGCGGTCTGGCCGTCCTTGAAGGTCGTGAATTCCTGCGCGCGCGCGATCGGAATCGTCGAGTTGCGCGGAATGATCTTCTCGACGAGGCCGCCCATCGTCTCGACACCGAGCGACAGCGGAATCACGTCGAGCAGCAGCCAGTCGTCGCCGGTGCCGCGGTTACCCGCGAGCAGATCGGCCTGGATCGCCGCGCCGAGCGCGACGACCTGGTCCGGATCGAGGTTCACGAGCGGCGGCTGGCCGAAATATTTCGCGACCGCATCGCGGATCACCGGCATGCGCGTCGCGCCGCCGACGAGCACGACGCCCTTGATGTCGGCCGGCGTGACCTGCGCATCGCGCAGCGCCTTGCGGGTCGGCGTGAGCGTGCGCTGCACGAGCGGCTCGACGAGCGACGCGAAGGTATCGTGCGAAATCGTCTGCACGAGGTGCGCACCGCTCGACAGCGTCACGTCGAGCGCCGCTTCGGGCGCCGACGACAGCGCTTCCTTCAGCACGCGCACGCGATCGAGCAGCAGGCGCACGTCCTCGGGCGCGAGCGTCTTCGCGTCGATCCCGGCCTGCGCGAGCACGTGACCGAACAGCGCGTGGTCGAAATCGTCGCCGCCCAGCGCGGAATCGCCGCCCGCGGCCAGCACCTCGAACACGCCCTTCGTCAGCTTCAGGATCGACAGGTCGAACGTGCCGCCGCCGAGGTCGTACACCGCGTAAAGGCCTTCGGCCGCATTGTCGAGGCCATAGGCGATCGCCGCGGCGGTCGGTTCGTTCAGCAGCCGCAGCACGTTGAGGCCCGCGAGACGCGCGGCATCCTTGGTCGCCTGGCGCTGCGCGTCGTCGAAGTATGCGGGCACCGTGATCACCGCACCGACCAGATCGTCGCCGAGCGAATCTTCCGCGCGATAACGCAGCGTCGCGAGAATTTCGGCCGACACTTCGACCGGGCTCTTCACGCCGTCGATCGTGCGGATCTGCACCATGCCCGGCGCGTCGACGAATTCGTACGGCGCGTTCGCCGCGCCTTCGACCTCGGCCTTGCCGCGGCCCATGAAGCGCTTGACCGACACGATCGTGTTGCGCGGATCGGTCGCGGCCTGCTCCTTCGCTTCGTGGCCGATGCGGCGGCCACCCTTCTCGAGGTAGCGGACCACCGACGGCAGCAGCACGCGGCCGGCTTCGTCCGGCAGGACTTCGGGCACGCTGTTGCGCACGGCGGCGACGAGCGAGTTCGTCGTGCCGAGATCGATCCCGACGGCGAGCCGCCGCTGGTGCGGCGCCGGCGCCATGCCCGGTTCGGAAATTTGCAGTAAAGCCATCTTGGTTCGTTCGGGCGCTCGGCCCGTTTGCTGCGCGTGCCGCCAGGCACGCGGTTAAGTTTCGAGGCGCTCGATCTGCGCGCCCACTTCCGACGCGACCCGTTCGATGAACATCAGCTGACGCACGGCTTCCGCGGCGGCCTGATCGGCACCGCTGTCGAGCAGCGTGCCGAGGCGCTCGACGCGCACGCGCTTCTCGTCGCGCAACTCGGCGAGCAATGCATCGAGCGCATCGACGTTGCGGGCGGCCGCGGCATCCTCGATGCCTTCGCGCCACTCCATCTGCTGCATCAGGAAGGCAGGCTCCATCGCCGTGTTGTTTTCCGCGCCGATGTCGACGCCGCGCAGCGACAGCAGATAGGACGCGCGCTGCAGCGGATCGCGCAGCGTGCGGTAAGCCTCGTTCGCGCGGGTGGCCCATTGCATCGCGATGCGCTTTTGCGCGTCGCCGGCCGCCGCGAAGCGGTCCGGATGCACCTGCGTCTGCACCGTGCGGTAGGCGGCGTCGAGCGCCGTCTCGTCGAGCGCGAATTGCGCCGGCAGGTGAAACAGGTCGAAATGGCTGTCTTTCAGCGAAACCATCGTCGCGTTCAATTCCGGTTCGTCGTGCGGCAAACGCCGCACATTAAAAAGGCGGCCCGTGCCGCCTCTTGCCCGCATCGCGCGGAGGGAGCCGCGTCACACGCGGAACGATTCCCCGCACCCGCACTCGTCCTTCACGTTCGGGTTGTTGAACTTGAACCCTTCGTTCAGGCCTTCGCGGGCGAAGTCGAGCTCGGTGCCGTCGATATAGGCGAGGCTCTTCGGATCGACGACGACCTTCACGCCATGGCTCTCGAACACCTGATCCTCGGGAGCCAGCTCGTCGACATACTCGAGCTTGTACGCGAGCCCCGAACACCCGGTCGTACGAACGCCAAGCCGCAGGCCCACACCCTTGCCGCGACGGACGAGGTATTTCTGGACGTGCTGTGCTGCTTTTTCGGTCAGTGTAATTGCCATGATGTCCTTGCCGCGGCGCGCCGCCGGGGCTCGCCGCGTTTCCTTCCCTAGCCGCTCGATGCCGCTCAGGCTGCTGCCTGATCGCTTTCCTTGGTGTCGTGGCGCTTCTTGTAATCGGCCACGGCTGCCTTGATCGCGTCTTCCGCGAGGATCGAGCAGTGAATCTTCACCGGCGGCAACGCGAGCTCCTCGGCGATCTGCGTGTTCTTGATCGACAGTGCCTCGTCGAGCGTCTTGCCCTTCACCCATTCGGTGACGAGCGAGCTCGATGCGATCGCCGAACCGCAACCGTAGGTCTTGAACTTCGCGTCTTCGATCACGCCGTCCGCGCCGACGCGGATCTGCAGCTTCATCACGTCGCCGCATGCCGGCGCGCCGACCATGCCCGTGCCGACCGTGTCGTCGTCCTTCGCGAACGAACCGACGTTGCGCGGGTTTTCGTAGTGATCCAGAACCTTGTTGCTGTAAGACATGACTCAGACTCCTTGACTCGTTACGTCTGCGTGCGTCAATCCGCCCGCGGTTGCATTCAATGCGGTATCAGTGTGCGGCCCATTCGATCGTCGACAGATCGATGCCTTCCTGGTGCATTTCCCAGAGCGGCGACAGTTCGCGCAGCTTCGCGATCTTGCTGTTCAGCAGATCGACCACGAAGTCGACTTCCTGCTCCGTCGTGAAACGGCCGACCGTGAAGCGGATCGAGCTGTGCGCGAGCTCGTCGTTGCGGCCGAGCGCACGCAGCACGTACGACGGCTCCAGCGACGCCGACGTGCACGCGGAGCCCGACGACACCGCGACGTCCTTGATCGCCATGATCAGCGACTCGCCTTCGACGAAGTTGAAGCTGATGTTCAGGTTGTGCGGGACACGGTGCTCCATGTCGCCGTTCACGTAGGTTTCCTCGATCTGCGACAGGCCGCGCAGCAGCTTGTCGCGCAGCATGCGGATGCGCTCGTTCTCGGTTGCCATTTCCTCGCGCGCGATGCGGAACGCCTCGCCCATGCCGACGATCTGGTGCGTCGCCAGCGTGCCCGAACGCATGCCGCGCTCGTGGCCGCCGCCGTGCATCTGCGCCTCGATGCGCACGCGCGGCTTGCGACGCACGTACAGCGCGCCGATGCCCTTCGGGCCGTAGGTCTTGTGTGCCGAGAACGACATCAGGTCGACCTTCAGCTTCGCGAGATCGATCGCGACCTTGCCGGTCGACTGCGCGGCATCGACGTGGAACACGATGCCTTTCTCGCGACAGATCTCGCCGATCGTCTCGATGTCCTGGATCACGCCGATCTCGTTGTTCACGTGCATCACCGACACGAGGATCGTGTCCGGGCGCAGCGCGGCCTTGAACACGTCGAGGTCGATCAGGCCGTCGTCCTTCACGTCGAGGTAGGTGACTTCGAAACCGTCGCGCTCGAGTTCGCGGCAGGTGTCGAGCACGGCCTTGTGCTCGGTCTTCACCGTGATGATGTGCTTGCCCCTGCCCTTGTAGAAATTCGCGGCGCCCTTGATCGCGAGGTTGTCCGACTCGGTGGCGCCCGACGTCCAGATGATCTCGCGCGGATCGGCGTTCACGAGAGCGGCAACCTGTTCGCGCGCCTCCTCGACCGCACGCTCCGCGTCCCAGCCGTAGGCATGGCTGCGCGACGCCGGGTTGCCGAACTGCTCGCGCAGGTACGGCACCATCTTGTCGACCACGCGCGGATCGACGGGCGTCGTCGCGCTGTAATCCATATAGATGGGCAGGTGGAGAGTCTCTTGGGTCATCTGTCGCTCCGGGTATTCTGTGCAGGGACTATGTACGTTATGGGGGTTGGCGGGCGCCTTCGCGCTCACGAACTCGCGATGTTGAACACCGAATTGGGGCCGAGCGGCATCGTGCGCACGGGCTCGGCCGGTGCGGCGACGGGCTCCGGCGCGCGACGGTCGCGCAGCACCGCGGGGGCGCCCTCGCGTGCGCGCTGCTGATCGACGAGATCCTGCAGCGACACCGAATCGAGGTATTCGACCATCTTCTGGTTCAGCGTCGACCACAGCTCGTGCGTCATGCAATGGCCGTCGGGCTGCTTCGAGCCGTCGCACGTGCCTTTGCCGCCGCACTGCGTGGCGTCGAGCGGTTCATCGACCGCGATGATGATGTCGGCGACGGTGACGTCCTGCGCGCGACGCGCGAGGTTGTAGCCGCCGCCCGGGCCGCGCACGGATTCGACGATTTCATGCCTGCGCAGCTTGCCGAACAGCTGTTCGAGATACGAGAGCGAAATCCGCTGGCGCTGGCTGATGCCTGCAAGCGTCACCGGGCCCTGCTCCTGGCGCAGTGCCAAGTCAATCATCGCCGTGACGGCGAAACGGCCTTTGGTGGTGAGTCTCATGGTGTCTAGGGGACTGCAATCTTGACGATTTTGGTCAAGTATAAATATTTGACGTTTTTAGTCAAGTATCCATGCCTTTGAAAGGGTATTCGCAGACCGCTGAATATCGCGCGGTCAGTGCGCCGTGCGTGCGCGCAGCGTCTCCAGGAGACCCGCGCATGCGTGCTCGACCTGGTCGAGCACCTGTTCGAAGCCCTGCGCGCCGCCGAAATACGGATCGGCCACTTCGGTTTCGGTCGCGCCCGGCGCGAATTCCATCAGCAGGCGCACCTTGTCGCGATACTGCGGCGGGCAGCGGCGGCGCAGTTCGGCGAGATTTGCTTCGTCCATCGCGAGCAGCAGGTCGAAACGCTCGAAATCCGCCGCGCTCACCTGCCGCGCGCGCAGCGCCGACAGATCGTAGCCGCGGCTGCGGGCCGCCGCCTGCGCACGCGTATCGGGCGGCTCGCCCACGTGCCAGTCGCCGGTGCCGGCCGAATCGATCGCGATCCGGTCGCCCAGCGCGGCCGCGTCGACCTGGTGGCGCATCACGCCCTCCGCGGCGGGCGAACGGCAGATGTTGCCGAGACAGACGAAACAGATCGCAACGCGGGTCATCGCACTATCGAAAAGCCGCGGCGCACCGCGTGGGAGAAGAACGCGCCATTATACAAAGGCGGCCGAAACCGCGCCGCCGCGCGAAGCGACGGCGCCATGCCTTACAGCGCCTTCGGCGCAGCGAGCGCGATGTCGCCGGATGCCGCGGGCAGCGGCTGCGCCGCGTCGCCGACCAGCCCGAACGACACCGCGCGCGCCAGTTCGGCGGACGCCTGGTGTACCGCGAGCGGACCGCGCGACGGCGCATCGGCCATCGCATGCAGATAGGCAACCGCTGCCAGCGGAACCACGATTGCCAGCGGCCAGTACATCGATATTGTCTTTTTCATGATGCGGACCTCGTTGACCTCGTACCCCGAAACCCGATTCCGGGGACTACAGACGAGATTCTATAGACCGCATCTATCAAGATAAATATGCAAATAGCGAACGCACTGTTGCCGCTCGCTGAACAGTGTCAGCCGAGGTGACTTTGCGACGCCGCGTACAGCTCGCGGAACGTGCGTCCGGTCGGCGTCGGAAGGTCGCGCGTGTCCATCCAGCCGCCCATCATCGGCAGGCGCCGCAACATGCCGCCGTCGCCGCCCAGCCGTTCGAGGACGCGCACCGCGAGCTTGGTCGTCAGCGCATACAGCATCGGCCGCCGGGCGAAGAACCCCCATGCGGCGAGCGCCGCGCGTTCGCGCCACGGCCTCAGGTGGCGCTCGACCTGCTTCTCGCGCAACGTGCGCAACAGATGCGACAACGGAATCCCGGCCGGGCACACGCTGTCGCACTCGCCGCACAGCGTCGCCGCCTGCGGCAAGTCGAGCGTGCGGTCGAGCCCGACGTAGCTCGGCGTCAGCACCGATCCCATCGGCCCCGGATAGACCCAGCCGTACGCATGACCGCCGACCTTCTGGTACACCGGACAATGATTCATGCACGCGCCGCAGCGAATGCAGCGCAGCATCTCCTGGAATTCGCCGCCGATCAGGCCCGTGCGGCCGCCGTCGACGAGCACCACGTAGTTGTGCTCGGGGCCGTCCTCGTCGCCGAGCCCGCGCGGCCCGGTCAGCAGCGAGAAATAGTTCGACGTCTTCTGCCCGGTCGCGGAACGCGGCAGCAGACGCATCGCGGTCGCGAGATCCTCGAGGGTCGGCAGCACCTTCTCGATGCCCGTCACCGCGACATGCACGCGCGGCATCACCGTGCACATGCCCTCGTTCCCTTCGTTCGTCACGATCGCGACCGAACCCGTTTCCGCGATCACGAAGTTGCCGCCCGTCACGCCCATGTCGGCCGACATGAAATGCGGGCGCAGCACGTCGCGCGCCTCGCGCGTCATGTCCGGGATCTCGGTGAGCCGTTCGCGCCGGTGCGTGCGCGCGAAGAGATCGGCGATCTCGTCCTTGTCCTTGTGCACGACGGGCGCAATGATGTGGCTCGGCGGCTCGTTGTCGTTGATCTGCAGGATGTATTCGCCGAGGTCGGTCTCGATCGACTGCACGCCCATCTCGGCGAGCACCGCGTTCAGGCGCATTTCCTCGGACACCATCGACTTGGTCTTGATGACCTTCTTCACGTCGTGCCGGCGCGCGATGTCGGCCACGAGCCGCGCGGCGTCCGCGGTCGTTTCGGCGAACAGCACCGTCGTACCGCGCCGCGTCGCCTCGCGCTCGAACGCCTCGAGCCACACGTCGAGATTCTCCAGCGCGCGGTTGCGGCGCGCCTTCAGCGCGGCGCGCGTGGCCGGGAAGTCGATCGCGGTCATCGCGTCGGCGCGCGCGGATACGAACTTCGTCGACAGCTTCTTCAGGTTCTGCTGCAGGCGCTGGTCGGCCAGCTTCTGGCCGGCGCGCGCCTTGAAATGCATCGATTGGACTTGCATCGCGGTATCGGGGAAAAGTGAGCGGAACCGGGCGTCAGACGTCGCCCGCCAGCACCTGCGCGACGTGCAGCAC
The DNA here is from genome assembly GCF_002223345.1 of Burkholderia sp. AU16741. Lineage (NCBI taxonomy): Bacteria > Pseudomonadati > Pseudomonadota > Betaproteobacteria > Burkholderiales > Burkholderiaceae > Burkholderia > Burkholderia sp. AU16741. The sequence continues at coordinate 1,801,119 of NZ_NKEZ01000003.1, forward strand.
GCGGGTGTCGCGGTCGCCGGTGCGGCGCAACCGCCCTTCGATGTTCAGCATGCAGCCCAGATCGCCGAGCACGACGGCACCCGCGCCCGACGCGCGCACGTTCGCGCATTTTTCGTCCGCGATGGCCGCCGAGATGTCGCCGTACTTGACCGCGAACGTGCCGCCGAAGCCGCAACAGTGCTCGCAGTCCTTCATCTCGGTGACGGCCACGCCGCGCTGCGCGAGCAGCGCGCGCGGCTGCGCCTTCACGCCAAGCTCGCGCAGGCCCGAGCACGAATCGTGATAGGTAACCGGCCCGGCGAATTCGCCCGGCGCGAGCGACACCTTCGCGACGCTCGCGAGGAAATCGGTCAGCTCATAAACTTTCTGCTGGAACCGCGTATAGCGCCCCATCAGTTCGGGATCGTCGCGGAACAGGTCGCCGTAGTGCGCGCGGATCATCCCGCCGCACGAACCCGATGGCACGACGACGTAATCGAATGACTCGAACTCGCGCAGCGTCTTTTCCGCGAGGTCGCGCGCGAGCGCGCGGTCACCCGAGTTGTAGGCCGGCTGGCCGCAGCACGTCTGCGCGGGCGGCACGCTCACCTCGTAGCCGGCGTCGCGAATCAGCTTGAGCGCCGAAAAGCCGATTTCGGGGCGCATCAGGTCGACCAGGCAGGTCACGAACAAACCGACTCGCATACGTGCTCCTTCGAGAAAACGGCTCTCATTATCCGACGTTTGGCCAACAAGACCAACGCCGGCCCGCGTGCAAGCCCGCCGCGCGCAAAACGAGGACTTCCTCGAACGGCGTTCGCTTTTTTCACGATACGAGATACAATCGATCCAACACCGCTTGACGCGTCAACCGATTCCTCCCCCGACATGAGCCAACCCACCCCGGATTCAAAAACGTCGATCCAGGTGATCGAACGCATGATGCGGTTGCTGGACGCGCTCGCCGCGCACAGCGACCCTGTCAGCCTGAAGGAACTTGCGCAGCGCACGGAGCTGCACCCGTCGACCGCGCACCGCATCCTCAACGACATGGTGACCTGCCGCCTCGTCGACCGCTCCGATCCCGGCACCTACCGCCTCGGCATGCGGCTGCTCGAACTCGGCAATCTCGTGAAGGCGCGCCTGTCGGTGCGCGACGCGGCGCTGATGCCGATGCGCGAGCTGCACCGCCTCACCGGTCAGACCGTGAACCTGTCGGTGCGCCAGGGCGACGAGATCGTCTACATCGAACGCGCGTATTCGGAGCGCTCGGGGATGCAGGTCGTCCGCGCGATCGGCGGCCGCGCGCCGCTGCACCTCACGTCGGTCGGCAAGCTGTTCCTCGCGGCCGACGAAACGTCGCGCGTGCGTGCGTATGCGACGCGCACGGGGCTGTCCGGCCATACGCAGAACAGCATCACCGATATCGCGAAACTCGAGCGCGAGCTGACGATCGTTCGCCAGCAATCGTGCGCGCGCGACAACGAGGAGCTCGAACTGGGCGTGCGCTGCATCGCGGCCGGCATCTACGACGATTCCGGCAAGCTCGTCGCGGGCCTGTCGCTGTCGGCGCCCGCCGACCGGCTGCAGGACGCATGGCTCGGCCAGTTGAGCCGGACGGCGCTCACCATCTCGGAATCGCTCGGCTACCGGCCGGCGCCCGTGAAGGACGTGGACGGGCTGCAGCGACAGGCGTAAGCCGCGCCCGTCGGCCCGGTTCCGGCGGCGGTTTCGCCGGACAAAAAAAGCCCCGCGATTGCGGGGCTTTTTCGTTGCGGCGACCGGTACGATACGGCGGCGAACCGCCGCATGCGATCAGGTACCGCCGCTCGGCGTGTTGGCCGCCGTCAGGCGCTCGCCGCCGCCGGCATCGAGCCAGTTGCGCAGGCGCGAGGCGTCGGCGAAACGCGAGTACTTGCCGAACGAATCGAGCAGCACCATCACCATCGGCCGGCCGTGAATCGTCGCCTGCATCACGAGGCATTCGCCCGCCTCGTTGATGAAGCCCGTCTTCTGCAGGCCGATGTCCCACGAGCCGTTGCCGCGGATCAGCGCGTTGGTGCTGTTGTAGACCAGGTTGCGCTTGCCCGTGTATACCTCATAGGTGCGATCGGTCGAGAACTGGCGAATCATCGGGTACTGGTACGCCGCATTGACCATCTTCACGAGATCGCGCGCGCTCGACACGTTCGAGCTCGACAGGCCGGTCGAATTCTCGAAATGCGTATCGGTCATGCCGAGCGACTTCGCCTTCGCGTTCATCGCCGCGATGAACGCCGGACGGCCGCCCGGGTAGTAACGCGACAGCGCGGCGGCCGCGCGGTTTTCCGACGCCATCAGCGCGATGTGCAGCATGTCCTCGCGCGACAGCACCGAGCCGACCGACAGGCGCGAGCCCGTGCCCTTCTCGTAGTCGCGGTCTTCGTCGGTGACTTCGATCTGGTCGGTCATCGGCGACTTCGAGTCGAGCACGACCATAGCCGTCATCAGCTTCGAGATCGACGCAATCGGCACGACCGCGTGCGAATTCTTGTCGAACAGCGGCTCGCCGGAATTCTGGTCGACGACGTACGCGACGCTCGAGCGCAGCGCGAGCGCATCGGGCGTATCGTGCAGGCCGAACGCCTGGCCGACCGTCGGACGGCGCGGCTGGAACGCGACCTTGCGCACCGCGCCGCGATGGCCGCCACGCAGGTTGTTCGCCGCGAGCGTCACGCGCTTGCGCGACGCTTTCGCGCGCGGCGCATCGGCCTCGGCGACCTTGGCGGATTTGTCGGAGGTCGCCCTGGCCGACTTCTTCTTCGCTGACGAAGCAGGAGCGACGGCCTTTTTCTTGGCGGCGTGGGTCTTCGCAGTGGCGGCGAAGGCGTCAGCAGGCGTGACGGACGCGGTGGTCGCCAGCAACGCGACTGCGACCGACACAGCGGTGCCGAGCGTCATGCTCTGCAACAATCTGCGCGGTGAAAACGATTCGGCTTTCATTGGGGTCTGGACAAAGCGGGCGGGAGGTTTCCGCAAGTGTAGTTAAAGCTGAAAAAAAGAGCAATATTAGGCACTTACCGATCGTCTTTAAACCGGAATGTAAGAGTCGGCCAACCTCCGGCCAATCGACCCTTCCGTTCCCATCGAAAAAATCGATGGGACGCACTGCCCGACAGCGCCCGTCTCCCGATTACCACGCGGTTAATTGAGATAACGTCACTTCGGAGGCAATTTAAAGCGGGGAAAGTACGTATCCGGTGCTCGGCGTGCCCAAGGGGCCGGTCTCGACCGTGGCGGCAGCACGTCACCACGGCACGCGCATCCAAACGGCGCGTTTTTCGACAGGAACAGAAGGATAACGTTCTAAGGGCCTGTCAGGTTTACCTGTGCGTGATCATGGTGCGGCGCGTTTGCCCCGGCACCGTGCGCACCATGTGGGAACGCGCCTGAAACCGATTCCTAACGGGTGCGATAACTCGTTGTTTTATCGATAATTTGTCGCGATTGTGCAACGCACAAAAAATGCTTGACATCCGTGTTCTGTGCCCTAAAATAGGCCTCATTGCTGCGTTGCACAAAGCACGTGGCGCCGAAGTTCCCCTGCGTAGTGCCCTTTATCTTGCGATCGACGCGATCGCTTTTCAGGAGCCTGACATGTCCTTGCTGACCCCCGAGCAAATCGCCGCCGCCCAAAAAGCCAATCTCGAAAGCCTCTTCGGTCTGACGACCAAGGCGTTCGAAGGCGTCGAAAAGCTGATCGAACTCAACCTGCAAGTCGTGAAGTCGACGCTGACCGAGAGCCAGGAAAACGCGCAGCGTCTGCTGTCGGTGAAGGACGCGCAGGAACTGATCGCGCTGCAAGCGAGCCTGTCGCAGCCGGTCGCGGAAAAGGTGCTGTCGTACGGCCGTCACCTGTACGAAATCGCATCGTCGACGCAAGCCGAGTTCGCGAAGGTCGCCGAAGCGCAATTCGACGAGCAGAACAAGAAGGTCCAGGCACTCGTCGACAACGTCGCGAAGAACGCCCCGGCCGGTTCGGAAACGGCTGTCGCCGCACTGAAGTCGGCGCTGAACGCAGCGAACACCACGTACGAAACGGTTCAGAAGGCCACGAAGCAAGCGGTGGAAATCGCTGAAACGAACTTCAACGCCGCTGCTGCCGTCGCAACGAAGGCTGCAACCGCCGCCGCCGCACGTCGTTCGAGCAAGCCGGCCGCGTAAGCGTCCCCTGCTCCTGAAAGAGCCGCGCCCAGCGCGGCTTTTTCGTTTCTGGCGCCGGCACAGGCACAGGTGACAAACGGGCCCGTCACGATCGATCCTGTCGTACGCCAGGCAAAACAAAACGCCGCCGCCCGGTTTGCCCGGGCGGCGGCGTTTTTCGTGGCCGGCGCGTGGCCGGCCGTGCCGATCGCGTTACTTCTTGCGTTGCGGCGGCAGATCCGTACAGACGCCTTCGTACAGTTCGGCGGCCATGCCGACCGATTCGCCGAGCGTCGGGTGCGGGTGGATCGTCTTGCCGATGTCTTCCGCGTCCGCGCCCATCTCGACCGCGAGACACACTTCGCTGATCAGGTCGCCCGCGTTCAGGCCGACGATCGCACCGCCGATCACGCGATGAGTTTCCTCGTCGAAGATCAGCTTCGTGAAGCCTTCGTCGCGGCCGTTCGCGATCGCGCGGCCCGAAGCGGCCCACGGGAACACGGCCTTGCCGTACTTGATGCCTTCGGCCTTGCACTGGTCTTCGGTCTTGCCGGCCCACGCCACTTCCGGATCGGTGTAGGCCACCGACGGGATCTGCAGTGCGTCGAAGTACGCCTTTTCGCCATGCGCGGCTTCCGCGGCGACGTGGCCTTCATGCACGGCCTTGTGCGCGAGCATCGGCTGGCCGACGATATCGCCGATCGCGAAGATGTGCGGCACGTTCGTGCGCATCTGCTTGTCGACGTCGATGAAGCCGCGATCCGTGACCGCGACGCCGGCCTTGTCGGCACCGATCTTCTTGCCGTTCGGGCTGCGGCCCACCGCGACGAGCACGAGGTCGTAGCGCTGCGCTTCCGCCGGCGCCTTCTCGCCCTCGAACTTCACGTAGATGCCGTCTTCCTTCGCTTCCGCGCCGACCGTCTTGGTCTTCAGCATCACGTTGCCGAAGCGCTTCGCGTTGTACTTTTCCCAGACCTTCACGAGATCGCGATCGGCGCCCATCATCAGGCCGTCCATCATTTCGACGACGTCGATCTCGGCGCCGAGCGTCGAGTAGACCGTCGCCATTTCGAGGCCGATGATGCCGCCGCCGATCACCAGCATGCGCTTGGGCAACTGGCGCAGTTCGAGCGCGCCCGTCGAATCGACGACGCGCGGGTCTTCCGGCATGAACGGCAGCTTCACGGCCTGCGAGCCCGCGGCGATGATCGCCTGCTTGAACTTGACGACCTTCTTGCCGTTTTCGCCCTGCACTTCCATGTGGAACGGATCGACGAACGCGCCGACGCCGGTGACCACTTCGACCTTGCGCGCCTTCGCCATGCCGGCGAGGCCCGTCGTCAGTTTCTTGACGACGCCGCCCTTGAAGTCGCGCAACTTGTCGAGATCGACTTGCGGCTTGCCGAACGTGATGCCGTGCGACGCGAGCGCCGCGGCTTCCTCGACGACGAGCGACGTATGCAGCAGCGCCTTCGACGGGATGCAGCCGACGTTCAGGCACACGCCGCCGAGCGTCGAGTAACGTTCGACGAGCACGGTCTTCATGCCGAGGTCGGCGGCGCGGAACGCGGCCGAGTAGCCGCCGGGGCCGGCGCCGAGCACGAGCATGTCGCACTCGATGTCGGCGGCGCCGCTGTAGCTGCCGGCTTGCGGCGCGGGCGCCGGCGCCGGCGCGGTTGCGGCCGGAGCCGGTGCGGCGGCTGCGGGCGTCGGCGCTTCGGGCGCTTTCGCGGGTGCGGCGGCGCCTGCCGAGGCTTCGACGAGGGCGATGACGGTGCCTTGCGAGACTTTCTCGCCGGCTTTGACCTTGACTTCCTTGACGGTGCCGGCGACGTCGCTGGGCACTTCCATGGAGGCTTTATCGGATTCGAGCGTGATGAGCGTTTGCTCTTTTTCGATCACGTCGCCGGGTTTGACGTTGACTTCGATGACATCGACGCCGCTGAAATCGCCGATATCCGGAACCTTGACTTCGATGAGACTCATGACTGTCCCCTTCTTGATTGACTGCAGACAGAGGGGGAGGAACCCGCGAGAGAACCTGACTACGGCTACGGCCTGACAAAAGCAGCGAACCTGGGCAGGACCACCTTTGCCGTCCGCCCAAGGACGCGCCTTTCTTTTGGTTACTTTTCTTTGGAAGACAAAGAAAAGTGACCGCCGCCCCGCGCAGGGGCGACGCTAATAGACCGTTAGCGCAACAGGTTCAACGAAAAGGCGTGGACAAAAACCGAACACAAACCCACGCCCCCGCGAGCCCCACCCCGCTCATCAAAGAATGATGCGACGGAAATCCCCGAGCAATGCTCCGAGATACGCATTGAACCGCGCGGCTTCCGCGCCATCGATGACACGATGGTCATACGACAGCGACAGCGGCAGCATGAGCCGCGGCACGAACTGCTTGCCGTCCCACACCGGCTTCATCTGGCCGCGCGACAACCCGAGGATCGCCACTTCCGGCGCGTTGATGATCGGCGTGAAGTTCGTCCCGCCGATTCCGCCGAGCGACGAGATCGAGAAGCAGCCGCCCTGCATCTGGTCCGGCTTCAGCTTGCCTTCGCGCGCGGCCTTCGACAGGTCGCTCATTTCCTTCGCGATGTCGACGAGGCCCTTCTTGTCCGCATCGCGGATCACCGGCACGACGAGGCCGTTCGGCGTATCGGCCGCGAAACCGACGTGGAAGTACTGCTTGAACACGAGGTTGTCGCCGTCGAGGCTCGCGTTGAAGGTCGGGAATTTCTTCAGCGCGGCGACGACCGCCTTGATCACGAACGCGAGCATCGTGAACTTCACGCCCGCCTTTTCGTGTTCCTTGTTCAACTGCACGCGCAGCGCTTCGAGCTCGGTGATGTCCGCTTCGTCGTTGTTCGTGACGTGCGGGATCATCACCCAGTTGCGATGCAGGTTCGCGCCCGAGATCTTCTTGATGCGCGACAGCGGCTTCGCCTCGAACGGGCCGAACTTCGAGAAGTCGACCTTCGGCCAGGGCAGCAGGTTCAGCTCGCCGCCGCCTGCCGGCGCGGCTGCCGCGGCCGGCGCCGCGCGCTGGCCCGTCATCACGCCCTTCACGAAGCCCGTGATGTCTTCCTTCGTGATGCGGCCCTTCGGACCCGAGCCCTGCACGCGCGCGACATCGACGCCGAGTTCACGTGCGAACTTGCGGACCGACGGCGATGCGTGGCTCGCGCGATATTCGCCCGACGGTGCGGCGGCCGGCGCCGCGGCAGCCGGCGCCGGCGCAGCCTTCGCGGGTGCCGGTGCGGCGGCGGGCGCCGGCGCGGCAGCGGCCGGAGCCGGTGCGCTGGCCTGCGGTGCGGCGGCAGCCGATGCGCCGGCGGCTTCGAGCAGCACGATCAGCGTGCCTTCCGACACCGAATCGCCCACCTTGACCTTGATGTCCTTCACGACGCCGGCGGCCGGGCTCGGCACGTCCATCGTCGCCTTGTCCGACTCGAGCGTGACGAGCGACTGTTCCTTCTCGACCGTGTCGCCGACCTTCACGCCGATCTCGATCACCGGGACGTCCTTGTAGTCGCCGATGTCGGGCACCTTCACTTCGAGCGTGCCGCCGGATGCTGCCGGTGCGGCAGCGGGCGCGGCGGCGGCCGGGGCCGGCGCTGCCGCCGGGGCCGGAGCGGCTGCCGGGGCGGCCGCGCCGTTCGCCTGCGCGCCTGCGCCGCTTTCGAGCAGGACGATCAGCGAACCTTCCGACACGGAATCGCCGACCTTGACCTTGATTTCCTTCACGACGCCGCCCACCGGGCTCGGGACGTCCATCGTCGCCTTGTCCGACTCGAGCGTGACGAGCGACTGCTCGGGCTCGACCGTATCGCCGACCTTCACGCCGATCTCGATGACCGGCACGTCCTTGTAATCGCCGATATCCGGCACCTTCACTTCGATCGCTTGACTCATCTGTTTCTGTCTCCATGGCCGCGCGCGCTCCTCGCCGGAGCGGCGCGCGGCATCACACGGCGTGTGCGTTAAACGGTCATCGGGTTGGGCTTGGACGGATCGAGGTTGTACTTGGCGATCGCGTCCGCGACCACCTTGCGCTCGATCGTGCCTTCGTCGGCCAGCGCGTTGAGCGCGGCGACGGTGACCCAGTGACGGTCGACTTCGAAGAAGTGACGCAGCTTCTCGCGGGTGTCCGAACGGCCGAAGCCGTCGGTGCCCAGCACGACGAAGCGGCGATCGATCTGGCCGCGGATCTGGTCGACCAGCGCACGCACGTAGTCGGTCGATGCGATGACCGGGCCCTGCGTGTCCTTCAGGCACTTCTGCACGTGCGACAGGCGACGCTCCTCGGTCGGATGGAGCAGGTTCCAGCGCTCGACCTGATGGCCTTCGCGCGCGAGTTCGGTGAAGCTCGGCACGCTCCACAGATCGGCGGCGACGCCCCAGTCGTTCTTGAGCAGGTCGGCGGCGGCGATCACTTCGTTGAAGATCGTGCCCGCGCCGAGCAACTGGACGCGCGGCGCCTTCTTGTCGGCGTCGGCCTTCCTGAACGCGTACATGCCCTTGATGATGTCGGCCGCCACGTGCTCGCCCTGCGGAATCGCCGGGTGCTCGTAGTTCTCGTTCATCACCGTGATGTAGTAGTACACGTCTTCCTGGTCCTGCACCATGCGGCGCAGGCCGTCCTGGATGATCACCGCGAGTTCGTAGCCGAACGTCGGGTCGTAGCTCACGCAGTTCGGCACCGATGCCGCCCACAACAGCGAGTGGCCGTCTTCGTGCTGCAGGCCTTCGCCGTTCAGCGTCGTGCGGCCCGCGGTGCCGCCCAGCAGGAAGCCGCGCGAACGCATGTCGCCCGCGGCCCATGCCAGGTCGCCGATCCGCTGGAAGCCGAACATCGAATAGAAGATGTAGAACGGCACCATGATCTCGCCGTGCGTCGAATACGACGTCGCCGCCGCGATCCAGTCGCACATGCCGCCCGCTTCGTTGATGCCTTCCTGCAGGATCTGGCCGGTCTGCGATTCCTTGTAGAACATCAGCTGGTCGGAATCTTCCGGCACGTACTTCTGGCCTTCCTGGTTCCAGATGCCGATCTGGCGGAACAGTCCTTCCATGCCGAACGTGCGCGATTCGTCCGGGACGATCGGCACGACGCGCTTGCCGAGCGCCTTGTCCTTCAGCAGGATGTTCAGGATCCGCACGAACGCCATCGTCGTCGAGATCTCGCGGCCTTCGCCCGTGCCCTTCAACAGCGGCTCGAACGCGTCGAGCGCCGGCACCGGCAGCGACGTCGCCTTCTCGCGGCGATGCGGCAGGTAGCCGCCGAGGTCCATGCGCTTCTGGCGCATGTATTCGAGTTCCTTCGAGCCTTCGTCGAACTTCAGGTACGGCACGTCGGCGATCTGCTCGTCGGTGATCGGCAGGCGGAACTGGTCGCGGAACTTCTTCAGTTGCTCGACCGGCAGCTTCTTCTGCTGGTGCGTGATGTTCATCGCCTGGCCCGACTCGCCCATCCCGTAGCCCTTGATGGTCTTCGCGAGAATGACGGTCGGCGCACCCTTCGTGTTCGTGGCTTCGTGGAACGCCGCGTAGATCTTGTGCGGATCGTGGCCGCCGCGGTTCAGCGCCCAGATGTCGTCGTCCGACCAGTCGGCGACGAGCGCCTTCAGTTCAGGCGAGTTGAAGAAGTGTTCGCGAACGTACGCGCCCGACTCCGACTTGTACGTCTGGTATTCGCCGTCGACGCATTCCATCATCCGGCGCATCAGCGCGCCCGACTTGTCGCGCGCGAACAGCGCATCCCAGCGGCTGCCCCAGATGACCTTGATCACGTTCCAGCCGGCGCCGCGGAATTCCGATTCGAGTTCCTGGATGATCTTGCCGTTGCCGCGCACCGGGCCATCGAGACGCTGCAGGTTGCAGTTGATCACGAACACGAGGTTGTCGAGCTTCTCGCGGCTCGCCATGCCGATCGCGCCGAGCGATTCCGGCTCGTCCGTCTCGCCGTCGCCGAGGAACGCCCATACCTTGCGGCCTTCCGTCTTCGCGATGCCGCGCGACTCCAGGTACTTCATGAAGCGCGCCTGGTAGATCGCCATGATCGGGCCCAGACCCATCGACACGGTCGGGAATTGCCAGAAATCCGGCATCAGCCACGGGTGTGGGTACGACGAAATGCCCTTGCCGTCGACTTCCTGGCGGAAGTTGTCGAGCTGCTCTTCCTTCAGGCGGCCGAGCAGGAACGCGCGCGAGTACACGCCCGGCGACGAGTGGCCCTGCACAAATACGAGATCGCCGCCGTGCTGGTCGGACGCCGCGTGCCAGAAATGGTTGTAGCCGACGTCGTAGAGCGTCGCGGCCGACGCGAACGATGCGATGTGGCCGCCGACGTTCGTGTCCTTGCCTGCACGCAGCACCATCGCCAGCGCGTTCCAGCGCGTGTACGAGCGGATGCGGTGCTCGATGTCCTGGTCGCCCGGGATCTTCGCCTGGGCTTCGAGCGGAATCGTGTTGATGTACGGGGTATTGGCGGAAAACGGCAGGTGCTCGCCGTGCATGCGGGCGAATTCGATCTGCTTTTCGATCAGGTAATGCGCACGGCCGGTGCCCACGGAGGAGATCACGCCATCAAGCGACTCCAGCCACTCGACGGTTTCTTGCGGGTCGTCGTCACGTTCGGCGGCGACATACTTCATCACTTCGTTCGGTACAGCGGACATTCTCGTCTCCTGGGTCCTGGAATGTGAGGATCGCTCTCGTGCAGACGACGCGGCGCGACCGGCTGCGGGCAAGCTCCGACGGATTGTAATGAGCGTGGACGGCCGCGCGCAACACAATTTTCGAATTATGAGATCTTTTCTCGTCATGCGAAATATTGCTGCGCTGCACCCATATTCCGGGGCTCCGCGGCCCGTCTCGTCGGAACAAAACCGTTTCCGTTCAACATATCCGGCATCGGTTTTCCATGTATTGCGCTGCGCTACAATCCTGCCATGTTGACCGATCGGCTTTTCGCACGCTCGGCGCGACCGCCGGGCCCGCCGGCGGAGTCGCAGCCGTCTCGTTGGCACCACGGACCGTGGTGGTCCAATTCCTATTTGCTGACACCGCTGCTGTCGATCCTGGTGTTCCTCGTCGTGATGAGCCTCATCCTGTGGAGCCTCAACCGGCGCGAACAGCAGCAGCAGGAAGACACCCTGTTTCGCAACGTCGCGTGGGCCCAGCAGCAGATCCGCCTGTCGATGACGGGCGCGCAGGAACAGTTGCAGGCGCTGTCGCGCGACCTCGCATCCGGCCGCCTCGACCAGAACGCGTTCCAGATGGCCGTCGCGGACGTGATGCAGACGCATCCGGAAATCCTCTACCTGAACTGGTACACGGCGCCGGGCGTGCAGCGCTGGCCGACCGTGCATCCGCCGCTGCTCGGGCAGCGGCTCGCGAAGCCCGGCGACGCGCAGATGCAGGACGCCGTGCGCGGCGCGTACGACGAGGCGCGCAGCACGCGCCGCCAGGCCTATTCGCCGCTGATCTACGACGAGTTCGGCAACGGCTTCATCACGTTGCAAACGCCCGTGATGCGCGGCGACCGCGAATATCTCGGCTCGCTCGCCGCGGTGTTTTCGGTCGAGGGCATCCTGAAGCACGACATTCCGCAGGAACTGTCGTCGAAGTACAAGATCTCGATCACCGATTCGAACAACCGCGAACTGTCGTCCACGTCGACGCGCCCGCGCCTGCCGCGCGACTCGCACTACGATCTCCCGCTCGACCCGCCCGGCCAGGGGCTGACGGTGCGCGTGTATGCGTTCCCGCAACTCACGAACCTGACCAACAACACGCTCGTGTGGCTCGTCGCCGGCCTGTCGTGCTTCGTGCTGTGGAGCCTCTGGAGCCTGTGGAAGCACACCCGCCAGCGCTTCGAGGCGCAGCAGGCGCTGTACGCGGAAGCGTTCTTCCGCCGCGCGATGGAAAACTCGGTGCTGATCGGCATGCGCGTGCTCGACATGCACGGCCGCATCACGCACGTGAACCCCGCGTTCTGCCGGATGACCGGCTGGGACGAGACCGATCTGGTCGGCAAGGTCGCGCCGTTCCCGTACTGGCCGCGCGACGCGTACCCCGAAATGCAGCGCCAGCTCGACATGACGCTGCGCGGCAAGGCGCCGAGTTCGGGCTTCGAGCTGCGCGTGCGGCGCAAGAACGGCACGCTGTTCCATGCACGCCTGTACGTGTCGCCGCTGATCGACAGTTCGGGCCGCCAGACAGGCTGGATGTCGTCGATGACCGACATCACCGAGCCGAAGCGCGCGCGGGAAGAACTCGCGGCCGCGCACGAACGCTTCACGACGGTGCTCGAAAGCCTCGACGCCGCGGTGTCGGTGCTCGCCGCCGACGAAGCCGAGCTGCTGTTCGCGAACCGCTACTACCGCCACCTGTTCGGCATTCGCCCGGACGGCCATCTGGAGTTGTCCGGCGGCGGCTTCGACCGCGCGCAGGCCTCGTCCGACTCGATCGACATGGTCGACGCGTTCGCGGGCCTGCCCGCCGCCGCGCTGACGAGCAGCACGGCGGACGCGCAGGAGGTGTACGTCGAGAGCATCCAGAAGTGGTTCGAGGTGCGTCGTCAGTACATCCAGTGGGTGGACGGCCACCTCGCGCAGATGCAGATCGCGACCGACATCACGACCCGCAAGAAGGCGCAGGAACTTGCGCACCAGCAGGAAGAAAAGCTGCAGTTCACGAGCCGATTGATGACGATGGGCGAAATGGCGTCGTCGATTGCTCACGAATTGAATCAGCCGCTCGCCGCGATCAACAACTACTGTTCGGGCACGCTCGCGCTCGTGAAGAGCGGCCGCGGCACGCCCGAGACGCTCCAGCCCGCGCTGGAAAAGACCGCGCAGCAGGCGCTGCGCGCGGGGATGATCGTCAAGCGGATCCGCGAATTCGTGAAGCGCAGCGAGCCGAAGCGCCAGCCGGCGCGGGTCGCGGACATCGTCGCCGACGCGGTCGGGCTCGCCGAAATCGAGGCCAGGAAGCGCAGGATCCGGATCGTCACGGAAATCCTCGCAAGAATGCCTATTATTTATGTCGACCCCGTGTTGATCGAGCAGGTGCTCGTGAACCTGATGAAAAACGCAGCCGAGGCGATGGCCGACGTGAAACCCGCGTCGGTGGACGGCGTGATCCGCGTCGTCGCCGACATCGACGCCGGCTTCGTCGACATCCGTGTGATCGACCAGGGCCCGGGCGTCGACGAAGCGACCGCCGAGCGCCTGTTCGAACCGTTTTACAGCACCAAGTCCGATGGCATGGGCATGGGGCTGAACATCTGCCGTTCGATCATCGAATCGCATCGGGGGCGTCTGTGGGTGGTCAACAACGTCGAGCCGGATGGCCGCATTTCCGGCGCGACGTTCCACTGCAGCCTGCCCATTGGGGAACCCGCTGATCTCGGCCAAGGGGGGCGCGAGGCATCGGCATCACATACCGTTACGGGAGAACTATGAATAGCCCTGTCACCACCACTCAGGAAACCGTCTTTGTCGTCGACGACGACGAGGCCGTACGGGACTCGCTGCGCTGGCTGCTGGAGGCGAACGGTTATCGCGTGCAATGCTTCTCGAGCGCCGAGCAGTTCCTCGATGCGTATCAGCCGGCGCAGCAGGCCGGCCAGATCGCGTGCCTGATCCTCGACGTGCGGATGTCCGGCATGAGCGGCCTCGAATTGCAGGAACGCCTGATCGCCGACAATGCCGCGCTGCCGATCATCTTCGTCACGGGCCACGGCGACGCGCCGATGGCCGTGTCGACGATGAAAAAGGGTGCGATGGACTTTATCGAGAAACCGTTCGACGAAGCCGAGCTGCGCAAGCTCGTCGAGCGGATGCTCGACAAGGCCCGAAGCGAAAGCAAGAGCGTCCAGGAGCAGCGTGCCGCGAGCGAACGCCTGTCGAAGCTGACCGCGCGCGAGCAGCAGGTGCTCGAACGGATCATCGCGGGCCGCCTGAACAAGCAGATCGCCGACGACCTCGGCATCAGCATCAAGACGGTCGAGGCACACCGCGCGAACATCATGGAAAAGCTCAACGTCAACACGGTGGCCGACCTGCTGCGCCTCGCGCTGTCGAAGAAGCAGGCCTGAGCGGGTTCTCCGGCCGCGGCGGCACGGCCCGCCCCGGCCGGCCCGCAACCGGTATTTGCCGCCCCGCGCGATGCGGCCCACTCGCGCGGCGGCGGCCGTTCCTCCCGGCGCACGCGCGCCGCGGCCATGACGCTTCCCGTTGATTCGCTGTCGGACGGCGGCAGGCGAACGGTATAATTACGTGCTTTGCTACGGCGCTTCGAGCGCCGTACGCCCGCATTCCAACTTCCCGGCAGGACCCACCACCATGACAGCCCTCCTCATCGACGGCAACGCCCTTTCGAAGACCTTGCGCGCCCAGGCCGCCGAACGCGCCGCCGCGCTGACCGCCCGCGGCCACCAGCCCGGTCTCGCGGTGATCCTCGTCGGCGCGAACCCGGCGAGCGAAGTCTACGTGCGCAACAAGATCAAGGCATGCGAGGACAACGGCTTCTTCTCGCAGAAGGATGCGTACCCGGCCACGCTGTCGGAAGCCGACCTGCTCGCGCGCATCGACGAACTGAACCGCGACCCGAAGATCCACGGCATCCTCGTCCAGCTGCCGCTGCCCGCGCATATCGACAGCCACAAGGTGATCGAGGCGATCGCGCCGGAGAAGGACGTCGACGGCTTTCACGTCGCGAACGCGGGCGCGCTGATGACCGGCAAGCCGCTGTTCCGTCCGTGCACGCCGTACGGCGTGATGAAGATGTTCGAAGCGCACGGCATCGCGCTGCAAGGCGCGAATGCGGTGGTGATCGGCCGCTCGAACATCGTCGGCAAGCCGATGGCGATGATGCTGCTCGACGCCGGCGCGACCGTGACGATCTGCCACAGCAAGACGCGCGACCTCGCCGCGCATACGCGCCAGGCCGACATCGTGGTCGCCGCGGTCGGCAAGCGCAACATTCTCACCGCCGACATGGTGAAGCCGGGCGCGACGGTGATCGACGTCGGCATGAACCGCGATGACGCGGGCAAGCTGTGCGGCGACGTCGATTTCGCGGGCGTGAAGGAAGTCGCCGGCTACATCACGCCGGTGCCGGGCGGCGTCGGCCCGATGACGATCACGATGCTGCTGATCAACACGATCGAATCCGCCGAACGCGCGGCGGCCGCCGCAGCCTGACGCTGCATTTGCCCGGCCGGCGGCGGTTGCGCGCGCCGGCGCCTCGCCAGCCGCCGTCGCGCGGCTGCATCGCGCCTGCCGGCGCGCGGGACGCGCCTCGCCGGCCGCGCCTTGCCGGCCGCACCTTGCCGGCCGCCCGCATCCGACCCTGCGTCAATCGCGTCATTAGAAACTAACGATTGGAAAGCGCACGATGCGCCCCAATAATGTCGGTATCGGGCGCCGCCTCATCGCGCCTCACCCTTTTCACCCCGGTTCATCCGGCAACAGACAGGGAGTCTTAATGTCCGCCAGCGCCAACCCCAATCCGCTCCTCGACTTCTCCGGCCTGCCCCGTTTCGGAGAGATCCGCCCGGAACACGTGACGCCCGCGCTCGATACGCTGCTCGATGCCGCCGGCCGTGCGGTCGAAACGGCGAGCGCGAGCGAGACGCCGTCGACCTGGGCCGCCGTCGTCGAGACGGTCGAGCGGGCCACGGAGCCGCTCGGCCGCGCGTGGGGCATCGTCGGCCACCTGAATGCGGTCGCCGACACGCCCGAACTGCGCGCCGCCTACGGTGAAAACCTGCCGCGCGTGACCGAGTTCTGGTCGAGCGTCGGCCAGAATCTCGCGCTGTACGAAAAGTACAAGGCGATCGCCGCCAGCGCCGAATACGCGACGCTGTCCGCCGAGCGCAAGAAGATCCTCGACAATGCGCTGCGCGACTTCCGCCTGTCGGGCGCCGAACTGCCCGAGGACCAGAAGCCGCGCTTCGCGGAATTGCAGGAACAGCAGGCCGCGCTGTCGAAGGCATTCTCCGATCACGTGCTCGACGCGACCAATGCGTACGCGTACTTCGCGAAGGACGAAGCCGAGCTCGCCGGCCTGCCCGGCGACGCGATCGAGGCCGCCCGCGAAGCCGCGCAGAAGGACGGCAAGGAAGGCTGGAAATTCACGCTGCATTTCCCGTCGTACTTCCCGGTGCTGCAGTACGCGGACAACCGCGCGCTGCGCGAAACGCTCTACCGTGCCTATGCGACGCGTGCGTCGGAGCTCGGGCCGCAGTACGGGGCCGGCAAGGCCGAATGGGACAACACGGCGATCGTCGCCGACGCACTGAAGCTGCGCCGCGAAGAGGCGCAGATGCTCGGCTACCGCAACTTCGCCGAAGTGTCGCTCGCGCCGAAGATGGCCGAATCGCCGCAGCAGGTGATCGCGTTCCTCGAGGATCTCGCGACACGTGCCCGCCCGCACGCGGACAAGGACTGGGACGAGCTGCGCACGTTCGCCGCGAAGGAGCTCGGCCTCGCCGAACTCGCGCCGTGGGATGTCGCGTACGCGGCCGAGAAGCTCCGCCAGCAGCGCTACGCGTTCTCGGAAAACGAGGTCAAGCAGTACTTCCCGGAACCGGCCGCGCTGAAGGGCCTGTTCACCGTCACCGAAACGCTGTTCGGCGTGAAGATCAAGCCGGACGACGCGCCGGTGTGGCACAAGGACGTGCGCTTCTTCCGCGTCGAGAACCGCGACGGCTCGCTCGTCGCGCAGTTCTATCTCGACCTGTACGCCCGCGAAGGCAAGCGCGGCGGCGCGTGGATGGACGATGCGCGTTCGCGCGCGAAGCGCGGCAGCGACGTGCAGACGCCCGTCGCGTACCTGACCTGCAACTTCTCCGCGCCGGTGGGCGGCAAGCCCGCGTGCTTCACGCACGACGAGGTCATCACGCTGTTCCATGAATTCGGCCACGGGCTGCACCACATGCTCACGCGCGTCGACGAGCTCGGCGTGTCGGGCATCAACGGCGTCGAATGGGATGCGGTCGAACTGCCGTCGCAGTTCATGGAGAACTTCTGCTGGGAATGGGACGTGCTGTCGTCGATGTCGTCGCACGTCGATACGGGCGCGTCGCTGCCGCGCGAGCTGTTCGACAAGATGATCGCCGCGAAGAATTTCCAGAGCGGGCTCGGCACGCTGCGCCAGATCGTGTTCTCGATGTTCGACATGCTGCTGCACGTCGACTTCGACCCGGCCGGCGCCACCGGCGTGACCGCGTTCGCGCGCGAGATCAACGAGCGCTATCACGTGATCCCGCAGGCGGCGTTCTCGCGCTGGCCGAACACGTTCAGCCACATCTTCGCGGGCGGCTACGCGGCCGGCTACTACAGCTACAAGTGGGCCGAGGTGCTGTCGGCCGACGCGTACGCGGCGTTCGAGGAAGCGGCCGCCACCGGCGGCAGCGTGCTCGACGCGGCAACCGGCACGCGCTATCGCCGAGAAATCCTCGAGGTCGGCGGCAGCCGTCCGGCAATGGAGTCGTTCAAGGCGTTCCGCGGCCGCGAGCCGCAGATCGACGCGCTGCTGCGCCACAACGGGATGGCCGAGGCCGCGCACTGAGCGCGCGGCCCGGCCCTTCCGGCCGTTCAGGCTGCATCGACAGGCACCGCTTCGGCGGTGCCTTTTTTCATGGCGTGGGCGTGTCGTCGCCCACTGCGTCGTCGAACAGCAGGAACTGCCCGTGGCGCTCGGCCGTGTCCTCGTCGATGCGCACGCCGACGCCGAGCAGCCGCACCGGCTGCGCGCGCCGCGACAACCCCTTCGCGAGCAGCGTGACGGCCGTCTCGGCATTCGTCGCGTCGGCCACGCACTCGACCGTCGTGCGCTGGAAATCGGCGAAGCGGATCTTCACGTACAGCTTGCGGATCGACCGCGCGGCGCCGGCGCGATCGATGCGCGCGTCGAGTTGCACGACGAGGCGGCGGATTTCGTCCGCGCATTGCTCGAGCGTCGTCAGGTCGGTCACGTAGGTCGTCTCGACGCTGACCGACTTGCGCTCCTGGTCGGCCTGCACGGGCCGCTCGTCGATCCCGCGCGACAGTTCGTACAACCGGCGCCCGAACGCGCCGAATTCGCGGTGCAGGTCGATCAGCGGCCAGTCGCGCAACTGCGCGCAGGTCTGGATGCCGAGCCGGTCGAGCCGCGTGGCCGTCACCTTGCCGACGCCATGCAGCTTGCGCACCGGCAGCGCCGCGACGAACGCGTCGATCTCGCGCGGCCGCACGACGAACAGCCCGTCGGGCTTGTTCCAGTCGGACGCGATCTTCGCGATGAACTTGTTCGGCGCGACGCCCGCCGACACGGTCACGCCGACCGTATCGCGCACCCGCTCGCGGATCTCGCGCGCAATCAGCGTCGCACTGCCCTGGCAGCGTTCCGACCCGCTGACGTCGAGATACGCCTCGTCGAGCGACAGTGGCTCGACGTCGGGCGTGTAGTCGCGATAGATCGCCATGATCTGCCGCGACGCCGCACGATACTTGTCCATCGCGGACGGCAGGATCAGCAGGTCCGGACATTTGCGCATCGCCAGCGCCGACGACATCGCCGAATGCACGCCGTAGCGCCGCGCCTCGTAGTTGCAGGTCGCGATCACGCCGCGCTGGTCGGGCCGGCCGCCGACCGCGAGCGGCCGGTTGCGCAGCGACGGGTCGTCGCGCATCTCGACCGATGCGTAGAAACAGTCGCAGTCGCAGTGAATGATCTTGCGCATGCGCGGCAGCGCGTCGCCGGGCGGCGGCTGGGGCGGATCGGCAGGCGGGATGGTGGTCGGGCTCACGGTGCCGATACTGTACAAAAACACAGTGCCGGTTTCAACTGCCGCGTATTGTCCGGAGTCGGCCGCCCGGCCACCCAAGATCGGCTGCGCCGTACCGGCCCGGTTTGCGCGGACCGTACCGGCCGGGCGCGGGCAGCGACGCCTATACTCGTCTGCCGCGGTACACGAAACGCAAAGGTGACGGATGAAAACGATCGGACTGATCGGCGGCATGAGCTGGGAATCGTCGGCGGAGTACTACCGGATGATCAACCGGCACTCGAAGGCATTGCACGGCGGCCATCACAACGCGAAGAGCGTGCTGGTCACGGTCGACTTCGCCGAGATCGAAGCGCTGCAGCGCACGCACGACTGGGCCGCGCTCGGCGAACGGATGGCCGACGCCGCGCGGCAGCTCGAAGCGGCCGGCGCCGATCTCGTCGTCCTGACGACCAATACGATGCATCGCGTGCACGACGCGATCGAAGCCGCGGTGACGCTGCCGTTCCTGCACATCGCCGACCCGACCGGCAACGCACTGCGCGACGCAGGCGTCGAGCGCGTCGCCCTGCTCGGCACGCGCTACACGATGGAGCTGCCGTTCTATGCGCAACGGCTGCGCGGGAAGTTCGGGCTCGACGTGATGGTGCCGGACGAACGCGGGCGCGACGACGTGCACCGGATCATCTACGACGAGCTGTGCCATGGCGTCGTCTCGGCAGCCTCGCGCGCAACGTATGTGTCGATCATCGACGAACTGGCGAAGCACGGCGCGCAGGCCGTGATCCTCGGCTGTACGGAAATCACGCTGCTGATCGGCGCGGACGATTCGCCGCTGCCGGTATTCGATACGACCGCGCTGCACGCGAAGGCGGCCGTCGAGTGGGCCGCGCGTTGAACGACGCGCGCCATCGCGCAGCGGCAACCGTCGCCGGATGGCATCGCCGCATTGTTCCGCGCCGCGGGATTCATTCTCCCGGGGCGCGCCTCGCCGCGCGCCCGACTCCGTGCTCTCGCCCGCCACACGGGCCTGGCGCGCCCGGCCCGCGAATCACCCGACGCAGTTCGCGCGGGCGCGCCGACACGACTGGTTATCCATTGGTAATAAAGTGACCGCAAATTGGTACGCGAGCAGCGGCGCCCATTCGACGCTGCTCGTCGCGGTCTCTTTTCCACCAACCGGAAACAGGAAGATGAAGAAACTCAGCATCGCACTCGGCGCGTTGCTCGCCGTCTCGTCCACGCTCACGGCGCACGCCGACCCCAACATCACCGCATCGGCGGCCTCGACGCCCAGGGACGGCTTCGATCGCATGACGTGGGAGATCACGCCCGAAGTCGTGCCGACCAACGCCAACCGCAGTTACTACTGGGCCAACCAGGTGTCGTCCGACCACGGCGGGCACCCGATCTACACCGGCATCCAGCCGCGCACGCAAGGCAGCAACCTGGTGATCTTCAGCGCGTTCGGCACCGGTACGACGCCGCTGTCCGCGAATTGCCGCAGCGGCGCCGACGGCGGTGCCGGAACGTCGTGCTCGATCGCTTACCCGTGGAAAACCGGCCATGCCTATCGGCTGCAGATCACCGTGAAGCAGGCCGATCGCAGCGACGGGCGCTCCACCGTCGACGGCTTCATCACGGACGTCGCCACCGGTACCACGACGCCGACGGGCAGCATTGCAGTGCCGGCCGACTGGGGCGGCCTGTCGAGCTCGGCTTATCTGTTCGACGAGTACTTGCCGTTCAACGCGGCGTCGAAGGACCCGATGCAACGCCCATGCGTGCCGTACGCGCGCCACACGACGTCGCTGCCGCATTTTTACCTGAAGGATGTGGACTACCCGACGGCCGAGCGATCGATCCGGCTGAATACGGGCAAGGACAAGTGCGCGGTGCTGTCGGGCACGCCCAACGGGCGGGCCACGCTGGTCAACACGACGACCTATCTGCTCGAGAACGGCTTCCTGCCGGGGAGCCCCGGCGCACCGAAATAACGAAGCCGGACGCGAAAAACAAAAAACCCGGCACGGAGCCGGGTTTTTCGTAGACGAAGTGCGCATCGGTCAATTGCGCGGCACATCGCCTGGTGTGCTTGGTTGCGGGGACAGGATTTGAACCTGTGACCTTCGGGTTATGAGCCCGACGAGCTGCCAGACTGCTCCACCCCGCGTCAGAGAAATAAATTGTAGGGTGAGGAAGTACTCACGTCAATACTTTTGTCACAATTTCTGCGTCCGCTGCCTACGAGGCGATGCGCGAATCGTGCCCGAACCCGCATGACGCGCGCGTTCGCACCCCATGCTCGCGGTAAGATGGCGGCCTTCGCATTCACGCCGCACGCACCCTTCCCGTTCATGAAAATCGCCACCTGGAACGTCAACTCGCTCAACGTCCGCAAACAGCACGTGCTCGACTGGCTCGCGCAAAGCGGAGCCGACGTACTGTGCCTGCAGGAACTGAAGCTGCCGGACGAGAAATTCCCGCGCGCCGATCTCGAGGCGGCCGGCTACCGCAGCTGGTTCACCGGCCAGAAGACCTACAACGGCGTCGCGATCCTCGCGCGCGACACGCTCGCCGTCGACGAATCGGACGTCGTGCGCAACATCCCCGGCTTCGACGATTCGCAGCAGCGCGTGATCGCCGCGACGATCGACGGCGTGCGCATCGTGTCCGCGTACTTCCCGAACGGCCAGGCGCTCGACTCCGACAAGTTCGTCTACAAGATGCAGTGGCTCGACGCGCTGCAGGCGTGGCTGCGCACCGAGCTGCAGCGCTACCCGAAGCTCGCGCTGCTCGGCGACTACAACATCGCGCCGGAAGACCGCGACGTGCACGATCCCGCGAAATGGGAAGGCCAGAACCTCGTGTCGCCGCAGGAGCGCGCGCACTTCGCGCAGCTGATCGAACTCGGCTTCGTCGATGCGTTCCGCCGTTTCGAACAGCCCGAGAAAACCTTCACGTGGTGGGACTACCGGATGATGGCGTTCCGCCGCAACGCGGGGCTGCGCATCGACCACATCCTGCTGTCGCCGGCGCTCGCGGCGACCTGCACGTCGTGCGAGGTCGATCGCGTGCCGCGCACGTGGGAACAGCCGTCCGACCACACGCCCGTCGTCGCGATCGTCGGCTGATCGTCCAGGGCCTGTTCACGCTGACAACAGGCCCCAGGCGGCCCGCGCGCGATCAGCGCCGCGCGGGCGCCGGCCCGAGATGGGCCCACAGGAAGCCGAATTCGGCTGCGTCGGCTTCCGCGCGTTCGAGATCGTCGGCGCTGCCGTGGCCGCCGTCGGTGTTCTCCCAGTACCACACCCGTTCGTGACCGAGCGCCTGCATGCGCGCGGCCATCTTGCGCGCATGCGCGGGATGCACGCGGTCGTCGCGCGTCGACGTCGTCAGCAGCAATGGCGGATACGCGACGCCTTCGCGCACGCGGTGATACGGCGAATACGCGGCCAGCGCCGCGCCTTCGCGCGGATCGTCCGGGTCGCCGTATTCGTCGAGCCACGCGGCGCCCGCGTGCAGTTTCGGATAGCGCTGCATGTCGAGCAGCGGCACGCGGCACAGCACCGCGCCGAACAGCTCGGGCCGCTGCATCATGCACGCGGCAACCAGCAGCCCGCCGTTGCTGCCGCCCTCGATCCCGAGCTGCGCGGCGCGCGTCACGCCGGTCGCGACCAGATTCTCGGCGACCGCGATGAAATCGTCGAACGAACGCTGCCGGTGTTCGCGCTGCGCGTCGACGTGCCAGCGCGGCCCGAACTCGCCGCCGCCGCGGATGTGCGCAAACGCCATCACGCCGCCGCGCTCGAGCCAGCCGATCCCGAACGCATCGCTGTAGCCCGGCAGGTTCGGAATCGCAAAGCCGCCGTAGCCCGACAGCAGGCACGGCCGCGCGACGCGCGCCACGCCTTCCGGTGCATCGAGCGCATCGCGCGGGCCGATCAGCGTGTACGGCACCACCGTGCCGTCGCGCGAACGTGCGCTCGCGCGGCGCACGACGAGCCCGGCCGCGTCGAACTGCACCGGCGGCCGGTCGAGCAGCACGCGGCGCGACCGCGCATCGGCCGCGCGATCGGCAAGGTCGGCGAGCCAGCATTCGGGTGGATCGAGATAGGTGTCGACGTCGACGTACACCTCGTCGTTCAACGTCGACTCGACGGGTTCGACGTCGATCTGCGCGTCCCCCGGCCAGTCGAACGGCCGCGCGTCCCACGTCCACGACCCGTCGTCGGCCTGCCGCGGCTGCCACAGCATCGTGCGGTTGTGCACGTCGTCGAGCCAGCTCGCGATCAGCGTCGTGCGCGTGTGCGTCCACGTGCAGGCGGACGTCGTCGGCTGCGGCGCGAATAGCGTCGTGAATTCGCGCGCGCCGGCGAGGAACGCCTGCTCGCGGATCGCGAGCAGCGAGCCGCCCGCGTGGTGCACGCCGTTGCAATCCCAGTCGAGGCGCGGCTCCAGCACGAGCCAGCCTTCCCAGAACCCGACCTCGACATGCGTCGGCACGTCGTAGCGCGCCCATTCGCCCGCGTCGGTCAGCCGGTACGCGTGCGCGTCGAAGAAGTCGACGCTGCGCCACGCGACATGGCGGCGGTCGATCGGGTCGTACCATGCGCCGGCGCTGATGTCGTCCGGCTCGCCGCTGAATACGACGGGCGCATCGGCGAGCGCGGTGCCGCGCACCCAGCGCCGCGCTTCATACGGATAACCGGCCGCGGTCGCATGCGCTTCGCCGCGATCCCAGCTCACGTACACGGTGTCGCGGTCGATCCAGCCGACCGTGTGATGGCCCGGCGCGTCGATCGTGAAACCGCCGTCGACGAAACGACGCTCGACGAGATCGAATTCGCGCACGACGACCGCGTCGGCGCCGCCCGGCGACAGCGACAGCAGCACCCGATCGCCGTCCGGATACAGGATCGCGTCGTGCTCGAACACCCACGACTCGCCCTCCTCCGCGCCGAGCGCGTCGACGTCGAGCAGCGTTTCCCACGCCGGCTGCCCGGCCCGCCAGTCGGCCCAGCGCGTGCGGCGCCACAGTCCCTTCGGATGGAGATCGTCCTGCCACAGGTCGTACGCCCAGTCGCGCCAGCGGGTCGGAATCACCGGGCGTTCGCGCGGCAGATACGCTTTCGCGAGACGCGCGGTCAGCGCACGATATTCATCGTCGTCGCGCAGCGCGGCGCGCGTGCGCGCATTCTGCTCGTCGACCCACGTGCGGGCGCGCTTGCTGTCGAGCGCTTCGAGGAAACGGAACGGGTCGGCCCCGGCGGGCCAGCGGAAGGAATCGGACATGGAGGATCGGCGGAATGGCAAACGGCGTGCAAACCGCGATTATGTCCGATCGCGGCATGCGCGGGCCCGCGCATGCCGCGAATCGTGCTCGGTCAGGGCTCCAGATGGAGTTCCTGGATCTTGCGCGTGATCGTGTTGCGGCCGATGCCGAGCCGCTCCGCGGCCTCGACCTTGCGGCCGCGCGTGAAGTCGAGCGCCTCGCGGATCACGGCCGCCTCGAAGCGGCGTGCGAGTTCGTCCATCACGTCGGCCGAGTTCTCGCGCAACAACCGCGCGACTTCGGTGCGCAGCCCGTGCTCCCACAGCGGGTAGCCGGCCGGCGCGCCGCCGTTCGCCGCGCTGGCGGCGGGCGCGGCCGTCGGGGCTGCACCGATCGCGGCAGGCGCCGCCGTCGCGTGGCTGCCGCCGCCGTGCACGTCCGCGCCGTCGCCCGTCGCGACGACCGGCGCACCGGCCGGCACGAGGTCGGGCGGCAGATCCTTGATCTCGACCGTCTGCGCGGGCGCCATCACGGTCAGCCAGTTCGCGAGGTTCTCGAGCTGCCGCACGTTGCCGGGAAACGGCAGCGACGTCAGGTACGCGAGCGCGTCGTCGGACACGCGCTTCGGCTCGACGCCGAGATCGCGCGCGCTCTTCTGCAGGAAGTGGCGCGTGAGCAGCGCGATGTCCTCGCTGCGTTCGCGCAGCGGCGGCAGGCGCAGCCGGATCACGTTGAGCCGGTGGTAAAGGTCCTCGCGGAACAGCCCCTGCCGCACGCGCGACTCGAGATTCTGGTGCGTCGCCGCGATCACGCGTACGTTCGCGCGCAGCGGGTTGTGGCCGCCGACCCGATAGAACTGCCCGTCCGACAGCACGCGCAACAGGCGCGTCTGCAGGTCGAACGGCATGTCGCCGATTTCGTCGAGGAACAGCGTGCCGTTCTCGGCCTGCTCGAAGCGGCCCTGCCGCGTCGTCTGCGCGCCGGTGAACGCACCGCGCTCGTGGCCGAACAGTTCGGATTCGAGCAGGTCCTTCGGAATCGCCGCCGTGTTCAGCGCGATGAACGGCCCGTTCGCGCGCGGGCTGTGACGGTGCAGCGCCCGCGCGACGAGCTCCTTGCCGGTGCCGGATTCGCCGGTGATCAGCACCGTCGCGGCCGAATGCGACAGCCGGCCGATCGCGCGGAACATGTCCTGCATCGCGGGCGCCTGGCCGAGCATCTCGGGCGCCTCGGCCACGCGCTCGTCCTGCGGCGCACCGCCGCGCAGGCTTTCTTCCACCGCGCGACGGATCAGCTCGACCGCCTTGTCGACGTCGAACGGCTTCGCGAGATATTCGAACGCGCCGCCCTGGAACGCCGCGACGGCGCTGTCGAGATCGGAGAACGCCGTCATGATGATGACGGGCAGGCCCGGCAGCCGCTCGTGCATCGCCTGCAGCAACTCGAGGCCCGAGCCGCCCGGCATCCGGATGTCGGACACGAGCACCTGCGGCGTCTCGTGGTCGAGCGCGGCCAGCGCGTCGCGCACGTTCGCGAAGCTCTTCGTCGCGAAGCTGTCCCGGGCGAGTGCCTTTTCAAGCACCCAGCGGATCGATTGGTCGTCGTCTACTATCCAGATCGGCTTCATAGGTCGGTCAGGTATGGGTGAATCGCAATGCCGCCGCTCAATGGTCGAGCGGCAGCAGAATCTGAAATTCGGTACGTCCGGGCCGGCTTTCGACCTCGATCATCCCGTCGTGCTGCTGCACGAAGGTCTGCGCGAGCGTGAGGCCGAGGCCGCTGCCGTCGTCGCGTCCGGACACGAGCGGGTAGAAGATCCGGTCGCGGATCTCCTCCGGAATGCCGGGCCCGTTATCGACCACGTGCAAGTCCAGTGCCAGCTTGTACAGGCGTTTCGCGATCGTGATCTTGCGCGCGATGCGCGTGCGCAGCTCGATCTTCGCGTCGCCCTGCGCGATCCGTTCGCGCAGCGCCTGCGCCGCGTTGCGCACGATGTTCAATAGCGCCTGGATCAACTGCTCCTTGTCGCCGCGCAGGTCCGGCACGCTCACGTCGTAATCGCGCTCGATCGTGAGCCCGCGCGGGAATTCCGCGAGCATCACCGCGCGCACGCGTTCGCATACTTCGTGAATGTTCACGTCGCCGACAATGTGCGGATGCCGGTGCGGCTCCAGCAACCGGTCGACGAGCGTCTGCAGGCGGTCGGACTCCTTGATGATCACCTGCGTGTATTCGCGCAACTCGCCGCGCTCGCGCTCGCCCAGTTCGAATTCGAGCAGTTGGGCTGCGCCGCGAATGCCGCCGAGCGGGTTCTTGATCTCGTGCGCGAGGTTGCGGATCAGTTGCTTGTTGACCGCGGTCAGGTCGTGGATGCGCTCTTCCCGATCGGTGCGCGACTGCCGTTCGTTCTCGAACAGCTCGACGAGCACGAAATCGGGCGCGTTCTCGAGGAAGCCGACGATCGCATGCACGTGCAGCGGTTCGCGGCCGGGCCGGTCGAGCACGGTATCGAGGTGCGTCGCGTGAAAGCGTTCCTGGCCGATCGCGGTGATCGTCGACGCGAGCTCGTTCGCGTTCGGGAAAATCTCGCCCCACGGCCGCTGCGCGAGCTGCCGCCGCGAGATGTCGAGCATCGCCTCCGCGGACGGGTTCGCGAACGCGACCCGCAGCGTCTTGCGGTCGAGCACGATCACGACCGTCGGCAGCGCTTCGAGCCCCGCCAGCAGACCCGAGCGCGCGAGCCGCTCGTCGTCCGTCAGTCGTTCGGGCTGCCCCGTTTTCGCCTTGATCAGATTCTTCAGAACCATCTGCGTGCTTGTCGCGCCTCACCGGGCCAGAAAATGAAAATCGTCGGAACAAAAAAGGGACGGCCGGACGCCGTCCCCTTTCAGACTCCGCCGTTCCCGCCGCAAGCCGCGCGACGGGAACGAACCGGCATGACGGCGCTGAATCGAAGCGCCATCGCCGATTAGAGCGAGTAGTACATCTCGAACTCGATCGGGTGCGTCGTCATGCGGAACTTCGCCAGCTCCTGCTCCTTCAGCGCGAGGTACGCGTCGATCATGCCGTCGGTGAACACGCCGCCGCGCGTCAGGAATTCGCGATCCTTGTCGAGCGCTTCGAGTGCCTGGTCGAGGCCCGCGCACACGGTCGGGATCTTTGCATCCTCTTCCGGCGGCAGGTCGTACAGGTTCTTGTCCGCGGCTTCGCCCGGGTGGATCTTGTTCTGGATCCCGTCGAGGCCGGCCATCATCAGCGCCGTGAAGCACAGGTACGGGTTCGCCATCGGATCCGGGAAGCGCGTTTCGATACGGCGGCCCTTCGGGTTCGACACGTGCGGAATGCGGATCGATGCCGAACGGTTGCGTGCCGAGTAAGCGAGCTTGACCGGTGCTTCGAAGTGCGGGACCAGACGCTTGTACGAGTTCGTCGTCGGGTTCGTGATCGCGTTCAGTGCACGGGCGTGCTTGATGATGCCGCCGATGTAGAACAGCGCCAGTTCCGACAGGCCGGCGTAGCCGTTGCCCGCGAACAGGTTCTGGCCGTCCTTCCAGATCGACTGGTGAACGTGCATGCCCGAACCGTTGTCGCCGACCACCGGCTTCGGCATGAACGTCGCCGTCTTGCCGTACGAGTGCGCGACGTTATGGATGATGTACTTCGACCATTGCGTCCAGTCGGCGCGCTGAACCAGCGTCGAGAACTTCGTGCCGATTTCGTTCTGGCCCTGGCCCGCCACTTCGTGGTGGTGCACTTCGACCGGGATGCCGAGCTGTTCGAGCAGCAGGCACATTTCCGAACGCATGTCCTGGAACGTGTCGACCGGCGCGACCGGGAAGTAGCCGCCCTTCGTGCCAGGACGGTGGCCCGTGTTGCCGCCTTCGAATTCCTTGCCTGCCGACCACGGCGCTTCTTCCGAGTTGATCTTCACGAAGCAGCCCGACATGTCCGTGTTCCACTGGACCGAGTCGAAAATGAAGAATTCCGGTTCCGGACCGAAGTACGCCGTGTCGCCGATGCCCGTGCTCTTCAGGTACGCTTCGCCGCGCTTCGCGAGCGAACGCGGATCGCGCTCGTAGCCCTTGCCGTCGGCCGGCTCGACCACGTCGCAGGTCAGCACGAGGGTCGACTCTTCGTAGAACGGGTCGACGAAGGCAGCGCTCGGATCCGGCATGAGCAGCATGTCCGACGCCTCGATGCCCTTCCAGCCCGCGATCGACGAACCGTCGAATGCATGACCGCTTTCGAACTTGTCTTCGTCAAACGCCGAAACCGGCACCGACACGTGCTGTTCCTTGCCGCGCGTATCCGTGAAGCGGAAATCGACAAACTTGACGTCCTCGTCCTTCACGAGCTGCATGACGTCGGCGACGGTTTTACTCATAACCTCTTCTCCTGATTGAACAATTCCGGCGGACTGGGAAACCGCCTCGTTTATCGAGCTGACCGGGGTCTTGCTTTGGCGCAGCGCGCCCCGATTCGACCGAATTCTATATAGCAGCTTCCGTGCCAACCATCGCAAAACCGACGCGAATCACGCCGGCCCGCGCCGCAGCGGGGCTTCGTTGCGCGATTCCGGGGCCGGGCGCCGCACCGGCGCATGCGCCATAGCACCGGAATGGTGCAATCTGGTGGGTCCGTCGGCACCATGCGTCCGTTCTGGTGCATGCCGGCCATTCTGCACCTTTTTGGTGATCCCGTGGCCGCCACGCGCACCGTGCCGCATGCGGACTTCCGTGCGGCGCCGTCGCGCTAGAATGACCGTTTGACCGATACGGAGACTCCCCGCCATGAGTACGCTGGACCAGCTTTACGCGAAGGCCGACGAACGCCGCGCACAAGGCGCGCTCGACTATGCCGGCGCGCTGCTGCCGGTCGAGGCATTCGAACTGCTGCAGCTCGACCCGTCGGCGCGCCTCGTCGACGTGCGCACGCGCGCCGAACTCGACTGGATCGGCCGCCCGCTCGTCGGCGACGGCCAGTACCTGCACGTCGAATGGGCGCGCTACCCGGGCGGCGTGCCGAATGCCGAATTCGTCAACGAACTGAAGGCGGCCCTCCCGGCCGATACGCCCATCCTGTTCCTGTGCCGCAGCGCCGCGCGCTCGAAGCTCGCGGCGGTCGCGTCCGCGCAGGCCGGCTTCACGAAGGCGTTCGACCTGCTCGAAGGCTTCGAAGGCGCGAAGGACGCCGAAGGCCACCGCAAGACGGTCGACGGCTGGTGCTTCCGCAAACTGCCGTGGATCGGCGCCTGACGGCGCGCCGCGCCCACCGGTTGCGACAGCCTCATCGTCGAGCCGGGCGATGACATGCCGATGACGGGCCGCATTGCGCGGCCCGTTGCTTTTGGTGCGGCCGTGTCGTTGCGGGCCGCCGCTCACGCGCGCGGCGTATCGGGCTCCACGACGTCTCCGCCGAGCAGGTGCACGCCTTCGCGCAGCTTCACGAACGCGGCCGCGACCGCTTCCGGCTCGCCCTTCACGCCGAGATCGATGTGACGGCGCGCATAGATGCCGCCGCGCTCCGCGTCGCCGACGCTCGGCAGGCTGAACACGCGCACGCCCGGGAAATCGCGCTCGATCTTCTCCATCAACGGCGTGAGCGTCGATTCCGGCAGCTCGAACACGTACAGCGAGCGCTCGGCATGCGGCGTCGCGTGATGCAGATGCGCGTACTTCGTGTCGAGCACCCATTCGATCATCGGCCACGCCATCACCGGGAAGCCCGGCACGAAGTGGAGATCGCCGACCGAGAAGCCCGGAATCCGGTTGTAGCCGTTCGGGATGATCGTCGCGCCGGCCGGGAACACGCCCATGTTGAAGCGATGCTGGTTCTCCGGCGACTCGAAGTCGACCGGCGTGGCCGGATCGGTATGCGTTTCGCGAATGCGCTCCGAAATCAGCACCTTCGCGTCCGGATGCAGCTCGAGCGGCACGCCGAGCGCGGCGGCCGCGCACTGGCGCGTATGGTCGTCCGGCGTGGCGCCGATCCCGCCCGTCGAGAACACGATGTCGCCCGACGCGATCGCGCGCGCGAGCGTCGCGGTGATGCGCGCCGGATCGTCGCCGACGTATTCGGCCCAGTCGAGCGCGAGCCCGCGCACGCCGAGCAGCTCGATGACCTTCGCCAGATGCTTGTCCTGCCGGCGGCCCGAAAGGATTTCGTCGCCGATGATGATGATGCCGATGCTCATGCCTGCCCCATGTCGATTGCGGTGGCGCGCGCACTGGCGCGCAGGTCTTCCAGCACGCGCAGGCAGTAGTGCCCGAACCACAGCGCCGAGAAGACGAGGATGAAAGCGTAAACCCAGATCATCGCCGCTGCCACGAACGGGAACAGCACCATCATCCAGACCGACGACACCCACACGAAGGTCGGCACGGTGCCGAGCAGCCCGGTCGCGACGCCGATGCCGATCAGCGGCCAGCGGTGCCGGCGCACGAGCGCGCGGCGCTCGTCGCGGCTCGCATGCAGCGCGAGCGCGTCGTAGGTCATCACGCGGTACGTGAGCCAGCCCCAGATCACCGGCGGCAGCAGCGCGAAGAACGGCGGGATCAGCCACAGCGGGATCGTGACGACGAGCAGCACGACGCCGACGATCGCCGCGCCGAGCGAATTGACCACGCTGCCGAAGAAGGTGCCGCCCCGCTTCGGCTCGAGCGCCGCGAACTGCCGGTTCGACAGGTGCTTGATCACGACCGGCATCGAGATCGTCGCGATCAGCAGCAGCACGGTCAGCACGATCAGCGGAATCGCGAGCGACACGACCACGAACGGCGCGACGACCGCATGCAGCTGCGACATGCCGATCGCATCGAACGCGCGATACAGCGCGGCCGTCAGCACGAAACCGTCGAGCGCGCCGCGCGCGAGATCCAGCAGCGTCTGCCACGAGAACCACAGCACGACGCCCCACAGCAGCGCCGACACGACGAACGGCATCAGGGTGAGCCACAGCATGCGCGGGTGCAGCGCGCTGGCGAGCGCCCGGACGAAGGAACGCAGCAGGTCGTTCATGCGAGCCTATGAAATCTGGATTGACGGAGAAAAACGGGGAAAGGATAAACCACGCGGCCCGCGTGCGCCAAAGCGCAGGCAGGCCGCGTGGGAAAGTCGTTCAACGGGAGACGGGCCCGCTCGGGATCAGGCGGACGCCGCGCCGCGCTTGGCGGGGAACAGGCGCCGGAAGATCCGCACGAACGCGAGGCCGTGCTGCGACCAGAAGCCGTCGCCGTAGGACACGCCCTCGACCTGCTCGCGGATGCCGGTAGGCTCGACCGTGCGGTTCCACGACGCGGTGCCGAACATCATGTCCCACCACGGGAACAGCACGCCGAAGTTGCAGCCGTACTGGGTGCCTTCGTGGCCATAGCCGACCGCATGGTGCCGGCGGTGGAAGATCGGGCTGACGAGCAGGCGCTCGCCGATGCGGCCGTACGACAGCCGCGCATTCGTATGCTGGATGCTCTGCAAGAAGTTCGTGACCGCGGTCAGCACGACGAACTGCGACGGCGTCACGCCGATCACGAGCGCGATCGCCGCGAAGAAGCACGACTGAAGCACGTCGTCGAGCAGGTGGTTGCGGTCGTCGCACCACAGCGACATCTGCCGCTGGCTGTGATGGACCGCGTGCAGCTCCCACCAGATGCCGAACTTGTGCTGCCAGCGGTGATACCAGTAGCCGGCGAAGTCGAGCACGACGAGGTAGATCGCGAACGCGACGATCGGCCGCGAGGTCACGCCCGGCCACAGATAGTCGAGGTTCACGTTCGCGACGCCGTGCAGGCGCAGCCACGCCTGGAGGTTGTCGAATACCGGCTGCAGCGCGAAGAAGAAAAACAGCGCGTAGATGCCGAGCTTCGAGATCGCGGTGTAGATCACGTCGACCCGCACCGCGCGGCGGTTCTTCCAGCGCTCGACCGGCAGCAGCGCCTCGAGCGGGCGCAGCAGCGCGAACATCAGCACCATCTGCAGCGCGCCGACGATCACCCAGTACAGCGCGTCGTAGGTGTCCTCGTCGTAGTCCATCAGGTTGAACTTGAAGAGGAACGGCTGCACGACGTCGACGTACAGCCAGGTCTGGACGTCCGACACGAACGCATCGATCAGGTGCAGCATCGTTCGCCTCCGCCCGTCACGCGCCGTTCGCCGCCTTCCACGGCGCGCGGTCGTAGAAGTAGATGCCGTGCGGCGAACGGCCGACGGCGATCGTCTGCACCAGCTTGCGCGACGCCAGATCGATGATCCCGACCTTCTTCGCGAAACGGAACGTCACCCACAGCGTTTTTTTGTCGGCGGACAGCTCCATGTCGTCCGGGCCCGGCAGCAGGCCGGTGATGTCGCCGACCTTGGTGAGCGTGATCTCGTCGATGATGCTGATCGTATTCGCGACGCGGTTCGTGATCGCGACGTGCGTGCCGTCGGCGAGCGAGCGGAAGTTGTGCGCGCCCTTGCCCGTCTGGATCGTCTTCACGACCTTCTGATTGCGCCAGTCGACGACCGCGACGTAATCGGCGCCGGTCATGCCGACCAGCAGGTATTTGTCGTCGGGCGTCATCCACAGGCCCGCCGGCACCTTGCCGACCGGCATCTTCCACTTGACCGTCTGCGTCGCGAGGTCGACCGCCGCGATCTCGCCGGACACCTGCAGCGACACGAGCACCGTCTTGCTGTCCTTCGTGAACGCGAGGTGGCTCGGCATCACCGCGAGCGGCAGGCGCTTCACGAGATGCAGGTCGCGGCCGTCGTAGCTGTAGATGTCGAGCCGGTCGAGGCGCAGCCCGGTCGACACGAACCACTTCTTGTCGGGCGAGAAGCCGAGCTGGTACGGATCCTCGATGCCTTCGACCGTGCGCTGCAGCTTGCCCGTCTTAGGATCGACGAACATCAGGCTGTTCGAGACCGAATTGGCGACGATCAGCGACGAATTGTCGGGCGTCGCCATCAAGTGGTGCGGTTCCTTGCCGGTCGGCATCGTGGACACGACTTCGCGGGTCTGCTCGTCGATCAGGGAAAGCGTCGCTTCGGCCGAATTGAGGACGATCACGTTATTCGCGTGTGCGGCGGGCGCCAGCACGGCGGCGGCCAGCGCAAGCGTGCGGCCGAAGGAAAGGAAAGTGCGCATGAAGACTCACGTCGTGGAACAGCTGTCATTGTAGAACGTTCGGCGGGCCCCTCCGGTTGACCCATGCCGGTGTTGCACCGCTTTTGCGCCGCCGTTGCGTCACCTCGCCGCACGCCGTGGCGGCCGGACGAGCCACTGCCGCCGGCGCCGCGGTGCGAGCCCGGGCCGGCCGCCCGTCCAGCCCGGCCAACCGATGTCGCGCTAGCGCTGCATCGACTCCCAGACCTTGTGCAGGCGCTTGACAGAGACCGGCATCGGCGTGCGCAGTTCCTGCGCGAACAGCGAAATCCGCAATTCCTCGAGCAGCCAGCGGAATTCCGCGAGCCGCGCATCGGCGACGCCGCCGCGCTGCGACACCGCGCGCTGGTACTGCTGGGCGAGCGGGAGCAGCTCGGCCGACTGCTTCGCGTCGCGCGCCGGATCGGCCTTCAGCTTGTCGATCCGCAGCGCGATGCCCTTCAGGTAGCGCGGGAAGTGCGCAAGCTGCGCGTAAGGCGTGTCGATCACGAAGCGCTTGCCGACCAGCGCGGCCAGTTGCTGCTGCAGGTCCGCATGGGCCTGCGCGAACGGCTTCGCCTGCGCGAGCTTCTTCACGAGGCCCGCGTATTCGGCCAGGATCTGCCCGACGAGCCGCGCGATTTCCTGCGCGAGCAGATTCAGGCGGCTGCGGCCCTCGTCGCGGCGCGCGTGGAAGCTCGCGTCATCGTCGGGCAGCGGGTCCTGCAGACACGCGCGGTCGAGCGCCGTGTCGATCAACTGGTCGCGCAGCTCGTCCTGCGTGCCGAGCGACATGTACTGCATCGCCATCTCGCGCAGGCCCGGCAGGTTCTTTTCCAGGAACTTGATCGGCTCCTTCAGCTGCAGCGCGAACAGCCGCCGCAAACCGGCCCGGTGGATGCGCGCGGCCTCCTCCGGCGAATCGAACACCTCGACGTCGCAATGCGTGCCGCGGTCGACGAGCGCCGGGTAGCCGTACAGCGTCTGGCCGCGCCGGCGGATTTCCAGCAGCTCGGGCAGCTTGCCGAAATTCCACGTCGTCAGGTTCTCGTACAGCGCGGTCGCGCCGCCTTCCGCCGGGGCGGCCGTCCGCGGCGCCGCGCCCTTGCCCGGCTTGCCGCCCTTCGCCGCCGAACCCGGCGCGGCGGCGGGCGCCGACGTGTCGCCTGCGTCGCCCGCGCCGGCGTCGCCGCCGGTCGCGATCGTCGACGCCGCCGCGATCTTCTGGAACTGCTGCTGCGCCTGCGCGCCCAGCTCCTGGCGAAGCTGCGCGAGGTTGCGCCCCATCGCGAGCTGACGGCCGTGCTCGTCGATCACCTTGAAATTCATGAACAGGTGCGCGGGCAACGTCTCGAGCTTGAAGTCGGCCGTTTTCATCGCGACCTGCGTCTCGCCGCGCACGTCGGCGATCAGCGCCTCGACGAGCCCGCCGGCGCCGAAGCGCTCGCGCCCCATCCGCTCGACGAAGCCGGCCGCGTACTCGGGCAGCGGCACGCAGTGCCGGCGCAGCTTCTGCGGCAGCGACTTCAGCAGCAGTTGCACCTTCTCCTTCAGCATGCCGGGCACGAGCCATTCGCAACGGCGCGCGTCGACCTGGTTCAGCGCGTAGAGCGGCACCGCGAGCGTCACGCCGTCGCGCGGCGTGCCGGGCTCGAAGTGGTACGTGAGCGCCATCTCGACGCCGGCCATCGTCGCGCGCTTCGGGAACAGGTCGGTCGTCACGCCGGCCGCCTCGTGGCGCATCAGATCGTCGCGCGACAGATACAGCAGCCGCTGCTTGTCGTCGGGCTGGCCGCCCTTCTTCACCTCGTCGCGATACCAGCGCTCGAACGCGGCGCCCGTATGGATGCCTTCCGGAATCGCGTGGTCGTAGTACGCGTAGATCAGTTCGTCGTCGACCAGCACGTCCTGGCGGCGCGACTTGTGCTCGAGCTGCTCGATGTCGGCGAGCAGCTTGCGGTTGTGCGCGAAGAACGGCAGCTTCGTGTCGAATTCGCCTTCGACCAGCGCGCCGCGGATGAACAGCTCGCGGGCGCGCGCCGGGTCCTGCTTGCCGAACGCGACGCGCCGCCGGTGGTAGATCGGCAGCCCGTACAGCGTCGCGCGCTCGAACGCGCTGACCTGCGCAGGACGCTTCTCCCAGTGCGGCTCCGACAGCGATTTCTTCAGCAGGTGCGCGCCGATCTTCTCGACCCACTCCGGCTCGATCTTCGCGAGGCAGCGCGCGTACAGCCGGCTCGTCTCGACGAGTTCGGCCGCCATCACCCAGCGGCCGGCTTTCTTCGCGAGCGCGGAGCCCGGCCACAGGTAGAACTTGATCCCGCGTGCGCCGAGGTAGTGCGGATCGTCGTCGGCCTTCATCCCGAGGTTGCCGAGCAGGCCCGTCAGCAGGGCCAGATGGATCTGCTCGTAGGTGGCCTCGACTTCGTTGAGCCGCCAGCCGTGCTCGCGCACGACCGTCAGCAACTGCGAATGCACGTCGCGCCACTCGCGCAGCCGCAGATGCGACAGGAAATTCTGTCGGCATGCGTCGATCAGCTGGCGATTCGACTTCTTGTGCGCGACGGCCTCTTCGAACCACGCCCAGATCTTCAACCACTGCAGGAATTCGGAGCGCTCGTCGGCGAACCGGCGATGCGCCTGGTCGGCCTGCTCCTGCGCTTCGATCGGACGGTCGCGCGGGTCCTGCACGGACAGCGCGCTCGCGATGATCAGCACCTCGCGCAGCGACTGCTGGTCGCGCGCGGCGAGAATCATCCGGCCGACGCGCGGGTCGAGCGGCAGCCGCGCAAGCTCGCGGCCGAGCGGCGTCAGCGCGTTGTCGTCATCGACCGCGCCCAGTTCGTTGAGCAGCTGATAACCGTCCGCGATCGCGCGGCCGGGCGGCGGTTCGAGGAACGGGAACGATTCGATCGCGGTCAGGTGCAGCGACTTCATCCGCAGGATCACCGACGCGAGCGACGAGCGCAGGATTTCCGGATCGGTGAAGCGCGCGCGCGCCTGGTAGTCGCTTTCCTCGTACAAGCGGATGCACACGCCGTCGGCCACGCGGCCGCAGCGGCCCGCGCGCTGGTTCGCGGCGGCCTGCGAGATCGACTCGACCTGCAGCTGCTCGACCTTGTTCCGGTACGAATAGCGCTTCACGCGCGCGAGGCCGGTGTCGACCACGTAGCGGATGCCCGGCACCGTCAACGACGTTTCGGCCACGTTGGTCGCGAGCACGATCCGGCGCGCGTTCGACGCCTTGAACACCTTGTCCTGGTCGGCCGCGGACAGCCGCGCGAACAGCGGCAGGATCTCCGTATGCGGCGGATGGTGCTTGCGCAGCGCCTCGGCCGCCTCGCGAATCTCGCGCTCGCCGGGCAGGAACACCAGCACGTCGCCGGGGCCTTCGCGGCACAGCTCGTCGACCGCGTCGACGATCGCATCCATCAGGTCGCGCTCGGCTTCGCGCGCGGTCTTCACGCGATCGCGGCCGCCCGTGCCTTCGGCGTTCTTCACCGCGGGACGATCCTCGGCCACCGGCCGATAGCGCATCTCGACCGGATACAGCCGCCCGCTCACCTCGATCACGGGCGCCGGACGTTCGTCGGTGCCGAAATGGCGCGCGAAGCGGTCGGCGTCGATCGTCGCGGACGTGACGATCAGCTTCAGGTCCGGCCGCCGCGGCAGGATTTCCTTCAGGTAGCCGAGCAGGAAGTCGATGTTCAGGCTGCGCTCGTGCGCCTCGTCGATGATCAGCGTGTCGTACGCCTTCAGCAGCGGATCGGTCTGCGTCTCGGCGAGCAGGATGCCGTCCGTCATCAGCTTGACGGACGCGCCCGGCGCGAGATTGTCGGTGAAGCGCACCTTGTAGCCGACCACCTCGCCGAACGGCGTGCCGAGTTCCTCGGCGATCCGGCGGCCGGTCGACGACGCGGCCAGGCGCCGCGGCTGCGTATGGCCGATCAGGCCCGTGCCGCCGGCGCCGAGGCCGCGGCCGAGATCGAGACAGATCTTCGGTAACTGCGTGGTCTTGCCCGAGCCGGTTTCGCCGCAGACGATGACAACCTGATGACCGGCGATCGCGCGCGCGATTTCGTCGCGCTTGCCCGACACGGGCAGGCTTTCGGGGTAGGTGATCGGCGGGACGGGATTCGGCGGAACGGCGGCGCGCGGTGCACGCTCGCGGCGCGGGGCGCGCTCGCCCGCCGGCTGCGGCGTGCCCTTCGCGGCCGGTTGGCGCGCGTCGCCGCGCCGTTCGTCATGGCGCGGCCCGCGCGGCGCGGGTGCCGGCTGGCCCGCCGGCTTGTCCTGCTGCCGGCGCGGCGGCTGGCCTTGCTGCTCGCGCGCATCGGCCGCACCATCCGGGTGCTTCGCCGACGGCGTATTGGCCCGCGTCGGCGCGGGACTTTTAGAAACATTCGACATGGGGGCGCATTATAATCCCGCCCATGAATTCCCAAACCGACCTCCCTCCCGCCCAGACCGGCGCCGCGACGCCGCCGGTAGCCGACGATTCGGCCGCCAGCCACGCGCAGTTCGTCGACTGGATGCGCTCCGTCGCGCCCTATATCCACAAGTTCCGCAACAGCACGTTCGTCGTGGGGTTCGGCGGCGAGGTGGTGCAGCAGGGGCTGCTGAACGCGCTCGTGTCCGACATCGCGCTCTTGCAGGCGATGGGCATCCAGATCGTGCTCGTGCACGGGTCGCGCCCGCAGGTCGAGGAGCAGTTGAGCCTGCACGGCGTCGAATCCGAGTTTTCGCACGGGCTGCGCATCACCGATGCGCGCGCGCTCGAATCCGCGAAGGAAGCGGCCGGCGAAGTGCGTCTGGACATCGAGGCCGCGATCAGCCAGGGTCTGCCGAACTCGCCGATGGCGCACGCGCACATCAGCGTCGTGTCGGGCAACTTCGTGACCGCGCGGCCGGTGGGGATTCTCGACGGGGTCGATTTCGCGCACACGGGCATCGTGCGCAAGATCGATGCCGAATCGATCCGTCATTCGCTCGCGAGCCGCAAGCTCGTGCTGCTGTCGCCGCTCGGGTTCTCGCCGACCGGCGAGGCGTTCAACCTGTCGATGGAAGACGTCGCGTCGGCGGCCGCGATCGCGCTGCGCGCCGACAAGATCATCTTCCTGACCGAAGGGCCCGGCATCGTCGACGACGAAGGCGAGCTGGTGCGTGAAATGTCGCTCGACGCGGCGGCCGAGCTGCTCGATTCCGGCAACATCCAGGGCGACGACGGGTTCTTCCTGAAGCATTCGATCCGCGCATGCCGCGGCGGCGTGACCCGCGCCCACCTGATCCCGCAATCGCTCGACGGCAGCATGCTGCTCGAACTGTTCCTGCACGACGGCGTCGGCACGATGATCTCGTACGAGAACCTCGAGAGCCTGCGCGAGGCGACGCCGGACGACGTCGGCGGCATCCTGTCGCTGATCGAGCCGCTCGAATCCGACGGCACGCTGGTGCGGCGCGGCCGCCACCAGATCGAACGCGACATCGACCACTTCTCGGTGATCGAGCACGATGGCGTGCTGTTCGGCTGCGCGGCGCTGTATCCGTATCAGCAGGAAAAGATCGGCGAGATGGCGTGCCTGACGGTCGCGCCGGAAGCGCAAGGCTCGGGCGACGGCGAACGCCTGCTCAAGCGCATCGAGCAGCGCGCCCGCGCGCGCGGCCTCACGCACATCTTCGTGCTCACGACGCGCACCGAGCACTGGTTCCTCAAGCGCGGCTTCGTCAAGGTCAGCGTCGACGACCTGCCCGAAGACCGTCGCAAACTCTATAACTGGCAGCGCAAGTCGCTCGTGCTGATGAAGCAGCTCTGAGCGCAGGCACGACTGCCCTTCCCCCAGACCGATTACAGGAGAAGTACACGATGGCTCGAATGATCCAATGCGCGAAGCTCGGCAAGGAAGCCGAAGGCCTCGATTTCCCGCCGCTGCCGGGCGAACTCGGCAAGCGCATTTACGAGAGCGTCTCGAAGGAAGCGTGGCAAGGCTGGCTCAAGCAGCAGACGATGCTGATCAACGAAAACCGCCTGAACATGGCCGACCCGCGCGCGCGCCAGTATCTGATGAAGCAGACGGAGAAGTACTTCTTCGGCGAGGGCGCGGACCAGGCGTCCGGCTACGTGCCGCCGACGGAAGGCTGAGCGACGACGCGACGCGAGACGGCCGGCCGTGCCGGCGTCGTCGCGATGTGAAGCAAACGCCCGAACGGCACCGTGTATCGCACGGTGCCGTTTGCTTTTGGGATGCGTGATTGGCGCGGCTCGAGGCCGCGCGCCGACCGGCACGCGATCCCGTCGGAGCGCCGAATCGCCGCACCGCCGAATTGTCGAATCGCCAGCGTGCGAACCGCGTGAGCCTCCGCGCCTCACCCCGCCGGTTTCAACGTGCCGCGATCATCCGGCTGCGCGGCTTCGCCGCTCGGACCGTCGGCGCTCACGCCCTCGGTACCCCACTCGGCCGCATCGCTGCGTTCGGCGCTCGACAACTCGTTGGCGCGATACCCGGTGCGATTGAGCAGCGCGAGCATGCACGCGAGCGACACGAGTGCATAGAGCCCCGACGCGATCGCGACGCCGACGATGCTGCCGGTCGCATTGAGGATCGCCTGCGCGAGCACCGGTGTGCCGCCGCCGACGACCAGCGCGCTCAACTGATACGCGAGCGACAGGCCCGTGTAGCGGATGTTCGCCGGGAACACGCGCGCGAGCACCCCGCCGACCGCGCCGTAGAACATCGCCGACGGAATCGTCGAGATGCACATGCCCGCGACGGCGACCCAGTACGAACGCGTCGCGAGCGCATGGAACATCACGGGCATCAGCACGATTTCCGGGATCAGGATCCAGCACATCGCGCGCCGCATGTCGACCTTCGACACGAACCACGCGCCGACCGGCTGCATCAGGAATTGCACGACGAGCGAGATCGACAGGATGCCGAGGAACGTGCCCTGCGCGTAACCGAGCGTCTTCGTCGCCCACGACAGCGCGAACGTGCTGCGGAAATACGTGACGTTGATCACCGGCAGCGTGCCGGCCGCCAGCAGCACGACGACCCAGTGGTCGCGCACGACGTCGCGCAGCGGCAGCTTCACCGTGCGCTTGCGCGCGAGCACGCGCTGCATGTCGACCGACTCCTCGAGGCGCAGCCGGATCACCATCCCGATGATCACGAGCACGGCCGACAGCAGGAACGGAATGCGCCAGCCCCACATCAGGAACGACGGCGTCGGCAGCGCGCTCAGCGCGAAGAACGCGGCCGTGGCCAGCAGGTTGCCGGTGGGCGAGCCCTGCTGCGCGAACGCCGCATACAGGATGCTGCGATGCTTCGGCGCGTTCTCGCTCGCGATCAGCACCGCGCCGCCCCACTCGCCGCCGACCGCGATGCCCTGCAGCACGCGCAGCACGACGAGGCCCGCGGGCGCCCAGACGCCG
The DNA here is from genome assembly GCF_002223345.1 of Burkholderia sp. AU16741. Lineage (NCBI taxonomy): Bacteria > Pseudomonadati > Pseudomonadota > Betaproteobacteria > Burkholderiales > Burkholderiaceae > Burkholderia > Burkholderia sp. AU16741. The sequence goes on from NZ_NKEZ01000003.1 coordinate 1,841,893, forward strand.
ATCGACGCGTAGCCGGGCAGCAGGCCGATGCCGGTCGTCGCGAGCCCCATCATCACCAACGTGATCACGAGCGCGGTCTTGCGGCCGACGCGATCGCCGAGATGGCCGAACACGATCCCGCCGAGCGGCCGCGCGGCGAAGCCGGCCCAGAACGTGACGAACGCGAGCAGCGTCGCGACGCCGGGATCCATCGTGCTGGAAAAGAACACCTTGCCGAACACGAGCGCGGCGGCCGTGCCGTAGATGTAGAAGTCGTACCACTCGATCGTGGTGCCGACGAACGCCGCGAGGGCGGCGCGGCCGGGCCGCGGCGGTGCGGAGGGCGAGGATTGCGGACGGCTCATCGATGTCTCCAAGTTTGTGATCGGCGGCGCGGCTGTCGCGCGCGGCCGGTTGGCCGGCCTTGCGCCGCCGGCTGGCGGGGTTGCGCTACGTTGCGTTGCCTGGGGTTGACGCTGACGTTGCGATCGGTCGGTTCGGGACGGCGCTCGTCCGCAGGTGCCCTCGCCCGTCACGTCTCGTCCGGCGCGACCTTCAGCACGCCGGCATCGAGCAGTTGCTGCTGGAGCGTGCGATCGACGCCGAGCCGGTCGAGCACCGCGCGCGTGTCGCGGCCGAGCGCGGGCGGCGCCGACCGGTAGGTCGCCGGCGTGCGCGACAGCTTCACCGGCGACGCGGTGCCGCGATACGCGCCGATCTCGACGAACAGCTCGCGATGCAGCGCATGCGGATCGTGCGCGACGTCGGCCACCGTGCGCACCGGCCCGCACGGCACACCGGCCGCCATCAGGTCGCGCGCGAGCGGCTCGCACGCGTGCGCGCCGAGCCGCGTTTCCAGTTCGGCCTTCAGTTCGGGCCGGTGCGCGCAGCGGCTGCGGTTGTCGACGAAGCGCGGATCGTCGGCGAGCGCCGGCGCGCCGAGATGCGCGACGAGCCGCGCGAACTGCCGGTCGTTGCCGACCGCGAGAAAGATCGGCACGGTCGCCGTGCGGTAGCTGTCGTACGGCGCGATGTTCGGATGCGCGTTGCCGCTGCGCTCCGGCACGCGGCCCGACCCGAAGAAATTCGGCAGATGCGGATGCAGCAGCGACACGCCGCAGTCGTACAGCGCCACGTCGATCGACTGGCCGCGGCCGCTCTTGTCGCGCTCCGCGAGCGCCAGCAGGATGCCGGCGAGCGCGTTGAGCCCCGTGACCATGTCGACGATCGGCAAACCGATGCGGGTCGCGGCGCCATCGCGCTCGCCGTTGACGCTCATCAGCCCGGCCATCGCCTGAATCACCGCATCGTAGCCCGGCAGCCCGCCCAGCGGGCCGTCGTCGCCGAAGCCCGTCACCGCGCAATGGATCAGGCGCGGGAAGCGCGGCTGCAGGTCGCGTGCGTAGTCCATCCCCCAGCGCGCGAGCGTGCCCGGCTTGAAGTTCTCGACGAGCACGTCGGCGCTTTCGAGCAGCCGCCACAGGATCGCGCGCCCTTCGTCGCGCGACAGGTCGAGCGCGAGCCCTTCCTTGTTGCGGTTCACGCCCATGAAATACCAGGCCGTCTCGCCAAGGAACGGCGGCCCCCAGCCGCGCGTCTCGTCGCCGTCGGGCGGCTCGATCTTGATCACCGTCGCGCCGTGGTCGGCGAGCGCCTGCGTGCAGTACGGGCCGCCGAGCACGCGGCTCAGGTCGACGACCTTCAGGCCGTGCAGCGCGCTGCGCGGAGTGTTCTCGGTCGCCGTGCTCATCGCTCGACCTCCGGCAGCAGATCGAGCGCCATGTCGAGCGGCACCGGCGTGCCGCGCAGCAGCGCGTCGGACGCAGCCGATTCATCGTCGCGCGATGCCGGCGCGAGCGGATCGACCGGCAACAGCTTGTGCCGCACGATCAGGTGCGCGAGCGCGAGACGCCTGAAATCCGGCGCGAGCCGTGCGCCCTCGCAGGCCATCAACACGGCCGCGCTCGCGTAATACAGCGCGGACGCGGCCTGCCGCACACGCGCGTCGTCGCCTTCCCCGGCGACCCGTGCGAGCGCATCGCACGCCCGCGCGAGAATGCGCCGCAGCGCCGTGCGGCTCGCGTCGGGCAGCGGCGCCGCGCCCAGACGATCGCCGAGAAACGTGCGCAGCGCGTCGAGCGCATGCTCGCGCTGTGCGGCGCGCGCGACGTCGAGCGCGACGATGTTGCTCGTGCCTTCCCAGATCGATCCGAGGTGTGCGTCGCGCACGAGCCGCGCATCGCTCCATTCCTCGATATAGCCGGTGCCGCCGCGCACTTCCATCGCATCGCCCGTCACGCGGCGCGCATCGCGGCACGCGCGGAACTTGATCAGCGGCGTCAGGATCCGCACGCAGCGCGCCGCCTGCTCGTCGCCCGCATCCGCCTGCGGCAGCAGCAACGCGATCTGCATGAACATCGCGCGCGCGGCCTCGGCCGGCAGCAGCATCTTCATCAACTGGCGCTGCATCAGCGGCATCTCGATCAGCTTGCGGCCGAATGCCTCTCGATGCGCGGCGACGTGCAGCGCTTCGTTCAGCGCGCGCCGCATCAGCCCCGCCGCGCGCACGCCGTTCGACAGACGCGACATGTTGATCATGTCGGCCATCTGGTGAAAGCCCCGGCCGATCTCGCCGATCAGCCAGGCCTGCGCGCCTTCGAGCGCGATCTCGCCGCTCGCCATCGAACGGCTGCCGAGCTTGTCCTTCAGGCGCACGATCCGGTAGCGGTTGCGCGTGCCATCCGGCAGCGTCTTCGGCAGCAGGAACAGTGCAAGGCCCTTGATGCCGTCCGGCGCGCCGTCGGGCCGCGCGAGCACCATCGCGAGATCGGCGTCCGCATTCGAACAGAACCACTTGTCGCCGGTCAGGCGCCAGACGGTCTCGCCGTGCGCGTCGGTTTCGCAGGTCGCGCGCGTCGCGATCCGGCCGACGTCGGAGCCGGCCGCCTGCTCGGTCATGAACATCGCGCCCTGATACAGCGTGTCGAAGTCGCGCGACGCGAGCCTCGGCAGGTAGCGCGCGACGAGCGCGGGATCGCCGAAACGGCGCAGCGTGCGCGTCAGCGAATCGGTCATGCTGACCGGGCAGCACAGCCCGAATTCCGCCTGCACGAACAGGAACGTCAGCGCGTACTTGACGAGCGGCGGCACGGTGTCGGATCCATGGCTCAGCGACGCGAGCCCGAGTTCCGCATACGCGACGCGTTCGAGCGCGACGTACGCCGGATCCTTGTCGATCCGCTGCACGGCCTCGCCGCGCCGGTTGCGATGCTCGAGCACGGGCGGATGCTTGTCCGCGCGCGACGCCCATTCGTCGAGCTCGCCCGATACGCGCGCGCCGAGCGCACGCAGCCGCGGCTCGAGTTCGGCATAGTGCGCGTCGCCGAGATGCAGCTTCAGCAACGCGCCGAGATCGGGATCGACGGTGAAGAAATTGAGGCCCCGGCTGTCGGGGATGTTGGATGCGCCGGCGTCCGGCGTGCGAGCGGTGTCGTTCATGCATGCGTCTCCTGGGTTGCCTGCGCAGTTGCCGGGGCCGCGTGCCACCACGGCCGGCTGGTCCTGCATCAAGCCTTCCGGAGAGCGTAGGCGCGCAGTCGATAAGCGTCCAATACAGGATTTGTCCGGTACGATAGATATCGCTTATTGATGTCGACGCCGGGAGGAGACACCATGGAACTGAGGCAGTTGCGCTACTTCGTGGCGGTCGCCGAGGAACTGCATTTCGGGCGCGCGGCGAAGCGCCTGTTCATCTCGCAGCCGGCGCTGAGTTTCGACATCCGCAAGTTCGAGGACGCGCTCGGCGTGCAACTCTTCTCGCGCACCAACAAGACCGTCGCGCTGACCAACGCGGGCGAGGTGCTGCTCGGCGAAGCACGCCGGCTGTTGCTGCAGGCGGCCGAAGCCGAGCGGCTCACGGTGCGTTCGGCATCCGGCCTCGGGGGGCGGCTGCGGATCGGCTTCGTCCACTCGATGCTGTATCGCGGGCTGCCCGATGCGGTGCGGCGCTTCGAGGCCGACTATCCGGGCGTAGAGGTCGTGCTGAGCGAGATGAACACGCACGCGCAGGTGCAGGCGATCCAGCGCGGCCAGATCGATCTCGGCTATGCGCACTGGGGCCGCTTCCCAGCCGACGTCGAATCGGTGCCCGTCTATGCGGAGCCGTTCGTGTGCTGCCTGCCCGCGGCGCATCCGCTCGCGCGGCGCCGCCAGGTCGCACTCGCCGCGCTGGCCGCGGAACCGTTCATCCTGTTTCCGCGCGACGCCGCGCCGCACTATCACGACCTGATCATCGCGCAGTGCGTGAACGCCGGGTTCAGTCCGCTGATCCGCCACGAGGCGCGGCTGTGGCAGACGATCCTGTCGATGATCGAGTTCGGGATGGGTATCGCGCTGGTGCCGCGCGTGCTGCAGCAGGCGAAAAGCGACCGGCTCGCGTTCGTGCCGCTGAAGGACGCGTCGCTCGAATCGCGCACGCTCGCGCTGAAACGCAGCGGCACCGCCGAACCGGTGGCGTTGCGCTTTGCCGACTACGTGCGCGCATCGATCGACGCACTGCCCGCGCTCGCGGGCTGAGCACGCGGCCGGCGAACCGGTGGTTGCGGGGCATTTGAAAAAATTTGCAGAAAGGGCTTTACGAACCCCAAAAGCTCTGACATAATTTGATTCTTCTTTGGGCGGTTAGCTCAGCGGTAGAGCACTGCCTTCACACGGCAGGGGTCACTGGTTCGATCCCAGTACCGCCCACCAAGGATTCATCGGTGTGTGAAGCCCGAAGAACAAAGGCCCTCAAGCGAAAGCTGAGGGCCTTTTTCTTTTGCGGTGACTCTAACCTAACCCGCTCACAACGCCATCACGTTTCCGCGCACCGCCCCTTACGATTCCCGTATTAACGCTTGCGCCGTCGCGGATCGATGCCGTTTTGTTCGAGTAGTTTTCGCAGGCGGGCGTTATCGCCCCATAGCGTTGCGAACGCGCTCAGCATCATGACGGTGGGGAACCATTCGCCGGTTCCGGCGATGATGGCCCAAGCAACGGCGAAACAGACTATCGCCGTGCCGATGAGAAGTAGGCGGTCGGCAATCCACTTCATCGCGCACCTCGGATCGCCGTGTTCATCTTCAACCCGAAATAGCTATGAGGGCCGGGCGCGAGAACCTCCAGATGCCGCAGGATTTGCGCCATGACGAGCGGATGAATCGCCAGCCCATAGCGTGTGCCCCATCGAGCGACTGCAAGCGACGTGTTCGCGTTGCCCTTGCCTGCGCCGCAAGCTAATGTCGAATCGGTTGCGACCATCAGGCTACCGATGACCGCGCCCAGGTAGGCGCTGCCAAGGATCGAGCCCACAACACCGACCTTTTCGACTAGCGTGGTCGCACCGAGCATTTCGCCCACCGTCGCGGCGGGGCCAAGCGCCTTTAGCGTCCCCATCGTCGTACTGACAGCCGCAACCGACGTTTGTAGCGTCGCGAAAAGCGTTGTCGGAACGGGCATATGCAGTGCGGTCATGTTCGTCTGGAAGGCTTCAAAGAAGCTCGGGCATGTCGGCGTGGGCAACTCTCCGGATCAAGCGCATAATTTTCGCATACCGGTCACATCGGCCTACCTGTCACCGTTGACAGGCAATTCACTAAACCAGCGGCAGTTTGTTTCATTGACGCTACGAAAGAACAAGCCCGATTCGCCTTTTACCTGCGACGGCGCCCACCAAAGAATTCAAGGGCCTGCGTCTCACGACGCAGGCCCTTTTCGTTTTGGCGTCGCGCGTGCCCGGCGCGATACGGGCGCCGCGTCATTCGACGCCGCGCCCTCCTCACGCAGGTCCGCCCTGTTTACCGCACGTCCCCCACCCGCTCCGCCGTCGCATCGAACGCGCGCTTCGCCTTGTCGACGATCTCGTCGACCTCCGCCTCGCGGATCACGAGCGGCGGCGACAGCAGCATCCGGTCGCCGGTCGCGCGCATGATCAGGTTGCCGTTGAAGCAGAAGTCGCGGCAGATCGTGCCGATATCGACGCTGGCATCGAACCGCTCGCGCCGGTCACGATCGCGCGCAAGCTGAACGCCCGCGACCAGCCCGCTCCCCGCGATCTCGCCGACGATCGGGTGGTCGCCCAGCGCATCGCGCAGCTGGCGCTGGAAATACGGCCCGATATCGGTCTTCACGCGCTCGACGATGCCTTCGTCGCGCAGCAGCTTCAGGTTCGCGACCGCGACGGCCGCCGCCACCGGATGGCCCGAATACGTGAGGCCGTGATTGAATTCGCCGTTGTCGATGATCGGGCGTGCGACGCGCTCGTGAATACCCACCGCGCCCATCGGCACGTAGCCCGAGGTCAGGCCCTTCGCCATCGTGATCAGGTCCGGCTCGAAGCCGAAGTGCTGATGCGCGAACCATTCGCCGGTGCGGCCGAATCCGCCGATCACTTCGTCGGCGACGAGCAGGATGTCGTACTTGCGGCAGATCCGCTGAATTTCCGGCCAGTACGTCGACGGCGGGAAGATCACGCCGCCCGCGCCCTGGAACGGCTCGCCGATGAATGCCGCGACGTTCTCCGCGCCGAGTTCGAGGATCTTCGCTTCGAGCTGCTGCGCACGGGCGAGGCCGAATGCTTCCGGCGTCTCGCCCGGCTGCGCTTCGCCGAAGAAATACGGCTGGTCGATATGCACGACGTGCTCGACCTTCGACGGCATCTGCTCGTGCATGTAGCCCATCCCACCGAGCGTGCCGCCCGCGATCGTCGAGCCGTGATAGCCGTTCTTGCGCGAGATCACGTATTTCTTCTGCGGCTTGCCCTGCACGCGCCAGTATTGATGCACGAGGCGCAGCACGGTGTCGTTGCCTTCCGAGCCGCTGTTGCAATAGAAGAAGTGGTTGAAGCCGGCCGGCGTGACTTCCGCGAGCATCGCCGAAAGCTCGATCACCGGCGGGTGCGTGGTCTTGAAGAACGTGTTGTAGAACGGCAGTTCCTGGATCTGGCGATACGCGGCGTCGGCGAGTTCCTTGCGGCCGTAGCCGACGTTCACGCACCACAGGCCGGCCATCCCGTCGATCACCTTGTTGCCGTCGGAGTCCCACAGGTAGACGCCGTCGGCCTTTACGATCACGCGGCTGCCGGCGCGATTGAGCGCGCCCATGTCGGAGAACGGGTGGATGTGGTGCGCGGCGTCGAGCGCACGAAACTCGGCGGTCGAGTACTGCGGAAAAGCGTCGTTTCGATCGGTCATGTTTTCTCCGTCAAACAGCGCCGCACGCTTACACGTGCAGCAGCAAATGCCTGCGTTCCCACGAGCTGATCACGCGGAAGAACGCTTCGTATTCGGTTTCCTTCAATGCCAGGTAGGCCTTCACGAACTTGTCGCCGAGGATGCCGGCGAGCGGCTCGCACGCAGCCATCAGCGAGATGCCTTCCTCGAGGTTGCGCGGCAACTGATACGGCAGGTCGTAGCCGTCCGATGCGATCGGCTCGGTCGGCGCGAGCTGTTGCGCCATGCCGAGATAGCCGGCGGCGAGCGTCGCCGCGAACGCGAGATACGGGTTGCAGTCGACGCCGGGAATCCGGTTCTCGATGCGTCGCGCGACGGGGTTCGACTGCGGGATGCGAAAGCCCACCGTGCGGTTGTCGTAGCCCCATTGCACGTTGATCGGCGCGGCCATGAAGCGCGAGAGGCGGCGATACGAATTGATGTACGGCGCGAAGATCGGCATCAGCGCCGGCGTGTACTTCTGCAGTCCCGCCAGATAGCTGTGGAACAGCGGCGACACGGCGCCGTTCTCGTCGGCGAACAGATTGCGCCCGGTGCGCAGGTCCGCGAGGCTCTGATGAATGTGCATCGCGGAGCCCGGCTCGTTTTCCATCGGCTTGGCCATGAACGTCGCGTACATGTTGTGACGCAGCGCGGCCTCGCGCACCGTGCGCTTGAACAGGAATACCTGGTCGGCCAGCGGCATCGCATCGCCATGCACGAAGTTGATCTCCATCTGCGCGGCGCCGACTTCATGGATCAGCGTCTCGATATCGAGGCCCTGCATTTCGCAGTACTCGTAGATGTCCTCGAACAGCGGATCGAACTCGTTGACGGCCTCGATCGAATACGACTGGCGGCCCGTTTCCGCCCGCCCCGTGCGGCCGACGGGCGGCCGCAGCGGCAGGTCGGGGTCGGCGTTCATGTCGACCAGATAAAACTCGAGCTCGGGTGCGACCACGGGTTTCCAGCCCTTCGCCTCGTACAGGTCGAGCACGCGGCGCAGCACGTAGCGCGGCGAGATCTCGACCGGCGAACCGTCGAAGTGCACGCAATCGTGGATCACCTGCGCGGTCGGATCGACCGCCCACGGGATCAGGCAGATCGTCGACGGGTCGGGCACGCACACCATGTCGGGATCGGTCACGCCGGTCAACGTGCCGTCCTCCGGATAGTCGCCGGTGACGGTCTGCACCATCACGGCCTGCGGCAGGCGCATCGATTCACCGGATTCGAATTTGTTGCGCGGAATGATCTTGCCGCGCGCGATGCCGGCCATGTCGGGAATGATCGCCTCGACTTCGGTGATGCGGTGCTGTCGCAGGAACTCGTTCAGTTCGGGTTGCATGATCGGCCTCGTGAGTCGATGTCGATATCGGATGCGGGCGGCGACGGCGTCGCGCCGCCGCCCGCATGAAGGCGATGCGTCATCCGCGCGCGGCACGCCGCGCCGAATGCCGCGAAGATGTCGCGCGACAGCGGCTGCTCCGCGTAGCGCCATTCGGGATGCCACTGCACGCCCAGCACGAACGCGCGCGCACCGCGTACGCTGACGGCCTCGACGAGCCCGTCGGGCGCGCTTGCTTCGATCGCGAGCGCGTCGCCCAGCCGCGCGATGCCCTGGTCGTGCAGCGAATTGACCGTCGCCTCTTGCGCGCCGCGCGCGACCCGCTGCAGCAGGCCACCAGGAGCGAGCTGCACGACGTGCGCGGGACCGTACTGCCGTTCGAGCAGATCGTCCGCCCGTTCGCGATGGTCGTCGAAGCCGGTCGTCGCATGCAGCCGCTGATGCAGCGTGCCGCCGTACGCGACGTTCAGCTCCTGCATGCCGCGGCAGATGGCGAGCACGGGCACGCCCGCGTCGATCGCCGCGCGGATCAGCGGCAACGCGGTCGCATCGCGCGCCGGATCGTGCAGCGTGTCGGGCGCGCTCGCGGCGCCGCCGTAGCGATGCGGCTCGACGTTCGAATAGCTGCCGGTCAGCAGCAGCCCGTCGATTGCCGCGACGATCGCGTCGGCCGGCTGCCGCGCGCCGAGCGCGGGCAAGACGAACGCGAGCGCGCCGGCGCCGTCGACGACGGCGGCAAGGTACTTCTCGCCCGCCGTGTGGTCCGGGTGGGCGCCGCGCAGGATGCGGTCGGCGGTGACGGCTACGATCGGGCGGGCACGCATCGGCGTCTCTCCGGTCATGGCGCGCGACATGCTTGCGCGCGCAACGATGCAGGTTCACGGGCGCGCCGCACGCGCGTGCCATCGCGCGGCGCAAGCGCAGGCGCGATCGTGCCGCGCGGACGCCGCGGCAACGGGCGATGCGACCCGGGACGGAAGCGGAAACGGACGCTAGGGCAACAACGATGCGCTGCCGTCGCACTGCACCGCGCTGAACAAGTGCGCGGTCGCGAGATTGAAGCGGCGCGGGCCGCGATGGGAAATGGCGAAGAAGCGAGGCTCGCGTAGCGGGACGGCGCGCGTGCCGCGCTCAGCATGCCGGTTCGGCCCGGCCTGAGGCGGCGCGCCCGCCGACGGACTTCGCGTCCGGCGTATCGAAGGGCTGGCGGCTTTCACGATCGTACTCGACTGACTGATGGAGGCAGGACACGTGTCGCTATGCCGCGTGGCGACACGTCAGCAAGATGTCTCGTAGCGAATGCCGGCGCAGTCCGGCCATCGTCGATGGCCTTGCCGCCGGTACGCGCGTGACGACTTCCTGACATTCAGCTTATATCACCTAAAAATTGCGTCAAATTTTCAGGGGCCGATGACGACCTCGATCAGACGAAAAAAAAGGCATCGATCAGGCGGATCGATGCCGTTTTGTGCATTGCGTCGGCTTGCCTGCTGCGTGCCGACGGGACGACGCGCACTGCTCCGCCGCGCTGCCGCATGAAGGCGGCCCGTGCTCAGCGATGCGCGAGCGCCGTTTCGACAAGCGTCTGCAGCAGCGGCACGATCCGCGCGGCACGCGCTTCGTCGTACGCGTACGGACGCGTCTCCTCCATGTAGGTGATCTGCGACAGCTCGAGCTGCACGGCCTCGACGCCGGTCTCGGGCACGCCGTAGTGACGCGTGATGTAGCCGCCCTTGAAGCGGCCGTTCGCGACGGCCGTGTAGCCGCCGTGTGCGAGCACGCGCGCCGCCAGCGCCTCCGCGAGACCGGGCGCCGCACTCGCGCCGCTCGACGTGCCGAAGTTGAAGTCCGGGAGGCGGCCGTCGAAGAAACGCGGCACGTGCGAACGGATCGAATGCGCCTCCCACACGAGCACGCGGCCGTGTTCGCCCTTCAGGCGCGCGATCTCGCGTTGCAGCGCGTCGTGATACGGCAGCCAGTAACGATCGCGGCGACGCATGATTTCGTCGTTGCCGGGCAGCGCGTTCGCCGGATACAGCGGCGCCTTGTCGAACGTATCGACCGGCACGAGCCCCGTCGTGTCCTGCCCCGGATACAGGTTCTCGTTGTCGGGCGGACGGTTCAGGTCGACGACGTAACGCGCGTGCGACGGCACGAGGATCGATGCGCCCAGATCGGCCGCGAAGCCGTACAGCCGCTCCAGATGCCAGTCGCAATCGTCGACGAAGCGCGCGTCGGGCGTCATCGTCTCGGCGATGTCGTCGGGGATGTGCGTGCCTGCATGCGGAATCGAGATCAGCAGCGGCAGCGTGCCCTGCTTCAACGTGAATACAGCCGGTTGTTCAGTCATGTCGCCTCACCGTAAGAGTCGGCCGGCGCACCGTGCGCCGGTTGCCGCGCGTTCAGCGCAGCAGTTGCGCCAGCGCGGCGCGGTAGTCGGCATACGCGGCGGCTTCGTCGCGATGGCGGCGGCCGCTCACGACGCACTCGCCGCCCGTGTAGACGTCGAGCACCGGCGTGTCGCCGTGTTCGGCGAACACGATGCCCGACAGCCATGCGGCGCTGTCGTGTTCGGCGATCGCCGGATGATCGGGATCGAGCACGAGCCAGTCGGCGCGACAGCCCGCGCGCAGCGCACCGATGCGCCGCCCGCTCGCCTGCGCGCCGCCCGCGAGCGACGCATCGAACAGCCGATCGGCGACGTGCGCCTGCGACGCGCTCGCCAGCACGTTGCGCGCGCGGTGCACGAGTCGCTGCCCGTATTCGAGCAGGCGCAGCTCCGAGCGCCAGTCGACCGACGCGTGGCTGTCCGAGCCGACGCCGATCACGCCGCCCTGCGCGAGATAGTCGACGGCCGGAAACACGCCGTCGCCGAGGTTCGCTTCGGTCGTCAGGCACAGCCCGGCGACGGCGCGACGCTTCGCGAGCGCCGCCGTCTCGGCCGCATCGACGTGCGTCGCGTGCACGAGGCACCAGCGCGCATCGACGTCGAAGCGATCGAGCAGCCATTGGACCGGGCGTGCGCCGTAGGCGCGCACGCAGTCGTCGACTTCGGCCGTCTGCTCGGCGATGTGGATATGAACGGGCGCATCGTCGGGCAGCCCGTCGAGCAGCGCACGCAGCCCGTTCTCGGACACCGCGCGCAGCGAATGCGGCGCGACGCCGTAGCGCAGCCCGCCATGCTCGGGCGCGGCGCGACGCATCGCGTCGAGCAGTTCGAGCACGCCGTCGGGCGTGTTGATGAAGCGGCGCTGGTCATCGCGCGGCGGCTTGTTGCCGAAGCCGGCGAACTGGTACGACACGGGCAGCATCGTGATGCCGATGCCGGCCGCCCGCGCGGCGTCGATCACACGTGTGCCGAGCTCCGCGATTTGCGGATAGCGCGAGCCGTCCTGCGCGTGATGCACGTAGTGGAATTCGCACACCGACGTGTAGCCGCACTTGAGCATCTCGACGTACAGCCAGCGCGCAATCGCCGCGAGCGCGTCGGGCGTGATCTTCAGCGCGAAGCGGTACATCAGGTCGCGCCAGCTCCAGAAGCTGTCGGCGGGATTCGCGCGGTATTCGGTGAGCCCCGCCATCGCGCGCTGGAATGCGTGCGAATGCAGGTTCGGCATGCCGGGCAGCACCGGCCCGGCCGCGCGCGCGACGCCGGCCGGTGCGTCGGTATCGGGCGTCACGTCGGTCAGCGTGCCGGCCGCGCCCCAGCGCAGCAGCACGTTGCGGCGCCAGCCATCGGGCAGGTAGGCATGGTCCGCGAACAACAGGGTGTCGGTCATTGCGTATCCTCATCGACCGGATCGAGCGCTTGAGCAATCTCGTCCGGGTGCCGCGGCCGGCAGACGCAAGCGCGTCGCGCCTGCGCCTGCCTCGCGGCGATCGACCGGCGTGCGCCGTTGCGCACGGGTCCGGTCCCCTGCAAAGCGTCGGCCGGGCCGATACGTCAGGTACCCGGCCCGGTTCTTCGCAAAAACTATCCGTTCATCCGGCGAAACACGGTCGTGCCGCCCCGTACGACCTGCTCGCACAGCGGCCGGCCGATCCAGTACGCCAGTTCCGCCAGCGAGCCGACCGCCCACACGGCGAAGTCGGCCTGGCGACCGACCTCGAGCGCGCCGTGGCGATCCGCGCGGCCAAGCGCCGCGGCTGCATGGCGCGTGACGCCCTGCAGCACCTCCGGCACCGTCATGCGGAACAGCGTGCAGCCCATGTTCAGCGTCAGCAACAGCGATTCGAGCGGCGACGTGCCGGGGTTGTGATCGGTCGCGAGCGCGATCGGCACGCCGTGCTTGCGCAGCAGCTCGATCGGCGGCAATTGCGTTTCGCGGATGAAGTAGTACGCGCCGGGCAGCAGCACGGCAACCGTGCCGGCCGCCTTCATCGCCTCGATGCCGGCTTCGTCGAGAAATTCGAGGTGGTCGGCCGACAGCGCGCGGTAACGCGCGGCGAGCGCCGTCCCGCCCGCATTCGACAGTTGCTCCGCATGCAGCTTCACCGGCAGCCCGCGCCGCGTCGCGGCCTCGAACACGCGCTCGGTCTGCGCGAGCGAAAAGCCGATGCGTTCGCAGAACACGTCGACCGCGTCGACGAGCCCTTCGTCGGCCAGCGTCGGCAGCATCCGGTCGCACACTTCGTCGATGTATTCGTCCGCGCGGCCCGCGTATTCCGGCGGCAGCGCATGCGCGCCGAGGAAGGTCGTATGGACGGTAACCGGGAAGCGCTCGCCGAGCTGGCGCGCGACGCGCAGCATCTTGCGCTCGCTCGCGAGGTCGAGCCCGTAGCCCGACTTGATCTCGATCGCGGTCACGCCTTCGGCGAGCAGCGGCTGCAAGCGCGCGGCGGCCTGCACGAACAGCGCCGTCTCGTCGGCCGCGCGCGTCGCGCGCACCGTCGACACGATCCCGCCGCCCTGCCGCGCGATTTCCTCGTAGCTGACGCCCGCGAGGCGCTGCGCGAATTCGTCGGCGCGCGTACCGCCGTACACCAGATGCGTATGGCAGTCGACGAGGCCCGGCGTGACCCACGCGCCGTGCAGGTCCTCGCGCCGCCAGTGCGCATAGTCGTGCGGCAGCGCGGACAATGCGCCGAGCCACGCGATCGTGCCGGTTTCGTCGACGGCGATCGCCGCGTCGTCGATCGTCTCGTCGGGATGGCCGTGCGGACACAGCCTCAGGTGATGCCAGACAGTCGGTTTCATGCGTTCAGTCTCGTTCGCCGACGGCAAGCGACACGGCGAGCAGCGCGCCGCCTCCGCTCACGACGACGTCAAACGCACGCCGCGGCCCGTCGAGCCGCAACGTGTCCATTTCTTCCAGCGCATAGTGCGCGCCGTCGATGTCGACGCCGACCGTACCGGCCGCGCAAAACAGCAGCACGGTATCGGCGCGCTCGACGCGGTGCGTGCCCTCGGGCCATACGTCGACCGACCCGCGTGCCGCCGAACGGCGCGTCATCAGGTTGAAGTCGCGCGTCGCGCCGTCGTGCAGCGTCGCGTCGATCGCCGTCTCGCCCGCGAAATCCGCGCGGGCCAGCGGTGCGTCGAGCACGTGCCGCGTGCCGCCCGCTTCGGCGAGCGTCATGCCTGCGCCGGACAACAGTACGAGCGTACGGTCGACGCCGTCGAAACGCGAGAACGGCCCGGCCGTGCCGACGTCCGCGACGCTCACGCGCCACGCGAACGCATCGAGTGCCGCGCCGGGCGGGAACGCGCCGATCTCGCGCGTCACGCCGCCGCCGTTCTTCCATGGCGACGCGACGAGATCCGCGGCGCGGATCAGTGTCGCGTTCACCGGCGCCAGGTCGAGCGCCGTCATGCTCAGCGGCCGAGCATCGGCAGCTTCAGGCCGGCTTCGCGGGCCGTCTGCTGCGCGAGTTCGTAACCGGCATCCGCATGGCGCATCACGCCCGTGGCCGGATCGTTCAGCAGCACGCGACCGAGACGTTCATGCGCGTCGGCCGTACCGTCGGCGACGATCACGACGCCCGAATGCTGCGAGAAGCCCATGCCGACGCCGCCGCCGTGGTGCAGCGACACCCACGATGCGCCGCCCGCGGTGTTCAGCAGCGCGTTCAGCAGCGGCCAGTCGCTGACGGCGTCCGAGCCGTCCTTCATCGATTCCGTCTCGCGATTCGGGCTCGCGACCGAACCCGTGTCGAGGTGGTCGCGACCGATCACGATCGGCGCCTTCAGTTCGCCGTTCTTGACCATCTCGTTGAACGCCTGGCCGAGGCGGTAGCGATCCTTCACGCCGACCCAGCAGATCCGTGCCGGCAGGCCCTGGAACGCGATGCGCTCACGCGCCATGTCGAGCCAGTTGTGCAGGTGCGGATCGTCGGGGATCAGCTCCTTCACCTTCTGGTCGGTCTTGTAGATGTCTTCCGGATCGCCGGACAGCGCGACCCAGCGGAACGGGCCCTTGCCTTCGCAGAACAACGGACGGATGTACGCCGGCACGAAACCGGGGAAGTCGAACGCGTTCTCGACGCCCATTTCAAGCGCCATCTGGCGGATGTTGTTGCCGTAGTCGAGCGTGGCCGCGCCGCGTTCCTGCAGCGCGAGCATCGCGCGCACCTGGACGGCCATCGACTGCTTCGCGACCTTCACGATGCTCTGCGGATCGACCTTCTGCGCCTCGCGCCATTGCGCGACGGTCCAGCCTTGCGGCAGGTAGCCGTTGATCGGGTCGTGCGCGCTCGTCTGGTCGGTCACGCAGTCGGGCGTGATGCCGCGCGTGACGAGTTCAGCGAACACGTCGGCCGCGTTGCCGAGCAGGCCGATCGACACCGGCTTGCCGGTGCGCTTCGCTTCCTCGATCATGCCGAGCGCTTCGTCGAGCGTCGTCGCCTTCTTGTCGACGTAGCGCGTCTTCAGGCGGAAGTCGATGCGCGTCTCGTCGCATTCGACCGCGATCATCGAGAAGCCGGCCATCGTCGCGGCGAGCGGCTGCGCGCCGCCCATCCCGCCCAGGCCGCCCGTCAGGATCCAGCGGCCCGACGGATCGCCGTTGAAGTGCTGGTTCGCGACCGAGAAGAACGTTTCATAGGTGCCCTGCACGATGCCCTGGCTGCCGATGTAGATCCAGCTGCCGGCCGTCATCTGGCCGTACATCATCAGGCCCTTGCGGTCGAGTTCGTGGAAGTGATCCCAGTTCGCCCAGTGCGGCACCAGGTTCGAATTCGCGAGCAGCACGCGCGGCGCATCCTTGTGCGTGCGGAACACGCCGACCGGCTTGCCCGATTGGATCAGCAGCGTTTCGTTTTCCTCGAGATCCTTCAGCGACGCGAGGATCTGGTCGTAGCATTCCCAGTTGCGCGCGGCACGCCCGATGCCGCCGTACACGACGAGCGCATGCGGATGCTCGGCGACTTCCGGGTCGAGGTTGTTCTGGATCATCCGGTAGGCCGCTTCGGCCAGCCAGGTCTTGCAGGTCTTCTCGCTGCCGCGCGGCGCGCGGATCGTGCGCGTCGGATCGAGACGGGGATCGATGTGTTTCGGATGGTTCATGACGACTGCTCCCGAAGGAAATTGAAAATCAAATAGGAATCAGAAATGCCCGGTGAAGCGATAACGGCTGCCGGGATGCCACAGATTCGCCACCGAGGCGACGACGCCCTGCGACCAGGTGCGCCGATGTAAAACCAGACACGGCTCGACGTCGTCCATCCGCAGCTGCTCGCGCCGCTCCGGCGCCGGGGCCGCCGCTTCGATCCGGTACTCGACGCGCTGCAGCGGCGCCGCGCGCATCAGGTACAGGTTCGGCGTCGTGTTCGTGAAATCCTGCTCGGCGTAATCCGGCGCGACCGCCGGATTCACCCATCGCTCTTCGAGCTGCACCGGCTCGTCGTTCTCGAAGTGCAGCACCTGCGAATGAAACAGCTTCGTGCGCACGGCCACCTGCATCTCGTCGGCAAGCGCCTCGTCGGCGCGGATCGTGTCGAGCCCGAGCACGCTGGCGCGGTACGCATGCCCGCGCGCGCCGACCTCTTCCGAGATGCTGCGAATCGCGACCAGCGTCGACTCGTACTTCGGCCGCGCGACGTAGGTGCCCGCGCCCTTCATGCGCGTGAGCACCTGCTCGGCCGTCAACTCGCGCAGCGCGCGGTTGACGGTCATGCGCGCCACCTTGAATTCGCGCGCCAGCTCGTTCTCGGACGGCACCTGGTCGCCCTCCTCCCACTCGCCGGCGTGAATGCGGCCCAGGATGAAATCCTTGATCTCCTGGTAGACCGGCGCGCTCATCGGCTTACTGTTCCGATGCGAACGAGAACGGCGCGACCTTCGCGAACGCGCGCTCGCCGACCAGCTTCGCGATCACCGCGATGTCCGGCGCGAAGTAGTGGTCGAGTTCGTAGTGCGCGACCTTGCCGCGGATCGTCTCCATCACCGGCGCGAGCTTCGGGCTCGTGTGGAACGGCGCGCGCAGGTCGACGCCCTGTGCGGCGGCCAGCAGTTCGATCGCGAGGATGTGCTTCGTGTTGTCCGCGATGTCGGCGAGCTTGCGCGCGGCGAACGTCGCCATCGACACATGGTCTTCCTGGTTCGCGGAAGTCGGCAGCGAGTCGACCGATGCCGGGTGCGCGAGTGTCTTGTTTTCCGATGCGAGGGCGGCGGCCGTCACGTGCGCGATCATGAAGCCGGAGTTCACGCCACCGTCCTTCACGAGGAACGGGGGCAGGCCCGACAGCGTCGCGTCGATCAGCAGCGCGATGCGGCGCTCGGCCAGCGCGCCGATTTCCGCCGCGGCGAGCGCGAGGTTGTCGGCCGCGAACGCGACGGGCTCGGCGTGGAAGTTGCCGCCCGACAGCACTTCGCCGGTGTCCGGGAAGATCAGCGGATTGTCCGACACGGCGTTTGCTTCGACCAGCAGCACGTCGGCCGCATGACGCATCTGGTCCAGGCACGCGCCCATCACCTGCGGCTGGCAGCGCAGGCTGTACGGATCCTGCACCTTGTCGCAGTCGCGGTGCGACTGGTTGATCGGCGAGCCTTCGAGCAGTTCGCGGTACGACGCGGCCGCGTCGATCTGGCCTCGATGGCCGCGCAGTTCGTGAATGCGCGCGTCGAACGGCTTCACCGAGCCGGCTGCCGCGTCGACCGACAACGCGCCGGCGACGAGCGCGGTGCGGTACAGGTCTTCGATCGCGAACATGTTGTCGAGCGCGAGCGCGGTCGACGCCTGCGTGCCGTTCAGGAGCGCGAGGCCTTCCTTCGCCTGCAGCGTCAGCGGCGCGAGGCCGGCGACACGCAGACCGTCGAGCGCGCTCGCGCGTTCGCCGCGGATGAACACTTCGCCGACGCCGAGCAGCACGGCCGACATGTGCGCGAGCGGCGCGAGGTCGCCCGAGGCGCCGACCGAGCCCTTCACCGGGATCAGCGGCAGCACGTCCGCGTTGAAGAGGGTGATCAGCGCATCCATCACTTCGCGACGGATGCCCGAGTGGCCACGGCCGAGGCTCGACAGCTTCAGCGCCATCAGCAGGCGCACCGACGAGCGCGCCATCGGCTCGCCGACGCCGACCGCGTGCGACAGCACGAGGTTCTTCTGCAGCAGTTCGAGCTGGTCGTGCGGGATGTGGGTGCTCGCCAGACGGCCGAAGCCCGTGTTGATGCCGTAGGCCGGCTCGCCCTTCGCGGCGATGTCGGCAACGGCCTTCGCGCCCGCGTCGATCTTCGCGAAGCTGGCCGGATCGAGTTTCAGCTGGACGGATTCGCGTGCGATCCGGCGCAGTTGCGGGAGGGTCAGATGGCCGGGGGTCAACGTAATCATGTGAGCAATCCTGTCTAGACAAGTTCGGGATGGATTGAAGTGTAGCCATCGGAACTTGTCTAGACAACCCGTTTTTCATTATTCCGGTCTCGGGAGTTTCCCTGATGTCCGGCACGACCCGCCGGCGTGGCCGGCGTGATCCGGTTTTTAACGTATGTTGCAATCATTTTTTATTTGGCAACATACGAATCAACATTCGCCATGGAGACCGTCATGCCCTTCCCGTCACGATTCGCCGCCCGCCTCGGCCGCCCCCTGCTCGTCGCCGCGTGCGCACTCGCGTGCGGCGCGTCCGTCGCCGCCGAGCCGCTGTCCGGCACGCTCGAGAGGATCCGGCAGGCCAACCTGATTTCGATCGGCCATCGCGAAACGTCGGTGCCGTTCTCCTATGTCGACGCGGGCGGCAAGGTCATCGGGTTCTCGCAGGATCTGTGCGACCGCGTGATCGCCGCGGTGAAGGCGCGCACCGGCAAGCCCGACCTGCAGGTGCGCTTCATTCCGGTCACGTCGCAGAACCGCATTCCGCTCGTGCAGAACGGCACCGTCGATCTCGAATGCGGCGTGACGACCAATCTCGCCGCGCGCCACGCGCAGGTCGCGTTCTCGACCACCTTCTTCGTCGCGACGACGCGCCTGCTCACGCGCACGAGTTCGGGCATCCGCGACTTCCCCGATCTCGCCGGCAAGACGGTCGTGACGAACCAGGGCACGACGTCCGAGCGCCTGCTGCGCAAGATGAACGAGGAAAGGAAGATGAACATGCAGATCATCAGCGCGAAGGACTACGGCGAAGGACGCCTCACGCTCGAATCGGGCCGCGCGGCCGCGTACATGATGGACGACGTGCTGCTCGCGGGCGTGCGCCAGCTCGCCGCGAAGCCGGCCGACTGGCAGCTCGTCGGCACGCCGCAATCGTCGGAAGCCTA
This sequence comes from Burkholderia sp. AU16741, assembly GCF_002223345.1. NCBI lineage: Bacteria > Pseudomonadati > Pseudomonadota > Betaproteobacteria > Burkholderiales > Burkholderiaceae > Burkholderia > Burkholderia sp. AU16741. The sequence goes on from NZ_NKEZ01000003.1 coordinate 1,861,160, forward strand.
CGGGTTCATGCTGCGCAAGGACGATCCGCAGTTCAAGGCGCTCGTCGACGGCGTGCTCGTGCAGTTGATGAAAAGCGGCGAGATCAACGCGCTGTACGACAAATGGTTCATGAAACCGGTGCCGCCGAAGGGGCTGTCGTTCGACTTCGCGATGAGCGACGTGATCAAGGCGCGCTATGCGGCGCCGAACGACGCGCCGCTCGAGTAAGCGCCGCGCGTCGCGCCCGGCTTACGCGCGCGTCCACGCGACGCACGCCGCGTAGCCGGGCGCCGCGTCGAGCCATGCCGCGTCGAACGCCGCGACGCCGGCGGCGGGCGCGGTCGGGTCGACGATCGTCGTCGCGGGTGTCGCCGTGTCGCGCGGCGGCACGACCGCGAACGCGCGCAGCCCGCCGACGATGCCGGTGCCGAGCGCCTTGAGCAGCGCCTCCTTTGCGGACCACACGCGCATGAATTCCCCCTCGCGCGCGCCGGGCGGCAGACCGTCGAGATACGCGATCTCGGCGGGTGCGCACACTTCGCGCGTCAGCGTGCGCCAGTCGGTCGCGCGGTTGCAGCTCTCGATATCGACGCCGACGCGGCCCGCCGGCGCCCACGCGATCAATGCATGATCGCCCGCGTGCGACACGTTGAAGTCGAGCGACGCGCGATGCGCAGGGTCCAGCGACGGCCGCCCCGCTGCGTCGACGACGATCTCGATCGCGCGCGGCCCGATGCCGAGCGTCGCGCCGAGCACGTCGCGCAGCGCGGCGCGCGTCGCGGCGCTGCGCACCGCATCCTCGTGCCGCAGAAAGCGCGCGGCACGGGCGCGCTCGTCGTCGCTCAGCGCCGCATACGCGGGCGACGCGACCGGCACGCGCCAGTCGAAATCGACGCGCGCGACCTGCACGCGGGCGCGCGCCGCGGCGGGCGGCACGTCGAGCGCGTGCACGCGCCACGCGCGGGGCGTTTCGACGGGAGAAGCGGGATCGGACGGAATGGACATCGGCGCGCGGCAGCCTGTGCGGTGGAGCGAAACGTCCGATGTTAATCGATCGCGCCGACCCGCGGCCGCTGCCGCCTGATCGGGACGCAAACAGGGATGGCGCATTGCGTGCGTATGCGCCCGCTTACCCGCTCGCGGCCCTGCCCGGCACGCCGCTCCCCGTCACCCGCCCGCGCGACGCCGGGTGCAGCGCATGCACGACGCCCGGCGCATCGGCCGGCAGCACGCCGTGTTGCAGCCAGTACAACGCGACCGGCCACAGCGTGTCGGTGAAGCGGCTGTGGAAAAACGCGAAATGGCCGATCTCGGCGACGCCGATGTCGGTCGGCGCGATCCGCAGATGCGTCACGTTGCTGCCCGTGTAGTAGCCGACCAGCCGCTCGATCGCGGCGACCGTGCCGAACGCGTCGTCGTCAATGCCGACCGCGAGCATCGGCGCCGACAGCCCCGCGAACCGCGCCGGCAACGCGGCACGGCTCGCCGCGCCGTCGTCGAACACGCTGCCGAGGTAGCCGTCCTCGAAACGCGGCCGCGACCGCGCCCACGACAGCGCGATGCCCCGCGGCGTATCCTCCATCCAGCCGAGCCGCTTCGCGGGCACGTAGCCGCACACGGCGGCGAGCGCGGGCATCGCGACATGCCACTTCCACCACATGCGGCGCCGCTCGGCCGGCAGATAGTCGCGCCAGTACGCGTACTGCGCGCCGACGGTCACCGCATGCCGCACGTGCACGTTCGACGCCGCGAGGCCGAGTACACAGCCGCCGATGCTGTGCGCGACCACGTCGAGCGGCTGGCCCGGAAACGCGTCGCGCGCATAGTGCAGCGCGGCTTCGCAATCGAGCCGCCCCCAGTCGAGCCAGGTCGCGCGCAGCTTCGCCAGCCGCGCCGGGCGCGATCCGCCGATGCCGCGATAGTCGTAGACGAGCACGTCGCGTCCTTGCGCGAACAGCCAGGCGGCGAAACGAAAGTAGTAGTCGCAGCGCACCGACGTCGCGCAATTGACGACCGTCACGGGCCGCACGCCGCCGCCGCGATGGCGCCAGACGTGGCCGCGCAGTTCGTAACCGTCCGCCGCGCGCAGCGTCACGGGTTCGGGCGGCAACGCGCCCGCCGCGCGACTGCCCTGCGAGGCTCCGCTTTCCTCGTTCGAAATCGTCATCGTGTCTCCTGTCGACCCCAGTTAGCGCTTCAGCGCTTACTGCGATCCCATGGATAGCGGTCGGTCCGAGTTGGCGCTTCAGCACATACTCAGCCCCCTCCTCCGCGATCAACCCGCCTCCATTGAACTTGACGCGTGCCGCGTTCTCAACCAATCTTGCTGCTCCGTTCGCATGAGTCACGCGCATGTCAACGCCACTCGTCCGTCTCCCGTCGCTCGATCTCGTCCGCGGTTTCGTCGCCGTCGGCCGCCGCATGAGCATCACGCTCGCCGCGCAGGATCTGTGCGTCACGCAGTCGGCGGTCAGCCGCCAGGTCCATGCACTCGAGGCGCATCTCGGCGTCGCGTTGCTGCAGCGCGGCTACCGGAAGATTTCATTCACGCCGGAAGGCGAGCGGCTGTTCCGCGTCGCCGACGCGGCGCTGCACGGCCTGCAGGACACCGTCGCGTCGCTGGCCGCCGCGCGCGAGCGCCAGCCCGTGACGATCACCGCCAGCATCGGCGTGACCGCGCTGTGGCTGCTGCCGCGGCTCGGGCGGCTGCAGGCACGGTTGCCCGGGATCGATCTGCGCGTCGCCGCGAACGACAAGGTACTCGATTTGCGCACCGAGGGCATCGACCTCGGCATCCGCTATTGCCCGCGCGAGCGCGCGCCGGCCGGCGCGCTGCGCCTGTTCGACGAGATCGTCGTGCCGGTCGCGCATCCCGCGCTCGCCGCGCGGCCGGTCACGAGCGCGGCCGCGATCGCCGGTCACGTGCTGCTCGAATTCGACGGGCCGCCGCAATCGCAATTGCAGTGGCACGCGCACCTGCACGCGGCCGGGCTCGGCGACGCGCGCCCGAAAGGCGTGCTGCGCTTCAACCAGTACGACCAGGTGATCCAGGCCGCGATCGCCGGCCAGGGCATCGCGCTCGGCCGGCTCGCGCTCGTCGCGCCGATGCTCGCCGACGGCCGGCTCGCGGTGCTCGGACCGCACACGCGGACGCTGTCGGAAACGTACGGCTACTGGCTGTTCCAGCACGATCCGGCCCCGCGTCGCGAGGTCGCCGACGTGCGCGACTGGATGCTCGCCGAAGCGGCGGAATGCGATGCGGCGATGCACGCGCACGATACGACGACGGCCTGAGCCGACGGCGGTGCGGTTGCGCGTGAGCCCGGCGGACACCGCCCGTTCGCATTCCCTTGACGCATGGCAACCTGACCGAATGATCGCTTGAACGACGGCCGCCCTGCTCGTCTAATCGGATCGAGCGCGACCGTTTCGCCGCGCGCCTTCATCCGGAGACACGCATGACCCTGATCGAGCAGGAAGTCCGGCGCCGCTGGCTGCCCGTGCTGGCAGGCGGCCTGATCATGGGCGCCGCGCTCGGCATCCGCCACGTGCAGGGCCTGTTCCTCGCGCCCGTGTCACTCGACCACGGCTGGTCGCGCGAGGCGTTCGGGCTCGCGCTGGCGCTGCAGAACCTGATCTGGGGCGTCGCGCAGCCGTTCACCGGAATGATCGCCGACCGTTTCGGTTCGGTGCGCGTGATCGTCGCCGGCATGCTGCTGTACGCGGCCGGGCTCGTGACGATGGCGCATGCGGGCACGACCGGCCTGTTCACGGTCGGCGCCGGGCTCGTGATCGGCGTCGCGCTGTCGGGCTCCGCATTCGCGTCGATCTACGGCGCGCTGAGCCGCCTGTTTCCGCCCGACCGGCGCGGCTGGGCGCTCGGGGTCGCCGGCGCGATCGGCGGGCTCGGCCAGTTCTGCATGGTGCCCGTCGCACAGGAACTGATCGGCGGCATCGGCTGGCGGCACGCATTCATCGCGCTGGCGCTCGTCGCCGCGCTGCTCGCGCCGCTCGCCGGGCTGCTGCGCGACCGGCCCGCACAGGTGGCGGGCGCCCCCGCCGGCCCCGACCAGTCGATCGGCGAAGCGGTGCGCGAAGCGTTCGCGCATCGCGGCTTCTGGCTGCTGAACGCGGGCTTCTTCGCTTGCGGCTTCCAGCTCGCGTTCATCGCGACGCACCTGCCCGCTTACCTGCTCGACCACGGGCTGCCTGCGCGCCACGCGAGCGTCGCGCTCGCGCTGATCGCGCTGACCAACGTGGCCGGCACCTATGCGTGCGGCCATCTCGGCGGGCTGCTGCGGCGCAAGTACGTGCTGTCGGTGCTGTACCTCGTGCGCGCGTTCGCGATGACCGCATTCGTCGCCGCGCCGCTGTCGCCCGCGAGCGTCTACGTGTTCGCGGCCGTGATGGGATTCACGTGGCTCGGCACGGTGCCGCTGACGAACGGCGTGATCTCGCAGGTGTTCGGCGTGCGCTACATCGCGACGCTGTTCGGCTTCGTGTTCTTCGGGCACCAGCTCGGCAGCTTCTTCGGCGTGTGGCTCGGTGCAATCGTGTACGACGCGACGCACTCGTACATGCCGCTGTGGATCGGTTCGATCGCGCTCGGCGTGCTCGCGGCGCTGCTGCACCTGCCGATCGACGACGCGCGCGTCGCACGCCCGGCATCGGGCCGCGCGGCGTGGGCGTGATCCGCGCGGTGCTGGCCGCCGGCACGCTCGCGTTCGTCGCGTGGTGCGGCGCGGCCTACTTCGACTCGGGCGTCGCATACGCGCTGCTCGAGCACGTCGCATTCTGCAATTGATACGGCAAACCGGCGCGTGCGGTCAGCGGCGCTTCGGCAACGCGGCCAGCGCATCGAGCGCTCGGGCGCGCGCGGCCGCGTGCTCGACGAGCGGCGCCGGATAGTCGACGCCGAGCCGTACGCCGGCCGCCTCGAGTTCCAGCGGCGACGCTTCCCACGGTGCATGGATCGACGCATCGTCGAGGCCGGCAAGCTCGGGCACCCAGCGCCGCACGTACGCGCCGTCCGGGTCGAACTTCCGCCCCTGCGCGACCGGATTGAAGATGCGGAAATACGGCGCGGCGTCGGCGCCGCAGCCGGCCACCCATTGCCAGCTCGCCGCGTTGTTCGCGGGATCGGCGTCGACCAGCGTGTCGCGGAACCACGCTTCGCCCGCGCGCCAGTCGATCAGCAGGTGCTTGATCAGGAACGACGCGACGACCATCCGCACGCGGTTGTGCATCCAGCCGGTCGTCCACAGCTCGCGCAGGCCCGCATCGACGAGCGGATAGCCGGTTCGCCCGCGCTGCCACGCACGTAACGCGGCGGGATCGTCGCGCCACGGCATCGCATCGAACTGCGCGCGGAAGTTGTCGGTCGCGAGCGCCGGGAAGTGATACAGCAGCGTGTAGCTGAATTCGCGCCAGCCGAGCTCGCTCAGGAACTTGTCGGCGTGCGTCGCGTATGCCGCGCCGCCTGCGTGCGCGGCGCCCTGCACCGCCTGCCACACCTGTCGCGGCGACACGTTGCCGAAGCGCAGGAACGGCGATAGCCGGCTCGTCGCGGGGCGATCGGGACGGTCGCGCGCGTCCGCATAGCCGGCGAGCGCGGTCGTCACGAACGTGTCGAGCTGCGCGTGCGCGCCGGCTTCGTCGGGCGCCGGCCACGCATCGCGCAGGCCGCCGGCCCAGTCCGGCGCATGCGGACGCAACGCAAGTGCGTCGAGCGCCAGCGCGCGGTCGCGCACGACTTTCGGCCACGGATGAAACGCGATCCGCTCGGGTGCCGGCAACGGCGCCGCGACCGTGCGATCGCGGCGCGCCGCGCGCCAGTACGCGGTGAAGACCTGATACGGGCCGCCGCTACCCGTCAACACCTCCCACGGCTCGTTCAGCAGGCTGCCGTTGCTGCTCTCGACCGTCACGCCGCGCGCCTTGAGCGACGCCTTCAGCGCCGCGTCGGCGTCGCGCTGCGGCTGCGCATAGCGGCGGTTCCAGTACACGGCTGCCGCGCCCGTGTCGCCGACGATGCGCTCGATCTCGCGCTGCGCGTCGCCGCGCAGCAGCAGCAGGCGCCCGCCATGCCGCGCGAGCGCCGCGTCGAGCCCGACCAGCGCCCCGTGCAGCCACCAGCGCGCCGCGCCGCCGAGCGCGGGCCCGGCGCCAGCGCCCGTATCGTCGACGAACACGCAGACGAGCGGCCGGCCGGATTCGACCGCGCGCGTGAGCGCGGGCTGATCGGTCACGCGCAGATCGTCGCGGAACCAGACGATCGCGGGAGCAACGGACGTCTTGGCAGACACGGGCAGGCACCTCGATGATGAAAACAAAAGGAGACGCGTATTGTCGCGGCTGCGCTGCGCGGTGTCGACGCCGGTCGTCACGGCCGGCCGCCACCGCGACGCCGCACGCGAACAAACGATCCGCTTCGATCCAAAGCAGGTCGCGCTGCCGGACGACGGCCTCGCGCACCGCATGTTGCTCCGACTGTGTTGCGCGTCGAACGATTCGTGCACACCACGCACCACGCACCGCGCACCGCGCACCGCGCACCGCGCATGGCCGACGCCGGACGCATCGATTCACGCCACGACGGCCCGACAAGCGACCGTGCCCGCCGGTGCAGCCGGCTTGATCCGTCAACGATGCGTCGTGTCAATCGAGCCGGAACGCGGCCTCGAAGCGCTCGGCGAACGCATCGAACTCGGCTTCCGGCAGATGGTTGATGCCGCCGGCGCATTTGCGCCCGCCGCCGGTCGCGAAGCCGCGGCAGAACTCGTCCGCGCCGATCGGCCGGCCGTCGGGCACGCGTACGCTGACGACGAGCCCGCCGCCCGCGCGCGGCGACAGCACCGCGAGCGCCGCATGCGGCGCGTCGCGCATCCGCTCGTTCGCGAGTATGCCGGTTGCGCGCCGCGCCCACGGATGATCGGGCATCCGGACCAGCGTCGCGCCGGGCACCTCGCGCAGCGGCGCGAGCGCGCATGCACGCGCCATGTCGTCGCGGTAGCCGTCGCGCAATGCGGCGAACACGGCCGTCCCGCGCACGAAATCGAGTGGCTCGACGCACGGCAGCATGGCGTCCGCGAGCGCCGCCGGATCGAAGTGCAGATCGCCGACGCATTCGCCGTAAGCGTTGTAGTTCAGATAGCGCCCCAGTTCGGCGAGCACGCCACGCTCGGCTTCGTCGACGCCGTGCTCGCGCGCCAGCGCGTCGCCGAGGGCCGGCAGTTCGTCCCCGAATGCCGCGACGATCGCCCAGCGCACGTACCGGCCGCCGAGATAGCGGTTCACGATCGCGCTCGTGCAGACGTCGGCCGCCAGGTCGATATGCGCGTCGAAGCGCGGATGGTCGGGCAGCGCGCCGGCGAAGTGATGGTCGAAGTAACGGACCGTCGCACCGTCGCGCAGCAGCCGCGCGCACGCGTCGCGATTCTGGTCGTGCGACACGTCGAGCACGGTGACGAGGTCGCCCGCGCCCGCGTCGATAAGCTCGAGCAGCCTGATGTCGCGCTTCACGCCGGTCACGAGCGTACCGTGCACGCGTTCCGCGAGCCGCAGTTGCTGAAGCGCGCACAGGCCGTCCGCGTCGCCGTTGAACGCGAAGACATGCCGCGCGTACTGGTTGTCCTGCATGATCCGTTGCTCCATCGTCCGCGCCTGAAATCCGCCATTCGCGAGTGGCGTGCACGCCGCACCCGCGCGCCCGATATTTTGCCGCAACCGCGCGCCTTCGATATGGCGTAGCGGCGCTGCCCTGCAAACGGCTTGCGGGTCGCCTGCATGTCGTTCGTCACGATCGCGCTGTTCTCGCTTCGCGCGCGCCACGACTTCCTGCCTGTGCGTCGTCGTCCGAGACACGCGGATAGCGGGCACCGCCCCGTCGAGGTCGGTTTTCTCGCCCGGCTTCCCAAACGTACCAAGCCCGAACGCGCCGCCTCGATCGCGAGTTCTCACGCGGAGATGGGGCCGCTTCGCGCCTGGCAGTCGGTGCAACGTCGCTTCGAGTCATAAGTCATCGGATGTGAAAACGTGTGCCTACCCTCGTCCGATTTCTCGCAAATCGGGAGGAGTTCCGGGTAAACCCGCGACGCCATCGCCCCCGCACCGGCGTACCATGTCGTACGACGACATACTACATAAGCCGCCACCCCAGACGCCGACGCGGGCTGCCGCCCCGCCGGCCACCGCCCGACCGGAGACACCGTTGAACCCGCCCTCGTCCGCCCTGCCCGGCCGCGACCCGCTCGCGTCCGCCGTCTCGAAAGTGAAGTGGCACGTGCTGCCGCTCGTGCTGATCATGTTCATCGCGAACTACATCGACCGCGTAAACGTCGGCTTCGTCGATCGCCATCTGGAAGCGTCGATCGGCATCGGCGCGGCCGCGTACGGGCTCGGCGCCGGGTTGTTCTTCGTCGGCTACGCGCTATTCGAAGTACCGTCGAACCTGCTGATGCAGCGCTACGGCGCGCGCATCTGGCTCGCGCGGATCATGGCGACGTGGGGCATCGTCGCGGCCGCGATGGCGTTCGTGTGGAACGACACGTCGTTCTACGCGCTGCGCTTCCTGCTCGGCGCCGCCGAGGCCGGCTTCTTCCCCGGCGTCGTGCTGTATCTGTCGCAATGGCTGCCGCCGCGGGAACGCGGCAAGGCGATGGCGATCTTCCTCGGCGGCTCCGCGTTCGCATCGGTGCTGTCCGGGCCCGTCACCGGCGCGCTGCTGTCGATCCGCGGCTTCGGCCTCGCGGGCTGGCAATGGATGTTTCTGATCGAAGGGCTGTTCTCGGTTGCGCTGTGCGGCGCGAGCTGGCTGCTGCTGAAATCGCATATCCGCGACGCGACGTGGCTCACACCCGAAGAACGTACGGCGCTGCAGAACGCGCTCGACGACGAACGCGCGGCGCGCGACGTCCGCTCGAACGTGCCGGTGCGCGCGACCACGCTGCTGCGCGACCCGCAGATCATGCTGTTCTGCTTCCTGTACTTCTCGATCCAGCTGACGATCTACGCGGCCACGTTCTGGCTGCCGACCATCATCCGCAAGATGGGCGGCCTCACCGATTTCCAGGTCGGCCTGTACAACACGATTCCGTGGATGATCGCGATCGGCGCGATGTACGGCTTCGCGGTGCTGTCGTCGAAGTGGAAGCATCCGCAGCGCTGGCTCGCATGCGCGCTCGTGCTCGCCGCGTGCGGGCTGTTCGCGTCGACGTCGCCGAATCCGGTGTGGTCGTTCGCGTCGATCTGCTTCGCCGCGCTCGGCTTCAAGGCCGCGTCGTCGCTGTTCTGGCCGATTCCGCAGGGCTATCTCGACACGCGCGTGGCCGCGGCCGTGATCGCGCTGATCAACTCGGTCGGCAACCTCGGCGGCTTCGTCGCGCCGACGGCCTTCGGCTATTTGAAGCAACATACGGGTTCGATCACGGGCGGGCTGTATGCGCTCGCGATCGCATCGCTCGTCGCCGCGGTCGCCGCGCTGTTCGCGCGCACGCAGCGGCGCAGCGATCCGCCGCGCGGCCGGCCGGCCGACGAAACCTTCTCGCACGCCTCGATGCTCCGCCATGCCGAACACTGACCGCCTGACCGTCGTCGTCTCGAATGCCGTCGACGGCGACCTCGCCACGTTCTCCCTCGCCGGCGACGGCACGCTCACGCCGCTCGCCCGCTATCCGGCCGCCGACGTCGCGATGCCGATCGCCGTGCAGGCCGACCGCGCGCGGCTCTACGTCGCGACGCGCGGCGAACAGCCGACGATCGTCGCGTTCCGCGTCGCCGCCACGGGCGCGCTCGTGCGCATCGGCACGACCGCGATCGATGCGAGCCATGCATACCTGTCGCTCGACCGCAGCGGCCGCTGGCTGCTCGGCGCGTCGTACGGCGGCAGCTCGCTGAGCCTCTACGACGCGGCGCGCGTGCGCGACGGCGACGGCACGCCGCTGCAAGTCGCGGGCGGCATCGCGAACGCGCATGCGGTGATCGTGTCGCCGGACAACCGTTTCGCGTACGTCAGTTCGCTCGGCTCGGACCGCGTGTTCGGCTTCGCGCTCGTCGAGGACGCCGCCGGCGTGCGCGCGGTCGAACATGGCGAAACACGCGTGCCGGCCGGCTTCGGCCCGCGTCACCTGCGGTTCGTTGACGACGGCCGCACGCTGGTCGTCGTCAGCGAATTCCAGGGAACGCTCGCGACCTTCGCCCGCGACACCGACACCGGCCGGCTCGGCGATCCGCGCGTGAGCGCACGCCATCCGGCCGTCGCCGAACTCGCGCAAGGCCATGCGCGCCCGCCCGCCCCGGCCGAACCGTCGGTGTGGGCCGCCGATCTGCATCTGACGCCCGACGAGCGCTTCGCGTACGTCAGCGAGCGCACGTCGAGCCGGTTGCTCGGCTATCGCCGCAACGAAGACGGCTCGTTCGAGCCCACCCACGCAACACCCACCGAGACCCAGCCGCGCGGGTTCGCGATCGATCCGTCCGGACGCTGGCTCGTGGCCTGCGGCGAACAGTCGGAACACGTCGCGGTATATGCGATCGCGCCGGACGACGGCACGCTGTCGCTGCACACGCGCGTGCCGGGCGGCCGCGGCGCGAACTGGATCGCGATCGTCTGAAAAAGATCCGGCGCCTGCGAAGGAAACGGCACCCCGGTGCGGGTGCGGCATTCAGCGCCGCTCGCTCGGCGCCACGCCCGTCCAGCGCTTGAACGCGCGCGTGAAATTGGCGCGGTCGGTATAGCCGACGCGCGCCGCGATCTCGTCGACCGGCAGCCGCGTGCCTTCGAGCAGCCGCAGCGCATCGCGCAGCCGGATCTCGTCGAGCAGCGCCGAATAGGTCGCGCCGTATCCGGCGAGCTTGCGCTTGAGCGTGCGCGCCGACACGTGCAGCTCGCGCGCGACGTCGTCCACCGACGGATAGCCGCCCTCGCCGCAGATCAGCAGGTTGCGCACGCGCTCGACGATGCTCTCCGCATAGCCGAGCCGCGCGAGTTCCGCCTCGCACTGCTGGACGATCATTTGCGCGGTCTGCGCGTTCGCGGTGCCGATCGGCTCGTCGAGCAGCGCGGCGTCGCAGCGGATGCGGTTCGCGCTCGCATCGAAATGGCAGCGCGGCAGCCGCGCGCGATAGCGCTCGAACCACGGCGGCTCGGGCCATTCGAAATGGAGTTCGGCACGCGACTGCAGCGTGCGCCCCGGCGTCGGATACAGCAGCGAATTGAACAGGATCGCGGTCTCGACCAGAAAATTTTCCACCGCGAACTGGCGCAGCCGGCCGAGCGGAAACGCTTCGAGCACGTCGATGTCGACGATGCCGTCGAGCTGCGCGAGCCGCACCGAGAAAAACGGCACGCGCGTCGGCAGGTAACGGATGCCGAGCGCGATCGCCTCGCCGAGCGTCGCGCAGCTCATCAGGCCGAAGCCGATCAGCCCCGCTTTCGTCAGGCTGCTGCGCAGGCCGATCTCGATCGCGATCGACGGATCGTCGGTCGCATCGAGCAGGCTGAACACGATCGCCGCCTGCTGCAGCGGCGTGATGCGCGCATCGGGCTGCGCGAGCCGGTCGCGCTCGACGCCCGAGCCGGCGAGAATGCGGCCGCCGTCGATGCCGCGCTCCTCGGCCAGCATCAGCATGAACAGCGCATACGCGGACGACACCGTCGCCTTGTTCAACTGGCGCGCGGCATCCGGAACGGACGAGGCCATGCGGCGGACTCCGGAGCGGTTTCGGCGGATTGTAGCGTCGCTGGCCCGCAATGACACCGCGGCGGCACTCTAGCGGGCGGACATCCGCGCGGGCGGCCGCCCGGCGGCCAACGTGGCCCGAAATGACACCATCATTGGCACCGACGGCCCTCGCCCGCGTTCCGGCACGCGCCTATGCTTGTCCCATCGGCATTGCGCCCACCTCTTTCCGCCTGGATTCCGCTCGATGAGCCAACCCGCACGAACCGCCTTTCGCCACGACGCAGAGAAAGTCGCGTACGTCCGCCGCGAAGTCAACGCCGCGAGCGACGCGATCCGCGCGCGCTTTCCGCTGCTCGACAACCAGAACCTCGTCGGCGCGACCGTAATGGCCGTGTCGGTGAGCGCGATGCTCGCGATCGCATGGCTGTATGCGCGCGGCGCGATCGCGTGGTACGTCGCGCTGCCGCTCGCCGCGTTCGTCACGTCGCTGATTCACGAGCTCGAGCACGACCTGATCCACCTGATGTACTTCAAGAAGACGCCGTGGGCATATCACCTGATGATGGCGCTGTGCTGGCTCACGCGGCCGGGCACCATCAATCCGTGGACGCGGCGGCGCATGCACCTGCATCATCACAAGGTATCGGGCGGCGAATCGGATCTCGAGGAATACGGCATCACCAACGGCGAGCGCTGGGGCGTCAAGCGCCTGCTGATGATCGCGGACGGCATGCTCGCCGTCGTGCTGCGGCCGGCGGCGATGCGCCGCAAGGTGAAGCAGTACGTGGCCGCGCAGCCGGTGCGGGATCCGTCCGAGCGCCTGCAGTTGCGCGTCGAGCAGATGTCGTCGTACATGCCGATCGGCCACCTGTACTACACGCTGTGGCACGCGTTCATCGTCTATCACGCCGGCCTGTTCGCGCTGCATGCGTTCGGCGTCGCGGTGAACGTGCCCGCCGGCGTCGAGCGGGCGATGAACGTCGTCGATTTCCTCGCGGTGGTGTGGCTCGGGCCGAACTTCCTGCGCAGCTTCTGCATCAACTTCGTCAGCTCGAACATGCATTATTTCGGCGACATCGATTCGCGCAACGTGATCCAGCAGACGCAGGTGCTGAACCCGTGGTGGATGCTGCCGTTCCAGCTGTTCTGCTTCAACTTCGGCAGCACGCACGCGATCCATCACTTCGTGGTGCGCGACCCGTTCTACATCCGCCAACTGACTGCGCGCACCGCGCACGCGGCGCTGCGCGAAGTCGGCGTGCGCTTCAACGACGTCGGCACGTTCGCGCGTGCGAATCGCTGGAGCGGCTATCGTCCGCCGCGCAGCACGCGCAACGCGCCGGCCGATGCGTAACGCCCGCGGCGCGCGGCCTCAGTGCTTGGTCACTCGCCGATCGGCGGCATCGGCCCCTGGCCGCGAATCCACGACCAGTTCGCGAGCTCGGCCATTTCCTTGTCGCCGCGGCTGTCGCCGTACGCGAACAACTGCTTCGGGGGCCGGTTGCCCCACCATCCGCGCAGCCGGACGACCTTCTGCGGCCCCCAGCAGTTCTCGCCGTCGAGCCGCCCGGCGAAGATGCCGCGCTCGAACGCGAGCCGCGTCGCGAGTACCGCGTCGAAGCCGGCCGTCTTCGCCCACTTCTCCAGATACAGCGACGGCGACGCGCTGACCAGCACGACTTCATGCCCGCGCGCGCGATGCTCGCGAATGCGTTCGAGCATCTCCGGACGCACGAGGCCCGGCAAATAGCTGTCGACGAACCGGCGCGCGTGCGCATCGAGCGCGTCTTCGCGGATCGGCCCGAACGCGAACGACGCGAACTTCGCCTTCGCGTCGCCGCGCGACAGCCACCCTGCCTTCATCGCGACGATCCACGGCAGCGCGCGCAGCCCGGCCCACGCGAAACGCGGCGTGCCGACCGTCTGGCGGACGAAATGGCGAAAGCTGTCGGTGGTCGTGATGGTGCCGTCGAAATCGAAGGCGGCGACGATGCGGTCGGTCATGAAGAATCGGCGGGAAAGCGTTGAGATGCCCGGGAAGATAGCAGACTCCCGGCTACCCGCGCGAAACCGTCCGCCCGACACGAGACCGCGCGCCGACGCGCATGCGGTCGGCTCGTTCGCTCAGCGCGGCGGCCGCGCGGCCAGCGCGGCCGGCAGCACGACGTTCATCAGGTGATCGGCGCGCGACAGCAGGTCGGTCACGCGCTCGTCGAGCCCGCGCAGTTGCGCCGGCTGCATCCGGATCTGCTGGACGGCCTGCCCGACGATGTTGCGACGGTCGAACAGCGTACGCTCGACGCCCGCATCGTCCGGCGCGCGCACGACGTCCGACACCGCGCTCAGCGCCGCGAGCACGACCACGAGGTTTTCCTCCGCATGGCGAACCTTCGCGGCGAGTTCCTCGGTGCGGCGCGGGAAAAACCCGAGCGACTGCTTGAGCGCGCCGAGCGCCGCGCGATAGTCGACATGGCCCGACGCCCCGCCGAACCAGCGTTCGAACATGCCGGCCTTGCGCGTCGCCTGCGCGAGCATCCCGGCCATCATGTCGGCCGCGCCGAGTTCGTTGAATTCGCGCATCGTCGCCGCGACGGCTTCGACGAGATTGCCGGCCGCCTCCAGCGCGCCGTCGCCGATCGTCGCGACCGTCGCGAGCTTCAGCGGCACCAGTTGCCGGATATGCCGCTCGATGCGCGGCGCGTAGTCGGGATAGAGATTCGGAAAGCTGGCCTGCGCGGCGCGGAAGCACGCGTCGAGCTGCGGATGATTCGATTCGCCGAACAGCGCGCGGCCGATCGCGTCGGCGGGCGCCGCACGCACGGCTCGATCGGATGCGGGCGCCGGCCCGAAGTCGAGCGCCTGCGGGGCGGGCCGCTCGGGCGCACGCTCAAGCGACGCACCGGGCGCGCCCGGCGCGTCGAACGCAAGACGCCCGGGCGTGCGCTCGGGCGTCGTATCGAACTCGAGCCGCTTCGGCTCGTCGGACGGATTCGTCATCGCTGCTTCCTGCCCGGCGCGGCAGCGTGCCGCACGCCGGGCTGCCGCCAGTCAGACCGCGCCGCCGTACGCGCGGACGAAATCGCCGAGGCCGCGGTTGTAGCCGGCGCCGACCGCCTTGAACATGAAGTGGCCGTCACGGCGATAGAAGCTGCCGACCTGCACCGACGTCTCCATCGAGAAGTCTTCCTCGAGCGCGTACTTCGCGATCACCGCGCCCGACACCTCGTCGGCGATCTGGATGTAGCTGTTGCGAACCTGCCCGAAATTCTGGCGGCGCGCTTCGGCCTGGTCGATCGTCACGACCACCGAGATTTCCTCGACGTCGGCCGCGAGCTTCGTGATGTCGATGAAGATCACTTCGTCGTCGCCATCGCCGCTGCCCGTGCGGTTGTCGCCGCTATGCACGACGCCCAGGCACTTCGACGCAGGCATCCCGCGCTTCGGGAAATCATCGCCCGCCTGGATGAAGGTTTCCTTGCGCTCCATCGTGCGCACTTCGCTGTTGTAGAACACGAAATGCTGATCCGAGATCAGTTTCGGATTGCTCTGCGCGTCGTACTTGCACAGGAACACCGACACGTCGAGATCGAAATCCGTGCCCGTGTCCGTCGCGTTCGCGTCCCAACCGAGACCGATGCGGAATTTCTGCGTGCCGGGCGCTTCCTTCGACAGGTTGACGCGACCGCCTTTCGACAAATTGATCATCTGAACCTCTTCTGCTGGAACCGCCGTTGCGCCGGCGGCGATGCCGGGCCGCGCGCGGCGGCCCCTTCGTGGATGGTGTTCGTATCGCGTAACGCGCTTACTTGCTCGCCACCGCCGCGCGGTCTTCCTTACGCTGCACGACGATCGACGACCATACGGCCGCGGCGATCATCGCCGCGCCGATCAGGCCGGTGACGACTTCGGGCACCTCGAACTTCACGCCGAGGAACATGATCGTCGCGAGCGCGCCGATCGCCCAGAACGCGCCGTGCTCGAGAAAGCGGTACTGCGCGAGCGTGCCCTTCTTCAGCAACACGAGCGTCATTTCCCGGATGTAGGCCGCGCCGACGCCCAGGCCGAGCGCGATCAGGAAGATGTTGTTCGACAGCGCGAACGCGCCGATCACGCCATCGAAGCTGAACGACGAATCGAGCACTTCCAGATACATGAAGCCCGCGACGCCTTCGCGCACCACGCGCGTGCCCGTGTCCTCGCCGCCGACCAGGTCGCCCACGCCGTGCGCGATCACGAAGCCGATCACGCCGAACGCGCCCGCGAGCAGGAAGCTCACCTGTTCGGTCGCCGGCACGTAGAACGACGCGACGATCACGATCGCGAGCGTCAGCGCCACTTCCAGCGCGGTGATGCGGCCGAGATGGCGCATCGGGCCTTCGAGGAAGCCGATCCAGTGCTCGTCCTTCTCGGTGTCGAGCATGAACTTGAAGAACACCATCAGCAGGAACGCGCCGCCGAACGCCGACACCTCGTGATGCGCGGACGTCAGCACCGCCGCGTACTTGTCCGGCGATTCGACCGCCAGCGTCAGCGCGTCCCACAGGCCGATGTGGCCGATCACCGCGACGATCAGCAGCGGAAACACGAGCCGCATGCCGAACACCGCGACCGGCAGGCCGAACACCATGAAGCGGTTGCGCCACTTCTCCGACCAGTTCTTCAGCACCGATGCGTTGACGACCGCGTTGTCGAGCGACAGCGAAATTTCGAGCACGCACAGGACCGCGACGATCAGCATGTCCTTCACGCCGCCGAGGAGATAGGCCGCGATCAGCGCGAGCGCCGTGAGCGACAACGGGATCTTGAAGTCTTTCAACATGATGGAGTAATCGAGTTCAGAAAAATGGGCAGGCGGCACGCGCTTACTTCGCGCGCACCCAGTCGCAGAATTCCTGCGTGATCAGCTGTTCGTAGATCTGTTCGTCGCTCAGGTCGAGCGATTCGAGATGCAGGAAGCCGACGTTCGGCATTTCGTCCGCCACTTCCGCGAGGAAGTCGAATTCGCTCGGATCGCCGACGCCGACGAGCGACCAGTACAGCGGGAAGTGCTGCGATTCGGCCAGTAGCTGACGCACGCGCTTGCGGTCGTTCTTCGGGTTCTGGCCGTCGGTGACGAACAGCACCCATGCCGGCAGATGGCCGTTCGCGGACGCGGCCGGCGCGGGCGTGTCGTCCGCACCGCCGAACAGCCGGCTCAGGAAGCCGCGCTTTTCCTCGCGCTTCGGCTCCGGCGCGCGGAAGAAGAAGTCGACGATGTCGTTCATCACCGGGGCGTACTGCGTGCCGCCCCATTTTTCGATCCGTGCATTGAGCACGTGATCGGAAATGTACGAGCCGTAGTTGTCCGGCGTCGCGGTCGGCAGGCGGTCGTAGCCTTCGGTGAAGGTCCACGTGTCGACTTCGCCGTTGTCGTCGAACTTCAGTGCAATGCCGAGAATCCGGTCGTGCGTCTCCTGGATCACGCCCGACTGATACAGCGGCTTCGCGGAGCCCGAGATGTCGAGCGCCGCGCCGACGCGCACGACCGGCGGCTTCAGGATCTGACGTTTTTCGAGGACGATCGCGACCTTCGCCGCGCGTTTCTCAAGCGTAATCATGCGGTGTTCTCTCAGTTCTCTTAGTTGTGCTTCGGAGCGAATCGGGTGATCAGGTCCTGTTCGAGCTGGCGCAGGCGCGGCGCGTCCTGCTCGCGCTGGCGGCGGCCGTCGGCGATGATCTGCGTGATGTCGTCGAACGCGCCGAACAACTGCTGCTGCGCGTATTCGAACGTGTCGGTCGAGATCACCGGGCGCTGGCCGAGCTTCGCGACTTCCTGAGCGTTCTGGCGGTTCAGGTCGGCTTGCGCACGGATCGCCTCGTCGGCCGCGTCGTACGTCGCGTTCGCGAGCGCCGCCGCGCGCTTCGTGCTGAGCTGTTCGAGGTAGAGCGCGAACGCGTTGGTCCACGCGGGGATCAGCACCGTCTTGATCGTCATGAACTTCGACGTCAGCGTGCGTTTCTGGTCCTGCTCCATCCGGATCTGCGGCGCGAGCTGCTTCGACATCAGCATCGCGCGGTCGAGATCGTCGAGCTTGCTTTCGAGCGCGTCGACCTTGCGCTTCACGTCGAGCAGACGCTGCGCGGCGAACGCATCGTCCGCCGGCTGCTGGCCGGCCGCCAGATGCGCGCGCAGCGTCGCAAGCGACGTTTCGCCATGCGCCTTCGCCTGCGCGAGCTCCTGGTGCAGCGCGTAGTTGTCGTTGTACATCCGCTCGAGCTCGTCGATGCCGGCCTTCTGGCGCTGCGCATGGTTTTCGAGCTCGACGACGAGCGTGTCCATCCGCTTGCTCACCGATTCGTATTGCGACAGCAGCTTCTCCTTGGTCGAGCGGAACAGCCGCGTGACCTGCGTGAGCAGCCCGCCCTTGTCGGCGCCGCGCGGGTCGAGCCCCTTCGCGGTCGCGATCAGCTCGTTGAGCTTGTCGCCGAACTGGTCGGCGTCCGATGCGCGGACGCTCGCGAGAATCTGCTGGGAGAAGGCGGCGATCCGCGTGCCCTGCGTCGCGCCGAGCTGGTCGATCTCGTCGACGGTGATCAGGCGCGCGTGCTCCGTCGGCTGAGTTGCCGGCACGACGACGTTGGCAGCGTTGGCGACGGCGGCTGGCACGGCGACGGGCGACAAAGACGGCGTGGAAGGACGATCGCTGACCGCATCGGATTTGTTGTCGTCGAATAGCGGCTTCATGTGGCTACCACGTTTCCTTTTCTGCTTTTTGCTACGTGTTGTCGTGCGCGCGAGGCGCGCTTGCGCGATGGCCGTCGTGCTCTCTCACGGGCGGCAGACGGACAATAAATGGCGACGGTGCGGCACGTCAAGCCGTGGAATTCTTTCACTTTCCATACGATCTGTAATATATGCGGCGGGAATTCCAACACTACTTCCGGCAACGCCAGGACAAGTGCCTTGATGGAGCGTGAATCCGAACTTCCCGGTGTGCAGCGGCCACGAAAAAAGAAAGCATTTTGAAAGAACCAGGCGCCCACTATTCCGCTGATTGTTACAGATTGCTTAACGCCGGCCCTTACCTCGCGTCCTAGTACGAATAGCCTTGCGACGCCGGGCGCGCGTCGTGACGGCGGCCCCACCACGGCAAGTACGCGTTGTTCTTCCCGCGTGCGCGGAACCAGTCCTTGCCGGGATCGATCGGCCTCAGCTTCGACGGCGCGACCACCACCACGGCCGTCGGACGCTCGGCGTCGGTCGTTCCCGCCACGAGCACGTTTCCGCCGAGGTGATTTGCACGGCCGATCGCGAGCGCCACATCGGTCAACGCCGCGCCGGCACCCATGTCACCGAGCAGTGCCGACGTGTTGAAGGTCGCGTCGCGGAGGTCGCTTTCCGGCACGGCTGCCGCGAGCCCTTGCGAAAGCGACGCAGCCCTTGCCGACGCGGCCACGCTGCCCTTCCCCGCGTCGTGGATAACGTAGTTCAGCGACGAGACCGTGACGCCCGCATTGCCTGCCGCCGCATCGATCGTCGAATTCCATGCCGGCCCCCCGCGGCGGCTGCCCTGCTTCGCGTCGAAATCCTGGGCACTGCCTTGCGCCGCCTTGCCGATCCATGCCAGCGGTTCCCGCTCGGTCTTCAGATTCGGGCCGGCGAGGAACAACACGACCATGTTCTCGTTGAGCTGTTCGTCCTGCGGGGGAAAGCTTGGCGCGTCCCAGTTCATCACCCACACGCTTTTGTCGGATGCGCGGCCAAGTAATCCAGAGCGGCGTTCAGCGACGTGAAGCCGGCATTTCCCTGGCCCGACGTCACGTGCACATCGGGCGGCGTGTCGTGGCTCCACAGGTCTTTTGCCGACGGATTGCCGATCTCCTGTCGAAGACCTGCTGGTTCCTCCATTTGGTGTAGTCAGCCGATGCAGTTGTCGGATCGTCCTCTCCGACCACCCGCCCATCCTTGTCCACCCATTCGCGATTCTTCGACCGTCTCGCTTCCATGCGAAGAATCGAATAATCCTCATACCGCTGAGCGGCCTCGGATTCAGCGTCACGCTGCGCTTTCAGCGCATCAGCCTCGGTCTCGAATTTTTTCGACTTCGCGTCGAAGTTGTCGTAGGGATCGTCATCCCGCTTGTCCTTCTTGTCGGCATCGCGCCCAGCCGACGGGGAGTCATAGCCTTCGTTGAAGCATCCCTCTTCTATCGGCGCGCAAGGGAGTGGCGGGCCGCCACCAGAGTTTGCTATACTCTCGTTCTTCCGGAGAGATGGATGAGTGGTTTAAGTCGCACGCCTGGAAAGCGTGTATAGGTTAATCGCCTATCGGGGGTTCGAATCCCCCTCTCTCCGCCAGAATCAATGCAGCCCCCTGATTTCCCCGAGAAATCAGGGGGCTTTCCATTTTGGAACGTCGACACGCCCTGCTCCGCGTCCCCCCTCACGGATGCCGAATGTAATCCACCAACGCCCGCGTATACTCATCCGGCCGCTTATCACACAGACTCACCACGATCGCCACTGCGAACCCCGCCGGCACGCCGAACACGCCCGAACTGATCGGCTCGATCCCGAACCACGTGCGCCCGGCGAACCCGGTCAGTTGCGTGAAGAACGGATAAGTCGACACGATGTAATACACGCACACCGCCAAGCCCGTCACCATCCCGGCAATCGCGCCACGCGTCGTCGTGCGCTTCCAGAACACGCCCAGCACCAGCACCGGAAAGAAGCTCGACGCCGCCAGCGAAAACGCGGCGCCGACGAGAAACAGGATCTTCCCGGTATTGAGCGACGCGACATACGACGCGAACAGCGCCACGCCCAGCAGTAGCACCTTGGAGATCGTCACCCGCCGCTGGCTCGACGCATCGGGCGCGACCATGCAGTAATAGACGTCGTGCGACAGTGCGTTCGCGATCGTCAGCAACAGCCCGTCCGCGGTCGACAGCGCCGCGGCCAGCGCACCGGCCGCGATGAGCCCCGACACCACGTACGGCAGCCCGGCGATCTCCGGCGCGGCCAGCACGACCATGTCCGGCTGCATCTGGATTTCCGACCAGTGCACGATGCCGTCGCGAATCACCTCCACGACGCTGATCAGGTCGGGTTCGAAGTGATGCCATTGCGTGACCCACGCGGGCAATTCGGCGAACGGCCGCCCGACGAGATTCGCGAGAATCTCGTACTTGATCAGCGCCGCAAGCACCGGCACGCTCAGGTAGAACAGCGCGATGAAGAACAGCGTCCAGCCGACCGACCGCCGCGCCGACGCGACCGACGTGGTCGTGTTGTAGCGCGTCAGGATGTGCGGCAGGCTCGCGGTGCCGAGCGACAGGCACAGCAGCAGCGCGAGGAAATTCCGCTCCCGCGGCTTGCGCTCGTCTTCGCTCGCGGCCGGAAACGGCTCGTGCATCGGCACCGGCGGCTCGGCACGCGCGAGCAGGTCGTCACGCGCCTGCGTCCACGCCACGCGCGCCGCCGCCGGGTCACGCGGAAAATCGGCCAACTCGCGCTCGCGCTGGCTGATCTCGCGCAGCGGCCCGTTGTGGCGCCGCAGGTCCGCAAGCTGGTCGACGAGATGCCGGCGCGCATCCGCATAGGACGCCGGCAACCGGTCGAGCCGCGTCTGGATGTCCGCGGCCTGCCGGCGGTACGCATCGCGCACCTGCTGCTCGTCGCGCGCGTCGCGCACCTGCGCCTCGCGCGCCGCGACACGCTCCATCAGCTTGCCGTAATTGAACTGCGGCACGGGGCCGAGCCCGTTCTTCATCGCGATCAGCGACACCGGGATCAGGATCGCGCTGATCAGGATGATGTACTGCGCGACCTGGGTCCATGTGACCGCCCGCATTCCGCCGAGAAAAGAGCACACGAGAATGCCCGCCAGCCCGCAGAAGATGCCGATCGCGAAATCGACGCCGATGAAGCGCGTCGCGATCAGGCCGATTCCCTGGATCTGCGCGACCAAGTACACGAACGAACACAGGATCGCCGCGCCGGCTGCAAGCGCGCGCACGGCCGTGCTCGAAAAGCGCGTGCCGAGAAAATCGGGAATCGTGTAGCGCGCGAGCTTGCGCACATACGGCGCGAGCAGGAACGCAACGAGGCAGAACCCGCCCGTCCAGCCCATCATGTAGGCGAGCGCGTCGTAACCGGTGGCATAGAGCGAGCCGGCCAGGCCGATGAAAGACGCCGCGGACAGCCAGTCGGCCGCCGTCGCCATCCCGTTGAACGCGGACGGCACGCGCCGCCCCGCCACGTAGTACTCGACCAGATCGGACGTGCGCGACAACAACCCGATCACCGCATACACGGCGATCGGCACGAACAGGAACACGTAGCCGATCCACACGCCCGAGCCCGTCGCGCGCTCGATCCGCCACATCAGCAGCACGAACCCGAGAAATCCGAGCGTATAGAGCGCGTACGCGCGTATCAGTCGATGCGTCAGCATGAATCAGCGCCCGCCGTTCGCATGGTCGGCGCGTGCCGCATGCTCGTCGTACGCGCGGCGCAGCGTGCGGTCCGCGCGTTGCATCAACCCGATGTAGACGGCGATCAGCACGAGGTACACGAGAATCGCACCCTGCGCGCCGACATAGAACGGCAGGCTGAAGCCGGCGAAGCGCACGCCGGCGAGCGCGGGCCCGAAGAACGGCACGATGAACGACACCGAGAAGCCGATCACCATCAGCACCGCGATCAGCGCGACGTTGAAGCGCCAGTAGCGTGCGTGCGCACGCGCGAGCGGTGCGGGAACGGGGGGTGGCGCGGCAGGCGCCGAACGGGTCGGAACGGTCATGCCGTTATGTAGCAAAAAGCCCCTGCGCGGGCAATCGGGATTGCCGCGCAGGGGCTCGTGCGCGTGATGCGCAACCGGCAGGCGTTCAGCGCACTTCGGTGAGCTGCTCGAGGATGGCCGGATTCTCGAGCGTGGACGTATCCTGCGTGATCGCCTCGCCCTTCGCGAGCGAGCGCAACAGGCGCCGCATAATCTTGCCCGAGCGCGTCTTCGGCAGGTTGTCGCCGAAGCGGATGTCCTTCGGCTTCGCGATCGGCCCGATCTGCTTGCCGACCCAGTCGCGCAGCGTCTTCGCGAGCGCCGCCGCTTCGTCGCCTTCCGGGCGCGCGCGCTTCAGCACCACGAACGCCACGACCGCTTCACCCGTCGTGTCGTCCGGACGGCCCACCACCGCCGCTTCGGCCACCAGCTCGTGCGACACCAGCGCCGATTCGATCTCCATCGTGCCGAGCCGGTGGCCCGACACGTTCAGCACGTCGTCGATCCGGCCCATGATCGTGAAGTAGCCGGTCTCCTTGTCGCGCACGGTGCCGTCGCCGGCCAGATACAGCGTGCCGCCGAGTTCTTCCGGGTAATAGCTCTTCTTGAAACGCTCCGGGTCGCCCCAGATCGTGCGGATCATCGCCGGCCACGGACGCTTGACGACGAGAATCCCGCCTTGCCCGTTCGGCACGTCCTGGCCGGTCTCATCGACCACCGCGGCCGTGATGCCCGGCAGTGGCAGGGTGCAGGAACCCGGCACGGTCGGCGTCGCGCCCGGCAGCGGCGTGATCATGTGGCCGCCGGTTTCGGTCTGCCACCACGTGTCGACGATCGGGCAGCGTTCGTGGCCGACGTGCTTGTGGTACCACATCCACGCTTCCGGATTGATCGGTTCGCCGACCGTGCCGATGATGCGCAGGCTCGACAGGTCATAACTCTTCGGATGGACCTTGTCGTCGGCTTCGGCGGCCTTGATCAGCGAACGGATCGCGGTCGGCGCGGTGTAGAACACGGTGACCTTGTGATCGCCGATCATCTTCCAGAAGCGGCCGGCGTCCGGATAGGTCGGCACGCCCTCGAACACGACCTGCGTGCCGCCGCAGGCAAGCGGGCCGTAGGTGATGTACGTGTGGCCCGTGACCCAGCCGATGTCGGCCGTGCACCAGAACACGTCGTCGGGTTTCCAGTCGAAGGTCCACTTCATCGTCTGCGCGGCCCACAGCAGGTAGCCGCCGGTGCTGTGCTGCACGCCCTTGGGCTTGCCGGTCGAGCCCGACGTATACAGGATGAACAGCGGATGCTCGGCGCCGACCCAGGTCGGCTCGCACGTGTCGGATTCGCCGTCCGTGAGCTCGTGCATCCAGAGATCGCGATCCGCATGCCAGTCGATCTTGCCGCCGGTGCGGCGATAGACGATCACGCTCTTGACCGCTTCGCAGCCGCCTAGCGCGATCGCCTCGTCGGCGATGCTCTTGAGCGGCAGCGTCTTGCCGCCGCGGGCCTGCTCGTCGGCGGTGACCAGCGCGACCGCGCCGACGTCGACGAGCCGCTCGTTCAGCGATTTCGCGGAGAAGCCGCCGAACACGACCGAGTGCGTCGCGCCGATGCGCGCGCAGGCCTGCATCGCGACGATGCCTTCGATCGACATCGGGATATAGATGACGACGCGGTCGCCCTTGCCGATCCCGCGTTTCTTCAGCGCATTGGCGAAGCGCGACACGCGCGCGAGAAGATCCGCATAGGTCACGCGGGTGACGGTGCCGTCGTCGGCCTCGAAGATCACCGCGACGCGCTCGCCGTTGCCGGCTTCGACGTGGCGGTCGAGGCAGTTGTACGACGCGTTCAGTTCGCCGTCGTCGAACCACTTGTAGAACGGCGCGTTGCTCTCGTCGAGCACCTGGGTGAACGGCTTGCGCCACGTGAGGCCTTCGCGCGCGAGACGCGCCCAGAAGCCTTCGTAATCCTGCTCGGCCTCGGCGACGAGCGCGCGATAGGCCGGCATGCCGGAAATGGTCGCCGTCTTCTCGAGCGCCGCGGGCGGCGCGAACTGACGGGTTTCGTGAAGAACCGATTCAATCGCAGACATCGACAACCCCTTGGTGAACATGAATCCTCTGCATGGCGGCGCGATCGTGTGCGCCGCGCGTCGTCTTGGCCGGCGCCTGCGCGCCGCTGTCTCCCACCACCCGCACGCGGCCGCGAAGGGCTGCGCACGATGCTGCACCGCACCACCTCACGCGAACGTGAGCCGCGGCCCGGCAATGTCCACGATAAGCGCTCCAACTTACCCGTCACTTACGCGGCATGGCCGTTTCGCGGGTCGGGCGCGCCGCACCGAGGTCGGCTTTACGCTGTTACGACCGCGACCCTACAATCCTAACTGAACTCGCCTTCCGGATTCCAGCTTGAATCGCTACGCCCTCTTCCTCATCCTGTCGATGCTGTTCGTCGGCAGCAACGTCGGTATCGGTAAATCCATCGTTGCGTTCGTCCCGGTCGCCATCCTCGCCACGCTGCGCTTCGTGATCGCGATCGCCGTGCTGTGGCCGCTGTTCCGTCCCGTGAAGATGCGCGCGGTCAAGCGCGGCGAATGGCTGAACCTGTTCCTGCAAGCATTCTTCGGCACCTTCATGTTCACGCTGCTGATGCTCAACGGCGTGCAGCGCACGAGCGCGGTGGCCGCGGGCGTCATCACGAGCACGATCCCCGCGATCGTCGCGCTGTTCGCATGGTTGATCCTGCGTGAAAAACCGAACGGCCGTGCGCTCGTGTCGATCGCGCTCGCGATCGTCGGGGTCGTGACGATCAACCTCGCGAACGGCAGCGCGGCCGGTCACGGCACGCAGGGCGACGCGTCCGGCTCGCTGATCGGCAACCTGCTGATCCTCGGCGCGGTGTGCTGCGAATCGATCTACGTGATCCTGTCGCGCCGGCTCACGCAAACGCTCGCCCCGATCGACATCTGCGCGTATACCCACCTGTTCGGGCTGTTCCTGATGCTGCCGCTCGGCGCGACGGCGCTATGGCATTTCGATTACGCGAGCGTGCCCGCCGGCACCTGGGCGCTCGTCGTCTGGTACGGGCTGTCGGCCAGCATCTTCTCGTTCTGGTTGTGGATGAAGGGCATCCGGCACGTGCCGGGCAGTCTCGCCGGCGTGTTCAGCGCGGTGCTGCCGATCGCCGCGGCCGCGTACGGCATCGCGTTCCTCGGCGAGCGCCCGACGCTCGCGCACGGCATCGCGCCCGCGTGCGTCGTCGCCGGCATCGTGCTCGCGAGCCTGCGCGGAAAACGCGTGCCGGCGGCCGCTTCCTGATCCGTCCCCGGCCGTGCCGGCGCGTCGCTGCAGCGGCGCCGGCCGACGCGTTACAATAGCGCGCCTTTTCAAGATTACCCCCGATACCTGCGCACCGCGCCCGTACCCCGACATGTCCGCCCCGCATTCGCCCGGCCATCCCGGCCGCCGCCCGCTTCGCCCCCTTCCCGCGCTGATTTTCATGAGCCGCTGGCTCCAGGTGCCGCTTTACCTCGGCCTGATCGTCGCGCAAGCCGTCTACGTGTTCCTGTTCCTGAAGGAAGTCTGGCACCTGCTGTCGCATGCGACGGGCCTCGACGAAATCAGCGTGATGCTCGCCGTGCTCGGCCTGATCGACGTGGTGATGATCTCGAACCTGCTGATCATGGTGATCGTCGGCGGATATGAAACGTTCGTGTCGCGGCTCGGCATCGAGGGCCACCCCGACGAGCCCGAATGGCTCGACCACGTGAACGCGGGCGTGCTGAAGGTCAAGCTGTCGATGGCGCTGATCAGCATTTCGTCGATCCACCTGCTGAAGACCTTCATCAACCCCGACCAGCACACGACGCACGCGATCATGTGGCAGGTGATCATCCACGTGTCGTTCCTCGTGTCGGCGCTCGTGATGGCGTGGGTCGATCGCCTGACGACGCACACGCACCCGGCCCATTTCCACGAGGCGCATGCGCCCGCGGCGTCCCGACCGGCGGCCTGACCCGTCGGCAAACCATTCCCACTGTCCCCACAGAGTCTCAGCCATGACCGTCATCAAACAGGAAGACCTGATCCAGAGCATCGCGGATTCGCTGCAGTACATCAGCTACTACCATCCGCTCGACTACATCCAGGCCCTCGGCCGCGCGTACGAGCTGGAAGAGAGCCCGGCGGCGAAGGACGCGATTGCGCAGATCCTCACGAACAGCCGCATGTGCGCGGAAGGTAAGCGCCCGATCTGCCAGGACACCGGCATCGTGACGATCTTCGTGAAGGTCGGCATGGACGTGCGCTGGGACGGCGCGACGATGGGCGTCACCGACATGATCAACGAAGGCGTGCGCCGCGGTTACACGCACCCGGACAACGTGCTGCGCGCGTCGATCGTCAACCCGCCGGAAGGCGCCCGCAAGAACACGAAGGACAACACGCCGGCCGTGATCCACTACGAGATCGTGCCGGGCGACAAGGTCGACGTGCAGGTCGCGGCGAAGGGCGGCGGCTCGGAAAACAAGTCGAAGTTCGTGATGCTGAACCCGTCCGACTCGATCGTCGACTGGGTGCTGAAGACGGTCCCGACGATGGGCGCCGGCTGGTGCCCGCCGGGCATGCTCGGGATCGGCATCGGCGGCACCGCCGAGAAGGCGATGCTGATGGCGAAGGAATCGCTGATGGAGCCGATCGACATCCAGGAAATCATCGCGCGCGGCCCGAAGGACTGGGTCGAGGAACTGCGCGTGGAATTGCACGAGAAGGTCAACGCGCTCGGCATCGGCGCGCAGGGCCTCGGCGGCCTCGCGACCGTGCTCGACGTGAAGATCATGGCGGCGCCGACGCATGCGGCCTCGAAGCCGGTCGCGCTGATCCCGAACTGCGCGGCCACGCGCCACGCGCATTTCGTGCTCGACGGTTCGGGCCCGGCCAAGCTTGAAGCGCCGTCGCTCGACGCCTGGCCGAAGGTGCAGTGGGAACCGAACACGGAAACCAGCAAGCGCGTCGACCTGAACACGCTGACGCCGGAAGAAGTCGCGAGCTGGACGCCGGGCCAGACGCTGCTGCTGTCGGGCAAGATGCTCACCGGCCGCGACGCCGCGCACAAGCGCATCGCCGACATGCTCGCGAAGGGCGAGAAGCTGCCGGTCGACTTCACGAACCGCGTGATCTACTACGTCGGGCCGGTCGATCCGGTGCGCGACGAAGTGGTCGGCCCGGCCGGCCCGACGACGGCCACGCGCATGGACAAGTTCACCGAGACGATGCTCGCTCAGACGGGTCTGATCTCGATGGTCGGCAAGGCCGAGCGCGGCCCGGTCGCGATCGATGCGATCAAGAAGCACAAGGCGGCCTACCTGATGGCGGTCGGCGGTGCGGCCTACCTCGTGTCGAAAGCGATCCGCGGCGCGAAGGTGCTCGCGTTCGAAGACCTCGGCATGGAAGCGATCTACGAGTTCGACGTGCAGGACATGCCGGTGACGGTGGCCGTCGATTCGTCGGGTACGTCGGTGCATCAGACGGGTCCGAAGGAATGGCAGGCGAAGATCGGCAAGATCCCGGTCGCCACCGCTTAAGCGCGATCGAACGAAAGGCCGGACACACGTCCGGCCTTTTTACTTCTCATTCTCATTATCGTGTTCGGCCGGTCGTTCAAGGCTGATTCTCATTACACGCAAAAAGCAGGCCCGACAAGGCTTCGAGGCTTGGCTTTTCTCGTTCGAGCGATTATCGTTCGGTTTCTGAAGCCCCACTGAACAAGGAACAGCCATGCAAGGCGACAAGAAAGTCATCGAATATCTGAACGCCCAACTGAAGAATGAACTCACGGCGATCAACCAGTACTTCCTGCATGCGCGCATGTACAAGCACTGGGGCCTCGAGAAGCTCGGCAAGCACGAATACGACGAGTCGATCGGCGAAATGAAGCACGCCGACTGGCTGATCGAGCGCGTGTTCATGCTCGACGGGCTGCCGAACCTGCAGGACCTGCACAAGCTGCTCGTCGGCGAGGAAACCGAAGAGATCCTGAAGTGCGACCTGAAGCTCGAGCAGATCTCGCAATCCACCTGCAAGGAAGCGATCGCCTACTGCGAATCGGTTCGCGACTACGTGTCGCGCGAGATCTTCGAAAAGATCCTCGACGACACCGAAGAGCACATCGACTGGCTCGAAACGCAGATCGACCTGATCGGCAAGGTCGGCCTGCAGAACTATCAGCAAACGATGATGGGCTCGCCCGAGTAATCGCCCCACCCGCCGGCCCGCCGCCCGCCCGACGATGACGAACCCGTCCGCCGCACCCGCGCCGCGCGCCGCCGCCCCTGTCGGCATCTTCGATTCGGGGCTCGGCGGCCTGTCGGTGCTGCGCGCCGTGCGCGCGCACCTGCCCGACGAATCGTTCGTCTACGTCGCCGACTCGCACCACGCGCCGTATGGCCCGCGCGACGAGGCATTCATCACGGAACGCACGCTGGCGATCGGCGAATGGCTCGCCCGCGAAGGCGCGAAAGCGCTCGTGATCGCATGCAACACGGCAACGGCACGGGCGATCGCGGCCATCCGCGAACGCCTGTCGATTCCGCTCGTCGGCGTCGAGCCAGGCATCAAGCCGGCCGCCGCGCTGTCCACGACCGGCGTCGCGGGCGTCCTCGCGACGCAATCGACGCTGAACAGCCCACGCTTCCAGGCGCTGCTCGATCGCTACGGCGCCGGCCGCCGCTTCATCTGCCAGCCCGGCCACGGGCTCGTCGAAGCGATCGAACGCGGCGACACGAATTCGCCCGCGTTGCGCGCGCTGCTCGAGCGTTACATCCAGCCGATGCTCGACGACGGCGCCGATACGCTGGTACTCGGCTGCACGCACTACCCGTTCTTCACAGACACGATTCGTGACCTTGTTGGCGAGCGCC
Source organism: Burkholderia sp. AU16741 (assembly GCF_002223345.1). Classification (NCBI taxonomy): domain Bacteria; kingdom Pseudomonadati; phylum Pseudomonadota; class Betaproteobacteria; order Burkholderiales; family Burkholderiaceae; genus Burkholderia; species Burkholderia sp. AU16741. The sequence continues at coordinate 1,890,502 of NZ_NKEZ01000003.1, forward strand.
TGACGATCGTCGACACGAGCGATGCCATCGCCCGCCAGCTCGCGCGGGTGCTCGACGAGCGCGGACTGCGCGCGCCGGCCGGCACGCATGCCGCGCTGCCGCGCTTCTGCTCGACGAGCGACGGCCTGCAACTGCACGCGCTCGCGTCGACGCTGCTCGGCCTCGATGCGCCGGTCGAATCCGTCACCATTTCCTCGCCGAACGCGCGCGCCTGCGCGACCGCCTGACGCGGGCCGGCGGCGCCCGCCCGCCGCCCCTTCGCCCTCCGTCGTTTCAAGGGGTCCGATGACCTTAAAAAAAGCCCGACCCAGGCTTGTCAATCCCCGCAAAATTAATGATAATAATTCGCATTAACGTTAGCTATCGCAACTCATCATGATCGTCTGCGTGTGCAAGTCTGTTTCCGATCGCAAGATTCGCGCGTCCCTCGCCGAGGGCGTGAACTCTTTCGATGAACTCCAGTTCGAGCTCGGCGTGGCCACGTGCTGCGGCAAGTGCGAGGAGTCCGTACGCGACCTCATGGCCGAGCAAGGCGTCTGCGCGAGCCGTTGCGGCGTCGAGCATCATGCGCATCCGATTCCGGTCACGTTCTACGACCGCAAGGCCGCCTGAGCGGCGCCGAGCATGCGCATGCGGCCCAGGCCGCATTTTTTGTCTTGACCGTCAGCAAGCCATCGTCTGCGCGAGCCAACGGCTTACCTGCCAAGGAGCCTGTGATGGAATTGCTGATCGGATTCGTAACCACCGTTTGCATCTCGCTGCTGATCTTCCGCAAGTGATGCCGATTCACCCGCCGCGCCCCGGGTGCGACGTCGTTCTTTCAAGCTAACATGCAGGCTTCGCATCTCGCTCCTGCCGGCGCCATGCCGGCTGCACCACGTATGAATCCCCGAGTGATCGTCGTCGCGGTCGGCGTGCTTGCCGCACACGCGATCATGCTGACGGCCGCATGGCTCCATCGCAACGCGCCGCCGCCGAAATCGGTCGAGGTCCAGACGATCACCGCGCAGCTCATCACGCCTGCGCCGATCGCGCAGCAGGTCGCGGCCGAATCGATCCCCCAGCCCGCACCGCCGAAGCCCGTGCCGCGCGTGAAGCCGAAGGTCGAGCCGAAGCCGGTACAGAAAGCGGCGAAGCCGACCCCGCAGCCGGTTGCGCCGTCGCCGGCCCCGTCGCCCACGCCCGCTCCCGCCGCCGATCCGACACCGGCTCCCGCCGCGCCCGCTCCCGCCGCACCGGCCGCCACGCCGGGCCCGGCGCGCGAAACGATGCAGGTCAGCGCACCGAAGAACGTGCCGACGCTCCAATGCAACTTCGTGAAGCCCGACTATCCGTCGATGTCGCGCCGCCGCGGCGAATCGGGCACCGCCTATGTTCACTTCGTCGTCGGCGTGACCGGCAAGATCGAAAGCATCGATCTGCAGAAGAGCAGCGGTTATCCGCGCCTCGACGATGCCGCACTCGACGCGATGCGCGCGACCACCTGCCGCCCGTACGTCGAGAACGGCCAGGCGATCCGCGCCGCCCGCACACAGCCCTACAGCTTCGGGCTCACTGATTAACATCCGGAAGATTCAAAGGAAACAAAAAATGCAAAGCTACGGTATCGCGCACGTCTGGGCGCAAGGTGATTTCGTCACGCGCGCCATTGCGATCACGCTGCTCGTGATGTCGGTCCTGTCGTGGATCGTGATCGTCATGAAGGGCTGGAACGTGATCCGCCTGAACCGCCTCACGAAGAATGCCGAACAGGCGTTCTGGCATTCCGACAATTTCGACGACGGCATCAAGAAGCTCGGCCTCGCCGCATCGACGCCGAACGACAACCCGTTCCTCGCGCTCGCGCTGTCGGGCAAGGAAGCCGCCGATCACCACCATCAGACGCAACCGCACCTGCACGACCGCATGGACGTATCGGACTGGGTCACGCGCTGCCTGAAGGACACGATGGACGAAGGCATCTCGCGCATGCAGAGCGGCCTCGCGATCCTCGCATCGGTCGGCAGCACGGCGCCGTTCGTCGGCCTGTTCGGCACGGTCTGGGGCATCTACCACGCGCTGCTCGCGATCGGCGCCACCGGCCAGACGTCGATCGACCAGGTCGCGGGCCCGGTCGGCGAATCGCTGATCATGACGGCTTTCGGCCTGTTCGTCGCGATTCCCGCGGTGCTCGGCTACAACGCGCTGACCCGCGCGAACAAGGGTGTCGTCAGCAAGCTGCGCCGCTTCGCGCACGGCCTGCATGCGTACTTCGTGACGGGCGCGAGCCTCGCGTCGTCGTCGACGCGCGACGGCCTGCGTCTCGCATCGCGCGCCGCCAGCTGAGACGAGGTGAACCATGGCCATGAACACCGGTTTCAGCGACGATGACGACGATGCCGTGATGAGCGAGATCAACATGACGCCGCTCGTCGACGTCATGCTCGTACTCCTGATCATTTTCCTCGTGACGATCCCGGCGATGCAGCATGCGGTGAAGATCGACCTGCCGCACGCCAGCAGCCGGCCCGTCGACGAAAAGCCGCAGACCGTCGACGTCGCGATCCAGGGCGACGGCACGATCCTGTGGGACGACCACACGGTCACGCGCGAACAGCTGCAGGCACGCATCGCGGAAGCCGCGAAGCGTACGCCGCAGCCGGAATTGCATCTGCGCGCGGACCGCAAGGTCGCCTACGAACACGTCGCGGAAGTGATGTCGGATGCGCAGGCAGGCGGCCTGACGAAGCTCGGCTTCGTGACGGAGCCGGGTGCGAAAGCGAAGTAACGCGCGCACGTTCCGTCGTCGGCGGCAGCCAGTAGTCACTGCGTACCTGGCCGGCCGCACCTGGCCGGCCACACCTGGCCGGCCACACCTAGCCGGCCACACACAAAGTAAAAGGCCTTCATCGCCAGATGAAGGCCTTTTTTCATGCGCACGCGGGCGCCTTCGGGCGGCGGGCTCTTGGCGGTATCGGTTACGCCTCGAGCAACGCAAATGCGACTCTGCCGTGGTCTGCACGGACTGCGCGTTCTGCCCTATCTGGCTCGCAATATATGCGGCCACCTGATTTCGCTCAGAACTTCCTTCGCGAAATGGGATTTCAATATAGGCCCGCCCGCGCACGCATTCAAGGTTCCGGCGATTGAAACTTGCGATTGCAGGCGACGCTTCAATGACAAAACAAATTTGCGTCGTCGTGCATGCCGTGTTCAGGTGGCCGAAACATCGGCCGCCGCTTCGTTCTTCGCGCGCTCGGGGCAACCCGGCTCCTTGTACGCGCCGTGGTCGAGCTTCTCGACCAGGTAATCGACGAACGCACGGACCGCGGGCGGCATCCCCTGCCGCGACACGAACACCGCATACAGCTGCGGCACCGGCAGCGTCCAGCCCGGCATCACCGGCGACAACTGCCCCGCACGCAACGCGTTGCCGTACATCATTTCCGGCAGCGCCGCGATGCCGAGGCCGTCGAGCACGGCCTCGCGGATCGTCATCAGGTCGGCCGTCACGAGACGCGGATCATGCTCGTGCACGTGGCGCGTTCCGTCCGGCGCGATCAGATTGAATACGTGCCGGCCGTCGACGCTCGGCGTATCGAGCGTCTCGAAGCCGGTCAGGTCGTCCGGCGCCAGCGGCGGCGCATTCTGGCTCAGCAGGCTCGGCGCGCCGACCAGCATCTGCTCGGTGCGCCACAGCGGCCGCACGACGATGTTCGCGTTCTGCGGCGGCTCCGAGCGCACGCGCAACGCGACGTCGATCGAATCCTCGAACAGGTCGATCACGCGATTCGTCACGCGCACATGCACCTTCACCTCGGGATAACGGCGCAGGAATTCGGGCAGGATGCGCGACAGCATCGTCTGCGACAGCGTCACCGGCACGCTGACGCGCACCGAGCCGCGCGGCGACGCGCGCAACTGCTGCACCGCGTTCATCGCGGCCCGCGCTTCGGCGAGCATCGCCTGGCAATGCTGGTAGAACAGCTCCCCCGCCTCGGTCAGTGCGAGCTTGCGCGTCGAGCGCTGCAGCAGGCGCACGCCGAGCGCCGCCTCGAGTTCGGTCAGGCGCCGCGACAGACGCGATTTCGAGATGCCCAGCACGCGTTCGGCGGCCGAGAAGCCGCCATGTTCGACGACCTGCGAGAAGTACATCAGGTCGTTCAGGTTATGTGCATCGATATTCATCTCATCGTTCCAATTTCAGAACAATCCATTGCGAACCGCCGCCAATCGCCCGGTAAAACGCCCAATATAATAGCGCTATGTTTCGAAAATAACGCTATTCCGATGATTTCGAGGGCTTCCCATGACTACCGCTCGCTCGCTTGATCGCACCTACCCCGCGCTTCGCACCACCGAAGGCGGCGGTTTCGTGGTTCACCGCCCGTTCCCGACGCGGCTGTTGATGGATTTCGATCCGTTCCTGCTGCTCGATGAAATGGGCCCCATCGACTACGCCCCCGGCGAAGCCGTCGGTGCGCCCGACCATCCGCATCGCGGCTTCGAGACCGTGACCTACGCGCTCGACGGGCGCTTCCGCCATCGCGACTCGTCCGGCCATGCCGGCACACTCGGCCCCGGCGACGTGCAGTGGATGACGGCCGGCGCCGGCGTCGTGCACAGCGAGATGCCGGATCCGGCGTTCGCTCAGGCAGGCGGACGCTCCCACGGCTTCCAGCTGTGGGTCAACCTGCCGCGCCGCGACAAGATGATCGCGCCGCGCTACCAGGAAATCCCGGCCGCCCGCATTCCGACCGCGACGTCGCCGGACGGCGGCGCACGCGTGCGCGTCATCGCGGGCGAAGCATTCGGCGTAAAGGCCGCGATCGAGACGCGCACACCGATCCTCTATCAGCACTTCACGCTGGAGCCCGGCGCGACGGTCACGCAGCCCGTGCCGGCCGGTTATCGCGTGTTTGCCTATCCGATCGACGGAACGGGCCTCTATGGGCCCGACAGGCAGGCTGTCGACGCACGACACATGATCGTCTACGGCGACGATGGCGACACCGTCACGTTCGGTGCCGGCGACACGTCGCTCGACCTGCTGCTGATCGGCGGCGTGCCGCTCAACGAGCCGATCGTCCGTTACGGCCCGTTCGTGATGAATACCGAGGAAGAGATCCGGCAGGCTGTCGTCGACTATCAGACCGGTCGCATGGGTCGCATCGAAGCGTGAATCGGATCGGGCGGCAGGTGCCGCGAAGCCGGTGGTTTTGCGTCACAATAAGTTCTTGAACCATGTGGCCACCCGCCACCAGAAGGAACCCGCCCCTTGAACTTCGAACACCTGATCCAGATCAACTCCGACGAACCGGGCGTGCCGACCCTCACGCGCGACCAGCTCTGGGAAGGCCTCGTACTGCGTGCGGAACAGCCGCAACTGTTCGTGATCGGCCTCGACAGCTGCGTCATCCGCGAGCGGACGGACACGACCCTCGAGCGCGAACTCCATTACGGTCACGCGACCGTGCGCGACCACGTGACGTTCACGCCGAACCAGCAGGTCCGCTACGACATCCGTGCGGCGGATGGCGAGATCGGCGGTTCGCTGACGATGACGATCGAGGAGCGCGACGACCACGAGCTGTTCCTGCGTTTCGACTACCGCACGACGCTGACGGTCACCGACGACAGCGAAGAAGCGCGACAGACGCACGGGATCGTCAAGGAGGCGTACCGCACGTCGGATATCGACACCGTTCGCCTGATCCGCGAATACGCGCAGGGCCGCAAGGATCCCGATCCGCTGCACTGAATCCGGCGGCGGCCTGCGAGCCGCCGCTTTGATTCAAACTATCAGATCAGACGTTTCGATCGATAAAGAGTCTTTGTAAATGGGAATAGTTATCATTTAGAATTCATTCCATCGTATCGACAGTCACCGATCAAACCGAATGACCGACACCATGCGCCCGACCACGCTGACCCTGCGCCGCACCACCGGCACCGCAGCCAGCAGCCGCCAGAAGACGGCAGCGGTCACCACGCCGGCGAAACCCGCCGGCAACCGCGATGCAGGCACGCGGGTCGTCAACAGCGATGCGCTGCTGCAAGGCCAAAGCCACGTCAGCATCGCGCATAACGGAGAGACTTATCAGTTGCGGGCGACGCGGCTCGGCAAACTGATCCTGACGAAGTAACGACCGAGTATTGTGGGGACCACCTCCCTGAGAGGTGTTGGGCAGTAGCCAGCGTAACGGCTTGCACGCGAGATCTAGACCCCTTCGTGCAAACACACTCAAGCAGCCGTTGCAGCAAGCCAAGCCACTTTTTTGGTTCTCGCACAAGGAAGAAAAAAGCGACACGTCGATGGACGTGTCGCTTTTTGTTTGGGCAACCAATGCGCGAAGCACGCCGCCTGCATATAAGTGGCCGCGCAATGCACGACAGCCGAATGAAGCGGCATGCGCGCCGCTTCAGAACCCCCAGAACATCAGCCACCATGCGCTGTCGACGACGGCCAGCCCGACGGCGAACCACGCGAACGCCGCGAGCCGGCGCGGCCACGCCGCATAGCGCCCCGTGACCTTCCACGCGAGCCACGCACTCCATACGTTGGCGCCGACCAGAATCGCGATGCGCACGTCGGTTGCCCAGCCGAGCGGCACATGCTCGGCGCGCAGCAACGACAGCGTCGTGGCCGACAGCCCGAGGAACACGCCCGCGCCGGCGATCGGGATCAGTGCCTGGGCGAGGTGATGCAGGCGCACGCGATCGAAGCGGCCGAGCATCAGCGTGGCGCCGGCCAGCAACACCAGCAGCGCCGTGCCGTACACGAGCCCCGTGCCGACGATGTAGCTGACGACCAGCCCGCCATCGAGCCAGGAGAACACGTCGTTGCGATCCGGATAGTGCGTGAGCAGGAACCACGGCGCATTGGTCTCGAGCGGCCACGTGATGTCGCGGTCGATCAGCCAGCCCGCGAGCCATTGCTTGATCTGCACGAACCACGGGCTCACGGTCCAGTGGAACGCGCCGATCGCCACGCCGAGCAGGCCGTACAGGATCAGCGCGGTGTCCCACGGGTTGGCCCGCTCCGCCCCGAGGTTCACGACTTCGTCGGACGGCGAGCGCAATGACAGCGAAATCGCGTCGCGGTGCCCGCTGCAGCGGCCGCACATATGGCAGTCCGCCGCGCCCTTCATGTTGCGCAACGGTACCAGCGGTGCGCAGTTGATCGGAATCACGCGATGGCCGTGCTCGCCGTTCTTGTACGAACGGCGCCACGCATCCTCGTCGACCTTGTAGCGCATCGGCGCAAGCCGCGCGAGCAGCCCGAACACGCCGTTGACCGGACACAGATACTTGCACCACACGCGTTTCTCGCGGCCGTACAGCACGCCGATCACGATCGCGCCGACGGTCGAGCCGCCGAGCACGAACAGCACCGCGAGCGGATACTGGTACACGCTCACCATCTGCCCGTAGATCGTCGTGATGCCGAACGCGACGAACGGCCAGCCGCCCCACCGGATCCAGCGCGGGATCGGGCCGCCGCGGCCGAACTTGCTCGCGTATTCGGTAAGCGCCCCTTCGGGGCACAGCACGCCGCACCAGACGCGCCCGAGCATCACCATCGACAGCAGCACGAATGGCCACCAGATGCCCCAGAACGCGAATTGCGCGATGAGCGTGAGGTTGTTCCACAGATGCGCGGAATCGTCCGGCAGCGGCAACACGGCCGGCACGATGATCAGAAACGCGTAGACGGCGACGACGATCCACTGGATACCGCGGATCAGTGCACCGTGGCGCTGCATCCAGTGGCCGGCCTGCGCGAGCCAACCCGGCTTGACGGCGGCGACAACGCTCATGCCGCGCGACCCGCTGCGACGGCCGGACGGCGGCTCGCGCGTTTCATCAGCAGCCAGACGACCGCCCAGTACACCGCATACGCCACAAGGTTGGTCAGCGCCGGATGCGCGCGATAACCGGTCAGCGTCGCGACGAGCGAACCGAAGGTGCCCGAATCATCGAGAATCGCGGACGTATCCCACACCTGCGAGATGCCGAGCGGCAGGATTTCCTTGTCGATCAGCTTGTCGACGCCGGTCTGGAACAGGCCCGCGCCGAGGAACAGCAGCATCACTTCGGTGACGCGAAAGAAATGCCGCCACGAGAAGTACTTGCCGCCGAGCTGCAGCAGATAGAACGTGAGGAACGCGAGGCCGAGACCGATCACGACCGCGAGCATCTGGCTGCCGTCGACGTGGCCCGACTGGCCGAAACCCAGGCCGTACAGGAAGATCACCGTCTCGCTGCCTTCGCGGGCGATCGCGAGCGCGACCAGCACGGCGACGCCCCACCAGTTCGAATCGCGCGTACTTTGCTGCAGCGACTGCTCCATGTCGCGCTTCAGCGTGCGGCCGTGCCGGCGCATCCACAGCACCATCTGCACGATCAGCACGCACGCGATCAGCACCATCGCCGTCTGGAAATAGTCCTGCGCGTCGCCGGACAACACTTCGGTGAACCCGACCAGCGCGGCGCCGAGGCCGACGGCCATCAGCAGGCCGACGCCGACGCCGGCCCAGAGGAAAGGCAGGCCGCGGCGCGCGTCGTCGTCGCCGTTTTTCAGCCATGCATAGAGAATGCCGACGACGAGCAGCGCTTCGACGCTCTCCCGCCAGACGATGAACAAGATCTGACCCATCGATACCTCCTGACGCTCGGGGCAAGGGACTGGCGCGCCCGCGCGCAGATAAAACGCGTTACTTCGCGACGATCACGCCCTGTGCCTGCTGGTGGAAATCGTCGAAAAACTTGTATTCGCCCGGCGACAGCGGGGCGACGACCACGAACGAATCGGCGCCCGGCGCGAGCACCTTCTCCTTGCGCAGTTGCACGCTCTCGAATTCGGCGGCGCCCTTGCCGGTGTTCCTGATCTCGATCTTGAAACGCTGGCCGGCCGGCACTTCGATGCGCGCGGGATTCAGCTTGCCGTCCGTCATCTCGAGCTTGAAGGTCGGCAGATCGGCCGCCTGCGCCGCGCCGGCAAGCCACAGCGCAGCGGCTGCGGCAACGATTTTCTGGGGAATTTTCATTCTGGGTTCTCTACGCCGACGGCGCGCCGAAGCGCGCCGTTCGTAATGCCACCGATCAGTAACCGCCCTTCTTGCCGATACCGGCGAACGGGAAGTCGTATTCGAGCGTGATGGGCTTGAACCACGGGCCCACGCCCGTTTCCTTGTCGACGTGGCGACCGAACGCCATGTGACCGGACTGCATCGGCGGCTTGACGACCATCGTCAGGTGATACTTGCCCGGGCCGGCGAGCTTCACGTTGTCGCCATAGTGCGGGCCGTCGCTCGCGACCATGCCCATCAGGTCGCCTTCGGCCTTCCACTTCGTGTCGCCCTGCTTCGTCAGCTTGTACGTGACCTGCAGGTACGGCATCCAGTCGCCTTCGGCGAAACCGGTCGGGTTGTTCTTGACCGCATGGATGTCGGCCTCGAGGTGGATGTCGGAATCCGACGCCTTGCGCATCATGCCTTCCGGGTCCATCGTGATCGGCTGCAGATACACCGCGCCGATTTCCATGCCGCCCTGGATCTGCTGCTTGCCGATCGGATACTCGGCAGCCGAGGCGGACATCGCGGCCAGCGCCGCCGCTACCGCAACCGTCGTGCGGATGAACGAAGAACCCAACATGGACACTCCTTGTTATTTGTCTGACTATCTTGACGAAACGCGGGCCGCCGCCGGCCGCCCGCTGGAAACACTAACGCGACGAAGAACGTTAATGCGAACTATTCTCAATACATGCGAAGTTTAGCACTGAACCAGTTTCGGAACAAACGGAGAGCGCCGTAAACCCCTGATTCGACAAGGCTTACAGGCGCTTTACCAAAAGGATACGGTGACGTTTGGAAAGATTTACCGGCCGCCGCTGATGTGGTCGCCCACGTTCGCGCCGAACACGCGTTCGCGCAGCACGGCAAGCTGGTCGCGGGTCGCGGCGGCCTTCTCGAATTCGAGGTTCTTCGCGTAATCGGCCATCTGCTTCTCGAGACGCTTGATTTCCTTCGCGAGCTGCTTTTCCGACATGTCCTCGAATTTCGCGCGCTGCTGCGCTTCCTTCAACTCCGCACGCGCGTCGTCGGCGTTGTAGACGCCGTCGATGATGTCCTTGATGCGCTTCACGACGCCGCGCGGCGTGATGCCCATCTTTTCGTTGTAGGCGATCTGCTTCGCGCGGCGCCGTTCGGTTTCGCCGATCGCGCGCTTCATCGATTCGGTCATGTTGTCGGCATAGAGAATCGCCTTGCCGTTCACGTTCCGCGCGGCGCGGCCGATCGTCTGGATCAACGAGCGCTCGGCGCGCAGGAAGCCTTCCTTGTCCGCATCGAGAATCGCGACGAGCGACACTTCGGGAATGTCGAGGCCCTCGCGCAGCAGGTTGATCCCGACCAGCACGTCGAACGTGCCGAGCCGCAGATCGCGGATGATCTCGACGCGCTCCACCGTATCGATGTCGCTGTGCAGGTAACGCACCTTGACGCCATGGTCGGCCAGGAACTCGGTCAGCTGTTCGGCCATGCGTTTCGTCAGCGTCGTGATCAGCACGCGCTCGCCGGCCTTCACGCGCGCGTTGATCTCGGTGAGCACGTCGTCAACCTGCGAACTCGCCGGCCGCACTTCGATTTCCGGATCGACGAGGCCCGTGGGTCGCACGACCTGCTCGGCGATCTGCCCCGTCACGCGCTTCTCGTAGTCGGCCGGCGTCGCCGACACGAACACGACCTGGCGCATCTTGCGCTCGAACTCGGGGAACTTCAGCGGCCGGTTGTCGAGCGCCGACGGCAGGCGGAATCCGTAATTGACGAGGTTTTCCTTGCGCGCGCGGTCGCCGTTGTACATGCCGTTCAGCTGGCCGATCAGCACGTGCGATTCGTCGAGCAGCATCAGCGCATCGGGCGGCAGGTAGTCGACGAGCGTCGGCGGCGGATCGCCGGGCGCCGCGCCCGAGAAGTGCCGCGAATAGTTCTCGATGCCCTTGCAGAAGCCGAGCTCCTGCAGCATCTCGAGATCGAAGCGCGTGCGCTGCTCGAGGCGCTGCGCCTCGACGAGCTTGCCTTCGCGATGGAAGAACTCGAGCCGTTCGCGCAGTTCGTCCTTGATCGTCTCGACCGCGCGCATCACGGTGTCGCGCGGCGTCACGTAGTGCGACGATGGGTACACGGTAAAGCGAGGAATCTTCTGCCGCACGCGCCCGGTCAGCGGATCGAACAGGTGCAGCGTCTCGACCTCGTCGTCGAACAATTCGACGCGCACGGCCATTTCCGCGTGTTCGGCCGGGAAGATGTCGATCGTGTCGCCGCGCACGCGGAACGTGCCGCGCTGGAAATCCTGCTCGTTGCGCGTGTATTGCATCGCGATCAATCGCGCGATCACGTCGCGCTGGCCGAGCTTGTCGCCGGTGCGCAGCGTCAGGATCATCTGGTGGTATTCGGACGGATTGCCGATACCGTAGATCGCCGACACCGTCGCGACGATCACCACGTCGCGGCGCTCCATCAGGCTCTTCGTCGCCGACAGCCGCATCTGCTCGATGTGCTCGTTGATCGACGAATCCTTCTCGATGAACAGGTCGCGCTGCGGCACGTAGGCCTCAGGCTGGTAGTAGTCGTAATACGAGACGAAATACTCGACCGCATTGCGCGGGAAGAACTCGCGGAACTCCGCGTAAAGCTGCGCCGCGAGCGTCTTGTTCGGCGCGAACACGATCGCCGGGCGGCCGAGCCGCGCGATCGTGTTGGCCATCGTGAAGGTCTTGCCCGAGCCGGTTACGCCGAGCAGCGTCTGGAAGGCAAGGCCGTCGCCGACGCCTTCGACGAGCGTGTCGATCGCGGTCGGCTGGTCGCCCGCGGGCGGATAGGGCTGGTAAAGCTGGAACGGCGACCCTTCGAAAGTGACGAATTTGGATTCGTCGAGCGCGTCGCCGACTTCGGCATGATGTTCGGACATGGAATGCGGCCGGAGCAAGGGCAAAGAAAGCATTCTAGCGCTTCGCGGCCGCGCGAACTGCTGTCGGCTCCTGACGCGCGACGGCCGCCCGGAATCGCGATTCGCCGCCCTCATCGCGACGGAATCACCGCCCCCGTCAGCACGAATTCGCTACAATGTCAGGCTGCTGCGCTTTCCGGCGTCGCGCCGCAGGCGCGGTTCACCGCGCCCGCCCCGCCGGTTGAAAGCCTGACCCTCTTTTCACTACTGCCGAATCATCATGTCGCTCTTCTCCGCTGTCCAGCTTGCTCCCCGCGACCCGATCCTGGGCCTGAACGAAGCCTTCAACGCCGATGCGCGTCCGACCAAGGTCAACCTCGGCGTCGGCGTGTACACGAACGAAGACGGCAAGATTCCGCTGCTGCGCGCGGTGCGCGACGCGGAGAAGGCGCGTGTCGAGGCCGGCCTGCCGCGCGGCTACCTGCCGATCGACGGGATCGCCGCCTACGATGCGGCCGTGCAGAAGCTGCTGCTCGGCAACGACTCGCCGCTGATCGCGGCAGGCCGCGTGGTCACGGCCCAGGCGCTGGGCGGCACGGGCGCGCTGAAGATCGGCGCCGATTTTCTGCGCACCTTGAACCCGAACGCGAAGGTCGCGATCAGCGATCCGAGCTGGGAAAACCACCGCGCGCTGTTCGAAGCGGCCGGCTTCGAGGTCGTCGCGTACCCTTACTACGACGCAGCCACCCACGGCGTGAACTTCGAAGGCATGCTGTCGGCGCTGAACGGCTACGCGGCCGGCACGGTCGTCGTGCTGCACGCGTGCTGCCACAACCCGACCGGCGTGGACCTGACCGAAGCGCAATGGCAACAGGTCGTTGAAGTCGTGAAGGCGCGCAACCTCGTGCCGTTCCTCGACATGGCCTATCAGGGCTTCGGCGAGAACATCGAAGCCGATGCCGCTGCCGTGCGCCTGTTTGCCGCGGCCGACCTGAACGCGTTCGTGTCGTCGTCGTTCTCGAAGTCGTTCTCGCTGTACGGCGAGCGCGTCGGCGCGCTGTCGATCATCACGTCGAGCAAGGAAGAAGCCACGCGCGTGCTGTCGCAACTGAAGCGCGTGATCCGCACGAACTACTCGAACCCGCCGACCCACGGCGGCGCGGTGGTCGCAGCGGTGCTCGCGTCGCCGGAACTGCATGCTTCGTGGGTGCAGGAACTCGGCGAAATGCGCGATCGCATCCGTGCGATGCGCAATGGTCTCGTCGAGCGCCTGAAGGCAAGCGGCGTCGATCGCGATTTCAGCTTCATCAACGCGCAGCGCGGGATGTTCTCGTATTCGGGCCTGACCTCGGCACAAGTCGATCGCCTGCGCGACGAGTTCGGCATCTATGCGGTCGGCACGGGCCGGATCTGCGTCGCCGCGCTGAACACGCGCAACCTCGACGCGGTCGCCAACGCGGTCGCAGCGGTCCTGAAGTAAAGCTGCACCGGGCGGCGGCTGTCACCGGCCCCGCCCTGCCGACATGAAAAACGCGCTCCACGGAGCGCGTTTTTTGTGCCGTCCAGCGCGACGGGCGGCGACACCGCCCGCACCCGCGTCACTGCATGAACCAGCCGTGGCTGACGACGAACGACTGGCCGGTGAGCGCGGCGCTTGGGAACGCCGACAGGAACAGCACCGTCTGTGCGACGTCCTGCACCGTCGTGAACACGCCGTCGACCGTGTTGCCCAGCATCACCTTCTTGATCACGTCCTCTTCGCTGATGCCGAGCTCCTTCGCCTGCTCCGGAATCTGCTTGTCGACCAGCGGCGTGCGCACGAAGCCCGGACACACCACGTGCGAGCGCACGTTGTGCTTCGCGCCTTCTTTCGCCAGCACGCGCGCGAGACCCAGCAGCCCGTGCTTGGCCGTCACGTAGGCCGACTTCAGCGGCGACGCCTCGTGCGAGTGCACCGAGCCCATGTAGATCACGACGCCGCCGCGATCGTCCTTGTACATGTGCTTGAGCGCGGCCTTCGTCGTCAGGAACGCGCCGTCGACGTGGATCGCCTGCATCTTCTTCCAGTCGGCGAACGAGTAGTTCTCGATCGGATTGACGATCTGGATGCCGGCGTTCGACACGAGGATGTCGACCGAGCCGAACGCCTCGGCCACCTTGTCGATGCCGCTGTTCACGGCGTCTTCATTGGTCACGTCCATCGCGACGCCGATCGCCTTGCCGCCCGCCTTGACGATCTCGTCGGCGACCGCGTTCGCGCCGTCCTGGTTCAGGTCGGCGATCGCGACGGCCGCGCCGGCCTTGGCCAGCTCCAGCGCGATTTCCTTGCCGATGCCGCTCGCGGCGCCCGTGACGACTGCGGTCTTGCCGCTCAGATCTGCTGCCATGTCCGTCTCCTCCCGTTATCGGATCGATAAAACACGCGCCCGCCGCATCCGCGTTCAGCACGACATCGCAGCGGCGGGCCAGCCGTCATTGTGCACGATCGGCCCCGCCGTTCGTGCGCAAAACGTCTAAGCTTAAGGTCGGTTCCGTTCAGCAGGAGAGTCTCATGCACTATCGACGGCTAGGCCGCTCCGGCCTGCAGATCAGCGCGCTTTCGCTCGGTTCGTGGGTGACGTACGGCAACCAGGTCGACCAGCGGGTCGCGCGCGAATGCCTCGCCGCGGCACGCGACGCGGGCGTCAATTTCTTCGACAACGCCGAGGTCTACGCCGGCGGCAAGTCCGAGGAAATCATGGGCCACGCGCTCAAGTCGCTCGACTGGCCGCGCGTCAGCTATATCGTGTCCACGAAGTTCTTCTGGGGGCTCGCGGAAGCCCCGAACCAGTATCACACGCTGAACCGGAAGTACCTGCTGAACGCAATCGACGGCTCGCTGCGCCGGCTGCAGCTCGACTATGTCGACCTGGTCTATTGCCATCGCCCGGATCCGCATACGCCGATCGAGGAAACCGTCTGGGCGATGAGCGACATGATCGTGCGCGGCAAGGCGCTGTACTGGGGCACGTCGGAATGGAGCGCCGACGAGATCCGTGCAGCGTGCGAGATCGCCGAGCGCCACCATCTGCACAAGCCGGTCGTCGAACAGCCGCAGTACAACCTGTTCCACCGCACGCGGGTCGAGCAGGAATATGCGCGGCTTTACGACGATTACGGCCTCGGCCTCACGACCTGGAGCCCGCTGGCCTCGGGTCTGCTCACCGGCAAGTATCGCAACGGCGTGCCGGCCGGTAGCCGCGCGCAGTTGCCGGGCTACGACTGGATGCGCGAACGCCTGACCGATCGGGCCGCCAACGACATCGTCGAACGGCTCGGCGAGATCGCGGCCGAGCTCGGCTGCAGTACCGGCCAATTGGCCATCGCTTGGGTGCTCGCGAATCCGCGCGTGAGTTCGGTCATCACGGGCGCATCGCGGGTCGACCAAGTCGGCGACAACATGCGCGCGCTCGACGTTGCGGCGAAGCTGACGCCGGATGTGAAACAACGCATCGAGGCAGTGGTCGGCGACGCATACGTGTGAGGCGACGCGCGGCCACTCGCGTACAATACGCGGCCGCATCGGCGCCCGGCCTCACCGCCGCGCCCGATCGACCGCTTTCATCGATTCACCTTTCGTTTCAGGCAGCCAGCCATGCTCAGTTATCGTCACGGTTTTCACGCAGGCAACCACGCGGACGTGCTCAAGCACGCCGTCGTCGTCCAGCTGCTGCGCTACCTGAACAAGAAAGACAAATCGTACTGGTACATCGATACGCACGCGGGCGCCGGCGTGTACTCGCTGCGCGACGGTTATGCAGCGAAGACGTCGGAATTCGATACCGGCATCGGCCGGCTGTGGGACGAAAAGAGCCTGCCGGAGGCGCTCGGCGACTATGTGGACGAAGTCCGCGCGCTGAACGACGACGGCGAACTGCACTTCTATCCGGGCTCCCCGTACATCGCATGGCGGTCGATGCGCGAGCAGGACCGTAT
Source organism: Burkholderia sp. AU16741 (assembly GCF_002223345.1). Classification (NCBI taxonomy): domain Bacteria; kingdom Pseudomonadati; phylum Pseudomonadota; class Betaproteobacteria; order Burkholderiales; family Burkholderiaceae; genus Burkholderia; species Burkholderia sp. AU16741. Next base: position 1,906,408 of record NZ_NKEZ01000003.1, read on the forward strand.
GCGCCTGTTCGAAATGCACACGACGGAAATCGATGTGCTGCGCCACAATTTCCGCGATGCGGGGCGACGCGCGATGATCTTCGCCGGCGACGGTTTCGAGGGTATCAAGGCGTTGCTGCCGCCGCCGCCGCGGCGCGCACTCGTGCTGATCGATCCGTCCTACGAGGACAAGAAGGATTACGCGCGCACGGTGAGCTGCGTGACGGAATGCCTGAAGCGTTTCGCGACCGGCTGCTATGCGATCTGGTATCCGCAGGTCGCGCGGACGGAATCGCAGCGCTTTCCCGAGCAGTTGAAACGCCTGCAGCCGAACAACTGGCTGCACCTGACGCTGACGGTGTCGAATCCGCCGGCCGACGGACTGGGCCTCTACGGCAGCGGGATGTTCATCCTGAATCCCCCGTATACGCTCGCTCAGAGCATGAACGAGGTATTGCCGTACCTGGTCGAGAAGCTGGGACAGGATAGCGGCGCCCGGTTTCAAATCGAGCACCGCGGAAACTGACCGGGCGACGGTCGTTACGGCTACGGCCGGGGCGCGAGCCTCGGCTGGTTGGTGGGCTGCCCGCCCCACGCGGGAACGTTGATATACGGCGCGACGAACAGCGGAACCGACGTGTTCGGCCCCTGCCCGGCCGGAGCCCGCATGCCGGCCGGCTCGACGATCGGTTCCTGCGATAACGGGGCCGTCTGCAACACCAACCCACCCTTGCCGTCCTGGATACCGCGCTGCGTATCGAGAACCAGTGGCCTGGACGACGTCGCGGCACCGGCCGCGAGGCCATGGACGAGCACGACCGCACCCAGAACGAGACGCGCGCGGGCACTGCGACGCACATCGAAACGCAAACCCATGATCGTGTCCTTCACAAGGAAAAGCAGGTCCACACCATAGCGCTGCACCGATGATTTCGCCAGATCCGGCGCACAAAAAACAAAGCCCCGTCAATACGGGGCTTGCTTATCGCTCGGTGCCGCGCGGCACTGACGGTGACTCCGATTACAGCGAGTAGCCGTTGGTTTCGAGCGAGCGGATGCGGCTCTCGAGCTGGACGATGTCCGACGAAGTGGCGAGGTAAGCCTCACGGCGCTCACGTTCTGCGGATTCGAACCAGTTGCTCAGCTTTTCGACGATGTAGGCGATCATGACGTTCTCCAAGGAAGAGGGACCCCTGGTGAATCGAGATTCAGGGATTTCCCGTATAGGGTTATCCCGAATTATAGCGACGCCGCACCAAGATGCCAGTGAAAAACTTGCATGGAGACCATTCCAATTTGGAATGGCGACGATTGAACCGCATATAACCCTTTGATTTATAATCATATTCGGCCTGAGCACATTTTGAGGCTCGAGCGCACGCACTAATTTGGTTCAATAGCGGCGTCGGCCAAGCGCGCCAAAATCGGGCACTCAGGCCGGCCGTCACCATGACAGTGCGCGGCCAGATCGGCCAGCGTGTCGCGCATGTCGCTCAACTCCGCGATGCGTTTGTCGAGTTCGGCCACGTGCTCAAGTGCGATCGATTTCACTTCGGCGCTGGCGCGTGAGCGATCCTGCCAGAGCATCAGCAGCTTGCGAATGTCCTCCACGAGAAAGCCGAGTCGGCGCGCCTGGCGGATGAACCGCAGGATATGGATTTCGTCCGCGCCGTAGATGCGGTAGCCGGCATCGGTACGCTTGCTCGGCGCAAGAAGGCCAACCTGTTCGTAGTACCGGATCATTTTGGCGCTGACTCCGGATTCGCGCGACGCGTCGCCGATATTCATTCCCCGCCCCTCTCCATCAAGCCCCGTTCGAACACGATCATCGACAGATGCCCTCGTCGACGACACTTCGATCGTATCAAATCGCGGAGCTTCGTTCCGGAGGAAGGCTGGGCAGCAGGAGCGCGGATGATCTGATCTGGCGTGTGCACGCTGTTGGGTTACGAGGAATGGGGGCGCTTCGCCGTATGCTTTTTAGGACGCTGAAATGCAAAAACCCCCGCCTTGTCGGGCGGGGGTTTCTGGCTAAGGGAGCCTGACGATTACCTACTTTCACACGGGAATCCGCACTATCATCGGCGTAGAGTCGTTTCACGGTCCTGTTCGGGATGGGAAGGGGTGGGACCGACTCGCTATGGTCATCAGGCAAAGGGGGTTGTTGTGCTGGCTTCGCAGCACAACCAATCTGGGAAGAAGCAGTAATTTAGTTGGGTTGTGAGCTGTATCTCACACGTACGCGGTACTTCAACCGTCGCACGTCGAGTGCCTCGCACTCGACGCTCGATGTCCGTAAGCGCTAAAGCGCTAACGGGCATCGAGACAGACTTGTTATAGGATCAAGCCTTACGGGCAATTAGTATCAGTTAGCTGAACGCATTACTGCGCTTACACACCTGACCTATCAACGTCCTGGTCTCGAACGACCCTTCAAGGGGATCTAGTCCCCA